>CAWIFV010000001.1:0-74072 GCA_963835405.1 uncultured Actinomycetota bacterium
GCAACGAAGTCATCGCAGTACCGAACCAGCACCCCCAGCCGCTGGCCGCCGCCCTGCCACGCCTGATCGAGCGCGTGCAGGGCGATGTTTGCGAGCAGCGGTGAGATCGGCGAGCCTTGCGGGGTGCCCGCTTCGATCGCGGACACGATCCCGCCCTCGAACACCCCCGCCCTCAGCCAACCCCGCAGCAGCTTGAACATCCGCCGGTCACACACCCGCCGCTCGATCTGGCGAGCAGCGCGTCGTGATCGATCTCGTCAAAGCAGCTTCGAATGTCGGCGTCAAGCACCCACACCTTGCCGCGCCAGGTGACGGTCCGCCTGACCGTCTCCAGCGCGTGGTGGGCCGACAGCCCGGGCCGGAACCCGTAGCTGGTCGGGAGGAAGTCGGCTTCGAAGATCGGCTCGAGCACGATCTTCGCCGCCGCCATCACCACCCTGTCGCGCAACATGGGAATACCGAGCGGCCTCAGCTGGCCTGGTTTGCCCGGCTTCGGGATGTGAACCCGGCGCAGCGGCCGCGGCCGGTAGGTCCCGGCGCGCAGCCTCGCGGCGAGCTCGTCGAGGAAGTCGCCCACCGCCGGACATCCCGGCCACGATCGTCGTCGATGGTCACCCCATCGACGCCGGCGGCTCCGCGGTTGGCACGGACCTCGCCCCAAGCCCTCCAGAGCACGTCGCTGCGGGCGACCTTGTCATAGAGGGCGTGGAAGCGGCGATCCGATCTTGCTTGGCACAGCGGTAGAGCACGCGTTGGAGAGCACGAACCCGGTCCACGCCCTTGGCGCGGCTGACGGACCTAGCCGAGACGGCACTCATCAGAGTCCTTCTCCTCCTTCGCCGTGCATCGATGAAGCGCGGGCCCTTCCCCCCGAGGCCGGTGTTTCCCGACCTCGAGTACTACGACCCGCTCCGACTGCCGCTCGGCCGCCCGCCCACTTCCCGGGTTCGCCGGTTATAGGCAGGCATCGCTTCCCGCCCCCCGCAGGCGGCGGGGCCGAGACGGCTCTCCCGAGTTCCCAGGACGACCATCCGCACGTTCAACGCCCAATACGCCGGAGGGTTCCTCAGCGCCCGCTCCTGGATCCAGACGCCTTCCATGGCCTTCGCCGTCCGCGAACCGGCTCGGCTCCCTCTCTCTCCCGCTCACGCAGGAGCTCGCTTGACGACGCTTGCTCAGGCTTCACTTCACGTTGCAGACCGCACGGTTGCTCCGCCCCGCTTCGCACCCGGCCTCTCGACCACGCACGGGGGCTTCGCTACCGGGGACCCAGGCGTCTCCCCGGACCGGACTCACACCGGCAGGCCGCCCTGAACTTGTCGCTCCCTACGTCATGTGGTTCTCCTTTTCCTCATGGCGCGTCCCGAACTGCTGGACGCACACCTGCGCGTTTACAGCGGAGGGCGTGGGATTCGAACCCACGATGACGCTTCCGCGCCATAGCGGTTTTCAAGACCGCCGCCATCGGCCACTAGGCGAGCCCTCCACCTGCGAGTCTGCCCGAACTCGGTCTCTAGTGAGGTACTCGGGCCGCGAATTTCGCGGACCAGTCGCGGACCGGCCATCGACTGGCGGCCGCGTCAGTGAGCGTCGACCCCGGCGGTCTTGGAACCGCTACCGGTCTGAGTGCCGGTCGCCGGACAGAGGGGAACCTTCCTAGCGGATGTGCTTTTCGGCCGCGGCAAGCAGCCGGCGGGCTTGCCGCAGCGCACTCGTCGCTCGTTGGCTGCTCATGTCGAGCAGGCCGTAGTGGGCGTCGTCCTTGATCGCCAGCAGCCGTTCGAGATCTCGGGCCATGTCGGGACCGTCGGGCGTCACAGTGCGCAGCAACGCGACGGACTGCTGATGATCCTGGCCTCGAGCCCGTTGGCTGAGTACGGCGCAACATACCGCATCCGACGCCGCGATGGCAGCGAGGACAGCAAGGGCTGACGAAACCGACGGAGTCGCGAGCTCGTCGCGATCCGTCCCCACGAGATCGGCAACGTCGAGAAACGAGCGAGCATGCTCGAGTCGGGTCCTGGCATCGCGCCGATCGCATTGTTGGGTGCGAGCAGCCCGGCGCGGCGTCATCGCGGACCGCTTCCTTTCGGGCCTTGCCTCTTGGCCCTGCTCATCAGGTTTCGTGGCTCATCGCCGTACAGGGCGATCGCGTCGCGGCGCCACTCATCGAGCAATCGATCGGACACCACAGCGTGCTCGGCGAGCCTTTTCATGTCGAGCTGGATCACCTGACAGGGGTTGCCGGTCCATTTCGTTACAGCCGTCACGCAGGTGATCGATCTGGCTCGCCCAAGGCTCGCTGTCCTCAGCCGTGCGCGCCGGCCGAATCACAAACAGGTCGATGTCACTGCGCGTGTCGCCATCACCGCGCGCAGTCGAGCCGAACACGCTGGCATGCAACGGCTTGATCTCCCAGTCGGTGATGGCCGCAGCGATTCGGTCGAACAGCAGACGACGCAGCGTCGCCAGCGACTCCACCGCAGACCACGCAACGTGGTCGCGATTGGCTACATACAGCAAGCTGGCACCGGCCTCGCTGACGTGCACGAGGCCTTGCTCGACAAGGCGCCCGAGAACCTTGCGAACCCCCGCCTCGGATCCGGTACCAGCCATTCGGTGTACCTGACGGCCGGTAACCGACGCCGTCGTACCAGCCAACGCTTGAAGAACCGGCCCGTCCAGCGTCGGAACCACCGCTCTAATCGGTTGCGACAGGTCCACAGAGGCCCCACTCAAGTCGGCATATCTTCAGTATAGTAGCGCCATCCCTACTATAGTTGGGGTCGATTCGTCAAGCGGTCCCGCAAACCGCCGGGCTGGGGCGGTCAACGGCGAGATCGACGAGGACGACCAAGTCGTCACCGTCGACCGGGTACAGCACCGCCGCGACGCTTACCGTCCGCGCTAGCCGGGCGGCGCCGTGCGCTGCGAGGAGCCCCCTCCTGGATCGGCTCTCCGCGGCACGTTGGACAACGCCCGTGCCGCGATGCTGATGAACACCCTCCCCGTCGCGCCCGGCCGCCGGAGAACTGCAACCACACGACGCAGCGTGGCCAGCGACGCGACGCACTGCCCGGCACCTCTCAACCGTTAGCCGGCCGTCTGCAGTCGAGGCGAAACTGCCAAGCCTTGCCGCGCCTCACGTGATGTCGTGCCGCGGCTCACGGGTGATGGCCGCAGCGACCAGAAGCGCGGCGTAAGCGGCGAGGACGAGCCCGCCGAGCCAGGGAGTCAGCAGCTCGCCGTGCTTGGTGACCGAATCCCCGAGCTGGAGCAGTCCGGCGGACGAGCCGCCCGGCGTCCAGCGACCGAAGGCCGGAAACCGTTGATCGGGCAGCTGCTCGAGGAGCATCAGCCAGACGATCGACCCGACAACGGCCGCGATCTGGTTGCGCACGAGCGCGCCGATGGCGACGCCGATGATGGGGTAGAGCACCATCACCGCAAAACCCGCGGCGGCCACCTGGACGAACTGCGAGGACCAGGTGAGGCTGCCGCCCCGCGTCGAGATCATGACGGCGCTCACGGCAGTGGCGGCACCGACGGTCGCGACAGCGAAGCCGACGCCTCCCAAGGCGACGGCAGCGAGCTTCGCGCCGAGCACGTGGCGCCGGCGCGGTGTGACGAGGTACGTCGACGTGATGGTGCCGAACCGGAGCTCCTGGGTGAAGCACAGGATGCCGAGGACCATGGCCACCGGCTGGCTGACCGCGAGGCCGAGGCCGACCAGACGCGCCAGCAGACCGGGATCATCCAGGGACAGGTCTCCGCCGAACTCATCGTTCGCCGGGACGTTGAAGAAGATGACGAGCACGTCCACGGCCACGACGGTCAGCAGCAGCCAGAACGTCATCCTGACCGTGCGCAGGCGGATCAGCTCGGCGTGCACCAGGCGGTTCATTCCGGCACCTCGCCGGTGAGCCGGAAGAACGTCTCCTCCAGCGACCCGGTCTCGCCCAGGGCGTGCAGCACCAGCCCGTGCTCGGCGGCTACTGCGCCGACTTCTGGAGGGGCGGCCTGGACGACGAGCTCGTCCGGGCCGACGGCACGGACGCTGTGACCTGCTCGTTCGAGAGTGGCCCGGAGGGACTCGGCGGTCGGGCTGATCACCCGGGTCCGGATGCCTGCCTCCTGCTGCAGAGCGGTGAGCGAGCTCGACCGGACGAGCTGACCGTCGAGGAGCACAAGCACCTCGTCGGCGACCTGCTCCACCTCGCTCAGCACGTGGCTCGACACGAACACCGTGCGCCCCTCGTCGGCGAGTTCCCGGAGCCGGCCCCGCAGCCAACGGATGCCCTGTGGGTCCAGACCGTTGGTCGGCTCGTCGAGCACCAAGATCGGGGGGTCGCCGAGCAGGGCGGCGGCGAGCCCGAGTCGTTGCCGCATCCCGAGGGAGTAGTCGCCAACCTTGCGACCTGCTACCGGCGCCAGATCCATCTCCTCGAGGACCCGCGCCGGCGCCTCCGACGGCAGACCTGCCGCGACTGCATGCGTCCGCAGGTGGTCGTACGCCGTCCGGCCTGGGTGAAATCCGGCGGCCTCGAGCGCCGCCCCCACCTCGCGGACCGGATCAGTGAGCTCGTCGTACCGTCGGCCGCCGAACGTCGCCGTCCCGGACGTGGGGCTCACCAGGCCGAGCAGCATCCGCAGTGTTGTCGTCTTGCCGGCGCCGTTCGGTCCGAGGAACGCGGTGACGACGCCTGGGCGTACCACGGCGGATAGGTCGTCGACCGCCACGGTGGCCCCGAAGTGTTTGGTCAGCCGGTCGAACTCGATGGTCGTCGGCATCGCCCCCCCTGACACTCCGAAGCAGGACGCTCAGGTTCCCTGAACTTCAGGGTAACCTTACGGATATGGCGCCCGAGCGGCAAGCCCCACAACGCGGCGCAGAGGCGAACACGGTCGCCCTCCTTGGGCAGGCCTACAGCGTGCTCGGATTCCGCATCGTCGACGGGGTGGTCGGGGCGGGCTATCCGCAGAAGCCGTCACACTCGGCCGTGTTCGCGCAGCTCGGCCCGGACGGGGCCCGGCTGACCGAGCTCGCGCGTCGGGCAAACATGACGCCGCAGGCGATGGGCGAGCTCGTCGACGAACTCGAGGAGCTCGGCTATGTCGAACGGCGGCCGGATCCGCGCGATCGACGCGCCAAGTTGATCGTCCTCACTCCGCGCGGGATCGAATGCGTCGCGGCCGGTGTCACAACGATCGAAGGAATCGAAGCCGACGTCACGGCCGTGCTCGGCGAGCGCGGCCACCGTGACCTGCGACGTCTGCTCGCGAAGCTGCTCGCGTCCCGGTTCGCTTGAGGTTCTCCATACCGAAGATCGACCGAACAGAACCGTCGGCACAGAGCCCGCGAGGATGTCGTGGTAGTCGTGGACTCGGCGAGCGGTCCTGCCGCACGACTGGCTCCCCGTTCGATGCTGCGAGCGGGCGACCAACTGCGACATAGGCTCGAAGGCCCGGGTGCTCCGCTCGACCGTGATGGACAGCGCCGCCCTCGGAGCACGACCGCACTCGTCGATCTGCCGGAAGGACTGCCGTGGAGTTCACGACACTGGGACGGACGGGACTGCAGGTCTCGCGCATCTGCCTCGGCTGCATGAGCTACGGCGAGCCCGGCCGCGGCGCCCATCCCTGGTCGTTGGACGAGCAGGCGAGCAAGCCCTTCTTCAAACAGGCCCTCGACGCCGGCATCAACTTCTTCGACACCGCCAACGTCTACTCGGCCGGCTCCAGTGAGGAGATCACCGGCCGCACGCTGCTGACGATGGCCGACCGCGACGAGGTCGTCCTCGCCACCAAAGTGCACGGCATCATGCGTAAGGGCCCGAACGGCGGCGGCCTGTCGCGCAAGGCGATCATGACCGAGATCGACCACAGCCTGCGCCGACTCGGCACCGACTACGTCGACCTCTACCAGATCCACCGCTGGGATTCGCGCACGCCGATCGAGGAGACGCTCGAGGCTCTGCACGACGTGGTCAAGGCCGGCAAGGCGCGTTACATCGGGGCGTCGTCGATGCATGCCTGGCAGTTCGCCAAGTCGCTCTACCTCGCCGACCTGCATGGCTGGACCCGCTTCGCGAGCATGCAGAACCACTGGAACCTGCTCTACCGCGAGGAGGAGCGTGAGATGGTCTCCCTCTGCCTCGACCAGGGCATCGGCGTCATCCCGTGGAGCCCCCTCGCCCGCGGCCGGCTCGCCCGGCCGTGGAACGAGACGACCGCCCGCTCGGAGACGGACGAGTTCGGCCGCAAGCTGTACGACGAGGGCGACCGGCCGGTCGTCGACCGCGTCGGCGAGGTCGCCGAGGGACGCGGCGTCCCACGGGCACAGGTCGCCCTCGCCTGGCTGCTGGGCAAGCCCGGCGTGACCGCTCCGATCGTCGGTGCGACGAAGCCGCATCACCTCGACGACGCCGTCGCCGCCCTCGACCTCGAGCTCACCCCGGACGAGGTTGCCTCGCTGGAGGCGCCGTACCGGCCGCACGAGGTCCGGGGTTTCTGAGAGCGGCCGACCCCGCGCCGCAGCCGGGCCGGGTCAGTAGGGCCAGGCCGGCAGCTGGCAGGGCCAGCGTCGGCGTCCGCCGCGACCGCCGACAAGAGGAGAAGGTCCCGACCCCGGGCCCGGTCGCGTTGCGATAGAGGCCGAAACGAAATAGGTTTGCGACCATGCCCGAGCCGCTGACCGACGACTCGGCGTACGACGACACCACCCCGCGCGTCGGGCGCCCGCGCGATCCCCGGGTCGACACCGCGGTCCGTACGGCGACGCTGGAGCTGCTCGTCGAGGACGGCTACCAGGCGACGAGCATCCAGGCGATCGCGCGCCGCGCCGGCGTGAGTGCACCGAGCATCTACCGCCGCTGGTCGAGCAAGGCCGAGCTCATCGAGGAGGCGGTCTTCCCGACGCCGTTCATCGAGCCGACCGCCCTCAGCGGCGACATCGAGCGGGACCTGCAGACCTACTGCCGCGGCATCATCGAGCACCTCGGCGACCCGGCCGTGCGGGCCGCGATCCCCGGGCTGCTCACCGAGTACCAGACCGACCCGCAGCTGTGGCACCGGCTCGTGCAGCGAAGCGTCACCCCCATGCGGGAGGCTTTCGCGGCCTTCCTCGAGTCGACCGGCCGGCGACCTGTCGGTGGCGTCGACGCGCTCTTCGACGTGATGATGGGTGCGCTGTTCGTCCGCGCCATCAACAGCGGCTCGCAGAGCGCCGCCGGCTTCGCCCGCGAGGTGGCGCTCATCGTGTCGCGCGCGCTCGTCGAGGACCCGCCCCGGCGCGGCAGGCGACGCCGATGACCACGCCCGCGGCCAGCCCACTGCGGCGGACCAGCCGCGACCCCGAGGTCGTCCGGCGGCGGCTCGAAGCCTGGCTGGCGAGGACCGCCGGCGCGGATGCGCGCGTGACCGATCTCGTCGGCACCGATGCCAACGGCATGTCGAGCGACACGCTGCTGTTCCGTGCCGACTGGACCGGCGCCGACGGCATGACGCGCGACGAGCGGCTGGTCGCCCGGGTCGCTCCGGACGCCGCCGACGTACCGGTGTTCCCGACGTATGACATGCCGGGCCAGTTCGAGACCATCCGGTTGGTGCACGAGCTCACCGACGTGCCCGTGCCCGAGCCGTTGTGGTGCGAGCCCGACCCGGCCCACATCGGTGCGCCGTTCTTCGTCATGCGCCGGGTCGACGGTGTGGTGCCGCCGGACGTGCTGCCCTACCCGTTCGGCGACAACTGGCTGCACGACGCGCCGGGTGCCGCCCAGCGCGCGCTGCAGGACGGCACCGTCGACGCGATCGCGGGGCTGCACGGGATCCCGGACGCGCCGGAGCGGTTCGGGTTTCTCGAGTACGCCGAGCCCGGTGCGACCCACCTGCGACGGCACGTGGCGCACAACCGCGCGCTCTGGGAGTTCGTCAAGAGCCAGGGGGCGGCGTCTCCACTCGTGGAGCGGGCGTTCGCCTGGCTCGACGACCACTGGCCGGTCGACGAGGGCGACCCCGTCCTGTCCTGGGGCGACTCGCGGATCGGCAACGTCATCTACCGCGACTTCACGCCCGTCGCGCTGCTCGACTGGGAGATGGCGGGCCTCGGGCCGCGCGAGCTCGACATCGGCTGGCTGGTCTGCGCCCACATGGTCTTCCAGCACCTCGCCGAGATGCTGTCACTGCCGGGCATGCCGCAGTTCATGCAACGCGACGACGTCGTGCAGCGCTACGCGGACAAGACCGGTCGCGAGCCGCAGGACCTCGACTTCTACCTCGCCTACTCCGCGGTGATCTGGGCGATCGTCCTCACCCGAACCGGTCAGCGCCAGGTCCACTTCGGCGAGCGCGAGGCACCCGGCGACACGGAGGAGTTCATCTTCCACCGGGCGCTGCTGGATCAGCTCGTCACCGCACTGAAGGAGCACCCGTGCCCGTGCCGCTCGACGAGTACCCGCTGCACCAGGCGCCGCTGTCGCTGCAGTACGTCGCCAGCAGCGACCGCAACTTCTACGACCGGTGTTACTTCAACGCCCACGACCGGACCGGCGACCTCTTCCTCGTCACCGGTCTCGGCGTCTATCCCAACCTCGGCGTGAAGGACGCCTACGCCGCCGTACGCCGCGGGTCCCAGCAGTGGGTGGTCCGCTGCTCCGACGAGCTCGACGGTGAGCGACTGCGGCCGGCGGTGGGGCCGTACCGGATCGAGGTCGTCGAGCCGTTGCAGCGTGTCCGGCTGGTCTGCGACGCGGACGACCACGGCATCGGCTTCGACCTGACCTGGGACGGCGCCTTCCCGGCGCTCGACGAGGAGCGGCACCTGATGCGTCAGGGCCGGCGCACGATCATCGACACCTGGCGCTTCGCCCAGCTCGGCAGCTGGTCGGGTGTCCTGCGCGTCGCCGGCGACGAGATCGACGTGAACCCGGACACCTGGGTCGGGTCGCGCGACCGGTCGTGGGGCATCCGCCCCGTCGGCGAGGCGGAGCCGCCGGGGCGGCCGGTCCACGACGCGTCGTTCGGGTTCTGGTGGCTCTACGTGCCGTTGCGGTTCGAGTCGTTCGGCGTCGTCCTCATCGCCCAGGAGGACGGGTCCGGCCACCGCACGCTCAACGACGCGGTGCGCGTCTGGCCCGACGGGCGGGTCGAGCAGCTCGGCTGGCCGCGGGTGACGATCGACTACCGCCCCGGCACCCGGGACCCGCAGCACGCGCGCATCGAGCTGACGGAGCGCGACGGCACGCCGTTCGTCATCGACGTCGAGCCGAGCTGCGGGGTGCCGCTGCACGTCGGCTGCGGGTACGGCGGCGACCCCGAGTGGCTGCACGGGTCCTGGCGCGGCCCGGGCTGGGTCGAGGGCAGCGTCTACGACTTCGCCGACCCGGCCGTGGCCGGGCGGGTGCCGTGGGGCGTCGTCGACCACGTCGCGCGGGCGACGGCGGGCGACCACGTCGGCTGGGGGCTGTTCGAGCACGGCACGATCGGCCGGCACGACCCGAGCGGCTTCGCCGACCTCGGCTCGGTCGCCCCCTGAGCCGGTGGGCCAGAATCTCCGACGTGCCGGAGCAACCCCTCGACCACCTCCTCGAGCTCCTCGACATCGAGCCGCTCGAGTCGACCCTCTTCCGGGGGCTGTCGCCGGACACCTCGGTCCAGCGCGTCTTCGGCGGCCAGGTCGCCGGGCAGGCACTCGTCGCCGCCGGCCGCACCGTGGCCGGGGAGCGTGGCGTCCACTCGCTGCACGCCTACTTCCTGCATGCCGGTGACCCGTCGATCCCGCTGATCTACAGCGTCGACGTGACCCGGGACACGCGCACGATGAGCACCCGCCGGGTGACCGCCACGCAGCACGGCCGGGCCGTGTTCATCCTCACCGCGTCGTTCATGGCCCGCGAGGACGGCCCGCGCCACCAGGATCCGATGCCGACCGCACCCGACCCCGACTCGCTGCCGACGTTCGAGGAACGGTTCGCGCCGCTGGCCGAGATGTTCCCCAAGCGCCGGCGGATGCCCCGCCCCATCGACCTGCGCTATGTCGACGACCCGCCGTTCCTCGCCGCGATCAAGGGCGACGCCGAGGCCCGGGAGCCCGACTCGCAGGTGTGGCTGCGCGCGGCGGGCGCGCTTCCGGACGACCCGCTGCTGCATGTCTGCGTGCTCGCCTATGCGAGCGACATGACGCTGCTCGACCCGGTGCTGGCCCCGCACGGCATCGACTGGACCGGTACGACGGCGTTCATCGCCTCGCTCGACCACGCGATGTGGTTCCACGACGACTTCCGCGCCGACGAGTGGCTGCTCTATGACCAGCACTCCCCGTGGGCCGCAAACGCGCGGGGGCTGGCCCGCGGCTCGATCTTCACCCACGACGGCCGGCTCGTCTGCTCGGTGGTGCAGGAGGGACTGGTCCGGTCCCGCACGTGAGCGCCTGGTGACCCGCCACCTATGATCTGACGGTCCGTCAGATGTGGAGGCAACCCGTGGCGCGCTACCTGGTCACCGGCATCACCAGCGACGTCGCCCGGCCCGTGGCCGAGGCGCTGGCGAAGGAGCACGAGGTCACCGGCGCCGCCCGCTTCCGGGACGAGAGCGCGCGCGACTCGCTGCACGCGGCAGGCATCAAGACCGCCCGGCTCGACCTGGTCAAGGGCGACCTGTCCGACCTGCCCGACGAGATCGACTACGTGCTGCACTTCGCCGTCGTCAAGAGCGACAAGTGGAACGTCGCCCTCGACGGCAACCTCGGCGGGCCGCTGCACCTCATGGAGAGGTACGCCGGCAGCCGCGGCTTCCTCCATGTCAGCTCCACCGCCGTCTACCAGCCCGACGGCCACCGCGAGTTCGCCGAGGACGACCCGCTCGGCGACAGTCATCGCAACTACTACCTGCCCACCTACTCGATCACCAAGATCGGGGCGGAGGGCGCCGTGCGCTGGGGGTCGAAGCGGTGGAACGTGCCCGCGACGATCGCCCGCCTCAACGTGCCCTACGGCGACTGGGGCGGCTGGCCCTACATCCAGTTCCAGCTGGCTGAAGGCGGCATGGACGTCGCCGTCCATCCGGACGCGCCGAGCGAGTTCCACCCGATCCACACCGACGACATCGTCGCGATGGTGCCGAAGCTGCTCGACCTCGCGGCCACCCCACCCACGGTCGTCAACTGGGGCGGCGACGAGCGCGTCAGCGTCGAGGAGTGGTGCGCCTACCTGACGGAGCTCACCGGCGTCGAGCTCAGATGCGTCCCGTCCGAGCAGTCCCTCGCCAGCGTCTGCCTCGACCTGACGCGCATGCACGAACTGGTCGGGCACACGACGGTGCCGTGGCGGGAGGGGTTCCGACGGATGATCGCCACCCAGCGGCCCGACCTGCTGAAGGGGTGACCGACCGCCGATGACGGTCGCGGTCGTCGGGGCCGGGCTGGCGGGGCTGCGCACCTGCGAGGCCCTTCGCCAGCAGGGCTACCGCGACCCGATCCTGCTCGTCGGAGCCGAGACCCATTTCCCTTACAGCCGGCCGCCGCTGTCCAAGGAGGTGCTCCGCGGCGACGCCGAACCGGCCGTGGCCACCCTGCGGCGGCCGGACGAGCTGGCCGCACTGGAGGTCGAGCTGCTGCTCGGGGTCGAGGCCACCGGGGTCGACGTGGCCGGCCGCCGCCTGCTGCTCGGCGATCGCGAGGTCGGCTACGACGACCTGGTGGTCGCGACCGGGGCGACCCCCCGCCGGCTGCCGGGCCCGAGCGCGGACGGTGTCCATGTGCTGCGGACCGTCGATGAGTGCCTGCGACTGCGCGACGCCCTGCGTGACCGGCCGCGCGTCGTGATCGTGGGCGCCGGCTTCATCGGCCTCGAGGTCGCCGCCAGCGCCCGCGCCCTCGGGTGCCCGGTCACCGTGGTCGACGTGCTGCCGCTGCCGTTGGCCCGCGTGCTGCCTCCCGAGGTCGGTGCCGCCGTCCAGCGGTTGCACGAGGAGCGCGGCGTCGGGTTCCGGCTCGGGGTCGGTGTGGCCGACGTCACGGGCACGCCCGCGGTGGAGTCGGTCGGGCTCTCCGACGGCAGCCGGCTGTCGGCCGAGGTCGTCGTGGTCGGCATCGGGGTGGTGCCGCAGACGCGCTGGCTCGCCGGGTCCGGGCTGACGCTCGGCGACGGCGTCGAGTGCGACGAGACGCTGCGTGCCGCGCCCGGGCGTGTGGGCGGTCGGCGATCTCGCCCGCTGGCCGGTGCCGGTCGGCGGGACGGCCCGGCTCGAGCACTGGACCAACGCCAGCGAGCAGGCGCAGGCCGTCGCGCGCGCGGTCGCCACCGGCTCGACCGAGCCGTTCGCCCCGTCCCCTACTTCTGGTCCGACCAGTACGACGCCAAGCTGCAGTGCCTGGGCTACACCGATGCGACGGCGGAGACCCTCGTCGTCTCCGGAGCGCTCGAGGAGCCGAAGTGGGTGGCGCTGCTGCGCTCGGGCGACCGGCTCGCCGGCGTTCTCGGCATGCGCTCGCCGGCCGGCGTCATGCGGCTGCGGTCGCTGCTCGCCGCCGGGGCGTCGTGGGACGACGCCGTCGCGGAGACCCGCTGATGCCTGCGCCGGCGCGGCTCGACCGCGGGTCGCTCGCGGCGGCGATGGGCGCGTGGGAGCGGCGGGCGCACCCCCTGGACGGACGGCGGCCGGCGGCGGTGGCCATCGTCGTCGTCGACAGCGACGAGGGGCCGGGCATCGTCCTCACCAAGCGGTCGGCGCGGCTGCGGTCGCACGCCGGGCAGTGGGCGCTGCCGGGCGGCCGGGTGGACCCGGGCGAGTCGCACGAGGAGGCGGCGCTGCGCGAGCTCCACGAGGAGCTCGGGCTGCTCGTCGACGCGGCGGCGGTGCTCGGGCGGCTCGACGACTACCCGACCCGGTCCGGCTACGTCATCACACCCGTCGTGGTCTGGAGCGACCTGAGCGCCGCCGACCTGTGCCCGAACCCGCACGAGGTCGCCAGCGCCCACGTCGTCGCGCCGCCGGTGCTCGGCGTCGAGCCGCGGTTCGTGACGATCCCCGAGTCGCCGGCGCCGGTCATCCAGCTGCCGATGCTGGGCACGCTCATCCATGCCCCGACCGCCGCCGTGGTCTACCAGTTCCGGGAGCTCGCGCTGACCGGCGCCGTCGTACGGGTCGACGAGTTCGAGCAGCCCGTCTTCGCCTGGCGCTGACCCCTCGAAGCGCAGATCTTCGCCGTCACGACCAGCTGGACGGCGTGTCGCGCCGAAAAATGGTCGTAGCGGCGAAGATCAGTGCGGGGGGCTCATGCGGGGGTGAGCTCGACGTGCGCCTCGCGCAGCCCGTAGACGAAGGCGTTGGGCATCTCGACCGGCTCGGAGACGATCGCGATGTCGGCGACCCGGCGGACGAGCTCTTCGAAGAACACCCGGATCTCCAGCCGGGCGAGCCCCGCACCGAGGCAGAAGTGCGTGCCCAGGCCGAAGGCGATGTGGTCGTTCGGCTTGCGGGTGACGTCGAAGCGCTCCGGGTCGGCGAAGTGGGCCGGGTCCCGGTTGGCCGACGGGTACATCAGCACGACCTGCTGCCCCGCCCGGATCGGTGACGCCGCCGAGGTCGTAGTCGCTGCGCGCGACCCGGCACATGTTGTGGATCGGTGACACCCAGCGGATGAACTCCTCGGTGGCCGTCGCGACGTCCGCGCCCTCGCGCAGCAGCCGCCACTGGTCGGGCCGCGCGGCGAGCTCGAGGATCGACCGGGCGATCACCGTCCGGGTCGTCTCCGCGCCGCCGTCGAGCAGCAGCAGGCAGTCGCTGAGCACCTCGCGCTGCCCGAGCGGTACGCCGTCGACCTCGGCGGTCGTCCACGTCGTCATCGTGTCGTCGGCCGGGCAGCGCTGCTTCTCCTCGTAGAGCTCGCTCGCCGCCGCCATGAACTCGGTGAACGCGGCGAGCCCGTCGTCGTTCATGTACCGCGGCCCGCCACCGAGCATGATCGTGCGCTCGGACCAGTCCCGCAGCCGCGGCCACATGTCCTCCGGGAAGCCGAGCAGCCACCCGATCATCCGGGCCGGCAGCGGCGCCGCGAGGTCGGCGACGACCTCGGCCCGCCCCTTCGCCAGCGCGCCCTCGACGAGGTCGACCACCACCTCGCGCACCCGCTCCTCCCGCGACGCGACCGCCCGCGGGGTGAACCGGCGGCTGACGAGCTTGCGGCGCTTGGCGTGCAGCGGGTTGTCCAGCCCGATGATCGCCGGGTCCGCCGGGATGTTCGGGCGGTAGCCGCCCTTGGCCTGGTCGGAGCTGACGAAGACGTCGTCGCGGGTCTCCACCTCGACGACGTCGGCGTGGCGGAAGACGCCCCACAGCTCGTTGCCCTCGTCCCAGGCGACCGGCTCGTGCTCGCGGAACCACGCATAGCGCTCGTAGGCGCCGTGCACGTAGGCCTCGACCGTCGAGGAGGTCCAGCGCCGGGCGGACCGTCGTTTCTGACATGCCGTCAGAAACTACTAGCCTGCCGGCATGACGGATCCCGGTGGGCTCGACGGCCAGACGTTCCTCGTCACCGGCGGCGGCTCGGGCATCGGCTTCGCCTGCGCCGAGCGCCTCGCCGCCGACGGCGCGACCGTGACGATCTGCGGCCGGACCGAGGCCAGGCTCGCCGCGGCGGCGCAGCGCATCGGCGCCCGGTACGCCGTGGCGGACGTGACCGTCGAGGACGACGTACGGCGGGCGGTCGGGGTGGCCGCGGAGCCGACCGGCCGGCTCGACGGCTGCGTCGCGAACGCCGGCGGCGGGGGCATGCTCGCGCCGCTGCACGAGCAGTCGGTCGAGGACTTCCGGCGCGTGCTCGATCTCAACGTCGTCGGCACCTTCCTCACGCTCAAGCACGCGGTCGCGGCGATGCTGCCGGCCGGGCGCGGCGCTTTCGTGGGGATGTCGTCGATCGCCGGGCACCTCACCCACCGGTTCTTCGGCGCCTACCCACCGGCGAAGGCCGGCATCGAGCAGCTGGTCCGCAACGCCGCCGACGAGTACGGCGAGCGTGGGCTGCGCTTCAACGCCGTCCGGCCAGGCTTCACCGCCACCGAGCTCATGGCGGTGATCCCCCGCGACAGCGCGGTGTTCACGAGCTACACCGACAACTCGCCGCTCGGCCGGGTCGGGGAGCCGGCCGAGGTGGCGACCCTCGTCCGGTTCCTGCTGGGGCCCGAGTCGGGCTGGCTCACCGGCGCGGTCATCGACGTCGACGGCGGCCACAGCCTGCGCCGCGGGCCCGACTACTCCCCGTTCGTGCTCCCGACCTGACCGGGGAGGGTCAGAGCTCGGTGCCGCCGTCGCAGGCGCGCGGCAGGCTCGGCCGGACCCGCACGACGGGCGTCCAGAGCGGGCCCAGGAACACGCGGTCGGCGCGGAGCAGCCAGCCCCGGTGCCGGCGGTAACGCCGCGGGTCGATGACGAACAGACTGCGCTGCGCGTGGCCGCGCGCCGGAGAAGCCGGACGGGGCGGGACCGTCGAGGTGCTGAGCGTGGTCGAGCATGGGGGACCCGATCGACGAGGGGGCGCCTTGCGGGACGGTGCACTTCGGGAACGGTGCGCTTCGGGGTCCGCGCACGTGCCGGGACGAGTCGCTAGGGGCCGGGCAGTCTGGTGGTCACCCGCCGAAGCGGCCAACCTACTCGCGTCGGGGATCCCCGTCGAGGGGGCATTTCGGTCCCGCTCGCCTCACGTTGCCGCCCGCGCCGGCGTGTCCGTGCGGGCCAGCCGCGACCGGTCGATGAGAACGACTCCGGTCACGGCGACCGCCGCGCCCAGCAGCTGGACGCCGAGCAGCGCCGGGGAGGTGGCCAACTGCTCGTGGAAGAGCGTCGCGCCGATGACCACGCCGCTGATCGGCTCGACGGTGTCGATCACCGGCAGCGTCACCGCGAGCGAACCGGCCTGGTAGGCGCTCTGGGCGAGCAACGTCCCGAGCACCCCCGCAACGAGCAGCGCGTAGGGCTCCCACTGCGCCAGCGCCTCCCAGCCGAGCCGCCCGAGCGACTCGACGAAGCTCTTGCTCAGCGCCGCGACCAGCCCGAACTCCACCGCCCCGACCCCGGCGAGGACGCCGGCACGCACCGGCCCGACGCTCCGGCGGGCGACCAGCAGCCCGACAGCGAGCACGGACGCGACCGCGACGAACAGCGGCATCCAGTCGAGCAGCGCCGGGGACCCGACACCGGCGGACGGCGGGGAGACGGCGAGGAACGTCGCCACGCCGCCGGCCACTGCCGCGACGCCCGCCCACTCGGGTGCGGAAAGTGACAGCCGCCGACTGCGAGCGACCATCGGGAGAGCGAAGAGCAGGTCGAGCCCGGCCAGCGGCGCGACCAGCACGATCGGCCCGAAGTAGAGCGCCGTCGCCTGGAAACCGTAGGAGAGCACCTGCAGGCCCACGCCGAGCACCCACACCCGCTGCCGCGCCAACCGCACGAGAAGCCGCAGCCGCATCGAGTCGGAGGGGTCGGCAGCCCGTGCGACCCGCTGCTGCACGACCGCCGCGACGGCGTAGCTGAACGCAGCCGCCAGCGAGAACAGCACCGCCGCGAGGGTCTGCACCCTCGTCAGTCTGCAGCGGCCAGCCGGGCCAGGGTCTCGTGGGCCTCGCGGACGATCCGCTCGACGAGCTCGGCGCACGAGGGCAGGTCGTCGATGAGCCCGACGACCTGGCCGCTCGCCATCACCCCGAGGTCGTCGCGCCCGTCGACCATCGCCGCGCGCAGCAGCATGGGTGTGTTGGCCGCCATGAGCACCTGCGACCAGGTCAGCTCCTGCGACTTCCGCATGGCGAGGCCCTCGCGGATCATCGCGCCCCACGGCGTGCCGGACGCCTTCTTGAACGCGAGCGCGCTGCGCACCGCTCCCGTCGTACGGCGGACCGGGCCGTGGGCCTCCAGCGCGTCGACGAGGTCGCTGCGGAGCACGCGATGGGGCACGCCGTCGACCTGCCGGGTGACGACGGTGTCGGTCACCGACTTCGTCAGGTAGTGCCGCTTGACCGCCTCCGGCACCGGGCTGTCGGAGGTGAGCAGGAAGCGGGTGCCCATGGCGACGCCGCTCGCGCCGTAGGCGAGCGCGGCGACCAGCCCGCGGCCGTCGAAGAAGCCGCCGGCCGCGACGACCGGCACGTCGACGGCGTCGACGACCTGGGGCAGCAGCAGCGTGGTCGGGACCGACCCGGTGTGCCCGCCACCCTCGCCGCCCTGCACGAGCACGGCGTCGACGCCCCAGGCGGCGACCTTCTCGGCGTGCCGCTTCGCCCCGACCGAGGGCATCACGAGGACGCCCCCGTCGTGCAGCCGCTTGATCAGGTCCTGCTTCGGCGCCATCGCGAACGACGCCACCCGCACCCCCTCGCGCACGAGCAGGTCGACGCGCTCGGTGACGTCGCGCTGGTCGGCTCGCATGTTGACGCCGAAGGGTGCGTCGGTGCGCTCGCGCACCTCCTTGACGCCCCGCCGCAGCTCGTCCAGCGACATCGTGGCCGCGGCGAGGATGCCGAGACCGCCGGCGGCCGAGGTCGCCGCGGCCAGCTGCGGCGTCGCGACCCAGCCCATGCCGGTCTGCACGATCGGATAGCGGATGCCGAGCAGCTCGGTGAGCCGGGTGCGCAGGACGGGGCCGGTGTCAGGCATCGGGCACTTCGCGGTAGCGATCGCCGTCCGGGTCGATCCGCTCGAGCAGCGCCAGCTCGTCGCCGGTGGGCAGCCGGGTCGTCGGCACCGCATCCGGTACGACGAGCGCGAAGCCGGTCGCCGCGACGACGTCGTCGACCGTGACGCCGGGATGCACCGATCGCAGCCGCATCCGGTGGTCGGGCGTCTCGAAGTCGAGCACCGCGAGGTTGGTCACGACGTGGCGCAACCCGTGGAACCGCGTCGCCGCCGGCCCGGCCGCGGCCGCCCGGTCGTAGCCGACACCCGTGACGACGTCGACCCTCTCGACGAACACCCGCGGGCCGTGGGCGGGCACCCAGTACGACGTCAGGTCGTTGACGGTGTTGCCCGGCGCGCCGCGGAAGCCGAGCAGCTGTGCCTTGGGCTTGTGCATGTCGCCGATGGCCGCGAAGTTCTGGTTGCCGTGGGGGTCGATCTGGCTGCCGCCCATGATCACGTGGCGCCGGCCCGACCAGACGACGTCGAACATCGCGCGGTAGGGGTTCCAGGCCTCGACCACACCGTCGGCGGTGGTGAACATCGCCTCGCCGTCGGTCATCACCAGGTCGGGCTCGAAGGCAGCCCGGGCGAGCAGGCCGCCGATGCGCGGGATCGTGCCGATCGGGTTGGCGACGATCTCGCCGTCGCCGCGGAAGACCTCGGCCATGGCCACGCAGCAGACATCGGCCCGGCGTACGTCGGTCGCGGTCGTCATGCCGACGCCACCTTGCGCTGGTAGCCGTCCTCGTCGAGGTCGACCCACGCCGCCTTCCACTCGCTCCACGCCTCCGGCGACTTCGCGCTGGCCGCGTAGCCCTTCTGGAAGGCCTCGTCGCGCTCGTAGTCCGGCACGCACGAGGTGAAGTGCGCGCCGTTCGGCGTCTCGACCACGCCGTCGGTCCACAGCCGGCTGATGCGCAGCGTGTGGTGCGGCCCCTCCTTGAGCAGGTCGTCGGTGTCGACGATCCGCTCGCACGTCACGAACGAGCGCCGCGCCGCCTGGCACATGAGGTCGTCGAAGTAGAGGTCCGGTCCGAGGAACTGCGCGTTGCCGCCGGCGTCGGCGCGGTTCTGGTGGACGAGGGCGACGTCGAGCGACAGCGCCGGCATCGCGACCAGCTCCTCGTGCTCGCCGTGGTGGGGTCGGCGTACGGCGACACGACGGTCGAGATCTCCGCCTGCCGCTCGAGCACGTCGGAGCCCAGGCCGACCCGCGTCGGCAGGAACGGCACCCGCCAGGCGGCGGCCTGCAGCCCGAGCAGGAACATGCCCTCGTCGAGCTGCAGCGTCTCGACCGCTCCGGCCTGGCATCGCCGCGCGGAAGTGCGGCTCGAGCGCGATCGAGTCGAGGGACACGAACGCGAAGACCACCTTGCGGACCTTGCCGGTCGCGCACAGCAGGCCGACGTCGGGGCCGCCGTAGGAGACGACCGTCAGGTCCCGGACATCGGACCGGCACAGGGCGCGCACCAGGGCCATCGGCTTGCGGCGCGAGCCCCAGCCGCCGATGCCGATGGTCATGCCGTCGTGCAGCTCGCCGACGACCTCGTCGATCGTCATCCGCTTGTCAGGCACGGAGCTCAGCCTTCGGTCTTCTCTTGGGTGGTGGGCGGGGCGGCGGACGGCTTCTCCCAGTGGTCGCGCCGCTCGACGAAGGCGTCCCGCGCCCGGTCCGAGGCGCCGCTCAGGTTCAGCTCGAAGGTGAACCCCTGCTCGAACCGGTAGGACCGGCGCACGTCGACCGGGTCGATGCCGTTGAGGGACTCCTTGGCCGCGCGGATGACCACGGGGTCGACGGCGGCGATCTGCGCCGCCACCTCCCGGGCCGCGGCGCGCAGCTCGCGCCCGCGGGACCACCTTGAGCACGCTGCCGTACGACGCGAGCTCCTGCGCGGTCGCGCGCTCGGCGGTGTAGACCATGTGCCGCATCCGGTGCTGCGGCACCAGCCGGGCGAGGTGGGTCGCGGCGCCGAGGGCGCCTTGCTTCACCTCGGGCAGCCCGAAGGTCGCGTCGTCCGAGGCCACGATGACGTCGGCGTTGCCGACGAGGCCGATCCCCCCGCCGAGGCAGTAGCCGTGCACGGCCGCGATCACCGGCACCGGGCAGTCGTAGACGGCGGCGAACGCCGCGAAGCAGCCCCGGTTGGCACCGACCAGAGCGGTGAAGCCCTCCGTGGACTGCATCTCCTTGATGTCGACGCCGGCGTTGAAGCCCTTGCCCTCGGCCGCGAGCACGACCGCGCGGACCTCGGGATCGGCACCCGCATCGCGAAGCGTGTCGGCGAGCTCGAACCACCCGGCCACGGTGAGCGCGTTGACCGGAGGCGCGTCGACGACGACCTCGGCGACGTGCTCGGTGACCGTGCAGGAGATGCCCATCGGGGACTTTCTGATACGCCGTCAGATACGGCTGTCACCATATACGGGTGGCAGTTCGGCCCCCCGACCTCGAGGACGGCCCATGGGCGTTGACCTGAGCGGACGCGCGGTGCTCGTCACCGGCGGGACCAAGGGCCTGGGCCGGGGGCTCGCCACCGCGTTCCGGGAGGCCGGAGCACACGTCCTCGTCTGCGCCCGGAACCCGCCGGAGAGCGACCTTGCCGGGGTCGAGTTCGTCCCGGCCGACCTGCGCGACCCGGCGGCGGCCGCCGCCGTCGTCGACCAGGTCGTCGACCGGTTCGGCCGCCTCGACGTCGCGGTCAACAACGCGGGCGGCTCGCCGGAGGCCGACGCCGCGACCGTGTCGCCGCGGTTCGTCGAGAAGATCGTCGCGCTCAACCTGCTCGCGCCGTTCTACGTCGCCCAGCGCGCCAACGCGGTGATGCAACAGCAGGACGGGGGCGGGGTGATCCTCAACATCGGCTCGCTGTCCGGCCGCCGCCCCTCGCCCGGTACGGCGGCGTACGGCGCGGCGAAGGCGGGGCTGGCCAGCCTGACCCGGTCGCTTGCGATGGAGTGGGCGCCCCGGGTGCGCGTCAACGCGGTGACGGTCGGCTACCTCGAGACCGAGGCACGCGGCGGCGCACTACGGCGACGCCGCGGGTGTCGCCGCGGTCGCGCGGGCGGTGCCGATGGGGCGGCTGGTGCGGCCGGCCGACGTCGCGGCGGCCTGCCTGTGGCTCGCCTCGCCGGCGGCGGCCTTCGTGACGGGAGCCGACCTGGCGGTCGACGGGGGCGGCGAGCCACCGACGTTCCTGTCCGCCCGCGCGGGAGACGTCGGCCGCTGACCGCGGCGGGCTAGCATCGTCCCGTGTCCGTTTCTGACGCTGCGTCACCTTTGCGGGCGGTCGACGGCCGCGTCCCGGGCAAGCGCGGCCTCGCGACCCGCCAGCGGCTGGTCGACTGCACGATCGACCTGCTCGAGTCCACCCCCTACCGCGACCTCAAGGTCACCGACATCACTCGCGCGGCGGGCACATCACCGGCGACCTTCTACCAGTACTTCGTCGACATCGAGGGGATCCTGCTCGCCGTCGCCGAGCAGGCGGTCGAGGACGGGCGGCGGCTCGCCGGTCTGATCAGCGACCGCCCGTGGAAGGGTGCCGCCGGCGTGGAGAGCGCCGAGGCGCTGGTGGACGGTTTCCTCGAGTTCTGGCGGGACCACCGGTCGACGCTGCGGGTCGTCGACCTGCTCTCGACCGAGGGGGACAAGCGGTTCCGGCACCAGCGGGTGCTCATGCTCAACTCGATGACGAAGGCGCTCGCCGGCGAGATCGAGACGCTGCAGGGCGCCGGGCGCGGCGGTGACGTCGACCCGATGGCGATGGCCGGGGCCCTCATCGGCATGCTCGTCAACCTCGCCGGGCACCGCGCCGGTTTCGAGGCCTGGGACATCCGCTTCGACGAGGTGCGCGAGGCGATGGTGCGCCTCATCTACTGGGGTGTCACCGGACCCAAGCTGCCGCGCCGCTGACATGTCCGTCGACGAGGCGCTGCTCCAACGCGTGCTCGTCGACCTCGACCGCGACGGGTACGCCGTGGTCGAACCGATGCTCCCGCCGGCCGAGGCCGCGGCCGTGCGCACCGGGCTGCGCGAGGTGCTTGACCGCACGCCGCTCGGGCGCAACGACTTCGAGGGGTTCAACACCCGGCGCATCTACGCGCTGTTCGCCAAGACGCGCGCCTTCGACGCGCTGGCCGTGCATTCGCTGCTGCTCGGCGTGCTCGACCGGGTGCTGGGCCCGAGCTACCAGCTGAGCGCTCCGACGGGCATCGAGATCGGCCCGGGCGAGAAGGCACAGGTGCTGCACACCGACGACGGCATCTACCCGCTGCCCCGGCCGCACCCGCAGGTCGTCCTCAACACGATGTGGGCCCTGGACGACTTCACCGCGGACAACGGCGCGACCCGCGTCGTACCCGGCAGCCACCGGTGGACCGACCGGCTGCCCGTCGACCCCGACGAGACCACGACCGTCACGATGCGGGCGGGTTCGGTCCTGTTCATCCTCGGCAGCCTCTGGCACGGCGGCGGCGCCAACGGCACCGACCGCCCCCGGCTGGGCGTCCTGATCGAGTACGCCGCCGGCTGGCTACGCCAGCAGGAGAACCACGTCCTCGCCGTTCCACCGGACGTCGTCCGCACCCTCGAGCCGCGGCTGCAGGAGCTGCTCGGCTACGGCATCCACCCGCCGTTCGTCGGCTACGTCGACGGCCGGCACCCGCGCCGGCTACTGGAACGCTGAGCCGGGCGCCAGAAGCGGTCCGGCCGACTGGCCGGGGAGCACCGACGCCGGCTGCTGCTGCGTGGCCCCGAGCCAGCCACCGTGCAGCCACCCCACCATGTCCGGCGGCGCCAGCTCGGCGACGCGCGCGTCGTACCTGCGCAGCTCCTCCGGGCCGAACACCTCCTGCCACTGCCCGCTCGTGCCCCGGTGGAAGAAGTCCTCGGTGCTGTGCCAGATCCCGACGTCGGTGTTCGGCGCGACCCGGTCGGCTCGGCTCCGCATCGCCGGGAACGTCGCCTCGGCGGCAAGCTCGGCGATCCGCTCGGCACCGACGGCGATGCCGAGCACGTCGGCGAGCCGGCGGAGCTGGCCCGGGAGGTCGGCGAGCAGGTCGGCGTAGTGGAACAGCGCAATCCGCCGGTCGTCCTTGCGCTCCCAGAACGTCCACAGGTGGTTCATGGTGCCCGCGAGCGACACGGGGCCGCCGCTGCCGTCCGAGTCCAGCCACTCCTGGAGGGGAAGCCGGCTCACCCTGTCCGCGCGGCGGCGACGTCACGACCTCGGGCACGTCATCCAGCCCGACAGCCGCCTCCCGGGTCGCCAGGAACCGCTCCAGGTCCATGTTCGCGAGGTGGTGGGCGGACGAGACCGCGACGTCGCGCGGGTCGCGGCCCACGCAGACATAGGTGACGCGCTCGTCGTAGGGCAACCCGTCGAGCGGGGTGTGGCTCTTGATGAACCGGCGATGGGTCTGGGCCTCGAGCAGTGCCATGACCTCGGCGGGGGCGGCGAGCTGCATATCGAGCCACGGGGAGATCTCCGCCATCGGCCGGTGGAGCTCGGCCGAGTCGAAGATCAGCAGCGCGCACAGGGTCTGCATCCAGGTGGTGCCGCACTTGGGCGGCGTGCTGATGACGATGTCGCCGGCGCGGAACTCGAAACCCGACCACCGGTCGCTGTCGGCGACGAGCGAGCGGTAGCGCTTTCGTTCAGCCACAGATCCCCCACTGCACGCCACAACTATGACCGCAGGCCGGCCCTCCTGGCCAGTACGGTCCGCTGGACGTGCTCGTCACCGAGCAGCAGGCGGGTGGACGCCGCGCGCTTGAAGTAGAGGTGCGCGTCGTGCTCCCAGGTGAACCCGATGCCCCCGTGCATCTGGATGGTCTCCGCCGCGATGTCGTACGCCGCCTGCCCGCAGACGGACAGTGCCAGGGGCGCGACGACCGGCAGCTCGGCCGGGGCGTCCGCCGCCGCCCAGGCCGCGTAGTACGCCGTCGCCGCCGCCGACTCCAGCCGCACCACGAGGTCGGCGGCGCGATGCTGCAGCGCCTGGAACGACCCGATCGGCCGGTCGAACTGCTCGCGAGTCTTGAGATATCCCACCGTCGCGTCGAGGCACCAGCGGGCGACACCGATCGCCTCGACGGACAGCGCGACCCGCAGCAGGTCGACGGCCATGGCCGCGGCATCGCCGTCGCCGACCGGCCGCGCTCGGGCCGCCTCGAGTCGAACGGTGGCCTGCCGCCGGGTCGGGTCGAGGCCCGTCGCGGGCTCGACGCTCACCCCGGCGGCGGTGGTGGGCACGAGCCACAGGCCGCCCGCCGCGGCGACGACCACCACCTCGGCGAGCGCGGCGTCGACGACATGCGGCACCACACCGGTCAGGCCGGCGGCGGTGTCGAGGTCGGCAGCCACGCCGAGGGTGCCGACCGTCGCGCCGGCGGCCAGCGCGGACAGCTCGGGCGCGTCCGGCGCCGCGCGCTCGAGCGCCACGGCGGCGGTGGCCGACGCGAGCAGCGGGGCGGGGAGCAGCGCCCGGCCGGCCTCCTCCAGAGCGACCGCGAGGTCGACGAAGGTCCCGCCGGATCCGCCCGCCCGCTCGGGCACCGCGAGCCCGGCCAGACCGAGGTCGGTGGCGAGCAGGCGCCACAGGCTCCGCGTCGTGGCCGGTCGACCCCGCCATGACGGCACGGACAGCCGCCGGCCCGCCCCGGTCCGCCGCGACGTCGCGCAGCGAGGACCGCAGCTCCTGCTGCTCGGCGGTGAAGGAGAAGTCCATCGCCGGGAAGCCTAGTGGGCCATCCGACCCGAATCTGACGACCCGTCAGATTCCGTCTACACTTTCGGTGTCCGAACGGCGTTGGGCCCCACGAGTCCTTCATTGAGGAGCAGGGTGGACTTCGACTTCACTGCCGACCAGCGGGCCTTCGTCGCCGAGGTCGAGGCCTTCCTCGACGAGCACGCGACACCGGACGTCGCCGACCCGACCCGCGAGAACATGGCCCAGATCGTCGACACCCCCGAGCGGCGCGCGTTCATGAAGAAGCTGGCCGAGCGCGGCTGGCTGGGCATCACCTGGCCGAAGGAGTGGGGCGGCAAGGAGAGCGACGGGGTCTACGAGTACCTGCTCAACGAGGCGCTCGCCCGGCGCGGGGCACCGCAGATCGGCAAGGGCGTCGGCATCATCGGCAAGACGCTGCTGCGACACGGCAACGACAAGCTCAAGCAGGAGTTCCTCCCCAAGATCCTGAACGCCGAGGTCGAGTTCGCGGTCGGCTACAGCGAGCCCGACGCGGGCAGCGACGCCGCGTCGATGCGCCTGCGGGCAGACCGCGACGAGGCCAACAGCGGCTGGCGGCTCAACGGCCAGAAGATCTGGACCACGTCGGCCCACTTCGCCGACTGGTACTGGGTCGGCGCGCGCACTCATCCCGAGCTTCCGAAGCACCAGGGCATCACGCTCTTCCTCGTCCCCATGAACCACTCCGGGCTCACGATCAAGGAGATCTGGACGATGGGTGACGAGCGCACCAACGAGGTCTTCTTCGACGACGTCTTCGTCCCCGACGACTACGTCGTGGGGGAGCCCGGCCGCGGCTTCCAGTACATCTCGGAGGCGCTGGACCTCGAGCGGTTCACGATGTTCACCTACTCCCCGATCAAGGCGCGGCTCGACCTGCTCGTCGACCACCTCTCGACGGCGACCCGCGACGGTGAGCCGGTGCGTGCCGACCCGGTCGTCCGGTCCCGGGTGGCCCGGCTCGCGACCGAGGCCGAGGTGGCGCGCTGTCTCGGGCTGCGCTTCGTGGCGAAGTCCCTCAAGGGGGGCGCTGCGCCGACCGCGGAGGCGAGTGCCTACAAGCTCTTCGCGACCGAGTACAGCAAGCGGCTGGCCAACGCGTCGATGGACCTCGCCGGACCCGGCGCGCAGCTGCGGGTGGGGAGCGACGACGCGCCGATGCGCGGCCGGGCCGAGTCGACCTACCGCTACACGGTGCTCGACACGATCGGCGGCGGGACGTCGGAGGTGCAGAAGAACATCCTCGCCAGACGCAAGCTCGGCCTGCCGAAGAACTTCTGATGAGCGCCCTGCTCGACGGCGTCACGGTGCTCGACCTCGCCAGCGTCGGACCCGCGGCGCGTGCCTCGGGATGGCTGGCCGACTACGGCGCGGACGTCGTGAAGATCGGGCCGGTCAGCGGCCGCAGCGGTGCCCAGATCACGCCACCGCCGCACGCCTACAGCGGCGGGCGTGGCACCCGCCGGCTGCGCCTCGACCTGAAGAACGAGCGGGGCCGTGACACCTTCCTCCGGGTCTCCGAGCACGCCGACGTGGTGATGGAGAGCTTCCGGCCTGGCGTCGTCGCCCGCCTCGGCATCGGCTACGACGACGTGAAGAGCCGCAATCCGGGGATCGTCTACTGCTCCACCAGCGGCTACGGCCAGGACGGCCCGTGGTCGCAGTGGGCGGGTCACGACCTCGACTACCTCGCCGTCGGCGGCTTCCTCGCCAACACCGAGCGCGGGCCGGACGGGAAACCACCCGTCCCGGGCGCGACCGTCGCCGACAGCGCCGCGGGAGGGATGCAGGCCGTCATGGCGATCCTCGCCGCCCTCGTCGCCCGCGACCGCACCGGCGAGGGGTGCTACCTCGACGTCGCCGTCGCCGACGGGGTGCTCGCGCTCATGGCCCTGCAGATCGACGAGCACCTCGCCACCGGTGCCGACCGGGGGGCGGGCACGGCGCCGCTCGGCGACCGGTTCGCCTGCTACGACACCTACGCGACCGCGGACGGCGGATGGCTCGCCGTCGCCGCCATCGAGCCGAAGTTCTGGGCCAACCTGTGCCGGGCGCTCGGGCTCGACGACTGCGTCGACGAGCAGTACGACGCCGCTGCGCAGCCCGACGTACGCGCACGGGTCGCGGCAGTGCTCGCGACCCGGTCCCGGGACGAGTGGGCAGCCGTGCTCGGGCCGGCCGACACCTGCGTGGCACCGGTCCTGACCGTCGCCGAGGCCGACGGCGACCCCTCATGCCGACCACCGGCGCACGGTGACGACCGCCCGGCACCCGACGGCGGGACCGCTGCGGCAGCTCGCCCCGATGCTCGCGGGCGCGCAGCGGCGTCCCTCCCATGACCTGCCGGATCCGGCGGTCACCGACACCGACGCCGTCCTGCGCGGCAGCGGGCTCACCCCGGAGGAGATCGCGGACTTGCGCGAGGCAGGAGTCGTCCAGTGACCGGGACCGCGGTGAGCGAGCTGCCATCCGACGTGGCCGATCTCATCGACCGCGTGCAGTACGAGGAGACGGCGGACTTCCCCGTCGAGCGCGGCTACATCTGGACGGCGTGCGCCTCGGTCGAGAACGGCAACCCGTTGTTCTGGGACGACGCGGTCGCCACCGAGCTGACCGGTGGTCCCATCGCCCCACCGTCGATGGTGTCGACGTGGTTCCGGCCGCACCACTGGACCCCGGGCCGCAGCGAGCAGCAGCTGCCCCTGCAGGTGCACTTCGACATGAAGAAGCGCTTCGAGCTCCCCGAGGCCGTCATGACCGACAACACCATCGTCTTCCACGAGCCGGTGCGTCCGGGCGATGTCCTCACGACCTGCCAGCGGCTGCGCTCGGTGAGCCCGGAGAAGACGACCAAGCTCGGCACCGGCCGGTTCTGGGTCATCGACGTGGAGTACCGCAACGACCGCGGTGACCTCGTCGCGGTCGAGTCGTGGACGGGATTCGGCTACCGGCGGGGCCGGGCATGAGCCGGCGTCGGCGGCACCGCTGCCGGGCGGTGGGTGCGGAGGTGGACGCATGACGACCGCGACGGAACTCATCCACGGGCAGGTCTCGGTGGGTGACCAGCTGCCGGTGCTGACCTACGACGTGACGGCCACCACCGTCGTGCTCGGCGCCCTCGCGACCCGCGACTGGCGGCCGCAGCACCACGACTACCACTTCGCGACCGAGCGCAACGGCGTCCGGGACATCTTCATCAACGCGCCCAACCAGGCGGCGTGGTTCGAGCGCTACCTCACCGACTGGTCCGGGCCGCGGGGCCGGCTGGGCAAGGTCGGCTTCCGGATGAAGGACTCCGTCTTCCCCGGCGACACGATGACGATGACCGGCACGGTCACGGGCACCTCGGTCGACGACGCCGGCTGCGGCTGGGTCGACGTCGACGTCGTGCTCCGCGCCGGCGACCGGGTCGCTACGACGTGCGCGGCCCGCATCGCCCTGCCCACCACCCCCGACGACAACCCGTGGGATCGCCGCGGTGCGGCCTGGCTGCCACAGGCCGACCCCGACCGGACCGCGCCCGACCGGACAGCTTCGGCCTGACTCGAGGAGATCGCACCCGTGGACATGGACCTCACTCCCGAGCAGGAGCTGCTGCGCGAGACGGTGCGGCGCACCTGTGAGCGGCACTGCGGCACCGACGTGGTCCGCAAGCTGGAGAACGACCCGGTCGGGTACTCGCCCGCCCTCTGGGCGGCGATCGGCGAGCTCGGGCTCCTCGGCCTGACCCTCGACGAGTCCCTCGGCGGCAGTGGGATGACGATGCTCGACGCCGCGCTGGTCTACGAGGAGCTCGGCCGCGCCCTCGTCCCGAGCCCGCACTTCGTGAGCTGCGTGCTCGCGGCCGGAGCGATCACCAGGCGGGGGGACGACGAGCAGCGCGCCGACTGGCTCCCGCGGATCGCCGCCGGTGACGCCGTCGTCACGGTCGCCTGGCTCGAGCCGGACGGCGGCTTCTCGGCCCGCGGGATCACCGCCTCCCTCCGACCCGACGGCGACGGGCTCCGCCTGACCGGTGTCAAGCGGCACGTGCCGTTCGCGCGCGCGGCGGACGCCCTGCTCGTGCTCGCCCGGAGCGAGGACGGGATCGGGCTCGTGCTGGTCGACCCGGCTGCCGACGGGGTGGCCATCGAGCAGCAGCTGACCGTCGCCGGGGACACGCAGTTCCGGGTCGGCTTCGACGACGTCCGGGTGGGCGGCGACCGCGTGCTCGGCGCCGGTGACGGCTGGGCCACCTGGCACGACACCATGCTCGACGGGGCGATCCTGCTCGCGGCGCAGGCCGTCGGCGGTGCCCGCGCCGCCCTGGACCTCGCGGTCGACTACGCGAAGACCCGGGAGCAGTTCGACAAGCCGCTCGGAGCGTTCCAGGCCATCGCCCACTACCTCGCCGACGCGACGACCGCTGTCGACGGCGCCCAGACGCTGGTGTGGGAAGCCGCCTGGGCACGCAGCAACGGCCGGCCCGTCGACCGGCTGGCGCCGATGGCGAAGCTCTACGCCGGCCAGACCTTCCGCGACGTGACCGCCATGGCGGTGCAGGTCTTCGGTGGCGTCGGCTTCACCGTCGACTTCGACATCCAGCTCTACTTCCGGCGGGCAAAGTCGCTCCAGCTCAACTGGTGGGACGACCGGCACCTCGAAGAGCTCGTCGCCGGCGCCGTCCTCGGCTGAGCGGAGCACGTATCCTCCGCGTCGTGCCCGGCAACCGTCGCGCGCGGCAAGGCGCGCACCACGCCGCCCTCCGCGTCGAGAGCTTCTTCGCGGCGTACCCGCGGTTCCTGGAGACGAGCGAGACGTCGGCGGAGCTGGGCCGTCTCGACCTCCGCTACCACGCGATCTTCCGGGAGAACGCCGACGTCTTCCGTGGCGCCCGCGTGCTCGACATCGCCAGCCACGACGGGCGCTGGTCGTTTGCGGCCCTGGCGACCGGCGCGGCTCACGTCACCGGGATCGAGGCACGGCCGGAGCTGGTCGCCGCAGCGTCGGACAACCTGGCGCACTACGGCGTCGACCCGTCGCGTTACCGGTTCCTCGCGGGCGACGTCTTCGACGCGCTGGCCGGCGAGACACTCGACGTGGACGTTGTGCTCTGCCTCGGCTACCTCTACCACACGCTGCGCTACAACGAGCTGCTCCGCCGTATCCGCGACCTGCACCCGACGTGGGTGATCGTCGACACCGCGGTCTCGCGGGCGAAGGGGCCGCTGGTCCGCCTCGTCGTGGAGAACACCGAGCGCCAGGGCAACGCCGCGGTCGACCGATGGTCGTGGAACGAGCGCGCCCTGGTGGGATGGCCGACGGTCGACGCGGTGAAGCTCATGCTCGACTCCTACGACTTCCCCGTCGACGGCCGCACCCGATGGCGGGCCCTGGTGAAGGCCAACCCGCACCTGTCCGGCGTCGAGGACTACGGGACCGGGCGCCGCATCACCGTGCGGGCCCGCTCCCGCAGCCAGCCGCTCGACAACTGACGACCCACGCCGATCGTCGGGGCTCGAAGGAGCCGGCGGGCCCACGACTGCGTCCGGATCGCGTCCTCGACGGCACCGGGCACATATCGGTTTACTAGGGTTCGTCGATCAGGGTGTCCGCCCGATGTGCTCTCCGCGGATGCCGGCGTCAATAGGGAGAAGGTCAGCCGTGGCACGTACCGGAACCAAGAAGACCGCAACCCGACGACCGCGCAAGACCACGTCGTCCACCGCCAGGCGGCGAGCGGCGCCGGCCAAGGCCACCAAGCAACCGACCACAGCGGCGGCGGCAGCAGCACAGGCGGCGAGTGTCGCCGATCTCGCCGGCGGGCTGCGGGTCTTCCTCACCCAGATCGAGAGCGAGGTCCGGTCGGTGACGCAGCTGAGCGAGCGGATCGACGCGCTCGTCTCGGAGCTCAACACCGTCCGGGAGGAGCAGGCGCAGCGGCTCATCGCTCTCGACACGCTGCGGGCGTCGGCGCGTGACGGTGGCCTGACGTCGTTCCTCGACAAGCTCATCCGGCCGCGCTCGCCGCGGGTCCCCGAGGTCGTCCCCGAGCGGCTCACCCAGTAGGCGGCTCACCCAGTAGGCATGCAGCGGCCGGGTGCCCGCAGGGGCACCCGGCCGCTCGTCGTCAGGCCGCGACCGGCTGCGGCCCCCGCGCGCCGGAGGCGTCGCCGTCGTACACCGACTCGGACGGGGGCGTCCGTCGCTCCGGCCGGATGAGGGACGCCACCAGCACCGCGGCCAGCGCGAGGATCCCGACACCGACCGAGAACGCGGCGGTGAACCCGTGCACGGTCGCCGTCGCGGACGGGCCGCCGTGGGTCACGGCGTACGACGCCGTCGCGCTGGTCGCGATCGTGTTGAGGAACGCGACACCGAGCGATCCACCGACCTGCTGCATCGTGTTGACGAGAGCGCTCGCGGCACCGGCGTCGTGGTTCGGGACTCCCAGCAGCGCGGTCGACGACAGCGGCACGAACACGTGCCCCATCCCGAGGCTGATGAGCAGCATCGACGGTACGACGTGCGTGAGGTACGCCGAGTCCGCCGGCAGCTGTGTCAGCCACAGCATGCCGAGCGCCGCCAGAGAGAAGCCACTGGTCGCCAGGACCCGCGGGCCGAACCGGGGCAGCGTCCGCGACGCGATCGTCGACGACGTGATGACGCCGAGCGGGAACGGCAGGAAGGCCACGCCCGCCTTGAGGGCGGTGTAGTCCAGCACGCCCTGGAAGTAGTAGGTGAGGAACAGGAAGACGGCGAACATCGCCAGCGTCGCGAGGAAGAAGGCGAGGAACGAGCCGCCCCGGTTGCGGTCGAGCACGATCCGCAGCGGCAGCATCGGGTTGGCCGCCTGGGTCTCCCATGCGACGAAGCCGACCAGCAGCGCGACCGCGCTGATCAGCAGCGACAGCGTGAGCGGTGCCGTCCACGAGTGCAGCGACGCCTCGGTGAATCCGTAGACGAGCAGGGCGAGGCCGGCCGTGGCGACGACGGCGCCGGGGATGTCGAAGTGCCGGTCGCCCTCGGCGCGGCTCTCCTTGAGCAGGGGAAGCGAGGCGATCGGCGACCGCGATCGCGATCGGGGTGTTCACGAGGAGCGTCCACCGCCAGCTGAGGTACTCGGTCAGCGCGCCGCCGGCGATCAGGCCGATGGCCGCGCCGGTGCCGGAGATCGCGCCGTAGACGGCGAACGCCTTGGCGCGCTCGCGCGGCTCGGTGAAGGTCGTCGTGATGAGGGACAGCACGGCGGGGGCGAGAACGGCGGCGAACACGCCCTGCAGGGCGCGGGCGCCGAACAGCCAGCGCGGCGGACTGCGCGAGGCCGCCGAGCGCGGAGGCGCCGGCGAAGCCGAACAGGCCGATGAGGAAGGTGCGCTTGCGGCCGAAGTAGTCGGCCACCCGGCCGCCGAGCAGCAGCAGCCCGCCGAAGGTGAGGGTGTAGGCGGTCAGCGCCCACTGCCGGTTCGCGTCGCTGATGTGCAGCGCCCGCTGGGCGTGCGGCAGGGCGATGTTCACGATGGACGCGTCGAGGATGATCATGAGCTGGGCGACGCCGATGACGGCGAGCGCGAGCCAGCGTCGGTCGCGGCGCCCGGCGCCGGGGACCGGCGGGGCGGCGGAGTGGGTGGTGGTCGTCGTGGTCACGAGGCTGTCTCCTGTGCTGTGCCTGTGGGTGCTGCGGCTCCCCGGACGGTCGTCTCGGGAGCTGGTGGTCCGTTCGGCGGGCTTGCCTCACGCACCGGGGCGGCTTACGCTGGCGCCGTAAGCGGATGCCGCCTCCGGTAATTTACCGGAGGGACCCTCCGCTTTGTCAACCGTTTTCGTCGGCGACTTTCCGACGGAGGAGCAGCGACATGGCCCGGGCGCAGCGCGCAGACGCCTGCCGCAACCGGGAGCGCCTGCTCGAGGTCGCTTCCGCCGCCTTCGCCGAGCACGGCGTCGAGGCCTCGCTGGAGCGGATCGCGAAGACCGCCGGCGTCGGCATCGGCACGCTCTACCGGCACTTTCCCACCCGCGACGCGCTGGTCGAAGCGGTTTACCGGCGCAACGTCGAGCTGCTCTGCGAGGGCGCCGACGAGCTGCGCGCAACGCTGCCGCCGGACGAGGCACTCGCCGAGTGGCTGCAGCGCTTCGTCGCCTACGTCGCGACGAAGAAGGGGCTCGCGACCTACCTCAAGTCCGTGGTGTCGGCCGATTCGGAGCTGTTCGCGGCGAGTCAGGCACGCGTGCAGCACACCGTCTCCGCGCTGGTCGCCGCGGCGGCTGAGGCAGGGACGATCCGCCCTGACGTCGACGCGATGGACCTGCTCCGCGCGCTCTCGGGCTTCTGCCTCATGAACGACCCGCATGCCGACCCCGCGCAGGGCGGCAAGGTCGCCGCACTCCTGATGGACGGCCTGCGCTACGGCGCACCCGGCACCGGCTCGCCGCCACCGGTTGAGCGGCCGCGCCGCCAGAGTCAGCGCCCGTCCATCCGGACCAGGGCGGTCGACAAGGTGCGCGAGGCAGGCCACAGGGCGCAAGGTCAGGCGCCGGATCCAGTTCCCACACGTCGTCGACCAGATCGGGGCAGGCCATCACGCCGACGTCGAGCCGGTCGAGGTTGGACAGCACGGTGATGTTCATGCCGGTGCCGGGCAGCAGCGGGCCCAGGGGATAGACGGCATCGACGAGCGCGCCGGCGAGGTAGAGCGGGATGGGCGGGCCGACCACGTTGGACACGACGAGGTTGGCCACCGGCGGCTGCAGGGCGGCGAGGCCGAGGCTGCGGCCGAGCCAGGACGCGAGTGAGAGCACCGCCGGGGGCGTGACGTCCGCGAGCTCGGCCACCGCGCCCGGCCCGAGCGCGGCGGTCAGGTCCTTGGCCGCCCGGCTGGCGGCGTGCACCTCGGCGAGCAGCTCCGCCGGTGCCAGGTCCCGCACCGGCAGCGAGACGAGCATCGTCGCGAGCGTGTTGGTGCCGACCGCGTCACCCTCGCCGGCATTGACCGGCACGCCCGCTGCCACCGACCGGCCCGGTACGGCGTCCCGCGCGAGCAGGTACCTGCGCAACGCCATCGCGACGACGGCGAGGACGACGTCGTTGAGCTTGACCCCTGCCGCGTCCTTCACCGCCTTCGCATCCGCGAGCGACAGCGCGCCGAACGCCGTCTCGCGCCTCGGGGTGAGCGGCCCGCTGATGGCGGTGCGCGGGGCGAGCGGCGGCAGCGCGTCCCGCCCGTGGCGACCGACGACGCCCCCGAGAGAGCGGACCGTGCCGACCGCGCTGCGACCGCCGGACACGACCAGCCGGGCGATGTCGGCCGGGCGCCGGAGCTGGGCCGCCGACCGTACGGCGCAACATGCCCGCCCCACGCGGCACCGGCGGACCGGTCGGCGGCCGGCCCGGCTCCTCGGCCACCGGGTCGGGCGACAGGTCGAGCAGCTCGGCGATGAACTCCGCACCCGCCGCGCCGTAGAGCGTGCTGTGGTGCACCTTGGCGACGAGCGCGACCCGCCCGTCGGCGAGGCCCTGCACGACGTGCAGCTCCCACAGCGGGCGGCCGCGGTCGAGCCGGTGCGAGGTGAGCTCGCCGACGAAGCGCGCCGAGTGCGGGCAGGTCGCCGGGTGCCTCGAGCGTGCGCGTGGAAGACGTGGTCGGCGAGGTCGACGTTGTCCTGGTAGTGCCAGTAGGGCCGGTCGAGCGGCAGCGGACGGCTCGACCGGGCGGCGCAGTGAACGGCGGCATGCAGGTGCAGCCGGTCGGCGAGACCACGCCCGCAACCGGTCGACGGAGAAGTCCGCACCGGCGGCCGGGTCGAGGAGCAGCACGCCGACGACGTGCATCGGCAGCTCAGGTGACTCGAGCGCGAGGAAGGCGGCATCCATGCCCGGCCAGCTGCTCGGTCACGCGGACACTCACGCAGCGCGCGGCGAGACCCGGCGATCTTCGCCGACCGGGTGAACGACGCGACGACGTCGGCGTCGAGGCCGTTGGTGAGATAGCAGAACGACAGGCCGGAGTGCCGGGTCGGCCCACGCGATCTGGCCGCCGACCCCCTGCGCGCCGAACGCGCGCGGGCTGTTGCCGCGGCCGAAGCCGCGGACGAGTGAGTGCTCGTCGTCGCCCGCGACGACCAGACCGAGCGTGCGGTTGGCGGGCACGCTGAAGAGCGGGTCGACCTGCCGGTTGCGCACGTGCGCGGTCGCGTCGGCGAGCACGTCGCGGTCGAGCCACCGCGCCGGTCGTTGCGCAGCAACGCCTGGTAGAACAGCGCGACGTCGGCCGCGCGGCGCCACCGCACCGGCGCCCGGCACACCGGCCGCCATCACCTCGGGCTCGTTGAACCGCAGCAGGAACTCCTCGCCGGTCTCCTTGACGTGGTCGCCGAGGGTCTCGCCATCGGCGTCACCGACGGCGCGAATGCGGGCGATGCCGTCCTGCGCACCGGCGGCCGCGCCGAGCGTCAGCCCGTCGAGCGCCGAGCGGGACGCGCGATCCGCTCCGCGAAGACCGTGCGGAAGTCCGACCCGGTGATGCGGTCGACCATCTCGACGAGCGCCCAGTACGCCGACGTCGCGTGGTACTCCGTCTGGGTGCCCGGCCGGCCAGTCCATCCGCCAGGTGGCCATCCGCTCCACCCGCGCCGACCGGTCGGCGCCCTCCTCCGGGCGCATCGGCGCGCGCGGGAAGCCGGCGGTGTGCGCGAGCAGGTGCTCGACGGTCACGCGCCTCCTTGCCGTTGGCGGCGAACTCGGGGACGACGTCGGCGACGCGTGTGTCCGCCGCCAGCCGACCCTCCCCGATGAGCAGCCACGCCAGGGCGCCGCTGAAGGCCTTGGTGACGCTGAACGTCACGTACCGCGTCTGCGGCGGCGCGCCGAACGTCTCGTCGGCGACCACCTCCCCGTGGTGGGTGAGGGCGACCTGCACCGATGGCAGCAGACCCTCGTCGACGTCCCGGCGTGACCGGGCGAGCAGCGCGTCCACAGCCGCCTTGTCGGCGCCTGCCGTCGTGGCGACGCTCCGCGCTGACACGTCAGCGGACCATGTCGGCGAGGGCGCGCAGGTGCTCCGGGTTGCGTACGCCGCCGGCGAGGATCGTCGTCACCGGGGTGGCCCGCCACAGGTCGAGCCGCTCCCGGATGCGGTCGAGCGGGCCGCAGAGCGCGATCCCGTCCGCCAGCTCGTCCGGCACCGCCTTCATCGCCGCCTCACGGTCGCCGTCGAGGAACCGCCGCTGCACCTCGGCGGCGGGCTCGGCGAACCCCATTCGTCCGATGACGTTGAGGTGGAAGTTGAGGTTGGCGGCGCCCATGCCGCCGATGTAGAAGGCCAGCGTCCACTTCACGACCTCGACCGCTGCGGTGACGTCGTCGTTGACGACGACGGTCACCGGGCAGCAGACCTGGAAGCCGTCCGGGGCAGCGGCGAGCGACTCCGCGTAGACCTCGCTGCCGCGCTCGACGTGGTAGAAGATCGGCAGCCAGCCGTCGGCGATCTCGGCCGCGAGCGCGACGTTCTTCGGGCCCTCCGCGCCGATGAGGATCGGGATGCGGTCGCGCACCGGATGCAGGGTGAGCTTGATCGGCTTGCCGAGCCCGGTGCCGCCGGGGTAGGGCAGCGGGTAGTGCTCGCTGTCACTCGTCAGCACCTCGCGCCGCCAGGCCGCACGCAGGATGTCGACGTAGTCGCGGGTGCGTGCGAGCGGCTTCGGGAACGGCACGCCGTACCAGCCCTCGACCACCTGCGGGCCGGAGACACCCAGCCCCAGCGTCAGCCGGCCGCCGGAGAGGGCGTCGAGGGTCGCGGCCGTCATCGCGGTCGCCGCGGGCGTGCGCCCGGACAGCTGGACGAGACCGGTCCCGAGCTTGATCCGGGAGGTCCGTGCGGCGTACCACGTCAGGGGCGTGAACGCGTCCGACCCGTAGGCCTCCGCGGTCCAGACCGAGTCGAACCCGCAGTCCTCGGCGGCCAGGACGGTGTCGGTCGCGTCGTCCGGGTTCGGCACCCCAGTAGCCGAGCATGAGCCCGAGTCGCAGGTCGTCGACCATCTGTCTCCCTACCTCGGCAAGTCGAGGCTGCGTCATTTGGTCCTCGGCAAGCCGAGGCTGCTTCACTTGGTCCTCGGCAAGCCGAGGCTGTCTCATTTGGTCCTCGGCAAGCCGAGGCTGCGTCATTTGGTCCTCGGCAAGCCGAGGATCCGCTCCCCGATGACGTTGTGCAGCACCTCGCTGGTGCCGCCGGCGATGGTCAGCGCGCGGTTGGCCAGGAACCGGCGCAGGACGGCGGCGCTGTCCTCGGTCGCGGTGGCCGCACCCGGCCCGAGGAGCTCGAGCGCGAGCTCGGCGGCGTCCTGACGCAGGTGCATCCCGACCAGCTTGCGAACGCTCGAGGTCGCCCCCGGGTCGGTGCCGGAGACGCGCGCCAGCGTCGCCCGCACCCCGAGCAGCGCGTCGGCCTGCGCGAGCGCGACGAGCGCGCCGACCCGGGTCAGCGACACCAGGTCGTCCGGGTCGGCGGAGCGGCCGAGCGCGTCGAGCAGGTCCTCGACGCCGGAGGGGAACGCCGAGCCGCTGCTCATCGCGACCCGCTCGTTGGCGAGCGTCGTGCGGGCCAGCCGCCAGCCGCCGCCGACCTCTCCGACGACGCAGGCGTCCGGCACGAAGACGTCGCCCAGGAAGATCTCGTTGAACAACGACTCGCCGGTGAGCTCGCGCAGCGGCCGGACGTCGAGCCCCGGGGAGGACATGTCGACGAGGAAGTAGGTGATGCCGTCGTGCTTCGCGCGCGAGGAGGAATCGTGCTTCGCGCGCGAGGAGGAATCGTGCCGGTTCCCGGTCGTGGCGGTGCGGGCGAGGCAGATCGCCCAGTCGGCGGTGTGGGCGCTGGAGGTCCAGACCTTCTGCCCGGACAGTGACCAGCCGCCGTCGACGCGGACCGCCTTGGTCTGCAGCGACGCGAGGTCGGAACCCGCGCCGGGCTCGCTGAACATTTGGCACCAGGTGATGTCGCCGTACAGCGTCGGCGGGACGAACCGTGCCCGCTGCTCGTCGGTGCCGTACTGCAGGATCGTCGGCAGCGCCCAGTTACCGATGACGAGGTCGGGGCGCGCCACCCCGGCCCGACGGAACTCGGCGTCGATGACCAGCTGCTCGACCGGACCGGCATCGCGACCGTACGGCGCCGGCCAGTGCGGCACGAGGTAGCCGGCGTCGGCGACGGTGACCCGCTGCTCCCGCTCGTCGAGCCCGTCGAGCTTGGCGAGGAAGGCACGCACCTCGTCGCGCACGGCGTGCGCGTCCGCACCGAGGTCGACCGCCCGCGTCCGCCGGACGCCGGAGCTCGCCAGCCGGGCCGCGCTCCGCTGCCACCCCGCAGTGCCGCCGAGGAGCTGGCGCACCGCGAGCGCACGCTTGAGGTAGAGGTGTGCGTCGTGCTCCCAGGTGAAGCCGATGCCGCCGAGCACCTGGATCGCGCTCTTCGCGCACTCGACCGCGTTGTCGAGCGCGATCGACGCGGCGACGGCGACGGCGAGCGACCGGGCGCCGGGGTCGGGTGGCTCCTCGTCGCCGGCCGGGTCGTCGACGACGGTCGCGGCGTCCCAGGCGGCCGCCCGGGCCGTCTCGAGCTGCACGAGCATGTCGGCGCAGCGGTGCTTGACGGCCTGGAAGGCACCGATCGGCCGGCCGAACTGCTCGCGCACCTTGGCGTAGCCGACCGCAGTCTCGACGCACCACGAGGCGATGCCCGCCGCTTCTGCGGCGAGCAGCGCGGTGACGGTCTCGCGAACCTCGTCGTCGCCGAGCGCGGGCAGCCGCCGTCCCGCGTCGGCGGCCAGCCGGGGCGCGTCCAGCCGGGCGACGCGGCGCGTGCCGTCGATGCCGGCGTACGACGTCAGTGCGGCAGCGGGCGTCGGCACCAGGCGCCACTCGTGGACGGGCCCGGGGACGGGCACGAGCAGATGGCTGACGGCCGAGCCGCCGAGCAGCAGCTCCCCGACCTGGACCGCGGCGGAGAACGAACCGTCGCGCAGCCCGGCCTCGACCTCCGCGCGGAGGGCCGGGTCACCGTGCCGGCGGACGAGCAGCGCCGCGAGCAGCGTCGGCAGCAGCGGCCCCGGGGCGAGCGACCGGCCGAACTCCTCGAGCGCGACGCACACGTCGACGACGGTGCCGTCGAAGGGAAGGGCGAGCAGCTCCTGGGCGGCGAGGGCGGACCAGGACTCCGGCAGCCGGTCGGTGTCGGCCTCGGCCGCGGCGCGGGCCTGCGCGCTCAGTCCGCTGTGCTCGGCGAACCCGCGCACCGCCTCGGCCAGGGCATGCTGCTCGGGGGTCGTGCCGAGCCCGCCAGCCACCACGCGACCGATAGTAGAACACGTTCCAGTTTCAGGAAAGACCCGGACAACCGCATGACAATGCTGTGTCCGACGTTTTCTGACGCCCCGTCAGCGATATGTTCCGGGTCGTGGGATTGGTCGCGCCGGTGATCGGCGCCGCGCTGGGACGGTTCGGCGGTCGGGCCCCGAGACCGGTGGATCTGCCGCGGGGCCGACTGATCGAGCTGCCGGACCGTGGCCGGACCTGCGTGATCGACATGCCCGGTCCTCCGGGTGCGCCCACCCTGATCCTGCTGCACGCCCTGGCGACGACGGCGGCGCTCTCCTGGTACCCGTCGATGGAAGCGCTGACGAAGCACTTCCGCGTCGTCGCCTTCGACCAGCGCTGGCACGGGCGGGGGATCCGCTGCGACAAGTTCGTCCTCGACGACTGTGCGGACGACGTCGTCGCCGTCGCCGACGCGCTCGGCATCGACACCTTCATGGTCGCCGGCTACTCGATGGGCGGGGCCGTCGCACAGCTGGTCTGGAAGCGCCACCGCCGGCGGGTCGACGGGCTGGTGCTCGCGGCCACCGCCCGCAACTTCCGGGGCAAGACGACCGAGCGGTTGTGGTTCTCCGCCACCCAGCTCGCCATGAAGCGCTGGGGGAACGGCGTTCGTGACCGGGCGGAGCGGCTGGCCGCCCGGCTGGCCGAGCTGCCGGACGGTCTCACCGCAGACGCACCGAAGGTCGCCCCCTGGGCGATGTCGGAGTTCCGCAGCACCAGCGCGTGGGCGATGCTCGCCGCGATCGACGAGATCGGCCGGTTCGACTCGGCCGCCTGGATCCGCCGGGTCGACGTTCCCACGAGTGTCATCGTCGCGACCCGGGACCGCTTCATCCCGACCCGGCGCCAGCGGCGGCTCGCGGCATCGATCCCCGGAGCGATGGTCTACGACGTGACGGGCAGCCACGCCGCCCTCGTGCTCGGCGCCGAGGAGTTCGTGCCGGTGCTCGTCACCGCCTGCCGGTCGGTGGCCCGACGCGCCGCCGAGCGCTCCGAGTCGGCTGCCTAGCCGCTCGCCGCCTTGCGGCTGGTCGTCTTCTTCGTCGTACGCTTCGCCGCGCTCTTCTTGGCGGCCCGCTTCGCCGGCGCCTTCTTGGCCGACTTGGCCGGCCTGCGCTCCACCTTCTCCGCCGCCTCGACCAGCGCGGCGAGCGCAGCCGGCACCTTCTCGGCGAGGCTCCAGATGCCGGGCATCAGCTCCTTGCACGAGATGAACCCGAAGCCGACCGAGTCCATGTTCGACAGCACGGTCACGTTGAGCCCGGCGCCGTCCATGATCGGTCCCAGGGGATAGAGCCCGACGAGCTTCGCCCCGTTGAAGTAGAGCGGGATCGGCGGGCCGGGCACGTTGGAGATGACGAGGTTGTGCACCACCGGGTGCCGCTCGGACAGCCGGAGGCTGGAGTAGAAGCGAGCGGCGAGGGAGAACGTGTTGGGTGCCGCGTGCTCGGCCCAGTCCTGCAGCAGCCGTGCGCCGACGCAGCTCGTGATCGACCTTGGCGCCCTCGGTGATCTTCGCGATCTCCCGCAGCCGCTCGCCGGGGTCGGCGACGTCGCTCGCGAGACTGGAGAACATGAACGAGACCTTGGTCGTGCCCTCCTTGCCGTCGCTCCGGTCGTGCACCGAGACCGGGATCGCGGCGATCAGTGACCGGTCGGGGAGCTCGCCGCGCTCGTCGAGGTAGCGACGGATCGCTCCCGAGCAGACCGCGATGACGACGTCGTTGACCTTCACGCCGAAGGCGTTCTTGACCTTCTTCACGTCGTCGAGCGCGACGTTGACGAAGGAGACGTTGCGGTGAGGCGTCAGGGTCGCGTTGAACGACGTGCGCGGCGCGGTGAACGGCGCCGGCATGCCCGGCGCGCCACGTGATCGGCGGTTGAGGAGCCTGCCGACGCCGAGGACCGTGCTCGGCAGCAGCTTGACCACGCCGACGGGGCGGCTCGCCAGGTCGTAGACGGCCCGGCCCAGCAGCTCGAGGTCACCGGGCGGCGCGCTCCGGCTCCCAGGTGTCCGGCACGGCTGCTGCCGCGGCGGCGCACCGGGCTCGAGGTCGAACAGCTCGGCCATCATGTTGGCGCCGGTGATGCCGTCGATGGAGCTGTGGTGCACCTTGCTGACGATGGCGATCAGACCGTCTGCGCGGCCCTCGACGATCCACATCTCCCAGAGCGGCGCGGCTGCGGTCCATCGGCCGGCTGAGGATGTCGCCGACGATCTCGGCCGTCTCCCGGTCGCCGGCCGGAGCCGGGACGGCGATGCGCCGCAGGTGGTAGTCGAGGTCGAAGTCCGGGTCCTCGACCCAGTAGGGCCGGGCGAGGTTGAACGGCACTGTCGCCAGCTTGCGGCGGAACGCCGGGACCAGCGCCATGCGGGAGTCGATGTAGTCGCGCATCGCGCCGAAGGAGTACGGCTCGGGCATCGTCGACGGATCGACGAGCATGAGCCCGCCGACATGCATGTGCATGGTCGGCGTCTCGAAGTAGAGGAAGGCTGCGTCCAGACCACCCAGTCGCTGCATAGGCAGAGCCTACGGCTGGTCCGCGAGACTGCGAGGGCATGGGCCGCCGCTTCCAGACCTTGTCCGCCATGGGCGCGCTGCTGACCCTCAACGGGCTGCGTCCGCTGCCGGGCAGCAACCCCCTGTCGGTGCCGAGCTTCTTCGGCGGATGGCTGACGAGCGAGCTCGCGCCGCACAACCTCGCGATCACGGTCGGCGGGACCACGTCGTACCTGGCGGCCCGGCGCGGACGGTTGGACCGCGGGGACGGCCTCGCCCTGGCGCTCGACGGGCTCTCGGTGGCCGGCCTCGTCTGGATGATCCGTCAGGGGATGCGGCCTCCGAGATCATCGAGCGGGCGCTCACCGAGGGGCTGGCGGACGACTACGTCGCACGCCTCGACCCGGCGCCGGAGGAGGCCGACCTGGCGACTCCCTGGCGACAGGTGCTCATGCCCTGGAACATCAAGCACCCCGCGTCAAGCGGATCCGCGACGTGCCCTACGGCGCCCGGATGCCGTCGGACCCCGAGCCGCCCGGCGGTTGCACCTGGACGTCTACCGGCCGCGCGAGGCGGGCGGCGGCCGGCCGGTGCTGATCCAGGTGCACGGCGGCGGCTGGGTGATCGGCAAGAAGGACGAGCAGGGACTCCCGCTGATGACCCATCTCGCCGCCCGGGGATGGGTCTGCGTCGCGCCCAACTACCCGCTGTCGCCGAAGGCGACGTGGCCGGAACACCTCGTCGCGCTGAAGCAGGCGCTCGCCTGGACGCGCGAGCACATCGCCGAGTACGGCGGCGATCCGTCGTTCATCGCGGTCACCGGCGGCTCGGCCGGGCGGGCACCTCGCCGCGCTGCGTCGCGCTGACGCCCAACGAAGCCCGCTTACCAGCCCGGCTTCGAGTCACGCGGACACCTCGGTGCAGGCGTGCGTGCCCTTCTACGGCGCCTACGACCTCGCCAACGTGCTCGGAGACGAAGGCCGGCGACCAGCGGCTCGACTACTTCCTGGCCCGCACGGTGTTCAAGAGCCGGCGACCCCGAGGCGGTCTTCGCGCGACGCGACACCGTTGCTGCACGTGCACGCCGACGCCCCGCCGTTCTTCGTCATCCACGGCACGCACGACTCGCTGGTCCCGGTCGGCGGAGGCGCGTGCAGCTCGTCCGCAGGCTGCGCGAGGTGTCAGCGGCGAGCCGGTGGTGTACGCCGAGCTGCCGGGCACCCAGCACGCGTTCGACGTCTTCCACTCGATCCGCAGCGCACACGTCATCCGCGGGGTCGAGCGGTTCCTTCGGTGGGTGCACGCGCGGCACACGGCATCGACGGCGACCGCCGTCACCTGAGCTTCCACGGGAGGGCGCATGCCTCGGCGACGCTTCGTCCGGTTAGGCCGAACGGCCGTGCCGAATCGGCGGATGGCGGCATCGAACCGGGCATCGGGACAGCGATAACACCAGTACCGACCGCGAGCGGAGGGTGCGTGGACAGAACAGAGGTCATCCGGCCGGCCGCTGTCCTGCCCGAGGAGGCGGCGGTCCGCATCGTCGCCGCCCTGCGCGCCGCCGACGTCAGCCGGGGTGGTGTCTGGAACGCCACCTCGTCGCTGTGGCAGCGCTACGACAACCCGTGGGACATGCTGACCGGCCTGCGTGGCGACTCCGCGCTCGTCGGCACCATCTGCGTGATGTACGACCAGCCGACGCGCTACTACATCACCGTCTACCGCGTCACGGTCACCGAGGCGGGGCTCGACCGTGGCTGGACACTCGAACGGCTCTGTGACGACGCCTTCGGTCACGGCGGGTTGACCCTCGACAGCTGCCCGCGCGCCGCTCTCGCCGCTCCGATCGCCGTCGACCCGTTCCGCGCGCAGCGAGAAGCGGCCGTGACCACGGCGGTCCCCCGCCAGCAGGACGCTCAGGCCGGTAACAGCCTGTCGAGCATGGCATCGACGCCTAGGGCGAACACCGCGTCGTAGTCGAGCGGTAGCGCCAGCGCCGCGATCAGCTCCGCGTCGGCCATCCCCTCCTCCCATACGGCCGGGTCGGTCGGGTTGGTGACCGGCCCACGCGTGCCCGCCCGCTGGAGCACTACCGAGGCGACGACGTGCACCTGCAGCGCGCGGATGGCCAGGGCGGCGTCGGCACCACGGACCCCGACGGCGGCCAGCTCGCGGGCGAGCGCCGCCTGCATCGGCTGGAACATCGCCGCGGTCTTGCCGCGCTCGTGCGCGAGCGCGATGAGGTGGGGGTGCTCCCAGAGGCGGTTGCGCCACTGCCGCAGCAGCGAGGCGGCCCGGGCTCGTGGAGTCCGGCCGCGGCTGCGGACGGTGCCCATGTCGGCGACCAACCGGTCGACGAGCAGGTCGAGCAACGCGTCGCGGTTGCCGACGTGCCAGTAGATGGACGTGACCGCGGTGCCGAGCTCGGCGGCGAGCCGGCGCATGGTCAGCGTCGACACGTCGTGCTCCTCGACGAGCCGCAGCGCGGTGTCCACCACCTCGTCACGGGTGACTGGGTGCTCGCGCGCGGCACGAGCCGGTTCGCTCATGCAGGCACGGGCGCGATCGGGAAGTCGTGCCCGGTCAGCCAGTGTCGGCCGACCTCGCGGTGCCCGGCCCAGCGCTCGACGGCCGCCGCGTCATCGGTCTGGCCGAGCGACTCCGGGGTGACATTGATCCGCTCCGCATGCGGCCGGAGCGCGGCGAGGTCGAACCCGTAGACCTCGGCCGCGGCCTCCCCGATCATCCGGCGGGTCTCCGCGACCGGCACGTCGTGGTAGGTCTTGGCGAGCCACTCGCGCGACCGCGGCCAGGTGCCCTCCGGGTGCGGGAAGTCGTTGCCCCACAACATGTTGTCGAGCCCGATCTCGTAACGCATGCCGATCTCGCGCCGCTTGGTGTTGGACGACCCGATGAAGCAGCTGCGGTCGAACTGCTCGCTCGGCTGGGTGGTGATGCCGAGCGACGACAGCTTCTCCGCGCCCTTCTGTCCGAGGAACAGCCGGTCCCAGAACCACAGCAGCCCCGGCACCCACCAACAGCCCGCCTCCGTCACGCCGAACCGCAAGCCCGGGAACCGCTCGAAGACACCGGACCAGAGCATGAACCACAGCGGCCGGGCCGGCCACCAGACGACCTCGGTGACGTAGATGCCGAGGTTCTCGCCGTACGACGCCTTGTCGGCCGGGCCGCTGTGCGTCACGACCGGCATCGCGAGCTCCTCGCAGAGCTGCCAGACCGGGTCGTAGTGCCGCGAGTGGTAGGGCTCCTGCTGCATCCACATCGCCGGGATCATCACCGCGCGCAGCCCGCTGTCGTGCGCCCGGCGGATCTCGGTGAGCACGTCGTCGAGGTCGGCGGTGATCTGCACGAGCGCCGCTCCGCGCCGGCGCTCCGGGGCGTCGGCGCACATCTCGGCGAGCCAGCGGTTGTGCGCCCGCGAGCCGGCCAGACCCAGCTCGGGGTCGGTGTCGCCGGACAGGCCCAGGCCGACACCGAACGGAGCGCAGGTCCGGCTCTCGACGGCGTCCGCGTCGGGGAAGATGACCTCGGCGGTGATGCCGTCGTCGTCCATCTCCTTGTTGCGGCGTTGCGCGTCCCAGCCGCCCTCCAGGCCCTCCTCGTTCTCCGCGAACCACTTCTCCGCGAACGCGCGGTCCGACGTCCCCATCCGGTGGATCTCCTCGACCGCCTGGTCGCGGCCGGCGAGGAACTCGTCGAACTGCGGCCAGTACTTCTTCTCGAGGTAGTCGCGATAGAGCGGCGTGGGCAGGCCGGCGTGGGCGTCGGCGGAGATGACGACGTAGGGGTCACTCATGAGGGCCTCCTGGGCGGGACGGCTAGCCCGGGATCGGGCGCAGGTAGTCGGGGTTGCTGCGGGCGAGGATGGAACGGGTCCGGGCCTGGAGTGACCTCGTCGGAGCGCGGGTTGTCCGGGTGGATCCAGAACCGGTTGCCGCGGACCGCCCGCGACCACGCTCGGCGGCGACCTCGGCCGGGTCGGTGTAGGCGATCGGCACGCCGGCCGCCTCCATCTGCTGCTCGAGGTCCTCGACCGTCGATGTACGGCGTGCTTGCGCGGGCGCGTCTTCGCGAACCGCTCCGGCCGCGAGCGCCACGACTCGAACAGCCCGGTGCGCAGCATGTGCGGGCCGGGGAACAGCACCGAGGCGCCGACACGCTGCCGGTGTCCTTCGAGCTGCCCGTAGAGGCACTCGGTGATCGTCACGACCGCCGCCTTGGTCGCGGCGTACTGCGGGGTGGCGGCAGCGGCGAGATGCCGCCGTTGCCGCTGGAGGTGTTGACCACGTGGCCCTCGTCGCTCTGCGCGAGCATGGTGGGCACGAAGGCGTTGATGCCGTGGACGACGCCCCAGACGTTGACGCCGAGCGCCCACTTCCAGTCGCGAGCTCGTGTTCCCACATCGGGCCCTCGGCACCTGCGCCGATGCCCGCGTTGTTGCACAGCACGTGCACCGCGCCGTACGCCTCGACGCGCGGCATCCCGCAGCGCGTGACCGAGCCGAAGTCCGTGACGTCGGTCGGCACGCCGATGCACGTCGAGGCCGGCGGCGGCGCAGCTCTGCACCGTCTTGCTCGAGCTGCTCGGGACGCACGTCCGCGAGCACGACCCTCATGCCCTCGCGGCCGAAGCGCCCCCCATCGCCCGGCCGATCCCCCCGGCGCCGCCCGTGACGACGGCGACCCTGCCGTCCAGCCGCGCATCAGTCGCTGCCCGACCGGCGACAGGTCGTCGTAGCGCTGGTGGACGTACGGCGCCATGCCGTCGGCGGGGAAGCGTCGCCGATCACCTCGCCGGTCTGGCGGCTGCTGACGCTCGGCCAGCTCGATGCTCGCCAGCCGGCGCACCGGCAGGTCCGCCACCGGGTCGAACCGCGACTCCCGCAGCGACGACCTCGCCGCCGACTCGCCACAGCCGCGGGTGCTTCTCCTCGCGGTGCAGGCGACGAGCAGCGGGTCGGCGTCGAAGCCCTTGCCGCTCGGCGACGGGGAGGAACTTCACGTAGAAGCTCGTCCGCAGCCGGTCAGCGGCCGGCGCGCTCTCCCCGGTCGACTGCGCCGGTCGACCTCGACGAAGGTGACCCCCATCCGCGCGAAGGCGCCTGCACGGTCACCCCGGGCCGCCGTCCCGGTCGAGGGTGACGTCGCCGAGCTTCTTGGGCTCGCCGAAGGTCTCCCGGCCCCCGATCACCGCCTGCTCGGTCGTCATCGGCATGACCAGCGCGTAGTCGCCCTCGACACCGTCGTGCGCGCGTGCACGGCGAAGGTGCCCGGCGCCGAAGACCGGGTAGCCGCGGCCGACGTCACCGTCGCGATCGTGACGCGCACGAGCGGCTGCAGCGGGGGCTGACAGCGGCGGCGGCAGCACCGCCGCGAGCGCCTCGGGATCGGTCTCGTACGTCGCGACCATGGTGGTCGCCCAGGTGTCGACGGCGGTCGCCTCGACCTCCCGGTTGCGCATCGCGTCGAGCGAGCGGGCGCCGTAGCGGATCGCGGTCCCATTGCTGCCCTCCGAGCACGAGCCGAGCGGTCAGGGTCTCCGTAGCCGATGAGCGCCGGGCAGGACTCCGCTTCGATCGGCAGCGTGCGGAGCGCGAGGGGCTCGGCGACCTCCGCGACCGTCGGGCCGATCCGGTCGGCGATCGGCCGCAGCGCCTCGACGTCGAAGCCGTAGATGCGGGCCGCGTTGCCGCCGACCATCTGCGCGACCTCGGCCGGATCGACGCCGGCGAACGCGGCGCGCAGGTGCTCCCGGGAGAAGGGGAGGCTCGCCTCCTTGTGCGGGTAGTCGCTGCCCCACATGATCTTGTGAGTGCCGACCTGCGTGGCGCAGCCCGACCTCGGCCGGCCGCATGAAGCTGGCACCGACCGCGCACTGCCGGTCCCAGTAGCCGCTCGGCGGCAGCGACATCCGGCCGACCACGGGCCGTCCCCACTCGACCTCCTGCGAGCCGTTGTCGGCACGCATCCGGTCGAAGAAGTAGTCCAGCCGGGCCAGCTCGTCGGGGATCCAGGCGGTGCCCTGCTCGGTCATCACCAGCTGCAGCCCGGGGTGCCGCTCGAAGGCGCCCGCGACGAGCAGGTGGGTGAAGGCCCGGTGCGCCCACCAGGTCACCTCGAGCAGCAGGATGACCTTGTCCTCCGGCGCGTCGCCCACCGGGAGGCGCCGCGCTGCCGGCGTGATGGTTGACCGGGACGTCCAGCTCCTCGCAGACCGCCCACAGCGGCTCGTAGTAGTCGGCGTCGAAGAGCGGCGGCAGTCCCGATCCGGGGGGCGCGCCGGGCAGCAGCACGCCGCCGGTGAGGCCGTTGTCCTTCGCCCAGCGCATCTCCGCGACCGCGGCCGGGATGTCGTGCAGCATGATCTGCGCGATGCCGGCCCGCCGTCCCGGCGCCTGCGCGCAGAAGTCCGCCAGCCACCGGTTGTGCGCCTGCAGCCCGGCCCAGCGCGCGCTCAGGTCGCCCGCGTTGGCGGCCGGCGGCTGCTCGGTCAGCGACGGCTTCGGGAAGAACGGCGGCACGGTGTTGGGGAAGATCACCTCGGCGACGATGCCGTCCGCCTCGAGCTCGGCGAGCCGCCGCTCGGAGTCCCAGTTGCGGTCGCCGTCCGGGCCCTTCATGTCGTCGTACGGGATCTCGTACGCCGCCGCCCACGCGTCGAAGTCGTCGTGCAGCGCGACGGCAGGTAGGGCCGGTAGTCGCGGACGTTGGCCCCGCCGTGACAGTCGGCGGAGATCACGACGTAGTGCTCGTCGGAGCTCACTGCACAACCCCCTCGCCGGGTGTCTGTAACGTCGTTACAGTATCGGCCTGCCGGGGCTTGTCAACGGACGGGACGAGACGAGACGAGCGGGCAGCCCGGGTTTCCCCGAAAGCCCATGGCGTCGTTCGTGCGTTTGTACGCTGCTCCGGTGACCACCTGCGCGCGGTGCGGTGGGAGCAGCCCGGACGAGGATCGGTTCTGCTCCGACTGCGGTGCGCCGCTGACCGCCGCCTGCCCCGCGTGCGGTGCTCAGGTCGCCGCCGGTAAGCGGTTCTGCGGGCAGTGCGGCACGGCTCGCGGTGGCGCCGCCGGACGCCGGGGCTATCCGACGACCGGGTTGCCGGCCGGGCCCCGGTCGCGGAGCGGCGGGTGTGCTCGGTGCTGTTCGCCGACCTGGTCGGGGTTCACGCCGCTGTCGGAGTCGCGGGACCCGGAGGCGGTGCGCGAGATCCTGTCGCAGTACTTCGAGACCGCGCGCACGGTGATCGCCCGCTACGGCGGGACGGTGGAGAAGTTCATCGGCGACGCGGTGATGGCGGTGTGGGGCGCGCCCGACGGCGACGGAGGGCGACGCCGGAGCGCGCGGTGCGCGCCGGGCTGGATCTCGTGGACGCCGTGGCCGCGCTGGGCGCCGAGGTCGGCGCGGAAGGGCTGGCGCTGCGCGGCGGGGGTGGTCACCGGCGAGGTGGCGGTCACCCTCGGCGCCGTCGGACAGGGGATGGTCGCCGGCGACGCGGTGAACACCGCGGCGCGGGTGCAGACCGCGGCCGGGCCCGGGCAGGTGTGGGTGGACGAGGCGACCCGCCGGCTGGCGGGCGCGGCGATCGGGTTCAGCGCGCCGAGGGTGAGCACGCGTTGAAGGGCAAGGCGCGAGCCGGTGCCGCTGTTCCGGGCGACCCGGGTGCTGGCCGGGCGCGGCGGCGCGCAGCGGGTGGACGGGCTGGAGGCGCCGCTGGTCGGCCGCGACGCGGAGCTGCGCATGGTCAAGGAGCTGTTCCACGCCACCGCCGACCGCAGCACGCCGCGGCTGGTGGTGGTCGTCCGGTCCGGCCGGGGTCGGCAAGTCGCGGCTGGGGTGGGAGTTCGAGAAGTACATCGACGGGCTGGCCGAGGTGATGTGGTGGCACCGCGGCCGCTGCCTGTCCTACGGCGAGGCGGTGGCCTACTGGGCGGTGGCCGAGATGGTGCGGCAGCGCTTCGGCATCGCCGAGGAGGACCCGCGTCGACGTGGCCGCGGGCAAGCTCGCCGACCTGCTGCCCGAGTTCGTGCCCGACGCCGCCGAGCAGGCGCTACGTCGGCCTCGCGGCTGGCCCGGCTGCTCGGTGTCCGCTCCCGTCCGGGCCCGACGTCGCCGGCCGCCGAGGCCACGCTGAGCCGCGAGGAGTTGTTCGCCGGGTGGCGGCTGTTCTTCGAACGGCTCGCCGAGCACGGGCCGGTGGTGCTGCTGGTCGAGGACGCCCACCACGCCGACGCAGGCGTTGCTCGACTTCCTGGACCACCTGGTCGACTGGGCCCGCGACGCGCCGATCTTCGTGCTGGTGTTCGCCCGCAGCGAGCTCGCCGAGCGCAGCCCGGCTGGGGCGTCGGTCGCAACCGCACCGCTGCTGACCCTGGATCTGCTCGACGACGCGGTCGATGGACGCGCTGGTCGAGCGCGCTGGTGCCGGGCATGCCCGCGCAGGCGGTCGCGGCGATCACCGGCCAGGCGCAGGGCAACCCGCTGTTCGCGATCGAGACCATCCGCTCGCTGATCGACCGCGACATCGTGGTGCCGGTCGAGGGGCGAGTACCGGCTGGTCGGCGACGTCGCCGAGCTGACGTGCCGGACAGCCTGCACGGCCTGCTCGCCGCCCGCCTCGACGCCCTCGACCCGCGAGCTGCGGGCGCTGGTGGCCGACGCGGCCGTGCTCGGCACGCACGCTTCCCCGCCGAGGCGCTGGTCGCGGTCTCCGGCACGCGCCCGGCGCGAGGTGCAGGCCGGCGCTGGGCGAGCTGGTCCGCCGCGGCGTGCTGGAGATCTCCGCCGACCCGCTGTCCCCGCAGCGCGGCTCCTACCGGTTCGCGCAGAGACATGCTTGCGCCAGGTCGCCTACGACACGCTGTCGCGCCGCGACCGCAAGGCCCGCCACCTGGCCGTCGCCGCCCACCTCGAGGCGACGTTCGACACGCGACGAGATCGCCGACGTCGTCGCCCGCCACTACCTCGACGCGCTGCGCCGCCGTCCCCGACGACCCGGACACCGGACGCATCCGCGGCCGCGCGGTCGACGCGCTGCTGCGCGCCGCCGAACGCGCCGGACCGCAGCGGCGCGCCGCGGCCGCGCCGCCGAGGACTTCGCCACCGCCGCCGAGCTCACCGCCGACACCCGGACGACGCGAACGACACGGCCGCGCCGGCTGTGGGAACGCGCCGCCCAGCGGCCGGCCCCGCTGGCCGCATATCCGACCTGCGCCGCTACGCCGAGACCGCCCGCGACCTGCACACCGCCGCCGGCCGGGACCGCGACGCCGCCCGCGCCGCCGTCGAACTCGGCTACGCGGTGGCCAGCCTCGGCCGAACGCAGCGAGGCGCGAGCCGCTGTACACCGCTGCGCTGGAGATGTTGCGCCCCGACCCGGACGCCGACACCGTCCGAGCACTCATCCAGCTGGGTGCCCTCGAGTCCTTCTCCGGGTCACCGGACGCGGGCCGAACCACCGAGACGGCCGTGACCATGGCGCAGGCACTTGCCGTGGACCCGGACGTGCTCTCGAGTGCGTTCGGGAACCGGGCCATCTGGCTCGCGCAGAACGGTCGCCGCCCGGAGGCGGTCGCCTTCCATCGCGAGGCGGCGCGCCTCGCGGAGAAAGCCGGGAACAGCGGCCGCCTGGGCGTCGTGCTCATGTATTTCTCGGACGTCCTCGCGCCCATCGACGTGGCCGAGGCGGCCGAGACCGGCGCGCGCGGCGGCAGAGCACCTGCGGCGCACCGGCCTCCGTGGCTTCCTCATGTACGCCCTGCTCAACCTGGTCGCCGCCCGTCCCTTCAAGCTCGGGCGACTGGAACACGGCGGAGGTGACGCTGACCGTGACCGCCGAGGCGGACGGCTTGGGCGAGGACGACGAGATCTCCTGTTACCGCGCGCACCTCGCCGGGCTGCGTGGCGAGGTCGACCGGGCCGAGTCGCTGCTCGCCGGCCTCGGTGACCTGCTGCGGAGCGAGGCACCGCAGGAGCAGGCGTTCGTCCTGACGGCGAGGGCCTTCACCGCCGCCGCCGCCGGCCGGCCGGCCGACGCACTGGACCTGGCACGGGGAGTGCTCGAGCACGCGGATGCCATCGGCATCGGCGGTGGCAGCCCCGCTGGACCTGGCCGCTCGCCGTGCGCTGCGCCTTCGGACTGGGCGACACCGAGGCCGTGCAGACACTGGTCGCGATGCTCGACGCCTACCGACCGGGCGACCTGGTCCCGATGCTTGTAGCCGAGCGTGCGCTGGTCGGTGCCCGGCTCGCCTCGGTCGCCGGCGACCCGGGGGCCGACGGCCTCTTCACCGCGGCGATCACGGCGCTGCGCGAGCGCAGCACGCCGTATCACCTCGCGCAGGGGCTCCTCGACCACGCCGAGCACCTCGGCGGTGGTCCCGCGGCCGACCGGGTCGTGACGCTCGTTGCCGAGGCTCGTCAGAATCGCCTCCGCACTCGGCGCCGATCCGGTCGTCTCCCGCGCTGACGGGTTGCTCGCCCGCGCGCCGGCGGACGCCCATGCGCCGCCGGACACCCGCGAAGCGGAGCGCGATGTCAGTACGGTTCGTTGAGCGCCGTTCCGGCTAAGGATGCGCCGGTGTCGACGCGCCCACGAGCGTCAGTCTCCGACCGTCTTCCGCGGGGTCGTCTTGCGCGGTGCCCGCTTTCGTGGCGCCCGCCGCGGCTTGGACTCCAGCACCTCCGGCGGCGCTGAGGTCGGCGGCGCTGTCGTCGGCGGTGGCGCCGACGGCGGCGCGGGTGCGGCAGCCGGGGCGGCCGGTCCCCCGAACAGGCGACTGAACACGCCGGGCTGGAACGGCGGCGGTGCGTGGCGCAGGTGCACCGCGAGGATGGCCAGCGCCGCGACCGCCAGGTAGAGCGCCGGGATCATCGAACGCAGCACGTCGACACTGTCGGCGTGGCCGCTCGCGGAGAAGACGCCCGGCGCGATGCCACGGAAGATGTCGTAGAGCACGACGACGCTCGCCCCGATGGCCACGCTGACAGCGACGAACGCCACCGCCGCGACGTAGGTCGAGCGCAGCCGCGCCAGCGGCTCGGGGATCACGGCGTCGTCCGTCGCCGCCCGAGCGGCTCGCAGATGCAGCACGAACATCACCCCGGCCACGAGGGCGACGATCGCGCCCAGCACGGCACCCTGGGCGACCGAGTCACCCAGCGGGTGCTGATGGCCCGAACCCGAGCCGCCGAGGGGGAGGAACCCGCCGTCCGTGATGGACGCGGCGCCGGCGTCGTCGGACCCGATCAGCCGGCACAGCGACGCGACCGACGCCGTCGTGGCGAACAGCGTCACGAACAGTGTGAGAAAGGCCGTCGAGAAGGCGTAGACGGCCGCGGGCCGACGGCCGGTGAGGTCCGCGTCGGAGCGGTTCGCCACCACGATGACGACGAAGACCCCCGCCACGATCAAGGGCACGAGCAGGATCAGGCCGACGACGAAAGCCACGAGGGAGAACACACCGCTCAGGTCCATAGCGGGCACCGTAGGCCACCGGACGGGTCCGTGGCGACCACCGCCGACCCGGATCGGGCGTGTCTCAGCGTTCGGACATGACGAGGGCGATCGTCGCCTCGAGGTCCTCGAGCACCTGCGAGACCGTCATCCGGCCGGACAGCAGCGTCACGACGTCGGTGAGCCACACCTTGCCGATGACGTGCGCGACGAGGATGTCCCGTTCCGTCGCCGGCGACCCGGGCTCGCGGGTCGCCGAGGCGATGAGGCCGACCAGCATCTCCCCGACCGCGTCGACCTCGGCGCGGCCTACGACGTCCGCCGACATCAGCGCGCGGACCATCGCGCCGGACAGCCGCCGGTGCCGGGCGAGGAACCGGGTGACGCCGCGACGACCCGGTAGACCCGGTCCTGCGGGGACGCGTCGCCGCGCCCGGTCGGCCTGGACGCTGTCCTGCAGCGGCCTGGAACGTCCGGCCCATCGCCGAGACCAGCAGGTGCACCTTCGACGGGAAGTAGCGGTAGAGCGTGCCCAGCGCCACCTCCGCGCGCTCGGCCACCTCGCGCATCTGCACCGCGTCCCAGCCACCCTCGGCGGCGAGCTCCACGGCGGCGTCGAGGATGCGCTCCCGGCGGGCCTGCTGCGAGGCCGGGATGGCGGCTGCGACGACGCCACCCGCCGGTCATCCGCTCACCCCGTCGCAGGCACGCCGTCGACCGGACACGCTCCGCGCGCGATCCTGCGCGGCCCAAGGGTAGTCCGCCTTGCCGCTCGGCGAGCGCCGGATCTGCGGTACGACGACCACGGCCGCGCGGCGCCTTGTAGCCGGCGACGTGTGCGCGGGCATGGGCGATCCAGGTGCTGCTCCGTCGGTCGGCGCCGCCGCTCCGGGCGCAGCTGCACCAGCGCGGCGACCCGCTGGCCGTAACGCTCGTCGGGGACGCCGGTGACGATCGCGTCGTAGACCGCCGGGTGCGACTTGAGCACGGCCTCCACCTCCTCGGGGTAGACCTTCTCGCCGCCGGTGTTGATGCAGACCGAGCCACGCCCGAGGACGGAGATCGTGCCGTCGGCGTCGATCGTCGCCATGTCGCCGAGCAGCACCCACCGCTCGCCGTCGATGGTGACGAAGCTGTCCGCCGTCTTCGTCTCGTCCTTGTAGTAGCCGAGCGGCACGTGCCCGCGCTGACGCGACCCGGCCGATGACGCCCGAGCCGGGCTCGCACGGGCTTGAGGTCGTCGTCGAGCACGGCGATGCGCGCGTTCACGCGTGAACTTCAGTCCCTTGTCCGGGCTGGAGCCGGCGATCGGCGGTGCCCTGGAAACCGGTCTCGGACGCGCCGAAGTTGTCGAGCAGCATCGTCTTGGGCAGCAGCGCCCTGGAGCTTCTCCCGCACCGACTGCGACAGGATCGCGCCGGCCGAGCTGAGCGCGAACACCGACGACAGGTCGGCGCCGGCGCACTCCCCGGCGAGCGCCTCCGCGAGCGGCCGCGCCATCGCGTCGCCGACGATCGACAGGGAGTTGGCCGCTCGCGCTCGGCGGTGCGGACGACGTCGACCGGCGTCGAACTTGCGGACCAGCACGACCTTCGCCGCCTGGAGGAACCCGATCCACGTGGCCAGCTGCGCGGCGCCGTGCATGAGCGGGGCGACCGGGAAATCAGTGCAGCACGCCACGGGTCGGCAGCCGCTCGGCGACCTCCTCCGGCGCGGCCGACACCGGGGTGCCCGATCGGGTCGGCGCCGCCCATCCCGGCGAAGAAGATGTCCTCCTGCCGCCACATGACGCCCTTCGGCATGCCGGTCGTGCCGCCGGTGTAGATGATGTAGAGGTCGTCGCGCCGACCGCGGCGGGAAGCCGCGTGTCGTCGGGCTGCGCGGCGAGCGCGTCGTCGTAGCCGAGCGCCCCGGCCGGCCGCGACGCCGTCGCCGACGGCGACGAAGTGGCGCAGCATCGGTGCCCGCGGGCCGCACCGCCGTCGACCCGGTCGGTGAACTCCGTGTCGTGCACGAGCGCGACGAGGTCGGCGTCGGTGAACAGGTAGGCGAGCTCGTCCTCGACGTACCGGTAGTTCACGTTGATCGGCACGGCGCGCACCTTGAAGCAGGCGAGCATCGTCTCGACGTACTCGGTGCCGTTGTAGAGCTGCACGCCGACGTGGTCGCCGGCGCCGACACCGACGCTCGCCAGGTGATGCGCCAGCCGGTTGGCCGCGGGCGTCGAGCTCGGCGTAGGTGAGCCGGCGGTCGCCGCAGACCAGCGCCTCGCGGTCGCCGACGACGTCGACGACCGACTCGAGGATGTCAGCGAGGTTGAACTCCACCGAGATCCTTTCCGTGCTCGCTAGACGGGCGTCGCGGCGAGCGACGCGCCGAGCGTGAGCAGCTGCCGGGTCGGCGTGCCGAGCTCGTGCTCGAGCTGCTTGCCCCAGAGGAAGTAGCGGTGCAGCGGGATAGTCGAGGTCGACGCCGAGGCCGCCGTGCAGGTGCTGGCAGGCGTGCAGCGCGCGCATCCCGCCGTCGCCGGCCCAGAACTTCGCCACCGCGACCTCGTCGTCGGCCGGCCAGCCCGCGGCGAGCCGCCACGCCGCCTGCAACGCGGTGAGCCGCACCATCTCGGTGTCGATGTAGGCGTCGGCGGCGCGCTGCCCGACCGCCTGGAAGGACGCGATCGGCTTGCCGAACTGCTCGCGCTCGATCGTGTGCTTGGCGGTCATCGTCGAGCGCTGCCTGGCACACGCCGGCCGCCACCATCGTCAGCGCGGCCGTCGTGTGCACGCCGAAGGTCGTGGACGAGGTCGTGCGGCGTCGACCGACGACGTCGTCCGCGGCGACGCGCACGCCGTCCAAGGTCGAGCGTCGCCAGCGGCTCGCGGTTGGTGGTCTGCGAGCTCGGTGACGGTGCACGCCGGCGGCGCCGCGGCGTACGAGCGCGAGGACCGGACCCGTCGCCGAACAGCGCCGGGACGGCGACCACGTCGGCCTCGGCGCCGTACGGGCACGAACGGCTGTCTCGCCCGGTCAATGTCCAGCCGTCGTCGCCGTCGCGCGTCGGCGGTGACCTCGCCCTCGAAGGCCGTCGTCAGGATCGTGGAGCCGTCGGCGACCCCGCCCAGAAGGCCGGCGCCGGCACCGTGCTTCGCGAGCACGTACGCCGTGACGAGCGTCGGCACGGCCGGCACGGGCGCGACCGTCCGGCCGATCTCCTCGAGCACCAGCGCGATCTCGAGAAAGCCGAGACCGGCGCCGCCCTGCTCCTCCGGCACGGCGATCCCGGTGATGCCGGCCTCGGCGAGCCGGCGCCACAGGTCGCGGTCGAACACCGACCAGCCGCCGGCCTCCTTGGCCTGCGCCTCCAGCGCCTTGAGGGCTCGTGGGTCGCCCGCTCGGTGAGGATCCGGCGGGCGAGGTCCTGCAGCGCCAACTGGTCGTCGGTGATCGAGAAGTCCATGCGTCAGCCTCCAAGCCGGTCGAGTGCGACGTTCCGTGTCGTGCGCGGCGCGCACAAGACACGACGCGTCGCACTCAACGGAGGGATCACCGCAGGCTCCGGGGCATGCCGAGGCCGAAGATGGCGATGAGATCGCGCTGGATCTCGTTGGTGCCGCCGCCGAAGGTCAGGATCAGCGTCCCCCGGTAGGCGCGCTCCACCCGGCCGGACAGCGCCGAGCCGGGCGAGGTCCGCTTGAGGATGCCGGCGGATCCGAGCACCTCGAGCAGCAGCCCGTAGCACTCGCAGTAGGTGGTCGTGCCGTAGACCTTCACCGCCGAGGAGTCGGCGATGTTGACCTTGCCGACACTGTCCTGCCAGATGTTCTTCCAGTTGAGCAGCCGCAGCGCCTCGAGCCGGGCGTGCACCTTCGCGAGGTGGGTCTGCACCCACTCCTGGTCGATGGCTTCACCCGGCCCGCTCCCGCGACCGCTCCGCGGCAGCTTCGTCTCCTGCGCCCAGCGGCGGGTGTCGAGGTAGTTGCGCTCCAGGATCGCGGGGGAGGCGAGCGAGATGCGCTCGTAGTTGAGCTGGGTGGTGATGACCGTCCAGCCGCCGTTGATCTCCCCGACGGTGTTGACGACGGGAACGCGCACGTCCTGGTAGTAGGTCGCGTAGGTGGTGGCGTCGCCGATGGTGTGGATCGGCGTGTAGGAGAATCCCGGCGACGTCGTCGGCACCAGGATGATGCTGATGCCCTTGTGCTTGCTCGCGTCGGGGTCGGTCCGGCAGGCGAGCCAGATGTAGTCGGCGTGGTCGGTGAGGCTCGTGTAGATCTTCTGGCCGTTGATGACCCACTCGTCGCCGTCCCGCACCGCGCGCGTCTTCAGCGCGGCCAGGTCGGTGCCGGCCTGCGGCTCGGAGTATCCGATCGAGAAGAAGCACTCGCCTTTGAGGATGCGCGGCAGGATGTCGTCCTTCACCTGCGTCGCTGCCGAACTGCATGAGGGCGGGACCGACCGTGTTGATGGTGAGGAACGGGACGGGCGCGCCGGCGCGCTGCGCCTCGTCGTAGAAGACGAACTGCTCCATCGGGCCGAACCCGCGGCCGCCGTACTCCTTCGGCCAGCCGACCCCCAGCCAACCGTCCTTGCCCATCTGGGCGACGGCCTCCAGGCACTTCTTGCCGCCCATCTCGCCCTGGGCCATCTCGGCGGCGACCTCGGGCGTCACGAGCTCGGCGAAGTAGGCGCGCAGCTCGTCGCGGAGCGCGGCCTGGTCGTCGGTGTAGGCGATCCTCATAGCGGTCTCCTCAGAAGCCGGCGCTCGCAGTGACGCCACCGTCGACGACGAACTCGGCGCCGGTGCAGTACGACGCGTCGTCGCTCGCCAGGAAGGTGACGACGGCGGCCACCTCCTCGGCCTCGCCCATCCGCTTGAGGCCGGCGACCTTCTTGCCGACGTACTTGCGGCCCTCCTCGTCCATGACCTCGCGCGTCATCGGGGTGTCGATGCCGCCGGGATGCACGGAGTTGACCCGGATCCTGTCGCCGCCGTACTCGATCGCCGCGACCTTCGTGATGCCGCGGACGCCGAACTTGCTCGCGGTGTAGGCGCCGCAGAAGACGGTGCCGGCGAGGCCCTCGGTCGAGGAGATGTTGACGATCGAGCCGCCACCGGCGCGCTTCATCGCGGGGATGGCCGCCTTCATGCCGAGGAACGTGCCGACGAGGTTGACGTCGAGCACCTGGCGGAACTCCTCGAGCGGCGTGTCCGCGACGGCGTTGAACTTCAGGATCCCGGCGTTGTTGACGAGCACGTCGAGCCGGCCGAACTCGCGCTCGGTCTGCTCCACGGCCGCTGCCCACTGCTCCTCGGAGGTGACGTCGAGGTGGATGAAGCGGGCCCCGTTCCCGGCCGCAGAGTCGCCGAGCGAGTCGGCCAGCGCCTTCCCGTCGTCGTCCAGGATGTCGGCGGCGACGACGCTCGCGCCTTCGGCGTGCAGCCGGCGTACCTCGGCCGCGCCCATTCCGCGCGCCCCGCCGCTGACGAGCGCGACCTTCCCATCCAGCTTTCCCATCAGGGCTTCTCGCTTCCGACGACCCACATGGCGAAGAACTGCGCGCCTCCGCCGTACGCGTGACCGAGCGCCTTGCGAGCGCCGTCGACCTGGTGCTCGCCGGCCATGCCGCGCACCTGCAGCGCGGCCTCGGCGAACCGGCACATGCCCGAGGCGCCGATGGGGTTGGAGGACAGGACGCCGCCGCTGGGGTTGACCGGCAGGTCGCCGTCGAGCGCGGTCGACCCGTCGTCGACCATCTTCCAGCCGGCGCCCTCCTCGGCGAAGCCGAGGTTCTCCATCCACATCGGCTCGTACCAGGAGAACGGCACGTAGATCTCGGCGCAGTCGAGCTCGCGCCGCGGGTCGGTGATGCCCGCCTGCGCGTAGACGTCCTTCGCGCAGTCGCGGCCGGCGTGCGGGTTGACCACGTCGCGCCCGGCGCCCATCGTCGGTTCGCTGCGCACCGCGGTGCCGTGCAGCCAGGCCGGCGGGTTGGGCGTGCCCTGCGCGGTGGCCTCGTCGGCCAGGACCACCGCGCACGCGCCGTCGCTGGACGGACAGGTCTCGAGGTAGCGGATCGGGATCCCACAGCATCGGGGACTCCCGCACCTTCTCCTCGCTGATGTCGGGGAGCTTCAGGTGGGCGTAGGGGTTCTTGAGGGCGTTGAGCCGGTCCTTGACCGCCACCTTGATGCCGATGTGGTCGGGCGCGTTGGCGCGCCGCATGTAGGCGCGGATGACGGGGGCGAAGTAGCCGCCGGCGCCGGTCACGCTTCCGCCGGTGAACGGCAGCCGGATCGACAGCGCCCAGGTCGCGTTGGACTCGCTCTGCTTCTCGAAGCAGACGACCAGCACCCGCTTGTGCGCTCCGCTCGACACGAGATGGCTCGCCATCACACCCGTGGAGCCGCCGACGCTGCCGGCGGTGTGCACGCGGATCATCGGCTTGCCCACCGCGCCGAGCGCGTCGGCGAGGTAGAGCTCCGGCATCATGACGCCTTCGAACATGTCCGGCGCCTTGCCGATGACGACGGCGTCGATGTCGCCCCAGCCCATCCCGGCGTCGTCGAGCGCCCGCTTGGCCGCCTCGCGGAGGAGCCCCGCGATGGAGACGTCCTGGCGTTTGGCGGCGTACTTCGTCTGGCCGACGCCGACCACCGCGACGCGATCGCCACTCACCGGGACCACCCCCCGAACGATTGCGTGTTCTCCGCCCTAGAGGGCAGGCAGCGCGCAATTGCGGGGTCATCGGCTAGCTCCCTCGAGGACGGCGACGAGGTTCTGCTGCAGGCACGGTCCAGCGGTGGCGTGTGCGAGGGCGCGACGGGCGTGGCCGGCGGAGATGCCGGCCGCGGCGGCGGCGAGCCGCTCCAGCCCGCCGACCATCATCGGCCCGGCCTCGGCGTCGACCGGCTGCCCGTCGAGCCCGAGCGCGGCGCGCAGCAGCAGCTCCTGGTGCGGGTACGGCGTGTGCAGCCAGGCGCCGTCCGTCCCGGTGGCCCCGGCGCGCTCGGCGGCGAGCCGGGTCGACACGGAGTCGGCGAGGTCGCGGGTGCCGAGAGCGGGCGGCTTCGATCCGGTGGTCGATGCCGCGGATCCAGGCGGGGTTCTCCGTCAGCTCGCGCGCCCGGTCGCCGACGGCGAGCACGACGGCCGTGGCGCCGTCGGCGACGACCGTCGGCGGGACCTCGGGAACCTCCCCGAACCGGTCGCTGTCACGCATCGCCTGGGCCTGCAGCCCGGCCAGCCCGCGCGCGTCGGGCCACAGCGGCGCGACGAGTAGGGGTCGAGCTGCAGCGCGAGCGTGCGGTCGAGCTCGCCGCGCGACGGCCGGGCGAAGGCGTAGACGAGCGCGGTGTCGATGCCGTCTTCCTGCATGACCTGGACGGCCTCGTAGAGAGCGAAGGCGCCGTCCATCTCGACGTGCGACTCGCGGATCGGCGGCCAAGCGCCGACGGCGTCGAGGGCGCCGACGAAGGCGAACGGGAAGCCCTGCAGGTAGTCACTGGAACCCGAGACGGTGAACCCGATGTCCTGCTGGGTCAGGCCGACCTTGCCGAGTGCGTCGTGGATGACCGGCAGCAGCATCTCGACCTCGTTGCGGGCCGGCTCGCTCGGCGTCTCGAACGACGCCCACGACACGACGGCCACGTCCCGCTTCACACGTACTCCTTGTAGTCGTCGTACGCGGCGTCCGGCTCGCCGGTCGGCCGGAAGTAGCGGATGTTGCCGAGGTCCGGCCGCCGCTCACCCTCGTCGACCCAGACCGCCTCGACCCGCATCCCGAGCCGGACCTCCTCCGGGTCGCACTCCTGGATGAGGAACATCGACGTGATGTCGGCGCCGTCGAGCAGGATCCACGCGGTGACGTACGGCGGCTCCAGCCCGGGGCTCGGGATCCGCGTGACGCAGAAGGTGGTCACGGTGCCCTTGCCGCTGAGCGTCACTTCCTCCTCGGTGGCGACGCCGCACATGGAGCAGGCGCCGCGCGGTGGCAGGTAGACCTTCCGGCACCGGGGGCAGCGTTGGCCCATCGAGCTCACCGCGCTCCAACGACCGCAGGAACCGCGAGGACGCCACGCCGGGGGTGTAGCTGTAGTCGAGGTGGGTCGGTGTCTCGACGATGGTCACCGGCTCCGAGGTCATGCGGACTCCTCCGGCTCGAAGCAGGCGAGGTCGCGGATCGAGCCGACCCGCTCGTCCGCCCAGCGGGCACGGACCCGCATGCCGGTCCGCATCTGCGCCGCGTCCGGTACGTCGACCGCCGCGAGCATGCCGGTGTCGGCACCGTCGAGCTTCACCAGCGCCCACGCGAACGGCCGGTCGAACGGCTGCTGCGCAAGCGGCCGCTCGTTCCACGCCCACGTCGTGACCTCGCCGGCGTCGGCGACGTCGACCAGCTCGGTCAGGTCCTCGCTCGTGACCGGGTCGTAGTCGACCGGCGGCACGAGAACGCGCCCGTCCGCGGCCGCGAATGCCCTTGATCTGCTTGTCCCGCAGGCCGGTGAGGAACGCGCCGATCACCGGCCCGGTGGAGCGGGTGTAGGTGTACTCGATCGCGTGGTCGGCGACCAACACCTGTTGATCATGAGCAGACGGACTCGACACGCCGGCGTGTCCTGGCGATGTGCTCATGATCAACTTCGGGGGGCGGGGACGAAGCGGACGGTCATCTCCTTGATGCCGTTGATGAAGTTCGAGCGCAGCCGCCGCGGCTCGGCGACGAGCTCCACCCTCGCGCACTGGTTCACGAGCGACCGGAAGATGCACTCGATCTCGAGCTTCGCGAGGTGGCGGCCGAGGCAGAAGTGCGGTCCGCCGCCACCGAAGCCGACATGCGGGTTGGGCTCGCGGCCGATGTCGAAGACGTCCGGGTCGTCGAAGACCGTCTCGTCCCGGTTGGCCGACGAGTAGTAGATGACGACCTTCTCGCCCTTCTTGATCGGGACGCCGCCGATCTCGACGTCCTGGGTGGGCGTCCGCCGGAAGAGGTTCACGGGGCTCACCCAGCGGACGATCTCGTCGGCTGCGGTCGGCAGCAGCGACTGATCGGCCTTGAGCCGGTCCCACTGGTCCGGATGCTGGGTGAAGGCGTACATGCCGCCGGAGATGGCGTTCCGCGTCGTCTCGTTGCCGGCCACCGCGAGCAGCATGAAGAACAGGTCGAACTCGAGCTCGTCGAGAACGTTGCCGGCATCGTCCGGGCTGATCAGCTTCGACACGATGTCGTCCTGCAGGTTCTGCCGCTTGTGCTTCGCGAGCTCGTTGGCGTAGGCCCACATCTCCTGCGCCGCCGCGAACCGCTGCTCCTCGGTCACGCCGTACTCGGGGTCGTTGCCGCCCACCATGCGGTTGGACCAGTCGAAGACCTTGTGCCGGTCGTCGACCGGCACGCCCATGAGCTCGGCGATGACGATGAGCGGCAGCTCGGCGGCGCACAGCGTGACGAAGTCGCCCTCGCCCTTGGCGAGCGCCTGGGCGACGATGTCGTCGCAGTTGTGCTGGATGCGCTCCTCGAGGCGGGCGATCATGCGCGGGGTGAAGCCCCGGTTGACCAGCTGCCGGGTGCGGGTGTGCTCGGGCGGATCCTGGTTGAGCATGAACATGCGTTGCTGGTCGATCTGCTCCTGCGCGTACTCGTCCAGCATCGCCGTCTTCTCGTACGACGAGAAGAGCTCGGGGTTGCGGGAGACGTAGACCACATCCGCGTGCCGGGTCACCGCCCAGTAGCCCTCGGGCAGCTGCGGGTCGTCGTGCCGGAAGACCGGTGCTTCCTGGCGCAGCCGCTTGAGCTGGTCGTGCGGCACACCGCTCGCGGCGTACTGGTCCAGGTCGTAGACGTCGATCTCGAGCTCTGCCATGGACGGACTCCTCAAACGAGAACGTGTTCTAATCTGGCCCGGATCTGACGGGTCGTCAACTCCCCTGGCCCGGAAAACTAGAATGTGTTCTACTGCGTTTCATGGGTGTACCAGGCAGCACTGAACCGGTCATCGTCGAAGCGGTCCGTACGCCGATCGGCAAGCGCAACGGCTGGCTCGCCGGACTCCACCCCGCACTCGCGCTCGGCCATGTCCAGCGTGAGGTCGTCGCGCGCAGCCGGCGTCGACCCGGTGGCGGTCGAGCAGGTCGTCGGCGGATGCGTCACGCAGGGTGGTGAGCAGGCCGGCAGCATCGCGCGCTACGCATGGCTGTCCGCCGGCCTCCCCGCCACGACCGGCGTCACGACGATCGACTGCCAGTGCGGTTCCGCGCAGCAGGCCAACCACTTCATCGCCGGCCTGATCACGGCGGGTGCGATCGACATCGGTGTCGCCTGCGGCGTCGAGATGATGTCGCGGGTCGGCCTCGGCGCGGCCGTCTACGGCGGTCCCGGCGTCCCCCGCCCGGACGGCTGGGACCTCGACCTCCCCGACCAGTTCACCGGGGCCGACCGGATCGCCAAGGACTTCGGCATCTCCCGCGAGGACCTCGACGCCTTCGGGCTGCTGTCGCAGCAGAAGGCCGCGCAGGCGTGGGCCGAGGAACGGTTCAAGTCGCAGCTCGCACCGGTCGAGGCGCCCGTGCTCGGGGACGACGGCCAGCCGACCGGCGAGACGAGGACGGTCGACCGCGACCAGGGGCTGCGCGAGACGTCGCTGGACAAGCTCGCGGCACTCAAGCCGGTGCTCGAGGGCGGCTTCCACACCGCGGGTACGTCGTCGCAGATCTCCGACGGCGCCGCCGCCGTCCTGCTCATGTCCCAGGCGAAGGCGGACGAGCTCGGGCTCAAGCCACGCGCCCGGATCGTGTCCCAGGCCCTCGTCGGTGACGAGCCCTACTACCACCTCAACGGCCCGGTCGCCGCCACCCAGCGGGTGCTCGACCGGTCCGGGATGTCGATCGGCGACATCGATCTGTTCGAGGTCAACGAGGCGTTCGCGGCCGTCGTCGTCAACTGGGCGCGGCAGCACAAGGTCGACATGGACAAGGTCAACGTCAACGGCGGCGCGATCGCGCTCGGCCACCCGGTCGGCTCGACGGGCAGCCGCCTCATCACCACGGCGCTGCACGAGCTCGAGCGCACCGGTGGCACGACGGCACTCATCTCCATGTGCGCGGGCGGGGCGCTCGCCACCGGAACCATCATCGAACGGCTCTGAGTCCCTACGAGCGGCCCCTACTAGCGCACGGAGCACGATGTCCCACCTCGAGACCGAGCTGCACGGCCACGTCCTGGTCGTGACGATGAACCGCCCGGAGGCCAAGAACGCCCTCTCCCCGGAGATGCTGGTCGGGATGGCGGATGCCTGGGACCGCATCGACGCCGACCCGGAGATCCGCGTGCGCCGTCCTCACCGGCGCGGGCGGCGTGTTCTGCGCGGGTGCCGACCTCAAGGCGATGAACGACTCGCAGAATGAGTCCGACGCCGCGCAGCGGATGCAGGAGGACGCCGGCCTCGCCTGGAAGGCGCTGCTGCGCCACCACCGGCTGACCAAGCCGCTCGTCGCCGCCGTCGAGGGCTACGCCGTCGCCGGCGGCACCGAGATCCTCCAGGCCACCGACATCCGCGTCGCCGGCGAGAGCGCGGTCTTCGGCGTGGTCGAGGTGACGCGCGGCGCTGTTCCCGCTCGGCGGGTCAACGGTGCGGCTGCGCCGGCAGATCCCCTACACGAAGGCGATGGAGCTGCTGCTCACCGGCGACACCGTCAGCGCCGCCGAGGCCGAGCGCATCGGGCTCATCGGCCGGGTCGTCCCGGACGGCAAGGCGCTCGACACCGCTCTGGAGATCGGTGCGCGGATCGCCCGCAACGGCCCGCTCGCGGTGCAGGCCATCAAGCGGTCCGTACAGGCGACCGAGGGGCTGCCGGAGGACGAGGCCTTGAAGATCGAGCTCGAGATCGGGCTACCGATCTTCGGCACCGCGGACGCCAAGGAAGGCACCCGGGCGTTCAAGGAGAAGCGCGAGCCGAGCTACCGCGGGCGAGTGACCGAGTGAGCACTCCGCGGATCAAGGCACAGCTCGCCGGCGCGGTCCGCCGGCTGATGGACGCCACGGTCCTCACCAACGCCGGTGAGTCCGAGCTGCGCCACCGTCACCGCCGCCCTGCACGCGACCGCGGCCGAGCTGGAGGGTCACGGCATGCGCGAGACCATGCCCTGGCCGGATCCCGACGCGATGCGCCGGGCGGAGCGCCCCTACAGCCCGGTGATCGGGGTCGCCAACGCGCTCGCGCCGCCGCTCGTCGTCCAGCCTCTGGACGACGGCACCGTCGTCGGCGAATGCGTCCTGCGATCGATCCACGAGGGGCCGCCGGGAGCCGTGCACGGCGGCTCGGTGGCCACCCTTCTCGACCAGGTGCTCGGGCACGCCAACGCGGCCGCCGGTGTCGGGGGCTACACCGCGGAGCTGACCGTCCGCTACCGCCGACCGACGCCGTACGGCGTCCCGCTGTCCGTCCGCGCCCGTACCGACTCCGTCGAGGGAAGGCGGGTCCGGTCGAGCGGCGAGATCGTGGCCGACGGCGTCGTCACCGCCGAGGCCGAGGGGCTGTTCCTCATGCCGTCGCCCGAGCGCGTCGAGGCGCTCCGCGAGGTCGTCGAGTCGCGCACCGCCGGCAGCTGACCGGGCTCAGCCCGGCGGCCGCCGCAGCCGGTAGGAGACGGCCGGCACCTGCAGGCCCTTGAGGGCGGCGGGTGGCATCGGCTCGAAGCCGAACCGGTCCGGCACCGCCGCGGCCACTGCCTCGCTGACGACGACCGCTCCCGGCTCGGCCACCGCCACCAGCCGGGCAGCGAGGTTGACGACGTCCCCGAAGTAGTCACCGTGCAGGCTGAGCACGCTCCCGCAGTCGGCACCGAGGCGGCCCGGTGGGAGCCCGGCGGAACCGGCGAACCGCTCGGCGACGTCGAGCGCGATGGAACAGCCCTCCGCCGCCGAGTCGGCGACGAACATCGCGCTGTCGCCGATGAGCTTGACCAGGCGGCCGCCTCCCGCCGCCACCACGTCGCCGACGGTGTCCTCGAACCGGCGGAGCAGGTCCGCCAGCTCGGCCATCGACAGCGTGCGCGCGAGCGCCGTGTAGCCGACGAGATCGACGAACCCCACGAAGAGGTCCCGCCGGGTCGAGGTCCTCCCCTCGTCGGGCGTCCAGGCGGCGGAGGCGACCCGCACGAGATGAGCCCGGAAGACCGCGGTGACGAACCGCTCGAAGCCCTCGATGCTCGCCTGGCTCAGCGCCACCTGCCGCTCGACGATCTCGGGGTAGCTGACCCCCGACGCCAGCTTCGGGACCTCGAACTGCACCCGGTAGGTGTCGACCAGGGCCTCCGCGAGCCGGGCGGTGGTGCTGCCGACGACGCGAGCGAGCGCCAGGGCGAGGTCCAGGCCCATCCAGCCGTCGCTCGCTGCGGCGACGACGGGCAGGGCCGCGAGCAGATCGGCGGGGATCCGCTCGCTGCCGGCCCGGAGCGCAGGGAGCCCGAGCAGCTGCCAGAGGTAGCGGAGCTCGTCCTCGGCCAGCCCCGTCGCGGCCGCCGCGTCCGGGAGCGAGGCCGGCGGAGCGGTGCGCAGCACGAGCTCCAGGGCAAGGTCACCGTAACTGCGTTCCGCGGGCGAGCGGGCCAACTCCTCGTCCGTGGCGCCGAGGCGGCGGAGCAGCCCGACGATGCGTTCCTCCTCGGCATCCGGCACGGGCAGATTGTGACGGTCGGGATGCGGGAACCGTCAATGTCGGGCCGCCGTGAGACCCGTCACGTCGGCCGGGACACACTGGAACCGACCCGCGCGGTGCGCCCAGTTCTCAAGGGGGCCTAGTCCTCAAGGACTAGCCCCCCGAACCGATCGGTGAAGACATGACGTTCTGGCTCGAGGTCGCCCTCGCCTACCTGCTGCTCATCGCCGGGGGGCTGGCGCTGGGGCGGTTCCTGGCCCTCCGGTTCCCGGGCAACGGGTGGGGCGGCCCGTCGGACGACCCGACGCCACCGGCCCCCAGCGACCCGACGCACGCGGTGGAGTGGCCGCCGCTCGGCAGCGCCTTCGACCGGGCGCTCCTGCCTGGTGCCTTCGACGGCGAGCCGGTCCGGGACCGCGCCGGGCTCAGTTGACCGCCGGCCGGTCGGCCGGGAAGACCACGGTACGGATGGGGAACGGGATCTCGATGCCCTCGCGCCGGTAACGCGCGTGCAGCCGGCGGACGAACTCCGACACGATCACGTACTGCTGGATGAACTCGCTCGTCCGCAGGATGACGTTGATGTCGATGCTGGAGTCCCCGAACCTGGCGAAGCGGATGATCGGCTCGTGGGCGGCACGCCCCCCTCCACCTCGCGCATCACCTCGGCACCCACCTCGCGGGTCACGCGCTCGACGTGGTCAAGGTCGCTGCCGTAGGAGACGCCGACGGGCACCAGCACCGACATCTCCGGCTGCGGCCGGAAGTAGTTGATGATGATCGACTGGGCGAGCTTCGCGTTCGGGATGATCGCGTGGTTGTTCTGCACCTGCTGGACCGTCGTGTTCCGCCAGTTGATGTCGACGATCTGCCCCTCCTCGCCGGTCTCCAGGCGGATGAAGTCGCCGACCTGGACCTCTTCGAGGCGAGGATGTGCACGCCGGCGAAGAGGTTGGCCAGGGTGTCCTGCAGGGCGAGCGCGACCGCCAGGCCGCCGACGCCGAGCGCGGTGAGCAGCGGCGCGATCGACACCCCGAGGTTGCCGAGCACGAGCAGTACGCCGAGCAGCAGCACCGCGAGCCGCGCGATGTTGACGAAGATGGTGGCGGTCGCCCCGCCGCCGGTACGACGGATCATCGTCGCGCGGATGCCCTCCGCGACGAGCCGCGCGATGATGAGCGTGGCGACGAGGATGAGCGTGGCGGTGAGGACGCCGTAGGACAACGAGTGCCAGCGCGGTCGCAGCGGGAGCTCGCCGACCGCGACCCAGAGCCCGCCGAGCGTCAGCAGCGGCGCGGACAGGTCGTGCGCGAGTCCCAGGAGCAGCTCGTCGCCGCCCCAGGGGGTTTCCAGGGCGCGGCGGCGCAGCCATCCGAACAGCCACCGCAAAGCGAGGCCGAGGCCACGCCCGCGACGACGGCCACCAACGCGATGATCCCCTGGCCGAGCGACACCGACTCCACGACGCCGGACGCTACCCCGCAGGCGCCGCCGGCCGGTGGAGTGGACCGCGGGTAACCGTCACCCGTGCCTGGTGAGCCCGTGGGCCGGGGCGAACGCACTCGGGCCGTCGAGCTGCCTGGCCCAGTAGACGTGCCGGTCCGACGACGACGGCTTCACGACGTCACCGTTGTCCGACCAGACCACCTGCGCCATCCCGTCCGGGCCGATCGCGAGCTCGAAGAAGTCGCCCAGGCTGCGGTCGTCGCCGAGCTGGCCGATGCACATGATGCCCTTCTGGCAGATGGGCCGTGGTGGATGACGTGGTCGGAGATGCGGCTGTTGAAGATGGTGGGGTTCGGCGTGTTGGCGTCCCGCACCTGCGCGAAGTCGACCTGCCAGGTCGCGTCCTGGTCGTCCGGCGACGAGCCCTCGTCGGTCTGCATCCACGCGAGGTCGATGATGCCGGGGCCGCCGGCGGCGCCGGTGACGTAGACGGTGGCGCCGCGGTCCGGCGCGAGCGTGTCGACCTGGACCGGATCACTCCAACTGGCGCCATGGTCGGTCGAGTAGACGTAGTTCGTGTGCAGGTGGCCGCCGGTACCGCCGTTGTAGAAGACGTAGAGCGTGCCGTCGGGGCCGAGCGTCCCCGCCCGGGGAAGCTGGGCCCGACGGCACGCTCTACGTCTTCTACAACGGCGGTACCGGCGGCCACCTGCACACGAACTCGTCTTCTCGACCGACCATGGCGCCAGTTGGAGTGATCCGGTCCAGGTCGACACGCTCGCGCCGGACCGCGGCGCCACCGTCTACGTCAGCGGCGCCGCCGGCGGCCCCGGCATCATCGACCTCGCGTGGATGCAGACCGACGAAGGCGCTCGCCGGACGACCGGGCGCGACCGGCAGGTGGATTTCGCGCAGGTGCGGACGCCAACACGCCGAACCCCACCATCTTCAACAGCCGCATCTCCGACCACGTCATCCACCACGGCTCCATCTGCCAGAAGGGCATCTGTGCATCGGCCAGCTCGGTGACGACCGCAGCCTGGGCGACTTCTTCGAGCTCGCGATCGGCCCGGACGGGATGGCGCAGGTGGTCTGGTCGGACAACGGTGACGTCGTGAAGCCGTCGTCGTCGGACCGGCACATCTACTGGGCCAGGCAGCTCGACGGCCCGAGTGCGTTCGCCCCGGCCCACGGGCTCACCAGGCACGGGTGACGGTTACCCGCGGTCCACTCCACCGGCCAGCGGCGCTGCGGGGTAGCGTCCGGCGTCGTGGAGTCGGTGTGGCTCGGCCAGGGGATCATCGCGTTGGTGGCCGTCGTCGCGGGCGTGGCGCTCGGCCTGGCTTTGCGGTGGCTGTTCGGATGGCTGCGCCGCCGCGCCCTGGAAACCCCCTGGGGCGGCGACAGCTGCTCCTGGGCTCGCGCACGACCTGTCCGCGCCGCTGCTGACGCTCGGCGGGCTCTGGGTCGCGGTCGGCGAGCTGCCGCTGCGACCGCGTGGCACTCGCTGTCCTACGGCGTCCTCACCGCCACGCTCATCCTCGTCGCCACGCTCATCGTCGCGCGGCTCGTCGCGGAAGGCATCCGCGCGACGATGATCCGTCGTACCGGTGGCGGGCAACCGCCACCATCTTCGTCAACATCGCCCGTCTCGCGTGCTGCTGCTCGGCGTGCTGCTACGTGCTCGGCGACCTCGGGTGTCGATCGCGGCGATGCTCACCGCGCTCGGCGTCGGCGGCCTGGCGGTCGCGCTCGCCCTGCAGGACAGCCTGGCCAACCTCTTCGCCGGCGTGCACATCCTCGCCTCGAAGAAGGTCCAGGTCGGCGACTTCATCCGCCTCGAGACCGGCGAGGAGGGGCAGATCGTCGACATCAACTGGCGGAACCGACGGTCCAGCAGGTGCAGAACAACCAGGCGATCATCCCGAACGCGAAGCTCGCCCAGTCGATCATCATCAACTACTTCCGGCCGCAGCCGGAGATGTCGGTGCTGGTGCCCGTCGGCGTGTCCTACAGCAGCGACCTCGACCACGTCGAGCGCGTGACCCGCGAGGTGAGTGCCGAGGTGATGCGCGAGGTGGAGGGGGGCGTGGCCACCACGAGCCGATCATCCGCTTCGCCAGGTTCGGGGCTCGGGCATCGACATCAACGTCGTCGGGCGGACGAGGGAGTACATGCAGCAGTACGTGATCGTGTTCAGAGTTCGTCCGCCGGCTGCACGCGCGCTACCGGCGCGAGGGCATCGAGATCCCGTTCCCCATCCGTACCGTGGTCTTCCCGGCCGACCGGCGGCAGTGGACTGAGCCCGGCGCGGTTCCGGACCGGCTCGCCGTCGAAGGCACCAGGCAGGAGCGCCGGTCAAGGCGCTGCCGAGCGGCGGCCACCCCCGCGTGCGTCGGGTCGCTGGGGGCCGGTGCCGTCGGGTCCATCCGACGGCCGCCCCACCCGTTGCCCGGGAACCGAGGGCCAGGAACCGCCCCGGCGCCGGCCCCCCGGCGATGAGCAGCAGGTAGGCGAGGGCGACCTCGAGCCAGAACGTCATGTCTTCACCGATCGGTTCGGGGGGGCTCGTCCTTGAGGACTAGGCCCCCTTGAGAACTGGGCGCACCGCGCGGGTCGGCTCCAGTGTGTCCCGGCCGACGTGACGGGTCTCACGGCGGCCCGACGTGACGGTTCCCGCATCCCGACCGTCCAATCTTGCCGTGCCGGATGCCGAGGAGGAACGCATCGTCGGGCTGCTCCGCCGCCTCGGCGCCACGGACGAGGAGTTGGCCCGCTCGCCCGCGGAACGCAGTTACGGTGACCTTGCCCTGGAGCTCGTGCTGCGCACCGCTCCGCCGGCCTCGCTCCCGGACGCGGCGGCCGCGACGGGGCTGGCCGAGGACGAGCTCCGCTACCTCTGGCAGCTGCTCGGGCTCCCTGCGCTCCGGGCCGGCAGCGAGCGATCCCCGCCGATCTGCTCGCGGCCCTGCCCGTCGTCGCCGCAGCGAGCGACGGCTGGATGGGCCTGGACCTCGCCCTGGCGCTCGCTGGCGTCGTCGGCAGCACCACCGCCCGGCTCGCGGAGGCCCTGGTCGACACCTACCGGGTGCAGTTCGAGGTCCCGAAGCTGGCGTCGGGGGTCGGCTCCCCGAGATCGTCGAGCGGCAGGTGGCGCTGAGCCAGGCGAGCATCGAGGGCTTCGAGCGGTTCGTCACCGCGGTCTTCCGGGCTCATCTCGTGCGGGTCGCCTCCGCCGCCTGGACGCCGCGAGGGAGGACCTCGACCCGGCGGAACCTCTTCGTGGGGTTCGTCGATCTCGTCGGCTACACGGCGCTCGCGCGCACGCTGTCGATGGCCGAGCTGGCGGACCTGCTTCGCCGGTTCGAGGACACCGTCGGCGACGTGGTGGCGGCGGGAGGCGGCCGCCTGGTCAAGCTCATCGGCGACAGCGCGATGTTCGTCGCCGACTCGGCGGCGGAGGGCTGTTCCATCGCGCTCGACGTCGCCGAGCGGTTCGCCGGTTCCGCCGGGCTCCCACCGGGCCGCCTCGGTGCCGACTGCGGGAGGTGCTCAGCCTGCACGGTGACTACTTCGGGGACGTCGTCAACCTCGCTGCCCGGCTGGTGGCGGTGGCCGAGCCGGGAGCGGTCGTCGTCAGCGAGGCAGTGGCGCGGCGGTGCCGGACCGGTTCGGCTTCGAGCCGATGCCACCCGCCGCCCTCAAGGGCCTGCAGGTGCCGGCCGTCTCCTACCGGCTGCGGCGGCCGCCGGGCGAGCCCGGTCAGCTGCCGGCGGTGCGCGACTCGACGACCTCGCGGAGCGCCTCGACGCGCTCGGGCGACGGCATGAGGAACAGCCCCTCGGCCTCGGCGGTGACGACGCCGTCGGCGACGATCTCGCCGCTCGACCGGACCGCCTTCCCTCGACGGAGTCGGTACGGGCGCGGACGGACAGCGGGACGCCGTACGGCGTCGGTCGGCGGTAGCGGACGGTCAGCTCCGCGGTGTAGCCCCCGACACCGGCGGCCGCGTTGGCGTGCCCGAGCACCTGGTCGAGAAGGGTGGCCACCGAGCCGCCGTGCACGGCTCCCGGCGGCCCCTCGTGGATCGATCGCAGGACGCATTCGCCGACGACGGTGCCGTCGTCCGAGGCTGGACGACGAGCGGCGGCGCGAGCGCGTTGGCGACCCCGATCACCGGGCTGTAGGGGCGCTCCGCCCCGCGCATCGCGTCGGGATCCGGCCAGGGCATGGTTCGCGCATGCCGTGACCCTCCAGCTCGGCCGCGGTCGCGTGCAGGGCGGCGGTGACGGTGGCGAGCTCGGACTCACCGGCGTTGGTGAGGACCGTGGCGTCCATCAGCGGCGGACCGCGCCGGCGAGCTGTGCCTTGATCCGCGGAGTGCTCACTCGGTCACTCGCCGCGGTAGCTCGGCTCGCGCTTCTCCTTGAACGCCTGGGTGCCTTCCTTGGCGTCGGCGGTGCCGAAGATCGGTAGCCCGATCTCGAGCTCGATCTTCAGGGCCTCGTCCTCCGGCAGCCCCTCGGTCGCCTGTACGGACCGCTTGATCGCCTGGACGGCGAGCGGGCCGTTGCGGGCGATCCGCTGCGCCGATCTCCAGAGCGGTGTCGAGCGCCTTGCCGTCCGGGACGACGCGGCCGATGAGCCCGATGCGCTCGGCCTCGGCGGCGCCGACGGTGTCGCCGGTGAGCAGCAGCTCCATCGCCTTGGTGTAGGGGATCTGCCGGCGCAGCCGCACCGTCGACCCGCCGAGCGGGAACAGCGCCCGGGTCACCTCGACCACGCCGAAGACCGCGCTCTCGCCGGCGACGCGGATGTCGGTGGCCTGGAGGATCTCGGTGCCGCCGGCGACGGCGTAGCCCTCGACGGCGGCGACCAGCGGCTTGGTCAGCCGGTGGTGGCGTAGCAGCGCCTTCCAGGCGAGGCCGGCGTCCTCCCGCATCGGCTGCGCGGCGTCGGACTCGGCATTCTGCGAGTCGTTCATCGCCTTGAGGTCGGCGCCCGCGCAGAACACGCCGCCGGCGCCGGTGAGGACGGCGCACGCGGATCTCCGGGTCGCGTCGATGCGGTCCCAGGCATCCGCCATCCCGACCAGCATCTCCGGGGAGAAGGCGTTCTTGGCCTCCGGGCGGTTCATCGTCACGACCAGGACGTGGCCGTGCAGCTCGGTCTCGAGGTGGGACATCGTGTCCGTGCGTAGTAGGGGCCGTGGTAGGACTCAGAGCCGTTCGATGATGGTTCCGGTGGCGAGCGCCCCGCCCGCGCACATGGAGATCAGCGCCGTCGTGCCACCGGTGCGCTCGAGCTCGTGCAGCGCCGTGGTGATGAGGCGGCTGCCGGTCGAGCCGACCGGGTGGCCGAGCGCGATCGCGCCGCCGTTGACGTTGACCTTGTCCATGTCGACCTTGTGCTGCCGCGCCCAGTTGACGACGACGACGCGAACGCCTCGTTGACCTCGAACAGACCGATGTCGCCGATCGACATCCGGACGTCGAGCACCCGCTGGGTGGCGGCGACCGGGCCGTTGAGGTGGTAGTAGGGCTCGTCACCGACGAGGGCCTGGGACACGATCCGGGCGCGCGGCTTGAGCCCAGCTCGTCCGCCTTCGCCCGGGACATGAGCAGGACGGCGGCGGCGCCGTCGGAGATCTGCGACGACGTACCCGCGGTGTGGAAGCCGCCCTCGAGCACCGGCTCGAGTGCCGCGAGCTTGTCCAGCGACGTCTCGCGCAGCCCCTGGTCGCGGTCGACCGTCCTCGTCTCGCCGGTCGGCTGGCCGTCGTCCCCGAGCACGGGCGCCTCGACCGGTGCGAGCTGCGACTTGAACCGTTCCTCCGCCCACGCCTCCGCGGCCTTCTGCTGCGACAGCAGCCGAAGGCGTCGAGGTCCTCGCGGGAGATGCCGAAGTCCTTGGCGATGCGGTCGGCCCCGGTGAACTGGTCGGGGAGGTCGAGGTCCCAGCCGTCCGGGCGGGGGACGCCGGGACCGCCGTAGACGGCCGCGCCCAGGCCGACCCGCGACATCATCTCGACGCCACAGGCGACACCGATGTCGATCGCACCCGCGTGATCAGGCCGGCGATGAAGTGGTTGGCCTGCTGCGCGGAACCGCACTGGCAGTCGATCGTCGTGACGCCGGTCGTGGCGGGGAGGCTGCGGACAGCCATGCGTAGCGCGCGATGCTAGGTTCCCACCACCCTGCGTGACGCATGCCACAACAACCTGCTCAACCACCA
>CAWIFV010000002.1:0-12650 GCA_963835405.1 uncultured Actinomycetota bacterium
CGGAGGGTCAACGTCCCGCTCGAGGCACCCCACGTCGTCGAGGTGTCGAGCGACGACCTCGCCGCCTCCGGCACGGCCTACGCCGGGCGGCTGGCGCCCGAGTCGGCGCTGGTCCTCGCCCCGTCGTCGGGGAGGATGCCCGAGTGACCTCCGCCCCGACCGGCACGCCAGCCCGCCGACCGACGGTCGCCGAGCTGCGCGCGGTGGCGCAACCCGACACCGTCGTCGGCCGGGTGAGCGGTGAGCACTGGGCGGGCCGGCTCTACATGCGGCACCTGTCGATCCACCTCACCCGGCTGCTCGTCCCGACGCGAGTGACGCCCGACGCCGTGACCTGGTCGATGCTCGCGGTCGGCGTCGGTGCCGCCGTGCTCCTGACCGTCCCGCACGTGTGGGCGGCGGCGATCGTCGTCGTCCTGATCCAGCTGCAGGGCTACCTCGACTGCGTGGACGGCGAGCTGGCCCGGTGGCGCGGCCAGACCGGGGCCACGGGCATCTACGTCGACCGGATCGGCCACTACGTGACGGATGCCGGACTCGCCGTCGGTGTCGGGGTCCACGCCGACGGCGGCCTGGGATCGATCGCCGGTTGGGCGACGATCGGCCTCGCCACCGGCTTCCTGGTGCTGCTCACCAAGGCCGAGACCGACCTCGTGCACGCGGCCCGCGCGCAGTCGGGCCTGCCACCGGTCGCCGACGTGGCGTCCGTCGCGGTTCCGACGGCGTCCGGGATCCGGCGGCTGCGCGCCATGGCGCGGTCCTTGCCGTTGAACCGCGCCCTGCTCGCGATGGAGATGTCCGGCCTCGCACTCGTCGCCGCTGCGGTCGACGCCGTGCGCGGCGACCTCGTCGCGATGCACGTCCTCACCGTCGTTCTGCTGGTCGTCGCGGCCCTCGTGGCGGTGGGACACCTGCTCGCCGTGGTGTCGTCGTCCCGGCTCCGCTGACCGTTATGCTCGCCTGACATGTCCGCCCCCGACTCCACCCGCCTGCGCACCGTGGGCGTCGTGCTCGCCGGCGGCGTCGGCACCCGGGTCGGCCTGACGGTCCCGAAGCAGCTGCTGAAGATCGCCGGCAAGCCGATCATCGAGCACACCCTGTCGGTGTTCGAGTCCTCGTCCGAGATCGACGAGGTCGTCGTCCTCATGACGCCTGGCTACGCGAGGACGTCGAGGCAATCGTCGAGTCGCGCGGCTTCCGCAAGGTCAGGAGCCGTCGTCGAGGGAGGTGCCACCCGCAACGAGAGCACCCGGCGGGCGCTGGACGCGCTCGGCACCGACGAGTGCAACGTCCTCTTCCACGACGCCGTGCGCCCGCTGCTCACCCAGCGCATCATCCGCGAGTGCGTCAACGCGCTGCGGACCTACGAGGCGGTCGACGTGGCGATCCCCTCCGCGGACACGAATCGTCGTCGTCGACGGCGACGTCATCACCGACATCCCCGACCGCGGCCCGGCTGCGCCGCGGGCAGACCCCGCAGGGGTTCCGGCTGTCGACCATCCGCGCGCCTACGAGCTGGCCTGGCAGGACCCGCACTTCTCGGCCACCGACGACTGCGGCGTCGTGCTGCGTTACCTGCCCGACGTACCCATCCACGTCGTCGAGGGCTCCGAGCACAACATGAAGGTGACCGCGCCGGTCGACGTGTTCATCGCGGACAAGCTCTTCCAGCTCAGCTCGACGTCGGTCCCGCGGCTGCCGACGACCACGCCTACTCCGAGCAGCTGCGCGGGCGCGACGCCGTCGTCTTCGGCGGCAGCTACGGCATCGGCGCGCGAGATCGTGTCGCTGCTGCAGAACCACGGCGCCACGTGTTCCCGTTCAGCCGGTCGACCACGCGGACCCACGTCCAGAACGCCGACGACGTCGCGGCCGCCCTGGGCAAGGCGGCGGCGGAGCCGGGCGGATCGACTACGTCATCGTTACCGCCGGCGTGCTCCACACCGGCCCGCTGGCCGAGACCGACGACGCGACCATCGAGGAGATGATCGGCGTCAACTACCTCGCACCCGTGCAGATCGCCCGGCACGTCGATCCCGTACCTGAAGGAGACCAAAGGTCAGCTGCTGCTCTTCACCTCCAGCAGCTACACCCGCGGTCGGGCCGGCTACAGCCTCTACTCCTCGACCAAGGCGGCGGTCGTCAACCTGACCCAGGCGCTCGCCGACGAGTGGGCGGCACTCGGTGTCCGGGTCAACTGCATCAACCCGGAGCGCACGGCCACGCCGATGCGCACCAAGGCGTTCGGCGTCGAACCACCGGAGGACCTGCTCGACGCCACCTCCGTCGCGCAGACCTCCGTCGACGTGCTCATCGCGGACGTCAGCGGCCAGGTCATCGACGTGCGGCGCCCGGCGCCGACCGTCACCGCGCGCCAGGGCGCGGCGGAGGCGGTCAAGGACCAGGTCGAGGCGGAGGAGGCGGCGGCCGAGGTCGAGGCCGCGCGCGAGCACGGCAGTCGATGAGCCGGCCGGACCAGCCGCCGGGCGCCGAGCCGTCCCCGCAGCTCCAGTCGGGTGTCGCGGAGGCCGCCGAGGACCGCGCGGGCACGCCCGCAGAGCGGGGCGACCGCAACTTGTCCGGGCCGCTCGGCCTGGCCGCCATCGCCGTCTACGCGGCAGTCGGCGCGACCGCGGCGCTCACGCTGCCCGCGGCGTTCCTCGCCGTCCTCCTCCTCACCCAGGTCGTGGACCTGCTCGTCCTCCGCGACGGCTACGTGCGCGCGGTCCTGGCCCGCGGCCAGTTCGGCATCGCCACCCGCTCGACGGTCCGGGAGCTCGCGACGGTCGTGCTCGTGCTCGGTGAGCCATGGGCGTCGCGCGACACCCGGCACGCCGCCGCCGTCTGCGTCCTCGCCGTGCCCGCGCTGCGGCTGCTCTACCAGCTGCTGCTCGTCCCCGTACGACGCCGGGCGGCGGTGCCGGTCGAGACCCGCAACGTCGACCTCACCGGCCTCCGGCTCCCCGCACTGCCGCATCCGCTGCTCCTGACCCGGGTGTCGGAGCGGACCACGGGCTGACCCTCGTCGGCCTCGTCGGCGCTGCCGTCGCCGTCACGGCCGGCTGGCCGGGAGTGCTGTTCGGGGTCGTCGGGGCGATGCTGCTCGTCGAGCTGTGCCTCGTCGCGCTGGTCGGGCGGCTCTTCGCGCGCAACCGCCGGGCGCTGTCGCGGGAGGACCTGCTCGCCGCGGTGCGTTCGCGGGTCAACGCCATGGCGCCCGAGGTGATGGTCTACCACTCCGGCGACGCGGACGCGGCCTACCAGGTGAACATGTGGCTACCGACGATCGACAGACTTCCGCACAGCTCGGTCATCGTCGTGCGCGAGCGGTCCACGATGCCGCTGCTCGGCGCGACCTCCACGCCGGTGTTGTGCATCCCGGACTCGGTCGAGTTCATGACCTTCGGGCTGCGCGAGGTCCGCGTCGCGATGTACACCGCCAACGTCGGCAAGACCATCCACATGCTCCGCGAGCCGGGCGTCACCCACGTCTTCATCGGTCACGGCGACAGCGACAAGACCGGCATCGTCGAACCCGTTCAGCAAGGTCTACACCGAGATCTGGGTGGCGGGGGCCGCGGGCCGCGACCGCTACCGGCGGGCGAAGGTCGCGATCCACGACGAGGACATCGTCGAGGTGGGCCGGCCGCAGCTCACCGGCATCGAGCCCTACGGCGGTGCGCTGCCGGCCGGGGAGATCACCGTGCTCTACGCCCCCACCTGGGAGGGCTGGACGAACGACCCGGCGCACACCTCGGCGGTGCGCACCGGCCCGGCCCTGCTCGAGCGCCTCGTCGCGCTGCCCGGCGTTCGGGTCATCTACAAGCCGCACCCGCTGGTCGGCTCGGTGTCGATGGCGGCCGCGGCAGCGGACGAGCGGATGCGAGCCACGGTCGCCCGGGCCGCCGCCCAGGGTGCGGTCGCGCACACCGTCGCGGTCGGTCCGGAGCCGACGCTCTACGACTGCTTCAACGCCTGCGACGTGCTCGTCGCCGACATCTCCAGCGTCCTCTCCGACTTCGTCGCGAGCCAGAAGCCCTACGTCGTCCCCAACCTCACCGGCCTGTCCGACGAGGCTTTCCGCGAGGCCTTTCCGAGCACGTCGGCGGCGTACCTGGTCGATCCGTCGGCCGCCTCGATCGGCACCATCCTCGACCTCGTCCGGGAGTCGGACCCGCTCGCCGCGCAGCGCAGCGACCTGAAGCACTACCTGCTCGGCCCCGACGAACCCGACGCGCTGACCCGCTTCACCCAGGCGGTCGACGCCGCGCGTGACCGCGCCGTCGAGCGGTGGCCGGAGCGGCCGGCCGTCAGCGTCGCGATCGGCTGAGGCTGCCGTGATGCGACCGTGCTGAGACCGCCCGCTCGGATCACGTCCGGGGTCGTGGCTGCGGTCAGCGCCCTCGGAGCCGCCTACGCCGGGGCGCTCGCCGCGGCGGCAACCGGATCGGGTTGGGGCGTCGCCGGCGCCCTGGCCGCAGCGGCGGTGGTGGACGCCGCCGGCCTCGTCCGCTCACCCGAGGCATGTCGCCGGCTCGAGGCGTTCGGGACCGGTGCCCGGCTCGGGGTGGGGCAGGTGGCACTCGTCCTGCTCGCCGGCCGGTCGACGACCACTGCGGTTCTCGTCGGTACCGGCATCGCCGCGACCGCGATCATCGCCGCCGCCGCGCTGCGCCGGGCAGCCGCCGCCGCGGTTGCGCACCTTCGACGACCGCCGCTGCTCAGCCGCAACCTGCCGCTCGTCGACCTGCGCGTACCGCCGGCGCCCCACCCCCGGTTGCAGGAGGCGGCCGGCTTCGACTCCGTCGTCGCGGTCGTCGCAGCCGTGGGTCTCGCCGTGGCCGGCACGAGCCGCCCCTGGGCAGCCGCTGCCGGTCTCGCGGCGGCCACCGTTGTCGCCGTCGCACCTGCGGTGGTGCTGGCCGGGCACGCCCTGCGCCTGCACCGGGCGGGCACGCGTGGCGCGGTGGTCACCGCGGTGACCGATGCCGTCGAGCGGCTGCGACCCGAGGTCGTCGTCTACTTCGCGGCCACTGCCGAGGAGACCTACCAGCCGGAGATGTGGCTGGAGCCGGTCGAGCGGCTCGGCCGGCCCGCCGCGGTCATCGTGCGTGACCACCGGGTGCTGCACCGGCTCGCCGACACGGACCTGCCGGTCGTGTGCACGCCGTACAACGGCACCCTCGCCAACCTGCCGCTGCCGGCGTCGGTCGTGACGCTGTTCGTCACGCACAGCGGCAACAACCTCGCGATGTTGCGCCGCCGGGAGGTGCGCAGCGTGTTCGTCGGGCACGGCGACAGCGACAAGCCCGACAGCGTCAACCCGTTCGCGCGCGTCTACGAGCAGGTCTGGGTGGCCGGGCCGCTCGGCCGCCGCAGGTACGACGAGGCAGGCGTCGGTGTCCGCCCGGAAGCCGTCGTCGAGATCGGGCGGCCGCAGCTGCGGTCGACCGGCCACGCGCCGCAGGTCCCGACACTCCTGTACGCACCGACGTGGGAGGGCTGGGGCGACGACCCGCACCACAGCTCGCTCCCCCACGTCGGCCCCGACCTGGTGCGTGACCTGCTCGGCCGTCGGGACCTGCGCGTGCTCTACCGCCCGCACCCGCTCACCGGGCGCCGCGACCCCCGGCTCCGCCGTGCGCACGGCGAGATCCTCCGCCTGCTCCGGGCGGCCGGCGCGGTCGGCGTCCGGCTGCCGGCGTCCACCCGGGACCGCAACCGGGCAGACCTGCTCGACGACGCGGTCCGGACCGGCCGTGACCCACGCCGTCCGGCGCGCGGCACGCGGGAGGCGCTCGCGGCGGCGGCGTGGGCGGCCGCCGACCCCGACATGCACCGCATCGTCGAACCGGACGGGCCCGACCTCGCGTCGTGCTTCGCCGAGACCTCTGTGCTCGTCGCCGACGTGTCCAGCGTGGCCAGTGACTTCCTCGTGGTGGACCGGCCGTATGCCGTGGCCGACACGCGCGGGCTGGGTGCCGCCGCGCTGGCCCGGCAGTTCCCCGCGGCCCGCGGTGCGGTCGTGCTGGGGCCGGACCTCGCCGGCCTCGACGACCTCTGCGAGATAGCTGTGGGCGCCCGACCCGACCCGACCGCGCGGGCCCGGCGAGCCCTGGCACGTGCCGCGCTCGGTGACCCGGCCACGGCCCAGCAGCGCTTCGCCGCCGCCGTCGACGGGTTGCTGCAGCCACGCTGACCCCGACTGCCCATCCGCACCCTCCAGCCCCGCCAGACGAGTTGCACCAAAACGCCCGCATCGCCCCGCCATCTCTCTTACGGTGGTCGAGGCGGCGATGTGCGCTGCCCGGAACCCGGAGAGAACCCTTGATGACCTACTGGCGCGTTCGTGCCGCTCGAACCCTTCTTGCGCCCCTCGCCGGGGCGCTGGTACTCGTCGCCGCACCGGTGCCCGGCGCCGACGCCGCCACCTCGCTGACGGGCGTCAAGGTCCGCAAGATCACCCACACGTCATTCAAAGTGCGTCTCGACTCGCTGGGCCCCGGCTGGAAGTACACCCTGTACGCCTCGACGAACAAGCCGGACCTCTACGCCGACAACCTTGCCAACGCGCCGTACCACGCGGCACGGAAGAGGCCCGTCCTCACGCTCGACAACCTCCGGTACAAGACCAAGCCCTACTACTGGCGTGTGCAGGCGACGAAGCGCGGCTCGCACCACACCGGGGACCTCCTGTCACTGGGGCTGCGCCCGAAGGCGCCCACCGGTCTCACCGCGTCGCACGTCGACAGCCAGGGCCTCTCACTGACCTGGAAGGGCGGGCGGAGCAACGGCTTCCAGGTGCAGCAGGCGACCGGTGCGGGCTTCAGCACCGACGTGAAGAAGTATCGGCTCCGTGGCACCGGCCGGCAGTTCACGCCGTTCGGCCTGGCGCAGGGGACCGCCTACAGCTTCCGGGTCCGGGCCTCGAACTTCGGGACGAAGTCGGCCTGGTCCTCCGGCGTAGCCGCAACGGCCATCGCCACCGAGCAGCAGATCCGCGTGGGCCAGTTCAACATCCACAGCGAGACGGCGACCAACAACGACGTGCCCCCGTGGAAGGACCGCCGCGACGCCGTGGTCGCCTCGGTGAACCAGGGCGGGCCGCCGGACATCCTTGCCATCAGCGAGGGCGACGGCTGGATCGCCGGCAAGTGCAGCCCGCGCCAGGTCGACGACCTGGCCTCGCGGCTCGGCAGCGACTGGGTCGTCGCGCATACCGACCCGATCCCCTGCAAGGAGCCGAACTGGAAGCGGACCGGTACTTACATCATCTACAACTCCTCGCTCTACCGGGCGGTCGGCGCCGTCGGGCACTGGAAGGTGTCGACCAGCGGCAACTCCGCGGCGAACTTCGCCGCCTACCAGGAGCTGGTGAACGTCGCGTCCGGCGCGCGCATGCTTTTCGTGTCGGTCCACCTCCAGAAGGGCAACTCGCTTGCCCAGGACAAGGAGCGCGAGGCCGAGACCGAGAACATGCTCTCCGACGTCGCGGCCCTCAACCTCGACCTCCCGGTCATCTACGCCGGTGACTTCAACTCCCAGGACCAGCGCGCCTACGACGGGCCGGGCAAGGTGATCCGCAAGGCGCACATCGCCGACGCGTGGTTCGTGGCGCAGCACCGCGTCCGGCCGTCGTACAACAGCGCCAACGCCTACCAGCGGAAGCCGCCACGGACCTGGACCAGCATCGACCACCTCTGCGGGTCCCCCGGCGTCGCGCTCAAGACGTGGGAGCAGATCATGAAGATCAAGAATGGCGCGTACGTCGGGGTGATCCCGTCCGACCACAACATGGTCGTCGCCGACGTCACCTACCCCTACTGACCGCTCCCTGGTGACCGCCCCGGCGGCCGGGACGTGGATCGACACGCACCTCCCGCCGGGCTGTGACAGGCGTTAAATGCGACACTGGTAACGCAATGACCTCTGTCGCACCCACGTCCGCTCCTGCCCAGCCCTCGGCCCCCCGACTGCGCTCGGGGCACCGACCGGACATCGAGGGGCTGCGTGCTGTCGCGGTCCTGCTCGTGGTGGCCTTTCACGCCGGCATCGGCACCCTGTCGGGTGGCTACGTGGGCGTGGACGTGTTCTTCGTGCTGAGCGGCTTCCTGATCACGGGGCTGCTGGCCGACGAGATCCTCACCGAGCGGTCACTGTCGTTCACGCGGTTCTACGGCCGCCGGGCCCGCCGGCTGCTGCCCATGGCGACTGTGGTCCTCCTGGTGACCGCGGTCGCCTTCGCCTCGGTCCTGCCGGCGCTCGACCGGGTCGACCTGGTCGGCGACATCCGCGCCGCCGCGCTGTACGTCGTCAACTGGCACTTCGCCGTCAACTCGCTCGACTACATGTCCGACGTGAGCAAGAGCCCGGTGCTGCACTACTGGTCGCTCAGCGTCGAGGAGCAGTTCTACATCATCTGGCCGATCCTGCTCGTGCTCGTCACCCGCCGCTGGGCGCGGGGCGGCCGGCGTCGACAGCAGGATCCGCTCCGGCGAATGATCGTGGCCCTGGCCGTCCTCGCCGCCGTCTCGTTGGCGGCGAGCATGCTCCTCAGCTCGCGTTATCCGGCGTACTCCTACTACGGGCTGCACACCCGCGCCTGGGAGCTCGCCGCCGGCGGGCTCCTCGCGTTGAGCGTGCGCCGGGTGTCCCGACTCCCCCTGGCCGTCCGCGGCGTCGCCGGGTGGCTCGGACTTGCCGGCATCGTGGCGAGCGCGCTGATGATCACCGACACCACGACCTTCCCCGGTGCCGCCGCCGTGCTCCCCGTGCTCTCCACGGTGCTCGTCGTCGCCGCCGGCGGGGAGGGTGTCACGTACGGCGCGGGGCGGCTGCTCTCCGTGCGGCCCATGACCTACATCGGCCGGATCTCCTACGCCTGGTATCTCTGGCACTGGCCCTGCCTGATCTTCGCCGGCGTCGTCGCGGGCGGGTTGGGCGGCGCTGCGGACGAGGACGCCGGCGCCATGATCAGCCCGGCGAACGGGTGGGCGGCGGTCGCGGCGGTCGTGGTCTCCTTCGCTCTCAGCGTCGTCTCCCACCATCTCTACGAGAACCCGGTCCGGCGCAGCGCGTGGCTCGCCGCGGTCCGCCGCCGGTCGCTCGTCATGGGCGCCGCGCTCACGACCGTTTCGGTGGCCCTGGCGGGAGTGCTGCTCCCGGCCGGGTCCGCCGCGAGCGCCGGGGTGGTGACCGCAGTCACCGCGCCCGCGCCGACCGCGGTCCCCGGACCGACCACGGACGAGGGCGGCGAGGCGTCGCCCGCGCCACAACCGCGCTCGGTCAAGCTGAACGAGTCACCCGAACAGGCGCGGAGCGACGAGCCGTCGGACATCCGTGACTGCTTCGCCTCCCACGACGCGGTGACGCCGGCCGACGACTGCATCTACGGTGACCCGCACGGCCGGTTCCGCGTCGCGCTGCTGGGCGACTCCCACGCCAAGGCCTGGCTGCCGGCCGTCGAGTCCCTCGCCAAGAAGCGGAACTGGCGGCTGACGTTCTGGGCGAAGCCCTCCTGCCCGATCACCCATCTGACTGTGGAGCTGAAGCGCTTCGGCGCCGACTACCCATACTGCAACGACTACAACGACGCCCTCTTCGACCGGCTCCGGCAGACCGGGCCCTACGACCTGGCGATCGTCGCCCGGTACGCGCGCTACCCGCACCACCTCGGCAGCGCCGCGGACAACACCCCTTCGACTACGCCGAGGCGGTCGATGCGTGGGGCCAGGACTGGGCCGCGGTGACCACGGACCTCCACCGCGCCGGCGTCGAGACCGTCATCGACCTGCAGGACAACCCCAAGAGCCCGAACGACGTCCCGTCGTGCATCGCCGACCACTCCAAGGACTTGTCGCCGTGCTCGTTCCCACGGGGCCCTGCGCTGCGGGACTCGAAGGCGCTGTTCAAGGCGGAGAAGGCGGCGGCGGCCGACAGCGCGCACTACCTCAAGGTCAACGACGTCCTCTGCCCGGACGCGCTCTGCCCGGTGCTCTGGTACGACGGCACGATCATGTACAAGGACCAGCACCACCTGACGGCGACGATGAGCCGCAAGCTCGCCCCGCTGCTCGGCAAGCGGATCGACCACGCGCTGGAGGGCTGACGCCCGCGGCGGCTATCGCTTCGCGCGCACCTTCTCCTTCACCCGCTGCGCCAGCACCCGAGCCAGGTCCCGGGTGCCCACGTCGCGCACCGGACGATCCTGCGCCCCGGCCGGGGGCTCCGGCTTGGCCTTCTTCGCCTCGGCTCCAGCCGCTGCGGACCCGCCGCTGACGACGATCGAGCCGAGAATGGCCTGCAGCGCCGCGTCCACCGGCAATGTGTCGATGATGAGTGGCTCACCGGCAGCTCGCTCGGCCGGCAGGGCGGTACCGAGGGTCGAGATGTCACCGACGATGCGCACGCCCAGCTTGGAGATCCTCTCCGCGGCGGCCGCGCCGATCTCGGCCGCCCGCTCCAGGGCCCAGTCCGGGGTCGTGATCTGCTGCTCGTCCGGCCCCGGCCGGCGGGCCGCCTGCAACTGCCGGACGACACCCAGCCGCACGAAGTGCTTATATGCCTCGTTGGACCACTTGCGGTCCTTGAACTCCACGTTCAGCAAGCGAACAAGCTCGATCTCGCCCGCGCTCAGCGACCGGTTGGTCCAGCCCGTCTCCGGCTCGAGGATGTCACGCGGCAGCCCGAGCATGTCCTCGAACGTGTGCAACAGCATCATGCGGTCCGACTCGTCCACGACCACAACGGTGAGGTTGTCGCTGCCCACCACCGAAGCCCCGCTCGACCTGCACATCGTGGTGGTGCCGCTTCCAGAACGTCGTCGTCGGCTCGATGTAGGGCGGCCTGTTGAGCATGGCGTCGAGCCACTCGTCGTAGGTGTGCCGAAGCCGGTTGCGCACGTACTGCTGCCAGGCCGACGGCATGATCTTCGCGAGCGGACGCAGGGTACGCGACGTGCACGCGCGCCGGGTCGAGCTCGGTGACCACCTTCCGGGCCGTTTCGTCGTCCGCGCCGTCGAAGAACTCGCTACTGACCACCACCCGCTTGCCGCTCGCCCGGTTGACCTGGCGGACGAGGCGGTCCCAGTGGCGCATCTCCATCGGGGGATCACCGAGCAGTCCCTTGCCACCGGTCACCGCGAGCGCGGCAAACATGTGCTGGCGCTCCAGTCCGGCGTAGACCACACCGTGCTCACGCAGCTTGGGACGGGCCTGGCGCATGGCGCCCTGCAGGGCTGTGGTGCCGGTCTTGTGCGGTCCGATGTGCAGCAGCACGGCTCGCTCAGGCAGCAGCAGGTCGTGCGCGGCCATCGCACCTCCATTCGTCGGGTCGAGGTGGGCTCCACCGTAGGCCAGCCTGGGGACTCACGCTGCACTACCGTAGGGCGCCCCGACGACGACTCCTGGAGGTAACCGCCGTGCCGAGCAGCACCGCCGGCCCCCTGCCACCGGACGCGGTCCTGCTGCACATCGGTCCGCACAAGACGGGGACCACGACGGTGCAGTTCGCGCTGCACCGGGCAAGGAAGCGGCTCGCCGAGCACCGCGTGCACTACCCGGGGGAACGCGGCATCCCCGCTCAGCCACCCGGGCGATCAGTGGCAGCCCGGGGCTGCGCGGCGAGCCGGCGGCACGCTCGGAGCACTGGGACGAGCTGGTCGCGGAGATCGCGGGTGCCGGAGACCGTCGGTTGTCGTGCTGAGCAGCGAGATGTTCGCCGACGCCCCCGCGGAGAACATCAGCGATGGATCGTCGAGGCGCTGGGCGGGTCGCGTGTCCACGTCGTCGTGACCTTGCGCCCGCTCGCGAAGATCCTCCCGTCGCAGTGGAGCAGCATGTGCAGAACCGCGTCCGGATGCCCTACCCGAAGTTCCTGCGGCTGGTGCTCGACAAGCCCAAGGGGCGGACCGGCCGGGGCTTCTGGCGGCGCCATGCACACGACCAGCTCGTGCAGCGCTGGTGCGACGTCGTGGGGCCGGACCGGCTGACAGTCGTGGTGGGTGACGAACGCAACCCGCGAGCCCTGCTGGACGCGTTCGAAGCGATGCTCGACGTACCCGCAGGGACGCTGCGCCTCGGGGCCGTCACCAACCGCTCGCTGACGCTCGGCGAGGTCGAGCTCATCCGGCTCGTCAACCGCGAGTCGGTCGAGCGGGGCTGGTCGCACGAGTTCTACGCAGAGACGGTGCGCCAGACACTGTCCCGCACCATGCGCCAGCGGCCGGCCGGCCCGGACGAGCCACGCATCGAGACGCCGGCCTGGGCGCTGCGCCGGGCCGCGGAGGTGCAGGCCGAGGCAGCGCCGCGATCGAGGCGCTCGGCGTCGGGGTCATCGGCGACCTGGCCCGGCTGCAGGAGCTGCCCGAGGTCGGTGACGAGGCCGACAGACGGACCCGACCCCCTGGTCGCCGCGGTGGAAGTGCTCACCACCCTCGTGACGACGCAGATCCGCCACGCCAGCGAGGACCGTTCCGACCGCAATATGCGCGAGAGCATCCTGTCGTCGGTCGGCGGCCGGGAGCTGCGCCCGCGAGCTGGCGGCCAGGATCCGCGCCCGGGGGCTTCGCCGCCGCTGACGCACCACGCCGGCCGGGATTCGCCGCAGGGCGGGGCTTGCCGGGCACGGCACCGGCCGGGGATCATGAAGG
>CAWIFV010000003.1:0-333810 GCA_963835405.1 uncultured Actinomycetota bacterium
GGTGCTGGTCACCCTTGAACTCATCGTATTGCTCCGGCCGCACCGCCGACACCTGGCTGGGGCCTGGACGTGCTCGGAGGTCGTCCGTTCGGTGCCGGCTGCGGGTGCCCCGGGCCTGGTCGTGTGCGCGTGCGGGTTCGTCGCCGACCACCTCGAGGTGGCCTAACGACCTCGACATCGAGGCCGCCGGGCTGGCCGCCAGGTGGGACTGCCGTTCGCGCGCACCGACGGTCAACGCCGACCCGGCCGTCATGGCCGCGCTCGCCGGGCTCGTCGCCGGACGGGCCGCTTGATGTCGGACGTCGTCGTCATCGGCGCGGGCATCGCCGGGCTGGCGGCCGCGCACGCGCTGTGCGACCGCGACGTGCTGGTCATCGACGGGTCGGGCCGCGTCGGCGGCAAGCTGCGCACCTCGGCGATCGCCGGCCTCGACGTCGACGAAGGGGCCGAGGCGTTCCTCGCCCGGGTGCCCGAGGGGCTGGCGCTGGCCGGTGCCGTCGGGCTGGCGTGCCGCCCTCGCCCATCCGGCCACCACCAGCGCGAGCCTGTGGGCGCGGGGCGCGCTGCGGCCGATCCCGCGCGGGACGGTCTTCGGCGTGCCGGCGAGCCTGCGCTCCCTGTCCGGGATCCTCGACCCCGGCCGAGACGGCCCGGGCCGCGGCTGACCTCGTGCTCCCCGCGGGCGACGGGGGTGACGTCAGCGTCGGCCATCTGGTCGGTCGCCGGCTCGGACGGGCGGTGGTCGACCGGCTGGTCGACCCGCTGCTCGGTGGGGTCTACGCCGGCCGGGCCGACCTGCTCTCGAGCCGGGCCACGCTGCCGCAGCTCGCGGGCGCGCACGGGTCGCTCATCCGCGCGGCCGCACGCGCCACGGCGGGGGCGGACAGCGGCGCGCCGGTGTTCGCCACGGTGACCGGCGGGATGGGGCGGCTCGCCGAGGCCGTGGCGGCCGGCGCGGGCGCGCGGATGCTCCTCGGCCGGCTGGTGCGCCGGATCGAGCGGACCCCGACGGGCTTCCGGGTGGTGCACGGCCCCACCACCGACGAGCAGGCGGTCGAGGCGCCGGCGGTGGTGGTGGCCGTGCCGGCCGTGGCGGCCGCCCGGCTCCTCGCCGACGTCGCGCCCGCGGCCGCGATCGAGCTCGCGCAGGTCGAGGTGGCGAATCTGGCCATCGTCACGACCGCCTGGCGGCGGCGCGACCTGCCCGCTCCCGCCGGCAGCGGCTACCTGGTGCCGGCCTCCGCCGGGCGGCCGGTCAAGGCCGTGACCTTCTCCTCCCGCAAGTCGGGCGCACCTCGACGGTGGCGACGTCGTGGTCGTGCGCTGCTCGATCGGTCGGTACGGCGACACCGCCGAGCTGCACCGCGACGACGACGACCTCGTGGCCCTGGCCGTGGGGGAGCTGCGGCGGACGGTCGGCGCCACGGGGAGTCCGGTCGAGTCGCGGGTGACGCGCTGGGGCGGCGCGCTGCCGCAGTACGCGGTCGGCCACCTCGACCGCATCCGGCGGGTCCGGGCGGCGGTCGCCGACGTGCCCGGCCTCGCGGTGTGCGGCGCGACGTACGACGGGGTCGGCATCCCCGCCTGCATCCGCTCCGGACAGGCGGCGGCGCAGCGGTGACTGTTCCTCCTCAGGGCCTACGGTCGGGGGTCCCGACGAGAGAGGAACGGGATGAGCGAGAACCCGTACGACCCGCCGGACCCGTCCGCCGCGACCGCTGCCGGGGCCGAGCCGCCGCCGCAGTACGCCTACCAGCCACCGGCCGCGCCGGGAGCGGTGGGGAGGATCCGCCCGACCGGCCTGGCGATCCTGCTGTTCATCGTGACGTTGGGGATCTACGGCCTCTACTGGTACTACGCCGTGCACGACGAGATGAAGCGGCACAAGGGCGATCGGGCTCGGCGGGGTCCTCGCGCTCGTGCTGGCGTTCTTCATCGGCATCGTCATGCCCTACCTCACCTCCGACGAGGTCGGGGACGCTCTACGAGCGGCGCGGCCAGGCGCGTCCGGTGAGCGGTCTCACCGGGCTGTGGTACTTCCCGGCATGTTGATCCTCGTCGGGCCGATCATCTGGTTCGTCAAGACCAACGGCGCGCTCAACGACTACTGGGCCTCGCTCGGCGCCACCCGCTGACCGCTCCCCGCACTCAACGAGGTCATGACCAGCTGACGAGCGCCTTGGCTCGCCACAGGTCCAGGACCTTCGGGTCGCCGGACACCTCGAGGCCGTCCGCCGTCCGCCGGTTCCACAGGAGTGTGTAGAGGTCGGTGGCCGGCCCGGAGACGACGCAGTCGCCATGGGCGGCGCCGCGGCGTACCTCGCGGCTGGTGGCGGTGATGGTCATCGTCCACGCGTCGCCTTCCGCGGCGTCGGTGGTCTGTACGCCGAGGGTGACCGGCGGGTCGACCGTGAGCCGGCTGCGACGCCGGGAGAAGAAGCCGAGCAACAGCTCGTCGATGCCGTCGACCGCGAACCTCGTCCCGAAGGCGCACCCGTTCCCGTCGGCGCGCTCGACGTCGACCCGATGGATCGCGGTCTCGTGGGCCTGCCGCCGGGCCCAGAACGCCAGCGGTGACGGCGCGGGCAGGAACGTCCAGCACTCCATGACCGGCGACGCCTTCTGCAGTGTCGTCACGAGCTCGTGGTGACCGTCGACGAACCATGGCAGCAGCTCGTCGTCCGCCGCCGGCGCGTCCGCCAGCTCGGAGTCACCCCGGGGCGGGTCGGTGCGGCCGGTGGCGACGAACGACCGCGCCCAGCGGTGTGTCTGCCCGAGGTGCGTCACGAGGTCCCGGACCCGCCAGTCCGGGCACGTCGTCAGGACCGCGTCGAGCCCGACGCGCTGCGCTGCTGCCGACAGTGCGGTTGCGTCGCTCTCGAGCTGGGCGACGTAGTCCTCGACCTTCATCCTGGGGACGCTCTCACGCCGACCCTCGGATCGCGACGATCCCGCTCGTCGTGCCGACGAAGAGGTGCCGCCCGACCGGGACGGGGGTGACGAACCGCGTGACGCCGCCGACGTGGAACCGCGCCTTGACCGTGCCGGTCGCCGCGCGCACGAGCACCAGGTCGCCGCTGTCCTGGTCGACCACGTAGACGGTCCGTCCGGCCTTCGTCGGCGAGCCCGTGATGCCGCTCAGCTGCCAGTCCCAGCGCAACGTCGTCCCGGAGGCGTCGAGCCGGCGCAACCCGTCGCGGCAGGGCAGGAACAGCACCTGCCCGGCGCCGGCGGCCCCGCCGTACGCCGCGCAGCCGCCGAGCGTGGCGGCCTGCGACCCGACGCCCCGCAGGTGGTTGACGAGGTAGACGGTGCCGCGCTTGCCCGCGATGACCACGCTGCCGGACGACGTGACGATCGGCGACATCGACCCGAGGTCGAGATCCTGGGCGTTGTCCTGCTGCCACGTCGAGGGGGCGAACAGTGCGACCCGTTGCAGCTTCGGCGAAAGCTCGATGACCGAGTCGCTGCCGTCGTACTGGCCGTTGGTCGCGGCGCCGTTCCCGCTCGCGACGAAGAGGTCTCCTCCGTGCCTTGCCCTGCACCGGCCCGGGTGGCGCCCAGATCCCCGCCTCGCGGTCGGTGGGCACCGCGTAGTGCCTGGTCCGGCCGGTGCCGTCGGTCGGTGTGCCGGTGACGTAGCCGACGTAGTTGCCGCAGTCGCCGAACAGGCCGCCGAACGGCACGTAGACCCGGCCGTGGGCCACGAGCAGCGCGCCGCGCTGCTGCTCGGCGCGCCGGTCGCGGCCGGAGAGGACGTCCAGGCTGCGGTGCCACCGCTGGTGCCCGGTCCGCAGCGACAGAGCGCGCAGCGTGTGCCGGGCGCCGGCTGGTCTCGGTCACGACGAAGAGGCTGCCCGTGTCCTCGTCGTACGCCGGCGTGCCGGTGATGCCGAGCGGGTCGATGTTGCCGCAGGGGAGCGCGCTGCGCGGCACCGGCGTGCCCAGGTGCCGCTTCCACAGGACGTGCGCCGTTCCTCGCGCCGCAGGGCGTAGACGGTGTTGTTCTCGGTCGCCACGACGACCCGGTGGCCGACGACCAGCGGCTGGGCGTAGACGGCGCCGTCGAGCGCTGCCCCAGGCCCGGCTGCAACGGCGGCGTCAGCGGGTTGCTCCTCGAGATGCCCGTGCGCTGGTTGTCGCCGTGGTAGGTCGGCCAGTCGCGGCGGCTGAGCGCCGGCAGCGGAAGCCGCCGTGTGGGGCAGCGGCCGAGGCCGCCGGCTGGAGCTCGACGGCGTCGGCGGCGTGGGAGCGGGGCCGCTGCCGCTGCTGGCACGCCGGCCAGCGTGGCGGCGCCGACGGCAAGAACGACGACGGCGGCGCGCATCACCGCAGTCTCCCGCTGGGCGACAATGGACGCATGGCGCGGATCGAACGCAGGCAAGAAGGCCCGGGAGCTCAACGACGAGATCCGCTACGTGATGTACAGCGTGTTCCGCGTGCGGACGCCACTCGGCGAGCGGCGGGAGCAGGCGGCGGCCGAGGTCGATGCCCTGCTCGAGCAGCTGGGCGAGAAGGGCGTGCGTGACCCGCGGCTGTCTACGACGTCGCGGGCTTCCGCGCCGACGCCGACGTCATGTTCTGGTGGGTGGCGCCCACGAGCGACGACCTGCAGGACGCCTACCAGCGGTTCCGGCAGACCGCGCTCGGCCGCTGCTGCGAGCCGGTGTGGTCGGTGATGGCGCTGCACCGGCCGGCGGAGTTCAACCGGTCGCACATCCCGGCGTACCTCGCCGGCGAGGACCCGAAGCGCTTCGTCTGCGTCTACCCGTTCGTGCGGTCCTACGAGTGGTACCTGCTGCCGGACACCGAGCGGCGCGAGCTGCTGGCCGAGCACGGCCGGATGGCGCGTGACTTCCCGGACGTGCGGGCCAACACGGTGGCGGCGTTCGCCCTCGGCGACTACGAGTGGATGCTCGCGTTCGAAGCCGACGAGCTGCACCGGATCGTGGACCTCATGCGGCACCTGCGCGGCGCGAGGGCGCGGCTGCACACGCGCGAGGAGATCCCGTTCTACACGGGTGCCCGCAAGTCCGTGGCCGAGGTCGTCAGCGCGCTGCCCTGAGCCTCGTCGTCGAGCAGGCGGAGCAGCGGCACCGAGAACAGCACGGCGAGACCGATCACCGGCCACATCGCGGCGTAGCCGTGGGTGGAACTCAGCAGCGATCCCGACCCGCTGACCGCGGCGCCCACGGCGAGCGGGCCCAGCACGAGACCGAGCCCTCGCGAGAGGTCGACGAGGCCTGCCGCGGCGCCCTGCGCACCGTCCGGCGCGAGGGTGAACGCCAGCGCCTGTGGCAGCGTGAGCAGCACCGACCCGGCCAGCGCCACGGCGGGAAGCAGCACGAGCCCCGGGGTGAGCGTGGTCGGGATCATGCCCGCGCACAGGCCGATGCCGTAGGCGATCGCGGACCACGTCATGACCCGGACGAGCCCCCACCGGTCGGCGAACCGGCTGGCGAGCGGCGCGCCCGCGACGTACGCCACGGCGACGACCGCGATGACCGCAGAGGCGATCGCCGGCGACCGGCCGAGACCGGACACGACGTAGAGGACGATGAAGCTCTTCAGGCCGGAGAAGCTGAACTCCCACAAGGAGTTCGCCGCCGCGAACGTCATCATCCGGCCGTCGCGGAGCAGCTGTCCGACCGTCGTCGGGTCGCGCACCGGGCGTGCCGGGGAGCGGCGCGACCGGTCGCGGGCGACCGGCGCGAGGGCGAGCGTCGTGGCGAGCAGCACCCCGCCGGCGATGACGAACGGCAGCGGCGTCCAGACGCCCAGCAGCAGCCCGCCGGCCATGAGCGCCGCGCCCAGCCCGGCCCCGCGCAGGATCGCCTGGCTGCTCTGCGCGCGGGCGTAGAGGCGGCGCGGCAGGAGGTCGGCGTACAACGCGCGGTACGGCGGGTAGTAGAGGTAGTAGCCGACGAAGAACAGCAGCACGGACACCGCCGCGAGCACGTAGGTGCCGGCCCAGGCGAGCATCAGCAACCCGGCGATGACGAGCGGAGTGCCCAGGAAGACGAAGGGCATCCGCCGACCGAGCGGCGAGGGCGGCATGCGGTCGGAGACCACGCCGGCGAGGAGCGGGATCGCCAACGCGAACGCGCCCTTCCCCGCCGATGAGCGCACCGACACGGGCGGGGGAGTGCGCGACGTGCAGCAGGACGACCGGACCGTACGTCGTGAGGATGCTGATCGCGAAGGCGAGCCCCAGCGTGGGCAGCCCGAGCACCAGCAGGAGTGACTCAGGATCGTCCGACTCCAGGCGCCGCGACCACATCCGCACGCGGACATCCTGCCGTGCCCGGCTCGGTGGGGAGCGCATTGCCGAAATGTCCCGGGTGGGCATCAGGCGCGGGACTGCGGCATGCTCGCGGCATGAACGTGATCCGTGACCTGGTCGGCGTCGACTTCCCGCTGTTCGCCTTCAGCCACTGCCGCGACGTCGTCGCCGCGGTCAGCCGGGCGGGCGGCTTCGGCGTGCTCGGGGGCAGCACCTTCACGCCGGAGTCGCTGGAGGTGGAGCTCGCGTGGATCGACGAGCACGTCGGTGGACGCCCGTACGGCGTCGACATCCTGGTGCCGGAGCACCAGCTCGACACCGGCGGGGCGACCATCGCGCAGCTGGCCGCGCAGCTGCCCGCCGAGCACCGCGAGTTCGTGCTGAAGCTGCTCGGCGACAACGGAGTCGACCTGAGCGTCGATCGCGAGGCCGGGGCGGACGTGATCCCCGCGACGTCGCCGAAGGCGGTCGAGGAGCTGCTGGACGTCGCGTTCAGCCATCCGATCCGGCTGATCGCCAACGCGCTCGGTGTGGCACCGCCACGGATGATCGAACGGGGAAAGCCGCAGGCGTGCCGGTCGCCGCGCTCGTCGGCGCCAAGGAGCACGCGCTGCGCCAGGTCGACGCCGGCGTCGACATCCTCGTCGCGCAGGGCACCGAGGCAGGCGGTCACTGCGGTGAGGTCTCCACCCTGGTGGTCGTGCCGGAGGTCATCGCCGCGGTGCGGCAGGTGCGCGAGGTGCCGGTGCTCGCCGCCGGCGGCATCATGACCGGCGCGCAGATGGCCGGCTGCATGGCGATGGGCGCCGCGGGCGTCTGGACGGGCTCGGTGTGGCTCGCGACGCCGGAGTCGGAGGTGTCGCAGAGCTTCCGCGAGAAGATGGTGGCCGCGCGGTCGCCGCGACACCGTCCGCTCGACCGCCCGCACCGGCAAGCCGAGCCGGCAGCTGCGCTCGACCTGGCACGACGCGTGGGAGGGGCCGGACAGCCCGGGGTCGCTGCCGCTGCCGCTCATGTCGATCCTGAGCACGCCGGCGTTCATGGCGATCGAGCGCGCCGCCGACGCGGGCAACCCGGGCGCGCGCGACCTGCTGAGCTACTGGGTCGGCCAGGGCGTCGGGCTGGTCGACAAGGTCCGCTCCGCGGAGCAGGTGGTGGCCGACTTCATGACGGACTACGCCGCCGCGGTCGACCGGCTCCAGTCGTTGCTGGACTGACGGCGGTCACTGCTCCGCACCACTTCGGCGACGCCCCGACCATGATCGGTGCCGATTGTCGGCGTGTCGTGGTCACAGCGCTACCGAAGTGGCGGGGGTGGGGGTGGGGCTACTCCGACTTCGGCTCGAAGGTCAGCGCGACGGAGTTCATGCAGTAGCGGTCGCCGGTCGGTGTCTGGGGCGCGTCGTCGAAAAGATGCCCGAGATGCGAGTCGCACGCCGCGCAGCGGACCTCGGTGCGGACCATTCCGTGCGAGCGGTCCTCGAGCAGCCGCACCGCGTCGGTCGACCGCGCGTCGTAGAACGACGGCCAGCCGCAGTGCGACTCGAACTTCGTGTCCGACCGGAACAGCTCGTTGCCGCAGGCGCGGCAGCGGTAGACCCCCACCCGAGCTCTCGTCGAGCAGCGCGCCGGTCCACGGCCGCTCGGTGCCCGCCTGGCGGAGCACGGCGTACTCCTCCGCGGAGAGCTCCTCGCGCCACTGATCGTCGGGCTTCTGGACCTTCGGCGTCGTCATGGTCCGATCGTGCCATGGCGGCGACGCCGGAGTGGGAGTAGGAACGGAGACCGACGAGGTCATGCGCTGGGCTAGGTTCCCCGCATGGCCTCGCCGTTCGTGGACATCGAGGTCGGTCCGCGCGTGGTGCGGGTGACCAACCCGGACCGGGTCTACTTCCCTGCCCGCGGCGAGACGAAGCTCGACCTGGTCAACTACTACCTCTCGGTCGGCGAAGGCATCGTGCGCGCGCTCTGCGGGACCGGCCGTGCATGCTGCATCGCTTCCCGGAAGGCGTCGGCGGCGAGAAGATCTACCAGAAGCGGCTGCCCAAGGGGGCGCCCGGAGTGGGTCGAGACGGCGGAGGTCAGGTTCCCGTCCGGCCGGACCGCTGACGAGCTGTGCGTCACCGAGATCGCGTCCGTCGCCTGGGCGGTGCAGATGTCGACGGTCGAGTTCCATCCGTGGCACACCCGGCGCGCGACGCGGTCGAGATGCCCGACGAGCTCAGGATCGACCTCGACCCGCAGCCGGGGACCGGCTTCGCCGACGCGAAGACGGGTCGCGGCCGTCGTCCGCGAGGTGCTCGGCGAGCTCGGCTGGGCGGGGTGGCCGAAGACGTCGGGCAACCGCGGGGATCCACGTCTACGTCCGCATCGAGCCGCAGCTACGGTTTCCGGGAGGTACGCCGGGCGGCGCTGGCGTTCGCGCGCGAGGTGGAGCGCCGGCTGCCCGAGCTGGTGACGACCGCGTGGTGGAAGGAGGAGCGCGGCGAGAAGGTCTTCATCGACTTCAACCAGAACGCCAAGGATCGAACCATCGCGGCGGCGTACTCCGTCCGCGGGTTCGCGCACGCTCCGGTGTCGGCGCCGGTGACGTGGGACGAGCTTCCGGACGTGGAGACGGAGGACTTCACGATCGCGACGATGCCTGCGCGGTTCGCCGAGCTCGGCGACCTTCACGCCGGCATCGACGATGTTCACGTCGACATCGACCGCTGCTCGAGTGGGCCGAGCGGGACGAGCGGACCGCGGCCTGGGGGAAGCGCCCTTCCCGCCGAACTACCCGAAGATGGCGGGGGAGCCGAAACGCGGTGCAGCCGAGCCGGGCCAGACCGGAGTGATCAGCCCGCGCCGCCGCCCCAGCCCGAGCGGCGGGTGAGGTGCGCCCGTGCCGCGCGGTCACCGGGGCCGTTCCGCTGCAGGAGGTGGTCCGCGACTGCCCGGCGATGGGCGTCGTCGACGTTGCCGCCGTACTTGAACTTTCCCGTGACCTCCCGGACGTCGATCCGGACCGCGCGGATGCCGGCCAGCCGCCGGCGGTGGGCCTCGGGGTCGGCGTGCCCGATGTCGGGCTCGTACGCCGCGAGCTGGCGGCGCAGCACGTCGAGCTTCGCGGCGTCGTCGTCGAGCACGGTGGCGGCCCCCACGAGCTGCGCGGCGGCGTAGTACGTCGTCGGGATGCCCAGGGCGGGGTCCTCGGCGCCGACCGCCTTCCACGCCGAGGGGATGTAGGCCCAGTCGCCGGCGACCGACAGCAGCACCGTCGGCCGCTCCGCCAGCGCCACCCAGACCGGGTTCTGCCGCGCGAGGTGGAGCAGGACGGCCGGTGCCGGGCCGGCGCGGTCGACGAGGAACTGCGTCGGCACCACCACGGGCAGTTCGCGGCGGCCGGGGACGATCAGATGGCCGAACCCCTGCGACTCCACGAACGCCCAGGTCTCGTCGTCGTCGGCCGGGGCGTCCCAGGGATGGACCAGCACCTGCCCACCGTAGGCATCTCAGTCGAAGCGCGCACGCGAGATCGGCGCCGGCCAGAGATCCCGCTGCTGCGCGACGGGGGACAGGGCCACGGTGTTGCCGGGGTCGCGGGCTCCGCCCCGGCACAGGTCGAACTCCGTGCTGCCGCCCCGGTCGGTCGCGGACACCCGGAGGGCCGTGTCCCCGTGCGCCTGCCTGCCTGTCCCCGTGCGGCAGTGTCAGCAGACCGCCCGTCGCCGTGGCCCGGATCCCGACGTCGCACCGGTACTTCGCCACCAGGAGGTGGGCATGCCCCCCCGGGGACAGGCGGACCGGTCGGGGTGGCTCGTTGCTGAGATAGGGCGAGTGCCCGTCGGTGAAGCGGAACGGCAGCCTCGTCCCGTCGGCGGCGAACAGGCGCAGTCGCGGGTAGCCGAACAGGCCACAGCGGGTGCCGCCCGCGTTGGTGAGCCGGTAGAGGATCGCGTGCTCACCGGTTTGAGGAGACACCTCCCGGCCGACCCGCACGGTGGTGTCGGCGGCCGTGCAGCGCGGCAGCACGGCAAGGCCGCGGAGGCTTCGCGGCGTCGACGGTCGCGACGCCGTCGTACCCGCCGACGAGCAGGTCCGGGCCGGCGTACCGGAGGGACTCGAAGCGGGTCCCGGCGGGCGGCGCGACCGACCAGTTGGGCGGCAGGTGGACGCTCGACCGGCGGGGACGGTAGGCGGAGTCCATCGCGGACGGGAAGACCCGCACCGACCAGTGGTAGGTCGACCGGTCGATCCGGCACAGCATCGAATCCGGCAGCGCACCGTCGCCCTGCCGCTCGCAGAACACCGCGTCGGCGGTGACGAGGACGTGCGCCGGCGGCAGGCCGGGCAGCGGGAACGCCCGGAGGATCCGGCGCTTCGTCGAGTCGAGCAGCAGCACCTCGCCGTAGTCGAAGCGGCTGACCCGGTCCCGACCCTCGCGGCCGCGGCGCGGGCCGAGGACCTGCGGCCTCGCGCTCGGCTCCGGCAGCCGCGAGGCCACCCAGACACCCGCCCGGGTGCGGACGGACGCGACGACGTCGACCCGATCGGCGACGGACAGGCGCGCGACGGCGGGCACCACGCCGTCCCGGCGGGCCTGCGCCGGCGTCTGGCTCGGGACGCGGCCCGGGGCGGCCGTCGCCGTCACCGGGGCCGGGGTGGGGCTGGGGCTCGCGCTCGGCGACCGGGTCGTCGACGGGCCCGACGACGCCGAGCAGGCGGTGAGCACGACCGCCCCGGCAAAGGTGGCTGCGGCGCGGGCGGCTGCGGCGCGGGCGGGCACGCGCCGGCCCGGCCGGTCAGGCGAGAACGTCGGTGATCGCATAGGTCAGCGGTCGCTCAAGCTGGTCGTAAGTGCAGGTCCGCGGCTCGCGCTCCGGGCGCCAGCGGCGGAACTGGGCCGTGTGCCGGAAGCGCGCACCCTCCATGTAGTCGTAGGCGACCTCGACCACCAGCTCGGGCCGCAACGGCTCGAAGGACATGTCCTTGCCGGCGTTCCACCGGCTCGGGGACCCGCCCGGGCCCCACTCCGAGGACAGCCACGGATGCCCGTCCTCGGCTCGGTCGCGGTGCGGCGCGAGCTCGTCCAGCAGCTCCTTGCGCCGGGCCATGGAGAACGACGCTGCCACCCCCACATGGCGAAGGGACCCGTCGCCGTCGTACAGGCCGAGCAGCAGTGACCCCACGACCGGGCCGCTCTTGTGGTAGCGGAAGCCGGCGACGACGCAGTCGGCGGTGCGCTCGTGCTTGACCTTAAACATGACCCGCTCGTCCTGCCGGTAGGGCAGGTCGAGCGGCTTGACCACCAGCCCGTCGAGGCCGGCGCCCTCGAAGTCGGTGAACCAGTGGCCGCGACGGCGGGGTCGTCGGTCGCCGGGGTCACGTGGACGGCCGCGGTGGGAGTGACCCGTGCTTCGAGCAGCCGGCGGCGCTCCGCGAACGGGCGGGTGGTCAGCGCGTCGTCGTCGAGAGCGAGCAGGTCGAACGCCACGAACTCGGCCGGGGTCTCGGCGGCCAACTTGCGCACCCGCGACTCCGCCGGGTGCAGCCGCATCTGCAGCGACTCGAAGTCGAGCCGGCCGCCGGTCGTGATGACGATCTCCCCGTCGACGACGCAGCGCTCCGGGAGCGCCTCCTTGACCGCCGTCACCACGTCGGGGAAGTAGCGGGTGAGTGGCCGCTCGTTGCGCGAGCCCAGCTCGACCTCGTCACCGTCGCGGAAGACGATGCAGCGGAAGCCGTCCCACTTGGGCTCGTAGAGCACGCCGCCCGCGATGCGGTCCGGGGTCGGCATCTCCTTGACCAGCTTGGCGAGCATCGGCTTCACCGGTGGCATGACGGGCAGCTGCATGGGGGCAGTCTCCCAACATCCGCGCGTTGCCGGACGACCAATCTGGTGGCGTGTCGGTGCGCAGAGCACCGTCAGCGCGGTACGTCGTACCGCAGGAACAGGTGACCACCCTCGTCCAGCACGTGCATCAGGCGCAGCTCGTCGATCACCTGGCTGGCCAGCCCGGCGACGATCCGCCCCGCGGTGCCGCCGGCGAGCAGGGGTGCGACGGTGAGGCAGAGGTCGTCGACGAGGCGGGCCGCGAGCAGCCAGCCGAACAGGTGCGGGCCGCCCTCGCAGATCACGCGTCGCAGGCCGCGGTCGGCCAGCGCGTCGAGCGCGGTCGCGATGTCGACGTCCTCGGCCTCCGGCGACGATCACGTCGGCGATGCCGGCGAGGGAGTCCCGGCGGTCGGCGGGGGAGGCCGCGCAGGTGACCACGATCGGCGGGACCTGGGTGTCGGTGAACAGCCGGGACGCCGGGTCGAGGTCGAGCGAGCGGCTGACGACGGCGACCGGAGGCGGGCTGCCGGCGTCGCCTGGCTTGGCGCCGCCGTAGCTCTCCGCGCGCACGGTGCCGGCCCCGACGAGGACGACGTCGGACATCGCTCGGAGCAGCTGGAACAGCTCGCGGTCGGCCTCGCTCGACAGGCCGCGCGATCTGCCGTCGACGGAGACGGCGCCGTCGACGCTGGCGGCGAAGTTGACCCGTACGTGCCGGCGGTCGGGGACGGCGTAGGCCGCCCTCAGGTCGACTTCGGTCGTGTCGTCAGGAAGCAGCCGCCGCACCCGTCGAGTGTGGCCTCCTCGCCGTTGATCATGAGCGCTCGGACGCGACACGCGGCGTGTCGCGTCCGAGCGCTCATGATCAACAAGGGGGAGGGGGCTAGGCCGGGATGTGCAGGTGCATGCCCACCTGGATGAGGTCCGGGTTGCCGCCGATGAGGGTCCGGTTGGCCCGGTAGAGCTTGCGCCACCCGCCCCGCACATCGTGCTTGGCCGCGATGCCCGACAGGGTGTCACCGGCCTTCACGACGTACATCGCCCGCGTCGCGTGCCGGTGATGGTGGGCGCGCAGGGGAGCCCGGGACGAGCCCCGGCTGGCCGTGGCGGAATCGGAGCGCTTCACCGGCGCGGCGGCCGTCCACTGCTCCTCGTGGGTCGGCGGCCCGGCGTAGCGCGAGCACACCGGCCACGCGCCCCAGCCCTGCGAATGCAGCACCCGGTCGGCGATCGTCATCTGCTCGGTCTTGCTGGCCAGGTCGGCGCGGGAGGCGAACCGCCCGCCGCCGTAGTTCACCCACGTGCTCTGGGCGAACTGCAGGCCGCCGTAGTAGCCGTTGCCGGTGTTGATGTGCCAGTTGCCGCCGGACTCGCACTCGGCGACGTTGTCCCACTGGCTCTCGGTGGCCGCCTGGGCGGTGGTCATGCCGACCAGTGGCAGGGCCAGAGCGGTCGCCCCCGCGGTGGAGCGGGCGACGATCTGGGCGGTCTGGCTCTGTTTCGGGGCACGGTGACGCCCCTGATAGCGCGCAGCGCGCATGGGTGACTTCCCTTCGCACGCCTGCGAGGTGAGCTGACGGGTTCGGGCCGAAGGGTTGGCCCGGCCAACACGGATGCTGGCTTCACCCCAGGAGACTTGGGTCCCCCGCTCCTGTCGTGGTTCGAGCGTCGGTGCGGGCGGTGACAGGACTCGGCGTTCCGCCGCACCGGCCCGGACGCGTGTCCGGGCTGCCACAAGGTAACGGAAAGGTCACGGCCGGCTCAAGGCCGGTATGCCGGGTCAGGCCCGCACCGTCACGATTGCCACGGAATCAGAGTCGAGATCGATGGCCCCGGGGCGGAAGACGAAACCGCCGGCAGAGGCCAGCAGCACCCCGGTCGGGGCCCCCTCGAGGGGCACCGTCTGGCGCTCGGTGCCGAGGTTGCACGCGACCGCGAGGCCGTCCCGGTAGAGGACGAGCCATCCGGCGTCGTCGTCCCAGGCGCAGTGCGGCCGGTCCAGCCGGCCGTCGGTGAGCGCGCCGTGCCGGCGGCGCAGCGCGATGAGCTGGCGGTGCCACTCGAGGATGTCGCGGTGGGCGTCCTTCTCGAGCTCGGCCCAGTCGAGCCGGGATCCCTCGAACGTCGTGGGGTCCTGCGGGTCGGCGACCGCCTCGACCTCCCACCCGTGCTCGGCGAACTCCGCCCGCCGGCCCGCGCGCACCGCGTCCGCCAGCCGGGAGTCGGGGAACGACGTGAAGAACATCCACGGCGTCCGCGCCCCCCACTCCTCGCCCATGAAGAGCATCGGGGTGAACGCCGAGCACAGCAGCAGCGCCGACCCGATCTTCAGCCGGCCGGGCGACAGGGTGACCGACGGCCGGTCGCCTTCTGCCCGGTTGCCGACCTGGTCGTGGTTCTGCAGGTAGGTGACGAAGCGCCAGCCCGGGGTGAGCGACGGGTCGAACGGGCCGGCCGTGCGTGCGGCCGCGGAACGTCGACCGGGTGCCCGCGTGCACGAACACCCGGACCAGCGCCTCGGCAAGGATCGGCGAGCGGGCCGAAGTCGACGTAGTAGCCGTGCCGCTCGCCGGTGAGCGTCGCGTGCAACGCGTGGTGGACGTCGTCGGCCCACTGTGCGTCGAGGCCGTAGCCGCCCGCCTCCCGGTCGCGCACCAGCCGCGGGTCGTTGAGGTCGGACTCGGCGACGAGGAACAGCGGCCGGCCGCACGTGGGCGGCGAGCACCTCCACCTCGACCGCGAGCTCCTCCAGCAGGTGCGTCGCGCGCGTGTCGACGAGCGCGTGCACCGCGTCGAGCCGCAGCCCGTCGACGTGGAAGTCCCGCAGCCACGACAGCGCGTTGTCGACGATCCAGCGGCGCACCTCGTCGGAGCCGGGCGCGTCGAGGTTGACCGCCGCGCCCCAGGGGGTCGAGTGCGTCTCGGTGAAGTACGGCGCCGAACTCGCCGAGGTAGTTGCCGCTGGGGCCGAGGTGGTTGTAGACGACGTCGAGGACGACCCCAGCCCGCGCTGGTGACATGCGTCGACGAACCGCTTGAGCCCGTCCGGCCCGCCGTAGGCCTCGTGGACGGCGTAGAGGTCGACGCCGTCGTACCCCCAGCCGTGCGGGCCGTCGAACGACGGCGACGGGCAGCAGCTCGACCGCGTCGACGCCGAGGTCGGCGAGGTGGTCGAGGCGGTCGATGGCCGCGTCGAAGGTGCCCTCGGTGGTGAACGTGCCGACGTGCAGCTCGTAGAGGACGCTTCCGGGCAGTGGCACGCCGCGCCAGCCGGCGTCGTGCCATTCGAACATCGTCGTGGTCGTAGCGCCGGGACGGGCCGTGCACGCCGGCGGGCTGCCAGAGCGATCGCGGGTCCGGCCGCGGCTGGCCCGCCGTCGATGCAGAACGCGTAGTCGCTGCCGTGGCCGGCACCGGCGACGAAGGCCTCCCACCAGCCCTCCGACTCCGGCGTCATCGCGTGCCGGTGGCCGTCGACCTCCACGCTCGACGTGGTCGGCGTCAGGGGCCCACACGCGGAACGACGTCACGCCGGCTCCCTACCCGACGCCGCGCGTGAGCAACGCGACGGGCAGCGTTTCGAGCAATGCCGCGAGGTTTGTCGCGGCCGGGCGGTCGGTCAACGCGTCGTGCCACTGCCCCTCCGGAAGGACCAGCCGGGTGTCCGCCCAGCCGCCGCGACGCTCGAGCCCGACGGGCAGGCGGGTCGCGACGACCGCGACGTCGTCTCCCCGCAGGTAGGCGACGGCGTGCGCCGCGGCCGGGCCGGACACCTCGAGCGGGCGGTAGCCCCCGGCGAACGACGCCGGTTGCGTCCGGCGAAGCCGCAGCGCGGTCGCGGTGACCCGTAGCTTCGGCTCGACGTCGACGTCGACGTCGGCGCCGGCGTCGAGATCTGCGAGCGCTTGCTGCCGGCGCTGGTAGTCGACCGGCTGCCGGTTGTCGGGGTCGACCAGGAAGCGCCCGGTCAGCTCCTGGCCCTGATAGACGTCCGGCACGCCCGGCATCGTCAGCTGGAGCAGCTTCTGGGCCAGCGAGTTGACCTCGCCCGGTGCGAGAAGCCGGGCCTCGACCCAGGCGGCGACGTCGGACAGAAGGGCGTCGTCGGCGAAGACCGCGCTCACGTACCGGCGGAGGCGGTCCTCGTAGTCCGCGTCCGGCTCGAGCCACGACGTGTGCTGCTTGGCCTCGCGCACCGCCTTGGCCAAGTAGGCCTGCATGCGCGGCTCGTCGATCGGCCACGCGCCGACCAGCGTCTGCCAGAACAGGTAGTCGGTGTTGTCGTCCGGGGGCCGGTGCCGGGCGGCGGCGGCGCGCCACCGCGTGACGGCGACCTGCCAATCGTCGGGGATCTCGGCGAGGACGAGCGAGCCGGGCGCGCACGTCCTCGGAGCGCTTCGTGTCGTGGGTCGACAGCGTGGTCATCGACCGCGGCCAGTCGCGCGCCAGCCGTTCGCAGTGCTCGTGCCACCGCTGCGGCGACAGCCCGAACTCTCCCGGGCTGCCGCCGACCTCGTTGAGCGCGACCAGGCGGTGATAGCGGTAGAACGTGGTGTCCTCCACGCCTTTGGCCATGACCGGGCCGGTGGTCTGGGCGAACCGCACCGCGAAGCCGGCGGCCTCCCCGGCCGGCAGCAGCGCGGCGAGGTCGCGGATCGCGGCGGCGAGCGTGGGCGCCCGCGACGAGGCCCGCTCGACCGCCGCGCGCACGCGCTCGCGCGACGGCTCGTCCCCCGGGTACGCGCGGTAGACGTCGAAGGCGACTAGCAGCTCGGCGGTGGCGGCCCGGGTCCGGTCGTCACCCCGGCCGAGGTCGCGCTGGAGGCGCCGGACCTCCGCACCGAAGAGATCGGCGACGACCTGACGCTTGCTCGTCTCGACGACCGCGTCGAAGTCGGGGCAGTCGCCGACGACGCCGGCGTACACGTCGCTCAGGGGACCGGCGCCGGCCGGGTCGAGCAGCAGGTGGGTCACCACCCGTAGCGCGTCGTAGCCCGTCGTGCCGTCGCAGCGCCACGACCGGGGCAGCTCCTCGTCGTGCTCGAGGATCTTCTCCACGACCACCCAGCGGTCACCGGCCGACCTGGCGAGGCGGTCGAGGTAGCCGCTGCGGGTCGGCCAGTCCGTCGGGGTGGTCGATCCGCAGCCCGTCGACCTCGCCGGCGGTCGACGAGGTCCAGCAGCCGGGCGTGGGTGGCGGCGAAGACCTCCGGCACCTCGACCCGAACGCCGATGAGGGCGGTGACGTCGAAGAACCGGCGGTAGTTCAGCCGCTCGTTCGCCTCGTGCCAGTCCGCGAGCCGGTAGTGCTGGGCCTCCAGCAGCGCGCGGCAGGTCGTCGGGGTGCTGCTCGGCGGAGCCCGGCGCCAACGGGAACGCGTGGTCGAAGTAGCGCACCTCCCCGGCGGCCGTATCGACGGTGACCTCGCCTGCGCGAGGCACTCGTCGAGGGGCCGGCCCAGCACCGGCAGCAGGACCCGGCCGTCCTCGGCGTCCCAGTCGACGTCGAACCAGGGCGCGTACGACGACGCCGGGCCGTGGCGTGAGCACGTCCCACAGCGCCGCGTTGAGCGACTCCGGCGCCGGCACCGCCATGTGGTTGGGCACGACGTCGACGACGATGCCGAGCCCGTGCCGGCGGCAGGCGGCGACGCAGCCGGGCCCAGCCCGCGTCGCCGCCGAGCTCGGTCGGACAGCCGACCGTGGTCGACGACGTCGTAGCCGTGTGGGGAGCCCGGCGCTGGCCTGCAGCACGGGGGAGCAGTAGACGTGCGAGACACCGAGCCGCGCGAGGTGCGGCACGACCCGCGCCGCGTCGGCGAAGCCGAAGTCCCGATGCAGCTGCAGCCGGTAGGTGGCGGTCGGCGTCACGCGGTCACAGCGTCCGGATGAGCACCAGCAAGGATCGGTCCGCGACCTCGATCTCGCCGCCCGCCTTGGCCGCGCGCGGTTCGTCCGCCGCCTCGTCACGCAGCGGGTGCTGCGGTGTCGATGACGACGGTCCAGGCCTCGCCGTAGCTGCCGTCGGGGATGGTGAACGGACAGCGGCTCGTGGTGGGCGTTGAACAGCAGCAGGAACGAGTCGTCCGTGATGCGCTCGCCCCGCGCGTCGAGCTCGCGGATGCCGTCGCCGTTGAGGAACACGGCGAGCGACTTGGCGTAGCCGTTCTCCCAGTCCTCGTCGGTCATCGGCTCGCCCGACGGCTGCAGCCAGGCGATGTCCTCGACGTTGGACCCGCGCAGCGGCCGGCCCTGGAAGAACCGGCGTCGCCGGAAGACCGGGTGCTCGCGTCGCAGCGGCCGACACGCGCGCGACGAAGTCGGTCAGGTGCTCGAACTCGCGGGCCCGCGTTCCCAGTCGACCCACGAGATCTCGTTGTCCTGGCAGTAGCCGTTGTTGTTGCCGCTCTGCGTGCGGCCGAGCTCGTCGCCGTGCAGCAGCATCGGCACGCCCTGCGACAGGAAGAGCGTGGCGAGGAAGTTGCGCTTCTGTCTGCTCGCGCAGCGCGAGCACGTCGAGGTCGTCGGTCGTCGCCCTCGACGCCGTGGTTCCACGACCGGTTGTGGCTCTCGCCGTCGTTGTTGCCCTCGCCGTTCGCCTCGTTGTGCTTCTCGTTGTAGGAGACGAGGTCGTGCAGCGTGAAGCCGTCGTGGGCGGTGACGAAGTTGATGGAGGCGTAGGGCGCGCCGCCCGTCGGACTCGTAGAGGTCGCTCGACCCGGTCACCCGGGAGGCGAACTCGGCGAGGGTCGCCGACTCGCCGCGCCAGTAGTCGCGAACCGTGTCGCGGAACTTGCCGTTCCACTCCGACCACAGCGGGGGGAAGTTGCCGACCTGGTAGCCGCCTTCGCCGATGTCCCAGGGCTCCGCGATCAGCTTGACCTGGGAGACGACCGGATCCTGCTGCACGAGGTCGAAGAACGACGAGAGCCGGTCGACGTCGTGGAACTCACGGGCGAGGGTCGCGGCCAGGTCGAAGCGGAAGCCGTCGACGTGCATCTCCGTGACCCAGTAGCGCAGCGAGTCCATGATCAGCTGCAGCGTGTGCGGATGGCGCACGTTGAGACTGTTGCCGGTGCCGGTGTAGTCCATGTAGTACTGCGGGTCGTCCGCGATCAGCCGGTAGTAGGCCTGGTTGTCGATGCCGCGGAACGACAGCGTCGGGCCCATGTGGTTGCCCTCGGCGGTGTGGTTGTAGACGACGTCGAGGATGACCTCGATCCCGGCCTCGTGCAGGTGCCTCACCATCGTCTTGAACTCCTGCACCTGCCCGCCGCGCTCGCCGGCGGAGGAGTACTGGTTGTACGGCGCGAAGAAGCCGATGGTGTTGTAGCCCCAGTAGTTGCGCAGCCTGCGTTGCTGCAGGTAGTGGTCCTGCACGAAGTGGTGCACCGGCATCAGCTCGACCGCGGTGATCCCCAGTTGGCGGAAGTGCTCGATCATCACCGGGTGCCCGATCGCCGCATAGGTGCCGCGGAGCTCCCTCGGGATCTGGGGATGGCGGATGGTCAGCCCCTTGACGTGGGCCTCGTAGATCACCGTCTCGTTGTAGGGGTGCCGGGGGAGCCGGTCGTTCTGCCAGTCGAAGAACGGCGAGATGACGACCGACTTCACCATGTGGGGGCCGCTGTCGGCGTCGTTGCGCTTGTGCGGGTTGTCGAAGCGGTAGCCGAACAGCGACTCGTCCCAGTCGATCGACGCCCTCGATCGCCTTGGCATAGGGGTCGAGCAGCAGCTTCCGCGGATTGCAGCGCAGCCCCGCGCGGGGCTCGTAGGGGCCGTGCACTCGGAACCCGTACCGCTGGCCGGGCCCGATGTTGGGGAGGTAGCCGTGCCAGACGAACGCGTCCCGCTCCGGCAGCCGGAACCGCTTCTCCTTGCCGTCCTCGTCGAACAGGCAGAGGTCGACGGCGGTCGCGACCTCGCTGAAGAGCGCGAAGTTGGTGCCGCTGCCGTCGTACGTTGCGCCCAGGGGGTACGGAGCCCCCGGCCAGACCTTCACTCGCGGCAGGCTAGCCGGAGTACCGGAGCAGCGCTCCCACGCCGTCCGCGGGCGCCTGCTCGGTGCCGCCGCCGACGAACCTCACCTCGGCGCCCGTCCCGAGCGCGGCGCGGATGAGAATCTCCTCGAGGGTCGCCTCCCAGGGCTGCTCCACGCCGAGGTCGAGCAGGTCCTCGGCCGTGAGTGCGAGGTGGGTCGGGTCCGGGCCCAGGAAGGCGGTGCGTGCCCGGTCGCGAGCGTCGGTGAGGATGAGCGTGTCCACCTGTCCCTGGCGTAGCGCGGCGACGACCGCGTCCACGCCGTCGGCCGCCCGACGCCCGCCTCCCTCGGTCGGGACACGATCGGCGGATGCCGACTCCTGACCGCGCTCCTGGGAGAACCTCTCCAGCAGCTCGACGGTGCCTGCCGCGAGCGTGTCCGTGAGGATGCGCATCACCTCGCCGGCGATGACCTCGTCGGAGCCGTCGTCGTGCCGGCCACCGCCGTCGACGGCGACGAATCGATCGATCAGGGCGGTGGGCAGGTGCTGCCCGAGGAGCTGGAGGGCGCGCTCGTCGCCGCTGGCGATGACGACCCGCGCGCCGACGTCCTGCGCGACGCGGTCGACCATCGCTGCGACGTCGCGGGCGCTCGCCTCCCAGGACTCCTCGACGTCGTTGTCGTAGCGCTTGGCCGCCCAGCCGCCCGCGTGCACCTTGCGGCTCGGGAAGCGGTCGTTGGTGACGCTGGCCGTCTCGTCGGGATCAGGGCCGGCCGTGTAGGCGAGGATGTCGGCGCCGTGCCGGTCGGCGAGGACGACGACGTGCGGCAGCTGCATGCCCAGTGCGTCGACCAGCGGAGCCAGGCGGGGGAGTTGGCTGGTGACCACCTCTTCGGCGGCCGGCGGCTGCGGCAGCGAGATCGCGAGATGGACGACGCCGTGTGCGGCGACGAGGACGCGGGTGTTCCCGCCGGTGTGGTCGCCCCGGGCCGCGTTCAGCGCTTTGATCGTCGCGGGGTCGACCCCGGCACTGCTCGAGGTCCCGACGACGTTCTTCCACCGGATCTCGAGCCGCTCGGCGGCGTCCTCGACCTCGCTGGTCGTGTCGAGGTAGATGGTGGTGAACGGGCCGTCGAGCGCGTACAGCTTGCTCAGAGTGCTGAACTCCATGCGTTTCGGCCTGCCCCGCGTACTGTTCCTTTATGCCCCTTCTCCTGGCCCGGACCGCCGCCGCCCTCGCGACTGCCGTCCTCGTGGCCGGGTGCGGGTCGGCGCCGTCCGCGCCGCCGCCGACCTCCGGGTCGACGGGCGCTGTTGCCTCGCCCACGGCCTCGCCGACCGCTTCGCCGACCGCCGTGCCCGTCCCTGCGCCGTCCGCGGGGGCTCGATCTCCGGCGGCACCGTGTCCGCAACCAGGCCGTGTGACTGGCGGTCCCGGACGCGTTACCGGCACGTGGTGTGGATCTGGATGGAGAACCGGAGCTACTCGTCGGTCCTCGGGTCCGCCGGCGATGCCCCCAACCTCGAGCGCTACGCGCGCAAGTGCGGCCTGGCGACCAACTACCAGGCGATCACCCACCCGTCGCTCCCCAACTACCTCGCGACCGTCGGTGGCGCCACCTTCGGGATCACGACCGACTGCGGGCCGGACGACTGCCCGGTGTCCCGGTCGTCGATCTTCCAGCAGGTCACGAGACACGGCATGCGCTGGTCGGGCTACGCCGAGGCGATGTCGACCAACTGCGACCATGCGTCGTACGGCAGGTACGCCGCCCGGCACAACCCCGCGACCTACTTCACGAAGATCGCGAAGGCGTGCCGGCACCGAGACGTGCCGATGGGCGGCGCCCACGGTCCGTTCGCCGACGCTCTCAGGGGCGACTCGCTGGCCGCCTTCACGACCGTCGTGCCGAACCTCTGCCACGACGGCCACGACTGCTCCACCGCCACCGCCGACACCTGGCTCGGCAAGTGGCTGGACCGGATCACCGCAAGCAACGCCTACGCCGCGGGCCACACGGTCGTCTTCGTCACCTGGGACGAGGGCGTTGGCGCGGACAACCAGGTCGCGACGGTCGTGATCGGCCCGACCGTCCCCAAGGGCACGCGGGTCTCACGGGCTCTCGACCACTACTCGTTGCTGCGCACCACGGAGCAGCTGCTCGGGCTGCCCTACCTGCGGGCGGCCGCCACCGCGAAGAACATGCGCCGCCCCTTCCACCTCTGACCCCGGCCGGGACAGCGGGCAGGTGCGACACTGGACGCCGTGCCCGGCCGCCATCGTCGTCCCCCCGCCCGCCGCGGGTCCGGTCGGCATCGGCTGCCCCCGAACCGGCCGTCACCCTCGTCCCGGCCCTGCTCGCGGTCGTGGTGGTCGCCGGCGGTGGCGTGGGGGCCGCGGCCGCCTTCACGGGCGGCGGATCGGCCACCGCCCCGCAGGTCAGTGCGTCGGCGACCGCGACCCCGGCGATCCCGACATCGACCGCGACATCGATCCCGTCGACCGGCGCGGGGACGGGCGCGGGGTCTGGCTCGGGGACGGGCGCGGCGAGCCCCGCCGCGAGCGCCACCGAGACGTCAACCGCCCCCGGTGGTGATCAGCCCGCGCGCCACCGCCGGGCCAGCGTCGCGCTCGCGCTGTCGGTCCCCGGCAAGGTCAGCTGGGTGCAGGTGAGCCGGCCCGGCGGTCGGGTCGTGTTCCAGGGGATGCTGCGGCACGGGCACCGGCTCACCTACCGACGCGGCCCTCTCGACGTCATCGTCGGTGACGCCGGCGCCGTGCGGGTGCAGCGCGGCCGGCACGTCGTCTCGCCGTTCGGTCGTCCGGGTGAGGTGCGCCACTTCACCGCCCGGTGATCTCTCGACAGGTGGGTGCGGCGAGGGGCTCGGCTCAGAAGCGGTAGGCGGTCCCGTTGGTCTCGCCGTAGGTGTCGTGGATGCCGCCGACCGGGATCCGGACCGTCACGCCGTCCCCGCCCGGTGCCTTCGCCACCCAGCGACCGGTCGAGGAGTCGTACGACGCGGGGACGGTCACCGTCCGGCCGCTGGTCCCGTACACCACCTCGACGGTGGCCGACACCGGGGTGCCGGTCGCGGCCCAGGGGCGGAACGAGCAGGTCCGGCAGACGAGCTGCTTCTTCTGCGGGTCCGTCCACTGCTGGCAGCTCTCGTCCGAGCAGTACCAGCGGATACCCGCCGCGTGCTCCGGCGTGTAGGGGTAGGTGATCGGGTCGACCACGAACGACACTTCGCTGCCACTGCGGCGCAGGTCGCTCGCGGTGATCCCGTTCCAGGGCGACACCTCGAACGCGGCCGAGGTGAGCGAGTAGGGCTGCACCGTGCCGCCGGTGTGCTCGTTGCCGTCGACGACGAACCGGTAGGTGCCGGCTGGCACCTGACCGCCGGGCACGTCGGCGCGCGGGTAGGAGTCGAACGCCTCGAACGACGCCCGCCAGTGCCACTCCTGCGTTCCGCTGCGGTAGGCCACCTGGCCGGCCAGGGTCTCGCTCAGCCCGCCGTCGTCACCGGCTTCGACCGGCTTGTCGAGGAAGACCTGCACCTCGCCGCTCTGGTCGGCGTAGTCCTGCCACGTCCCGTCGACCCGGCGCTGGACCTTCACCGTCGGGTTGTCGGTCCAGTTGTCACCGCCGATCCAGCGGAACTGCGTGACGTCGAATCGCCGGAGGTCCGCCGGCTGCTCCAGCACGCGGTCCGGCTCACTCGCCGGCGCCGCGCTGTCCGGGATCTGCTCCGTCCAGCTGTCGTAGTAGGCCGCCGTGATGATGCCGAGTGCGGTGGCTTCCGCGGCCTGCCGCTGCTCGTCCGCCTGCGCCAGCGGGTCGGTCGGCTGCGGCGATCACGTCGCCGCAGCCGAGCAGCGCGGCGGCCATGCCGACGAGGTTGGTGTTCATGTAGTCGGCGGTGTGCGGGCCGTACGACGTCAGCGCCTTGCGGTAGGCGTCCCGGGCCATGTACTCGCGGTAGGACACGGTGTAGCCGTCGTAGTCGCCGGTGTGGCCGAGCCCGACCGAGAAGCGTAGCCGCGCCGCCCGGCTGTTGCGGCAGGTCGTGTAGTCGAAGCCGTCGCTGGCCGCGCCCAGCTCGGTGTGGGTGAAGTTGCCCTTGATCTCGGCTCAGGTCGGTCGGCTCGCTGTCGGCCTGCGCGGCGTACGACGGGTCGTTCCAGCCGGCGGCGTCGTTGTGGATCTCCGCCGCCATGTGGTCGTAGGCGGCCGTGCTCACCGAGAGCCGGCGCTCGCCGAAGATCCAGTCGCGCGGGTCGGGGCAGTCGTAGGTGTCGGCGTCGACGGCGAAGCAGGCCTTGACGCCCCCGACCGGGCCAACCCTCGTCGACGTCGGCCTGGTTGCCGTAGTCGAAGCCGAGGACTGGTTGTCGACCGCCGCGTCGGTGCGGCTCTCGAGGTTCTTGATGAGGTCGCTCTGCGCCTCGCAGGAGCACGAGGCGAGCAGGATGTCGCCGATGCGCACGGCCTGGCAGCTTGATGCGCAGGTTCTCCTCGACGGTGCCGAACGACGTCGCGTCGTAGTTGTCCGGCAGCGGGAAGCCGGCGCCCTTCAGCTCGTCGTAGAGGCCGGTCGAGAACAGCGGCGGCAGGTGCTGGCCGGTGTAGCCGCTCGCTCGCCATCGACATCCGTGTAGCGCTCGCAGTCGGGCAGCCCCGCGGCCGGCACGCCCGGGTTGCCGTCGCTGGGCGGGCCGGTGCGGCAGTTGCCCACCGACGGGTAGGGGTGCGACACCGGCCCGGCCACGAAGTGGGTGAGCATGCTGACGGTCGGGTCGCTCTGGAAGGGCACCTGCACGTCGACGCCGTTGTCGGCGCCGCCGATCGCGTCGCCATGCGGCGATGACGCGCTCGGCCATCAGGTGGGTGCCGCGCTCGGCCTGCGCGTAGCCGAGGTGGGCCCAGATCTTGTAGAACGCTGTCGCCGCCGTCCGTCGGTGGTCGGGGTGCGGTTGCCGTAGCGGTCGTACGGCCCTTCCGCCGAGCCGACCGAGCCCTGGCTGAACACGACAGGCGACGCCGGTGCCGCGGTCGACGAAGCGCTGGAACGGCGCCAGCCAGTCGGCGCTGATCAGGTCGTAGCCGTCGAGCGACTCGCCGTGCTCCGCGTAGTTGACGTACGTCGCGAGCGGCTCCGGCGCGGCCGGTCGGTCATGTCGTCGAAGCGCATGACGACGAGGCCGTGGTCGTTGTCCTGCATGGGGTAGCCGGCGGGGGCGCCGTCCTCGGTCGACGTCCTGGCCGGCGATGTTGCCCTGGAAGTCGGGGAACTGCACGGTGGTGGCGCCCACCCGCGCCGGCAGCATGGCCTGCTCGGCCGGCTCGATCGCGGTGGCCATCTGCCGGGCCTGGTACTCGAACATCCGCAGGTCCATGACGTCCTGGAACAGCCCAGACGCCCGGCCGCCGGCGTGGAGTAGTAGGGCGAGTTGTGGTCGTGCGTGGCGGACAGCAGCATGTTGTCGTAGGTGACCGCGCTGCCGTCGGCGGCGAGGATCTGCGCGACCCGGCGGGTCAGCATGTCCTGCGCCAGGTAGTTGTCGTCCTTGACGAGCGCGACCGGCGCGTCGCCCTTGCCGTCCTGCAGGACGATGGCGCGGATCGACAGCCGCGAGGCGACGCCGTACGACGAGGCCTGCTTCACGTGCTGGACGTTGGGGTCCCACTCGTCGGACAGGTCGTTGGGGACGGTGTCGGAGGCGTACTGACCGGCGCCGGCCCCGACGTGCCAGGTGGCGTCGACGACGCCGACCCCGGCGCGCAGCCCGGACCACTCGGCGTCGGTGCTGCCGGCGACGGCGGCGACCGTCCCGGAGGCGATCAGGGAGATCACGGTGACGGTGACGGCGGCGCGTTTCATGCAGCAGCTCTCCAGAGCGAGGGGACGGTCCACAGTTCGCCGCGGCCGGGGCCGGTCCCTGCCGCACCGGCTACAACGAAGCGCCCCGGCGGTGGTGACGGGTCACGAAATCGGGTCGCGGTGCGGAGGAGACGCCCGGTCGGCGGCGAAGAGGTGCTGTGACGTCACCCAAGGGGGAAATTCGTGCGCCGACATGTCGCTGCTCTGAGCGCCACCACGCTCGCTCTCGCCGTCGCGGTCCCGGTGGCCCTCGCTGCTCCGGGGAACCCGCACAAGCCGGCGATCTACCTCGTCGGCGGTACCGCCGAGTCGATCGACCCGACCGCCGAGATGCTCGCGAACGACGACTTCTACATGGGCGGCTACGGCTTCGCCTCCGGCCACCCGGGCAACGTCACGGCGTTGCCGTCGGTCACCGGGGGTCGCTTCGCGACCGGCGTCCTCGGCGACGGCCGCTACGGCCCGGACGGCGACGGGGTGCACACCCGCGCGTTCTCCGTCAGCGACGGCGAGCACACGATCGTGCTCAGCCAGATCGAGACCCAGGGCTACTTCGACGCCTACCAGCAGGGTCCGTTCGGCATCAACGAGATCCGGCAGGACGCCGTCGCGCAGATCGCCGACCTGGCCGCGCAGCAGCCGAGCGCGGAAGGCGGTGGCGACAACGGCCGGCACGTCGGCGCGGCCAAGCACGACCTGACCGCGGCCGTGCCGACCCCGTCGCAGATCATCGTCGACTCCGACCACTCGCACGGCGGGCCGGACACCGCCGGCGTCTGGGGCGGCGTGCCGACCTCCTACCTCGAGCTCGTCCACGACCGGACCGTGGCGGCGATCGTCGAGGCGTGGCAGCGCATGCAGCCCGCGGTCCTGTCCTACGGCGTCGCGCACGCGGGCGTCAGCGGCCAGGCGCAGTACCCGCCGCAGGAGTGCCTGGACAACGACGACGCGGCGTGCACGGCCACGGCCGACCCGGACTGGCTGCTGACCAACCAGTTCCGCGACGACCCGAACAACCAGGCCATGGACGACGAGGTGCGGGTGCTGCAGGCGACCGACCCGGACACCGGCGAGGTGCTCGACACCTACCTCAACTACTCGGCGCACCCGACGGTCCTCGGCAGTGACAACCGCAAGGTGACCGGCGACTACGTCGGCCGCCTCGCGGGCCTGATGCAGCAGACCTTCGGCGGCTTCGCCATGGACCAGGTCGGCACCCTCGGCCGCACCCAGCCCGCCCGCGACGGCTGCCACATCGACACCACCGGCATGACCGACGACCAGAAGAACCTCTGCGCCCTCGACGAGTACGCCGGGCGGGTGCTGGTCAAGATCCAGGACGCCCTCGACGCCGCGGAGCCGTTCACCGGCAAGCCGGTCGTCGGGATGAACAGCTACCTGCTCAACGACCCCACGACGTCCGCGGTCCTGGCCGGCATCGTCTACGCGGGCAAGGCCATCGGGGCGCCGGCCGGCCGGGCCAACACCGCCCCCTGGTACACCGGCACCCTGCTCGGCACGTCGGTCTTCTCCGGCCGGATCGGCAACGTGCTGATCAACGGCGGCCCCGGCGAGTTCTACCCGCAGATCCCGCTCAAGGTGCGCGAGCTGGTGGAGAAGGACAACGTCGCCGACATCCAGGGCGTCATGAACATCGGCACCGCCGGCGACTTCCTCGGCTACATCATCGCGCCGCTCGAGGCCTACCCGAAGCCGATTCAGCACTCGTTCGCCGACGACAGCTTCAACCCGGACCCGATCGGCAACGACAACTACTTCTTCAACATCTCGCACACGTTCGGCGAGCGGCTCACCTGCGACCTGCTGCGCGGCGCCGGCGACATCCTGGCGAACGACAAGTCGCGCTACTGGTCGGCGTACGACCGGTGCCCGGCGTTCGTCAACGACTACGTGCTCGACCCGGGCACGGACATGTCGTTCCCGCAGCAGCCGAACCTCTACGAGAGCGCTCACCCGGTGTACGACCACATGTAGTCGTCGCCCTGGTCCCGCTTGCCACGCGACGAAGCCGCTTGCCCACTGCTGTCCGTAGGTGGTGCGAGCGGCTTCGCCGCTAGTGCGGCGCGGGACCAGGGCTCCTCGGGCGAGGACTAGTGCGGCACGCGCTAGTGCTCCCTCGGAGCAGGGCTCCTCGGGCGAGGGCTGGTGCGGCGCGGGATCGGGGCTCCTCGGGCGAGGGCTGGTGCGGCGCGGGACCAGGGCTCCTCGGGCTAGGGGAGTTTGGGAGTGGCGCGTTCGACGATGGTTCGGGTGTCGACACCGGGGGGCAGCGTGCCGAAGGTCTGGCCCCAGTCGCCGGCCAGCCGGGAGGCGCAGAACGCGTCCGCGACCGCCGGCGGCGCGAACCGCACGAGCAGGGAGCCCTGCAGCGCGACGGCCATCTGCTCGACGAGCCGGCGGGCCCGGACCTCGACGTCGGAGGGGTCGGAGAGGTCCTGCCGCAATCGCGCCGCAGCGGCATCCAGCCGGGCGTCCCCGCCCGCGGCGGCGTCGACCTCGGCGAGGAACGCCTCCAGTGCTTGCGGTTCGCGGCCCAGCGCGCGCAGCACGTCGAGGGCGTTGACGTTGCCGGAGCCCTCCCAGATCGAGTTGAGCGGCGCCTCGCGGTAGAGCCGCGCCATCGGGAAGTCCTCGACGTATCCGTTGCCGCCGAGGCACTCCAGCGCCTCCGCGGCGACCGCCGGCCCGCGCTTGCAGACCCAGTACTTGCCCACCGCGAGCGCCAGCCGCCGGAACGCCGCCTCGGTGGGATCGTGCGGAGCCGCGTCGGTCGCCGCGGCCAGCCGCACCATCAGCGCGGTCGCGGCCTCGGACTCGACCGCGAGGTCGGCGAGGACGTGGCGCATCAGCGGCTTGTCGACGAGGTAGTCGCCGAACGCCTGCCGGTGCCGGGCGTGATGCGTCGCCTGGGCCACGCATGCTCGCAGCAGCGAGGCCGAGCCGATGACGCAGTCGAGCCGCGTCATCATCACCATCTCGATGATCGTGCGGACGCCGCGGCCCTCGTCCCCGAGCCGCCACGCGACCGTGTCGTCGAACTCCGGCTCGCTCGACGCGTTGGACCGGTTGCCGAGCTTGTCCTTGAGCCGCTGGATCCGGAAGGTGTTGCGCGTGCCGTCTGGCAGGACGCGCGGGACGACGAAGCAGGTCAGCGCGCCCTGCTCGGGGCTCACGCCCGGCCGCACGGCCTGCGCGAGCACCAGGAACACGTCGCACATCGGCGCCGAGGTGAACCACTTGTGCCCCGTCAGCCGGTAGGTGCCGTCACCGGCCTCGACCGCGACGGTGGTGTTGGTGCGGACGTCGGACCCGCCCTGCTTCTCGGTCATGCCCATGCCGGCCAGGCAGCCGGACTTGTCCGCGGGCGGGCGCAGCCCGGGGTCGTAGGAGTACGACGTCAGCCGCGGCACCCACTCGTCCGCGAGCCCGGCGTCGACGCGGAGGGCCGGGACGGCGGCATGCGTCATCGAGATCGGGCAGCCGTGGCCGCCCTCGACCTGCGACCAGACCGAGAACGCCGCGGCCCGGGCCACCTGCGCGCCCGGCCGGTCCTCGACCCAGGACGACGCGTGCAGGCCGTGGCCGACGGCGACCTCCATCAGGCGGTGCCAGGCGGGATGGAACTCGACCTCGTCGACGCGGTGGCCGTAGCGGTCGAGCGTGTGCAGCACGGGGGGATGCACGTTGGCGAGCCGGCCCCATTCCTGCGCTTCCTCCGTGCCGGCCCGGTGACCGATCTCGGAGAGCCGCTCGCCGGCCCACCCGGCCTCGTGCCGGGCCACCCCCTCGACCAGGGCGGCGTCCTCGCCGTAGACGTCGTAGCCCGCCAGCGGCGGCGGCTGGTTCTGCACCTCGTGCGTCGACACCATGCGCACGAGTGTGTCATCGGATCGGACGATCCACGCCGTACGGTTGTCCGGTGGTCTCGGCCCTGAGCGACCCGGAGAGCGCCGCGCCGAGCAGGCCCCGGCGCCGGCTCCGCGTCGCGTGGGTGCTGACCACCCGCACCGTCGCCGAGGCGTGGCACGACCGGGTGCTGGGGCTCGCCGCCGAGGCGGGGTTCTGGCAGCTGCTGTCGCTGCCGTCGATGCTGCTGGCGATCCTCGGGGTGATCGGTTACTTCAGCGGGTCGCTCGGCCCGGACACCCTCGACAGCCTCGAGGACGCCATCCTCCGCGGCGCCAAGCACGTCATCGTCCCCAGCGCCGTCGACACCACGGTGCGGCCGGCGCTGGACCGGATCCTGGCCGGGGGCCGCGCCGACGTCGCCTCGATCAGCTTCGTCGTCTCGCTGTGGACCGGCTCGTCGGCGATGGCGACGTACGTCAACACGATCACCATCGCCTACGGGCTGCGGCACGAGCGGCACGCGGTCCGCAGCCGGCTGCTGGCCCTCGGGCTCTACTTCGGCTTCGTCGCCGTCGGCGTGGTGCTGCTGCCGCTGCTCGTGCTCGGGCCCGGCCTGCTGCCCAAGCTCTTCCCCGACCGGTGGCACCACGCCGTCCACCTGATGATCGTGATCGGCTACTGGCCGGTGCTGGCAGTCATCTCGCTGGCCCTGCTCACGACGCTCTACCACCTGTCGCTGCCGGTGCGCATCCCGTGGCGGCGGGCGCTGCCCGGAGCGGTCGTGGCCCTCGTCCTGTGGGTCGTCGGCTCGACCCTGCTGCGCATGTGGCTGGCGTGGGCGTTCCGCTCGACCGCGACCTACGGGCCGCTGTCCGCCCCGGTCGCGGTGCTGGTGTTCCTCTACCTGACCGCGCTGGCCGTCCTGATCGGCGCCGAGCTCAACGCCGAGATCGACCGGCTGTGGCCCTCACGCGAGACGGCGCGGGCGCGGCGAAACCAACCCGAGGCGGTCACCCCCGCGAGCTGAGCCGCGTGGAATGATGGCCCGTCGTCAGGAGCAGTCGAGGAGGACATGTGGCCGGCAGCGGCGGAGGTCATGGCGCGTCGATCGGGTCGTGGGTGGCCTGTCTGATCATCATCGCCGGCTTCACCGTCGGCGGGATCGCGCTCATCTACTGGAACTGGCCGTTGTTCTGGGGCGCTGTCGGCATCACCGTCGTCGGCGTGATCGTGGCCAAGGCGGCGAACATCATGGAGGACGTCAGCGAGTACGGCGGTGCTCACTCCGCGGGCGGGGACCCCGAGCCCAGCACCTGAGCGTCGGTCGGCTCGCGCTGCTCCGGGGCCGAGCCCCACAGCACGTCGAGGAGGGCGTCGAGGTCGCCGCCCTTCTCCACCCAGGCCGAGGCGCCGGCCTGCATCGCCCGGTCGCGCAGCCCCGGCTCGTCCCGGCCGGTGAAGATGATGATCCGGGCGTCGGGCAGTACCCCGCGCAGCGCGGGGAGGATGCCGAGGCCGTCGACCCCCTGGATCGACAGGTCCAGTACGACGGCGTCGGGCCGCTCCCGGGCGGCCAGATCGAGCGCGGCGCCGCCGCTGCTGCGCCGTGCCCACGGACTCGAACCGCCCGTCGAGCTCGAACGTCATCTCGAGCAGACGGGACAGCTCCGGGACGTCCTCGACGACGAGCACCCGCGCGGTCATGCGCCCTCCACCTGGCTGTCGAGGTTCAAGCCTGCACTCTGCGCAGCGGCTTGTCACCCATTGCCGACTTCCCGCGCCGAACGGAATCGTTGATTCCCGGCAATTGCCCCGGCTCGGCGTTCCCGGACGCGGATCGCGTCGCGCGCAATGCCTACTGATCCGCGGCGGTGTCCTCGTGGCCGTGCGGGCAGCTGTGCGCGGCGGCCGAGACGGCTCCGCCGTGGTTGTGGTGCGGCCCGCCGACCGCGCTCTTGTCCCGGGCGACCTTCCAGACGCAGCGTCCGTGCACCCCCTGCGGCTCCGTGCTGGTCGGGTCCGCTTTCGCCTTCTGGCCGGCGTGCGTCTTGTCCTGACGGTCCGCGGATTGCGACGAGCTCACGACCGACAGCGAGTCCGCGCTCGCGCCGGACAGGGACAGGACGCCGCCGACGATGCCGCCGGTGACGACCGCAGCCGTCAGCGCCACGACCGCTTTCGCCTTGGTCGCTGCCATCGCTGCCCACGACGTCTTCATGGCGCACCCCCGGACGTCCCATGATGACGTGGGGCGGGCTCGTTGTCGTCGTCCGAACTGTCTAGTGCTGATGGTGGGCGATACAGGACGTGAACCTGTGACCGCTTCCGTGTCAACGAGGCGGCGCGTCAGCGAGCGCGTTCCTCCCCGCTGAGCACCGATGTCGCCCATGCTTCCCGGACGATGCTGAGTGCCTCGTCGGGGCCGATTTCAATGCGGGTCTGCCCGCCGAGTTGTGCGGTCCAGTCGGCGAGGGCTGGCGGGTGGCTGAACATCCACGGCCGCGGCGGGTGTCCGGTCGGCCCGTGCTTCGCGAAGAGGTCGGCGGCTGCCGAGTCGAGCGCGCCGTGTAGCGCTGGAAGAGCGCCCGACGTTCGGTCGGCCAGCGGGGGTGAGTTGCGGGGTCGAGTAGTTGGACCCGCACGGTGAGGCCCTCGCGCGTCCGCAGCACCGCCGGGTCCACGTCGCGAACAGCCGATAGCGGTGGCTCCCAGGCTGCCTCGGCCGGGTCGAGCACCGGCTACGCCTCGGCCCAGCTCCGCGCCCGCCTGAGCGCTGCACGGAGCCGCTGCTCGGCTGCGAGCCGCCCAAGGGTGCCGGCGTCGGCGCGTCGCCACAATGCCCGCACAGCCGCGCACGACTCGTCCGGAATGCGCCCGACGTCTGGGCGGTGTGCCAGGTCGAGCAGCGTCTGCTCCACGGTCGTGACGAGTGCGCCGCCGAGGTCGGTGCTGAGCCGGCCGTTCGGCGTCGAGTCGAGCAGTGCGCCGGCGGACGAACACGACGTAGGCGTCCCGGTCGGCGAGCGCCACGTTCGGCCGGTTCTTCTCGATGGCGACAACCGCGACCGCGAGCGCGCGCGAGACCGCGCCGTGCAGCCGCGCGGCGGACAGGCCCATCAGCACCGCGGTCTCAGGGCCATAGTCGGCGGCGGCAATGCCGTACGCGGCTTCCTCCATGCTCGGAAGCCAGCTTCGGTCCGTCGAGTGTGGCGGGACCACGGCGTAGTAGCCGGTCGCGATCTTGCGAAGCAGGCCGCGGTCGGCGAGGCGCGCGAACTCCTGCGGCGGGCGGGCGTAGACGCCGGCGGCGTCGGCCGGACGCCGGTGGGCGGTACAGGACTTGAACCTGTGACCTCTTCCGTGTCAAGGAAGCGCGCTACCAGACTGCGCCAACCGCCCGTGCACGCAGAGTATCGGTCTGCTCCGTGCGAGGCGGGAGCGGGAATCGAACCCGCGTACAGGGCTTTGCAGGCCCTTGCCTAAGCCACTCGGCCATCCCGCCACGGGGCATTTCCACCCCAGAGCGGACGACGGGACTCGAACCCGCGACCCTCACCTTGGCAAGGTGATGCGCTACCAACTGCGCTACGTCCGCACACCCCGGAGCCGCCTGGACGACCCCTGCGAGGCGTCGCCCACGATACAGGAGCCGGGCCCAACTACGGTGAGCCCGTGACCGACCCGAGGTGGCCGTCCGCGGCACAGTGGCTGGCGGCGGGCCCCGGCGACAGGCCGCCTGACCTCGCCCTGCTCGGCGTACCGACCTTTGCCACCTCGATCAGCCAGACCGGGGCCCACGCCACCCCCGCCGCCGTACGACGGGCGCTGGGCCGGCTCTCCACCTGGTCCGCGCACCGGCGGGTCGACCTGGCCGAGCTGGCGCGCCTGGGATCTCGGCGACGTCGACGACCCCGACGTCGCCGTCGAGGGCGAGTGGAGGGTCCGGCAGCGGGCGCACACCGCGGCGGCGAAGGCCCGGCTGGTCCTGGCGGTCGGGGGCGACAACTCCGCGACCTACCCGGTCATGGCCGGCGTGTTCGACGACGACCTGACGGGAGCGGGCCTGGTCACCTTCGACGCCCACCACGACGTGCGCGAGGGGCGCAGCAACGGCACGCCGGTGCGGGACCTCCTGGAGGCCGGGCTCGATCCGGAGCGGGTCGTGCAGGTGGGCATCGCGGACTGGGCCAACAGCCGCTCCTACGCCGACGAGGCGGTGGCCCGGGGCGTGACCGTCATCACCCGGCAGGAGGTGGCCGAGCAGGGGCTGGCGGGTTGCGTCGCGCGGGCACTGGCGGTGGCCGGGCCGGATGGCGCACCGGTCTACGTCGACCTGGACCTCGACGTGTGCGATCGCTCCGTCGCGCCGGGGTGCCCGGCAAGCCTGCCGGGCGGGTTCTCCGCGGCGGAGGCGATGACAGCGGCGTACCTGGTCGGCCGCGACCCGCGGGTGCGGGCGCTCGACGTCACCGAGGTCGACGCGACGAACGACGCGGCGGACGGGCGCACGGTCCGGCTGGCGGCGCTGTGCCTGCTGGAGGCCGCGGCCGGCCTGGCGCTGCGCTCCTGACCCGGTCGCATGAAGGGGTGGGCGGCGGTCGGTGGGCGGGTGTGGACCCGCTGCGTCGACGTCACCTCCGACCCGGCGGCGCTCGACTCCGCCGGCTTCTGGGTGGTGGTGCAGACGTTCGAGGGTGGGCTGACCTGCGCGCGCATGCAGGACCCGCGGCCGCTGCCCGGCTGGTACGCCGGCGCCGTCCCGTGGGTGATGCCGCCGCGGGAGGCGTGGGCGACGAGCCTGGACCGCGCCGCCTATGTCGCCGGGGTGGCCGCGGTCCGTGACCGCATCGCGGCGCGGGGACGTCTACCAGGTGAACCTCTGCCGGCTGCTCACCGTGCCCGGCCTGCCGCCGGACCTGCGGTCGCTGGGCGCGGCGCTGGCCCGCGGCAACCCGGCGCCGTACGCCGCCGCCGTGTCCCTGCCGGGCGCGGGCGTGCACGTCGCGTCGGCCTCGCCGGAGCTGTTCCTGTCGCGCGACGGCGACCGGGTCGCCTCCGGGCCGATCAAGGGGACCGGGCGGACGGTGGCCGACCTCGGCGCCAAGGACCGGGCGGAGAACGTGATGATCGTCGACCTGGTGCGCAACGACCTGGCTCGGGTCTGCGAGCCGGGCAGCGTCGAGGTGCCGAGCCTGCTGCGGGTCGAGCCGCACCCGGGGCTGGTGCACCTGGTCTCGACCGTGTCGGGGCGGTTGCGTCCCGGCTGCGGCTGGCCCGACCTGCTCGCCGCGGCGGCACCGCCGGGGTCGGTGTCCGGCGCGCCCAAGTCGAGCGCGTTGCGCATCATCGCGCGAGCTCGAACCCGTGCCGCGCGGCGTCTACTGCGGCGCGGTCGGCTGGGTGGACGCCGACCGGGTCACGGCGTCGCTGGCGGTGGGCATCCGCACGTTCAGCTGGGTCGAGCGGGGCACTGCAGCTCGGCACGGGCGCGGGCATCACGTGGGGGAGCGAGCCGGTGCGGGAGTGGGACGAGACGGAGCTGAAGGCGGCACGGCTGCTGGAGGTGGCGAGCGGGTGACGCTGTGGGTCAACGGGACCGTTGTCGCCGACGACGCCGCCGTGGTGTCGGGCGGTCGACCACGGGCTGGTCGTCGGCGACGGCGTGTTCGAGACGATCAAGGTCGCGCGGCGGGCGGCCGTTCGCGTTGCGCCGTCACCTGCGCCGGCTGCGCGGCGTCCGCCGCCGGGCTCGGCATCGAGGTCGACGAGCGACCTGGTGCGTCGCGGCATCGACGCCGTCCACGCCGACCGGCCGGCCGCGGCGCGGCTGCGGGTGACCGTCACCGGCGGGCCGCGCCCTGGGCTCGGCGCGCGGTCGGCGCCGCCCCGACTGTCGTGGTCGCCCCGGGGCGATGCACCGGTGGCCGCCGACGAGCGACGTCGCCGTGGTGCCGTGGACGCGCAACGAGCGGGCGGCGACCGCCGGCCTCAAGACCACGTCGTACGCCGAGAACGTCGTGGCCCTCGCGTGGGCGCACGAGCGCCGGTGCGGGCGAGGCGATGTTCGCCAACACCCGCGGCGAGCTGTGCGAGGGCACCGGCAGCAACGTCTTCTGCGAGTACGGACGGGCGGCTGGTCACGCCGCCGCTGTCGAGCGGCTGCCTGGCGGGCATCACCCGGGAGCTGCTGCTGGAGTGGCTGGGCGGCGAGACCGAGGAGCGGGCGCTGCCGGTCACGCGCTGGGCGGGGCGGCGGAGGCGTTCCTGACCTCGTCGACGCGGGACGTGCTGCCGGTCCGCGCGTCGACGCTCGGTGCTGGCGGCGGCGCCGGGGCCGCTGTCGCGCCGGGCGGCCGAGGTCTTCGCCCGCGGGCAGCCGCCGAGATCGACCCCTGACCCCCGCGCTCCCTGCTCCCTCCGCCGGTGAATCACTGCTGGGACATAGCAACACCGGTGAATCACTGGTGGGGTGCTTCGGCCCGCGGGTGAGTCACTGCTGGGCTGGCAACACCGGTGAATCACTGGTGGGGTGCTTCGGCCCGCCGGTGAGTCACTGCTGGGACATAGCAACACCGGTGAATCACTGGTGGGGGGCCGAACCCCAGCAGTGATTCACCGGTGGGGGGCGGGAGCGCCGGTGGGGGGCGGGGAGCCGGGGGAACGCGGAAGCGTGGGAACGGGGAACTCGGGAGCGGAGAGCGGGGGAGCCGGGGCCCCTGCGGTTGGATGCACGCGTGACCGTCGTCGTCTCCGGGGCGCCCCTGACCGTCGCCGACGTCGTGGCCGTCGCCCGCGAGGCGGCCCCGGTCGTCCTGTCCGGCGAGGCGGTCGCCGCCATGACCAGGTCGAGCGAGCACGTGGCCGGGCCCTGGCGAAGTCCGACCACCCCGTCTACGGCGTCTCCACCGGCTTCGGCGCGCTCGCGACGACCTACATCCCCGCCGAGCGGCGGGCCGACCTGCAGCGGTCGTTGATCCGGTCGCACGCGGCCGGCACCGGCGCACCCGTCGAGCGCGAGGTCGTGCGGGCGTTGATGGCTGCTGCGGCTGCGGACGCTGGCGACCGGGCGCACCGGCGCCCGGCCGGTGGTCGGGCAGACCCTGGCGGCGTTGCTCAACGCCGGCGTGGAGCCGGTGATCCGGGAGTTCGGCTCGCTGGGCTGCAGCGGCGACCTCGCGCCGCTCGCGCACGTCGCCCTGACGCTGATGGGCGAGGGAGAGGCCGCGGCGTGGCGATGGCCGAGTCGCGGGGGTCGAGCCGGTGGAGCTGCGGGAGAAGGAGGGGCTGGCCCTCATCAACGGCACCGAGGGCATGCTCGGCATGCTGGTGCTCGCGTTGCCGACCTGCGCCGCCTGGTGACGTCGCCGACATCACCGCCGCGATGAGCATCGAGGCGCTGCTCGGCACCGACCGGCCGTTCGCCGCCGACCTGCAGGGGTTGCGGCCGCAGCCGGGGCAGGCGCTGTCGGCGGCCAACATGCGCGCGCTGCTCGCCGGGTCGCCGATCGTGGCGCCTCGCACCGCGGCCCGGACGACACGCGCGTGCAGGACGCCTACTCGCTGCGCTGTGCGCCGCAGGTCGCAGGTGCGTTCCGGGACACGGTCGAGCACGCCGCGCGGGTGGCGATCGTACGAGCTGGCATCGGCCATCGACAACCCGGTGGTGCTGCCGGACGGGCGGATGGAGTCCAACGGCAACTTCCACGGCGCGCCGGTCGGCTACGTCTTCGACTTCCTGGCGATCGCGTGCGCCGACCTGGCGTCGATCGCCGAGCGGCGGACCGACCGGTTGCTCGACCAGGCCGGTCGCACGGGCTGCCGCCGTTCCTGGCCGACGACCCGGGGTCGACAGCGGGCAGATGATCGCGCAGTACGCCCAGGCCGGGCTGGTCAGCGAGCTGAAGCGGCTCGCGGTGCCGGCGAGCGTCGACTCGATCCCGTCGTCGGCGATGCAGGAGGACCACGTCTCGATGGGGTGGTCGGCGGGGCGCAAGCTGCGGCGTCGCGTCGACGCGCTGCGCCCGCGTGCTCGCGATCGAGCTGCTGACGGCCGCGCGCGCGCTCGAGCTGCGCGCGCCCGCTCGAGCCGGCGCCGGCGACGGCCGCGGTCGTCTCGGCGCTGCGGGAACGCGTCGCCGGGCCCGGCCCGGACCGCTACCTCGCGCCGGAGATCGAGGCGGCGGTCGAAGCCGTGCGTCGCCGGCGGTACCGGTCGCCGCCGCCGAAACCGTCACCGGCCTCCGCTGATCTTCGCCGCTGTGACACCAGGGCCCGCGACACGCCGGTCCTGTGGTCGCAGCGGCGAAGATCTGCCAAGGTCGCGGGATGAGCCAGGCTCGCGTCGTCCGGGCGCCGCGCGGCGCCGATCGCAGCGCGCGGACGCTGGGGCGCCGAGGCCGCGCTGCGGATGCTGCACAACAACCTCGACCCGGAGGTCGCCGAGCGCCCCGAGGACCTCGTCGTCTACGGCGGCAACGGCAAGGCGGCCCGCGACTGGCGCAGCTTCGACGCGATCGTCGAGACGCTGCGCACCATGGCCCCCGACGACACGCTGCTGGTGCAGAGCGGCAAGCCCGTCGGCGTCCTGCGGACCCACGAGTTCGCCCCGCGCGTGCTCATCGCCAACGCCAAGCTGGTGCCGAAGTGGGCGACGCCGGAGCACTTCCGCGAGCTCGAGTCGCTGGGCCTGACGATGTACGGCCAGATGACCGCCGGCTCGTGGATCTACATCGGCACCCAGGGCATCCTGCAGGGCACGTATCCGACGTTCACCGAGGTCGCCAACCAGCACTTCGAAGTCCGGGACAGCGAGCCTCGCGGGCCGGTGGGTCCTCACCGCCGGGCTCGGCGGCATGGGCGGCGCCCAGCCGCTGGCGGTGACCGGCAACGGCGGCGCCGTCCTGTGCATCGAGGTCGACCCGGCCCGGGCCCGGCGCCGGCTCGAGAACGGCTACCTCGACGAGGTCGCCGACTCCCTCGACGACGGCCTCCGCCGGGTGAAGGAGGCGGCGCGCGACGGACGAGCCGCTCTCGGTCGCCGTCGTCGCCAACGCCGCCGACGTTTACCCGGAGCTCGTACGACGCGAGGACCTCCCCGACGTCGTCACCGACCAGACCAGCGCGCACGACGCGCTGCAACGGCTACGTCCCCAACGGGATGACCCTCGACGAGGCGGTCGAGCTGCGTCGTACCAAGCCGAGCGAGTACGTCGACCGGGCGATGGCGGCGATGGCGGTGCACTGTCAGGCGATGGTCGACCTGCAGCGCGCCGGCGCGGTCGTCTTCGACTACGGCAACGGGTTGCGCGGCCAGGCGCAGGACGCCGGCGTCACGGACGCGTTCAGCTATCCCGGCTTCGTCCTCGCCTACATCCGTCCGCTGTTCTCCCGCGGCGCCGGGCCGTTCCGGTGGGCCTGCCTGTCCGGTGACGCCGGCCGACCTCGCCGCGACCGACGATGCGGTGCTCGCGGCGTTCCCGCGACGACGACGCGCTGCAGCGCTGGGTGCCCTTCGCCCGGGAGCGGGTGCGGGCCAGGGGCTGCCGGCGCGGATCTGCTGGCTGGGGTACGGCGAGCGGCACGTCGCCGGGCTGGCCTTCGACGACCTCGTCGCCCGCGGCGTGCTCCGGGCGCCGGTCGTCGATCGGCCGCGACCACCTCGACGCCGGCTGCGTCGCGTCGCCCGAGCGGGAGACCGAGGGCATGCGCGACGGCTCCGACGCGATCGCCGACTGGCCGATCCTCAACGCCCTGCTCAACACCGCGCAGCGGAGCGTCGTGGGTGTCGATCCACCACGGCGGCGGCGTCGGCATCGGCAAGTCGATCCACGCCGGGCGTGGTCGTCGTCGCCGAGGGCACCGAGGAATCGCGCCGCCGGCTGGAGCTGGTGCTCACCAACGACCCCGCCACCGGCGTCATCCGCCACGCCGACGCCGGCTACGAGATCGCGCTCGACACCGCGCGCGGCGTCGGCGTCCGGATGCCGCTGGAGCCGGGCACCCACGCGCCGTCCTGGCAGCGCTGAGTCGGGCGTGGCCGGCGGTGACCTGCTCGTCCGCCACATCGGCCGGCTGACCACTGGCCGCGCCCGGTCGCTGACCGCGCCGCGGTCGTCATCCGCGGCGGCCGGGTGGCGTGGGCCGGCCCGGACCGCGACCTGCCCACCGCAGGGGCGGCGACCTGCACGCCGTCGCGCCGACGCCCCGGCGCCCGACGCGGCCGGCACGACGCGGCCGGCACCGACGGGCCGGAGCTCGACGCCGCGGGCGCCGCGGTGCTGCCGGGGTTCGTCGACTGCCACACCCACGTGGTCTGGGCGGGCTCGCGGCGCGACGGAGTTCGTCGGCGCGGCTTGCCGGGGAGCCCTACGACCGCGGCGGCATCGCGACGACCGTCGCCGCCACCCGCGCAGCGGCCCTCGACGGCTCTGTCGGCCGCGACCGCCCGGGCCTGGAGGCGGATGCGCGCCACGGGCACGACCACGGTCGAGGTCAAGTCCGGCTACGGGCTCGACCCCGGCCGACGAGATGCGCCTGCTCGACGTCGCCCGCGTGGCCGGCGCCGACCGCGCGGGATGGCCGCAGGCGACCTATCTCGGCGCCCACGTCGTGCCGGCCGACCGCGACCGCGGGCGAGTACGTCGACGAGGTGGTCGCGACGCTGCCCGCGGCGCGCGACGCGGGCGCGCGAGTGGTGCGACGTCTTCTGCGACGAGGGCGCGTTCACCGTTGAGGAGGCGCGGCGCATCCTGACGGCGGCGCGGGCGGCGGGGCTCGGGCTGCGGATCCACGCCGAGCAGCTCGCGCGCCACCGGCGCGGCCCTGCTCGCGGCCGACCTGGGGTGCGCGAGCGCCGACCACCTCGAGCACGTGACCGCCGCCGACGCCCAGGCGCTGGCCGCCGCCGGCGTCGTCGCCGTGCTGCGTGCCGCGTGGTGAGCCTCTACTCCGGACGCCGTGGGGCCACGCCGCGCGTGCTGCGCGACGCCGGCGTCAAGCTCGCGGTCGCGACCGACTGCAACCCGGGCACGGCGTGGTGCGAGTCGATGCCCTACGCCGTCCAGCTGGCCTGCCTGGCGATGGGGCTGACCGTCGAGGAGGCGCTGCGGGCGGCGACGCTCGGCGGCGCGCAGGCGCTGCGGCGGGGGGACATGGGGCACCTCGGCGCCGGGGCGCGCGGCGACCTGGTGGTGCTCGCCGAGGAGCACGAGGCGGACCTGGTGGCCCACCTGGGCACGAACCCGATCAGTCGGACGGTTGTGGGCGGTTGCCCGATCGGTTGACCCCCGGGGGCCGTCCGGGCTCAGGTTCTCGCCCGCGAAGCCGATGCAGGTAACGAACGCAATGCCCGAGAGTCCAAGCATTGAACGGACAAGCGAGGGAGGCGGTCGTGAAGCAGGTGCAGATCCAGCGCCCCAAGCCGACGCCTGCCCCGCAGCCGATCGACCTGCGGACCCCGTCCGGGCGTCGACTGCCGTTCTGAGCTCCCCGCTGCCGGGTCCCTGACGGTAGGTACCCTAGATCTCGGGCTCGCTCCACAGGAGCAGCGCCAGCTCGGCCTCGACGTCGACGAAGTCGCTCTCGCTGCCCGTCGGTACGACGGCGTAGGTCTTGGTCAGGAACTCCACGAGCTGGCTGAGCGGCACCTCGAAGAGCGCCCGGCCGGACGGGCTGGACAGCGACAGGCAGACGACGGGCCGGCCGCCGGAGTGGGACGGCCAGACCTGGACGTCGCCTTCGCCGGCAGGGTGGGTGACACCGTCGGTCAGCAGGGAGCGGGCGAAGGTCCACTCGACGATGTCGGTGGCGCCGGTGTGGAAGGCGACCTTCACAGCGTAGGGATCGACGTGGTCGAACGCGAACTCGGCGGTCACGGGTAGCGACGGGCTGCCGGGCACCACGAGCCGCAGCTCCAGCTGGGCCGTGACGGAGTCGGGTCGAGTGCTCATCGCCGTCCGTAGTCCTTCGCCTCGTCGGTCGCCGTCCTGGTGGACGACGTACCCGGCGAATAGGTGATCGCAACGTAGTTCGCCGTGATCCTTCGCTCTCCTGCATTCTCGGGGTCAGCAGGCTGCGGCGGACAGGGCCGGACGGGTGGCCCGGACGGTAGAGTGGCCGCCGCTCGGGCGATTAGCTCAGTTGGTCAGAGCGCTCGCCTCACACGCGAGAGGTCACTGGTTCAAGTCCAGTATCGCCCACCGACGTTGTCTGTCCTCCCGAGCGCCCGGCCGTCACGTTTCCGCCCGCATGTCCGCGCTACTCCATCCGGCCTAACGCCACACACTGGCGGCATCCTCGGCTGCCGGGGCGCTGCTTCCGTGAGACGGGGGCGATCATGAAGAAGTGCGGGTTATGCGGCCCTCATAACCCGAACTTCTCCATGATCGACGTGGGGGGCCTCAGAGCAGGGCGACGGTGACGACGAGGGCGAGGGCCAGGGCGGCCGTCGCGACGACGAGGGCGTTGTCCCCGAGCCCGAGCCAGTGATCGAGCCGCCGGGCGGTGCCCCGGCAGGTGGTCGCCGCCCGCCGGTACGCCGTCGAGGCGTCCCGGCCGGTCCGGCGGCTGACCGCCACCGACCGGCGGCGTAGGCCGCCCGCGATCGCGACGGAGTCCTGGCGGACCCGGTGCAGCGCCGCCGCCGAGCCCGGCCGGCGCGGTGCGGTGGCGCCGCCTGCGGCCACCGGCCGGCCCGTCAGCGCCATCGGGCCCGGCAGCGGGGCGGCCGGGCCCGGACCAGGCTGCTCCGGGCGAGATCGGTGCTCCGGCCGCGGTCTGCGCTCCTGTCGCGGGCGCTCGGCCGAAGATTCCTCGCCGGCGGCGACCTCGAACAGGTCGTCGAGCGACATCACCCTGGTGTCGCTCGCGGGCCGCGGGCGACGGCGGCGCAGCCGTTGCGTCTTGTCGTCCGCGGAGACCTCCTGGCCGGCAGCCGAGGTCGGATCAGGACGTGACGATGAGGACATCACGGGCGCCTCTTACCCGTCCGGCGCCGGGATGCACCTCCCTGTCGCCGGGTCGTTGCCCGGCCGGCCCGCAGGTCGCCGGACGCCGCATAACGCGTTGATGTCGGTCGATAACCTCGGGGCATGGCCGACATCCGCTTGACCGTCGACGGTTCGCCGCATGTTGTCGCTGCCGGTACGACGGTGGGCACCGTCTTCCACGGCCTGGGCATCGACGCCGTGGTCGCCCGCGCCAACGAGGAGGCCCTGCGCGACCTGGCCTGGGTCCCGCAGGACGGCGACGTCGTCGAGTCGGTGCCGATCGACAGCGACGAGGGGCGTGCGGTGCTCCGCCACTCGACCGCGCACGTCCTCGCCCAGGCGGTGCAGGACCTGTTCCCGGGGGCGAAGCTCGGCATCGGCCCGCCGACCACCAACGGCTTCTACTACGACTTCGACGTGGAGCGGCCGTTCACTCCCGAGGACCTGGAGCGGCTCGAGGCGCGGATGCGCAAAATCGTCAAGGAGCGCCAGCGGTTCTCCCGGCGGGTGGTGTCCGACGACGAGGCCCGCGAGGAGCTGGCCGCCGAGCCCTACAAGCTCGAGCTCATCGGCCTCAAGGGGGGCGCCACCGACGCGGCCGAAGGCGCGGACGTCGAGGTCGGCGGCGGCGAGCTGACCATCTACGACAACCTGCGCACCAAGGGCAGCGCCGTCGAGCTCGTCTGGAAGGACCTCTGCCGCGGGCCACACCTGCCCACCACCGGAAAGATCCCGGCGTTCAAGCTCATGCGGTCGGCGGCGGCGTACTGGCGGGGCAGCGAGAAGAACCCGCAGCTGCAGCGCATCTACGGCACGGCGTGGGAGTCCGACGACGCGCTGCAGGAGCACCTGCACTTCCTCGAGGAGGCGGAGCGGCGCGACCACCGGCGCATCGGCGCCGATCTCGACCTCTTCTCCTTTCCGGACGAGATCGGCTCCGGGCTGGCGGTCTTCCACCCCAAGGGCGGCATCGTCCGGCGGGAGATGGAGAACTACTCGCGCCACCGGCACGAGCAGGCGGGCTACTCCTTCGTCAACTCGCCGCACATCACGAAGGAGCACCTGTTCCAGACCAGCGGGCACCTGCAGTGGTTCGCCGACGGCATGTTCCCCCCGATGGAGATGGAGGGGGCGCGCTACTACCTCAAGCCGATGAACTGCCCGTTCCACTGCCTGATCTTCCGGTCGCGCGGGCGGTCCTACCGCGAGCTGCCGCTGCGGCTGTTCGAGTTCGGCACCGTTTACCGGTACGAGAAGTCCGGCGTCGTGCACGGCCTCACCCGCGTCCGGGGACTGACCATGGACGACTCGCACATCTACTGCACCAAGGAGCAGATGGGCGCCGAGCTCAAGAACCTCCTCGGCTTCATCCTCGAGCTGCTCAGCGACTACGGCCTGTCCGACTTCTATCTCGAGCTGTCGACCCGCGACGACACCAAGGAGAAGTTCGCCGGTGCGGATGCGGACTGGGCGGAGGCGACCGCCGCGCTGCAGGAGGCGGCGCAGGAGAGCGGGCTCGAGCTCGTCCCCGACCCGGGCGGCGCGGCGTTCTACGGGCCCAAGATCTCGGTGCAGGCGCGTGACGCGATCGGGCGCACCTGGCAGATGTCGACGATCCAGGTCGACTTCAACACCCCGAAGCGGTTCGAGCTCGAGTACCAGGCCGCGGACGGCTCCCGGCAGCAGCCGGTGATGATCCACCGCGCGCTCTTCGGATCGATCGAACGGTTCTTCGGCGTGCTGACCGAGCACTACGCCGGCGCGTTCCCGGCCTGGCTGGCGCCCGTGCAGGTCGTCGGCATCCCGATCCGGTCCGAGAACGTCGACTACCTGGAGCGCATCGCCGAGCGGCTGCGAGGCGAGGGCGTGCGCGTCGAGGTCGACGACTCCGACGACCGGATGCAGAAGAAGATCCTGCGCGCGCAGCAGCAGAAGGTGCCGTTCATGTTCGTCGCCGGGCCACGTGACGTGGAGGCCGAGGCGGTGTCGGTGCGCTATCGCAACGGCGTCGAGCGCCGCGGTGTGCCGGTGGACGACGCCATCCGGGAGGTGGCGCGCAACATCGCCAGCCGGCAGGTCGAGCCGGACGCGCTCAACCCGGAGACGCTGTCCGCCTGAGCGCTGCGCCCCAATATCGTCGTCTCGTGACCGTGTGGGCCCGGCGCTGGCGGATGGCGCTCAGCGTCGTCCTCCTCGGCTTGCTGGCCTACGGGAGCATCGCCGGGAGCAACCACCTCTATCCGTTCGGGCCGATGACGCAGTACGCGTTCTACGTCGACCCGGACGGCGAGGTCGCCTCGACCCAGATGTGGGCGGACACGACGGCCGGCACCCAGGTGCCGGTGCCGTTGGACGGTGACCTGGGCATGCGCCGGGCGGAGATCGAGAACCAGCTGTCGCGGATCCGCGCCCACCCCGAGCTGCTCCACACCGTGGTCGAGGCACAGCGGCGGCGGCATCCCGACCAGCCGCAGTTCGTCCGGCTCTACATCCGGCAGGTCGTCTACCCGTTGCGCGACCGCGTCCCGGGGCCGTCGTTCCGGCGCGACCTCGTCGTCTGGACGGTGCCGCGGTGACCGCGGCGGTGGCACGGGCGTGGAACGACTGGTGGTTCCGGCCGGTACCTCTCGCCCGGGTCGCGGTCTTCCGGACCCTCGTCTACCTGTACGTGCCGGTGGACCTGTTCGTCCGCTCCAGCCAGGTCATCGCGCACACGCGGGGTCCAGCGGATCTCTACTCGCCGGTGACGATCCTGCGGCTGCTGCACCATCCGGCGCCGGCGACGTGGTTCGCCGAGACACTCCGCATCGTCATCATCGTCGCGTCGCTCGCCGCCGCAACCGGGCGGTTCCGACGGATCGCGGGATGGGCCGTCGCAGTCGCATATGCCGACTGGGTGCTGCTCGCCATGAGCTACGGCAAGATCGGTCACGACCACCTGTCGATCCTCGCCGCGGTCCTCGTCCTCCCGACGGTGGCCGGTGCGTCTTGGCGGTCGACGAAGAGCAGCCCCGCGGCCGCCTGGGCGGTGCGCTGGGTGGAGATCGCGGTGGTGGCGACGTACTTCCTGTCGGCCTGTGCGAAGGTGCGGTTCGGCGGCTGGCACTGGGTGACCGGCGCGACGTTCTCCTGGGCGGTCGTCCGGCGGGGGACCGACCTCGCCCGGCCGCTGCTGGACCACCCCCTCGTCCTCCTGGCGGCGCAGTGGGGGCTGTTCCTGCTCGAGGTGTCGTCGCCGGTGCTGCTGTTCGTGCGGCAGCGCTGGCGCACCCTCGGCGCCTGCGGGCTCCTCCTCTTCCACGTCACCACCTGGCTCATGCTCACGATCAGCTTCCTGCCGCAGATGGTGTGCCTCACCGTCTTCCTCCCGCTGGAGCGGGTGGCCGCGGCGGTGACCGCGCTGCCCGCGCGGACGGCGCGGCCCGTGCGGGTCTCGTGACGCGTACGGCCGACGAGCCGGCGGTGGGCAACGCCAGCGGCGCCGCGCACGACCCGCGCCGGCACCGGACCGACATCGAGGGCCTGCGGTTCCTCGCGGTCGCGCTGGTCGTCGCCTTCCACGCCGGCGTCCCGTGGCTGCGCGGGGGCTACGTCGGCGTCGACGTGTTCTTCGTCATCAGCGGTTTCCTCATCACCGGGTTGCTCGTCGAGGAGCTCGGCCGGCGGGGCACGCTGTCCTTCACCGGCTTCTACGCGCGCCGCGCCCGGCGGCTGCTGCCGATGGGGCTGCTCGTCCTCACCCTGACGGCGGTCGCGTTCGCCGCCGTGCTGTCGCCGATCGACCGGCACGCGCTCGCGGCCGACATCGACGCAGCCGCCTTGTACGCCGCGAACTGGCACTTCGCCGGGGCGTCGCTCGTCTATGGCACCGACGCGAGCGTCAACCCGGTCCTGCACTACTGGTCGCTCGGCGTCGAGGAGCAGTTCTACTTTGTCTGGCCGGCCGTGCTCTACGTCGTGACGCGGCGACGGGTCGGCCACGGCCGGCCGGTGGCGCGCACCGTGGCGCTCGCGCTCGCCGGGATCGGGGTCGCGTCGCTGGTCGCGAGCATCGTGCTGACGCCGCGGTCGGCGCCGTACTCCTACTACGGGCTCCACACCCGCGCGTGGGAGTTCGCGGTCGGCGGGCTGCTCGCGCTCGGCGCGGCGCGGCTGGGCGGCCTGACGGCGAACGTCCGCGCGGTCATGGGGTGGCTCGGCATGGCGGGGATCGTCGCGTCGGCGGTGTGGTTCGGGTCGTCGACCGCGTTCCCGGGCTACGCGGCGATGCTGCCGGTGGCGGGCACGCTGCTCGTCATCGCCGCCGGCTCCGGCGGCATCGCACCCGGACCGGGCGCCGCCGACCGGGTGCTGTCGCTGCGCCCGATCACGTACGGCGGGCGGCTGTCCTACTCCCTCTATCTCTGGCACTGGCCGTGCCTCGTCATGGCGGGGACGCTGTACGCCGACGCCGACCAGCCCTTCGTCGCGGCCCACGGATGGGTTTCGGCGGCGGCCGTGGCGGTCGCCGTCGCGCTGTCCGTGATCGGGCACCACGCCGTCGAGAACCCGATGCGGTTCGCGCCGTGGATGCAGCCGCGGCGGCGGTCGCTGTCGGTCGGGGCGGCCGGCATGGCCGTGACGATCGGAGCGACCGTGCTGCTGCTGCCGTCCTCGACCGGGGCGATCCGCTCGCCGGTGCTCGCCTACCTCGCCCCCGTGTCATCGCAGGCGCCGGTCACGGGGGACCCCGTGCAGCGGCTCGGCCACGTCCGGCTGCGGATGACACCGGCCGAGGCGCGCGGCGACCGGCCGAGCGGAACCGCGGGCTGCTACAGCGGCTACGACACGACGACGGCGTCGATGACGTGCGTCTACGGTGATCCGGCCGGGACCCGATCCGTCGCGCTCGTCGGTGACTCGCTGGCCGAGGCGATGTTCCCGGCCGTCGACGCACTCGCGCGGGCGAACCACTGGAAGCTCTGGCTGTGGACCAAGCCGGCGTGCCCGATCGTCGAGCTGCCGGTGCGGCTGCCGCAGTTCCAGGACACCTATCCGTGGTGCACGACCTGGCGGGCGAGCGTGATCGAGCAGCTCGCCGGCATCGCCGACCTCGACACCGTCTTCGTCACCAACTACAGCGGCGTCCTCACGATGCCCGGTCGGTTCGGAGCTCCCGGCGGCGGGCCGATCGCCGGCCGTGACCTCCCGGCCGCGTGGGCGCAGGCCTGGACGAACACCGACCGCGCGCTGAGCCGCACCGCCCGACGCGTGGTCGTCCTCCGGTCGACCCCGGTGCAGGCGGCCGACGTACCGCGCTGTCTCACCCAACACGTCCCGGACGAGCGGCCGTGCTCGACGCCGCGTTCGGTCGCCCTGCGCGACAGCGAGCGCATGTACGACCTCGAGCGCGGCGGTTCGACTGCAGCGACGCGCTTCCTCGACCTCAACGACATCCTCTGCCCGGGGGACCCGTGCCCGGTCGTCACCAGCGGCGGCGACATCATCTACCGCGACGACCGGCACCTGACCGCGACGGTCGCCGCGCAGCTCGCGGATGCCTTGGGCGCGAAGCTCGCCGCACTCCCGCTGCCCGGGTGAGGCATGCCCGGCGAATGCGCCCGATGCCATGATGGCTACGTGGCTTCCGACCCGCCCAGCGAGCACGAGTCGCAGCAGGGAGTGGGCGAGCCGGACGCATTTGCCCGCCTGTGGACCCCGCACCGCATGGCCTACATCAAGGGTGAGGGCAAGGCCGGCTGCGCCTTCTGCGGCATCCCGACGATGCCTGACGACGAGGGTCTCGTCGTCGCGCGCGGCGACGAGGTCTATGCCGTCCTCAACCTCTACCCCTACAACGCCGGGCACCTCATGGTCGTGCCCTACCGGCACGTCGCCGACTACACGGACCTCACCGGCGACGAGACGCGGGAGCTGGCCGGGTTCACCCAGCACGCGATGCGTGTCCTGCGCGAGGTGACCAACGCGCAGGGGTTCAACATCGGCATGAACCAGGGAAGCGTCGCCGGCGCCGGCATCGCCGAGCACCTGCACCAGCACGTCGTCCCGCGCTGGGGCGGCGACACCAACTTCATGCCCGTCGTCGGCAGCACGAAGGTGCTCCCGCAGCTGCTCGCCGACACCCGCGGGATGCTCGCGGACGCGTGGGCCCGGTGACCGCGGCCCGGGGCAGCGGGACGCTGGTCTTCGACGGCGACTGCGGCTTCTGCACCACCTCGGCGGGCTGGGCCCGGCGGATCGCGCCCGGCGCGGCGGTCGTCGCCTGGCAGCAGGCCGACCTCGCGGCGCTCGGCGTGGACCGCGCCGCGGCCGCCGCCGTCCAGTACGTCGATGCCGGGGGCCGGGTCAGCGGCGGCGCGGCGGCGGTCGCGTCGTACCTCGTGGGCGCCGGGCGGGTCTGGCGGCTGCTGGGGTGGTTCCTGCTGCTGCCCGGCGTGCGCGCGGTGGCGGCGCTCGGCTATCGCCTGGTGGCGGACAACCGTTACCGGCTGCCCGGCGGCACCCCCGCCTGCCGCCTCCCACCAGGTTGAGTGCGACGCCCCGTGTCGTCTGACACGCTCATACGACACGGGGCGTTGCACTCAACATCGGCTAGTCGTCCTTGCTCTCGGCGAGCACCTTCTGGGCGACGTGCTGCGGCATCGGCTCGTGGCGCAGGTACGAGCGGGTGAAGGCCCCGGTCCCGTGCGAGAGCGAGCGCAGGTCGATGGCGTAGCGGGTCACCTCGATCTCCGGCACCTCCGCCTTGACCATCGACCGTCCGTTGCTGCCGACCGGCTCGGTGCCCGTCACCCGGCCGCGGCGGGTCGACAGGTCGGACATGACCGCGCCGACGTAGTCGTCGGGCACCAGCACGGACACCTCGAGCACCGGCTCGAGCAGCAGCACCTGCGTCTTCTCCGCCGCGTCCTTGAGCGCGAGCCCGCCGGCGATCTGGAACGCCATGTCGGAGGAGTCGACGGAGTGGGCCTTGCCGTCGGTCAGCGTCGCGCGGATGTCGACGACCGGGTAGCCGGCGGCGGCCCCGTGCTCCATCTGCGCCCGGACGCCCTTCTCCACCGACGGGATGAACTGCTGCGGCACCGACCCGCCGTAGATCTTGACCTTGAACTCGAAGCCCGACCCGGAGGGGAGCGGCTCGAACGTCACGTCGCAGACCGCGAACTGCCCGTGGCCGCCCGACTGCTTGACGTGCCGGCCGTGGCCCTGCGCCTGCCCGGCGAAGGTCTCGCGCAGCGGCACCCGCAGCGGCACCGGCTCGACCTCGACGCCGTACTTGGTCTTGAGCCGGTCGATGAGTACGTCGGCGTGCGCTTCGCCCATGCACCAGAGGACGAGCTGGTGGGTTTCGACGTTGCGCTCGAGCCGGACCGTGGGCTCCTCGGCGACGATGCGCTGCAGTCCGGTCGACAGCTTGTCCTCGTCGGCCTTGCTCTTCGCAGCGATCGCCACCGGCAGCAGCGGCTCCGGCATGTCCCATGCCTCGACCAGCAGCGGGTCGTCCTTGGCCGACAGCGTGTCGCCCGTCTCGGCGCGGGCGAGCTTGGCGATCGCGACGATGTCGCCGGCGATCGCATGCGGCACCGGTCGCTGCGCCTTACCCAGTGGCGAGGAGAGCGCGCCGACCTTCTCGTCGACGTCGTGGTCCTCGTGCCCGCGGTCGGCCAGGCCGTGGCCGCTCACGTGCAGAACGCTGTCTGGCTGCAGCGTCCCGGAGAAGACGCGGACGAGGGAGATCCGCCCGACGTAGGGGTCGGTCGTCGTCTTCACGACCTCGGCGCAGAGCCGGCTCTTGGGGTCGCAGGTGAGCGGCTCCACCGGCGAGCCGTCCGGCCGGGTGACCGGCAGCAACGGGTGCTCCAGTGGCGACGGGAACGCCGAGGTGAGCACCTCGAGCAGTTCGGTCATGCCGAGCCCGCTGCCGGCGCACGCGGCGAGCACGGGGTAGAAGGTGCCGCGCGCCACCGCGGTCTCGAGGTCGTCGATGAGCACCTTCACGTCGATGTCCTCGCCGCCGAGGTAGCGGTCCATCAGCGTCTCGTCCTCGGACTCGGCGATGATGCCCTCGATGAGGGTGTTGCGGTGCTCCTCGATCAGCGGCAGGTGCTCGGGGTCGGGGTCGCGCTGCTGCCGGTCGCCGGAGGAGTAGTCGACGATCTGCTTCGACAGCAGGCCGATGAGCCCGCTGACCGCGTTCTCCTCGCCGTGCAGCGGCAGGTAGAGGGGGAGGACGCTGTCCCCGAACGCCGACTGGCAGGCCGCGAGCGTCTCCTCGAACTCCGCCCGCGGCGAGTCGAGCCGGGTGATGACGACGGCGCGCGGCATGCCGACCGCCGCGCACTCGTCCCAGATCATCTGTGTCGTGCCGTCGATCCCGTCTGCGGCGGAGACCACGAACAGCGCCGCGTCGGCGGCGCGCAGCCCGGCGCGGAGGTCACCGGTGAAGTCGGCGTAGCCAGGGGTGTCGAGCAGGTTGACCTTGATGCCGTCGTACTCCATCGGAGCCACCGACAGGGAGATCGACCGCTGCTGGCGGACCTCCGCTTCGTCGAAGTCGCTGACGGTGGTGCCGTCCTCGACCCGGCCGGCACGGGGGATGGTGCCGGTCGTCGCGAGCAGGCTCTCGACCAGAGTCGTCTTTCCCGCTCCGGAATGGCCGACGAGCACGACGTTCCTGATCCGGCCCGGCTCGTCGGCCGTGGGTGCTTTGCCGGTGGCGGCCCCAGCGGTGCCCTTGTCTGCCATGGCTACCTCGCCCCATCTCGTGTGCGGAGTCGTCGAGACTTCGACTCTCCACCCGCGGGTAGCAGCAGGGCAAGAGGCCCGAAGGCCCGGCGGACGGATGTCCGGCGGGGGAGCGGGGTACGTCGCTCGGCATGCGCCGTGCCTCCCCGCTGACCCGGCTGCTCGTGCTGAGCGTTGCCGCCGGTCTCACGTTCGCGATGCTGGCGCTGCCCCTGGTCGGGGGCGCGGGCTACTTCGCCGGTGCCGCGACCGAGACGTTCGACCGGTTGCCGGCCGTGCTCAAGGTGCCGCCCCCGCCACGCACGAGCGTGCTGCTCGCCTCCGACGGCAGCATCGTCGCGCGGTTCTACGACCAGTACCGGGTGCCCGTCCCTCTCGCGCGGGTCGCTCCCGTCATGAAGGAGGCGATGGTCGCGATCGAGGACGCCCGCTTCTTCGACCACGGTGCCATCGACGTCCGCGGGACGTTGCGGGCCGCCGTCACCGACGTCGAGCGCGGTCAGCCGGCGCAGGGTGGCAGCACGCTCACCCAGCAGTACGTCAAGAACGCCCTGCTCTATGCCGCCGGCGACGACGCCGCCACCGACGACTCGGTCGGCCGCAAGGTCCGGGAGGCGCGCCTGGCGATCGGCGTCGAGAAGCGCCTGTCGAAGGAGCAGATCCTCGAGCGCTACCTGAACCTCGTCTACTTCGGCAACGGCGCCTACGGCATCGAGGCAGCCGCCCGGCGCTACTTCAGCCGGCAGGCGAAGGACCTCACCCTCGCCCAGGCCGCGCTGCTGGCCGGGCTCGTCCAGGCGCCCGGCACCTACGACCCGGTCCGCCATCCGGCTGCGGCCCGGGCCCGCCGCGACGTCGTCCTCCAGAAGCTGGTCGAGCTCCACGAGGTCAGCGCCGATCGCGCCGCGCGCCTCGGCGACCGGGGGCTCGCGCCTGCACCCCTCCCACGTGGTGTCGGGCTGCGAGCGCAGCTCGGCGCCGTTCTTCTGCGCCTACGTCCACGACGAGCTGCTGGCGGACAGGCGCCTCGGCCGCACCCGGGGCGCGCGCGAGCGCGCGCTGCTCACCCGCGGCCTCGTGATCCGCACGACCCTCGACCCCAAGGCGCAGCGTGCTGCCGAGAAGGCGGTCCACGCCGTTCCCGCGCGCAACCGCATCGCCGCCGCGTCGGCGAGCGTGCACCCGGGCAGCGGGGCCGTCGAGGCGATGGCCGTCAGCCGGCACTACGGCAGCCGGCACCGGCGGGGTCAGACGCGGGTCAACCTCGCAACCGGCGGCCAGAGCGGGTTCCAGGCCGGCTCGACGTTCAAGATGTTCACGCTGGCCGCCGCGCTCGCGAAGGGCGTCCCGCTGAGCCTGACGTTCGACTCCCCCCACCAGGTGCACCTGGACGGCTTCCGCGGCTGCGCCGGCGCCGCTCTCGGGTCCTGGGCGCCCAAGAACGCCGAAGAGGGGGAGGGCGGCCGGTTCGGCCTGGTCCGCGGCACCTGGCTGTCGGTGAACACCTACTTCGCCCAGCTCGAGCACAAGATCGGCGTCTGCCGGCCGTGGCGGCTCGCGAAGCAGATGGGCATCACCGAGATCAGCACCGGCAAGGCCCCCGCCCAGGTGCCGGCGTTCACGCTCGGCTCCGACGACACGTCGCCGCTGCAGGTGGCCGGGGCCTACGCCACGCTGGCGCGCGCGTGGCCGGTACTGCGCGCCGCACGGCGTCGTCTCGGTCTCGGCCGCCGGCGGCGAGACCGTCCTGCAGGAGCGGCCGCACTGCCGCCGGGTGCTGCCCCGCCACGTCGCGGACCTCACCACCTCGATCCTGCGTGGCGTCATCGACGGCCCCGACCCGGCGCGCACCGGAGCGTCCGCGTCGATCGGCCGCCCGGCCGCCGGCAAGACCGGGACGACGGACTCGTTCGCCGCTGCCTGGTTCAGTCGGCTTCACCCCGGACCTCGCGACCTCGGTTTGGGTCGGTGACCCGCGCGGGGGTGCGAGCCACCCGCTGACGAACCTGAGCGTCCGGGGCCGGTTCTACCCCCACGTGTACGGCGCCGACCTGCCGGCGACCGTCTGGAGGCTCACGATGCAGGGCGCGCTGCGCGGCGAGCCGGTACGGCGCTTCCACGGCGCCGCGGCGTCGATCGTGCGTGACCAGACGATCCCCGTCTACGTCCCGCCGCCGCCCAAGAAGCAGTCCGGCCACCACACCCCGCCGCCGGCCGACAAGCCCCCGAAGAAGCCGAAGCCGCACTAGCGGGAGACGCGACCGCGGCGCCGCTATCCTCGGCGGCGACATGCTCGGTATCCACGCCCGCCCGCAGGTCGACCGGGTCGTCATCCCCGTCGCGCGCCGCCTGGCGGCGATGGGAGTCACCCCCGACGCGCTGACCGTCGTCGGGACGGTCGGCGTCTCCGCCGGGGCGCTCGCGTTCTACCCGCGGGGCGAGTTCTTCGTCGGCACCCTCGTCATCACGGCGTTCGTGTTCAGCGACCTGCTCGACGGCGCCGTCGCGCGGGTCCGCGGCAGCAGCGGCCGGTGGGGCGCCTTCCTCGACTCCACGCTCGACCGGGTCGCCGACGGTGCGGTTTTCGGTGCCCTCGCGCTCTGGTACGCCGGCGACGGGAACAGCCTCGCCATGTGCGCCGTGTCGCTCTATGTCCTCGTCGCGGGTGCGGTGACGTCGTACGCCAAGGCGCGGGCGGAGTCGCCTCGGCATGACCTGCAACGTCGGCATCGCGGAGCGGTCCGAGCGGCTCATCGTCATCCTCGGCCTCACGGGCCTGTCCGGCCTGTTCGACGTCCCGGAGCTGCGGCAGGCCGCCCTGTGGGGGCTCGCCGTCGCGACGACAGTCACGGTGCTGCAGCGGATGGTCGTCGTCCACCGGCAGAGCCGCGGCGCGCCTACCGAGGCCCCGACAGCCCCGTGAGGGACCGGCTGGTCGACTCGGCCTACGCCGCAGGGTGGGGCGCGGTCCGCGGCGTGCCGGAGTGGGCCGCGCGCCGCCAGTTCGACGCGATCGCGGACGCCGCCTGGATGCGACACGGGCGCCGGGTGCAGCAGCTGGAGCGGAACCTGTCCCGCGTCCTGGGGCCCGGTGCGTCGCCCCGCGAGCTGCGGCGCACCACCCATCTCGCGATGCGGTCCTACCTGCGCTACTGGTGCGAGGTCTTCCGGCTGCCGTCCATGCCGGTCGAGGAGATCGTCGCCCGGATGCACACGCAGGACGAGCACTGGCTGCGTGCCGCCGTGGCGGCGGGGCGCGGCATGATCCTGGTGCTGCCGCACATGGGGAACTGGGATCACGCCGGTGCCTGGCTCGCCGCGACCGGCGTCCCGTTCACGACCGTCGCCGAGCGGCTCGAGCCGCGCTCGCTGTTCGACCGGTTCGTCGCCTTCCGCGAGTCGCTCGGCATGGAGGTGATCCCGCTCACCGGTGGCGAGCGGCCGCCGTACGAGCTGCTCGCCGAGCGGCTCCGCGCCGGCGGGGCGCTCTGCCTGCTCGGCGACCGGGACCTCACCGCCACCGGGCGTCGAGGTCGACTTCTTCGGCGCAGCCCGCCCGGATGCCCGCCGGTCCCTCGGCCCTCGCGCACGACACCGGCGCGGCGCTGCTCCCGGTCACGCTCTCCTACCGCGACCGGCGGACGTGGCACGCGCGGATCCACGAGCAGGTGACGGTGCCCGCGGCCGGCAGCCGCCGGGAGAAGGTGCGCCGCATGACCCAGCAGGTCGCGAACGCCTTCGCCGACGGGATCGCCGAGCACCCGCAGGACTGGCACATGCTGCAGCGGGTCTGGATCGCCGACCTCGACACCCGCCGGTTGCCGGCGGCAGCGGGCGTGTGACGTGCGGGTCGGGCTGGTCTCGCCGTACCCCTGGGACGTCCCGGGGGGCGTCGTCGCGCACATCCGCGACCTCGCCGAGACGCTCATCGGGCTCGGGCCACGACGTGTCCGTCATCAGCCCCGTGGACGACGACGACGTCCCGCTGCCATCGTGGGTGACCCGCGCCGGGCGCAGCGTGCCGGTGCCGTTCAACGGCTCGGTCTCCCGGCTGATCTTCGGCCCGGTCAGCGCGGGGCGGGTCCGCCGCTGGCTGCGCGACGGCGAGTTCGACGTGCTGCACCTGCACTCGCCGGAGACGCTGTCGCTGTCGTTGCTCGCGCTGATGAACGCGCGCGGCCCCATCGTCGCGACCTTCCATGCCGCCAACCCTCGCTCGCGGATCCTCGCGATGCTCCAGAGCCCGTTGCAGGTGCAGATCGAGAAGATCGGCGGCCGGATCGCCGTGTCACCGGCCGCGCGCAAGACCATCGTCGAGCACCTCGGCGGCGACGCCGCCGTGGTCCCGAACGGCGTGCACGTCGCCCACTACGCCGACGCGCCGCCGCTGCCCGGCTGGCCCGGCCCCGAGGGCGCGGTCGGCTTCGTCGGCCGCATCGACGAGCCGCGCAAGGGGCTGGCCGTGCTGCTCCAGGCGATGCCCTACCTCTGGAAGCAGCGCCCCGGGCTCCGGCTGCTCGTCACCGGACCCGGCGACCTGGAGGACGACGTCGACGAGCGCGTCGTGCTGCTCGGCCAGGTGGACGAGGACACCAAGGCGCGCGTGTACCGGTCCGTCGACGTCTTCGCCGCCCCCAACACCGGAGGGGAGAGCTTCGGCATCATCCTGCTCGAAGCGATGGCCGCCGGCACCCCGATCGTGGCGAGTGACCTCGACGCGTTCCGCCGGGTGCTGGAGACGGACGGGCCGAGCGCCGGCATGCTCGCCACCGTCGGTGACCCGGAGTCGCTCGCGCACGCGATCGGCGTCCTGCTCGACTCGTCCTCCCGGCGGGACGCGCTGCGCCGTCAGGGACGCTCCGTCGTCGCGCGCTACGACTGGTCGGTCGTCGCCGCCGAGATCGTGCGCGTCTACGAGACCGCCATTGCGGCATCGGGGGAGCGGGTCGTCGAGGACGAGGAACCCGCGGAAGCCGATGCCGACTTCCTCCGGGATCAGTAACGTCGACGGGTGACCTGGATCGCGGCCCTGTCGATCGTCGTGGTCGCGGTTGCCTCCTATGCCAGCTGGGCGGCGCAGCGACTCGACCGGTTGCACGCCCGGGTCGACGCGGCGGCGGCGGCCCTCGACACGCAGCTACGGGTGCGCGCCGAGGTGGCCCGCCGGATCGCGACCACGGCCGGCGCATCGCGACCGGCCGGCGGCGCGCTCGGCGAGGCGGCCGCCCTGGCCGTGACGATGCGGGGGCTCGGCGTGGCCCGCGAGTCGGCCGAGAGCGCGCTGTCGCGCGCCCTGCAGGAGGCGGCGCGCACGCTGCCCGCCGGCTCCCGGCCGATGGCCGAGGTGGCCGACGCGGTGACCCGGGTGTCGTTCGCCCGCCGGTTCCACAACGACGCCGTCCGCGACGCCCTGGTCGTCCGGCGCCGCTGGATCGTCCGGCTGCTGCACCTCGCCGGCCGGGCTCCGTTGCCGTCGTACTTCGAGATCGACGACGCGGCAGTCGCAATTGCAGATGTGGCCGTGGCGGTCGCGCCGTACGATTGAGCCGTGAGCACCAAAGCGGGCAGCAGCACGACGGGGACGGCGCGCGTCAAGCGCGGGATGGCGGAGATGCTCAAGGGCGGCGTCATCATGGACGTCGTCACGCCGGACCAGGCGAAGATCGCCGAGGACGCCGGGGCCGTGGCCGTCATGGCGCTCGAGCGCGTGCCCGCTGACATCCGCGCGCAGGGCGGCGTCGCGCGCATGAGCGACCCGGACATGATCGAGGGCATCGTCGCGGCCGTGTCGATCCCCGTGATGGCCAAGGCGCGGATCGGCCACTTCGTCGAGGCGCAGGTGCTGCAGTCGCTGGGCGTCGACTACATCGACGAGTCGGAGGTCCTGACGCCGGCCGACTACGCCCACCACATCGACAAGTGGCAGTTCACGGTGCCCTTCGTCTGCGGCGCGACGAACCTCGGCGAGGCGCTGCGGCGGCTCGCCGAAGGCGCCGCGATGATCCGCTCGAAGGGCGAGGCGGGGACCGGCGACGTCTCCAACGCCGTCACCCACATCCGCGCGATCCGCGGTGAGCTGCGGCGGCTGTCGTCGCTGAGCGGCGGACGAGCTCTACGTCGCCGCCAAGGAGCTGCAGGCGCCGTACGAGCTGGTCCGTGAGGTGGCCGAGACAGGGACGCTCCCGGTCGTGCTGTTCACCGCCGGTGGCATCGCGACGCCGGCCGACGCGGCGATGATGATGCAGCTGGGCGCGGACGGGGTCTTCGTCGGCAGCGGCATCTTCAAGTCGGGCAACCCCGCGAAGCGGGCCCGGGCGATCGTCGAGGCGACGACGATGTACGACGACCCGGACGTCGTCGCGAAGGTCTCGCGCGGGCTCGGCGAGGCCATGGTCGGCATCACCGTCGACTCGCTGCCGGTCGACCACCGGCTCGCCCAGCGTGGCTGGTGACCGGCCACGCCGGAACGCAGCGCGCGGCTGGTGACGGCAGCCGGATGAGTGCGCCCGCGACGTGTGGGGGTGCTCGCCCTGCAGGGCGACGTTCGCGAGCATCTCGCCGCCCTGTCCGCCGTCGGGGCCGAGCCGGCGCGGGTCCGGCGGCCCGAGGAGCTCGACACCGTCGAGGCCGTCGTCATCCCGGGCGGGGAGTCGACGACGATCGGCAAGCTGCTCGTGCGTTTCGACCTGCTCGAGCCGCTGCAGAAGCGGGTGCGCGAGGGGATGCCGGCGTTCGGCTCGTGCGCCGGGATGATCCTGCTCGCCGACCGGGTCCTGGACGGGACACCCGACCAGGTCGGGATCGGCGGCCTCGACGCGACGGTCCGGCGCAACGCCTTCGGGCGCCAGGTCGACTCGTTCGAGACGGACCTCGACGTCAGCGGGCTCGCCGAGCCGGTGCATGCGGTGTTCATCCGGGCCCCGTGGGTGGAGGAGGCCGGGGCGTCGGTGCAGGTGCTCGGCGCACGTCGCCGACGGACCTGCCGCCGGTAGGATCGTCGCCGTCAGGCAGGGGCCACTGCTGGCGACGGCGTTCCATCCCGAGCTGACGGGAGACGCCCGGGTGCACGCACTCTTCGTGTCGATGGTGAGGGAGCAGCACTGATGAGAGCCGGCGCAGCCGGCGCCCTTGGCGGGCGGCGATCGGGGAGGCGGACGTGAGCGGCCATTCCAAGTGGGCGACGACCAAGCACAAGAAGGCGGTCGTCGACGCGAGGCGCGGCAAGCTGTTCGCCAAGCTCATCAAGAACGTCGAGGTCGCCGCGCGCACCGGCGGCGGCGACCCGGCCGGCAACCCGACGCTCGCCGACGCGATCCAGAAGGCGAAGGGCAGCTCGGTCCCCAACGACAACATCGACCGCGCCGTACGACGGGGGGCGGGGCTCGACGCCGGCGGCGCCGACTACGAGTCGATCACCTACGAGGGCTACGCCCCCGGAGGCGTCGCCGTCCTCGTCGAGTGCCTGACCGACAACCGCAACCGGGCGGCGTCGGAGGTGCGGACGGCCTTCACCCGCAACGGCGGCTCGCTCGCCGACCCGGGCTCGGTGGCCTACCTGTTCACCCGCAAGGGTGTGGTGCTGGTGCCCAAGGAGCCCGAGGGCGGCTCCCCGGTCGCGGAGGACGACGTGCTCGGCGCGGTGCTCGAGGCGGGCGCGGAGGAGGTCAACGACCTCGGTGAGGCCTTCGAGGTGATCTGCGAGGCGACCGACACCCACGCGGTGCGCGTCGCCCTCGAGGCGGCGTCGATCCCGGTGGAGTCGGCCGACATGTCGTTCCTGCCGTCGGTGTCGGTGCCGCTCGACGACGAGACCGGCCGCAAGGTGCTGCGCCTCGTCGACGCGCTCGAGGACTCCGACGACGTCCAGAACGTGTGGGCCAACTTCGACGTCTCCGACGAGGTGCTGGACTCCGTCGCCGGCTGACCCCGTCGGCCGGGGCGGCGTGTCGCTCCGGCGCCCGGCGCCGCTCGCCGCCTAGTCTCCGAACAGGTGTTCGGAGAGGAGTGGGTGGGGTGCGCGTGCTCGGCGTCGACCCGGGGCTGACCCGGTGCGGCCTCGGTGTCGTCGACGGCGTCGCCGGGCGGCAGCTCGTCGCGGTCGGCTACGACGTCGTGCGGACTCCCGCGGCCGACGACGTCGCGCAGCGGCTGCTGGCGCTCGAGCGGCAGGTCGAGGGGTGGATCGCCCGGCACGCCCCCGACGTCGTCGCGGTCGAGCGCGTCTTCTCCCAGCACAACGTCCGGACCGTCATGGGTACGGCGCAGGCGGCCGCGGTGGCGATCACGGCGGCGGCCCGGGCGGGCATCCCGGTCGCCCTGCACACGCCGAGCGAGGTCAAGGCGGCGGTGACCGGCAACGGGCGGGCCGACAAGGCGCAGGTGGGGGCGATGGTGACCCGGCTGCTCCGGCTCGCCGCACCGCCGAGCCCGGCCGACACCGCCGACGCGCTGGCGCTGGCCATCTGCCAGGTCTGGCGCGGCGGGATGCAGCAGAAGGTCGAGGAGGCGCGGATGCGGGCGGTGACGGTGCGATGATCGCGAGCCTGGCCGGGACGGTGGCCGCGGTCGGAGCCGAGGGCGCGGTCGTCGAGGTGGGCGGCGTCGGCATCGCCGTCCAGTGCACGCCGGCGACGCTGTCCACGCTGCGGCCGGGGGAGCCGGCCCGGCTCGCGACCAGCCTGGTCGTCCGCGAGGACTCGCTCACCCTCTTCGGGTTCGCCACCGACGACGAGCGGGCGGTCTTCGAGATCCTCCAGTCCGTGACCGGTGTCGGGCCGCGGTTGGCGCAGGCGGTGCTCGCCGTGCACAGCCCGGCCGCGGTGCGGTCGGCGGTCGCCGGCGACGACGTGGGTGCGCTCACGCTGGTCCCCGGGGTGGGCAAGAAGGGCGCCCAGCGGCTCGTGCTCGAGCTCAAGGACAAGCTCGGCGTGGCCGCCGGCCCGGCGGTGCCGGCTGCCGGCGGGCGGCCGGGCGTCGGCGCCTGGCGCGAGCAGCTGCGGTCCGCGCTCAGCGGGCTCGGCTGGAGCCCGCGCGAGGTCGACGAGGCACTCGCCGCCGTCGGTCCGGAGGCGGAGGCCGCGGTCGCCCTCGGTGACACGCCGGACGTCGCCGCCCTGCTCAAGACGAGCCTGCGGCTGCTGAGCCGGGCATGACGCGACGGCGGTGATCTCGCCGTACGCCGGCGACGACGACACCCTCGTCGAGGCGGCGTTGCGGCCCAAGCGGCTCGGCGAGTTCGTCGGCCAGGAACGCGTTCGGGAGCAGCTCTCGCTGGTGCTCGACGCGGCCTCCCGGCGCGGCCGGCCGCCGGACCACGTCCTGCTGTCGGGCTCGCCCGGGCTCGGCAAGACCACGCTCGCCATGATCATCGCCAGCCGAGCTCGGCGCACCGCTGCGGGTCACCTCCGGCCCCGCGATCGAGCGGGCGGGCGACCTCGCCGCGCTGCTGACCACGCTGTCCGAGGGCGAGGTGCTCTTCCTCGACGAGATCCACCGGATGGCGCGCCCGGCCGAGGAGATGCTCTACATGGCGATGGAGGACTTCCGCGTCGACGTCGTCGTCGGCAAGGGCCCCGGCGCCACCGCGATCCCGCTCGACGTCGCGCCGTTCACGCTGGTCGGCGCCACCACCCGGGCCGGGTTGCTGCCCGGGCCGCTGCGCGACCGGTTCGGGTTCGTCGCGCACCTCGACTTCTACTCGCCGGACGAGCTGGAGCGGGTGCTGTCGCGCAGCTCGACCCTGCTGGGGGTGCACCTGCGCGCGGACGGCGCCGCGGAGATCTCCCACCGGGCCCGCGGGACGCCCCGGATCGCCAACCGGCTGCTGCGCCGGGTGCGCGACTACGCGGAGGTGCGGGCCGACGGGGTGGTCGACCGGACCGTGGCCCGGGCCGCTCTCGAGGTCTACGAGGTCGACGAGCTGGGCCTCGACCGACTCGACCGGGCGGTGCTCGACGCGCTGCTCCGCCGCTTCGGTGGGGGGCCGGTGGGCCTGACCACGCTGGCCGTGGCCGTGGCCGAGGAGCCCGAGACGGTGGAGACCGTCGCCGAGCCGTTCCTCGTCCGCGTGGGGCTGCTCGCCCGGACCCCCCGCGGGCGGGTTGCGACCGCCGCCGCATGGCGGCACCTGGGGCTGCGCCCGCCCACGCCAGGCGCTGCGGACCCGGCGCTGTTCGACCCCGCCGACCTCGACTGACGCCCGCGATCCGGGCGACTCACCCTAGACTCGCCGGGTGCCGTTCACCAGCGACGTCGTGTCCACCCTGGCCGCCAGCACCGGAAGCACCAGCAGCGGGGGTGGTCTGCTGTCCTTCCTGCCCCTGCTGCTCATCGTGGCCGTCGGTTACCTGCTGCTCGTCCGCCCGGCGCGCAACCGCCAGCGGAAGGCGGCCGAGATCCGCGGCAACGTGGAGCCGGGCGTCGAGGTGACGACGACCGCGGGGCTCATCGCGACCGTGGTCGAGGTCGACGACGACGCGGTGACCCTCGAGGTCGCTCCCGGCGTCCACAGCCGCTACCTGAAGGCGGCGATCGCCCGCGTGAACAGCCCGTTCGAGGTGCCGGCGCCCGAGGAGTCGATCCCGGACCAGTCGAAACCTGATCCGTCGGACACGTAGTCCACCGAACGACGGCGCCGGCCCCGGCCCCGTCGTACCAGAAAGGGAAGCGACCCACAGTGGCACCAGCGGCTCACCCACGACCCGGGCGCGCGCTCGGCGTCGTCGCCGTCCTCCTGATCGCGCTCTACGTCGGCCTGTTCCTGGGGCCCTCGATGACGCCCAAGCTCGGGCTCGACCTGCGCGGCGGCACCCAGGTCATCCTCACCGCGACGCCGCTGCGCAGCGGGACCGGCGTGACCCAGGGCGCGCTCAACCAGGCCGTCAACATCATCCGCCAGCGGGTCGACGCGGCCGGCGTGGGCGGGGCGCAGATCAACACGCAGGGCAACAACACCATCATCGTGTCCGCGCCGGGTGCCAACCGCAGCCAGCTGACCGCGCTCGACCAGACCGCGCTGCTGCGCTTCCGCCAGGTGCTCGGCGTCCGTGACGGCACCGTCCCGAAGGCCACGACCGCGCCCTCGCCGGAGAACAGCCCCGAGGTCACGCCGTCGCCGTCGGGCAAGGCCGGCAAGACCCGCAAGAGCTCCGGCGACATCGTGCCCGCCGCCCTCCTGGCCGCCTCCACGACACCGACGCCCACGCCCACGACCTCGCCGGGCACGTCGGTGAGCAGCTCGCCGTCGCCCAGCCCGTCCGGCACGCCGTCGCCGGGCACGAGCGGCGCCAGCAAGCCGGTGCCCGGGGCGGCGTCGAAGGACGTCAACGAGGTCCAGAAGGTGTTCAACACCTACGACTGCGTGACGGGGGCCAACAAGAACTCGCCGACACTCGGCGTCGACACCCCCGAGGACTACATCGTCGCGTGCAGCGACGACGGCACGGTCAAGTACCTGCTCGCGCCGGCGGCGGTCGAGGGCTCCCAGATCGGCAGTGCCAACGCCGTCGTCGACCCGACGACGAACCAGTGGCTGGTCGAGGTCAACTTCAAGGGCCAGGGCAAGACCGACTGGTTCAACCTCACCAAGAAGGCCTACGAGGCCGACCCGAGCCAGAGCTTCGCGACCTGCCAGACCGTCAACCTGAAGACGGGCTGCAACTCGATCGCCATCACCCTCGACGGTGTGGTCCGGTCCGCACCGAGCAGCCAGGTCGACGGCATCGCCGGCGGCCAGACGCAGATCACCGGCCAGTTCACCCAGGAGGAGGCGAAGACCCTCGCCAACGTCCTGAAGTTCGGTGCGCTGCCGCTGAAGCTGGAGAAGGCCTCGGTGCAGTCGGTGTCGGCGTCGCTGGGCTCCGACCAGCTGCGCGGCGGCCTCATCGCCGGCGCGATCGGCCTGGGCGGTGTGATCCTGTTCTCGCTGCTCTACTACCGCGCGCTGGGGCTCGTGACCATCGCCAGCCTGGCGCTGTCCGGCCTGCTCCTCTACGCCGCCACGACCCTGCTCGGGCACTCCGCGCTCGGCTACACGCTGTCGCTCCCGGGCATCGCCGGCTTCATCGTCGCGGTCGGCATCACCGCCGACTCCTTCGTCGTCTTCTTCGAACGACTACGCGACGAGATCCGGGAGGGCAGACGGCTGCGCAGCGCGGTCGAGCGCGGCTGGCCGCGCGCCCGGCGGACGATCATCTCCGCCGACGCGGTGTCACTGCTCGCGTCGGTCGTGCTGTACGTCGTCTCCATCGGCGACGTCCGCGGGTTCGCCTTCACCCTGGGCCTGTCGACGCTCTCCGACCTGTTCATCGTGTTCCTGTTCACCAAGCCGCTGCTCACCGTGATGGCCCGGATCCCCGGGTTCGACACGGGCGCGCGCTGGACCGGACTTGCGGGTGACCGCCGAACCAGACAGCTCGAGCCGAGGGAGGCCTGACATGAGCAACGACTCCCTCGCCACCCGGCTCTACACGGGTGAGACCTCCTACGACTTCATGGGCAAGCGGTGGCGCTGGTACGGGCTGTCCCTGCTGCTCAGCCTCGTCAGCGTCCTGAGCCTCGCCATCATCGGGCTCAACCCCTCGATCGACTTCAAGGGCGGGGACGTCTTCCAGTTCCCGCAGAACGGGCACAGCCTCCAGGACGTCCGCGACGCGTTCGCGAAGGTCGGGGTGACACCGGAGGTGGCGCAGACCACCGGTGGTGGCGGGGCCAGCAGGTTCCGGGTGGAGACGAAATCACTGCCCCAGTCGTCGTCGAACGACCAGGTGGCCGTCGTCCAGAACGAGATCGCCAAGGACATCGGGATCAGCCGGGCCGACATCGACGTCCAGTCCGTCGGGTCGACCTGGGGCGGTCAGATCACCAAGAAGGCCATCACCGGCCTGATCGTCTTCCTCATCGCCGTCATCATCTACCTGTCCTTCCGGTTCGAGTGGAAGATGGCCATGGCGGCCATCATTGCGCTGCTGCACGACCTGCTCATCACCGCCGGCGTCTACTCCCTCGTCGGGTTCGAGGTGAGCCCGTCGACCGTCATCGCGCTGCTGACGATCCTCGGGTACTCCCTCTACGACACCGTCGTCGTGTTCGACAAGGTCCGGGAGAACACGATGGGTCTCGCCGGCGGGAGTCGGATGACCTACACCCAGGCGGCCAACCTCGCGGTCAACCAGACGCTGGTCCGGTCCATCAACACCTCCGTGATCGCGCTGCTCCCGGTGGCCGGGCTGCTCGTCATCGGTGCCGGCCTCCTCGGTGCGGGCTCGCTCAAGGACCTGGCCCTTGCCCTGCTCATCGGTCTGGCCGCCGGCGCCTACTCCTCCATCTTCATCGCCACCCCGCTGGTCACCGAGATGAAGGAGCGGGAGCCGGCCTTCCAGCAGCTCACCCGCCGGGTCGCGGCCCGGCAGTCGAAGGACGGCGCGCCGCCCGCGGCCGCCGCCGCCGCGCCGGCCGGGGGCGGGCGGGAAGCCGCGGCGGCGCGCACGCCCACCGTGGTCCTCGACGACCGCGGGCCGGAACCCGCCGCGGCGCAGGAGCAGGACGCTCCCCAGGAGCCGCAGCGGGAGCCGCGGGCTCCCGTGTCCGGCCCACGGCCCGGCAGCCGCCCGACCGGCCAGCGCAAGGGCGGCCGTGGTGGCCGGGGCGGCCGGGGCGGCCGGTCGCGTCGCCGCCGGTGACCCTCGACCTTCCGGCGCTGCTGCGGCAGCGGGTTCGTGACATCCCCGACTACCCCCGCGCCGGGGTCGTCTTCAAGGACATCGCACCGCTGCTCGCCGACCACGTGGCGTTCGCCGGGGTGGTCGACGCGATCGTGGCCCAGCACGGACGGGGGACCATCGACAAGGTGGTCGGCATCGAGGCCCGGGGGTTCATCATCGCGGCGCCGGTCGCCTACCACTTCGGCGCCGGTTTCGTGCCGATGCGCAAGCAGGGCAAGCTCCCCAGCGCGACCTTCCACGCCGCCTACGCGCTCGAGTACGGCGAGGCGGTCCTCGAGGTCCACCGGGACGCCCTCGAGCCCGGCGAGCGCGTGCTCATCGTCGACGACGTCCTCGCCACCGGGGGGACCGTCGCCGCGGCCGCCGACCTGGTGGGCCAGGCAGGCGCGACGGTCGCGGGTGCCAGCGTGCTGCTCGAGCTGGGTTTCCTCGGCGGTCGCGAGCGCCTCCGCGACCTGGAGCTGCACTCGCTGCTCACCTACTGATTCCTCGCAGCGGGACCGGCGTTTGGTCTTCCGCCGTTAGACTCGGTGGACGCCAGGCAGCGGGGAGCGCGTGTGGGTGAGGACGTCGTACCGGTGACGGTCGATGGCCGGACCACGGCCACCGTCGACTCGTCGCGCGAGGACGCGCCCGCCGCCCCGGCCGAGGCCGAGCGCCCCGACCCGGTCCTCGGGCCGGCACCGCCGCCCGGGGCGAGGGTCCGGGCCCGCCTCGCCCGGCTCGGCGGGGGAGCGAAGACCGGCACCACCCCGCCCGTGCTCGAGCCGCTGCTGAAGACGCTGCGGAGCAACCACCCCAAGGCCGACGTCCGCATGGTGCAGCGGGCCTTCGAGGTCGCCGATCGCGCGCACCGCGGCCAGTTCCGCCGCAGCGGCGACCCCTACATCACCCACCCGCTGGCGGTCGCGACCATCGTCGCCGAGCTCGGCATGGAGGAACCGACGATCTGCGCGGCGCTCCTGCACGACACGGTCGAGGACACCGCCGTCGCCCTCGGCGACCTGCGCCGCGACTTCGGCGAAGAAGTCGCGATGCTCGTCGACGGCGTCACCAAGCTCGACAAGGTCAAGTACGGCGAGTCCGCCGAGGCCGAGACGATCCGCAAGATGGTCGTCGCGATGGCTCGGGACCCCAAGGTCCTGATCCTCAAGCTCGCCGACCGGTTGCACAACGTCCGGACCCTGAGCTGGCTGCCGCCGGACAAGCAGCAGCGCACCGCGAAACAGACCCTGGAGATCTACGCGCCGCTCGCCCATCGCCTCGGCATGAACACGATCAAGTGGGAGCTCGAGGACCTGTCGTTCGCCACGCTCTATCCGAAGCGGTACGACGAGATCGTGCGCCTCGTCGCCGAGCGCGCCCCGTCCCGCGACACGTTCCTGGCGACGGTGACCGAAGCGGTCACCGCGGAGCTGCGCAACTCCAAGCTGAAGACGACGGTCACCGGACGGCCGAAGCACTACTACTCGATCTATCAGAAGATGATCGTGCGCGGTCGCGACTTCACCGACATCTACGACCTCGTCGGCCTGCGCGTCCTCGTCGAGAGCGAGCGCGACTGCTACGCCGCCCTCGGCGTCATCCACACGATGTGGTCACCCGTGCCCGGGCGGTTCAAGGACTACATCGCGATGCCCAAGTTCAACATGTACCAGTCGCTGCACACGACGGTCATCGGGCCGGAGGGCAAGCCCGTCGAGGTGCAGATCCGCACCAACAAGATGCACCGGCAGGCCGAGTACGGCATCGCCGCGCACTGGAAGTACAAGGAGCAGAACGCCGGCAACCAGGACATGACCTGGCTGCGCCAGCTCGTCGACTGGCAGCGGGAGACGCAGGACCCGGGGGAGTTCCTCGACTCGCTCCGGTTCGACCTGCGTGCGCAGGAAGTGTTCGTGTTCACGCCGGACGGTGACGTGATCGCGCTGCCCGCCGACTCGACGCCGGTCGACTTCGCCTACGCCGTGCACACCGAGGTCGGCCACCGCTGCATCGGCGCGCGGGTCAACGGCCGGCTCGTCCCGCTCGAGTCGACGCTCGACAACGGCGATGTCGTCGAGATCTTCACGTCGAAGTCCGAGGCGGCCGGACCCAGCCGCGACTGGCTCGGCTTCGTCAAGTCGCCCCGCGCCCGCAACAAGATCCGCCAGCACTTCGCCCGGGAGCGACGCGAGGACGCGATCGAGGAGGGCAAGGAGGGCATCAGCCGGATGATGCGCAAGCAGGGACTGCCCCTGCAGCGCCTGTTCGGCGGCGACGCCCTCGTCACCCTGGCGCGGGACATGCGCTACACCGACGTGTCCGCCCTCTACGCCGCCGTGGGCGAAGGACATGTCTCCGCGCACTCCGTCGTACAGCGGCTGGTCCAGGCCCTCGGCGGGCCGGAGGGCGCCGTCGAGGATCTCGCCGAGACCGCGGTGCCGACCCGGGGCCGGCCGCGGGCCCGCCCCTCGGGTTCTCCGGGAGTCGTCGTCAAGGGCGCACCGGACGTGTGGGCCAAGCTCGCGCGCTGCTGCACGCCGGTGCCCGGCGACGACATCCTCGGCTTCGTCACGCGCGGCAGCGGCGTCTCGGTGCACCGGGCCGACTGCACCAACGTGCAGCACCTGTCCACCCAGCCGGAGCGGCTGGTCGACGTCGAGTGGGCGCCCAGCTCCGGCTCGGTCTTCCTCGTCGCCATCCAGGTCGAGGCGCTCGACCGCACCCGGCTGCTTTCCGACGTGACCCGCGTCCTGTCCGACGCGCACGTCAACATCCTCTCGGCGTCGGTGGCGACCTCGCGCGACCGCGTAGCGGTGTCCCGGTTCACCTTCGAGATGGGCGACCCGAAGCACCTCGGCCACCTGCTCCGGCTGGTGCGCGGGGTCGAGGGCGTGTACGACGCCTACCGCACGACGTCCGGCGCCTGATCCCAGCCCGCGCTGATCTCAGGCCGGGCTGATCTCAGGCCGGGCTGATCTTCGCCGCTGTGACCACCAGGACGGCGTGTCGCGCCAAGAATTGGTCACAGCGGCGAAGATCAGCGCGGGGGGCTAGTCCCAACGGGTCATACGGCCAGGTGCATCGTCGGCCGATAAGGGACGGGATAGTCCAAAGTCGGCGGGAGAGCTGGTGGACCAGGACACGCACGCCGCGGCGGCCGCCTGCCGGCTCGCCGCGGTCGCGCGCACGGTCGGCTCCAGCCTCGCCCTCGACGAGACCCTCGACGCCGTGGCGCGTGCCGTGGTCGAGTCCCTGGGCTTCCACGCCGCGGTGGTCAACATCCTCGCCCCGGACGGAGACCTCCACGTCGTCGCGGTCGCGGGCAGCGACGAGGTCCGGGCCGCGCTGCAGGGCACGCGCGCCCCGCTGTCGTCATGGCAGGAGATGTTGGCCGCGGCCGCACCGTGGGGCGAGCTGCGGTTCCTGAGCCACGAGGTCGGGCTTCCCGACGGTGCCGCCGACATGCACTTCTACGTCCCCCCCGCCATCTCCGCGGCTGCCGGGGACGAGGTCCGCTGGCACCCGCAGGACGCGCTGTTCGCCCCCCTGGTCGACAAGGACGGGCAGCTGCTCGGCGTCCTCAGCGTCGACGACCCGACCGACGGGACCCTGCCGGGCCCCGGGCAGCGAGCGATGCTCGAGGCGTTCGCGGTGCAGGCGTCGATCGCGATCGACCACGCCCGCACGCACGAGCTCGATCGCGAACAGCGAGCAGATGCTCCGGCGGATCTTCGACGGCTCGCCGGTCGGCAAGGCGATGTTCGACCCCAGCAGCCGCTTCGAGCGGGTCAACCGTGCGTTCTGCGAGTTCCTCGGGCGCGACGAGGGCGAGCTGCTCGGGCGGCAGATGATCGACTTCGCCCATCCGGACGAGCAGGACCGCACAACGCTGCTCTCCCAGCAGATCCGGGACGGCGAGGGACACGTCGTCCGGCTGGAGAAGCGCTACCTGCACTCCGACGGCACCGAGCGCTGGGGCCGGCTCAGCCTGACGCGGATCGGCGAGGGCGAGACCGCACGCGTGCTCGCCGTGGTGGAGGACATCACCGAGGCGCGCGCGGCCGACGAGCAGCTGCGGCACCTCGCCCTGCACGACTCCCTGACCGGGCTGCCCAACCGGACGCTCATCTTCGACCGGATCGACCAGGCGCTCGCGCGCTGCCGCCGCGACGGCGGGTACGTCGCGGTGATGGTCGTCGACATCGACCACTTCAAGCTCGTCAACGACAGCCACGGCCATCCTGCGGGGGACCACCTGCTCGTCCAGGTAGCGGCGGCGCTCCGGGACGCGCTGCGTGGGGCCGACACCGCCGGGCGGCTCGGCGGCGACGAGTTCGTCGTCGTCTGCGAGGGCCTGCAATCCGCCGACGACGCGGACGCGACGGTCGAGCGCCTGCGTCGCGCGGTCCGGGTCCCGGTCGACATCGGGGACCTCACGCTCCTGCCGTCGGCGTCCCTCGGGTGCACGGTGAGCGACGGGCACTCCACGGCTGACGAGCTGGTCGGCGGAGGCCGATGCGGCGCTGTACCGGGCCAAGGCGGCGGGTCGCGGCTGCCACGAGATGTTCGACGAGGAGATGCGGCAGCGCTCGGTCAGCCAGATGGAGCTGCGGGCGCAGCTCGTGGAGGCGTTGGAGGCGGGGCAGCTCCGGTTGCACTACCAGCCGATCGTCTCGCTGCACGACGGGGCGACCGTCGGCTACGAAGCCCTGCTCCGCTGGGAACACCCGACCCGTGGGTTGCTGCTGCCGGCGGAGTTCCTGCCGGTGATCATCGACAGCGACCTCGACCTCCCGGTGACCCGCTGGGTGCTCAACCGCGCCGTCTCCGACATCGTCGAGCTGAGCAGCGTGGACCCGACCGAGCCGTTCGTCTCGGTGAACCTCTCCGCCCGGCAGCTGGCGCGGACCGACCTCGACCGCGACGTTCAGGCCGTGCTCGCCCGGAGCGGGCTGGCGCCGCACCGGTTGTGGCTGGAGCTGACCGAGGAGCATCTCGTCGACAGCCGGCACCGCGGGATGCTGGAGCGGTTGCGTGGCCTGGGCTGCCAGGTCGTCCTCGACGACTTCGGCACCGGCTACTCCGGGCTGACCTACCTGCAGCAGCTCCCCGTCGGCGCCCTGAAGATCGACCGCGCGTTCATCGCGCGGGTCGGCTGTGACCGCGTCAGCACCGGGATCATCCGCGCGGTGGCCGACCTCGCCGATGCGCTGGACATCGCGGTCGTCGCCGAGGGAGTGGAGACGACCGAGCAGGCCGAGCGGGTCGCCGCCATGGGGATCAAGCTCGCCCAGGGCTACCTCTTCGGGCGGCCCGGCCCGCTCGCGGCGCTCGATGCCGCCGCCGGCCTAGCCGCGCTGCCCACCCCCCGCGATGTCGGTGACCGGGCGGGTCAGCCGCCCTTGGTGACCGTGAACGACTCGATGACGACGGGCTGAGCAGGCGCGCCGTCCGGGCCGCCGCTCTCGGTGCCGTTGCGGGCGATCTTCCGCAGCACGTCCAGCCCCGTCACGACGTGCCCGAACGGCGTGTACTGCGGCGGCAGCGGGGTCTTGGCGTAGACGAAGAAGAACTGGCTGCCTCCCGTGTGCGGCTGCCCGGTGTTGGCCATCGCCACTGTGCCCGCCGGGTAGGTCGCGCCCTCGAGGTTCTCGTCCGGGATCGTGTAGCCCGGGCCGCCGGTGCCGCTCCCGGTCGGGTCGCCGCACTGGAGCACGAAGATGCCCGAGGTCGTGAGCCGGTGGCACGGGGTGTTGTCGAAGTAGCCGTGGTCGGCGAGGAACGCGAACGAGTTGACCGTGTGCGGGGCGTGCTTGCCGTCCAGCGCGACGACGATCCCGCCGCAGTTGGTCTCGATGCGGGCGGTGTAGGTGGTCCGCTGGATCGTCACGGGTGGCTCGGAGTCGAACGTCGCCGACTTCGGGCCGCCCTGCGGCGCCGGCCCGCACTCGCCCGAGGCCGCTGACGCGGTGGGCGTCGGCGAGGCGCTGACCTGGTCGACCGCCTCCGTGCCGCTGCTCGATCCACCGCAGGCCGCCAAGACGAGAGCGAGCGCCGCGATGCGCACCGCGTGGGGCCCGTCGAGGGAGCGGAGCGACTGACGGGCCGTCGCGCAAGCACGTGACCGAGCGATCCTCACGACACCTTCTCGAGGTCGACGACGAAGATCAGCGTCTCGTTCGGCTTGATCCCGCCGGATCCGCTCTCGCCGTACCCCAGCTTGGCCGGGATGATGAGCTCGCGCCGCCCGCCGGGGCGCATGCCGAGGAGCCCCTGGTCCCAACCCTGGATGACCCCCCCCTGCCCGATGGTGAACTCGAACGGTTGCTTGCGGGGGTACGACGCGTCGAACGCCTTGCCGGTGCTGCACGAGACACCGACGTAGTTGACGGTCAGCTTGTCGCCGGTCTTGACCGGCTTACCGGAGCCGTCCTTGAGGTCCTTGGTGACGAGCTTGTCCGGCGCCTTGCCGGTCACCGGCGGCACCTTGGGCTCGCCCTTGGCCGGCGGGTTGGGCTTGATGGGTGCGCACTTGGTGGGTGCGGCCAGCGGGGTGGTGGAAGCGCTCGGTGTCGGGGTGCCGGAGGCCTCAGCCGCCGGGGTCACCGTGTCCGAGCCGCCGGCGAAGTGGACGGCGAGGAACACCACGAGCCCGATGACGGCGGCGGCGCCGAGGACCGCGCCGAGGATCGTGTTGCGTCGGCGGCGGCGGGCCCGCTGCTGCATCTCGCGCATGCGGCGACGCTCATAGCGGCGACGGGCGAGCTCTCGCTCGCGACGGCGGCTGTTGGCCACGTGGCTGGTCCTCCGGCTCTGGCGGTCGGCGTCGGTCAGTCTACGGACGCAGCTCCGTGCCCGGCGCTGCGACACCGGGGCGGTCGGGGGCCGGTCGATAGGCTGGGCGCCGGGCCGATGTGCCCCCGCTCCCTCCCGCCCCGTGGACCTCGTGGAAAGGACGTTCGTGCTCGTCGTCGGGTTCCCTGCCGGGCCGTGGCAGACGAACTGCTGGGTCGTCGCACCGGCCGCCGGTGAGGAGTGCATCGTCATCGACCCCGGGCACGGCGCCGAGCAGCCGCTGGACGACGTCCTCGACGAGCACCGGCTGCGCCCGGTCGCCGTGCTCCTCACCCACGGCCATGTCGACCATGTCTGGTCCGTCGTACCGGTCTGTGGCGCCAAGGGTGTCCCGGCGTGGATCCACCCGTCCGACCGCGCGATGCTCACCGACCCGGCCAGCGCCATGGGCGCGCCGCCCGGAACGCCGATCCTCGGCCGCCTCGACTGGGCCGAGCCGGACGACGTCCGCGAGCTCCGCGACGGTGAGCGGCTGGAGCTCGCCGGGATCGACCTGCGGGTCGACGTGACCCCGGGACACACGCCCGGCTCGGTGACCTTCACGCACGGGCCGGAGTTCTTCTCCGGCGACCTGCTCTTCGCCGGGTCCATCGGCCGGGTGGACCTGCCCGGCGGCTCGTTCGCGCAGATGCAGGACTCCCTGCGCCGGGTGCCGCTGGCGCTGCCCGACGACACCGTCGTCCGCCCGGGGCACGGGCCCGTGACGACGATCGGCCAGGAGCGGGCCACCAACCCCTTCCTGCTCGAGCTCGAGCCGGCCTCGCCGCCACGCCGAGGGCTCTGACGTGGCACGCATCACCCCGCTCTCCGGCTTTCCGGAGTGGTTGCCGCGGGAGCGGACCATCGAGCAGCACGTGGTCGACACCGTCCGTGGCGTGTTCGAGCTGCACGGCTTCGCCCCCGTCGAGACCCGGTCGGTCGAGCCCCTCGACCAGCTGCTGCGCAAGGGCGAGACCGACAAGGAGATCTACGTCCTGCGCCGGCTCCAGGCCGACCCGGACGACACCGACTCCGGCCTCGGGCTGCACTTCGACCTGACGGTGCCCTTCGCGCGCTACGTGCTCGAGCACGCCGGGCACCTCGAGTTCCCGTTCCGCCGCTACCAGATCCAGAAGGCGTGGCGCGGCGAGCGCCCGCAGGAGGGGCGCTACCGCGAGTTCCTGCAGGCTGACATCGATGTGGTGGACCGCGATGCGCTTCCGTTCCACTACGAGGTCGAGCTGCCGCTGGTCATCGCGGACGCGCTGTCCCGGTTGCCGATCCCGCCGGTGCGGATCCAGCTCAACAACCGCAAGGTGCCGGAGGGCTTCTACCGCGGGATCGGGATCGACGACGTGACGACGGTGCTGCGCACGGTCGACAAGCTCGCCAAGGTGGGGCCGGCCGAGGTGAAGCGCCTGCTGGCCGAGGCCGGCTGCTCCGAGTCGCAGGCCGACGCCTGCCTCGCGCTCGCGGGCATCTCGGCGGAGGACGCGTCGTTCGCCGACGCCGTCGGCAGGCTCGGCGCCTCGCACCCGCTGCTCGACGAGGGCCTGGAGGAGCTCACGCGCGTCATCGAGGCGGGTCGCGAGCACGCCGCGGGCCTGTTCGTGGTCGACCTCAGCGTCGCGCGCGGCCTCGACTACTACACGGGCACCGTCTACGAGACCCAGCTCGCCGGTCACGAGAGCATCGGGTCGATCTGCTCGGGTGGCCGGTACGACGCGCTGGCGAGTGACGGTACGACGTCGTACCCGGGCGTCGGGCTGTCGCTCGGCGTGACCCGGCTGCTCGGCCGGCTGTTCGGCCGCGGGCTGCTCGAGGCCAGCCGACCGGTGCCCACCTGCGTGCTCGTGGCGCTGCCGGACGAGCCGTCCCGGTCCGCCTGCAACCGGCTCGCTGCCGGGTTGCGGGCGCGGGGGGTGTCGACCGAGGTGGCGCCGGCCGCGGTGAAGTACGGCAAGCAGATCAAGTTCGCCGAGCGACGGGGGATCCCGTTCGTCTGGTTCCCGCAACCGGACGGCGGGCACCAGGTCCGGGACATCCGCTCCGGGGAGCAGGTCGACGCCGACCCGGCCGGCTGGCTGCCTCCGGCCGCCGACCTGCAGCCTGCCATCACCGCCAGGGCCGTCACCGCCAGTGCCGTCACTGCCAGGCCCGCCACTGCCAGGGAGGCCGGCTCATGACCCCGCTAGGGAAGGCGATCCGGTGATCCGCACCCACCAGGCCGGCGCGCTCCGGCGCGAGCACGCGGGGGAGACGGTCGTCCTCACCGGATGGGTCGCGCGCCGGCGCGACCACGGCGGTGTCGCGTTCGTCGACCTGCGCGACAGCGCGGGCGTCGTGCAGGTGGTGTTCCGCGAGGAGGGCCCGGCCGAGCAGGCGCGCGAGCTGCGCAGCGAGTGGTGCGTCAAGGTCACCGGAGCGGTACGCGAGCGACCGGAGGGCAACGCCAACCCCGACCTCGGCACCGGCGACGTCGAGGTGGTCGCGACCGGCGTCGAGGTGCTGAGCGAGAGCGACACCCCGCCGTTCCCGATCCACGGTGCGGACGCGATCGACAGCGGCGTCGACGAGACCAGCCGCTGGCGCTACCGCTACCTCGACCTGCGCCGCACCGGTCCCGCGCGGGCGCTGCGCACCCGGGCGCAGATCGTCTCCGTCATTCGCCGGGTGATGGAGCGGCACGACTTCGTCGATGTCGAGACGCCCTACCTCACGCGCTCCACCCCCGAGGGTGCTCGCGACTTCCTCGTGCCCGTGCGGCTGCAGCCCGGCCACTGGTACGCGCTGCCGCAGTCGCCGCAGCTGTTCAAGCAGCTGCTCATGGTCGCCGGGCTGGAGCGCTACTACCAGATCGCGCGCTGTTTCCGCGACGAGGACTTCCGCGCTGACCGCACGCCGGAGTTCAGCCAGCTCGACATCGAGCTGTCCTTCCTCGACGAGGAGGACGTCTACTCCCTCACCGAGGAGCTGATCGCCGAGCTGTGGCGCGAGGTGCTCGGCGTCGAGCTGCCGACGCCGTTCCCGCGGCTGACCTACTGGGAGGCGATGCGCCGCTACGGCTCGGACAAGCCGGACCTACGCATCGAGGGGCTGGAGCTCGTCGACCTGACCGAGCACATGGCCGGCACCGAGTTCCGGGTGTTCCAGGCGGCCGATCAACCTGATGGGCATGTCGGTGCCGTCGTCGTACCGGGCGGTGCGTCCTACACGCGCAAGGAGCTCGACGGCTGGCAGGAGTGGGCGCGCTCGCGCGGCGCCAAGGGCATCGCCTGGTTGCTGGTCCCAGACGACCCTGCAGCTGGAGGGGGCGAGCTGCGCGGCTCGATCATGAAGCTGGAGCCGGAGCGGCTCCAGTCACTGCCGGCGGCCGCCGGGGCCGAGCCGGGCGACGCGATCCTGTTCGCGGCCGGCCCGCGGCGTACGACGCTGGAGCTCCTGGGCGCGCTGCGCAACGCCGTCGCCCGCCAGCGTGGGCTCGTGCGGGACGGCGAGTGGCGGTTCGTCTGGGTGGTCGACGCCCCGATGTTCGAGCCGGTGACGGTGGACAACCCCGCGGTCGGGGAGAGCGCGAGCGGCTGGACCGCGGTGCACCATCCGTTCACCGCACCGACACACGAGTGGGAGGAGAGCTTCCACACCGACCCGGAGAACGCCCTCGCCCGCGCGTACGACGTGGTGGGCAACGGCATGGAGCTCGGCGGCGGCTCGATCCGTATCCACCGCCGCGAGATGCAGCAGCGCGTCTTCGACGTCATCGGGCTGACCCGCGAGGAGGCGGAGAGCAAGTTCGGTTTCCTGCTCGAGGCGTTCCGCTTCGGCCCGCCGCCGCACGGCGGCATCGCGTTCGGCCTCGACCGGCTGGCGGCGACGCTCACCGGGACCGACGCGATCCGTGAGGTGATGGCGTTCCCGAAGGCGTCGAGCGGCGGCGATCCGCTGACCGGCGCGCCGACGCCGATCACCGAGACGCAGCGCAAGGAGGCCGGGATCGACGTCCGCCCGGAGGAGGCGGCGCCGGTGCCCAACCGACCGGGCGGCGAGACCATCCCGGACGAACGGCGCAACTAGGGGTGGCTACGCGTCGGCGTAGTCGGGCCACGGCAGCGGCGGCGCACCGTCGACCTGGCGGATGAACTCCTCGAGGAACCAGTTGCGGAAGCGCACCAGCTCCGGCGGGGTCGCGAGTGTCAGCAGGTGCTCGCCGGCCCGGCAGTAGTCGTCGGCCTCGTCGAGGAGGTCGGCAAGGTGGCGGGCGGCGGCGGAGACCGCGGCCGGCACCTTGTAGGTGAGGTCGATCTCGCCCTCGCCGTCGGCGGCGGCCCGGAAGAGTCGGGCCTCTTCCTCCCCGGTGAAACCGGAGTAGTTGGCGGTGACCTCCTCCACGAGCCGCGTCAGCCGCACCGGCACGGGCCGCGCGTCCGGCCCGTCCGGCTCGTCGCGCACCTGCTCGGCGATGAGGGTGAACTCACGAAGGAGCTCGTCGGTGTGCTCCTGGGCGAGTGCCCAGATCCGGACCGGCAGCCGGCGCACATGGATCTCGACGAGCGGCCCGAGATCCTGGCCCGCGCTCAACGTCCCACCGACCCGCAGCCGTCGCGGACCGCGGGCCCGCTCGCGACCACGTCGTCGTCATCATCATCGAGGAACCCGGCGATCAGAGCGTCGACGTCGGTCGCGGCGGTGGGCACGTCGGTCTCGACCTCCACCCAGACGAGCTTGCCGCCGGAGAAGTTCTCCACGCCCCACGCGCGCGACATCTGCTCGACCAGCCGCAAGCCGCGACCGGTGGTCGCCTGCCGCCCGTAGAGACGCGGCTGCACCCGCTTCGGGGAGGCGTCGCGAACCGTGATGCGCACGACCGAGCCTTCCATGGCCACGGTGACCGCGTAGGACGTCCGGGCATGAATGACGCAGTTGGTGGCAAGCTCGGACACGATCTGCGTCACGGACCACTCGAGGTCCCCGGCGTCCCAGCCCGCGAGTGCGGTGCCCGCGAAGTCGCGGGCGTCCCGCACGCTGGCGGGGTCGCCGGCGAACTCGCGGCTGGCCTGTTGCACCGGGTCAGAGTACGGAAATTGTCCGCGGTGTGTATCGCTATACCGGGCTATTCGCCGGAGGTGTCGCCCTCAGAACCGGAAATTGAACGTCCTGGTGCCCTCCAGCTCGAGCGGAACCTCGTCGAGATCGGTCTGCGCCTTCTCGTCCTGGACGCTGCCGGGCACCGCCGAGGCGAAGACGTAGGCGGCCACCTCCTCGAGCAGTTTGCCCGACTTGGGGTTGCCGATCCCGGCGAGCGGGACGTCGATCGTGTACGTGGTGTTCTGCCCCACGACGGCCTTGCCCGTGGCCGCGACGGCGCCGTCCAGCGGCGGTGCGACGTAGTCGAGCGTGTGCGGGTCGCATGCCGAGACCGAGCAGGAGTCCGTCGTCGTGGTCCGGCCGGCATAGAACGTGTCGTCGCCGGCGGCGTCCTCGTCGACGCCGGCGTGGTAGAGCACGTTGCCCATCTGCCAGCGGACGACCAGCCGCCCGTACGGCGCCGCCGCCCCTTGCGCAGCGTCGGCCAGCCGGCCGTGCTGCAGCGTCACCTGGATGCGCAGCCCCTTGCCGTGGCGGCTCAGCGCCACCCGCTCGATGTCCGCGCCCGCGAGCTTGGCGCCGCCGAGCACCGGATAGCGCGCGTCCCCCGGCGGGTCGCTGATCGAGGAGATCGGTGCCTGGGACTCCTGCGGCCGCAGCCGCTTGCCGGTCCAGGCGTTGAGGCCGGTCTGCTGCGTCGCGACGGTGACCACCGCCGCACCCGGGTGGTCGGCTGCCTCGGCCGAGCCGAGTGCGGAGACCAGCCCGTTGGAGGTGTCGTCGTAGACGATGCGTGCCCGCCCGTCGTTGTCGATGACCACCTGGAAGAAGTCGGCGATGTTGCGGTTGCCGGTCGCGGTGATGCAGCCGGTGCCGAGCATGCAGATGTCGTTGTAGTGCATCGGGTGCTGGCTGGCGCGGGCCTGCACGATGTGCGGCCGGTTGCTGGCGGCGTGATCGATCTGCGCGAACCACGTCCACCAGGCCTCGTTCTTCTGCGCGGACGGGCCGTCCGGGCCGAGCTGCTTCAGCGTCATGTCGGTGCCGTACCAGGCCACGTCGATGATGCCGTCGCGGCCACCGGCGACCCACGGCATGAGGTTGGTCGCGGACGGCGGGCGGTTGATGTGGATCGGCTTGTGCCACTTGCCCCACTCGTGGTCGCCCTTCGGGGCGGCCCAGGAGTAGTAGACCTGGTAGTCGTCGTCCTGGACCCACACGGCGTAGAGGTTGCGACCGGCGTCCTCGGCGAACCCCGGGAAGAGCGTGTTGGGGTCGCCCGGCAGGCTGTCCACGATCGGCTCGTAGTGGAAGTCCAGGTGCGCGCTGCCGTCCTTGGCCGGCTCGCCGACCGCGAGCGCGAGCCCGTTGCCGCGGGTCTCGACGGTGGTGAGCAGGTCGCCGGTGTGCTGGTCGACGACGATGGGCGCGTTGGTGGGTGAGTACGGCGCCTCCGCGGCGATGAGCGCGGCGGGGTCGCCCTGGTGCCAGTTCGTCGGGTCGGCACCGGTCGTGTAGTCGATCTTGGAGCCGCTCGTCAGGGCGGTGTACTTCATGTAGACGATCGGCGTGGGGCCCTTGTACGGCGACGTCGGATGGTCGGACTTCGCCGGGTCGTAGACGGCCATCCACTGCCGGTCCGCACCGGGGGAGGAGCAGCCGAGCGGGGTGGACTGCACGGTCTTGCCGTCGTCGCCGGAGTAGCCGGTCGTGAAGCAGACGAGGGCCCAGAGGTCGGCGTAGTAGACGTTGCTGTGCCGGTCGATCGCGAGCTCGGTGTCACCGCCGCCGGGCCCCATGGTCGACTTCGTCGGCCCCATCGCGGTCGGCGGCGCGCTGCCGGTCTTGTTGTCCTGCACGAGCCGGTAGGAGTCGCCGTTGTCGTAGGAGGCGTTCCAGATCGAGCGCTGCACGCCGGTGCCCTGCGGACCGGACACGTAGATGGTCCCGTTGGGGGCGACCTTGATGTCCGGCTCGCCGTAGAGGTGGATCGGGTCGACGATGCGGGGCACGCCGAACTCGATCGCCGGCCGGTGGTGGTGCCGGTGGGCGGTGGCGGCGCTCGAGGCGGGCAGCAGGCCGGTGGCGAGGCCGCCCATCCCGACCGAGGTGACAGCGATGGCGACGGTGACACGCTTCACGGCGACTCCTGAGCCTGGACGAGGTCAGCCGCCCACTTCGCCGGCTACGTCCCGATTCCTCCCCTTGCCGGCCGGTCAGACCATGTTGAGTGCGACGCCCCGTGTCGTAAGCGAGCGCGATAAGAGACGGTTCGTCGCACTCAACCGGGTGGGGGAGCCGTGGTGACGGTCGTCAGCGCCTCGGCTCGGCGGAGTGCGCGCGTGGCGCCGATCTCGCGCAGGAGCGGGACGGCGGCGGCCAGCGCCCGGGCCGCGCCGGCGTCGTCGCCCGCACGGGTCAGCGCCTCCGCGAGCTCGACGCGGGTGCGGGCCGCCCAGAACGCCGCACCCATGGCCTCGAACACCTCCACCGCCGCCGACAGGTCGGGGACCGGGTTGCCGCCGACGTGCCCCCGCGCCCGGCGCAGCTGTCCCTGGAGGAGCCGGAACCGTTCCCCGAGGGTCAGCGCCTCGATCGGGGGGATGAGCCGCTCCAGGGTGGCGAGGTCGCCCACGTCGACCAGCATGTCGACGGCCAGGGAGTACGGCAGCGGAAGGTCCTCGTGGGACGCGCCGATCTGCATCGAGGCGTCCACCGACCGGGCGGCGATCGCGGCGCCGGCCGCCTCGTCGCCGGCCAGCGCCGTGGCCACCGCCTCGCGCATCAGCCACCAGCCGTGGAGCACGGCGTCATCGTCGGGCTCCGTCGTCGTCACCTGGTCCCGCAGCAGCGAGGGGTCGTCCGTCTGCCAGGCGAGCATCGACGCGCCGGCGAGCAGGTAGGTCTCCCACTCGTGGAACTGGGTCCGCTCCTGCTCGGCGCGCCCACGTGTGAGGGCGGTCGCCTCGGCCCACTCGCCCAGGCCGGTCAGCGCGACGATCAGGTGCCCCTCACCGACGATGGTGTCGAAGCCGAGCAGGCGACCGGACTCGATCGCTCCGCGAGCGGCGTCGGCGCCTTCTCGCGGGGAGTCGTGGACGGCACCGGCGGCGAGGTTGCAGTAGGCGTGCATGCGGCCGGGGTGTCGCGCGTCGAGGCGGGTGATGGCCGCCCTCCGGACGAGACCCATGAGCCGGCGGTAGCCGGCGAGGCCGAACCACATCGACAGCGTCTCGAGCAGGCCGGCGAACTCGGAGTCGTCGCCGTACCGCTCGATGTCGGCCAGCGACCGGATCGCGACATCCTGCGCCAGCTGGGTGTCGCCGACGATCTGGGCGCACACGCAGAGGTTGCGGCACGCGAGGGTGAGCAGGCCGAGCCGGTCCGGGCGGTCGACGGAGGCCTCGAAGACCTCGCGTGACTCGGCCACGGCACCGGCGACGTCGTTGAGCAGGAGCTGGCGGAGGGACGCCCGGTGCAGCCGGAGGGCCAGTACGTCGTCCTCGGTGCCGGATCGCTGCGCCGTGGCGAGCCCGCTCTCGACCCAGTCGAGGGCCTCGGTCAGGCGCCGGCCGACCCTCCGGGCGATCTGGCTGGCGGCACTGCTCGCGCGGATGACCACGTCGTCAGTGACGTCCAGCGCGAGCAGCCGTTCGTAGTGCCCGAGCGCGTCGACCGGGGCGCCGACCTCGGCGGCGTGCTCGGCCGCCTGCTCGAGCAGCGCCGCGCCGCGCGCCCGCAGCTGCGCGACGTCGTCGTCCTCGGGGACGGCGTCGGCGGCGTCGAGGTAGTGCGCGGCCAGCACGCCGGCGATCGAGTCCGCGTCCGGCACCGTGGCGAGGTGCTCGGCGACCGAGATGTGCCGCGCCTTGCGGTCGCGGCGGGACAGGGTCTCGTAGGCGACGCCGCGCAGCAGTGCCTGGACGAACCGGTACTGGCCGCGCTCCGGCGACCTCGGGTCGGTGTCGACGGACAGGATCTCCTTGCGCCGCAGCGACGCCAGCACGTCCTCGAGGTCGACGCTCGGCGGGACCAGTGACTCCAGGGCGGCGCGGGTGAAGGTGAGCCCCAGCACGCTGCCGTCCTGCACTGCCCGCCTCTCGTCGGCGGGAAGCGCGTCGAGGCGGGCGGCCAGCAGCGCGTGCAGGCTCGCCGGTGGTGAGAGCTCGGACAGCTGGAGTGCACCGGCCGCGTCCGGGTCGACGACGTACCGGCCCTCGACCGGTACGACGACGTCGCGGTCGATGAGCGACCGCACGGTCTCCACCGCGTAGAGCGGCACGCCGTCGGCCCGTCGTACCAGCTCGTCGCGCAGGCTCGGCGGCAGGTTGCCCACGAGCCCGTCGAGCAGCGTGCTCATCGCGGCGTCAGTGAGTGGCTCGAGGAACACGGTGGTGGAGCGGCGGCCGGCGCCGATGCCGGGCCGGCGGGTGCTCACCTCGGGGCGGGCCAACGCCAGGATCATGATCGGGCTGTGCGCGGAGTCGAGCAGGTGGTCGAGGAAGTCGAGGAAGGCGTCGTCGGCCCACTGGAGGTCCTCGACCACCACGGTGACGAGGGAGCCCTCCGAGGTGAGCGCCTCCAGGAAGCCGCGCCAGCAGGCGAAGAGGTCGGCTTGCTCGAACGCGCGGTCGGCCAGCCCGAGCAGGCTCTGCAGCCGCGGCCGCAGCACCTCGCGCTCCGCCTCATCGGGGACGTGCCGCTCGAGCCGCACGTCGAGAGCCTGCTGCACCGTCTGGTCATCGTCGGTTTCGGTCACGCGCAGCAGCGACCGGATCATCTCCGCGACCACCCGGCCGGCGACGCCCTGCCCGTAGGACAGGCATCGCCCTCGGAGCCAGTGGCTGGTGTGTGACGTGATCGCGTCGAGGTACTTCTCGAACTCCCACGCCAACCGCGACTTGCCGATGCCGGGCTCGCCGGCGACGAGCACCAGGCGCGGTCGGCGCTCCTCGGCGGTGGCGTGGAAGAGCTCCTTGACCAGGCGCAGCTCCCGGTCGCGGCCGACGAAAGGTGCTTCCAGGCCGTCGACCCGCTGCTCGCCGCCCACGACAGCCGTCGTGCGGACGGCCCGGAACAGCTCGAGCGGGACCGCCTTGCCCTTCAGCTCGTGGCTGCCGGTCGACTCGTAGGCGAGCGACGCGGTCGTGAGCGACCGGGTGGTGTCGTCGACCCAGACCTCGCCGGGGCCGGCGACCGACTGCACCCGGGCCGCGGTGTTGACCGCGTCGCCGGCGACCATGCCCTCGCCGACCACCCCGAGCGTGACCGCCACCTGCCCGGTGGTGATGCCGACCCGCATCTGCAGCCCCGCCGCACCGACCTCCTCGCCGAGCACGGCGACCGCGCTGATCAGATCGAGCCCGGCCCGGACCGCGCGCTCGGCGTCGTCCTCGCGAGCGGCGGGGACGCCCCACACCGCGAAGACGGCGTCGCCGATGAACTTCTCCACCGTCCCGCCGTACCGCTCGACGACGGCACGGGCGCGGTCGAAGTACGCCGACAGCAGCTCGCGCACCGCTTCGGGGTCGCGGCTCTCCGACAGCGGCGTGAAGCCGACGAGGTCGGCGAAGAGCAGGGAGACGATCCGGCGTTCGGCGACGGGCTCGGGATCGGACGCGGCGGGATCGGGCGCGGCGACCGCCGGCTGCGCGCCGGCGGCCAGGGCCCCACCGCACTCGTTGCAGAACCGGCCGCCGGTGACCGGTGCGCCGCAGTGGGGACAGCCCGCGGCCAGCGGCGTGCCGCACTCCGAGCAGAACTTCGCCCCCGCGCGGTTGCCGGCGCCGCACCCGGTGCAGGAAACCTCGTCCATCTCCCCCTCGTCTCCGCCGTCAACCTAGCCCCCGGTGGGAGCGCCCGCCCGCCGAACGCGCAGGCCCACGCCGTGGGCGGTCCTGGCGGTCGTCCTGCTGGTGGCCCCGGCGGGCGGGCGGTGGCGGGCCGCCGGGCGGGCCGGTGCCGGGCCCGGTTTGCCGCATAGGCTCGACCGGTGCCGGGCGACCTGTTCGACCAGGCCGCCGAGGAGGCGGCTCGCTCGGTCGCCCCTCTCGCGGCACGGATGCGCCCCGCGACGCTCGACGAGGTCGTCGGCCAGGACCATCTGCTCGGGCCGGGGTCGCCCCTGCGGCGGCTCGTCGAGGGCGGCGGCACGACCAGCGCGCTGCTGTGGGGTCCCCCCGGCAGCGGGAAGACGACGGTGGCGCGCCTCATCGCGGCCGGCCGGCGCTACGTGGAGCTGTCCGCGGTGACCGCGGGCGTCAAGGACGTGCGGGCGGCGATCGAGGAGGCCAAGGACCGGCTCGGCCTCGGCGGCGAGCGCACGGTGCTGTTCGTCGACGAGGTGCACCGGTTCAGCAAGTCCCAGCAGGACGCGTTGCTGCCCGGTGTCGAGGCCGGGCTCGTCACCTTCGTCGGCGCCACCACCGAGAACCCCTTCTTCTCGGTGATCTCCCCGCTGCTGTCCCGCTCGCTGCTGCTCACGCTGGAGCCGCTGGACGACGCCGCGGTCGGGGTGCTCGTCGACCGGGCGCTCGCCGACGAGCGGGGGCTGGGCGGCCGGCTGCGCCTGGCCGCGGCCGCCCGCGAGCACCTGCTGCGGCTGGCCGGGGGAGACGCCCGGCGGGCGCTCACCGCGCTCGAGGCGGGGGCCGGTGCGGCCGAGGCGATGGGCCGGGACGAGATCGACCTGGCCACGCTCGAGCAGGCGGTGGACCGGGCCGCGGTGCGCTACGACCGCGAGGGCGACCAGCACTACGACGTGACCAGCGCGTTCATCAAGAGCATCCGCGGCGGCGACGTCGACGCCGCCCTGCACTACCTGGCCCGGATGATCGAGGCGGGGGAGGACCCCCGGTTCGTCGCCCGCCGCCTGGTGATCCTCGCCAGCGAGGACGTCGGGCTCGCCGACCCCGCCGCGATGGGGGTCGCGGTGGCGGCGGCGCAGGCGCTCGACCTGGTCGGGCTGCCGGAGGCGCGGCTCAACCTGGCCCAGGCGACGATCTACCTCTCGCTGGCGCCGAAGAGCAACGCCGTCATCCGGGCGATCGACGCCGCGTCGGCCGACGTACGGGCCGGTCTCACCGGTGCGGTCCCGGCGCACCTGCGGGACGCGCACTACCCGGGGGCACGACGGCTTCAGCACGGTCGCGGCTACCGATATCCTCACGACTTCCCGGGCGGCGTCGTCGGCCAGCAACACGCCCCCGACGCCGTGGCCGGGCGGGACTACTACCGTCCTACGGACAGAGGGGCGGAGCGAGCCGCCGGCCAGCGGCTCGCGGCGCTGCGTGCGGTACTGCGCGGCGGCCCGGCCCGCGAGAGCATCGGCAACGACCGCGACAACAACGGCGACGACAGGGAGCAGCGCGGCCAATGATCACCCTTGCAAGCGGACTGTCCGGCGGCGAGGTCGCCGGGCTCATCGTCGCCGTGTTCTGGGCCGTCCTCGTCGCCTTCCTGGGCTACGTCCTCGTCAGGCTCGGGCGGGTGGTGGGTGACGCCAGCAAGCTCGTGACCGGGGTCACCGACCAGACGGTGCCGCTGCTCGGCGAGGTCACCACGTCGGTCGTCCACGTCAACGCCGAGCTGGAGCGTGTCGACGCGATCACCGCCAACGTGCAGACCATCTCGGGCAACGTCTCGGCCCTGACCGGCCTGTTCGCCGCCACGCTCGGCTCACCGGTCATCAAGGTGGCTGCCTTCTCCTACGGCGTGCGCCGGGCGATGACCGACCGGCGCGAGCACGACGTTAAGAAGCGGATGAAGGCCGAGGCCAAGGCGCAGAAGTCGGCCCGCAAGGCCGCTCGCAAGGCCGCTCCCCGGGCGGACGCATGAGCCGGCCTCCCTCTCCAGCACACAAACGTGACGCCAGTCGCGTGCTGAGGCGGCGCGCGCGCCTCACCAGGCATCCCGCGCCACGTTTGTGTGCGGAAGCGGGGGGTTCGGCGTGAGGCGGCTGTTCTACGTCGCGCTCGGCGCCAGCGTCGGCGTGCTCGCCGTCCGCCGGATCAGCCAGGCGGCAAACCGCTGGACGCCCGAAGGGCTCGCCGCTCAGGCTGGTGGGGCCGGCGACCGGGTCGCTGCCTGGTGGGCCGAGGTCCAGCACTACGCGGCCGAGCGCGAGGGCGAGCTCCGCGAGGCCCTGGGGCTCGACGCCGGCGACGAGGAAGGTGCGAGGTGAGGTCGGCCGAGATCCGCGAGCGGTTCCTGCGCTTCTTCGAAGCGCGCGGGCACACGATCGTGCCGTCGGCCTCGCTGATCGCCGACGACCCGACGCTGCTGCTGGTCAACGCCGGCATGGTGCCGTTCAAGCCCTACTTCCTCGGTGACTCGCCCGCGCCGTACCCGCGCGCGGCCAGCGTGCAGAAGTGCGTCCGGACGCCGGACATCGACATCGTCGGTACGACGACACGGCACCTCACTTCTTCCAGATGGCCGGCAACTTCTCCTTCGGCGACTACTTCAAGGAGGGCGCGATCCCGCTCGCCTGGGAGCTCGCTACCAACCCCGTCGAGGCGGGCGGCTACGGCTTCGACCCGGACCGGCTGTGGGCGACCGTCTACGACGACGACGAGGAGGCCTTCAACATCTGGACCCGCGTCGTCGGCCTTCCGGCGGAGCGGGTGCAACGACGGGGCAAGGCCGACAACTACTGGCACATGGGCGTGCCCGGCCCGGGCGGGCCGTGCTCGCGAGATCTACTACGACCGCGGGCCGGAGCACGGCCGCGAGGGCGGGCCGGTCGTCGACGAGGAGCGCTACCTCGAGGTCTGGAACCTCGTCTTCATGCAGTCCGAGCTCGGCGAGGTGCGGGCCAAGGAGGACTTCGACATCCGCGGCGACCTGCCGGCGAAGAACATCGACACCGGCATGGGCCTGGAGCGGATGGCCGTGCTGCTGCAGGGCGTCGGCAACATCTACGAGACCGACCTGCTGCGGCCGCTGATCGACCTGGCCGGCGAGATCGCGGGCGGCGAGCTACGGGGCGGGCGACGCGAACGACGTCCGGCTGCGCGTGGTCGCCGACCACACCCGCACGGCGACGATGCTCATCGCCGACGGCGTGGTGCCGGGCAACGAGGGTCGCGGCTACGTGCTGCGCCGGATGCTGCGCCGGGTCATCCGCAACCTGCGGCTGCTGGGCGCCGACCGGCCCGCCGTCACCGAGCTGGTCGCACGGTCGTGCGAGCTGATGGGCGCGTCGTACCCGGAGGCTCTCGCCGACCAGGTCCGCATCGAGGCGGTCGGCGGCGCAGGAGGAGGAGTCGTTCCTCAGCACGCTGCGCACGGGCGAGGCGATGTTCCAGAAGGTGATCGGCGGCCTGTCGGGGACGGCCGCCGGCCAGTCGACGGTGTCGGGAACCCTGTCGGGCGGCACCATCTCCGGCGCGGACGCTTTCTCGCTGCACGACACCTACGGCTTCCCGATCGACCTCACCCTCGAGATGGCGCGCGAGCAGGGCCTGCAGGTCGACGAGGAGGGCTTCCGCCGGCTGATGGCCGAGCAGCGGCAGCGGGCGAAGACCGACGCGCAGGAGCGCAAGACCGGCCACGTCGACGTCGGGGTCTACCGCGCGCTGCTGGACGCCAGCGGGCCGACGACGTTCACCGGCTACGTCGAGGTCGAGGCGGAGACGACGCTGCGCGGCATGCTCGTCGAGGGCATCGCGGTCGACATGGCGCCCGAGGGCAGCGACGTCGAGATCACCCTCGACCGCAGCCCGTTCTACGCCGAGGCCGGCGGGCAGCTCGCCGACCACGGCGTGATCCGTGCTGGCCGAGCGGCGCCGTCGTCGAGGTGCGCGACGCGCAGCGCCCGCCCGGGATCGGCGACCTCGTCGTCCACCGCGGCCGGGTCGTGTCCGGCGAGCTCGTCGTCGGCGGCCGAGGCGGTCGCGACCGTCGACGTCGGGCGGCGCAAGGCGGTGTCCCGGGCGCACACCGCGACCCACCTCGTCCACCGCGCGATCCGCCGGGCGCTGGGGGAGCAGGCCGCGCAGGCCGGCTCGCTCAACGACGCGGGGCGGTTCCGGTTCGACTTCTCCTCGCCGACGGCGGTGCCGGCGTCCGTGCTCGCCGACGTCGAGGCGGAGGTCAACACGATCCTGCTCGACGACCTGCCGGTGCGCGCGTTCGTCACCACACAGGACGAGGCGCGCCGCCTCGGTGCGATCGCGCTGTTCAACGAGAAGTACGGCGAGGCGGTGCGGGTCGTCGAGGTGGGCGAGTACGCCCGCGAGCTCTGCGGCGGCACGCACGCGGCGCGCTCGGCGCAGCTGGGGCTGGTGAAGCTGCTCGGCGAGTCGTCGATCGCGAGCGGGGTGCGCCGGATCGAGGGTCTCGTCGGCGCGGACGCGTTCGGCTACCTCGCGCGCGAGCACCTGCTCGTCAACCAGCTGACCGAGGCGATGAAGGCCAGGCCGGAGGAGCTGCTGGAGCGGGTCCAGACGGTCGTCACGCGGGTGCGCGAGCTGGAGAAGGAGCTCGAGCGCGTGCGCGCGGCGGGTGTGCTCGAGCGGGCGGCGCGAGCTCGTCGACGGCGCGCAGGAGGAGTTCGGCGTCGCGGTCGTGACGCACCGCGCGCCCGACGGCACCCCCGCCGACGACCTGCGCAAGCTCGCGCTCGACGTGCGTGGGCGGCTCGGCGCGGAGCGGCCGGCGGTGGTCGCGGCCGCCGCGGTCGGCGACGGCCGGCCGGTCGTCGTCATCGCCGTCAACGACCGGGCGCGCGAGTGGGGCCTCGCCGCGGGTGACCTCGTGCGCATCGCGGCGACCGCCCTCGGCGGTGGCGGCGGCGGCCGGGACGACGTCGCGCAGGGCGGCGGCAGCAAGCCGGAGGCGGTCGAGGACGCGCTCGCCCAGGTGCGGCACCGCGTCGGTCAGCGCGTGACCGGCGGCGGATGACCCGGCCCGGTGGCGGCGTCAGAGCGGCGGGCGGCTCCGACCGCCGCACGTTCTGACAGGCTGCGTGGCGTGGAAGCGGTGGTGATGCGCGGCGAGGTGCGGGCCGGGGTGCGGGTCGGCGTCGACGTCGGGTCGGTGCGGGTCGGCGTCGCCGCGTCTGATGCCACGGGCATGCTGGCCTCGCCGGTGACGGTCGTGCGTCGACGGCCGCGCACCGGCCGACGACCTCGCCGAGGTCGCGGCGGTGGTCCGGGACCTCGACGGCGATCGAGGTGGTGGTCGGCCTGCCGGTGTCGCTGCGCGGCCGCCGAGGGCGCCGCCGCCGCCGCCGCGCGCGACTACGCGCGCGCTCTCGCCGGCCGGGTCGCCCCGGTGCCGGTGCGCCTCGTCGACGAGCGGCTGTCGACGGTCTCCGCGCAGCGGGGGCTGCACGAGTCCGGCCGCACGGTGCGGTCGTCCCGGCCGGTCATCGACGCCGCCGCGGCGACGGTCATCCTGCAGTCGGCGCTCGACGCCGAGCGGGCCGGCGGGGCTCCTCCGGGTGAGGTGGTCGAGCCGTGAGTGACGACCTCGGGCTCGGCCTGGGCTCCGACGAAGGCTCCGACGAGGGCCTCGACTCGCGGCCGCCCGGACACCGGCGGCCGTCGTACCGGCGGCGGCGGATCGCGGTCGCGCTCGCCCTGCTCGGGGTCCTGGCGGTCCTCGTCCTCGCGGTCGTCGCCGGCGGCGCGCGTGGTCGACCGGCTCTTCGGGGCGCCGCCGGACTACTCGGGTGGGGGCACCGGCTCGGTGCTCGTGCAGGTGCAGCAGGGCGACTCGCTGGCGCAGATCGGGCAGCGGCTCAAGGACGCCGGAGTCGTGAAGAGCGTGGGCGCGTTCACCGACGCCGCGAGCAACAACTCCGAGGCGACGTCGATCGGGCCGGGCTACTACGAGCTGCACCGGCACATGAAGGGGTCGCTGGCGCTGTCGCTGCTGCTCGACCCGGCGTCGCTGGTGCGGAGCCGGGTGACGATCCCGGAGGGGCGGCGGATGTCCGACATCCTCGCCCTCGTCGCCGACAACACCGAGATCCCGCTGGCGGACCTCAAGGCGGCGGCGAAGTCGCCGGACAAGCTCGGCGTGCCCGACTGGGGGAAGGGCCACCCGCTGGAGGGGTTCCTGTTCCCGGCGACGTACGACTTCGGGCCCGACACGACCGCCAAGCAGGCGCTGTCGCAGATGGTCACGCGGTTCGTGCAGGAGGCCGACACCCTCTCGCTGGTCGAGGGTGCGGACAAGGTCGGGCTGTCGCCGTACGAGGTGCTGACGCTGGCCTCGATCATCGAGCGGGAGGGGCGGCTGACCGAGGACTTCGCGAAGATCGCCGAGGTCTTCTACAACCGGCTCGACGCGGACATGGCGCTCGGCTCCGACGCGACGCTCTACTACGTGCTGCCCGCCGACCACGGCGAGCTGACCCGGAGCGAGCTGAAGACCGACTCGCCCTACAACACCCGGCTGCACAAGGGCCTGCCACCGACGCCGATCGCCTCGCCCGGCGCGGCGGCGCTGACGGCCGCGCTGCACCCGGCGAAGGGGCCCGTACCTCTACTTCGTGACGATCGACAAGGAGGGGCACGCGGCGTTCGCGACGACGTTGGAGGAGTTCAACCGGCTCGTCGCCAAGAGCCGAGCGAACGGCGTGCGATGACGCACCGGCCGCGCCGGGGGGCCGCTGTGCTCGGGTCGCCGATCGCGCACTCGCTGTCGCCGGTGCTGCACCGCGCGGCGTACGACGCGCTCGGGCTGGCGGACTGGACCTATCGCGCCGTCGAGTGCGACGAGGCGTCGCTGGAGGCGGTGCTGCGGTCGCTGGACGCGGAGCGGCTTTCCGGCGTCTCGCTGACGATGCCGCTGAAGCGGGCGGTGCTGCCGATGCTGTGCGCGGTGCGAGCGGCTGGTGACCGACGTGGGGGCGGCCAACACGGTCGTCTTCGGCGGGGTCGAGGACGACTGGTGGGGCGCCAACACCGACGTGCCGGGCCTGGTCGCGGCGCTGCGGTCGGCCGGGGTGTCGCGGGTCACCGATGCCGTCGTGCTCGGCGGCGGTGCGACGGCCGCGTCCGCGCTCGCCGCGCTGCGGGACATGGGCGCGGCCTCGCCGCGGGTGCTGGTCCGGCGGCCGGACGCGGTCGGCGAGCTGATGGCGGCGGCGGCCCGGCTGGGTGTGTCCCCGGCGGTCCGGCCGCTGACAGAGCTGGCCGACGTTTCCGCGGAAACGTTTGCGCCGGTCGGCCGGGACGTTTCCGCGGAAACGCCCGTGCTGGTCGGCCGGGACGTTTCCGCGGAAACGCCGGTGCTGGTCTCGACGTTGCCGGCCGGAGCTGCCGACGCGCTGGTCTCGATGTTGCCGGAGCAGGTGCGCGGCCTGCTGTTCGACGTGGTCTACGCGCCGTGGCCGACCGCGTTGGCGAATGCGTGGCAGCAGCGCGGCGGGCGGGTGGCCGGAGGGCTCGAGCTGCTGGTGGAGCAGGCGGCGCTGCAGGTGCGGCTCATGACCGGGCTGGAGCCACCGGTCGACGTCATGCGCGCTGCCGGCCGGGCTGCCCTCTCGCCACCGGCCTGAGCGCGCCGGCGGTCTGAGCGTGCCGGCGGGCGGTCAGCCGCCGGTGACGAGGTGGCTGTGCGCGGAGTTGACGTCGAGCGCGAACGGCTGGGCCTGGGCGATGGTGCCACCGGTCGCGTCGTACGGGCCGAAGGTGCCGGCACCCGCGACGGTGATCGTGTAGGTCGCGGCCCACTCCGTGGTGAGCCGGCCGTGGACGGTGCCGGCGCTGAGGTAGGTGTGGGTCAGCGTGCCGTCCGGGTAGGGGCCGCCGGGGTCGTCGGTGCGGGTGTCGGGGGAGTCGTCGCCCCAGTGCCACACGTAGCGGGCGGGACGGATGGTGATGGTCTCCGTGACCTGCGGGCCGCCGAAGGCCTGCGGTCGCAGGTCCGCGGGTGGCCGGACCATGAAGTACGCCGGGAGGTCGGCGAGCGCGCCGCCGGGCGGCTGGACGCGGAGGATGAGGTCGGGTGGGGAGACGTCCTTCAGGTAGCGCGCGACGTCGGCAGCGGCCTGGTCGCCGACCGGGACGACGCGCTTGCCCGGGCCGAGGCAGAGCGACATGACGAGCTCGTTCTGGACCGCCTCGGTGGTGAGGTAGAGCCGGTAGAGCGCCTGGCCGCGGTCGCAGCGCTGCGACCGGGCGGCGCCCGTGCACGAGTGGGGGACGTGGGGGTCGTCCGGCAGGCTGGTCAGGCAGGCCATGAGGAGGGTCCACTCGCAGTCGCCGCAGCCCGGTTGGGTGCCGGCGTGGGCGGCGGTGGACAGTACGCCGGGCTCGCCGTCCACCATGATCAGCCCGTGGAACTGCCCTGCCCGCTGATCTGCTACGACCTTGCCGGCGCAAGTTGTCTCTTGGCGGTTAGCGCAGGGTTCTCCCGTTACGGCTGCTGCTCCGATGGGTGCGACGACCGTCGTGAGAACAGCGGCAAGGAGCGCTGAACACAGTTTCACCGGCGGGTACCTGGTTTGAGTACTGCTACTCGGGCGATCAACCAACCGCCGTTCTGCCTCTCCAACACAAACGAGACAAGCGCCCCAACGCGACCCGGCGTCTGGCTCACTATCGATCCGTCTGCTGCTCTTATGCCACCACGCGTGAAGTCGTACTGGACGAGTGCGTCGGCTGCGCCGGGGCCATCAATCGATGGCGTGATACTGACCAGTCGGCTTTGGCCGAAGTAGTGCTGACCACGCCGGGCGATTGCGGCCGTGGAAGACGCCACCTTCCGACACTCGCAGCCGGAGGTCATCAGGTTTTCGAGAGCGTGCGCTGTTTCGAGTGTGGTGGGTCCGTTGAGCAGGTGGAAGTACTGGCGGACGACGGCGGTGGCTTCGGCGAGGGCGGTTTGCTCGTCCGCCGGTGAAGAGCTGGCCGACGATGCCGCGGGTGTCGTCGACAGCGGCGGCAACGTGCGCGGCTTCTCACTCGACCCGCTGCAGCCGGCGAGCCCGGCCGAGGCAAGGCCGACGGCCAGGCATGCTGTCGCGACGCGGCGGCTGATCCCGACCTGGCGCGCGAGCCCGGCCCGGCGACGGCTGATCCCGACCTGGCGCGCCAGCCCGGCCCGGCGACGGCTGATCCCGGCCCGGCGGCGGCCCCCGGCCCGGCGGCGGCTGAGCCCGAACTGGCGCGCGAGCCCGACCCGGCGGCTGACCCCGACCTGGCGCGCGAGCCCGACGCTCTCCCCGACCCCGGCGAACACGCGCAAAACATAGCCAAGCCCCCGCCGTACCGCCACGGTCGTCCACACCCCCCAGCCCCCCCTCGCCGAACTTTGAACCTGGAGCCGGACATGGCGAGCGTGTGATGTCCGAATCGATGTTCAAAGTTCGGGCGGAGGGAGGAGGGCGGCAAGGGGGGGCGCCACGGCCCGAATGGGACGAAGGGCTCGTTCAAGCCACCCGGGATACAGGCCGATGGGGAACGGGAGGGCCGCCACTCCCGGACCGTGCGGCCAGCGAGATGAGGTGCTGTGATGCCCGACACTGCCAGCCGAGCCGGTCGGCTCGACCGCGCGATCGCCGACCTGCTGGCCCAGGCGCCCGAGGTCGAGGCGGCGGCCGTCGTCTCCTTCGACGGGCTGCCGATGGCCAGCGCCCTGCCGGCGACGATGGACGAGGACCGGGTCGCCGCGATGAGCGCCGCCCTGCTGAGCCTCGGCGAGCGCGCGGCCGAGGGGCTCGGTCGCGGCGCCCTGAGCCAGGTCTACATCGAGGGGGAGCACGGCACCGTCTTCCTCGTCTCCGCCGACGACGAGGCCGTCCTCGTCGCCGTCGCGTCGAAGGGCGCGAAGGTCGGCATGATGCTCTACGAGGTACGCCGGGCCGCCATGACCGTGGCCGAGGTGCTGCGCATGGACGCCGCGGAGCAGGTCGCCGCGACGTCGTACGCCGCGTCGGCCGAGGCGGCCGCCCACGCACCCGCCCAGCCACAAGCCCAGGTGCCGGCCGAGGTGCCTGCCACCGTCCCGGCACACGCCGCGCCCCCCGCGGACGCCGGGTACGCCGAGCCGACGTTCGCCGAGACCGTCACCGAGACGACCGGCTACGCGCCCGCCGCCTCCGACCCCGCCTGGCCGTCGTACCTGCCCAGCGCGACGCCGAACGGCGCCGCCGAGCAGACGACCTGGTCCTGACCCTCCTGCCCTGCCCCCGCCCACCGACGTTCAGAGGCCGCCGTGAGACTTGAAGGCTCCATCGACGCCTTCAGCTTGCCGGACATCTTCTCGCTCCTCGAGCATGACGAAGAAGACCGGCGGGCTGCACCTGCGCCGCGCCGGCGCGCACGGCGTGGTCTGGTTCACCACCGGCGCGCTCACCGGGGGCGCCTCCGACGTGCACCGGCAGTCCCTCGCCCGGCGGCTGGTCGCGACCGGCACGGTCGACGACGACGCGCTGAGCCGGGCCATCGAGCGGGCGGGTGCCGACGACGTCGGTGTCGGTCGGGCGCTGCAACTCGACGGCGCGATCGACGAGGCCGTCCTGCACGACGCGGTCTGCGAGCACGTCACCGACACCGTCTTCGACCTGCTGCGCTGGACCGAGGGCGACTTCGCGTTCGTCGTCGACGAGGCCAACCCGGACGAGGTCGGGGTCTCCCGGCCGGCCGACGAGGTGGTCACCGAGGCGCGGCGCCGGCTGGAGCTGTGGGGCCAGGTCGCGACGGCGATCCCGTCGCCCGAGACGGTCCTGTCGGTCGCGGCCAACCCCGCCGAGGACCCGCAGCTGAGCCGCGACGAGTGGTCGCTGCTCGCGCTGGTCGACGGCCGCCGGACCGTGGGCGAGATCGTCGCGCTGTGCGGGCGCGGGCGAGTACGCCGTGGTGTCGGCGCTGGCCGACCTCGTCAGCCGCGGGCTGCTGCACACCGACGAGGCCGAGGTCGTCGTGCTCACCCGCCGGCACCAGATCCTCAGCCGGCTCGAGGGCGTGCCGGTGAACGTGCCGGAGCAGCCGGCCGGACCGGACGAGATCGTCGACGCGGACGCCCCGGCGGAGGCCGGCCCGGTGGCCGAGCCGACCGTCACCGAGGCGGTCAAGGAGGCGCTCGCCGGGGCCATCGCCGCCGGGGACGCCGACGACGACCGACGACGACGATGTCGCGGACGACGAGCTGGTGGACGACCTCGACGTCGACGTCGACCTGGAGGTCGACCTCGAGACCGGTGACGGGCCGGACGCCGAGGTGACGCCGATCGGGCGTTCCGCCGCCGGTCGCGCCGCCGAGCAGCAGGGCGAGATCACGCCCAACCGGCCGGAGCCGTTCCTGCCGAAGCGCTCGCCCGAGCATCCCGAGGACCCTGCACCCATGGCCGTCGCGGCCGCCGGCGGCTCGGCCGCCCCCGCCGCGGCGACGTACATCGAACGGGACCCCAGCGTGAACAAGAGCCTGCTGCTGCGGCTGATCGCCGGCGTCCGGGGGCTGTGACATGACGACACGACCTCGCCGGCGCACCGCCGGCACCGCCGTGAAGATCGTGGTCACCGGGCCGTTCGCGGCCGGCAAGACGACGCTGATCCGCACGATCAGCGAGATCACCGTGCTGTCGACCGAGAAGGGCATCACCGACGAGACGCGCACCCGGCAAGAACGACACGACGGTCGCGATGGACTTCGGCCGGATCACCATCGACCGCGACCTGGTGCTCTACCTGTTCGGTACGCCGGGACAGGACCGGTTCGACTTCATGTGGGAGATCCTCGGCGAGGGGATGCTCGGCTACGTGCTGCTCGTCGACGCCGACCGGCCGGAGTCGCTCGAGGAGGCCGTCGGCATCATGGACGCGTTCCGCAAGATGGCGCGGGTGCCGTTCGTCGTCGGGCTCAACCGCGCGGACGGGATCGACGAGGACGAGGAGCGCCGGGTCCGGGAGACGCCTCGACCTGGAGCCGGACGTGCCGGTCGTGCCCTGTGACGCGACCGACCGGGAGTCGGTGAAGTCGGTGCTGCTCGCGCTGCTCTACGCGGTCGTCGAGTCCCTCGACAGCCCCGCGGCGGCCCAGGCCTAGGACCGGCCGATGCGCTGGCCGTGGCAGCGGTCCCGGGGGCGAGGGCGGCATGCCGCCATCCCGGAGCCGCGCCGTGCCGCTGGGCGCTGCCGGGAATCCCGCCGGAGGTCCAGGCGGTGATCGAGGAGGCGTACGCCGAGGCGGTGGCGCCTGGCCGCCGCGCTCGGCCGCCCCGCGTCCGACGAGCTGACCCGGCCGAGATCGATGGGGCGAGCCGGCGGGCTCGGCGCGGCGGTGCGGGAGGACGTGCCGTGACAGGCCCCGCCGTACGGCTCGGGTTCGCCGACGGGAGTGAGGTCGAGCTGTCCGCGGAGACAGCCGACGCGCGGGCGTTGCGGGCGGTTGCCGACGTGTTGCTGGCCGATCGCCGGGCCTGAGCCGCAGAATGGCAGGCGTGGTGACCGACGTCGCAGCGCCGCCGGTGGTGCGCCCCGGCGTGGCGTGGCAGCGACGGCTGCGGCCGCAAGCTGGTCATCCTCGACGCGCTCGCCGGGCTCGTGGGCGCGATGAGCGCGGTGTTCGCGCGGTACGACGGGGGCGCGGCGCTGCTCGGCCGAGGTCGACTACCGGTTCTCGCGCGGGCGCGACGGGCGTGCTGTGGGTCGTGATGGTCGGCGCGTCAGCGGCGGCTACGACCGGCGGATCGTCGGGCTCGGCACGGAGGAGTTCCGCCGGGTCGCGAACGCGGGCGTACGGGTGCTGGCGCTGCTCGTGCTGGCCGGGTTCGCGGTGAAGGCCGACGCGTCGCGGGCGGTCGTGCTGGTCGCCGTGGTCAGCATGCGTGTCGCTGACGCTGGGCTCCGCTGGGTGGCGCGCTGGTCGCTGCACAACGAGCGGCGGCAGGGGCGGTGCCTGCACCGCGTGGTCGCGGTCGGGGGCGGCCGCGGAGGTCCAGTCGCTCGCCACGTCGTTCACCCGGTCGCCGCACGCGGGGCTCAAGGTCGTCGGCGCCTGCCTCTCCGGTGGCGACGAGGGTGCGCTGGACGACGGGATCCCGGTGCTCGGCGGCGCCGGGGACGTCGCGCGAGCGGTGGACGAGGTCGGCTGCCGACACCGTCGCCGTCGCCGGCATGGCCGGGGAGCGGGCGGCGACGCGCTGCGGCGGCTCGCCTGGTCGCTGGAGGGGCAGCAACGTCGACCTGCTGCTCGCGCCGGCGCTGACCGACGTGGCCGGGCCGCGGCTCACCGTGCGGCCGGTCGAGGCGGTGCCGCTGCTCGAGGTCGACGAGCCGGTGTTCGACGGGCCGCGGCGGCTGGTCAAGGGGGTGTTCGACCGGGTCGTCGGGTCGCGTCGTGCTGCTGGCGGCGGTGCCGATGGCCGCTCATCGCCGCGGCGGTGCGGCTGACGTCGTCCGGCCCGGCGCTCTACCGGCAGACCCGCGTCGGCCGCGGCGGGCGCGAGTTCAGGATGTGGAAGTTCCGGACCATGGTCGTCGGTGCTGACCGGATGGCGCGGGGCGAGAACGACGTCGACGGGCTGCTGTTCAAGCTGCGGCGAGGACCCGCGGGTGACGCCGGTCGGGCGGTTCCTGCGGCGCTGGTCGCTCGACGAGCTGCCGCAGCTGTGGAACGTCCTGCGCGGCGAGATGTCGCTGGTCGGGCCGCGGCCGCCGCTGCCGGACGAGGTGGCGCCGTATGCCGACGACGTCCGCCGGCGGCTGCTCGTCAAGCCGGGGCTGACCGGGCTGTGGCAGGTCAGCGGCCGGTCCGACCTGCCGTGGGAGGAGTGCGTGCGGCTCGACCTGCGGTACGTCGAGAACTGGTCGGTGTCGCTGGACCTGCTGATCCTGCTGCGGACGGTCGTCGCCGTCGTGCGCGGCAGCGGCGCGTACTGAGTTCTCCGGGCGTGCGTCGTCACACATCCGAAAGAGCGGCGAGGTCCCCCTCAAGTTGGAGCGCTGCGCGCGCGGGCGCGCGGTTCCAGGGGGCGACTGTCGATTCGGCTAAGGGTGCGTCGTGACCAGATAGCAGCGCCGGTTCGAACTTCTCCGCGACTGGAACCCGACGCAACGGCAGCCCGAAGCGGCTCGTCAGCAAGTCCAGGACCTCTCCGTCGGCCGACAGAACGCGACGGAGAGGAATGAGAAGCACACTCTCAGGGTGCTCTTGCTTCAAGTCCCGCGCCACCGCGTTGTACGCCGCCCAAGTTTGCCAGGCGGTGCGGCGACTGACTCGCATTCCGCGACTGCCGCGTTGTCGCGTTCGCCGTGCCAGCGAGTCGACGACCTCGCCGGCGGGGCGCCAGAGGATGACCGTCACCAGTCCGGGCGCCAACCGCTTCCAGTCGCGGGCAAACAGGACGCTACGTGGGTCTTTCCAGCCCCAGACGGGGAACCGGGCGCTGCGGTCCTCGATCAAGGCACGCACCTGCTCGATCCGGTCGCCGGTGAAAGACAAGTGCTCCGGCCGCGTGACCCGCCAGCCCGAGGATCTCGGCCGTTGGGCGAGTAGCTCTTGCTGCTGAAGGCGCATGATCTCTAGGTCTTCGAAATGCCCACGTGGGTTCCCGATGGCGGCGCCCACTAGTCCTCCGATGTCGATGACAAGGCCACACCGCTGCAGCCACGACGCGGTGAGCGAGGTCCCGGAACGGTGCATGCCGGTCAGGCAGACGATGTCAGCCATGTCGGTGTGCTCGCAGACGATGTGTCAGTGGCACCACGAGAGCTGCGCCTGGGGCAAGCACCGCAGCGGTCACGATGGCAGCCCAGCCTCCGAGGTCGGCGACGTGAACCAGTATCGCTGCGCCGAGGCCGCCAGTGACGCTGGCCGAGATTGCCCCTGCCACTGCTCCGTGCCAGGGATGGACGCCGTGCCGGCGATTCAACGCCAATGAGCAGAAGACGTTGATTCCCAGGACGGCGGACACTGTCGACAGGGCCGCACCGATCGCGCCCCATACGGGAATCAGGATCGAGCAGGCCACGACGCTCAGGGCTATGCCGACGCCGGAACGGAGGGCGACAGTTCGTGCCTCCCCAAAGGCGTCGAGCGCGATCCCGTTGAACCCGAACGCGAAGTTCATGGCCAAGCCGACACCCAGGATGCGGAGCGGCGCGGTGAACGAGGTCAGGTGATCCCCGAAGAGCACATGCACGACGTCTGCCGGAGTGACGATCAGCACGCTCACCAGGGGCGCGGCCGCAACGACTGCCCAGAGCGACGCCCACTGATACAGCCGGTGAATTGCGACCTTGTCGGCCGTTGCCGCAGCAACCGTCAGCGGGGAGATCAAGTATGCGCCGACGGTCACCGGGAAACCGATAGCGATGTCGGCCAGTCTGGCCAGCGGAGCGTAGTTGCCCGCGGCCTTGGCACCGTGCGCCAGCCCCAGGACGAAAACGTCGAGCTGGGCGATCAGGATCCCGGCCAGGGCGGTCAGCATCATCGACGCGCCGAGGCCGATGACCGCTCGTTGGGTCGGCCGGGATGCGGTTGTGTGCCTTAGGTCGCCGCGCGCGTGCAGCAGAGCGGCGACGAGTGTCAGTCCGAGGAGGGCAGAGAGAACGCGCGTGACGGCAACCTCGTACGCGGCGGTGAGGCCGATCGCCACAGCTGCGGCTACCAGGCCCAGTTGCGTGAGCGACATGGTCGACTGCTGCAGCGAGGCGAGCCGCGGTCGGAAGGTGGCAGTGAAATATCCGGTGGCGACTGCCTGGAAGGGCGCTACCGCGACCAGTGGCGTCAGGACGAGGACAACCGTTCCGGCCGCGGCCAGGCCGCCGGACATGTGCATGGCGCCCGCGGCTGCCGCGCTCGCGAGCACAGCCAGGCCGGCGGCGCCGACGGCGATCCGCAGCCCCACCACGGCGGCGGCGCGAGCGGTCGCTGCCGGCTCGGCCCCGGCAGCTCCCAGGACGCCGAAGCGCGCCACCGACGGTCCGAGGCCGAGGCCGGCGATGCCAGCGAGAAGCGTGGCAACGGCGGTGCCGACTGCCAGCGTCCCGTAGTCGTCGACCTTCATCGCCCGCACCAGAATCGACGTCGACAGCAGACCAGCGGTCAGGCCGGCAGCATTTGTCAACGCCGCCCAGACCGACCCGATGGCCAGCCTTCGCCGATCCGTCGCGCCACCCCAACGCGGTCCCGGCGCAATGGTCCGGCCCGGCGCGGGCAGACCGCTCACCGGGCGTCCATCGCGACCGCCCGGGCGTGGGCCTGAAGGTAGGCACGTCCGGCCAGATGGTCCGGTTCGAGGTAGGCGCCTTCGGCCCATTCGTTCCAGGCATTTACAAAGGTGAAGTCCCGCCCCGTTCGCTTGGCCTCGGCCAGCGTGGCACGCAGCCATGCCTCATACGCTGCTGGCGCCGACCCCCTGAGCACGAGCCCGCCTGCACGCCGACGGGGGGTGTTGTCCCAGCCGGGTGTGACTGTCCGGAAGTAGGGATAGTCGGGCAGCTTCTTCGAGGTCATCCGGCGCACCAACCCGTCGTAACTCACGACATGATGGGCCAGTCGGCCGGGTGCGAGCCTTCGTGTCGCGGCCGCCCGAAGCACCCGGTTCGTGCGACGCCATCTCGGCAGATACTGGAATTGCGGCGCGAACTCGACCGAGGCGTCGAAGCCGATGCCCGAGGGGTCGCGAACCTCGTCCGGGAAGCTCTCGACGCTGCATATGTACGGCTCGGCGACTCCGAGTTTGGTGATCTCCCGGCGCCATGTCTCCGCAGACCTCCGCGGATCGGGCAGGAGTCCGGCACGGTAGACCAGGAAGACGGGCCGCCCCGCGAGGCGGACGTAGCGCTGGTCGTCGAAAACGGATGCAAGGAATCGGGCGTGCCTGAGGTCGTCGTCGTCCGAGTAGTGCTGCGCTATCAACACGTCCCGGTCCCCACCATCCCAGACCCGGGTCCAGTTTTCGTTTGCCCAGCAGAGCATGAAGGGGAAGTCAGGAGAACCGCTTGCCACCATCTGGTCCAGCGGGCGGCGCAACAACCGGGTGCCGTTGAACCAGTAGTGGTAGTAGCAGAAGGCATCGACACCGTGGCTGGCGGCGAGAGCAGCCTGGGCTACCTGCGTTTCTGGTAGCCGTAGGTCGTAGAAGCCGAGTTCGCCTGGAAGCTTCGGTTGCTGGTGGCCGTGGAACAGCGGCCGACCGCGCACGACATTAGTCCACTCCGTGAACCCTGGTCCCCACCAGCGGTCATTCTCCGGGATCGGGTGAAACTGGGGGAGGTAGAAGGCAACTGTTCGGGTTGGCTCAGGCGCCCCCGAATGGCGCGGGGAATCATCCATCCTTACGAACAACCCAACGAACGTAGTCGTAGTCGTGGTCGTGTCGGTCGATCCGGCGGATCACGGCCAAGCCATGGTGGTCGAACGTCTCTCGCGCGTCCATGTCGCGGAGGCACAGCATGGAGATACCTGAGAAGCCAGCTCGGTGCAGCCGCCCCGGAGGGACTCCCAGTGCTCGAAGCACGGCGTAAACCCGGAGCCGTGGTTGGAGTCTGGCGCGGAGGGTTAGGGGGCGCTCCGGGAACTCGAGCACGGCTACGCCGCCTGGCCGCACGGCCGCCGCTATGAGGCCCACAGCGTCCGATACCGCCTGCTTGCCGGCCAGATGCTGGAGCACGAGGAGGCTGATGGCGAAGTCGCAGTCGGCGCTCGGCTGAAACTCGTCGACGTGCAACGGAGTGACATTGCCCACGCCGGTGGCCTGGGCCCGCTCCGCCATCACGTCGAGCATGCCCGGCGATACGTCGAGGGAGATGACGTGCTTGAAGTGTGTCGCGAGCGCGAGTGAGAGTCGACCGGTGCCTGCCCCAAAGTCGAGTGCCCGCCCCCACCCCGGTGGAGATGCCAGGCGAAGACACTCCTCGACCGCGGTAAGCCCGCTGGCGTAGAAGGTGTCGAGATCACCTGCCCAGCCCTGATGTCTTCGGTCGCGCACGGTCAGGACACCCCAGTCGGCGTCCTCCTGCCCGAGACTGTGCCAGACCTCACGCTGCCGTCGCGCCCTCATCGGCACCGACCGTCCCACATGCGGCCCGCTGCTGGCGTCATGTGACGCGCCGGCCCAGGCTCCGCCGGATCGCGAGCCCCATCCGGATCGCGGAAACGGCGAGTCCCCCTCGCATCCGGCCCAAGCGGCGGAGGCACAGTCGCTCAAGGGCCCCCACCCAGCGGCGGCTTTCGCCGGACGAGCCGTGATCATGACGGACGACCACATCCGCGACGAGACGCAAGCGAGCGCCTTGGTCGGAGGCGAGAGTGCCCCAGGCAACGTCCTCCGCGTACACGAGTTCGTCTTCGGGGATCGACCCGAATCGCACGAACGCGTCAGGTCTGAGCAGCAGGCAGGCCATGCACAGCCAGTCCACGTCGCGCCGGCCCCGGGTCTGCCGGCGGGTCAGGAAGATGCCGCGCAGCCAGGGAAGGAGGTGGGAGACGAACAGGAAGTAGTAGGCGACGGACCGCAGCGTGATCGGGCCACCACCCGCTCCCACCTGCAGCCGGCCGTCACCCTGACGGAGCGCCGGTCCAACGGCGTCCGCGGCGTCCAGTTCGGCAGCGAGCGTCACGAGCTGCTCCGGTGTCACGTGTACATCAGGGTTGAGGAGCAGCCACGGTCGGTCGGGGGCCTCGACCGACCGTACGGCGGCGTTCACGGCCGCCGCGAACCCGGCATTGTCTTCGAGCAGCAGCGGCGCCGCTCCGGCCCTCGCACAGGCGGCGGTCACGCCATCGGGGTCGTCGCCGTTGTCGACGACGATAACTCGCTGGCCGCGAAGCGAGGCGGACGACAAGCGGCTCTTGATGTTCGCCAGACTGCGGTAGTTGACGAGGACGACGGTGAGCTCCGGGCCCGTCGCCGCCTGTCCCGGCCTGGTCATCGGTTGCCTGCTCGGCTTGCCACGCGCCGCAAGGTGTCGAGCACCGTCGCGGCGCTCTGGCGCCAGGTGAACTGCGCCGCCCTTCGTCGGCCCCGCGAGACCATGTCCTCGCGCCAGGTCGGGTTGTCGTGGACCCGCCGGAGCGCCGACTCCCACGCGCCGACGTCTCGAGCCGGTATTACTGCGCCGGCGTCGCCGACCACTTCCGGGAGGCTCGTGGTGTCGCTGACGACGACGGGCAGGTCGGCGCACATTGCCTCGAGTGCCGGGATGCCGAACCCCTCGAACAGTGACGGGAAGCCCAGGACGTCTGCTGCGAGATACTCCTGGGCGAGTTGCCGATCGTCGACGTAGCCCGTGAACGACACGGCCTTGCCGAGAATCGTGCGCAGGTCCTGTTCGTCGCGGCGCCCGGCGTCGGGAACTGATCCGACGACGCGCAATGTGGCGTCGAGGCCGTCGATCGCAGGGCGGCCACTGCCCTGGCGAGCACGCCCACGTTCTTGCGCGGCAGCACGTTTCCCACGACGAGCACCCGAAAGCTGTCCGTCGAAGAGCGGAATGAGGGGGTCTGCCGGAGGAGCGCCGCCAAACCGGGGTCGACGGCGTTGGGCGTCACACGACCCTGTCCGGAGGTAGGTGATAGTGCCGGAGAAGGCGTTCGCCGTGAATCGGACGGCGCCAGCATCGCCGCCGCCTTCCGCACGCTGCGGTGGACCGACCAGCGAATGCGCGCCGCGCTCCGTCTCGATAGCCAGGCCGCTGCCTCACGCTCCTCGAAAGAGCGTGTCGTGCACCATCACGACGCACGGCGCGGGTGCGCGGAACGGCATGGTGTACTGCACGAGGATGCTGTCGGCCGACACCTTTCGCACCGCCCGTGGGAGGTCGAGGGCCAGTCGGCGCACACCGGAATTGGACAGGGTCAGTGCCTCCGCGCCGGTCAGCGTCTGAAGCACCACGGCACCCGCGGCCGTCCCGGCGAAGGCGAGCTCGGCCGGGTCGGCGATCGCGGCGAGCTCCCGCGAGATATTGCGGATCCATGTCTCGTTGCCGGTCTGGCGGGCACCGATATGGTGCGCGTCGACGAGGTGGGGCACGCCTCAGCCCCGCGTCGTTCCGGGCTCGGCCATGCCGTGAAGGATACGGTCGCGGCGTGCTGACGCGGCTGCGATTCCGGCGGCGAGCCGACCTTCTCCTCCTCGTGGTCGACGTCGGCTCCGCCGTCCTCGTCAGCTGGCTGGCCTTCCTCCTCCGGTTCGAGGGTGACGCTGTCCCGTCGACGTACGCCGTCCGCTACCGCATCGCCACGACCATCGTGCTGGTCTCGTTCGTGGTCGCCGCACGCGCTGCCGGCCTCTACCGCCGGACCGCCCTCCGGCTCGGCGACAGACGCTGCCGCAGGCGTTCGAGGCCGCGATCGCCGCCGGCGTGGTCCTGCTCGTCGTCAACGCGGCCGCGCTCGGCGGCAAGATCTCCCGCGCCTGGATCGGCCTCGTCGTCCTGGGCTGCTGCTGCCGGGATGGGCATGCGCGCCTTGCTCCGCCGGCCCGCCGCGCCCTCGTGCCGCTCGGGGTCGCGCTCGAGCGCTACGCCGTCGTCGGCGAGGGCGCGGGGCCCGCCGGCTGAACAACGACCTGACCCGGGCGGCCGGCACGCCGTACAAGATCATCGAGTGCTGCCCCGGCCTGCCAGCCGAGGAGATCGCCCGGCGCGCGATGGAACACGGCTCGACGGGCTGATCGTCGCCGCGGACATGAGCCCCCGGACGTCGCTCGGCTCGCCGGCGGCTGTCGCGGGCCGGCATGGAGCTTCTGCTCGCCCCCAGCGTCGGCGAGCTCGACATGCGGGTGGCGAGCATCGCCACCTTCCACGGCGTGCCCGCTGCTGCGCGTCGCCGGGGCGGGTCCCCGCCGTCGGGCGGTGCGCCAGCGGCGGGGCGGCGGCCTGGCGCGCGGCGTGGCGATCCTCGGCACCCGCGGCATCCCGGCCAACTACGGCGGCTTCGAGACCTTCGCCGAGCGCCTCGCCACCCACCTCGTGGGCAGGGCATCCCGGTCACCGTCTACTGCCGCCGGCACCACGCCACCGAGCAGGGCGAGTGGCGCGGCATCCGCCTGGTCACGCTGCCGACAATCCGCAACAAATACCTCGACACCGTCGTGCACACGGTCCTGTCCGCGCTGCACCTGGCCACCCGCACCCGCATCCGCGACGTCGTCGTCTGCAACGCCGCCAACGCCCCCGTGCTGCCGCTGCTGCGCGCGACCGGACGCCGGGTCGTCATGAACGTCGACGGGCTGGAGTGGCGCCGCGGCAAGTGGGGGATCGCCGGCCGGGCCTGGTACCGGATGGGGGAGTGGCTGTCGGTCCGCGCGTCGTCGGTGCTCGTCACCGACGCCCAGGAGGTGCGCACCTACTACCGCGTCCGCCACGACACCGACTCGGTGATGATCCCGTATGGCGCCGACCTGCTCCCGCGCAACCGGCCGCTCCCGCCCGAGGTCGACGTGCCGCCCGACGGCTACGCGCTCTACGTCTCCCGGTGGGAGACCGAGAACAACCCCCTCATGGTCGCGACCGCCCACGCCGCCGCCGCCGTCGACCTGCCGCTGGTCATGTCGGGCAAGGCGACGTACGACGAGGACCTCGAGCGGTCCGTCCGCGGGGCGGCCGCCGGCAACGCGGCTGCTGCCTGGGCCGGTCTTCGGCGACGGCTACCGCGCCCTGCAGAGCAACGCCAAGTGCTACATCCACGCGACCGAGGTGGGCGGGACCCACCCGGCCCTGATCGAGGCGATGGGTGCCGGCAACCTCTGCCTGGTCCTCGACACCCCCGAGAACCGCGAGGTGGCCGGCCCGCAGGCGTGGTTCTTCGCCGACGAGGCGGAGCTCGCCGCCCTGCTCCGCAAGGTCGACCGGCTCCCCGCCGCCGAGCGCGACGCCCTGGGCGCGGCCAGCCGGGAGCGGGCCGCCGAGCGGTTCTCCTGGGACGCGGTCGGCCACAGCTATCTCCAGCTCCTCACCGGCGGCGCGTCAAGCGACTAGGCCGAATGGTCGATGAACCGCCCGTGACCCTGCTCGCGTCGGCGCCCACCGACGCCCCCGACGCCCCCGGCGCCGCCGGCGACCCCGCCGCGTGGCGGCACCGGTTGCCCCGCGCCTGGTGGGAGCACCTCGCCGTCGCCGCCCTGCTTCTGGTCTGGGGGCTGCCGCTCACGCACGCCACCGGCGGACGAGACCCGCACGCACTGGTGGTCTACGCCGCGGTGGCCCTCGCCGCGTTCCTCGTCACCCGGGCCTGGCGGGTCCACCCGGTCGAGGTCGGTCTCGCCACCGCCGTCGCGGCCGCCGCCGTCACCGTCTGCGCAGTCTCACCCACGGGCTGGTGGGGCGCCGACTTCGCCGCCGGCTACGTCGTGGCCGCCGCCTCCTACCTCGTCGTCCGTCGCTACGCGACGGACCGCACCCGCGCGACGGTCGTGCTGGCGGGCGTCACCCTCGTGGGGCTCGAGCAGTTCGGTCAAGCCTTCCTGCCGTGGTGGGGGGGCCGGGACCCGTCCGTGGACATGAGCGGCACGTTCTACTGGCACAACCCCTACGCCGCGTTCCTCCTCGCGCCCGCGCTGCTGGGCCTCGGCCTCACGCTCCGGGGCGAGCGGCCGTGGCGCCTGGTCGGGTGGGCTGCGACACCATTGTGCGTCGCCGGCATCGTCCTCTCCTCGAGCCGGGCGACGCTGGCCGCGCTGCTCGTCGCCTGGCTCGCCGTGCTCGCCCTGGCGGTCCGGAACCGGGTCACCGCGCGGCGGGCCGCCGCTCTGACGGGCGTGGCGCTGATGACGGTCCTGGCCCTGCCCGGCCCGCCGCTCTTCGACCACTGGCGCTCGCCGACCGCCGCCACCCAGGAGCGGGCGGCCGCGGGGGAGACGCTGAGCCAGAACGGCTACTACCGGACCCAGTTCTGGCGGGAGGCGGCCGCCGTCGCCACGCACCACCCCGTCAGCGGTGCCGGCTTCCACTCGCTCGCCACCGCCAGCGCCCTCTACACGCCGGTCGGTTGGGCCCGGTCGCAGCTCGCCCACAACGGCTACCTGCAGCCGCTCAGCGCCGGTGGGCTGCTGCTCGGCCTGCCCGCCCTGACCGCCCTCGCCCTCATCGCTGCCGCCGCGCTGCTCACGCTGCGCCGCCGCCGCGGCACGCCCCGCGGACCCACCGATCCCGTGGCGGTGGCTCTCGCCGTGTCCGTGCTCGCCGCGATGGCGCACGCGCTCGTCGACTTCGACTGGTCCCACCCCGCCCTGCGCGTGCAGCTGGCGCTCCTCGCCGCCTGCCTGCCCGCGCTCCGGACCGCCCGCCGGCGGGCGGAGACGCCGGTGCCCCGCCGTACGACGGCGGTGCGGGTCGGCGCCGCCACGGTGCTCGTGCTCGTGCTCGGCGTCGAGCTCGGGGCCCTGCACGCCTGGCAGCGCGGCGAGGCCGCGGCCTCCACCTTGGTCAGCGTGCCGGGGGCGTTGCAGGCCGCGGGGCGGCCGTTCGGGGACTACCGGCCGGCCCGGACGGTGCTGCGCAAGGCCGTCAGGGACCCGGCCACCGTCAGCGACGCCCAGGCGGCCCGGGCGATGGCGCTCACCGCCCACATCGCGACCGTGGACGTCCACCTGGCCCTGCTTCGCGACGAGGTCGGTGCGGGTCGCGGGCTGGACGCGAACGCCCGCTGACACGCCCAGGCGCTGGTCGACTCGCTCGACGGCGACCCCGCGCCGTACGTGCTCGACCTCGCTCGGGTCTACGCCGCCGCGGGCGACCCGGCGCATGCGGCCGCGCTCTCGCGAGCCAGCTGGCGGAGCGGGTCGAGAGGGACGTGCTGACCCGGCCACCGGGCCCGAACTGGGCTTCCTCGCCGGGATACCGGCGGCCGGGCAGTCAGTACGCGTGCCTGCAGGCCGCCATGCGAACCGGTGCTCGACCCCGGCTGTCCGCCGCTGCCGGCGCCCGGCCAACCCGCCCGATCCTGCGGCGATGTGCTCCAAACGGGTCAAGCAAGCCGCTGATCCCGCCGATCACATGCACCACGGGCACACACACGGAAGGGCGGCTCGGTGAAACAGCTCGGCGACATCCTGCTCGATGACGGGCTGGTCACCCAGGATCAGCTCGCCGAGGCCTACGCCGAGCACCAGCGCGAGGGTCGTGCGCTCGGGCGGGTGCTGGTCGAGCGCGGGGTGCTCACCGAGAGCCAGCTGGTCGCCGCCCTCGCGCAGCAGATCGGCCTGCCCTTCGTCGACCTCACCGACTACCCCGTCGACGGCGCCGCGATCGCCTCCGTGCCGCCGACGGTCTGCCGGCGCTACAACGCGCTGCCGATCGGCTACGACCAAGGCCGCCTGCTCGTCGCCATGGCGGACCCGGCCAACGTCTTCGCCATCGACGACATCCGCTCGCTCGCCGGCGTCGAGGTCAAGCCGGTCGTCGCGACCAAGTCCGACGTCATCTCGCGCGATCAACCGGCACCACCGCGTCGAGGGCGACCTCGACGACCTCACCACGGCCCTCGAGGGGGTGGACGAGCAGGAGGAAGACCTCAGCACCGTCCGCCAGGTCGTCGAGGACGCGCCGATCGTGCAAGTTCGTCAACCTGCTGATCACCCAGGCGATCCAGGACCGCGCCTCCGACATCCACCTCGAGCCGACCGAGCACGACCTGCGGGTGCGGTTCCGCATCGACGGCGTGCTGCACGAGATCATGCGTTCGCCGAAGACGATCCAGTCCGGCGTCACGTCCCGCCTGAAGATCATGGCCGACATCAACATCGCCGAGCGCCGGATCCCGCAGGACGGGCGCCTGTCGGTCAACTCCAACGGCAAGAAGATCGACCTGCGGGTGGCGACCCTCCCCACGGTGTGGGGCGAGAAGGTCGTCATGCGTATCCTGGACAACTCGACCGCGATGCTGAAGCTGTCCGACCTCGGGTTCAGCGACGACAACTACGAGCGCTACTCGCGCAGCTTCACCAAGCCCTACGGCATGATCCTCGTCACCGGCCCGACCGGGTCCGGTAAGTCGACAACTCTTTACGCCACGCTCAACATCGTCAGCCGGCCCGAGGTCAACGTCATCACGGTCGAGGACCCGGTCGAATACCGCATCCCCGGCATCAACCAGGTGCAGACCAACATCAAGGCCGGCCTGACCTTCGCCGCGGCGCTGCGCTCGATCCTGCGGTCCGACCCGGACGTCGTCCTCATCGGTGAGGTCCGCGACCACGAGACCGCGCAGATCGCCATCGAGGCCGCCCTCACCGGCCACCTCGTGCTGACGACCCTGCACACCAACGACGCCCCGAGCGCGGTGACCCGGCTGGTCGAGATGGGCATCGAGCCCTTCCTCGTCGGCTCCGCGCTCGACTGCGTGCTCGCCCAACGGCTCGCCCGGCGGCTGTGCTCGAAGTGCAAGGAGGCCTACACCCCCGCACCCGAGACCCTGCTGTCGGCCGGCTTCCCCTGGCAGGAGGGCACCGAGCTCCCGACGCTCTTCCGCCCGGCCGGCTGCTCGGCGTGCGCGAAGACCGGCTACAGCGGCCGGCTCGCGCTGCACGAGGTCATGCCGGTCACGGAGGACATCGAGCGGCTCGCGGTCGAGCGGGCGAGCGCGGCCGACATCGCGCGCGTGGCGCGCGAGCAGGGCATGATCACCCTCCGCGCCGACGGGCTGCTCAAGGTCCTCAACGGCGTCACCACGCTCGAGGAGATCCTCCGCGTCGTCGTCTGACGCCCTCGTCGCCTCGCCGGGGGCAGCGGATCTACGCCGTCTGGCTCAAGCCGGGCACCGGAACGGCCGATCCCTCGCAGGAGAAACCGCAACGTTTCAACCGACCCGCCCATGGCCGCAAAGGTGGAGCACACGTGGTGAGCCCGCTCGATCCCGACTGGAATCCCGATGGGGTCTCCGAGTCCAACGGTGCCGCTGCCCCGCAGACGTCGCCGTTCACGCCATGCCCGCGGTCACGGCCGCTCCGCCGTCGGCCCCCGCGGCGCGCTCCGGTAGCCGCTCAGTCCGCCGCGCCGGCGGCACCCGCACAGCCCGCCCCGGCGCAGCCGGCGGCACCCGCACAGCCCACGCAGCCCGCCCCGGCGCGCCGGTCGCGGCCGCGCCTGCGCAGTCGGTCCTGCCCGCCGAGGCGAAGGCGGACGACAGCGCTTACCGCGCGGTGCGCTCGAGGAGTCGAGCGAGCTGGAGGCGGGGTTCCTCACCGAGCTGCTCATCGAGGTGCTCGACCGCGGCGCGTCCGACCTGCACATCACCGCCGGCGCCCGGCCCACGATCCGCATGAACGGCACGCTCCAGCCGATGGACGAGCGCCCGATCATGACGCCGCCGACGATCCAGCGGATGCTCTACGCGATCCTCTCCCAGCGCCAGCGGGAGAAGTTCGAGACGGACCTCGAGCTGGACTTCGCCTACTCGGTGCCCGGCAAGGCCCGGTTCCGCGTCAACATCTACCGCCAGCGCGACGCTCTGGGCGCCGCCTTCCGGCTGATCCCCTACGAGATCAAGGCGCTCGAGGACCTCGGCATCCCGCCGTCGGTGTCCAACTTCGCCATGCTCTCCCGCGGCTTCGTGCTCGTCACCGGCCCGACGGGCTCCGGCAAGTCCACCACGCTGGCGGCGATCGTCGACCTGGCCAACCGCCAGCGCCGCGACCACATCATGACCGTCGAGGACCCGATCGAGTTCCTGCACCGCCACAAGTCCTGCCTGGTCAACCAGCGGGAGGTGGGGGAGGACACCCCGTCGTTCCAGAGCGCGCTCAAGCACGTCCTGCGCCAGGACCCCGACATCATCCTCGTCGGTGAGATGCGTGACCTCGAGACGATCTCCGTCGCGCTGACCGCGGCCGAGACCGGCCACCTCGTCTTCGCCACCCTGCACACCCAGGACGCCGCCCAGACCATCGACCGCGTCATCGACGTCTTCCCGCCGCACCAGCAGCAGCAGATCCGGGTGCAGCTCGCCGGCGCCCTGCAGGGCGTCGTCTGCCAGACGCTGGTCAAGACGGCCAACAACAACGGTCGCGCCGCCGCCACCGAGGTCCTCATCGCGACCCCGGCCATCCGCAACCTCATCCGTGAGGGCAAGACCCACCAGATCTACTCCGCGCTGCAGGCCGGTGCGAAGTACGGCATGCACACGATGGACCAGCACCTGGCCGACCTGGTCAAGAGCGGCCGGGTCACCTACGAGGGCGCCCTGGAGAAGTGCCACCACATCGAGGACTTCAACCGGCTCTGCGGCCGGGCCTGAGAGGACGACCCGCATGCCATCGACAGCGACGTTCAACTACTCCGTCCGCGACAAGTCGGGCGCCCTGGTCAACGGGACGCTCACCGCGGAGTCCGCCGCGGCGGTCGCCCGGCGCCTCAAGGGGATGGGCTACGCGCCCATCCGGATCACCGAGGGCGACGCCGGCTTCAAGAAGGAAATCAAGATCCCGGGCTTCGGCGGCAAGGTGAAGCTCAAGGACCTCGCCGTCTTCTCCCGGCAGTTCGCGACGATGATCAACTCGGGTCTGTCGCTGCTGCGCTCGCTGTCGATCCTCGCCGAGCAGACCGAGAACAAGGTGCTCGCCGAGGTGATCGGCGAGGTGCGCAACGACGTCGAGGCCGGAAACTCGCTGTCCGCCTCGCTGGGCAAGCACCCGAAGGTCTTCCCGCCGCTGATGGTCAACATGATCAAGGCCGGCGAGGTCGGCGGCTTCCTCGACACCGTCATGCTCGACATCGCGATGAACTACGAGGCCGAGGTCAAGCTCCGCGGCAAGATCAAGTCGGCGATGACCTACCCGACGGTCGTGCTTCGTCATCGCACATGCTCGCCGTAACCGGCATGCTGCTCTTCATCGTCCCGACGTTCGCGAAGATGTTCTCCTCGCTGGGTGCTCAGCTGCCCGCTCCGACGCGCGTGCTGGTGAGCCTGAGCCACATGCTGCGCTACGGCTTCCCGGTGATCATCCTGGGGGCCATCGGCGGCGTGATGGTGTGGAGGCGCGTCAAGGACCGGGAAGAAGTCCGCAATGTCGTCGACCCGTTGAAGCTGAAGCTCCCGGTCTTCGGCCCGCTGTTCCAGAAGGTCGCGCTCAGCCGCTTCTCCCGCAACCTCGGCACCATGCTCCGCTCGGGCGTCCCGATCCTGCAGTCGCTCGAGATCGTCGCCGACACCACCGGCAACGTGGTCGTCTCGCGGGCGGTCCGGGACGTGCAGGAGAGCGTCCGGCAGGGCGAGTCGATCACCGCGCCGCTGCGCCAGCACGAGGTCTTCCCGCCGATGGTGGCGCAGATGATGGCCGTGGGTGAGGACACCGGCGCGCTCGACCAGATGCTCGCGAAGATCGCGGAGTTCTACGACGAGGAGGTCGAGGCGACCGCCGCGGCGCTGACCTCGTTGATCGAGCCGCTGATGATCGCCATGCTCGGTGGCATCATCGGGTCGATGATCATCGCCCTCTACATGCCGATCTTCTCGATCTACAACCACATCAACGGGTAGCAGCTCGCCCCGCTAGCCTCGCGGCGTGCACCGGCCGCAGTCGCCACGAGCGTGGCCGGCTGCGGCCGGTTTCGCGCTCGCCGTCGCCTGGCTGGTCGCGCCGGCCACGGTCCCGGTCTACGACGGCATCGGCAACCCGGACGAGCCCTACCGGTACGTCGTCCCGGCCGCCGGCGCCAAGGACACCGCGCCCCCGGACACCGCCCGGGAGAGCGTTCCGGTCGAGGCCGGCCGCAACACCGCGATCTACGTCAACACCGCGGAGGTCGGCCCGCAGCTGAGCCTCTACCTGCCGGCGGGGGCCCTGGCCGCCCCGGTGGGGGCGGAGCGGCTCGAGGTCGTCGCGACGCCGCTCGCGCCCCCGTCGGCATTGCCGCCGGACGGCCGGATCGTGGGGAACGTCTATCGCCTCACCGCGACGGCCGGCGGCCGGCCGGCCGACCTCATCGGCCTGCAGGATCAGCTCCCGGTCCTGGACATGCGCGCCCCGACCGGTGCCCAGCCGGGCCCGGTGTTCGAGCACTTCGACGGCGAGCGCTGGTCACGGGCGACGACGACCCGGGTGGGCGTGGACGTCTACCGCACCCGCGTCCCCGCCCTGGGCGAGTGGGCGCTGGTGCGCCTCGACCGGCACCGGGCCGGTGGGAGCACCTCGACCGCCCTGTGGCTGGTGCCGGGAGTGCTGGTGCTGGCGCTGGGTGGCGCCGTCCTCGCCGTACGGCGCCGCCACGCCGCTCAGGGAACGACGGTCGTCTGAGGCCGGCCGAGCAGGGCCAGGGCCCGGTCGGAGAGCCCGGCCGCGGTGACCGATCCGACCGTGGCCGACCGGTAGGCGAGGACGACCGGAACGGCGTCGGCCGAGCCGTAGATGTCCGCCGACATGAGCGAGACGGCGCCGCGGGCGTCGAGGGCGACCCGCCGCAGCGTTTCCACGCCGTCCGCGATCGCCTCGCGGGCAGCCCGGTGGTCGGCGTCGATCAGCGGGGCCGCAGGCGGCAGGTGCACATCGTCGAGGCCGCGGTCCAGCGCGACCACGTCGCAGCCGCGGAGCCGGGACAGAGCGGCTCGGCGGGCCATGCCCGTGCGCACTTCCCCCTGACCAGGCAGGAACAGCTCGTCCCGGACTCCCTGCAGGCACGAGGTGAGGGCCGAGGCTGCCATCGTCGCCTGCCGGAACTCCTCCGCGGCGGCCGGCAGCGCAAGGCGCTCGTGCAGAACCCCGGCCAGGCTGACGCCGCCCAGGAGCGTCGTCGCTCCCACCGCGACCGCGACCGCCCGGGCCGCCGGGCCGCGACTCCACGTCGCCAGCGCGCTCACAGGAACGGGTCCACGGGTGTCGGGATCGGGCTCACCCGGGTGGCCGCGAGCACGGTCCGGGTGCCGTCGGTCTCCAGCCGTCCCTGCACCCGCACCCAGTTGCCCGGCCGCGGCAGGGCCGGTCCGGTCACCGGTAGGGAGACCGTCTGCGCGTCGGCGGCGCAGCAGACGATGACGGCGCGCTCCAGGCGGTGCGGGCCGGCCGTGCGGGCCTCGACACTCACGTGGCGACCGGCGAGGACGACACCGCCGCCCTGCTGCTCGGCGAGGAGGATCTGCAGCAGCGTGACTTGGCCGCCGCGGCCGGCCAGCAGGGGGTTGGCCGGGTCACCCACTCGGGCCGCGAGCGTGCTGGTGTCGGCCGGCCCCTGCGACACCTTGGCCGCCACGCCCGGCGTGAGCGTGACGCCCACGACCACCGGCAGCAGCAGCGCGAACGCGGTGCCGGCCGGCAGCCGACCCCGCATCCAGATCGCCGCAGCGGCGATGACGACCGACGTGGCGAGCAGCACCGGGACGAACCAGGGCCGCACGAGCAGCGCCGCCCGACCGGTCAGGGCGAGCGCGGCGAAGGCGACGGCGACGGCGAGCGCGACGGGGCGCGCGGGCACGGTCACAGCAGCCCCGCGGTAGCGCAGGCGGTCGCGACGACGAGCGCGGCGGGTACGACGACGGCCGCGTAACGCGCCACCCACCTGAGGCCGAACTCGCGCCGGTAGAGCGCGGCCAGGCGCAGGTCGAGCGTCGGGCCGACGAGGAGGAAGGCCAGCCGGGGGAGCGGGCCCACCGGCAGGGCAGCCGCGACGAAGGCGTCGGCCTGCGAGCAAATCGACATGACGAACGCCAGCGCGATCATGGCGACCGCGCCGAGCAGCGGCTGGTCGGCCAGAGCGGTGAGCGCGGCCGTGGGGACCAGCGCCTTCACGCTCGCCGCGGCCAGTGCGCCCAGGACGAGCGTCGGTGCGGTGTGGGTCAGCTCCGCAGCCACGGCGCGCGCCGGTCCGGGCGCCGTACCGCCCTGATCGTGGCTGCAATCGGTTTCCGGGCCGGCAGCCGCGGGCGCGTCGAGGACCAGCGCGGCCACCACCATGGCGATGGCGATCCCACCGGCGACGCGGGCGACGACCATGCCCGGGCGTCCAGGGAAGGCGAGCAGGGTGGAGACGATCACGATCGGGTTGGTCAGGGGTGCGCCCGCAAGGAACGGCCCTACGGCCCGCCCGCCTCCGGCGTCCCGCAACTGGCGGGCGATGGGAAGCAGCCCGCAGTCGCAGAGCGGCAACGCGGTGCCCGCGAAGGGCGCCAGAGCTGCGGCCAGGCGCGGTCGACGACCGGCCGCGCCGATCATCCGAGTGCCGACCCGCCCCCGCAGCAGGGCCGCGAGCAACGCGCCCGCCAGGAGGAAGGGGATCGACTCGGCAACCAGGGAGACGAAGGCCAGCTCGGCCCCGGCGATCCGGCTGCTGGCCACCCCGGCGGCGCGGGCCGCGACGGCGGTCGCGACGACCGCCCCGGCGAGCATGCCCGCCGTGAGTCTTGCCCGCCCGTTCGGCGGTCCGGCAAGAATCCTTGTCGGCGCGGGTGCGAGCAGGTCCGCGGCCATGACTGAGGAGTCGGCAGGCTTGACCGCCGGGTTGAGGAGCCTGCCGCTGCTCCATCTGCCGCGCCCCCTCCGCCGTTCGGCCGAGGGCCGGCGGACGAATCGCTCAAGTCGCCGCGGCGCCCTGACGACACCTCTTCCTACTGGTTCTAACGGGAGGTCGACCAGCGTGCGCCGTCTTGCCTTGCGTCGGCTTCGTGGTGACGACGGCCTGAGTCTCATCGAGACGGTCGTCGCTCTCCTCGTGTTCTCTCTCATCATGAGCGGCCTGGCCGCCGGGATGGCGCTGTTCGCCCACACCACCGCGTTGACGAAGGTGCGGAACGCCGCGACCTCGATGGCCCAGCAGACGATGGAGAAGGCCCGGTCCTACGGGCCGGACACCCTCGCGGTCTGCTCCGGAGGCGGCTCGCCGCTCAAGTACAAGCCCGCCGGCATGTCCAAGGACTTCGACGTCGTCACCGGCAGCGCGCCGTGCCTGACCTACAGCCAGACGTTGAAGAACGGCGGCTACTCGTTCACGGTCAAGCAGTACGTCCTCAACGATCCCGTGGCGGGCAAGGCCAAGGGGACCTCGGGCAAGGACCAGGTGGAGAAGATCCTGGCGGTCAACGTCGCCTGGACGTCGCCGACTCCGGGCGACTACGAGGTCAACTCGATCGTCAGCGGGCAGGGAACGGTCAACACCACGGTGCCCACCGGGCTGCGGATCAACGTCAACGACTCGTCGACGAACCCCTCGACCCTGATCACGAACGACGCGCTCGTCTGGGACTACACCGTCACCGACGGCTCGGGCAACGTGGTGGCCAGCGACGTCACCGCTGACGGCAGCACCGGGGTCATCTCGATCAGCCCCGGCACCTACACCTGCAAGATCATTCCCGAGTCCGACGCGGCTCAGAGCTACATCCCTGACACCAACAACAACCCCGGTATGGCCATCGACGCGGCCACCACGGGCATCTCCGGCCCCTGCTCGGTAACCGCGAGCCAGGTCACCGACTGGACCACCATGTGGCAGCCGATCGCCAACTGCTCCTCCAGCGGAACCAAGGGCTCGCTCAAGGTCACGGTGCGCGACCAGAACGGTGTGCTGGTCAGCGGCGCCTCGGTGGCCCTGACCAACGTCAACGGCAACGGCGGTACGCCGGCGGCGCAGCTCTCCGACGCGAACGGAGTCGCCCTGTTCAGCGGCTCGGTGCCGGACGACCTCTACACCTACACGATCAGCAAGACCGGCTACATCACCGAGAGCAACCTCGGCCCGGTCTGCGTCGCCAGCACCAGCACCGCCACCGCCGACGGGACCATCGAGTACAACAACGGCTGCGAGCGGTCGGCGACCCCGGGGAAGTTGGACTTCACCATCAAGGACGAGAACGGCGCCCTGGTCGGCGGCGTCTCCGTGGTCCTCACCGACTCCACCGGCCACACGACGAGCTTCAGCACCGACGGCTCCGGTCACAAGAGCCTCGACGTCGTCGCGGACAGCTACACCTACGAGCTGTCCAAGAAGGAGTACACCGACATCGGCCCGCGGGGCCCCGTGTGCCTCAAGGCGTCGACGACGGTCACGCTCGTCCCGGTGATCCAGAGCGCCGCCTCGTACGGCTGCGCGTCGTCCGGCTCCAAGGGCACGATGGTCGTCACGGTCAAGGACCAGGACGGCCTGCCCGTGGACCACGTCAAGGTGTTCATGACCAACGCCAACGGCCACGGCGGGTCGCAGAGCCCGACGACGGACCCCACCGGCCAGGTGACGAAGGACCTGCCGGCCGATCCCTACCTGCTGAGCGTGCAGCCACCGGCCGGCTACACCGTCCCGCCGACGCAGGGGCCGATCTGCATGCATGCCGGCGAGACCTTGAACGAGAGCTTCACGCTCCAGGGGGTCATGATCGTCAAGGTCGCGGTCACCAACAAGGACACCCAGCCGACGAAGACCTACAACATCAAGCTCACCGACGGCACGGGTGAGCAGACCTCCAACACGGTCAGCATCAACGCGACCAAGTCGCTGACCGTGCAGTTCAACGACATGGCGACCGGCACCTACACGGTCGAGGTCTGCGTCCCGTCCCAGACCACCGGCAACTGCAACACCGTCTACAAGACGTCGAACAACGCGTTCACCCAGATCAACCACACCTACAACGTGACCGTCACCGACACCTCGGGTGGTGCCTGATGTCGCGGCTTCGGCGACGCGACCGTTCCGGCGGTGACCGCGGTTTCACGCTGGTCGAGGTGCTGACGGCGACGATTCTGCTGTCGATCGTGCTCGCGCTCGTCACCCAGGCGCTGATCGGCGCCATGCAGCACGCGTCCAAGCTCACCCAGGAGGCGGAGGCCCAGAACCGCAACGACACCGGTATGCAGCTGGTGACCCACCTGCTCCGGCAGGCGGTCTACCCGGTGAACGGCAACTCGACCAACGCGTCGGTGATCACCGTCGCCACGCCGACGAAGGTGCAGTTCACCTCGCGGTTCTCCGGCACCCAGTCCGCCAGCCAGACCGCCGTCGACACACCCGTGAAGCAGTACGTGTTCCAGCTCAACGGGACCAAGCTCCAGTGGGGCGTCGGCGACCAGAACGCGTGCGTCGGCACAGGTGTCTGCACCTACGCCACCCCGACCGCCAACCGGGCCATCGTCTACGGCGTCCAGAACGCCGGCAAGGCCGCGGCCTGCCCGAAGAACACCGGCGATGGCGCGGTCTTCCACTACTGGATGGTCGGCCCCACCGGCAGCCTCGTGCCGTGGTCGAGCAGCACCAGCACCGTCGACAAGATCACGGTCGTCCAGATCGACCTGTGGACCCAGACGCAGACGGATCGGAACCGTCCGGCCTGCGTCCCCCTCACCGACTACGTGCAGCTGAGGAACCTCTCGTGATTCGACTCCGTGCCCGGTACAACCGCCGCCCCGACGACGGTGTCGCCATGCTGTTCGTCATCGGGATCGGCCTCGTCGTCAGCCTCTTCATCGTGGCCATGCTCGCCACGGTGCTGCAGAACCAGACCACCACCCGTGTGCATCGCAACATCACGTCCGCGCAGTCGGCGGCCGAGGCCGGGCTGGGCGACGCGATCTACAAGCTCGCGCAGTACAACGGCTCCGGCAACACCAACTGGTCGACGCTTCCGGCGCAGTGGACGAAGACCAACCCCAACACGGCGACGTTCGGGACCAACGCGGACTACTCGGTCTGGCTGACGCCGATGAGCGACCCGACCAAGATGATCGTCTGGGCCAAGGGCAACTACGGCGGCAACACCAAGACGGTCCGCGCGGTGGTCACCCAGGGCTTCCCGCCGGCGTTCGACTACAGCCTGTTCGCCTCGGTCGGCATCGACATCCACCACCACAGCAGCTGGCTGTCACCGCAGGTGTGGACGACGGCAGTGCACTCCAACGGCTACATCAACCTCGACTACTCGTCCGAGTTCACCGTCAACACGATGGAGGCCGTCGGCACGCTGCAGTTCGAGAAGGGCGGCGGCAAGACTCCCGGCCTGACGATCCCGACCACGGGCTACAACTGGTACGACGCGCTCAGCAACCGCTGCTTCCCCGGCGCGATCGACCAGCCGGCCGGCACCCCACCTCCGGGCACGGTCGACACCAGCTCGTCGATCCAGTGCACGGGGGCCCCGCAGTACAGCGGCCAGGCCACGATCTACGGGACCGTCCAGGCCGGCAGCGTCTCCATGAACGGTCGCGGCCAGGTGAAGCCGGTTCCGGCCGCGTTCAACCTGCCCGACACGGGTCAGCAGATCAACCAGGCCGCCGGGGACATCTACGCCGGGTCGGCGAAGATCGGCGGCGCCACCTACACCACGACGAGCGCCGGCGCCTCCTGCACGGCGTGCAACAAGGGCGCCGGCGTCGGGGCCGGCCAGGTCAGCGGCGCGCTGAAGATCACACCGGGCTACGCCCCGCCGACCATCGCGTTCCCGTCGATCGACTACTCGACGACCTACCGGGTGCAGGCGCAGAGCGAGCAGACCGCCACCGGCGTCCAGCACGTGTTCTCGAGTAGCTCGGAGTTCTTCACCTACATCACCAACCCCGCCAACGGCTTCTACCGCGCGATCGACGCCGCCGCGACCCCCGGCAGTGTCGGGCACCCGCTGAAGACCTGGTCCAAGGCGGTCAACGGCGCTCCGCAGGTCATCTTCCTCGACGGCACGTTCGACATCACCGGCAATGGCCTCCAACTCAACTGGGGGGACATGCAGAAGATGGTCAACTCGGCGACCGGGACCTCAGGCGCCGCGCCGGTGCTCGTCATCCGCGGCAACCTCGTGGTCGAGGGCGGCGGCATCAAGCTCAACGCGCCGCTGGTGATGGCCGGGACGGGCAACCGCACGGACTTCCTGGTGCCCGGCACGTCGACCTCGCCCGTGTCCATCGACGTGAAGAACCTGCTCGATCCGAACGCCATCGCGCCGGCCGTCCTCGCGGCGGGCGGCAGCATCGACAGCAGCGACTACGACACGGACAGCCCGTGGACGGCGTCGGCGACGTACGAGCCGGCGAAAGCCGCCCCGGTCTACATCCGGGGGCTGGTCTACTCCGGCAAGTGGGACGCCAACAGCAAGACGAGCCTGCCGCAGAACCAGCACTGGCACAACTACGACCCGAAGAACCTCATGAAGATCTACGGGGCGCAGGTGGGCGGCACGCTGCACGACTGCAACGACTTCAGCTTCAGCTACGACCCGCTCGTCCGCAAGGCGTTCGGCTTCGGTGGCGGCACCATCAAGGTGATCGACTACCAGGAGCTCGGCACCTGACCGAACGGCCGACAATTCTGCGGGCGAAAGGCTCAATGGCCGGTCACCCGCTGCCGATAGGAAACATGTCATCGAGCCGCAAGGCCAAGTAAGGGCACACCCGTCGCGAGGCGGGGTCGCAAAGCTACGGGACCCAAGGGCCCTGGGTCAGCCGGGCTGCCTCGGCCGGCACTCCATCCGGAGGCCGCGAGGGGAAGAAGCAAGAACCACGCGGCTCACAAGGATCGTTCCCGGAGGGACTGCAATGCTCGCACTCATCCGTAAGGCCCGTGAGGAGCGCGAGGGCGGCTTCACGCTCATCGAGCTCCTCGTCGTGATCATCATCATCGGCATCCTCGCCGCGATCGCGATCCCCGTCTTCCTCAACCAGCGCAAGAAGGGCTACGACGCCAGCGTCAAGTCCGACCTGCGCAACGCGGCAACGGCCGAGGAGACCTACCTCACCGACGCCGGTGTCTACACCACGACGATGGGTGACCTGACCGACCCGGCTGTCGGCTTCAAGTACTCGGCCGGTAGCAACTACGACACCGGCACCGCTGTCATCACGCCCAGCTTCGTGGACTCCAACGGTGCGTCGTCCACGGCCGCAACTGATGGCTACTGCCTCGAGGCGACCTCGGCGTCCGGCGCAGTGTGGGCGTACAACTCGGCCCTCGGCGGCCTGCAGGCCAAGGACGTTACCTGCCCCTGATAGCCCCTGAGTAACAACACGAGCGAGGCCCGCAGCCGACCGGCTGCGGGCCTCGCCGTCTGCCCGGCTGCAGGCCCCATCGCGAATGACTGCCACCGGGACACGCCTGCGCAGTCGAGGCGGCGCCGGCCAAGCACGGCGATCGCCAACACACCTGATCCCTCGTCCGTCGCCTACAGACGGCGGTCGGGAAATCCGATGTTCTCCTCAGGCTGAGTCGCAGCCGACCGGGAGGAGATTGCGATGGACGTCGAGCGCGCGACGGGACGGGATGCCGACACCGGCTTCACGCTCATCGAACTGCTCGTCGTCATCATCATCATCGGCATCCTGGCCGCGATCGCGATCCCGGTCTTCCTCAACCAGCGTCAGAAGGGCTACGACTCGCAGGCACGCTCCGACCTGCGCAACATGGCGGACTTCCAGGAGATCTACCTCAACGACTACGGCAGCTACGGCAGCGTGGCGGAGATCCAGGCCAAGGAGCCGAAGGTGGCCGCCTCGCCCATGGTGACACTGACGGTCGTCCGCTACGACGGTGTCAATGGCTACTGCCTGTCGGCGAAGAGCGCGGGTTCGCCGAACACCTGGTTCTACGACAGCCAGGGCGGGGGCCTCCAGCCTCGCGGCGCGACGGACTGCCCGGTGACGACCAGCGGTGTCGCCGGCGGTTCGATCGGTCCCTGATGCTCTCGCGGCGCGCCGCGCACGCTTCGCCTGGCACCCGCGCCAGACTGACCCGGTGACCGCGATACTCACTGCCTTCCTGGGCGTGCTCGGCCTCGCGATCGGCTCCTTCCTCAACGTCGTCATCTGGCGCGTCCCCCGGGGCGAGTCGATCGTGCGGCCGCCGTCGCACTGCCCGGGCTGCGACGCCGAGATCGCTCCCCGCGACAACGTTCCGGTGCTGTCCTGGCTCGCCCTGCGCGGTCGCTGCCGGCACTGCGGCGAGCGGATCTCGGCGCGCTACCCCTTCGTCGAGCTCGCCACCGGTGCGCTGTTCGCCGGGCTGGCGCTGAAGTTCGGCGCCGAGGCCGTCCTCCCGGCCTACCTGTACCTCGCCGCCGTGGGTGTCGCCCTCACGATGATCGACCTCGACCACCAGCGCCTTCCGGACCCGCTCACGCTGCCGTCGTACCCGGTGGGGGTCGCGCTGCTCACCATCGCCGCGGGCGTCGAGGGCGAGTGGTGGCCGCTGGAGCGCGCGCTGATCGGCATGGCCGCGCTCTTCGCGTTCTACGACGTCATCGCGTTCGTCGCGCCGCGGGGGATGGGCGGGGGCGACGTGAAGCTCGCCGGTGTCCTGGGCCTCTACCTGGCCTGGCTGGGCTGGGGAGAGCTCGCGGTGGGGGCGTTCATGGCGTTCCTGCTCGGCGGGCTGACCGGCATCGTGCTGATGCTCGTCGCCGGCGCCGGCCGCAAGACGAAGGTGCCGTTCGGGCCGTTCATGATCGCCGGCGCCTTCGTCGGCATCTTCGCCGGCCACGACCTGGCGCACCTCTACACGTCCGCCACCTTCGGCTGACCGACGCCGGCCGCGGGCCGAGCCGGAGCCACGAGCGGCCGAAACCGGTCGCCGGCGCCGATTTCCCAGCCGCGGGCTAACTCGGTTGGCGAGTCCCGGTACGCCGCTCGGTCGAATCTCGGTGCGTCGTTCGCTCAAGGCAGACCGTTATGCGACCGACCTACCTACCTAACACCGCCCCAAAGCCATCCCGGCGTGGGGCGCCGCTTGCGGCACGGAAGGCAGGCGAAAGACCAGTGGCAGGACGGACATCCGTCGGTCTCGACATCGGGACCTCCGGTGTGCGCGCGGCAGAGCTGTCGTTCGGGAAGAACGGCGCGACGCTGGAGCGCTTCGGTCAGGTGGCCTTGCCGCCCGGCGCGGTGCGCGACGGCGAGGTAGCCGACGTGGGCACCGTTGCAGCGGCGATCAAGCAGTTGTGGGCATCGGGCAAGTTCTCGACCAAGAAGGTCGTGCTCGGCGTGGCCAACCAGAAGGTCATCGTGCGGCAGGTCGACCTGCCGTGGATGCCGGAGGCGGAGCTGCGCGAGTCGCTGGCCTTCCAGGTGCAGGACTTCGTGCCGATGCCGGTCGAGCAGGCCGTGCTCGACTTCCACCCGCTCGAGGAGGTGACCACCGACGGGCAGCGCATGCTGCGCGTGCTGCTGGTCGCCGCCGCCCGGGACATGGTGGACTCCGCGCTCGAGGCCGTCGGCAAGGCCGGGCTCACGGTGACGCAGGTCGACCTCACGCCCTTCGCCGTGCTGCGCTCGCTCGCCGCCGTCGACCACGTCGGCGCCACGCCGTCGTGGCAGGGCGACGCCGAGGCGCTCGTCGACATCGGCAGCAAGGTGACCAACATCGTCGTCCACCAGAACGGCGTGCCACGCTTCGTCCGCATCCTGCTCATGGGCGGCGACACCGTCACCGAGGCGGTCGCCGAGCGCATGGGCGTGCCGCTCGACCAGGCCGAGGGGGTCAAGCAGCAGACGCCGCTCGGGCCCACGCCCGGCATCCCGTCGAGCGACCACCCGGCGGCCCGGGTCGTCGAGAGCAGCGGCCACGCCTTCGTGGAGGAGATCCGCGGCTCGCTCGACTACTACCTCGCCCAGCCGGCCTCCGTGCCGCTGCGCCGCGTTGTCGTCTCCGGCGGCGGGGCCCGCCTCGGCGGGCTGGTGCAGCGGTTGGCACTCGCCACCCGGCTGCCGGTCGAGCCGGCCGCGCCGCTGTCGACCATGCAGGTCGGCAAGACGGGCCTGAGCACCGAACAGCTGAGCTTCGTCGAGCCCCTCGTGACCGTCCCGGTCGGGCTCGCCATGGGGGTGGCGTCGTGAGCATGTTCAACACGTCCCGCGCCACCGCCGCGGCCACGTCAGGCACGGTCGCCGCACCGTCGCTGCCGCGCGTCAACCTGCTGCCGCCGGAGATCGCCGAAGCGGCGAAGTTCCGCCGGCTGCAGTTCGCCATGGGCGGTGCGGTCGTCGCGGCGGCCGCGGTCGTCGGTGTGCTCTACCTGCACCAGCACTCGGCCGTCAAGGCCGCCGAGGACGACCTGGTCACGGCGCAGCAGCAGCAGACCGCGCTGCAGGCACAGCTCGACAGCCTCGCGAGCGTCCAGACCGTCTACGACCAGGTGGCCGCCAAGAAGGCCATGCTGGCGCAGGCGATGGGCCCGGAGATCCGCTGGTCTTACTACCTCGGCGACCTCGCGATGAAGGTGCCGGACAACGTCTGGCTCACCAACGTCTCGGCCCAGGAGAGCGGCGGTCCCGCCGCACCGGGCGCCGCGAGCACAGGGAGCATCGGCACGGTCAAGTTCTCCGGCGTCGCCTACAGCCACGACGACGTCGCCACCTGGCTCGACGTCCTGGCCAAGGAGCGCGGGTTCACCAACGCGTACTTCTCGAACTCGACCGAGAACTTCATCGGACCGAAGAAGGTCGCCAACTTCCAGTCCTCGGTGGACGTCACCGATGCGGCGAAGTCTGGTCGATACACGAAGCCGGCAGGGAGCTGACATGGAGAAGATGCGTCAGTGGGCGGTGCTGACGACGGTCGTCGTCGCCGCCCTCCTGGCCGGCGGATGGTTCCTGCTCGTCTCGCCGCAGAAGTCGCGGGCGGCCGAGATCCGCACGCAGACCCAGGGCCAGTTGCAGACCAACAGCACGCTGCAGAGCAAGATCGACCAGCTCCGGCAGCTCGAGAAGGGCCAGCCGGCGCAGCAGAAGCTGCTCACGGAGATCGCGACGAAGGTGCCGGACAACCCGGCCCTGCCGGCGCTCATCCGCCAGCTGTCGAAGGCAGCGCAGGGTGCCGGTGTCGAGCTCGTCACGCTCGCTCCCGGTCAGCCGACGGCGGTGACCGCGGCCGCCCCGGCGGTGCAGACCCCGGCGGGTGGCGCGGCACAGCCGGCTCCGCTGCAGCAGATCCCGCTGCAGATCACGGTCACCGGCAACTACTTCAACATCGAGCGCTTCTTCCGCGGGCTCGAGCACCTCAGCCGGGCCATGCTCGTCACGCAGTGGAGCCTCGACCCGGCCGCGAAGGGCGGCGCCGCCACCGGCGCGGCCGCGACCGGTCCGGACGCTTCGGCTCCGGACGACCTGCAGGGCGTGCTCACAGCGTCCGTCTTCGAGTCACCGGCGGTGGCCGCCGCGGTGACCACGCCGGCCGCCCCGGCCTCGACCGCACCGTCCGCTCCCGCCGCCGACGCGGCTCCGGCGGAATAGGAGAGCGAGATCATGACTGAGCAGACCGTTCCGTTCTCCGCCACTGCGGTGGCCGCCCCGCCGGCGCCGCTCCTCCCCACCGACATGGACGACGCCGGCGACGCGGGCAACCGCCGCAAGCTCGCCGTGGTCGGCGCCGTCGTCGCCGTACTTGTGGCGCTGGTCGCCGCGTTCTTCCTCATGAAGGGCAGCGGCAGCAGCGACAACACCGCGACCGGCGCCGTACCGCACGGCACGCCCGCCGACACCTCGACGGGCGGCGCCGCGCCGGCGGCGACCAAGCACAAGCCGGTCAAGCTGCCCAAGAAGTTCAAGGGTGACATCGGCCGGGACCCGTTCAAGGCGCTCTACACCCCGCCCGTCATCGCGCCCGCTCCCACGGTGAGCGCGACCGACACGAGCGGCACGACGGGTACGACGACGGACGTCACGTCCGTCGACCCGACCACCACGGTCACCGACACGACGACCACCACCACGGTCACGCCGACCTCGCCGAAGTACCGGCCGGTCTGGATCATGCTGACCCACGTGGGGTCGAGCGGAGCGAAGTTCGACGTCGGGTTCAGCAACCACAAGTCGCTCCGCGTGGTGAAGAAGCACGTGACGCTGTCCACCGACGGCACCCCGACCACCTTCGCGCGCAACTTCGCCCTGCTGGGCATCTCGAACGGCTCCGTCGTCCTCCAGTTCGGCGACGGGTCGCCGTTCCGGCTGGACATGAAGCGCAACGTGATGATCGTCAACTGACCCGACAACGGTCGCTCGTCGGCCCCGTCCGCCCGGTGCGGACGGGGCCGACGCATGTGTCGTGAGCGTTCCCGCGCTGCCCGGCACGGCACAATGGACGGATGTTGCGCTGGCTGACCGCGGGTGAGTCGCACGGTCCGGCGCTGGTCGCGATCCTCGAAGGGCTGCCGGCCGGCGTCCGGGTCACGCGCGACGACGTGGCCGCGGAGCTGGCCCGCCGGCGCGCCGGCCACGGCCGTGGCGCGCGCATGTCGTTCGAGGCCGACGCGGTCGACTTCCTCGGCGGTGTCCGGCACGGCGTGACGATCGGCGCCCCGGTGGCGATCCGCGTCGGCAACAGCGAGTGGCCCAAGTGGGAGACCGTCATGTCACCCGACCCGGTCGACCCGGCGGAGCTCGCCGGCATGGGCCGGGCCGCCGCCCTGACCCGGCCGCGCCCCGGCCACGCGGACCTGGTGGGGATGCAGAAGTACGGCTTCGACGACGCGCGCCCGGTGCTCGAGCGCGCCAGCGCCCGCGAGACCGCGGCCCGGGTGGCGCTCGGGACGGTCGCCAAGTCCTTCCTCGCGCAGGCCGCCGACATCCACCTGCTCAGCCACGTCGTCTCGATCGGCACCGTCACGGCGCCCGAGGGCCTCGTCCCGGCACCCGACGCGCGGGAGGCGATCGACGCCGACCCCGTCCGCTGCGCGGACGCCGCCACGAGCGAGGCGATGGTCGCCGAGATCGAGGCGGCGCGGCGTGAGGGCGACACGCTCGGCGGGGTCGTCGAGGTGGTCGCACACGGGCTGCCGCCGGGCCTCGGCAGCCACGTGCACTGGGACCGGCGCCTCGACGGCCGGCTCGCCGCGGCGTTGATGGGCATCCAGGCCATCAAGGGGGTCGAGGTCGGCGACGGGTTCACGACCGCCCGCCGACGCGGCAGCGAGGCACACGACGAGATCGAGCTCGCCGACGGGTCGCTGCGGCGTCGTACCGGTCGCTCCGGCGGCACCGAGGGTGGCATGAGCACCGGGGACGTGTTGCGGGTCCGCGCGGCCATGAAGCCCATCTCGACGGTGCCGCGCGCCCTCGACACCGTCGACGTCGCGACCGGCGACCCGGCCAAGGCGATCAACCAGCGCTCGGACGTCTGCGCCGTGCCTGCCGCCGGCGTCGTCGCCGAGGCGATGGTCGCGCTGGTCATCGCCGACGCGCTGCTCGAGAAGTTCGGCGGCGACGCGGTCGAGGAGACCCGGCGCAACCTCGAGGCCTACCTCAAGGCGCTGGTCGTCAAGTGAGCCCGGTCCTCGTCCTCGTCGGACCGCCCGGCTCCGGCAAGACCGCCGTCGGCGAGCTCGCCGCGGAGCGGCTCGGCGTGGCGTTTCGCGACACCGACGCCGACGTGGAGCGCGACGCCGGCCGGTCGGTGAGCGACATCTTCGTCGAGGACGGTGAGGAGGAGTTCCGGCGGCTGGAGGCCGCGGCGGTCGACCGGGCGCTGTCCGAGCACGCCGGCGTCCTCGCCCTGGGTGGCGGCGCGGTCCTCGACCCCGCGACGCGCGAGCGGCTCGCCGGGCAGCGGGTGGTCTTCCTCGACGTCGGGCTCAGCGAGGCGGCCGAGCGCGTCGGCTTCGCCCGCAGCCGGCCGCTGCTCGTCGTCAACCCGCGCGCGGAGCTCAAGCGCATGCTCGACGCCCGCCGGCCGGTCTACGAGGCGGTCGCGACGGCCGTCGTCGGCACCGACGGCCGCAGCGTCGAGCAGGTCGTGGCCGACGTCGTCGCCCTGGTCGAGCAGGCGTCGTGACGACCGACCTCGGCCGGGTGACCACGATCCCCGTCGGCGGTCCCCGACCGTACGACGTGGTCGTCGGTCCCGGTGTCGTCGCGCGTGTCCCGTCGTTCTGTGCGGGGGCGACGTCGGTCGCGCTCGTCAGCGCCGAGGGGCGGGAGAGCGTCACGGCGACCGCGGAGTCGGCCCTGACCGGCGCCGGCATGCGCGTCGTCCGCGTGCCCGTCCCGGCCGGCGAGGCCGGCAAGTCCGTCGAGGTGCTGCAGTCGCTGTGGGAGCGGTTCGCCGCCGCCGGCATCACCCGCAGCGACGCGATCGTCGCCGTCGGCGGGGGAGCGACCACCGACGTGGCCGGGTTCGCCGCCGCCACCTGGCTGCGCGGCGTCGCCGTGGTGCACGTGCCGACGACACTGCTCGGCATGGTCGACGCCGCCGTCGGCGGCAAGACGGCCATCAACACGAGTGCCGGCAAGAACCTCGTCGGCGCCTTCCATCCACCGGCGGGTGTGGTCGTGGACGTCGATGTCCTGCGCGAGCTGCCTGCGGACGAGTGGGTCAACGGCATGGCCGAGGTCGTCAAGGCCGGGTTCATCGCGGACCCCGCGATCCTCGACCTGGTCGAGACCGACCCGGCGGGTGCCGCGCATCCCGGAGGTGCCGCCGCGCGCGAGCTGATCGAGCGGTCCATCCGGGTCAAGGCCCACGTCGTCGGCGCGGACCTGCGCGAGGCCGGCCTGCGGGAGATGCTCAACTACGGCCACACCCTCGGCCACGCGATCGAGCGGGTCGAGCGGTTCCGCTGGCCGCACGGTCACGCGGTATCGGTGGGTCTGGTCTTCGCGGCCGCTCTCGGCGCCGCCGCGGGCCGGATCGACGCCGAGCTGGCGGGCCGGCACCGCCGCACGCTCGAGGCGATCGGCCTGCCCACGACCTACCGGGGCGACGCCTGGCCCGAGCTGCTCGAGGCCATGCGGCAGGACAAGAAGTCCCGCGGCGACGTGCTGCGGTTCGTCGTCCTCGCCGGGCTCGCCCGCCCGGAGATCCTGGCCGGCCCGGACCCGGTGCTGCTGGAGCAGGCCTACGCCGCGGTGGCCCGATGACCCCACCGAACAGCGGCGGTCACGGTCCGGAAGGGGAGTCATGCGCGTCCTCGTCCTGAACGGCCCCAACCTCGGCGAGCTCGGCCGCCGCGAGCCGGAGATCTACGGCCACCACACCCACGACGACCTCGTCGCCGCCTGCCACGAGGAGGCGGCGGCGCTCGGTGTCGAGGTCGAGGTGCGGCAGACCGACGACGAGGCCACCTACCTCGGCTGGCTGCACGACGCCGCTCCCGCGGATGCCGCCGACTCCGGCGCGACCGGTTCCGGCGCGGACGGGCTCGTGCTCAACCCGGCGGCCTGGACACACACCAGCGTCGCCGTCCGCGACGCCGCCGCGTCGCTCCGCGTCCCGTACGTCGAGGTGCACCTGTCCAACCCGCTCGCCCGCGAGGAGTTCCGCCACACCTCCTTCACCGCGGGCCACGCGGCCGGGCTCGTCGCCGGGTTCGGCGTCGACTCCTACCGGCTGGCGCTGCGCGGGCTGGCCCGGCGCCTGGCCGGCACACCGTGACGGCGACCGCCTGATGGCGACCGCCGAGCGCAGGGCGGCGCTCGCGGCCGCCCTGCCGGAGACGGTCGACGCGATCCTCGTCACCGGCCTGGTCAACGTGCGCTATCTCACCGGCTTCACCGGTTCGCACGGCGCCGTCCTCGTCCGGCGCGACGGGCCGGCGGCGCTCGCGACCGACGGCCGCTACGACACCCAGGCGCGGGCCGAGGCGCCGGACGTGGAGGTCGCGGTCACCCGCCGACCGGCGGTCGAGCTGGCCGGGCGGGCCGCCTCCGGCGGGCTCCGCACCCTCGGCGTCGAGGGCCACCATCTGAGCCTCACCGCACACGCCGGGCTGACCGAGGCAGTGGGGGAGCGGCTCGCGCTGGTCGACACCGGCCAGCTGGTCGAGCGGCTCCGGGTGGTCAAGGACGAGGCCGAGCTCGCCGCGCTGGCCCGCGCGTGCGCCGTCACCGTCGAGGCCTTCGAGGCGGTGCTCCCGCGGCTGCGCGCGGGAGTGACGGAGCGCGAGGTCGCCTGGGTGCTGCGGACCGAGATGCACGAGCGCGGCAGCGAGCCGGCGTTCGACAGCATCGTCGCGTTCGGGCCGCACAGTGCGATCCCGCACCACCAGCCCACCGACCGGCCCCTCGCCCGCGGCGATCTGGTGAAGCTCGACTTCGGCGCCGAGGTGGGCGGCTACCACGCGGACATGACACGGACGGTGGTCTGCGGCCCGCCGGCCGACTGGCAGCGGGACCTGCACGCCCTGGTCCGGAAGGTGCAGGAGCAGGGGCGGTCGGCGACCCGGCCCGGGGCGGTGCCGGTCGAGGTCGACACCGAGGTCAGGCGCGCGATCGAGGCGGCCGGTCACGAGTTCCCACACGGCCTCGGTCACGGCGTCGGGCTCGAGATCCACGAGTCGCCGTTCCTCGTGCCGGACTCGACCGCGGCAAGGCTCGTCGAGCGCGTGCCGGTGACCGTCGAGCCCGGTGTCTACCTGCCCGGCCGCGGGGGGGTCCGCATCGAGGACACCGTCGTCGTCCGGGTGGACGGTGCCGAGCCGCTGACCACCGCCACCCGGGACCTCGTCGAGGTCTGAGCACCGGCCCCGATTGCCGCGACGTTCGTCCGGAAGCGAACGGTGCGGCAATTGCTAGCCTGGCCGCTCGTGGCGACCACCAACGATCTGAAGAACGGCATGACCCTCGACCTCGACGGGGTGCTCTGGAACGTCGTCGAGTTCCAGCACGTCAAGCCCGGCAAGGGCGGCGCGTTCGTGCGCACGAAGCTCAAGAACGTCCTGACCGGCCAGGTCGTCGACAAGACGTTCAACGCCGGCACCAAGGTCGACGTCGCCACCGTCGACAAGAGCGAGATGCAGTACCTCTACCCGGACGGCACCGACTACGTCTTCATGGACACCGCGACCTACGACCAGATCCACGTCCCGGACAACGCGGTCGGCCCGGCCAAGGAGTACCTGCTCGAGAACATGACCGCCACCGTCGCCACTCACGACGGCACCGTGCTCTACGTCGAGCTTCCGGCGTCGGTCGAGCTCACCATCACCTACACCGAGCCGGGGATCCAGGGTGACCGGTCGACCGGCGGCACCAAGCCCGCCACGCTCGAGACCGGCGCGACCGTGCAGGTGCCGCTGTTCATCGCCCAGGGCGAGAAGGTCAAGGTCGACACCCGCGACGGTCGCTACCTCGGCCGCGTCAACTAGTGACCACCGCTGATCTTCGCCGCTGGGACCACGTCGGCGGCGTGTCGCGGCCGAAACTGGTCACAGCCGCGAAGATCTGCCGAGCGGGTGGGTGGGCATGACGGCGCGGAGCAAGGCACGCAAGCGGGCGCTCGACCTGCTCTTCGAGTCCGACCTCCGCGCCGCGGACCCGCTCGAGACGCTGCGGGCCTGGGTAGGCCGGGCCGACCCGCCCGTGCAGGACTACGCCCGTGCGTTGGTCGAAGGTGTGGTGGAACACCGCGCGCGGATCGACGAGATCCTCGCGGCGTACGCGGGCGACTGGCCGCTGGATCGCATGCCGCCGGTGGACCGGACGGCCCTGCGGCTGGCGACGTACGAGCTGCTCTGGTGCGACGACGTACCCGACGCCGTCGTCATCGACGAGGCGGTGGAGCTGGTGAAGTCGCTGTCGACCGACGAGTCGCCGGGTTTCGTCAACGGCGTGCTCGCCCGGGTCCTGGCCGACAAGCCCGCCCTGACCCCCGCCGAGTCCGACCGGACGTCAGACGGGCAGCTCGATGGCGCGGCGGGCCTCGGCGTTGAGGACGCCCCAGCCGATGAGCTGCTCGGTGAGCTGTGACGGGGTCTCGTCGTAGATCACGGCCAGTGAGCGCAGGTCCTCCTGCCGGATCGACAGCACCCGGCCGTTGTAGTCGCCGCGCTGGCTCTGGATGGTGGCCGTGTAGCGGGCGAGCGGAGCGGCCTGCTCCTGGGGCATGCGCTGGAGCTTCTCGAGGTCGAGGACCAGGCGGGGCGGCGGCTCGCTCGCCGCGGGGGCCGGCGGCGCTTCGGGCAGCAGCTCGGAGATCGGTACGCCGTAGAAGTCGGCCAGCTCGGCCAGCCGCTGCACGGTGACCGCGCGGTCGCCGCGCTCGTAGGACCCGACGACGACGGCCTTCCAGCGGCCCTCGGACTTCTCCTCGACGCCGTGCAGGGACAGTCCCTGCTGCATGCGGATGGCGCGCAGCCGTTGCCCCAGGGCCTTCGCGTACGGGGTCACCGTTTCCTGCGTCATCTCGTCTCCGGTCGCCAGGTCAGTGAGCCATTCCCCCCGGGGGGATTACCCGTTGCGCCGGAACGGCGGTCTCACCATTAGCTCGACCGAGGTCTGGGAGCGCTGACTGGTGCGTCCCCAGGTGACCGTTTCGTCCCCGATGTCATCGCTTCGTTCCGGTGGTTACTGTCCGTGACGCTAGGCGCCCGGCCGGTGATCGTCGAGCAGTGAGCGTGCGGCGTGTCGCGGATCGCGCCGCAGGCCGGGCGCGCCGCGCGCGCCTGATAGCGTCACCTCCGGCTGCACACCGTCCTTTAAGACCCGTCCCGTGAGGCGGGGAAGGAGGTAGGCCCGATGGCGCCTGCGCACGATCATCCCGACCCGCCGGACCCGCCTCCGGCCGGTCTCCGGCGATCCGGCGGCCGCCCGCCCCGTCCTCGATGCCGCCGACGTCGGCCGGGCCCTCACCCGCATCGCCCACGAGATCGTCGAGCGCAACCACGGCGCCGACGACGTCGTGCTGCTCGGCATCCCCACCCGCGGGGTGACGCTCGCCCGCCGGCTCGCCGACCCGGCTCGACGAGGTCGAGGCCACCCGGGTCCCCGCCGGTCCGCTCGACGCGACGATGTACCGCGACGACCTCGGCTGCGCGGGGTGCGGCCCGCTGGAGGCGACCGAGATGCCGGCCGGGGGCGTCGACGGCAGGGTCGTCGTCCTCGTCGACGACGTGCTGTTCTCCGGCCGCACCGTCCGCGCCGCGCTCGACGCGCTGTCCGACCTCGGCCGGCCCCGCGCGGTCCAGCTGGCGGTGCTCGTCGACCGCGGGCACCGGGAGCTGCCGATCCGCGCCGACTACGTCGGCAAGAACATGCCGACCTCCCTCGCGCGAGACCGTCCACGTGCTGCTCGCCGAGGTCGACGGCCGCGACGGGGTCCTGCTCGGCCCGGCCGACCTGCCCGCCCGGCCGGGCTGGGGCCCCACCGGCCGAGCCGGCCTCGCACCGGGGAGCCGCGCGATGAACCGGCACCTGCTGTCGGCCGCCGACCTGAGCCGGGACGACGCGCTGCTCGTCCTCGACACCGCCGAGGAGATGGCCCGGGTCGCCGACCGCGCGATCAAGAAGCTGCCGACGCTGCGCGGCCGCACCGTGGTCAACCTGTTCTTCGAGGACTCCACCCGCACCCGCACCTCGTTCGAGGTCGCGGCCAAGCGGCTGTCCGCCGACGTCATCAACTTCTCCGCCAAGGGATCGAGCGTGTCCAAGGGCGAGTCGCTCAAGGACACCGCGCTGACGCTGGAGGCGATGGGCGCCGACGCCGTCGTCGTCCGCCACTCCGCGAGCGGGGCGCCGCACCGGCTCGCCCACTGGATCCACGGCAGCGTCGTCAACGCCGGCGACGGCACCCACGAGCACCCGACACAGGCGCTGCTCGACGCCTTCACGATGCGCCGCCGGCTCGGCCGGCATCGAGGGCCGCACGGTCGCGATCGTCGGCGACGTGCTGCACTCCCGGGTGGCACGCAGCAACGTGCTGCTGCTCGCCACCCTCGGCGCCGAGGTGACGCTGGTCGCCCCGCCGACGCTGCTGCCGGTCGGAGTGGACGCCTGGCCGGCGGCGGTCTCGTTCGACCTCGACGCGGTGCTGCCGAAAAGCGACGTCGTGATGATGCTGCGGGTGCAGCGGGAGCGGATGCACGGCGGGTTCTTCCCGACGACGCGCGAGTACTCCCGGCGCTACGGGCTGGACGCGCGGCGGATGGCGATGCTGCCGGACGACGCGATCGTCATGCACCCCGGACCCGATGAAGCGCGGCATCGAGATCGCCGCGGAGGTCGCCGACAGCGTCCGCTCGACGATCGTCGAGCAGGTGGCCAACGGGGTGTCGCGTCCGGATGGCGGTGCTCTACCTGCTGCTCGGCGGCGGACTGCGCCGAGAGCGCTGGAGGGACACGCGTGAGCGCGACAGCTGGGTCATCCGCGGCGCGCGGCCGCTGGGCGGCGACGCCGACCGACCTGTACGTCGACGACGGCGTGCTCGTCGACACGCCCCCGGCCAGGCGCGAAGACGCTCGACGCCGCCGGTCTCGTCGCGCTGCCCGGCCTCGTCGACCTGCACACGCACCTGCGGGAGCCGGGTCGCGAGGACGCCGAGACCGTCGCGACCGGGACCATGGCCGCCGCGCTCGGCGGCTTCACCGCCGTCCACGCGATGGCCAACACCGAGCCGGTCGCCGACGTGGCCGGTGTCGTCGAGCAGGTCTGGCGGCTGGGCCAGGACGCCGGCCACTGCGACGTGCACCCGGTCGGGGCGGTCACGGTCGGCCTCCGGGGGGAGCAGCTCGCCGAGCTCGGCGCCATGGCCGAGTCGGCCGCGCGCGTGCGCGTCTTCTCCGACGACGGTCACTGCGTCCACGACGCGATGCTCATGCGCCGGGCGCTGGAGTACCTGCGCGCCTTCGACGGCGTCATCGCGCAGCACGCGCAGGACCCGCGGCTGACCGACGGCGCGCAGATGAACGAGGGCCTGCAGTCGGCCCGGCTCGGCCTCACCGGCTGGCCCGCCGTCGCGGAGGAGGCGGTGATCGCGCGCGACTGCCTGCTCGCCGCCCACGTGGGCGGCCGGGTGCACTTCTGCCACGTCTCCACCGCCGGCTCGGTCGAGCTCGTCCGGTGGGCCAAGAGCAAGGGCTGGAACGTGACCGCCGAGGTGACCCCGCACCACCTGCTCCTCACCGACGACCTCGTCGCGAGCTATGACCCAGTCTTCAAGGTCAACCCACCGCTGCGCACCGCCGACGACGTCGCCGCGCTGCGGGCCGGTCTCGCCGACGGCACGATCGACGCCGTCGCCACCGACCACGCCCCACATGCCCTGGAGGACAAGGAAGCCGAGTGGTCGGCGGCCGCGTTCGGGATGACGGGGCTCGAGACCGCTCTGTCGGTCGTCGTCGAGTCGATGGCCGGCACCGGCGGGCTCGACTCCGCGGCGGACCTGTGGGCGCTGGTCGCCGACCGGATGAGCGCGCGGCCGGCGCGCATCGGCCGGCTCGCGCGCCAGGGCCAGCCCCTCGTGCCCGGGTCTCCGGCCAACGTGGTGCTCGTGGACGCCGACGCGCGGTGGACGGTCGATCCGCGGCAGAGCGCCAGCCGCGCCCGCAACACGCCGTTCGCCGGCCGGACGCTGCCGGCCCGGGTCGTCGCGACGTTCCTGCGCGGCCGCCCGACCGTCGTCGACGGGAAGCCGTCGTGAGCCTCGCCGCCGACGCCCCTGCCTGGACCGGCGCCGCCGCCGGGCTGGTCGCGCTGGTCGCGTTCGTCCTGTTCAGCACCTGGGTCATCGTCCAGCGGGTCCGGGGGAGTCGGAAGGACCGTCATGGCTGAGTTGACCAGCGCAGGCCCGGCGCTGCTCGTCCTGGAGGACGGGCGCGCGTTCCGCGGCGCGCGCCTACGGCGCCGACGGCGAGACGTTCGGCGAGGCCGTGTTCAGCACCGGGATGACCGGCTACCAGGAGACGCTCACCGACCCGTCGTACCACCGGCAGGTCGTCGTCCAGACGGCGCCGCACATCGGCAACACGGGCGTGAACGACGAGGACCCCGAGTCCCGTCGCATCTGGGTCAGCGGGTACGTCGTCCGCGACCCGGCACGAGTGCCGAGCAACTGGCGGTCGCGACGATCGCTCGACCGCGAGCTCGCCGACCAGGGAGTGGTCGGCATCAGCGGCATCGACACGCGCGCCCTCACCCGGCACCTGCGCGAGCGGGGTGCGATGCGGGTCGGGGTCAGCAGCGTCGAGACCGACGCCGAGGCGCTGCTCGCCCGGGTGCTCGCGGCCCCGGGGATGGAGGGCGCCGACCTCGCCCGCGAGGTGACGACACCCGAGGCCTACGTCGTGCCGGCCGTGGGTCCCAAGCGCTACGTCGTCGCCGCCATGGACCTCGGCATCAAGGCCGCGACGCCGCACTACCTCGCCCGGCAGGGCTGCGAGGTGCACGTCCTGCCCGGCCACCGCGACCGCCGACGACCTGCTCGCCACCGATCCGGACGGGGTGTTCTTCTCCAACGGTCCCGGCGACCCGGCGACCGCGGACTACGCCGTCGCCGCCATGCGCGGCGCCCTCGACGCGCGCAAGCCGGTGTTCGGCATCTGCTTCGGCAACCAGGTCCTCGGCCGCGCGCTGGGCTTCGGCACCTACAAGCTGAAGTTCGGCCACCGCGGCGTCAACCAGCCGGTCCAGGACCGCCGGACCGGCAAGGTCGACGTGACGAGCCACAACCACGGCTTCGCCGTCGACGCGCCCACCGACCGGGTGGCGCAGACGCCGTACGGCGGGGTGGAGGTCAGCCACGTCGACCTCAACGACGGCGTGGTCGAGGGCCTGCGCTGCCTCGACGTCCCGGCGTTCTCGGTGCAGTACCACCCGGAGGCGGCGCCGGGTCCGCACGACGCGACCGGGCTGTTCGACCGCTTCGCCGATCTCATGGAGGCGCACAGGTGACCGACGGTCGAGACCTGTCGGCGGAGGAGCGGGGGTCGCGCGTCGAGGCCGCGGCCGCCGAGGTGCACCACCACCATCACCCGGCCGACCCGAACCTCGGCGTGGTGCGCGCGCCGGCTGGAGCCGCCGGGCCGTCCTGGCCGCTGCCGTCGCCGCCGCGCTGACGGTCGCGGCCGTCGTCCTGCTCGCCCTGGCCCTCGGAGGTAACGGCTAGTGCCCAGACGCACCGACATCTCGAGCGTCCTCGTGATCGGCTCCGGGCCGATCGTGATCGGGCAGGCGTGCGAGTTCGACTACTCCGGGACGCAGGCATGCCGCGTCCTGCGCGCCGAGGGACTGCGGGTCTCGCTGGTCAACTCCAACCCGGCGACCATCATGACCGACCCCGAGTTCGCCGACGCGACCTACGTCGAGCCGATCACTCCCGAGTACGTCGAGAAGGTCATCGCCAAGGAGCGGCCGGACGCGCTGCTCGCCACGCTCGGCGGGCAGACCGCCCTCAACACCGCCGTGGCGCTGCACGAGGCCGGGGTGCTCGAGAAGTACGGCGTCGAGCTCATCGGCGCGTCGATCGACGCCATCCGCGCGGGTGAGGACCGGCAGCGGTTCAAGCAGATCTGCGACGACATCGGCGCCGACTACGCGCGCTCGCAGCTGGTGCACACGGTCGACGAGGCGGTCGAGGCCGCATCGGAGCTCGGCTACCCGCTCGTCCTGCGGCCGTCGTACACGCTGGGCGGCGCCGGCGGCGGCTTCGCGCACGACGAGACCGAGCTGCGCCGCATGATCGCGGCCGGGCTCAGCGGCCAGCCCGGTGCACGAGGTCCTCGTCGAGGAGAGCGTGCTCGGCTGGAAGGAGTACGAGCTCGAGGTCATGCGCGACCGCAACGACAACTGCGTCGTCGTCTGCTCCATCGAGAACCTCGACCCGATGGGCGTGCACACCGGCGACAGCATCACCGTCGCGCCGGCGATGACGCTGACCGACCGTGAGTACCAGACGATGCGCGACACGGCGTTCGCCGTCATCCGCGCCGTCGGCGTGGAGACCGGCGGGTCCAACATCCAGTTCGCCGTCGACCCCGAGACCGGGCGCCAGGTCGTCATCGAGATGAACCCGCGCGTGTCCCGGTCGAGCGCGCTGGCGAGCAAGGCCACCGGCTTCCCGATCGCGAAGATCGCGGCGAAGCTGGCCCTCGGCTACACCCTCGACGAGATCCCCAACGACATCACCCGCGAGACGCCCGCGAGCTTCGAGCCGAGCCTCGACTACGTCGTCGTGAAGATCCCGCGGTTCGCCTTCGAGAAGTTCCCCGGCGCCGATCACCACGCTGACGACGCACATGAAGAGCGTCGGCGAGGTGATGGCCCTCGGGCGCAACTTCACCGAGGCGCTGCAGAAGGCGGCCCGGTCGCTGGAGGCCAAGGGAGCCGAGCTCGACTTCGCCATGCCGCTGCGCGACAAGGCCGAGTGTCTCGAGCAGGCGGCCCGCCCGCACGACCGCCGGCTGCAGTGGGTCCTGCAGGCGTTGCGCGCAGGTGCCACGGTCGAGGAGACGCACGAGGCGACGAGCATCGACCCCTGGTTCCTCGACCAGATGCTGCTGCTCGTCGAGGTCGCGGCCGACCTCGCAGCGGCGCCGTCGCTCGACGCCGACGTGCTGCGCCAGGCGAAGCGGCACGGGTTCTCCGACCTCCAGATCGCCGCGGTCCGCAGCACCTCCGGTCGCGGCGACCTCGCCGAGGACGACGTGCGCCGGCTGCGCCATGCGCTCGACGTGCGACCGGTCTACAAGACAGTGGACACGTGTGCGGCCGAGTTCGCCGCGCGCACGCCGTACCACTACTCCTCCTACGACGAGGAGGACGAGGTCGAGACCGGCGACCCGGCCGAAGGTGCTGATCCTCGGCAGCGGCCCCAACCGGATCGGGCAGGGCGTCGAGTTCGACTACTCCTGCGTGCACGCCTCCTACGCGCTGCACGACGCCGGGTTCGAGACGGTGATGGTCAACTGCAACCCGGAGACGGTGTCGACCGACTACGACACCTCGGACCGGCTCTACTTCGAGCCGCTGACGTTCGAAGACGTGCTCGAGGTCGTGCAGGCCGAGCAGCGCTCCGCCGCCCGGGGTGGGGTGGAGGTCGCGGGCGTCGTCGTCCAGCTCGGTGGCCAGACCCCGCTCGGGCTGGCCCAACGGCTGAAGGACGCCGGCGTACCGATCGTGGGCACCTCACCCGAGGCGATCCACCTGGCCGAGGAGCGCGGCGCGTTCGGGCGGGTGCTGCACCAGGCCGGGCTGCTCGCACCCAAGCACGGCACCGCGCGCTCGTTCGACGAGGCGCAGGCGATCGCCCACGAGATCGGTTACCCGGTGCTCGTCCGGCCGTCGTACGTCCTCGGTGGTCGCGGCATGGAGATCGTGTACGACGACGACACGCTCGCCTCCTACATCGAGCGGGCGACGGAGGTCAGCCCCGAGCACCCGGTGCTCGTCGACCGCTTCCTCGACGACGCCATCGAGATCGACGTCGACGCGCTCTACGACGGTGCCGAGCTCTTCCTCGGCGGGGTCATGGAGCACATCGAGGAGGCCGGGATCCACTCCGGCGACTCGTCCTGCGCGCTGCCGCCGATCACGCTCGGCCGGCGCGACGTCGAGCGGATCCGCGAGGCGACCGAGGGCATCGCGCGCGGCGTCGGTGTGCGGGGGCTGCTCAACGTGCAGTTCGCGCTGGCCGGGGACGTGCTCTACGTCCTGGAGGCCAACCCGCGGGCGAGCCGGACGGTGCCCTTCGTGTCGAAGGCGACCGCGGTCCCGTTGGCGAAGGCGGCGGCCCGGGTCATGCTGGGCGCGACGGTCGCGGACCTGCGCGCCGAGGGGATGCTGCCGGCCGGCGACGGGGCCGACCTGCCGCTCGACGCGGCGATCTGCGTGAAGGAGGCGGTGCTTGCCGTGGAACCGCTTCAGCGGCGTCGACACGGTGCTCGGCCCGGAGATGAAGTCGACCGGTGAGGTGATGGGCATCGACGCCGGTTTCGGGACGGCGTTCGCGAAGTCGCAGGAGGCCGCCTACGGCGCGCTGCCGACGAAGGGACGGGTGTTCGTCTCTGTCGCCAACCGCGACAAGAGGCACATGGTGTTCCCGGTGAAGCGGCTGGCCGACCTCGGCTTCGAGGTGCTCGCGACCGAGGGGACGGCGGAGGTGCTGCGCCGCAACGGCGTCGTCGCCACCCCCGTGCGCAAGCACTCGGCGGGCCGCGGGCCGGACGGCGAGCCGACCATCGTCGAGCGGATCCGCGGCCGGCGAGGTGGACCTCATCGTCAACACGCCGTTCGGCAACACCGCGGTCGGAGGCTCGGCACCGCGGCTCGACGGCTACGAGATCCGCACCGCTGCGGTCGCCAGGGGCGTGCCGTGCCTCACGACGGTGCAGGCGCTGGCGGCCGCGGTGCAGGGCATCGAGGCGCTGAGCAGCGGCGACGTCGGCGTCGCGCCCCTGCAGGAGCACCACGACGGTCCATGCCTACCGGCGGGGGCGCGACATGACGCCCGGTGCAGGTGAAGGGGGAGGTGCTCTCGGTCAAGCAGGTCGGCGCCTACCTCGCGATGACGGTCGTGGCCTCCGGCATCGCGGAGCAGACCCGGCCGGGCCAGTTCGTCGCGTTGGCGGTCGGTGGCGACGACAGCCTCGATGCTGCTGCGGCGGGCGTTCTCGATCCACCAGGTGCCTCGCGCGGGGTCTACGGCGGCACGGTGGAGTTCGTCTTCGCCGTCCACGGAAAGGGAACGGCGTGGCTCGCCGGGCTGCGCCCGCACGACCCGCGTCGACGTCGTCGGCCCGCTGGGCGGCCGTTCGCGCTGCCGAAGGACCCGGCCAACTGCGTGCTCGTCGGCGGCGGCTACGGCGCGGCCCCGCTGTTCCTGCTGGCCGAGGCGCTGCGCAAGCGCGGCTGCCGGGTCGACTTCGTGCTCGGCGCGGCGACCGCCGACCGGCTGTTCGGCGCTCTGGACGCCAAGCGGATGGCGGCCAGCGTCGGCGTTCACCACCGACGACGGCTCCTACGGCGAGCGCGGGCGGGTGTCCGACGTGCTGCCCGAGGTCATCGACCGGGTGCGGCGCCGACGTCGTCTACGCCTGCGGGCCGATGGCGATGCTGCGGGCGGTCTACGCCGTGTCCGCGCAGCCTACGGCGGTGCCGGGATCCCGTCCAGGTCGCGGTCGAGGAGTCGATGGCCTGCGGCGTGGGGGTCTGCATGACCTGCGTGCTGCCGGTCATCGGCGACGACGGTCAGACCCGCATGCTGCGCTCCTGCGTCGACGGGCCGGTCTTCGCCGGCGACCGGATCCGCTGGGACGCGCTCGGGACCGTCCCTCCCGACGCCGTGGGTGCGGCAGCCATGTCGTCGTCGACATGAGTCATGGTGAGGCTGCATGAGTGACGTCACGCTGCGCGCGGGTGCCGGCCCCGGGGAGGCGCCCGACGTCGACCTGTCCACCGCACTCGGCGGCCTCGACGTGCCCGACCCTGTCTTCACCGCCTCCGGGTGCGCGGCGGCCGGCCGCGAGCTCGCACCCTTCAACGACCTGCCCGCCATCGGCGGGGTGGTCACCAAGTCGATCCTGCTCGCCCCTCGCTCCGGCCGGCCGACGCCGCGCATGGCCGAGACGCCGAGCGGGATGCTCAACTCGATCGGCCTGCAGGGGCCGGGCATCGACGCGTTCCTCGACAACGACCTCGCCTGGCTCGGCCGATCGCGGCGCCCGGGCCGTGGTCTCGATCGCCGGGTCCGCGGTCGACGACTACGCCAAGCTGGCCACCCGGCTGCGCGGCCGGCCCGTCGCCCTGCTCGAGGTCAACATCTCCTGCCCCAACGTCGAGGACCGCGGCCAGGTCTTCGCCTGCGACCCGCGACGCGGCGGCCGCGGTCGTCCAGGCCGTACGGCGCACCGCGCCGGCCCACGTTCCCGTCTTCGCCAAGCTCTCGCCCGGACGTCACCGACATCGTCGCGATCGCCCGCTCCTGCGTCGACGCCGGCGCCGACGGACTGTCGCTCATCAACACCACGCTCGGCATGGTGATCGACACCGACACGATGCGCCCGGCGCTCGGCGGGCGTCACCGGCGGGCTGTCCGGCCCGGCGATCCGCCCGCTGGCGCTGCGCTGCGTCTGGCAGGTGCACGCGCGCTGCCCGACGTGCCGATCATGGGCATCGGCGGCATCCGCACCGGCCTCGACGCCTTCGAGTTCGTGCTCGCCGGGGCCAGTGCCGTGCAGCTCGGCACCGTCGTCTTCCACGACCCGTCGGCGCCGTCCCGGGTGTCGCGCGAGCTGCGCAAAGTGCTGGCCGACCGCGGGCATCGACCGGCTGCGCGACGTCATCGGCCTGGCCCATCGCCCGCCGCAGATCCACGTGCCCGAGAACCGGACCCCGTCGGCGACGAGCCGGTCGAACCCGAGCCCGTGCCCCACGCCGTCGCCTTCGAGGAGGCCTAGTGACCCCAACCGCCGGCAGCGGCCGCAGCCCGATCGCCGTCGCGCTCGACACATCCGACCTGGCCACGGCGGCACGGTGGGCGGCCGCCGTGGCGCCGTACGTGTCCGCCGCTCAAGGTCGGCCTGCAGCTGTTCTGCGCCGAGGGGCCGGGTGCGGTGGAGAAGGTGCGCGCCGCCGGCGAGCTCGACATGTTCCTCGACCTCAAGCTGCACGACATCCCCGCGACCGTCGCGGGCGCTGCCCGCTCGCTGGCCCCGCTGCAGCCGCACTACCTGACCGTCCACGCCGCCGGGGGCCCGGCGATGGTCGCGGCCGCCGCCGAGGCGCTGCCCGACACCCGCATCGCTGCAGTGACGGTCCTCACCTCCCTCGGGGCCGGGGACCTCGACCGCCTCGGCATCGCCGGCCCGCCCGGCGACGCCGTACGACGGCTCGCCCGGCTCGCCGTCGACGCCGGCGCCCGGGCGCTCGTGTGCTCGCCGCAGGAGGTCGCGACGGTCCGGGCAGCGGTCGGTCCCGCCGTCGTCCTCATCACCCCCGGGGTGCGGCCGGCCGGCGCCGACCGTCAGGACCAGGCCCGCGTCGCGACGCCCGAGCAGGCGCTGGCGGACGGCGCCGACCTGCTCGTGGTCGGCCGGCCGATCACGGGCGCGGCGGACCCGGCGGCGGCCGCCGCTGCCCTCGCCGCGGCGCTGTCCGGCCGCCGGTGACCGGCGATCCGCGCCCGGGCGTCGCGCCTGTCCGGTTTGCCATCGCTTGATCCGGTGACCGCCGGGGACACATCCGTTTCCGCTGCGCTAGGTTCCCTCCGTTGCCGACGACACGAGGTGAAGCCGGGTGCCCCTTCCACCACTGACGCCGGAGCAGCGAGCCGCGGCCCTGGAGAAGGCGGCTGCGGCCCGCAAGGCGCGTGCCGCGGTGCGGGACCGGCTCAAGCACGAGGGCGCGTCCCTGGCCGACGTGCTGGCGAGCGGCGAGACCGACGAGGTCATCGGCAAGATGCGCGTGACCGCGGTCCTCGAGTCGATGCCGGGGGTCGGCAAGGTGCGCGCCCAGCGGATCATGGAGAAGCTCGGGATCTCGCCGAGCCGCCGGGTGCGCGGCCTCGGCGCCCACCAGCGTGCCGCGCTCGAACGCGAGTTCTCCGCCGCGCCGGAATGACGGCCCCCGCCTCACCGCGGCTGCCGTGACCGGCACCGCGAGCCGCCTCACCGTGCTGTCCGGCCCGGCCGGGGTCGGCAAGAGCAGCGTCGTCGAGTACCTGCGCGAGCACCACCCGCGGATCTGGCACTCGGTCAGCGTCACCACCCGGCCGCGGCGCCCCGGCGAGGCCGAAGGCGTCGACCGGCACTTCGTCGACAGCGAGACGTTCGCCCGGATGGTCCGGCGACGGGGAGCTGCTCGAGCACGCCCACTACGCCGGCAACTGGTACGGCACCCCGCGGCGCCCGGTCGAGGAGCGGCTCGCGCCGGGGCGAGCCGGTGCTGCTGGAGATCGAGGTGCAGGGCGCGCGGCAGGTGCGCGCGCTGATGCCCGACGCGCTGCTCGTCTTCCTCAAGCCGCCGTCGTGGGCGGAGCTCGAACGCCGGCTGCGCGGGCGGGGCACCGAGGCGCCCGAGCTGATCCGCCGCCGGCTCGACACCGCGCGCATCGAGCTGGCCGCCGAGGAGGAGTTCGACGAGGTCGTCGTGAACACGTCGGTGGCGGAGGCCGCCGAGGCCGCTGGCCCGGCTCATGGAGGCCGGGGAGTAGGCGCCCCGGCTGCTAGCCTGGATGCGTTCACAACCGCGCAAGAAAGAGGTACGGCGTGGCCGGCACCGCCGCCAACCCCGAGGGCATCACCAACCCCCCGATCGACGAGCTGCTCGACAAGGTCGAGAGCAAGTACGCGCTCGTCATCTACGCGTCCAAGCGCGCGCGCCAGATCAACGCCTACTACTCCCAGCTCGGCGAGGGGCTGCTGGAGTACGTCGGCCCGCTGGTGCCCACGCACGTGCAGGAGAAGCCGCTCTCGGTCGCCCTGCGCGAGGTGAACGAGACGCTGCTCACCCTCGAGCAGCTCGAGCCGCAGGCCTGAGCGACCTGCCGTGTCCGGTGACGCCGGCTCCGGTCGGCCCAGGCCGCGCGTCGTCCTCGGCGTCAGCGGTGGCATCGCCGCCTACAAGGCCTGCGAGCTGCTGCGGCTGCTGACCGAGTCCGGGCACGAGGTCCGCGTCGTCCCGACCGCGGCCGCCCTGCAGGTTCGTCGGCGCCCCCACCTGGGCGGCGCTGTCCGGCCAGCCGGTGACGCACCGACGTGTGGACCGACGTCGACCAGGTCCCGCACGTGCGGCTCGGGCAGCAGGCCGACCTCGTCGTCGTCGCGCCCGCGACCGCCGACCTGCTCTCCCGCGCCGCGACCGGCCGCGCCGACGACCTGCTCACCGCCACCCTGCTGACCGCCCGCTGCCCGGTGCTGTTCGCGCCCGCCATGCACACCGAGATGTGGGAGCACCCGGCGACGCGGGCCAACGTCGCCACCCTGCGCGAGCGCGGGAGCCGTCGTCCTCGACCCCGCCGTCGGCCGGCTCACCGGTGCCGACAGCGGCCCGGGACGGCTGCCGGAGCCGGCGGAGATCTTCGCCGCTGCCCGCTCCTGCTCGAGCGCGGCGCCCGGCCACTCGACCTGGTCGGGCGGCACGTCGTCGTGTCCGCCGGCGGCACCCGGGAGCCGCTCGACCCGGTCCGGTTCCTGGGCAACCGGTCCAGCGGGCGGCAGGGCTACGCCCTCGCGACGCACCGCGTTGGCGCGCGGCGCCGAGGTCACCCTGGTCGCCGCCAACGTCGCGCTGCCGGACCCGGCGGGCGCCAAGGTGGTCCGCGGTGGGAACCGCCGCGGAGCTGCGCGACGGCGGTGCTCGACGCCGCTCGCCGGCGCCGACGTCGTGGTGATGGCGGCCGCGGTCGCGGACTTCCGGCCCGCCACGCGTCGCGACCGGCAAGATCAAGAAGACCGACGACGAGCCGGCGCCGATCGCGCTGGTGCGCAACCCCGACGTCCTGCCGAGCTCGCCGGGCAGCGTCCGGCCGGCCAGGTCGTCGTCGGCTTCGCCGCCGAGACCGCACGACGCGCTCGACAACGGCCGGGCCAAGCTCGCGGCCAAGGGTGCCGACCTGCTCGTCGTCAACGAGGTCGGAGGCGACCGTGCGCTTCGACACCCCCGACAACGCCGCGACGATCCTCGGCGCCGACGGCAGCGCCGTCGACGTACCGCTCGGCAGCAAGGAGTCGCTGGCCCACGCCGTATGGGACGCGGTCGCGTCGCTCGGCTGGCACCGATAGACTCGATCACCGACACGCCGCGTCCCGTCGTACCCGCATCAATCAATCTGGGAGGGCCATGTCCCGCCGCCTGTTCACCTCGGAGTCGGTCACCGAGGGACACCCGGACAAGATCGCCGACCAGATCAGCGACTCCATCCTCGACGCCATGCTGAAGGAGGACCCCGCGAGCCGGGTCGCGGTCGAGACGATGCTCACCACCGGCCAGGTGCACGTGGCCGGCGAGGTCACCACCGCGACCTACGTCGACATCGCCGACCTCGTCCGCGAGAAGGTGCTCGAGATCGGCTACGACTCCTCGCGCAAGGGCTTCGACGGCGCCTCCTGCGGCGTCTCGGTGTCGATCGGCTCCCAGTCCCCGGACATCGCCCAGGGCGTCGACGACGCCTACGAGGAGCGGCACGACCGCTCCGAGGACCCGCTCGACCGGCAGGGCGCCGGCGACCAGGGCCTGATGTTCGGCTACGCGTGCACGCGACACGCCCGAGCTCATGCCGCTGCCCATCGCGCTCGCGCACCGGCTCGCTCGCCGGCTGTCCGAGGTGCGCAAGCAGGGGACGGTGCCCTACCTGCGGCCGGACGGCAAGACGCAGGTCACGATCGAGTACGTCGACGACAAGCCGGTCCGGCTCGACACCGTCGTCGTGTCGAGCCAGCACGCCCCCGACATCGACCTGGACACGCTGCTCTCGCCCGACGTCCAGGAGCACGTCGTCGAACCGGTGCTCGTCGAAGCCGGTCTGGCCGACCTCGGCATCGACATCGCCGGCTACCGGCTGCTGGTCAACCCGACCGGCCGGTTCGAGATCGGCGGCCCGATGGGAGACGCCGGGCTGACCGGCCGCAAGATCATCGTCGACACCTACGGCGGGATGGCCCGCCACGGCGGCGGCGCCTTCAGCGGCAAGGACCCGTCCAAGGTCGACCGATCCGCCGCCTACGCGATGCGCTGGGTCGCGAAGAACGTCGTTGCCGCCGGGCTCGCGCAGCGCTGCGAGGTCGCAGGTCGCCTACGCCATCGGCAAGGCCCGGCCGGTCGGCATGTTCGTCGACACCTTCGGCACCGGCACCGTCGCCGACGAGCGGATCCAGCAGGCGATCCTCGAGGTGTTCGACCTGCGCCCGGCGGCGATCATCCGCGACCTCGACCTGCTGCGGCCGATCTACACCCAGACCGCGGCCTACGGCCACTTCGGCCGCCCGGAGCTCGACTTCACCTGGGAGTCGATCTCGCGCGCCGACGCGCTCAAGGCCGCCGGCCCGTAGCCGCGCCGGACGGCCCGCGCTCGCGCGACGTCGGCGCGCCGGTGCTCCGTCGTCGGACGCGGCTCCCGCCTCCGGGCGGGGCATGTCGGTGGAGACACGTCGCGTGTCGGCCGCCGGCCTCCAGGCAGGAAGCGGGGGGCCGCTGTCGCGAAGGAGCCGGCGCCGAGCCGACCGGTGGCGCGGGTGGCGGTCGACGTCCCGCTGCCGCACCTCGACCGGCCGTTCGACTACCTCGTCGGCGGCCGCCGACGACGCGGCGGCGGTGCCCGGCTGCCGGGTCCGGGTGCGCTTCGCCGGCCAGCTGGTCGACGGCTTCGTGCTCGAGCGGGTCGAGCGGTCCGAGCACGAGGGTCGGCTGGCCTTCCTCGACCGGGTGGTCTCCGCCGAGCCGGTGCTGACCCCGGAGGTCGCCCGGCTCGCGCGGGCCGTCGCCGACCGGTGGGCCGGCACCGTCGCCGACGTCGCTGCGACTCGCCGTCCCGCCGCGGCACGCCCGGGCCGAGGCGCGACGGCGCGCGCCGGCGACGCCGCCCGCGGCGCTGCGGCGCGCCGGCGCCGGGCGGGCTCGACGGTACGCCGCGGCGGCGCCGACTACTGTCGCCGCGCTCGCGCCGGGCGGGCACCGCGCGCCGCGGCTGCGTCGCTCTGCCCGGGGACTGGCCGGGCGACGTGGCCGCCGCCGTGGCCGCGGTCGTCGCCTGGCCGCCGGGGGGCGCGTCGTCGTGGTCCCGGACCGTCGTGACGTCGACCGGGTCGACGCCGCCCTGGCCAGCCGGCCTCGGGCGCCGGCCGGCACGTCGCGCTGACCGGCCGACCTCGGACCGGCGGAGCGCTACCGGCGGTTCCTGCGCCTGGCGCCGCGGCGACGGTGCGCTGCGTCGGTGGGCACCCGCGCGGCGGTGTGGGCACCGGTCGCACGAGCTGGGCCTGGTGGTGGTCTGGGACGACGGCGACGACCTGCACGCCGAGCCGCGCGCGCCGTACGCGCATGCCCGCGACGTCGCGGTCCTGCGCGCGCACCTCGAGGCGCGGCGCCGCGTGCTCGCCGGCCACGCGCGTCACCGCGGAGGGCGCGTCGCTGGCGGAGTCCGGCTGGGCTGCGACCCGCTCGAGCCGGCGCCGCGAGGCCGGCACGGCCGCGCTGCCCGCCGATGCGGCACCGCCGGCGACGACGGCGCCGGACGACCCGGTGGCCCGGGCGGCCCGGCTGCCCACCGCAGGCCTGGCAGGCGCGCACGACGCCCGCTGCCGCCGGCGCGCCCGTGCTCGTGCAGGTGCCGCGCCGCGGCTACCAGCCCGCGCTGGCCTGCGCCCGCTGCCGCGCCCCGGCCCGCTGCCCGACCTGCGCCGGGCCGCTGGCACGGCCGCCGCCGGTCGGCCGCTCGGCTGCCGCTGGTGCGGCGTCGCGGCCGCCGACTGGGCCTGCCCGGCACTGCGGCGGTCCCGATCTGCGCGCGGTCGTCGTCGGCGCCGGGCGGACCGCGGAGGAGCTCGGCCGGGCGTTCCCCGGCGTTCCCGTGCGGACCTCCGGCGGCGACGCGCGTGCTCGCCGACCGTGCCGGCCAAGCCCGCGCGTCGTCGTGGCCACGCCCGGCGCGGAGCCGGTCGCGGCCGGCGGCTACGGCGCGGCGTTGCTGCTCGACGGCTGGGCGCTGCTGTCCCGGCCGGACCTGCGGGCCGGCGGAGGAGGCGCTGCGCCGCTGGCTCAACGCGGCCGCGCTCGTGCGCGGCCGAGCGGACGGCGGCCAGGTGTCGTCGTCGTGGCGCCCGCGCGAGCTGCCGCCCGGTGCAGGCGCTGCTGCGATGGCACCCGCGTGGCACGCCGGCCGCGAGCTCGCCGACCGGGCCGCTCTGCACCTGCCACCGGCTGCCCGGATGGCCGCGCTGACCGGCGCCGCCGGCTGCGGTCCACGAGCTGCTGCACCTCGCCGAGCTGCCCGGCCGGCGCCGAGGTGCTCGGCCCGGTCACCGCACCCGGGCGGGCGCCGCCGAGCCCGGCCGAGGAGCGGATGCTCGTGCGGGTGCCACGCCGCGCCGGCGGCGAGCTCGCCACCGCTCTCAAGCAGGCGACCGCCGATCCGCAGCGCCCGCAAGGCGGGAGACGTCGTGCGCGTCACGCTCGACCCGCTCGACCTGGGCGTGACGCCTACGCATGGTGGCGTGTCGTCACCATCGCGCGTCGGGAGTGTCCGTGGCCGTCCAGCCGATCCGCCTGTTCGGCGACCCCGTGCTGCACGACGCCCGCCGAGCCGGTCACGACCTTCGACAAGGAGCTGCGCGTCCTGGTCAAGGACCTCACCGAGACGATGCTCGACGCCCCCGGCGTCGGCCTGGCCGCGCCGCAGATCGGCGTCAGCCTGCGGGTGTTCACCTACGACGTCGACGACACGGTCGGCCACCTCGTCAACCCGGTCATCGGCGTGCTGAGCGACGAGGAGCAGGACGGCGAGGAGGGCTGCCTGTCCTTCCCGGGCCTCGCCTTCCCGACCGACGCGCCGGCAGCGGGTCGTCGCGAGCGGGTCCGAACATGCACGGCGACCCGGTGACGATCGAGGGCAGCGCGCTGCTCGCCCGGTGCATCCAGCACGAGATCGACCACCTCGACGGCATCCTGTTCATCGACCGGCTCGACCCGGAGCAGCGCAAGGCGGCGATGCGGGCGATCCGCGAGGCCGAGTGGTCGGGGCTCGCCGCCGCCGACCGTCAAGGTCGTCGCCGCACGCCACCGGCGGCGCTCGCCGGTCTGACGCGTGCGGCTGGTCTTCGCCGGTACGCCGGCGACCGCCGTGCCCGCCCTCGGCCGCTGCTCGGCGCGGACCGGCACGAGGTCGTCGCCGTCGTCACCCGCCCGGACGCGCCGGCCGGCCGCGGCCGGCAGCCTGGTCGCCGAGCCGGTGACGGGCGCGCGCTCGAGGCGCGGGCGTCGAGGTGCTCGCACCCGCCCGGCCGCGCGAGCCGGAGTTCCTCGACCGGCTGCGCGCGCTCGCGCCCGACTGCTGCCCGGTCGTCGCCTACGGCGCGCTGGTGCCGCCGGCCGCGCTCGACATCCCGCGCCACGGCTGGGTCAACCTGCACTTCTCGCTGCTGCCCGCCTGGCGCGGCGCGGCGCCCGTGCAGCACGCCGTCCTCGCCGGCGACGAGGTCACCGGCGCGTCGACCTTCCGGCTCGAGGAGGGGCTGGACACCGGGCCGGTGTTCGGCGACGGTCACCGAGGAGATCCGGCCCGACCGAGACCGCGCGGCGACCTGCTGGACCGGCTCGCCCGCGCCGGCGCCGGGCTGCTCGTCGCCACCCTCGACGGCATCGCGGACGGCACCCTCACCGCCGTGCCGCAGCCGGCCGACGGCGTCTCGCTGGCCCCAAGGTCGGCGTCGACGACGCCCGGGTCGACTGGACCGCACCGGCCCTGCGCGTCGACCGGCTGGTCCGCGCGTGCACCCCGGCCCCGGGCGCGTGGACGACGTTCCGCGGCCGCCGGGTCAAGCTCGGACCGGTGCGGCTGGACGCCCGGACCGCCGGTCGCGCCCGGGCCGGCTGCAGGTGACCCGCGACGCGACGGGCGAGTCGGTCTGGGCGGCACCGGCAGCGCCCGGTGCGGCTGGGCGAGGTCCGGCCGGAGGGCAAGCCGGCGATGGCCGCCGCGGACTGGGCGCGCGGCGTGCGCCTCGACCGGCGGCGACCGGCGTTCGCAGTGAGCCGCCGCCGCGACCGGCCCCGCGCGTTCGACCGACGCGCGCCGGCGCTGGCCGCCTACGACGTCGTCCTGCGCGGTCGAGGCGAGCGGGACGCCTACGCCAACCTGCTCCTGCCGCGGATGCTGCGCGCGAGCGTGGCTGGTCGGCCGCGACGCGGCGTTCGCGACCGAGCTCGCCTACGGCACGCTGCGCCGGCAGGGCGTCCTCGACGAGATCGTCGCCGCGGCCGCCCGCCGGCCGGTGGCCGCGCTCGACCCGCCGGTGCGCGACGCGCTGCGGCTCGGGACCTACCAGCTGCTGCGCACTGCGGGTGCCCGCCCACGCCGCCGTCGACGCCACCGTCGAGCTGGTGCGCGCGACGGCGGGGGAGCGGGCGGTCGGGTTCGCAACGCGGTGCTGCGCCGGGTCGCCCGCGACGGACCTCGACGCATGGGTGCGCCGCGCTGGCCGCCGGACGACACGCTCGGCGCGCTGGCGTTCCGGCACGGCTACCCGCGGTGGGTCGCCGCCGCCCTGGCGGCGACGCTGCTCGGCGGCGACCGCAGGAGCTCGCAGGCGGCGCTGCGCCGACGGACCGGCCGGCGACCCACCTCGTGGCCCGGCCCGGCCGGATCTCGCCGGCGAGGCGCTGCTCGCCCAGTGCGGCGGGCAGGCCGAGCCCGGCCCGTGGTCGCCGTACGCGGTGCGCCTGGCCGGCGGGCGACCCGGCGGCCATCGCCGCGGTCCGGGACGGGACGGCCGGCGTCCAGGACGAGGGCAGCCAGCTCGTCGCACTCGCGCTGGCCCGCGCACGCCCTCGACGGCCCCGACCGCAGCTGGCTCGACCTGTGCGCCGGCCCCGGCGGGAAGGCCGCGCTGCTGGCCGGCACGCTCGCGCCGGGCGGCCGGCTGCTCGCCGACGACCTCCAGCCGCACCGGGCCCGGCTCGTCGCCCGGCCGTCCGCGGGCTGCCCGCGCTGGTCGTCGGTTGCCGACGGCACCCGACCGGCGTGGCGGCCGGCCGCGTTCGACCGGCGTGCTGCGTCGACGCGCCCTGCACCGGGCTGGGAGCGCTGCGCCGCCGCCCCGAGGTCGCGGTGGCGCCGCGCGGCCGGCCGACGTCGCCCGCCTGCACGCCGCTGCAGGCCGGCTGCTGGCCCGCGCCGCTCGACGCCGCGCGGCCCGGTGGCCTCGTCGCCTACGTCACCTGCTCGCCGCACCTCGCGGAGACCCGGAGCGTGGTCGCCGAGGTGCTGCGCCGGCACGGCCGCAGGACGAGCGGTCGACGCCCGGCCCGCCGTCGGGGACCTGCCCGGGCTCGGCGCGGGCCCGGACGTCCAGCTGTGGCCGCACCGTGCACGGAACGGACGCGATGTACCTGGCGCTGGTGCGTTGCGGCGGTTCTGAGGGGCGTCTCGGCCTCTAGACTGCGCCTCGCGGGTCACGAGTAGTCCACCGAGGGGGGAAGGAACGGCGTGGCAGCACAGATCGCGCCGAGCATCCTGTCCGCCGACTTCGCCCGGCTCGGCCGACGAGGTGGCGGCCATCGCCGACGCCGACTGGGTGCACGTCGACGTCATGGACAACCACTTCGTGCCCAACCTGACGCTGGGGCTGCCGGTCGTCGAGTCGCTGCTGAAGCACACCGCCCTGCCGGTGGACTGCCACCTGATGATCGAGGACCCGGACCGCTGGGCCCCCGCTTTCGCCGAGGCCGGCGCCCGCAACGTCACCTTCCACGCGGAGGCGGCGCACGCGCCGATCCGGCTGGCCCGCAACCTGCGGGCCGCGGGCGCCCGGGCCGGGTTGGCGCTCAAGCCGGCGACGCCCGTCGAGCCCTACGCCGACCTGCTGCCCGAGATCGACATGCTGCTCGTCATGACCGTCGAGCCCGGGCTTCGGCGGGCAGGCGTTCCTCGACGTCGTCCTGCCGAAGGTGCGGCGCGCCCGCCAGCTCGTGCGCGACGGCGAGCACGCCGTGTGGGTCCAGGTCGACGGCGGCGTCGACGAGCGAGACGATCGAGCGGTGCGCCGAGGCCGGCGCCGACGTGTTCGTCGCCGGGTCCGCGGTCTACCGCGGCGACGACCCGGCGAGCCGTCGTACGACGGCTGCGCAGCACCGCCGACGACGTGACCTCCGCCGCCTGGTGGGCCGACCGTGAGCACCGTCCTCGTCGTCGACGACGACGTGGACATCGCCCGCTTCATCGAGGTCAACCTGCGGCTGGAGGGCTTCGACGTCCTCGTCGCGCACGACGGGCAGGAGGCGCTCGACACCGTCTTCCGACTCGCCGCCGGACCTGGCCCTGCTCGACGTGATGATGCCCGGCATCGACGGGGTCGAGGTCTGCCGCCGGCTGCGCTCCGACCCGCTCACCGCCAGCCTGCCCGATCATCATGCTGACCGCGAAGAGCCTGTCCGCCGACAAGGTCGTCGGCCTGACCGCCGGCGCCGACGACTACATCATCAAGCCGTTCGACACGCTCGAGCTCATCGCCCGGGTGCGCTCGACGTTGCGGCGCAACGCCGAGATGCGCGCGGTGTCGCCGCTGACCGGCCTGCCGGGCAACCATCGCATCAACGAGGAGATCGCGCTGCGCGCGGTCGAGGGCGCGCACCTGGCCGTCTGCCACGTCGACCTCGACAACTTCAAGGCCTTCAACGACCGCTACGGATGGATGCGCGGCGACGACGTCATCACGCTGCTCGCCGGCGCGCTGAAGGCCGCCGCCAGCGAGGTCGGTCTGCCGCAGCCGTTCGTCGGCCATGTCGGGGGCGACGACTTCGTCATCATCTGCGATCCCGAGCAGGTCGAGCTCATGACGTCCCGCTGCGTCGAGATCTTCGACGCCGGCGTGGCTACCCTCCACGATCCGGACGACGTCGCGGCCGGGCACATCGCGATCGTCGACCGGCAGGGCAACGAGCGCCGCTATCCGCTTGTGTCGGTCTCGATCGGTGTCGCCGTGACCGGCCGCCGGCAGTACGCCGACCACCGCGCGATGGTCGCCGTCGCCACCGAGATGAAGGCGGTCGCGAAGGCGCGGCCGGGCTCGACCGTCGCGATCGACCGTCGCAGCGACGGGCCGGGCGGCGACGGGCAGCATCACGCGGACCCCTGCGACGGCGAAACCGAGGCGCAGACCTCGACCGGCTGACGCCGGGCTCGCCAGTCCCGGGCCGGCCGTGCGCCGGGCGCGGCCGGCGTCGGGCCCGGCGTGCCACAATGGCGGCGAACGCCCCGCGCGCTCCGGGATCGGTGTAACTCCGAACCGGCGGTGACCGGGCACCACTCCGGTGGCGCCCGCCAGTCCGCGACCCGGCCAGAGCCACTGGCCGGTGGACCTGGTGAGACTCCAGGACCGACGGTGAAAGTCCGGATGGGAGGCAGTGCGCGAGCGGTGCACCGCACAGGTCCGCCCTGTGCCGGGCGCCCGTTCGCTCCGCCGTCCCGTCCGCCGGCACCGACCTCCCGGTCGCACCGAGCCGAGGGAGGTGGGATGGCGACACCGGCGGAAGAGGCGGCCATGCGCCGCTCCATCGCTCTCGCCGCGTCCGCACTGGGGGTCAGCAACCCCAACCCGGCCGTCGGCGCCGTCCTCCTCGACGCCTCGGGCGAGACCGTCGCGGAGGGCGCCACCCGGCCCGCCGGTGGCGCGCACGCGGAGGTCGTCGCCCTGACGGCGGCGGGGGACCGGGCTCGCGGCGGGACGCTCGTCGCCACGCTCGAACCGTGCCGGCACGTCGGCCGGACCGGCGCGTGCACGGCGGCCATCGTGGCCGCGGGCGTGCGGCGGGTCGTCTACGCCGTCGCGGACCCGCACGACGAGGCGGCCGGCGGGGCCGAGGAGCTGCGGGCCGCCGGGGTCGAGGTCGAGAGCGGCGTTCTCACCGCCGCCGCCTCGCGGGACCTCGAGCCGTGGCTCGTCGCCATCCGCCGCCGCCGACCGCACGTGACGTGGAAGTACGCCGCCACCCTCGACGGCCGCACCGCCGCCGGTGACGGGACCAGCCGGTGGATCACCGGCGAGGAGTCCCGGCGTGACGTCCACCGGTTGCGGGCCGAGGCCGACGCCGTGGTGGTGGGCATCGGCACCGTGCTCGCCGACGACACCCAGCTGACCGTGCGGGACTGGCCGTGCGAGCGGCAGCCGCTCCGCGTGGTCGTCGACGGCAGTGCCCGCACGCCTGCCTCCGCGCGCATCCTCGACGACGCCGCACCGACACTCGTCGCGGTCGGCCAGGATGCCGACCCCGCCCGGGTCGACGGCCTGACCGCTGCGGGCGCCGAGGTCGTCCGGCTTCCGCGCGCCGACGGTCGGGTGGAGATCACCGCGCTGCTGGCCACGCTGTACGAGCGCGAGTCGCTGCGACTCCTGCTCGAAGGCGGTGCGACCCTCGCCGGGTCGTTCGTCCGGCACCGGCTCGTCGACCGCGTCGTCGGCTATCACGCCCCGGTGCTCCTCGGCGCCGGTCCGCCGGTGCTCAGCGACGCGGGCATCCCGACGCTCGCGGCCGCGATGCGGCTGCGCGTCTGTGACGTGTCGCGCGTCGGCGCCGACGTCCGCATCGACGCCGACGTCGAGCGGGAGGTGAGGTGAGCGGTGTTCACGGGCATCGTCGAGGAGCTGGGCGAGGTTCGCGCGGTCGAGCCGGGCACCGACTCGGCCCGGCTCGCGGTCCGCGGTGAGGTCGCGGCCACGAGCGCCCTGGGTGAGTCCATCTGCGTCAACGGCGTGTGCCTGACGGTCGCGAGGCTCGACGACGGCGGGTTCGTCGCCGACGTCATGCGCGAGACGCTGCAGCGCAGCACGCTCGGCACCCTCACTCCCGGTGACCCCGTCAACCTCGAACGCGCGGCGACACTGCAGACCCGCCTGGGCGGGCACCTGGTGCAGGGCCACGTCGACGGCGTCGGCCGGGTCGTCCGCCGCGAGCCGGGCGAGGCGTGGGAGACCGTCACGGTCGGGGTGCCACCAGACCTGCTCCGGTACGTCGTCGCGCAGGGCTCGATCGCCCTCGACGGCGTCAGCCTCACCGTCGTCGCCGTCCGCGACGGCACCGTCGTCGTGAGTCTCATCCCGGAGACGCTCCGCCGCACGACGTTGGGCCGGCGAGCGGTCGGCGAGCCCGTCAACGTCGAGGTCGACGTGCTCGCCAAGTACGTCGAGAAGCTCGTCACTACGCATGTCGATCGGCTGCTCGCCGACCACGCCGACCGCCCGGTCACCGCGAGAACGGAACCGACATGACCTCCTTCGCCACCGTCGAGCGCGCCGTCGCCGACATCGCCGCCGGCAAGACCGGTCGTCGTGGTCGACGACGCCGACCGGGAGAACGAGGGCGACCTCATCTTCGCCGCCGAGATGGCGACGCCGGAGCTCGTCGCCTTCATGGTGCGCTACACGTCCGGCTACATCTGCGTGCCGCTCACGCACGAGGACTGCGACCGTCTCGAGCTGCCGCCGATGTACCACACCAACCAGGACAAGCGCGGGACCGCCTACACCGTCTCGGTCGACGCCCGCGAAGGCGTGACGACCGGCATCTCGGCGCACGACCGCGCACACACCATGCGCCTTCTCGCCGACCCGGAGGTCACGGCGGCCGAGTTCACCCGCCCCGGGCACGTCGTACCGCTGCGCGCCAAGCCGGGCGGGGTGCTGCGCCGTCCCGGCCACACCGAGGCGGCCGTCGACCTCTGCCGGCTCGCCGGGCTGCGGCCCGCGGGCGTGCTCTGCGAGGTCGTCAGCCAGAAGGACGTCGAGGACATGGCCCGCCTGGACGAGCTCGAGGTCTTCGCCGCCGAGCACGATCTCGCACTCATCTCCATCGCCGACCTGATCGCGCACCGGCGGCGGACCGAGAGCCAGGTGCAGCGCATCACCGAGGCGCGGCTGCCGACCGCGCACGGCGAGTTCCGCGCGATCGGCTACCGGAGCCTCGTCGACGGCACCGAGCACGTCGCGCTCGTGCGCGGCAAGCGTCGGCGACGGCGCGGACCTGCTTGTCCGGGTGCACTCCGAGTGCCTGACCGGCGACGTCTTCGAGTCGCTGCGCTGCGACTGCGGGCCGCAGCTCGACGCGGCGCTCGCCGCGGTCGCCGCCGAGGGCCGGGGCGTGGTGCTCTACGTCCGCGGGCACGAGGGCCGGGGCATCGGCCTGCTGCACAAGCTGGCGGCCTACCAGTTGCAGGACGCCGGTGCCGACACCGTCGACGCCAACCTGTCGCTCGGGCCTGCCGGCCGACGCCCGCGACTACGGCACCGGCGCGCAGATCCTCGCCGACCTCGGGGTGCGGTCGATGCGGCTGCTCACCAACAACCCGGCGAAGCAGGCCGGCCTCGAGGGCTACGGGCTGTCCGTCGTCGCGCGCATCCCGCTGCCGGTCCGCGTCACCGCCGACAACCTCCGCTATCTGACGACGAAGCGTGACCGCATGGGCCACGACCTGCCGGGGCTGCCGGTCCTCGACGACGAGGCGACCGAGGCCAGCGCCGACGCGCTGCCTGCGCAGGTCGGCGAGCGGGCGGCCCGGCTCGACCCGGCCGCCGTACGGAGCGCGCTGCGGATGGCCCGCGCGCTGTCGCCGTTCGCCCTCCCGGCCGTGCCGAAGTCGGAGGTGGAGGTGTGAGCGGCAAGGGCGCGCCGGACGACGTCGTACCCGACGGCCGCGGGCTGCGGGTGGCCGTCGTCGCGACCCGGTGGCACAGCGACGTGACCGACGGGCTGGTCGCCGGGGCGCAGCGGGCGTTGGAGGAGGCGCGGGTCGAGGACAGCGCCCTCGTCCGGGTGCCGGGGGCGTTCGAGCTGCCCGTCGCGGCGAAGGCCCTGGCGCACCAGCGGTACGACGCGGTCGTCGCGCTCGGGGTGGTGATCCGCGGCGGCACGCCGCACTTCGACTTCGTGTGCCGGGCAGCCACGGACGGGCTCACCCGCGTGGCCGTCGACACCGGCGTCCCGGTAGGGTTCGGCCTGCTCACCTGCGACACCGAGGAACAGGCGCTCGACCGCTGTGGACTGCCGGATTCGAGCGAGGACAAGGGACGGGAGGCCGTGATGGCAGCGGTCGACACGGCTCTCCTGCTGCGCAAGCTGCGCCGCGGTGAGGGCCATGAGGAGGCGGGCGAGCGCTGACGGTCCCCACCGCCCTGCGCCGTTCGCCGCCCCCCGCCGCCGCCCGTCCTCCCCGAAAGGTGTGTTCCGTTGCTTTCGCTCGTCCTTCCCAAAGGTTCCCTCGAGAAGGCCAGCCTCGAGCTGTTCGAGGCGGCTGACCTCGCCGTCCGCCGCGGCTCCGACCGCGACTACCGCGCGTCCGTCGACGATCCGCGCATCGACCGGGTGATGTTCCTGCGGCCGCAGGAGATCCCGCGTTACGTCGAGCAGGGCCTGTTCGACCTCGGCATCACCGGCCGCGACTGGATCACCGAGACCGACAGCGACGTCGCGTCGGTCTGCGAGCTGCAGTACTCCAAGGCGACCGCCAACCCGGTTCGCGTCATCCTTGCCGTCCCCAACGAGCACCCGGCCGCCTCGGCGAGCGAGCTGCCCGACGGCGTCCGTGTGTCGACGGAGTACCCGGAGCTGACCCGCCGCTTCTTCGCCGAGAACGGCGTCAAGGCCGTCATCGTGCCGTCGTACGGCGCGACCGAGGCGAAGGTCCCGGACATCGTCGACGCGATCGTCGACGTGACCGAGACCGGCTCGTCCCTGCGCGCGCACGGCCTGCGCATCCTCGAGACGCTGCTGACCTCGCGGACGGAGCTCGTCGCCAACACGGCGTCGTACGCCGACAGCGACAAGCGGGCCGCCATGGAGGACATTGCGCTGCTGCTCCAGGGCGCCATCCGGGCGCGGGGGCAGGTGCTGCTCAAGCTCAACGTTGGCCACGGCGATCTCGACGGGGTGCTGGCACTGCTCCCGTCCATGACGTCGCCAACGGTCACCCGGCTCGCCCACAGTGACATGAGTGCCGTCGAAACCGTCGTCGCCCGGCGCGGGGTCAACACCCTGATCCCGGCGCTCAAGGCGGCCGGCGCCCGGGACATCCTCGAGCTGCCGATCAGCAAGATCGTGGAGTAGTGGCGGAGGCGCCGTCCCGGCTGCTGCTGGCAGCCGTCGTCGTCGCCGGTGGCCTCCTCGGTCTCCAGGGCCGGATCAACGGCGAGCTGGGCCTGCGCCTGCACTCGTCGCTGGACGCGGCGCTGGTGTCGTTCGCCGTGGGCACGGTGCTGCTCGCCGCCGTCGTGGCCGGCGCGCACCGCCGGGGCCTGCGCCGGCTGGTCCGGCAACGGACCCGTTGGTGGTGGTGGCTCGGCGGGCTCGCCGGGGCCTCGGTGGTGGCCGGCACCGCGGCCGGCGTTCCCGAGATCGGCGTCGCGCTGGTCTCGGTGTGCATCGTGGCGGGCACCGTCGTCGGCGGGCTCGGCGTCGACGAGGCCGGGCTGGGGCCGGGCGGGCGACAGCGGGTCAGCCGGACCCGGGTGGCCGGTGCCGTGCTCGCCATCGTGGCTGTCGGCCTGGGCGCGCTCGGAGACAGGCACGTGGTCGTCCGCCCGGCGTTGTTCGTGGCTCTGTTCGCCGCGGGGGCCGCGTCGGCGTTCCAGCAGGCCGCGAACGGCCAGCTGCGCCGGGTCGCGGGCAGCACGCCGGTTGCCGCGCTCGTCTCGTTCACCGGTGGCACCCTGGCGCTGGTCGGCGCGGCCGCTGCCGCCGGTGACCTAGCCGGCCGGTCCTGGCCTACGCAGTGGTGGCTCTACATCGGTGGCGTCCTCGGTGCCGGCTACATCGCGCTCGCGGCCGCGAGCGTGCACCGGCTCGGGGTCCTGCGGCTCTCGCTCGCCACCGTCGCGGGACAGCTCGTCGGCGCGGTCGTGCTCGACCTGGCCTGGCCGGCACCGGGCATCGAGCTGCGGGCGATGACGGTCGTCGGGGCGGTGCTGACGCTGGCCGCGGTCGCCGTCACCGGGATCGGCCGCCGGCGCGCCCCCGTGGATAGCGTGGGGGCGTGATCCCCGGCACCACGCCCGCCGACCCGGACGACACCGGTGCAGCCGACGGCGCCCTGCTGGCGGCACTCGCCGGGGACGACCGGCAGCAGACGGCGGTGGCGATGCTGCGGGCGAGGCTGCTCGTCCCCGTGGTGGCGATGCCCGGCGAGGGCGAGGCCGACATGGCCGTGCCCGCGCTCGTCGACGGCGCGGGTCGGCGCGCCCTGCCCGTCTTCTCGTCGTACGACGCGCTGCGCGCCTGGCGGGCCGACGCGAGGCCGGTCCCGATGCCGGGGGTCCGGGTCTTCGCCGCGGTCACCGCCGAGGGCTACGACGGCGTCGTCCTCGACGTGGCCGGGCCGGCCCCGTTCACGCTGCAGGGCGCTGACCTCGACGCGCTCGTGGCGGCCGCCCGGGCCGTCGGAAGGGCGCCCGGCGCGCGGCTCGGGCTCGTCTGACCCGCCCGGTCCCGGCGGCGGGGTCGGACGCGGGGTCGGACGCGGGGTCGGGCCGGTCCCGGGCTGCTACCCTGGCGGGCGCGACCGACAGGCCAGGCGGCCTGTCAGCAAGCGGAGCCCGACTCCCACCCGCCTCGTTCCCCGGAACGACGGGTTGTCGCCCCGGGTGCTCGGCCTTCGCGTCGAGGACCGGGGGTCGTCGTGTCGAGGTCCCGTACGCGTCGTACGGGACCTTTCCGTTGGGGGTCAGGTCCCGGGCATCGTCCGCGAAAGCCTGAGGAGGCCCCATCAGCGTCGAACCCCGCATCAACGACCGGATCCGCGTCCCCGAGGTGCGCCTCGTCGGGCCCAACGGCGAGCAGGTCGGCATCGTCGCCATCGGCGACGCCCTGCGGCTCGCCCAGGAGGCCGACCTCGACCTCGTCGAGGTTGCTCCCACCGCCCGTCCGCCCGTGGCCAAGCTCATGGACTACGGGAAGTGGAAGTACGAGAACGCGCAGAAGGCCCGTGAGGCACGCCGTAACCAGGTGCACACGGTCATCAAGGAGATGAAGCTCCGGCCGAAGATCGACCCGCACGACTACGAGACCAAGAAGGGTCACGTCGTGCGGTTCCTCAAGGCGGGCGACAAGGTCAAGATCACGATCATGTTCCGCGGACGTGAGCAGTCCCGGCCCGAGCTCGGGTTCCGGCTGCTCAAGCGGCTCGCGGAGGACGTCCAGGAGCTCGGCTACGTCGAGTTCGAACCCAAGCAGGACGGCCGCAACATGGTCATGGTGATGGCCCCCCATCGCAAGCAGCAACAGCAGCACCGCGGGGCGGCGGAGACAGCGCCCAGCGCGTGACCGGCCCCACCGAGACCAGCAGGGAGACAGGCAGCGATGCCCAAGATGAAGCGGCACAGCGGTGCCGGCAAGCGCTTCAAGATCACCGGTAGCGGCAAGCTCATGCACCGGCGCGCGAACCGCAACCACCTGCTGGAGCACAAGCCGTCCACCCGGACCCGACGGCTCGACGCCGAGCAGGTGCTTTCCCCGGCCGACGCCAAGAAGGCGAAGAAGCTTCTCGGGCGCTGACCGCCCGGCCCCCGGGCCGCAGACCCGCCCCCGGCACCCCCCCCCGGCGCCCGCGCCGGCCTCACAGCAAGGAGTTCTCCCGTGGCACGCGTGAAGCGGGCAGTGAATGCCCACAAGAAGCGCCGCGTCGTCCTCGAGCGCGCCAGCGGTTACCGCGGCCAGCGGTCCCGCTTGTACCGCAAGGCCAAGGAGCAGATGCTCCACTCGCTCAACTACGCCTACCGCGACCGCCGGGCCCGCAAGGGCGAGTTCCGCCAGCTGTGGATCCAGCGGATCAACGCCGCCGCGCGTGCCAACGGCATGACCTACAACCGGTTCGTCCAGGGGCTGAAGGCCGCCGGCGTCGAGGTCGACCGCAAGAACCTCGCCGAGCTGGCTGTCAGCGACCCGGCGGCGTTCACCGCCCTGGTCGAGGTCGCCCGGGCCGCGCTTCCGGCCGCTGGGGAGTCCGCCGCCTGACCGGCACTGGCTCCCGGCGGGGCGACGTCGTCACCTCGCCGCACAACGCTCGCGTCGCGGCCGCCCGCAAGCTCCGGCAACGCAAGGAGCGGGCGGCCGCGCATGCGTTCCTCGTCGAGGGGCCGCACGCCGTGGCCGAGGTCCTCGACGGCGAGCGGCACCGGGTCAGCGGGCTGTTCGTCACCCCGGCCGCCGCCGATCGCGAGGTCGAGCTGCTGCGCCGGGCCGCTGCCGCCGACGTCCCGCTGACGGTCATCACCGACCGGCTCGCCGCCGACCTCGCCGAGACTCAGCATCCGCAGGGCGTGGTGGCCGTCGTCACGATGGCGCGCACCGGCCTCGCGGCGGTGCTGGACCGCCGGCCGCGTCTCGTCGTGGTGCTCGACCGGATCTCCGACCCCGGCAACGCGGGCACCGTCCTGCGCACGGCCGATGCAGCGGGCGCCGACGCCGTCGTCCTCACCCGATCCTCGGTCGACCCGTACGGCGGCAAGTGCGTGCGGGCCAGCGCCGGCAGCCTGTTCCACCTGCCCGTGGTGACCGGGGAGACCTCCGAGCGGGCGGTGCCCGCGCTGCGGGCGGCCGGGCTGCGGGTCCTCGCCGCGACGCTCACCGGAGTCGAGCTCGACCTGTGCGACCCGGCGCTGGCCGCGCCCACCGCGTGGCTGTTCGGCAGCGAGGCGCACGGCCTGGACCCGGCGGTCGCCGCGGCCGCGGACCAGCGGGTGCGGTTGCCCATGCACGGCCGGGCGGAAAGCCTCAACCTCGCCGCCGCCGCCGCGGTCTGCCTCTACGCGAGCGCCCGGGCACACCGGGCGTGAGCTGCGGCGCCGCCGGATGAGGAGGCACTAGGCTTTCCCCGTGCTCGACAAGGCGGCCTACGACGAGCTGCCCGACGGTGTTGTGGTCGCTGACGCCGAGGGCAGGGTCGTCGCGGTCAACCCGGCGGCCGAGCGCATGCTGGGGCGCAGCAGCGACGAGACGGTCGGCCGTGACTTCCGCGAGGTGCTCCCGCTGGTCGACGCCCAGGGCCGGGACTGGTGGGCCTGCACCCGCCCCTACGACGGCCTGACCAGCCGGGTGCGGCAGCCGGAGCAGACGCTGACGTTGTCCGGCGCCGGTGACGACCGGGACCTGCTGGTGACCGCGAGCTATGTGCGCGACGGGAACCGCCGGCTGCGGCGACTCGTGGTCGGGTTGCGTGACACCTCGGCGCGCAGCCGCAACGAGCGCAGCGGCTCCGAGCTCGTCTCGACGGTCGCTCACGAGCTGCGGTCGCCGCTCACGAGCGTGAAGGGCTTCACGGCCACACTGCTCGCGAAGTGGGACCGGTTCACCGACGAGCAGAAGAAGCTGATGCTGGCGACGGTCAACTCCGACGCCGACCGGGTGACCCGGTTGATCAGCGAGCTGCTCGACGTCTCCCGGATCGAGGCGGGCCGGCTCGAGCTCCGCAAGCAGGTCGTCGACATTCCCGCCCTGATCCGGCGCGACCTCGACGCGCGGATCGCGGCGGGGGAGACGCCGGAGCGGTTCGTCCTCGAGGTGGACGGCGAGCTACCCGAGATGTGGGTCGACCCGGACAAGTTCGCGCAGGTCGTGGGCAACTTGGTCGAGAACGCGGTCCGGCACGGCTCCGGCACGGTCTCGGTCCGGGTGGCGCCGGTCGACGGCGGCGCCGAGCTCGTCGTCAGCGACGAGGGCGAGGGCATCGCCCCGGAGGCGCAGTCGCGGGTGTTCTCCAAGTTCTGGCGCGGCGGCGGCCGCGGCGGCACCGGGCTCGGGCTCTACATCGCCAAGGGGATCGTCGATGCGCACGGCGGCAGGATCGAGGCCGGCCGGACGACTTCCGGCGGGGCACGGTTGCGGTTTTGGCTGCCCGCCGGAACACCCAGCTTCGCCCGCTGAGCCCGACCGGCCCATGTCCGCACCCGACTACGACCCGAAGCAGGTGACTGCGCTGCAGCCGGAAGAGCTCGACGCCGCCGTCGCCACCGCCGAGCAGGCCTTCGCCGATGCCGCCGACCTGGAGGCGCTCGCCACGGCGCACACCGCCCATCTCGGGCCGCGCTCCCCGGTGGCGCTGGCCCGGCGTGAGCTCGGGGCGCTGCCGCCGAACGCCCGGGCGGAGGCAGGCCGCCGGGTCAACGAGGCATTGCGCGCCGTGCAGGCGGCCTATGACACCCGGCACGTGGATCTGGAGGAGCAGCGCGACCGCGAGGTCCTCCGCAGCGAGGCGGTGGACGTCAGCCTCCCGTGGGACCGGCGCCCGCAGGGTGCCCGCCATCCCCTCACGCTCGTCCAGGAGCGGGTCGCGGACGTCTTCCTCGCCATGGGCTGGGAGATCGCCGAGGGGCCGGAGGCCGAGGCCGAGTGGCTGAACTTCGACGCCCTCAACGTGCCCGCGCACCATCCCGCCCGGGAGGAGCAGGACACGCTGTGGCTCGATCCACCGGACGCGGGGATCTGCCTGCGCACCCAGACCTCGCCGGTGCAGCTGCGCGCGCTGCTCGCCCGGGGCGCCCCCTGCTACGTCGCCGTGCCGGGCCGGGTCTACCGCAACGACCCGCTCGACGCGACGCACTCCCCGGTCTTCCACCAGGTGGAGGGGCTGGCGGTCGACGAGGGACTGACGATGGGCGACCTCCGCGGGACGCTCGACCTGTTCGCGCGGGTGATGTTCGGTCCGGACGTGCGCACCCGGCTGCGCCCGGACCACTACCCGTTCACCGAGCCCTCCGCCGACGTCGACCTCCTCTGCTGGGTGTGCCACGGCGAGTCGACCCGACCCGGCGCCGCGCTGTGCCGGACCTGTCGCTCGGAGGGCTGGATCGAGTGGGGCGGCTCCGGCATGGTCCACCCGGTCGTTCTCGCCTCCGCCGGTGTCGATCCGGAGCGCTACAGCGGCTACGCGTTCGGCATGGGGTTGGAGCGCACCTTGATGTCCCGGCACGGCCTGTCCGACATCCGCGACCTGGTCGAGGGCGACGTCCGCGTGACGTCCGCCCTCGGCGCGGAGGGCTGACGGATGCGCGTACCGATGTCGTGGTTGCGCGACCTGGTCGACGTCGGTGACGTTCCTGCCCGGGCAGTGGCCGAACGGCTGACCGCTGCCGGGCTGCAGGTGGAGAAGGTCGAGGACACCGGCTCGGACATCTCGAACGTCGTGGTGGCCCGGGTGCTCGCCGTCGAGGAGCTCAGCGGGTTCAAGAAGCCGATCCGCTGGGTGACCCTGACCGACGGTGACGGCGAGCGGCAGGTCATCTGTGGCGCGACGAACTTCGCCGTGGGAGACGTCGTCGCCTACGCCCGGCCACCGGCACTGCTGCCCGGCGGGTTCCGCGTCGACAAGCGGACGGCGTACGGGCGGGAGTCCGACGGCATGATCTGCTCCACCCGCGAGCTCGGCATCGGCGACGACCACACCGGGATCCTTGTGCTCGGGAGCGGAGACCAGCCGGACCGTCCGCTCGGCGCGGATGTCGTCGACGTGCTCGGGCTGCGTGACTCCGTCCTGGACATCGCCGTCAATCCCGACCGCGGCTACGCGCTGTCGGTCCGCGGGGTGGCGCGCGAGGTGTCGATCGCGTTCGGCGTGGCCTTCCGGGACCCGGCCGCGATCCGGGGCGAGGGCAACGGCTCGCCGGCGTACGAGGTGCGGATCGACGATCGCGAGGGGTGTGACCGCTATGTCGCCCGGCTGATCACCGGGTTGGACCCGCAGGCCCGCAGCCCGCACTGGCTGCAGCGCCGACTGGCGCTCGCCGGGATGCGTCCGATCTCCCTCGCGGTCGACGTGACCAACCACGTGATGATCGAGCTCGGTCAGCCGTTGCACGCGTTCGACCGGGGCAAGCTGACCGGCCCGATCGTCGTACGACGGGCGGTCGCCGGGGAGCGGCTGCGAACCCTCGACGGCGTCGACCGGTCCCTCGACCCCGCGGACCTCCTCATCACCGACGACTCCGGCCCGATCGCGCTCGCCGGTGTCATGGGTGGGGAGGCGACGGAGATCGACGGTGAGACGACGTCGATCGTGCTGGAGTCGGCCCACTTCGACTCGGTCACCATCACCTACACCGCGCGCCGGCACCGACTCGCCTCCGAGGCGTCGCGCCGGTATGAGCGAGGGGTCGACGACGGCATGTCCGCTGCCGCCGCCGACGTCGCGGTCGACCTGCTCGGCCGGCTCGGCGGCGCGACCGCCGATCCCGCGGTGACCGACGTCGACCTGCGCCGCGGTCGTCCGGTGATCGATCTCGATCCCGCGCTGCCCGGTCGGGTCGCCGGGCTGTCCTACGACCTCGCGCGGGTCCGCGCCCGGCTGCAGGACGTCGGATGTGAGGTCGCGGAGGGCACGGGCCGGTGGGCCGTCACCCCGCCGTCGTGGCGGCCCGACCTGCGGCTGCCCGTGGACCTCGTGGAGGAGGTCGTCCGGCTCGAGGGGTACGACCGGCTGCCGTCGACGGTCCCGCGGGCGCCGTCGGGGTCAGGCCTCACCCGAGCCCAGCGGCAGCGCCGGATCGTGGGACGTGCCCTCGCCGCCGGTGGCTACAGCGAGGTACTCACCCCGCCGTTCGTCGCCGCTGACAGTGCGGCTGCGCTGATGCTTGCCGACGACGACGATCGGCGCCCCGTGGTCCGGCTGGCCAACCCGTCGTCGGACGAAGAGCCCTATCTGCGCGCGACACTGTTGCCGGGGCTGCTCGTGGCTCTCGCCCGCAACGTGGGTCGCGGGTTCCCGGACGTCGCGCTCTTCGAGCTCGGGCCGGTCTTCCGCGCACCGGTCGAGTCCGGGACGGCGCCTCGACCGCCGGCCGGGGCGCGTCCGTCCGCGGCGGACCTCGCGGCGATGGAAGCGGCGCTGCCCCGGCAACCGCTGCACGCGGCAGTGGTGCTGGCCGGCGCCGTGGGAGCGCGCTGGCTGGTGGGGCCCTGGTCGTCCGGCGCAGTGGGCGGATGCGGTGGCGGCCGCCGCCACGCTTGCCGAATCGCTGCGGGTCGACCTGGAGGTGGCGGCGGCCGAGGTCCCGCCCTGGCATCCGGGGCGGTGCGCGCGCCTCACCGTGGGGGGCACCGTCGTCGGGTACGCCGGTGAGCTGCACCCGCGGGTCATCGAGGCCTTCGAGCTGCCCCGGCGGGCCTGCGCGATGGAGCTCGCGTTGGCGCCCGTCCTCGCCGCCAGTCCCGAGGCCGTGACCGCGCCGCCCCTGTCGGCCTATCCGCCGGCGACGGTCGACATCGCGCTGGTGGTGCCGGCGGACGTCCCCGCGGCGGCGGTCGGTGCGGCCCTGCGGCACGGCGCGGGCCCGTTGGTCGAGAGCCTTCGCCTGTTCGACGTGTACACGGGCGGTCAGGTGCAGACCGGGCATCGGTCGCTGGCGTTCAACCTCCGGCTGCGGGCGCTCGACCGCACCTTGACCAACGACGAGGTGCTGGCCATCCGCGACGCCGCGGTCGCCGAGGCGGCGACCCGATTCGGGGCGACCCTGCGGGCCGGGTGAGCAGCGGACCGCCGCTGACGCGCTGTCGCCCCGTCGCCCGGCTGTCGCCCCGTCGCCCGCTGTCGCCCCGTCGCCCCGCTGTCGCTCCGTCGCCCGGCCGACGCTCCGTCGCCCGCTGGCATCGTCCAGTTCCGCCCTTGTTGCCCTGCCCGCAAATTCGAGAGCAGGGCAACAAGGGACAACGAGAGGTGCAACGGCCCGCCAGGGGGCCGCATGGGGGGCCGACAAGGGGCCACGGGGGCCGACAAGGGGGCCGACAAGGGCTACGCCGTCCCTGCCCGCAGATTCGAGAGCAGGGCAACAAGGGCCGCGGGGCACCATGGAGCACGCGGCAGCATGGAGCACGCGGCAGCATGGAGCACGCGGCAGCATGGAGCACGCAAGCGGAGCGCCATGCCGATGCAGCCAAGAGCACGTGCGCATGAAGTTGCGCCTGTATGTATAGTCATGCGGCATGGGGATGACGGCCTGTGTCCTCGGCGCCAGTGGCTACGCCGGGGGAGAGCTCTTGCGCCTGCTCGTCGCGCATCCGGAGCTCGAGGTCGTCGCCATCGGGTGCCGGTGGCAACGCCGGTCGCCTGCTCGGCGACGTGCACCCCCAGCTCGTCTCGATGGCCGACCGGCCGATGCTCGACAGCGCCGCCGCGCTCGGGGCGGGAGCCGATGTCGTCTTCCTGGCCCTTCCGCACGGTGAGTCGGCGGCACTCGTCCGCCAGATCCCCGGCGACCCGCTCGTCGTCGACCTCGGGGCCGACCACCGCCTCGCCGACGCCGGCCGACTGGACGCGCGTTCTACGGCGGCGAGCATGCCGGCACCTGGCCCTACGGCCTGCCCGAGCTGCCCGGCGCGCGCGACGCACTGCGCCGACGCCAGGCGGGTCGCCAACCCCGGTTGCTACCCGACCGCGGTCACGCTCGCACTGGCGCCGCTTCTGGCCGCCGGGCTCGCCGACCCCGCGGACATGGTCGTCGTCGCGGCCAGCGGCACCAGCGGGGCGGGCCGGGGCGCCAAGCGCCACCTGATGGGCAGCGAGGTGATGGGCGACCTCGCGGCGTACAAGGTCGGTGGTGCACACCAGCACCTCCCGGAGATCCGCCAGTCGCTGGCGCGTGCGGCGCGGGGGCAGCATCTCGCTGTCCTTCACCCCCGTCCTCGCGCCGATGCCGCGCGGCATCCTCGCCACCTGCACCGCCCGCGTCGACGCGGGCACCACCGCCGCCGCCCTGCGGCGCGCGCTCGAGGACGCGTACGCCGACGAGCCGTTCGTCACTGTCCTGCCCGACGGGCGGTGGCCGCACACGGCAGCTACCGCGGGCTCCAACTCCTGCCATCTGCAGGTCGAGCGTCGACGAGGCTGCCGGTCGGGCCGTCGTGGTCAGCGCGATCGACAACCTCGGCAAGGGCGCCGCCGGCCAGGCGGTGCAGAACGCCAACCTGGCGCTCGGGCTGCCGGAGACCGCGGGCCTGTCCGCGGACGGAACTGCGCCGTGAGCGTCACCGCACCACGGGGATTCCGCGCTGCCGGCGTCGCCGCCGGGCTGAAGTCGAGCCGGCGCGTCCGACGTCGCACTCGTCGTCAACGACGGCCCGCTGCAGTCCGCAGCCGGTGTCTTCACCGCCAACCGGGTCAAGGCCGCGCCGGTGCTGTGGACGCCAGCAGGTCCTGACGACGGGCGCGCTGCGGGCCGTCGTGCTCAACGCCGGCGGTGCGAACGCCTGCACCGGCCCGGACGGGTTCGCCGACACCCACCACACCGCCGAGCACGTCGCGGGTGTCGCTCGGCTGCGGGGCCGGCGAGGTGGCCGTCTGCCTCGACCGGTCTGATCGGCGAACGGCTCCCGATGCCGCGGCTGCTCGGCGGCGTCGACAAGGCCGTCGCAGCGCTGTCGGCCGACCGGTGGGGACGACGCCGCCGACGCGATCCGCGACCACCGACACCGTTGCGAAGCAGACCGCCGCGCAGCGCGGCGGTGTGACCGTCGGCGGGATGGCCAAGGGCGCCGGCATGCTCGCTCCGGGGCTCGCCACCATGCTCTGCGTCCTGACCACCGACGCCGTCGCCGACGCCGGCCGGCTCGATCGCGCCCTGCGCGCGGGCCGTCCGGCACGACCTTCGACCGCGTCGACACCGACGGGTGCATGTCCACCAACGACACGGTCCTGCTGCTCGCCAGCGGAGCCAGCGGCATCGAGCTCGACGGCGACGCGCTCGACGTGCTCGTGCACGCGGTCGTGCGCCGATCTCGCGGCCCAGCTCGTCGCGGACGCCGAGGGCGCGTCGAAGGAGATCGCCATCGAGGTCGTCGGTGCCGTGACCGAGGACGAGGCGGTCGACGTCGGGCGCGCCGTCGCGCGGACCAACCTGCTGAAGTGCGCGCATCCACGGCGACGACCCGAACTGGGGACGCGTCCTCGCCGCCGTGGGCACGACGCAGGCGACGTTCGAGCCCGACGAGATCGACGTGGCCATCAACGGCGTGTGGGTCTGCCGTTCCGGCGCGGCGGCCGAGGCTCGGTCACTCGCCGACCTCTCCGGCCGGCACGTTGACATCACGGTCGACCTGCACGCCGGTGCCGCGGCCGCCACCGTCGTCACCACCGACCTCACGGCCGACTACGTGCACGAGAACTCGGCCTACTCGACATGAGCCGCCTCGTCGACGCCCACGCCAAGGCAGCCGCGCTCACCGAGGCGCTGCCGTGGCTGGAGCGCTTCCACGGCCGCACCGTCGTCGTGAAGTACGGCGGGCACGCGATGGCCGATGAAGCGCTGCGGCAGTCCTTCGCCGAGGACGTCGTCTTCCTCCGGTACGCCGGCATCAAGGCCGTCGTCGTCCACGGCGGCGGCCCGCAGATCAACGCCCACCTCGACCAGCTCGGCATCGAGCAGGTCTTCGCCGGCGGGCTGCGCGTCACGACGCCGGAGACCATGGACGTCGTCCGGATGGTGCTCGTCGGTCAGGTGCAGCGCGAGATCGTCGGCCTGCTCAACCAGCACGGCCCCTTCGCCGTCGGCATCTCCGGCGAGGACGCGCAGCTGTTCACCGCCGACTCGCCGGGCGCGCGGTCGTCGACGGCGAGCAGGTCGACCTCGGCCTCGTCGGTGACGTCGTGGCGGTCGAGGCCGGCGCTGGTGCAGGGCTGCTCGCCGACGGCCGCATCCCGGTCGTCTCCAGCGTCGCGCGCGGCGACGACGGCGGCGTCTACAACGTCAACGCCGACACCGCGGCCGCGGCGCTCGCGGTCGCGCTCGGCGCCGAGAAGCTCGTCGTGCTCACCGACGTCGAGGGGCTGTACGCCGACTGGTCACCCGACGCCGATCCGGCGACGGCCGAGTCATCAGCTCGCTCACCGCCTACGATCTCGAGCAGATGCTGCCGACGCTGTCGGCCGGCATGGTGCCGAAGATGGAGGCGTGCCGCGCGTGCGGTGCACGGCGGGGTGCCGCGACGGCGCACGTGCTCGACGGCCGGGTCGCCGCACGCCTTGCTGCTCGAGGTCTTCACCGACTCGGGCATCGGCACGATGGTGGTGCCGGGATGACGGCCCGACGACCGGCAACGACGCGCTCCGCACCCGCTGGGACGCCGTGATGATGCGCAACTACGGCACCCCGCCGCTCGCGCTGGTCTCCGGCGACGGCTGCCGCGTCACCGACGCCGACGGCAGGAGTACCTCGATCTCGTCGCGGGCATCGCGGTATCGGCCCTCGGCCACGCCCACCCCGCGGTCGTCGAGGCGGTCACCGAGCAGGTGGCGCGCATCGGCCACACCTCCAACCTCTACGTCCACGAGCCCGCCGTCGCGCTCGCCGAGCGGCTGCGTCGAGCTGCTCGGCGTGCCCGGCGCCGGGTCTTCTTCTCCAACGACGGCACCACGGCGAACGAGGCCGCGCTCAAGATTGCCAGCGGGCGCACCCCGGTCGAACAGCACGTTCGTCGCCGCGGAGCGGTCGTTCCACGGCCGCACGCCTCGGTGCGCTGGCGCTGACCGGCAAGGCGGCAGCCCGCGAGCCGTTCGCGCCGTTACCCGGATCGACGTCACGTTCGTGCCGTACGGCGACGTCGCGCGCGCTCGCGGCGGCCGTCGACGCGGACACCGCCGCCGTGCGTCCTCGAGCCGACGCTCGGCGAGGCCGGCGTCGTCCCGCCGCCGGCCGGCTACCTCGCCGCCGCCCGCGCGGATCTGCGACGCGGCGGGCGCGCTGCTCGTGGTCGACGAGATCCAGGGCGGCATCGGCCGTACCGGCACCTGGTTCGCCCACCAGCACGACGGCGTCGTGCCCGACGTGGTCACGGTGGCGAAGGGGCTGGGCGGTGGGCTGCCGATCGGCGCCTGCCTCGGCCACCGGCCGGGCGGCCGAGGCGCTGCAGAAGGGCGACCACGGCTCGACCTTCGGCGGCAACCCGGTCGCCTGCGCCGCCGCCCTCGCCGTCCTCGACGACCATCGAGGACGACGGTCTGCTCGAGCACGTCGCGCGGCTCGGCGCGGCAGTGGGCCGACGACCTGTGCGGCGGTCGATGCACCGCTGCTGAAGGGCGTGCGGGGCCGTGGCCTGTGGCTCGCTCTCGCGGTCGAGCCCGGCAGCGCCCGCGCCGTCGAGGCCGCTGCCCGCGAGGCGGGGTTCCTCGTCAACGCCGCTGCGCCCGACGCGGTGCGGCTGGCGCCGCCGCTGGTCCTGTCCGCCGCGCGAGGCCGCGGACGTTCGCCGCCGCGCTGCCCGCGGTGCTCTCGACGCCGCCGCCGCCGTTAGCCTCAGCGGCGCAGACCGCGGAGCGTCGCAGTCGGGGAGGGGAGCAGCCCATGAGCGGGCCAGCACGTCCTGGTCGTCGAGGACGACCCCAGCGTCCGGGGCCTGCTGCAGACGTTGCTGGCCGCCGAGGGGTACGACGTCGCCGATCGCCTCCGACGGGCTCGCCGGGCTCGTGAAGGCGAGCAGCCAGCGACGCCGGCGCTGATCCTGCTCGACCTGATGATGCCGGACCTCGGCGGCATCCGGGTGCTCGAGGAGCTGCGCGGCGACCCGGGCATGGCCGACATCCCCGTCGATCGTCGTCACCGGCAAGATCGACGCCGTACCGGCGCATGCGGGCAGCTGCTCGGCGAGCGACCGGGTGTTCGCGAAGCCGTTCGGCGTCGCCGAGCTCCTCGCCCGCGTCGCCGAGGTCACCGGCGGACCGGACGGTGCCCCGATGACCCGGCACTTCCTCGTCGACGACGACCTCACGCCCGCCGGAGCAGGCGAGCGTGCTCGACGAGGCCGACCGGCTGAAGAAGGACCGGTTCGCCGCCCGCGTCGCTCGCCGGGCCGCAGATCGGTCGCGGTGCTCTTCGAGAAGCCCTCGACCCGGACCCGGCTGTCGTTCGAGGCCGGCATCGCCGAGCTGGGCGGCCACCCGATCGTCATCGACGCGCGCAGCACCCAGCTCGGCCGTGGCGAGACGATCGAGGACACCGCGCGGGTGCTGTCCCGCTACGTCTCGGCGATCGTCATCCGCACCTTCGGCCAGGACCGCATCGAGGCGCTCGCCGCGGCCGCCACGGTGCCGGTCGTCAACGCGCTGACCGACTACGCGCACCCCTGCCAGGCGCTGGCCGACCTGCAGACGATCCGCGAGCACAAGGGCACGCTCGCCGGGCTGACGCTGACCTACCTCGGCGACGGCAACAACATGGCCCACTCGCTGCTGCTCGCCGGCGCGCTGGCCGGGCATGCACGTGCGGGTCGCGCTCGCCGCCCGGGTTCGAGCCGATCGAGCAGGTCGTCCGGCGCGCCAACGAGATCGGCGAGCACACCGGCGGTGCGGCGTCGGTGACCAACGACCGGCGCAGGCGGCGCGCGACGCCGACGTGCTCTACACCGACGTCTGGGCCTCGATGGGCCAGGAGGCCGAGGCGGCGGGCCGGTCGCTCGTCTTCAGCCTTACATGCTCGACGAGCGCGCGGTCGAGGCCGCGGCCGCCGACGTCATCGTGCATGCACTGCCTGCCCGCGCACCGGGGCGAGGAGATCGCCGCCTCGGTGCTCGACGGTCCGCACAGCGTCGTCTTCGACCAGGCGGAGAACCGGCTGCACGCGCAGAAGGCGCTGCTCGCGTTCCTGCTGGAGCGGACGTCGTGAGCGTCCGCGCCAGCGGCGCCACCGTGACCAAGACCGGCCGCGCAGGCCGCGGATCGCGCGCCATCATCGCCGCCGGAGCGGTGCACTCCCAGACGGAGCTGCGCCGGCTGCTCGCCGAGGAGGGCGTCGAGGTCACGCAGGCGACGCTGTCCCGCGACCTCGACGAGATCGGCGCGGTGAAGGTACGCGGCGCAGCGGGCTCGGCACCGTCTACGCCGTACCCGAGGAGGCACCCGGACCGGTGCTGCGCGCGCTCTCCGACGACTCGCGACACGCGGATGTCCCGGCTCGCGGCGGAGCTGCTCGTCTCGGTCGAGGCGAGCGCCAACCTCGTCGTCGCCCGGACACCACCCGGCGGGGCGCACCTGCTCGCGTCCGCCATCGACCGTGCCGGCCTCGCCGACGTGCTCGGCACGATCGCCGGCGACGACACCGTGCTCGTCATCGCCCGCGGACCCTCCGGCGGCGGCGCCCGGCTCGCTGCAGCGGCTGCCGCCGGATGGCCGGCGGCTGACCCCAACCAGAAACGGAGCAACTCCCATGACCGAGCGCGTCGTCCTCGCCTACTCAGGGGGCCTCGACACCTCGGTGGCGATCGGCTGGATCGCCGCGGAGACGCGGGCCGAGGTGGTGGCCGTCGCCGTCGACGTCGGCCAGGGCGGCGAGGACCTCGACGTCATCCGGGAGCGCGCGCTGGCGTGCGGCGCCGTCGAGGCGGTCGTCGTCGACGCGCGGGCGGAGTTCGCCGAGAACTACTGCCTGCCGGCGCTGCAAGGCCAACGCCCTCTACATGGACCGCTACCCGCTGCTGTCGGCGCTGTCCCGGCCGGTCATCGTCCGGCACCTCGTCGACGCGGCTCGCTACCACGGCGCGACGATGGTCTCCCACGGCTGCACGGGCAAGGGCAACGACCAGGTGCGCTTCGAGGTCGGCCTCGCGCGCGCTCGCGCCCGACCTGCAGGTGCTCGCGCCGGTCCGCGACTCGGCATGACCCGCGACAAGGCGATCGCCTTCGCCGAGGAGAAGGGGCTGCCGATCGACGTCACGAAGAAGTCGCCGTACTCGATCGACCAGAACCTCTGGGGTCGCGCGGTCGAGACCGGCTTCCTCGAAGACGTCTGGAACGGCCCGATCGAGGACGTCTACGCCTACACCGCAGGACCCGGCCGTGCCGCGAGCCGCGGACGAGGTCGTCATCGGCTTCACCGACGGCGTGCCGACGTCGATCGACGGCCGGCCGGTCACCATGCTCGAGGCGGTGCTGGAGCTCAACCGCCGGGCCGGCGCGCAGGGCGTCGGCCGGCTCGACATGGTCGAGGACCGCCTCGTCGGGCATCAAGAGCCGCGAGGTCTACGAGTGCCCGGCGGCGATCGCGCTCATCAGGCGCACCGGGAGCTCGAGAACCTCACCGTCGAACGCGACCTGGCCCGGTTCAAGCGCGGCGTCGAGCAGCGCTGGGCGCGAGCTGGTCTACGACGGCCTGTGGTTCTCGCCGCTGAAGCGCGCGCTGGACGCGTTCGTCGACGAGGCGTCGCGCAACGTGACCGGCGAGGTCCGGATGACGCTGCACGGCGGCCGCGCCGTCGTCACCGGACGGCGCAGCCCGGCGTCGCTCTACGACTACAACCTCGCGACGTACGACGCGGAGGACAGCTTCGACCAGAGCCTCGCCAAGGGCTTCGTCGAGCTGTGGGGGCTGCCGAGCCGGATCGCCGCCCTGCGGGACCGCCGGATGGACGACGGGTGGCGACACGGCGAATGACCGACGCGCCACCGCCGACCCGGCTGTGGGGCGGCCGGTTCGCCGGCGGGCCCGCGGACGCGCTCGCGCGGCTGTCGACGAGCGTGCACTTCGACTGGCGGCTCGCGCCCTACGACCTGCTGGCGTCGAAGGCGCACGCCCGGGTGCTGCACCGGGCCGGGCTGCTCGACCGACGACGAGCTGACGCGCATGCTCGGTCGCGCTCGACGAGCTCGACCGACGACGCCCGGCCGGCCTGTTCCGGCCGACGGCCGAGGACGAGGACGTGCACACCGCGCTGGAGCGCGGGCTGCTCGAGCGGCTCGGGCGCGCTCGGCGGCAAGCTGCGCGCCGGCCGCAGCCGCAACGACCAGGTCGCCACCGACCTGCGGCTGTACCTGCGCGACCACGCCCGGCAGATCGTGGGCCGGCTCGCCGAGCTCGAGACCGCGCTGGTCGACCAGGCCGAGCGCACGATCGACGTGCCCGCACCGGGCATGACCCACCTGCAGCACGCCCAGCCGGTGCTGTTCGCGCACCAGCTGCTCGCCCACGTGCAGCCGCTGGCCCGCGACGTCGACCGGCTGCGCGACTGGGACCGGCGGGCCGCGGTCTCGCCCGCTGCGGCGCGGGCGCGCTGGCCGGCTCGTCGCTGCCGCTCGACCCGGAGGCGGTGGCCGCGCGAGCTCGGCTTCGACGAGCGCCGCGGCCAACTCGATCGACGCCGTCAGCGACCGCGACTTCGTCGCGGAGTTCCTGTTCGCGCGGCGCTGATCGGGCGTGCACCTGTCCCGGCTCGGCGAGGAGATCGTGCTCTGGACGACCCGCGAGTTCGGCTGGGTCGAGCTCGACGACGCCTTCGCCACCGGGTCGTCGATCATGCCGCAGAAGAAGAACCCCGACGTCGCCGAGCTCGCCCGCGGCAAGGCCGGCCGGCTGGTCGGCGACCTGACCGACGCTGCTGACCGATGCTCAAGGGCCTGCCGCTGGCCTACGACCGGGACCTGCAGGAGGACAAGGAGCCGGTGTTCGACGCGGTCGACACGCTGCTGCTGGTGCTGCCCGCGGTGGCCGGGATGGTCGCGACCATGCGTGTGCGACGCCGACCGGCTGACCGAGACGGCGCCGGACGGGTTCGCGCTGGCCACCGACGTCGCCGAGTGGCTGGTCCGCCGGGGCGTGCCGTTCCGGGAGGCGCACGAGGCGGTCGGGCACCTCGTCGTCTGGTGCACCGTCAACGGCTGCGACCTTGCCGGAGGTCTCCGACGACGACCTGCTGGCGGTCAGCCCGCACCTGACCCCGGACGTGCGCGACGTGCTCTCAGCGTCGACGGTGCGCTGGCGTCGCGGTCCGCCCCGGGCGGCACCGCTCCGAAGCGGGTCCGGGAGCAGCTCGACGCTGTGCGCGAGTCGGTGCACGAGCACGCCGCGTGGGCGACGCGCAGCTGAGCCGGCACGGCCGGCTCCTGCGCCGGTCGTTCTCGACCGCCCGGTCCTCGAGGTCGCCCGTGACCTGCTGGGCGCCGTGATCGTCCGCTCGGCTAGCGGGGACGGTGCCGGCGGCGGACGGGCCGGCGGCGCGGGGCCGGTCGCGGTCCGGCTGACCGAGGTGGAGGCCTACGCCGGGCGGTCACGACCCGGCCTCCCACGCCTACCGCGGCCCGACCCCCCGCAACGAGGTGATGTTCGGGGCCGCCGGCCACGTCTACGTCTACTTCACCTACGGCATGCACTTGTGCATGAACGTCGTGTGCGGCCCGGCGGGCGCCGCCTCCGCGGTGCTGCTCCGCGCGGGCGAGGTCGTCGGTGGGGTCGATGTCGCGAGCACGCCGCCGCGCCGCTGCCCGGCCACGGCGACCTGGCCCGCGGCCCGGCGCGCCTGACGACAGCGCTCGGGGTGCGGCGGGAGCGCAACGGGGCCGACGTCGACCACCGCGAGGTCGCCGCTGCTGGTCCGCCGCGGCACGCCCGTCGACCCCGCGCTCGTGCGCTGGGGCCCGCGGGTCGGGGTCGCCGCGGCGGCGGAGCTGCCCTGGCGGTTCTGGATCGACGGCGAGCCGACCGTGTCGCCGTACCGTCCGCACGTCCCGAGGGCCCCCCGCTCGCCGTCGAGTGCGGGAGGATGCCCGCGTGCCCTCCGACATCCTCGACGAGCTGTCCTGGCGCGGCCTGATCGCGCAGAGCACCGATCTCGACGCGCTGCGTCGCGACCTCGGCGCCGCGCCGCTCACGCTCTACTGCGGTTTCGACCCGACCGCGCCCAGCCTGCACGCCGGGCACCTCGTCCAGGTGCTGACGCTGCGGCGGTTCCAGCAGGCCGGGCACCGGCCCATCGTGCTCGCCGGCGGCGCCACCGGACTGTCGGCGACCCGCGCGAGGTCGGCGGAGCGCGTCATGTACGACGCGGACACGGTCGCGGGCTGGACCGAACGCATCCGCGAGCAGCTGGCCCGATTCGTCGAGTTCGGCGACTCGCCCACGTCCGCGGTGCCGGTCAACAACCTGGACTGGACCGGGCCGCTGTCGGCGATCGAGTTCCTGCGCGACGTCGGCAAGCACTTCTCGGTCAACGTCATGCTCGCGCGGGAGACGGTCAAGGCCCGCCTGGCCGGCGAGGGCATCAGCTACACCGAGTTCAGCTACCTGCTGCTGCAGTCCAACGACTACCTCGAGCTGCACCGCCGGCACGGCTGCCGGCTGCAGATCGGCGGCTCGGACCAGTGGGGCAACATCCCGCCGGCGTCGACCTCATCCGCCGGGTCGAGGGCGCCCACGTCCATGCGTTGACGACGCCGCTGGTCACGTCGGCGACGGGGAGAAGTTCGGCAAGTCCACCGGCGGCGGGAGCCTGTGGCTGGACCCCGAGCTGACCTCGCCGTACGCCTTCTACCAGTACTGGATCAACGTCGACGACCGGGACGCGGGTCGCTACCTGCGCTACTTCACCTTCCTGCCCCGGGAGGAGATCGAGGAGCTCGACGCCGCGACCGCGCAGCGGCCGGCGGCGCGGGCCGCCCAGCGACGGCTGGCCGCAGGAGCTCACCACCTCGCTGCACGGGCCGGACGAGACCGCGCGCGTGGAGGCGGCCAGCCGGGCCCTGTTCGGCCAGGGAGACCTCGCCGGCCTCGACCCCGCCACGCTGGGCGCCGCGCTGCGCGAGGCGCCGCACGACGTCGGTGTCCGGGCCGCTGCCGGCGGTGACCGACCTGCTCGCCCTGACCGGGCTGCGCCTCGAGCAAGTCGCCGCTCGCCGGACGGTCGCTGAGGGGGGTGCGTACGTGAACAACGAGCGGGTGACCGACCCGGACGCGGTCGCCCCGAGAACCTGCTGCACGGGCGGTGGCTGGTGCTCCGCAGGGGCAAGCGCAACCTCGCCGGCGTCGAGGGTCCGCATCGGGGCGGCGGCTCGGACTCGATTTGACGCGCCCGAGCGGGATGTCTGTAGTCTCGTCACGAGCCGCACGGCGAGCCGGACGCGACAGCGGCCGGGCCGGAGGCCCCCGGATCCGCTTTCGACAGGGCGGGCGTCGGCCGTGCGGAACTGACCGAGTAGCGTGGACCGGTTGCCCCACGAAGGGTCGAGAAGGCCCGGACTGGTGCGCGTCCGTTCCTTGAGAACTCAACAGCGTGCCAAAAGTCAGTGCCAAAAAACCCCGTCATCGGGTTCGGCCCATGTCCTCGGACAGCAGCGTGCCCGGTGCGGATTCCTTTGGTGATATGAAGACGATCAGCTACGAACGTCTGCTCATTGCCAGCATCAAACGCGTTCGCCAGGACCGCATCTCTCTAGTCGATCGACCTGCCGAGCCTCGCGCGGGCGGTGCGATATATAGACATCTACGGAGAGTTTGATCCTGGCTCAGGACGAACGCTGGCGGCGTGCTTAACACATGCAAGTCGAGCGAGGCCCTTCCTTCGGGGGAGGTGTCCTAGCGGCGAACGGGTGAGTAACACGTGGGCAACCTGCCCTTAGCTCTGGGATAACCCCGGGAAACCGGGGCTAATACCGGATATGACCTCGGAGGACATCCTCCGAGGTGGAAAGAATTTCGGCTGAGGATGGGCCCGCGGCCTATCAGCTTGTTGGTGGGGTAACGGCCTACCAAGGCGACGACGGGTAGCCGGCCTGAGAGGGCGACCGGCCACACTGGGACTGAGACACGGCCCAGACTCCTACGGGAGGCAGCAGTGGGGAATATTGCGCAATGGGCGAAAGCCTGACGCAGCGACGCCGCGTGAGGGATGAAGGCCTTCGGGTTGTAAACCTCTTTCAGCAGGGACGAAGCGAAAGTGACGGTACCTGCAGAAGAAGCACCGGCCAACTACGTGCCAGCAGCCGCGGTAATACGTAGGGTGCAAGCGTTGTCCGGAATTATTGGGCGTAAAGAGCTCGTAGGCGGTCTGTCGCGTCGGCTGTGAAAACCCGGGGCTCAACCCCGGGCCTGCAGTCGATACGGGCAGACTAGAGTGCGGTAGGGGAGACTGGAATTCCTGGTGTAGCGGTGAAATGCGCAGATATCAGGAGGAACACCGGTGGCGAAGGCGGGTCTCTGGGCCGTAACTGACGCTGAGGAGCGAAAGCGTGGGGAGCGAACAGGATTAGATACCCTGGTAGTCCACGCCGTAAACGTTGGGCGCTAGGTGTCGGGGACCTTCCACGTCTCGGTGCCGCAGCTAACGCATTAAGCGCCCCGCCTGGGGAGTACGGCCGCAAGGCTAAAACTCAAAGGAATTGACGGGGGCCCGCACAAGCGGCGGAGCATGTGGCTTAATTCGACGCAACGCGAAGAACCTTACCTGGGTTTGACATGCAGGGAAATCCCGTAGAGATATGGGGTCCGCAAGGGCCCTGCACAGGTGGTGCATGGCTGTCGTCAGCTCGTGTCGTGAGATGTTGGGTTAAGTCCCGCAACGAGCGCAACCCTCGTCCTATGTTGCCAGCGGGTAATGCCGGGGACTCATAGGAGACTGCCGGGGTCAACTCGGAGGAAGGTGGGGACGACGTCAAGTCATCATGCCCCTTATGTCCAGGGCTGCACACATGCTACAATGGCCGGTACAAAGGGCTGCGAAACCGCGAGGTAGAGCGAATCCCAAAAAGCCGGTCTCAGTTCGGATTGGGGTCTGCAACTCGACCCCATGAAGTCGGAGTCGCTAGTAATCGCAGATCAGCAACGCTGCGGTGAATACGTTCCCGGGCCTTGTACACACCGCCCGTCACGTCACGAAAGTCGGTAACACCCGAAGCCGGTGGCCCAACCCTTAAGGGAGGGAGCTGTCGAAGGTGGGATCGGCGATTGGGACGAAGTCGTAACAAGGTAGCCGTACCGGAAGGTGCGGCTGGATCACCTCCTTTCTAAGGAGCATTGGCGTAGCCGAACGAGCTATCGTCCGAACCTCGAGTTGCTCATGGGTGGAACACTGACTATTCGGCCGAGGTCTCTCGAGCCGGCGCCAAGTACAGCTCCTTCGGGCAGGGACGGCGCCGGGGAGGAGGCCGCGGCCGGGCACGTTGTTGGGTCCTGAGGGAACGGGCTCTGTCATTGACGGGAGCGTTGCTCAGCCCGCGGAGCGCCGGCTGGCCGGCTTTGCCGCAGGTCCGGTGCGGCGCTTCGGCACGGGAGAGGCCGATCGCGTCGTACCGCGTCTCGACACGTCGAGGGGACTGCCTGGCGGCGGCCGCGCGATCGGGACCGCCCGCACCTTGAGAACTGCACAGTGGACGCGAGCATCTTTGTGGCCAAGCTAGTAAGGGCGCACGGTGGATGCCTTGGCACCAGGAGCCGATGAAGGACGTAGGAGGCTGCGATAAGCCTCGGGGAGCTGCCAACCGAGCATTGATCCGAGGATTTCCGAATGGGGAAACCCGGCTGGAGTCATGTCCAGTCACCCTTGCCTGAACACATAGGGCAAGCGGAGGGAACGCGGGGAAGTGAAACATCTCATTACCCGCAGGAAGAGAAAGCAACCGCGATTCCGTGAGTAGTGGCGAGCGAAAGCGGAAGAGGCTAAACCGAGTCACGTGTCAAGCCGGCAGGCGTTGCGTGACCGGGGTCGTGGGACTTTTCCGTCGGTTCTGCCGAGCCGGCAGGGAGTGACAAAGTACGGCGTTAGTCGAAGACCATGAGAAAGGGTCGCCACAGAAGGTAACAGCCCTGTAGTCGAAAACGACCGTACCTCCCGAGAAGTATCCCAAGTAGCACGGGGCCCGTGAAATCCCGTGTGAATCTGTGAGGACCACCTCATAAGCCTAAATACTCCCTGGTGACCGATAGCGGACAAGTACCGTGAGGGAAAGGTGAAAAGTACCCCGGGAGGGGAGTGAAATAGTACCTGAAACCGTGTGCCTACAAACCGTGGGAGCGTCGTTACACTTGTAAGTGGCCGTGACCGCGTGCCTTTTGAAGAATGAGCCTGCGAGTTAGCGGTATGTGGCGAGGTTAACCCGTGAGGGGAAGCCGTAGCGAAAGCGAGTCCGAATAGGGCGATTCAGTCGCATGCTCTAGACCCGAAGCCGAGTGATCTACCCATGGGCAGGCTGAAGCGCGGGTAAGACCGCGTGGAGGGCCGAACCCACCAGGGTTGAAAACCTGGGGGATGACCTGTGGGTAGGGGTGAAAGGCCAATCAAACTCAGTGATAGCTGGTTCTCCCCGAAATGCATTTAGGTGCAGCGTCACGTGTTTCTTGCCGGAGGTAGAGCACTGGATGGTCTAGGGGGCCTACAAGCTTACCGAAATCAGCCAAACTCCGAATGCCGGTAAGTGAGAGCGTGGCAGTGAGACTGCGGGGGATAAGCTTCGTAGTCGAGAGGGAAACAGCCCAGAACACCGGCTAAGGCCCCTAAGCGTGTGCTAAGTGGGAAAGGATGTGGAGTCGCACAGACAACCAGGAGGTTGGCTTAGAAGCAGCCACCCTTGAAAGAGTGCGTAATAGCTCACTGGTCAAGTGATTCCGCGCCGACAATGTAGCGGGGCTCAAGCACACCGCCGAAGCCGTGTCATTCACACATCAGCTCGGCGTCATCTTCGGGTGACGTCCAGGCGTGTGGATGGGTAGGGGAGCGTCGTACGGCCAGCGAAGCAGCGGGGTAACCCAGCCGTGGAGGCCATACGAGTGAGAATGCAGGCATGAGTAGCGAAAGAGGGGTGAGAAACCCCTCCGCCGGATGACCAAGGGTTCCTGGGCCAGGCTAATCCGCCCAGGGTAAGTCGGGACCTAAGGCGAGGCCGACAGGCGTAGTCGATGGACAACGGGTTGATATTCCCGTACCCGCTATAACACGCCCCTGCCGAACCCGGTGATGCTAAGCGCCTGAAGCCGGCGAGCCCTTCGGGGCGAGCTGGTGGAGCGCGCGACCCGAACCTGTACTAGGCAAGCGATGGGGTGACGCAGGAAGGTAGTCCAACCCGGGCGATGGTTGTCCCGGGGTAAGGGTGTAGGGCGGACCGTAGGCAAATCCGCGGTCCATGTGCCTGAGACCTGATGCCGAGCCGATTCAGGCGAAGTGGATGATCCTATGCTGCCGAGAAAAGCCTCTAGCGAGTGTTATGGCGGCCCGTACCCCAAACCGACTCAGGTGGTCAGGTAGAGAATACCAAGGCGATCGGGCTAACTGTGGTTAAGGAACTCGGCAAAATGCCCCCGTAACTTCGGGAGAAGGGGGGCCGCGTCGCGTGTAGGGGTTCGCCCCCGAAGCGCGGTACGGCCGCAGAGACCAGGCTGAAGCGACTGTTTACTAAAAACACAGGTCCGTGCGAAGTCGCAAGACGATGTATACGGACTGACGCCTGCCCGGTGCTGGAACGTTAAGGGGACGGGTTAGTGGCCTTCGGGCTGCGAAGCTCAGAACTTAAGCGCCAGTAAACGGCGGTGGTAACTATAACCATCCTAAGGTAGCGAAATTCCTGAGAACGTGGTCTCGCGGAACTGCCCGCTGCGGGGGTGACCGCGTAGCATGCAGCTGGCTATAGCTGGCGAAAACCGAGTATCCGGTAGTCACGCGCAAATGTGTCGTACCCAACATTCCGGCGGGTACGGCGCGTGGAGAAGTGACAATGTGTCCGGTGCGGTCAATCAGCGAGGAAAGGCCAGGATATCGAGCAGTGATCGTCGGGTTAGTCGACGGTGTGCTGGTACGGTGCGGTCCCTCGAGGACCTCACCGGTCACGTCATTCCGTTCTTCGAGCGAAATCCGCTGAGAACGGCGAAAGCTCTACGAGTTCGAGAGCATTCACGACGGTCGTTCGCAATGAGTGCGGGAGCGCCGTGCACCTCACGGTGGCGGGGCTCGACGGAGAGTTGCGGCGATCGTCGAGTCGATGAACTCTCCGAAGCCGTCTCGACTCCTCGGGATCCTCAGAGGCCATACGCCAGCCACCTCGGTTCGACGGCCAGAACGGTGAAGAGATGGTCCTGTCACTCATGAGCGATATCGGGTGACGCGAACGAGCGAAATTCCTGTCGGAGTGACAATGCCCGGTGAGCGGGAGACCGAGCACATCAATCCCGCTCGATAACGGCGAAGCCCTACCCGGTACGTCACGCGCAAGGTCGTGACGCACAGCAGGCGGGTAATGCCGTGGGAAGCATCTCTGCCAACGTGAACCTCTGCGAGGGGAACTCGGTATGAGCCCCGTAACGACTGATCCCTTCGGGGTGAGGCTCGAGCCCTGCCGTGGGACACGGCAAATCTATGACTCGGCGGCAAGACGACGGTAGCTGCCGGTGCAGTCCAGCAATCATCAGCTGAGATGAAGGCATAGTCTGTCCCCCTGGAAACAGGGGATTATGACGAAGTTCCGACCTGCACGAATGGCGTAACGACTTCAGCGCTGTCTCAACCACAGACCCGGCGAAATTGCACTACGAGTAAAGATGCTCGTTACGCGCAGCAGGACGGAAAGACCCCGGGACCTTTACTACAGCTTGATATTGGTGGTCGACTCGGCTTGTGTAGGATAGGTGGGAGACTGTGAAGCTCGGACGCCAGTTCGGGTGGAGTCAACGTTGAAATACCACTCTGGTCGTGTTGGCTGTCTAACCTCGGTCCGTGATCCGGATCAGGGACAGTGTCTGGTGGGTAGTTTAACTGGGGCGGTTGCCTCCCAAAAGGTAACGGAGGCGCCCAAAGGTTCCCTCAGCCTGGTTGGCAATCAGGTGTCGAGTGCAAGTGCACAAGGGAGCTTGACTGTGAGACAGACATGTCAAGCAGGGACGAAAGTCGGGACTAGTGATCCGGCGGTGGCTTGTGGAAGCGCCGTCGCTCAACGGATAAAAGGTACCCCGGGGATAACAGGCTGATCTTGCCCAAGAGTCCATATCGACGGCAAGGTTTGGCACCTCGATGTCGGCTCGTCGCATCCTGGGGCTGGAGTAGGTCCCAAGGGTTGGGCTGTTCGCCCATTAAAGCGGTACGCGAGCTGGGTTTAGAACGTCGTGAGACAGTGAAATTCTTCCATCCGCGCTGTCTATAAATTCGGCTATATGCTGGAAACACCGAGTATCCCGGACTACTCGTTCTTGTCGTACCCTCTGCCTAGGGTTGCGGCATGGACAGTGACAATGTCTCGGGTGCGGTCAATCAGCAGGAAAGGCTGGACGCCTACCTAGCCGGGTTCGTCGACGGGGAAGGTTCGTTCCACGTCGCTGTCCAACGGAATCCGAGCACTCGGAACGGTTGGCAGCTCGTGCCGGAGTTCCATGTCAGCCAAGACGTCCATCGGGCGGAGGTTCTCCACCTCCTTCGGGAACGTCTCGGTTGCGGGTACATCCGCGAGAACCATCGCGGCTCACGCGACACCACGTTGGTGTTGGTTGTGCGCCGACGGGAGCACCTGGTGGCACAGGTGATCCCGTTCTTCGAACGCAATCCGCTACGTAGCAGCAAGCAGCAGGAGTTCCTCACCTTCGCCCGGATCGTCAGGGCGATGACGGAAGGGGAGCATCTGACGGCTGCTGGATTCGCCCGCCTCAAGGACTTGGCGCTCACCATGAACGGTGGCGGCAGGTACCGGCGGGTGCACCGTCCAGAATCCTCAGAGACCATACGCCGAACACCGGCCTCATCAGCCGGTGAAGAGATGGTCCGACCTGCATGGCGACATGCAGAGCCAGGCAGAAATGACCTGGCCCCGGTGTCGAGCAACGAAGACTCGACGCTGTGGTAACAAACGTGTCGGTCCCTATCCGCTGCGCGCGCAGGAGACTTGAGAAGGGCTGTCCCTAGTACGAGAGGACCGGGACGGACGAACCTCTGGTGTGCCAGTTGTACTGCCAAGTGCACTGCTGGTTGGCTACGTTCGGAAGGGATAACCGCTGAAAGCATCTAAGCGGGAAGCTCGCTTCAAGATGAGGTCTCCCACAGGGTTAACCTGGTAAGGCCCCCGCCAGACCAGCGGGTTGATAGGCCGGAAGTGGAAGTGCGGCAACGCATGCAGCTGACCGGTACTAATAGGCCGAGGGCTTGACCACACTTTTGCTCTCTCGAACAGCCTGCTGTTTCGAAGAGCGTGCTACGCGTCCACTGTGCGGTTCCCGAGCTGCGGTCGGTCGTCTTCACGTGAGACGAGGCCACAACTCCATAGAGTTTCGGCGGCACAATAGCGAAGGGGAAACGCCCGGTCCCATTCCGAACCCGGAAGCTAAGCCCTTCAGCGCCGATGGTACTGCCCTGGAGACGGGGTGGGAGAGTAGGACGCCGCCGGACATTCTTCGACTCTGTCGAGCAAAGTCTTCGGCTCTGTCGGCAATGTCACAGCACGAAAGGCCTCTCGGACACCGGGAGGCCTTTCGTCGTTCACGAGGGAGGAATCCGCGTGCCCCGCGACGAGGAGGAGCGCCGGCCACGCATGCGCGAGCCGGAGCTGCCCGCCGACCTACCGGCGGCCGAGCTCGACCGCGACGCCCGGGCCGAGCTGCGCAGCCTGCCGACCTCGCTCGCCGAGCGGGTCACGGCCCACCTGCTCGCGGCCGGCCTCCTGCTCGACGAGGACCCCGAACGGGCCCACACCCACGCCTGGTACGCCCGCTCGCTGGCCCCGCGGCTCGCGGTCGTCCGGGAGGCGGCCGGGCTCACGGCCTACCGGACCGGGGACTACGCCGGTGCGCTCGCCGAGCTGCGCGCGGTCCGCCGGATGACCGGCGATCCGGCGCACCTGCCGATCCTCGCCGATGCCGAGCGCGGTCTCGGCCGCCCGGAGCGCGCACTCGTCCTGGCCAAGGACCCGGACGTCGCCCGGCTGGACCCGGCCGCCCGGGTCGAGATGGCGATCGTCGCCTCCGGCGCACGCCGGGATCGGGGCGAGTACGAGGCAGCGGTGGTCGGGCTGCAGGGAGCGGCTCTCGACAGCGACCGGCTGCAGCCGTGGACGCCGCGGCTCTGGTACGCCTACGCCGAGGCGCTGCTGGGCGCCGGGCGGCGCGAGGAGGCGCTGCGCTGGTTCGAGTCGGTGGCGACGATCGACGAGGAGGGCGAGACCGACGCGGAGGAGCGCCTCGCCGAGCTGACGGCGCGCTGACACCGGGCTGACGACAGGTTGGTGCTGTCCACAGGCCCGGGCCACCGCCGGCGTGTCCCCAGCCACGGCAGACGTGCCGCACCGACTCCGGCCGCCCGGCGAGCCTGGCTGCTCGGGAGAGGAGCAGCCATGACGACGACAACATCGGCCGACCGGGCACCGGCCCGGCACCGCAACGAGATCCTGCTCGTCGGATCGGTGGCCCAGGCGCCCGTCGCGCGGTCGCTCGCCGACGGCGAGGAGGTCGTGACCTTCCGGCTGGACGTGCGGTTGCCGCCGGAGGCCGGCGGTGGGCGGGACACGTTCGACTGCACCGCGCGCGGCCGGACCCGCCAGGCCGCGCTGGGCTCGGTCGGCCGGCGACACCGTCGAGCTGACGGGGGCGGCGCGGCGGCGTTTCGCCCGAGCGGGTGGCGGGGTGCGCCCGTTCACCGTCGTGGAGGTGACCAGGGCCCGCCGGGTCAGCCGGCCGGTCCGGCGTCGGCGAACGCCCGGATGAGCAGGCCGGTCGCCGGCTTCGGGACGAACAGCGTCGACTTGCGCGGCATCCGGTCACCGGCCGCGGCGACCGCCGCGACGTCGCCGACCGGCGTGGGGTTGAGCAGCAGGGCGACCCCGCCGCTGCGACGGGCGGCGTCGACGGTCGCCGGCACGTCGTGCTCGAAGTCGACGACGTCCTCCCGGTCCTCGAGCTGCCAGAGCCGGCGGATGAGGAACAGGTGGGCGACGGTGACGTCCAGGGAGCGCCAGGCGCGGGACCGCTCCGCCGGCAGCGCTGCCGCCAACTGCTCCGCATCGGGATCGGTGAGCAGCCAGGAGGTCTCGCCGTCGGTGAGCACGAACGCGGTGCCGTCGACGCCTGCCTTCGCGAGCCGGTCGAGCGCGTCGGAGACCCCGCCGACGAGGCGCTCCACCCGGAACCCCGCCTCGGCGCGCCGGGCCGCCTCTGCAGCCGGTAGCCCCGGCACCACCCGGTGGATCGGATGCACCTGGGGGCCGAAGGCCGAGCCGTCGACCAGGAACGCCAGGCCCAGGTCCCACGGTCCCGCTCCGGCGCCGGCAGCGTGCCGGTCGGCCTGGTAGCGCTGAAAGGTCGCATACCGGTGATGCCCGTCGGCGATGACGGCGCGCCGGCCGCGCAGGTCGGCGGCGACCTCCGCGAGGGTGGCCGGGTCGGTCACCGCCCACAGCCGGTGCCGGATGGCATCGGCCGTGGCGACGTCGACGAGCGGCTCGGCCCGGTCCGCGTCGGCGACCACCCGGCTGGCTGCGCCGCCGCCGTCGTACACGCAGAAGATCGGCTCGAGGTCGGCCTCCACCGCCTCCATCAGCGCCAGCCGGTCCGCCACCGGCCCGGCCATCGTGTTCTCGTGCGGCAGCACGATGCCGTCCTCGGCCGGGGTGAGTCCCAGCGCCCCGACCAGCCCGCGCTGGACGTGTGCGTCGGTGCGCTCCTCGTAGACGTAGAGCGCCGGCTCCGGGTCCGGTCGGAGCACGCCGGTCGCACGCCATTCCCGCATCCGGCGCCCGGCCGCCGCGTAACGGCTGCCGTCCTCGTCGCCGTCGCGGGGGAGGGTGAGCCGGACCACGTTGACGGGGTGCCTGGACTCGAGCGCGGCCTGCTCCGTCGCGTCGATGACGTCGTACGGCGGCGCCAGGACGTTCGCCAGCTCGGGGCCGGTCGCGGCGTAGCGCAGGGCCCGGAACGGCGCCAGGACCAGGCCGTCCGGCCGGGGCGGTTGCGGAATACCGGTTGCCGAATCTCCGTTGGGCATGCGGCGAATCGTACGGACGTGGCATCCGGCCCGATCGTCTCGGGGAGCATGTCCCGGGTTCCGTGGAACTTCGGTGGCGATCCGATGTGGACACTACGCGGCGGCACCGACAGTTTCGGTGGCCTGCTGCGGCTCGGGGTGAACGTGCCGCTTGAGTGCGGCGATGAGCTGAGGCATCTGCTTGTAGCCCTTGATCCGGCGGAACGAGCGCTCGGCGTTGAGCATGCCGGCGGCGGTCCAACGCAGCACCATCTGCCCGTCCTTCCAGTTGGTGACGTTGCGGTTGGTCGTCCTCGCGATGCTGATCATCGAATCGATCGGGTTCGACGTCGTCAGGGTCTTCGCGAGCCGACCGTTGAGCCGAGCCGGCTGACGGTGAACATCTCCTCGAGGCCTCGTGCAGCGACGCGCCGCCCCGGGTAGCCGGTCTCGAGCAGCTCGGCAGGTGCCGGGCGTTACGCAGGCTCTGGTCCGGATCAGGATGGTTGAACGCCTTGACGAGCTTGGCGTTGACCCACGCCTTTTCCTTGTCTGGCAGGTGATCTGCCACGTTGCGACGCTTGTGCAAAGTACAGCGCTGCACCGCCGCGTTGCCGCCGAAGACCGCGGTGACGGCGCTCCGCAGCGCCTTCGCGCCGTCGATCACGACCAGCAACCCATCGCTGGCGTCCAGGCCCCGGCTGACCAAGTCGGCGAGCAGCGCCTTGACGACCGTCTTGTTCTCGGTGGCGCCTCCCACAGCCCGACCGGCAGCTTGGTGCCGTCCGCGGTGATCGCCAACGCCACACGCGCAGCCCGGCGAAGTGCCCCGTCGACATCAACGCGGGAGGTGAGCTCAGACAGGTCGCGGGTGAGCAGCTCGGCGAGCGCGGCTGGGTCGCCGCGAACCGGCGCGACACCGACGACGCGACGTCGCCCGCGACGGCTCGAAGCGCGTCGCCCGACCGGTCGGGACCGAGCGTGGCGGCGGGTAGCGACCCCGGCCAGCATCCGTTCCAGCACCAACTGCCGACAGCAGATCTGGGCGGGAAGTGCGCGTAGGTCGGGCACCGGCAGCTCGTGCTCATCCAGCGGTCGTGCGCCCGCGGTGGGCTGACCGGCACCCGCCGAGCCGCCGAGCGCGACCGACCCCGGCGCGCGCCGTGCCGACTGCGGCTGCGGTCGGGTTGGCGTGCCTTCGGGCCAGCGCACGCGGTGATCTCGTGTTCGAACATCGCGTGCATCACGGCCAGCCCGACCGCGACGCTCATCGCGAGCAGGCCTCGCGGCCACGTCGGTGCCTCGGCGCGAGCGAGTTGCAGCGTCGACGGCAGCTCTCCCTCGGCGCCTGCTCCGCGTCACGAGCTGGACCTTGCTCGGTACGTTCTTCATGGTGGTCCCCTTCTTGTTGGTGACTTGGCGGTCGCCCGACACCTACCGCTAGGCAGGCATCAGGCGGGGGACCGCCACCTCAACTTCAACGAAGAGCGGGAAAATCGTCTCGGGTGCGGGAGGCCGGCTCCGGGCGGTGGGTCCGGAGGGGAGAGAGGCGAGCGGTGGCCATGCGGCCGGACAACAAGGACTACGCAGCCGCACCGCTGCGCATCCGCGCCGCGCGCGACCGGAGGTGAACCCGACCGGACCGGTCCCGACCAGCGTGGCGCTGCTCGACCGGCACGACGCGCTGCTGCTCGACCTCGACGGCGTGGTGCACCTCGGAGACCAGGCAGCGCCGTACGCCGTCGACGTGCTCGGCCGGGTCCGCGACCGTGGGACTCCGCTCGCGTTCGTGACGAACAACGCCTCCCGCACCCGGGAGGACGTCGCTGCCGCCCTGCGCCGGCTGGGTGTCGCGGCTGACCCCGCCGAGGTGATGACCTCCGCGGTCGCCACCGCGGAGCTGCTGGCCGGTCAGCTCGAGCCCGGCGCGCCCGTCCTCGTGGTCGGGGGCGAGGGCCTGTGGGCCGCGGTGGAGCAGGCCGGCCTGACTCCGGTGGCCGACGCGGGACGCGAGCCGGTCGCGGTCGTCCAGGGCTGGGGGCCGGACGTCGCCTGGCGCGACCTCGCCGAAGCAACGGTGGCGCTGCGCGCAGGGGCTCGCTGGGTCGTCACCAACCGGGACCCGACCCTGCCCTCCCCACGGGGACCGCTGCCGGGCTCCGGCGCCCTGGTCGCTGCCATCACCGTCGCCACCGGTCAGGAGCCGGAAACGGTGGTGGGCAAGCCCCGGCCGGAGCTGTTCCGTACCGCCGCCGGCCGGCTCGGCGCCGCCGCGGCGCTGGTCGTCGGTGACCGGCCGGACACCGACATCGCGGGCGCGCGGGCCGGCGGCCTGGCCTCCCTGCTGGTCCTGACCGGGGTGGCCGGGCCCGACGACGTGCTCGCCCTGGCTCCAGAGCGGCGGCCGGACTACCTGGGTCGCGACCTTCGGGACCTGGAGCTGGCCCAGCCCGCCGTCGAGACGACGGCGGACGAGGCGTCGTGTCGGGGCTGGGTCGTCACGGCCGCGGGTGCGGTCCGGGGTCGGCCGGCGGATCCGGCCGATGCCCTCGACGGGCTGCGCGCCGCCGCGGCGCTCGCCTGGTCGGGCCTCCTTCCCCCGGATCGGTACGACGACGTGCTGGCTGCACTCGACCTCGACTGAAGGTCAAGGGTCACAGGCCGAAGAACGTCCGGAGCCGAAGCAGATCACGCATGCTGGCCCCGACCTGCACGCGGCCGCGCAACCAGGCGTGCAAGAAGTCGTCGCTGCCTGCCGCCAGCGCCACCAGCTCGTCGCTGTCGAGGGCGATCCGGACGTCGGCGTCCGCGGTCACGTCCTCGCCGTCGAGCTCGCGGACGTCGTGGACACCGTGCTCGTCGAGGCGGGCGGTGAAGGTCAATCCGAGGTCGCCGATCCGGCAGGCGACGCTGCGTTCCGGGACGTGCTTGGCGCGGAGCTCCGCGTCGACGGACGCGAGTGTCGCCACCAGCGCATCCACCGCGTCGCGACAGTCCTCGACGCTCGCCACAGTCTCCTCCCCGGCCCGCTCGCCCGCACAGGCCCGGCGGCCCGGCACGTTAGCGCATTCGTGCCGCCGGGGTCGGATACCGTCTGCATCCATGACGGAGCCGATGTCGCGTACCGGTGAGGCCGGCCCGGACCGGGGGCCTGGTGCGGACGCGGGCCCGCCGGCAGCTGCGGAGGCCCCGGCAGCCGCGGGCCCGCCGGCAGCTGCGCAGGCACCGGCGACGGGAGTGGCCGCCGCCGACGAGGCGCGCCGGCGGCTGGACGAGGTCGAGTCCGTGCCGCTGGAGGAGCACGTCGAGCTCTTCGAGGACGTGCACCGCCGGCTGCAGGAGGGCCTTGCCGACCTCGACGAGCAGTGACATGGCGGCCCGGTCACGGCTCGACGCCGAGCTGGTGCGTCGCGGGCTCGCCCGCTCGCGCCAGCACGCGCAGGAACTCGTCGGTGCCGGGCGGGTGCGGGTGCGCGGCCTGGTCGCGACGAAGCCGACGACCGGTGTCGACGGCGCCACGCCGGTCGTGGTGGACCCGGTCGCGGGGGTCGAGTTCGTCTCGCGCGGCGGGCACAAGCTCGACGGTGCACTCCACGCTCTGGGCGGGCCCGCGGTCGCGGGCCGCCGCTGCCTCGACGCCGGCGCCTCCACCGGCGGGTTCACCGACGTGCTGCTGCGCCGCGGCGCCCGTGAGGTCGTGGCCGTGGACGTCGGCTACGGCCAGCTGGCCTGGACGCTGCGCTCCGATCCGCGGGTGACGGTGCTCGAGCGGACGAACGTCCGCGGTCTCGCCCCGGGTGACGTCGGCGGCCCGGTCGACCTCGCCGTCGCCGACCTGTCGTTCATCTCCCTGGCCCTGGTCCTGCCCGCCCTCAACGGATGCGTGCGCCCCGACGGCGACCTCGTGGTGCTGGTCAAGCCGCAGTTCGAGGCCGGCCGGGAGCAGGTGGGCAAGGGCGGCGTGGTGCGTGACGTCGCGGCGCGTGCGGCCGCGGTCATGGCGGTCGCCGACGCCGCCCGGGAGCTCGGCCGGGGCTGCGCCGGCGCCGTCACGAGCCCCTTGCGCGGACCGGCCGGCAATGTCGAGTTCTTCCTGTGGCTGCGGCGCGGAGCGCCACCGCTCACCGCCGACCGGCTCCCCGACCTCAACGGGCCGGCTGCCGACCGGCCGGGGGACCCGGGCGGGCCGTCGTGACCGCCCGCTCCCTGCTGCTGGTCGTGCACACCGGCCGCGTGGCGCCGTTGCCGCCGCGCGCGACCTGACCGAGCGGCTCGTCGCCGCCGACGTGACCGTGCGGGTGCTGGCCGACGAGCACCAGGTGCTCGCCTGTCCCGCGGCCGAGACCGTTACCGCGGACGAGGACGCCGCGGCCGGCGCCGAGCTCGTGCTCGCGCTCGGTGGCGACGGCACCCTGCTGCGCGCGGCGGAGTTCGCCCGGCCCGCCGGCGCCGCCCTGCTCGGGATCAACCTGGGCCACGTGGGGTTCCTCGCCGAGGCCGACCGGGCGGACCTGGATCAGACGGTTGAACGAATCCTCACGTCGTCGTACGACGTGGAGGAGCGGCTCACGCTCGACGTCGCGGTCCGCCGCGACGGCGAGGTCGTCGCCCGCGACTGGGCGTTGAACGACGCGACGGTCGAGAAGGCGGCGCGGCAGCGAGTGCTGGACCTCCTGGTGGAGGTCGACGGCCGGCCCCTGTCGCGCTGGTCCGGCGACGGCCTGGTCTGCTCGACCCCTACCGGCTCGACGGCCTACGCGTTCTCCGCCGGCGGGCCCGTCGTGTGGCCGTCGGTCCAGGCGATGCTCCTCGTGCCCATCAGCGCCCACGCGCTGTTCGCCCGGCCGCTGGTGGTCTCACCGGAGGTCGTCGATCGCCATCGAGGTGATGACCGGGGACGGCGGGGCGGTGGCCTTCTGCGACGGCCGGCGCACCATCGACGTGATCGCCCACGACCGGATCGAGATCCAGCGGGGTCGGATGCCGGTCCGGCTGGCCCGGCTCGGCCCGGCGACCTTCACCGACCGGCTCGTCGACAAGTTCCACCTGCCGGTGCGCGGCTGGCGGGCCCGGACCGACGACGACCCGCACGAGCATGCCTGACCGCACGAGCACTGCCGGCCCCGACGAACAGTGCCGGCCGGGTAGGTCGCGGCGGCTCCCCGGGCGCGCCTGCGGGCTCCTGTCGCTCCTGCCTCGTAAGGTCGGCTGCGTGCTCGGAGCGCGCGCATGCTCGAAGAGCTGAGGCTGCGGGGCCTCGGCGTCATCGACGACGCCGTGGTCGAGTTCGGTCCCGGGTTCACGGTCATCACCGGCGAGACCGGCGCCGGCAAGACAATGCATCCTCACCGCTGTCGGTCTGCTGCTCGGTAACCGCGCCGACGGCAAGCTGGTGCGGCCGGGCCACGACCGCGCCGAGGTCGAGGGCCGGCTGCGCGTCGACCCGACGGGGGCCGTGGCCGCGCGCTCGCTCGAGGCCGGGGCCGACGCTCGACGGCGACACTCTGACCGTCGCCCGCAGCGTCTCGGCGGAAGGCCGGTCCCGCGCGTTCCTCGGGGGCCGGGGGACGCCGGTCGGTGTCCTCGCCGAGCTCGCCGACCGCCTCGTCACCGTGCACGGCCAGGCCGACCAGCGCGGCCTGCTGCGGCCGGCGGTACAGCGGGCGGTCCTCGACGCCTTCGGCGGCGCGGCTGTCGCGACGGCGCTCGGCCGCTACGGCGACCTGTTCTCGCGGCTGTCCACCGTGCAGGCGCAGCTGGTCGAGGTCACCGCCCGCAGGCGGGAGCGCGCGCAGGAGGCCGACCTGCTCCGGTTCGGCATCGGCGAGGTCGAGGCGGTGGCGCCGGTCGCGGGGGAGGACGAGGCCCTGCGCGCCGAGGTGTACCGGCTCGCCCACGCCGACGCCTTGCAGACCGCGGCGCGGCTCGCCCACACCGCGTTGAGCGGCACCGACACCGACGGGGACACCGGCGCGCTCGCGGTGCTGGCGGGGGCTCGCGGCGCGCGCTCGACGGCGTGCACGGCCGCGACCCCGTCCTCGACGAGCTGGGCAGCCGGCTCGCGGAGATCTCCTACCTCCTCGCCGACGCCTCGGCCGACCTCGCGTCCTACGCGACCGGTCTCGAGGCCGACCCGGTCCGCCTCGAGACGGCCAACCAGCGGCTCGCCCAGCTGGCCGGGCTGGTCCGCAAGTACGCGCCCGACGTCGACGGCGTCCTGGACTGGCTGGAGGGCGCCCGCACCCGCCTCGGCGAGCTGGACGGGGACGACGAGCGGGTGGAGGCACTCGGCGCCGAGCACGACCGGCTGCTGGCCGACCTGTCGGCCGCCGCCGCCGAGCTGTCCGCTGCCCGCCGGGCCGCGGCCGACCGGCTCGCCGCGGCCACCACCGCCGAGCTCGCCGAGCTGGCCATGCCCCACGCCGAGATCGTCGTCGACGTGCGCCAGCGGCCGGACGAGGCCGGGCTGCCCGTCCCGGCCGCGGCGGGAGCCCGACCGGCGGGTGGCGTTCGGCGCGTCGGGGGTCGACGACGTCGAGCTGCTGCTCTGCCCGCACCGCGGCGCGCCGCTGACGCCGCTGCACCGAGGTGCCAGCGGCGGCGAGCTGTCCCGCATCATGCTGGCGCTCGAGGTGGTGCTGGCCGGGACCGATCCGGTCCCGACGTTCGTCTTCGACGAGGTCGACGCCGGTGTCGGTGGGCGGGCGGCGGTCGAGGTGGGCCGGCGGCTGGCCCGCCTCGCGCGCACCGCCCAGGTGATCGTGGTGACGCACCTGCCGCAGGTCGCGGCCTTCGCCGACCACCACGTGGTCGTCCGCAAGAGCGACGGACGGCCGGGTCACGACGACCGACGTGGCCGCCGTCGACGGCGACCTACGCCTGGAGGAGCTCGCCCGCATGCTCGCCGGCCTGCCCGACTCCGCCTCGGGCCGCGGGCACGCCCGGGAGCTGCTCGCGGCGGCCGCCAGCGCCGGCCGGAGCGGCGACGCTTGACGGTCTGGCAGACTCGCCGTGATGAGAATCGCCACCCTCGGACGCCCGCCGTCCGGGGAGCCGCGAGCCCGGCGTCACCGGCACCGTACGGATGGACCGGCGCACCAAGCGACTCACGAAACGGCTGCGCCCCGGTGACATCGCCGTGATCGACCACGTCGACCTCGACCGGATCGGGGCGGAGGGGTTGGTCGACGGCGCAGGTCGGCGCAGTGGTCAACGCGGCGCCGAGCATCTCCGGCCGCTACCCCAACCTCGGGCCGGAGATCCTCATCGCGGCCGGCATCCCGCTCGTCGACGCCGTCGACGCGGACGTGTTCGGCCGCCGTGCACGAGGGGGACGTGGTGCGGGTCCACGACGGGACGATCTACGCCGCCGACGGCGAGCTGATCGCGGCCGGCGAGCCGCAGACTCCGGAGGCCGTCGCCGAGCGCGACCGCGGAGGCCCGGGCCGGGCTGGCGGTGCAGCTCGAGGCGTTCGCGGCCAACACGATGGAGTACCTCAAGCGCGAGCGGGACCTGCTGCTCGACGGCATCGGCGTCCCCGACATCACGACCGACATCGAGGGGCGGCACGCGCTCGTCGTCGTCCGTGGCTACGACTACCGGCAGGACCTGCTGGCGCTCCGCCACTACATCCGGGAGTTCAAGCCCGTGCTCATCGCCGTCGACGGCGGCGCGGACGCGCTCCTCGAGGAGGGGCTGCAGGCCGGACCTCATCGTCGGCGACATGGACTCGGTCAGCGACCGGGCCCTGCGCTGCGGCGCCGAGATCGTGGTGCACGCCTACCGGGACGGGCACGCGCCCGGACTGGCCCGGGTGCAGGACCTCGGCCTCGACCCCGATCGTGTTCCCCGCGGCCGGCACGAGCGAGGACGTCGCCCTGCTCATCGCCGACGACAAGGGCGCCGCTCTCATCGTCGCCGTGGGCACCCACGCGACGCTGGTCGAGTTCCTCGACAAGGGCCGGGCGGGCATGGCGAGCACGTTCCTGACCCGGCTGCGGGTGGGCGGCAAGCTCGTCGACGCCAAGGGCGTGAGCCGGCTCTACCGCAGCCGCATCCCGGCGCCGACGCTCGCGCTGCTCGTCGTGGCCACGCTCATCACCTTCGCCGTCGCGCTCACCGTCACTCCGGGTGGCGAGTCCTACCGGGAGCTGCTGACGATCCGCTGGCACGACCTGCTGCGCTGGCTGCACGGGATCTTCACATGATCGACTTCCGCTACCACATCGTCTCGATCGTGGCCGTCTTCCTGGCGCTCGCCCTCGGGCTCTTCATCGGCAGCACCAGCCTGCGCGGGCCGGTGGCCAACGACATCAAGCGCCGCACCGCCGCCGCCGAGAGCCGCAACGACGAGCTGCAGGGCCAGCTGTCGGCCGCGCGCAGCGAGCTGAGCCGGTGGCAGGCCTTCGACAGCTCACTGCTGCCCTACGTCGTCAGCGACCGCCTGGCCGGCAGCACCGTCGTCGTCGTCAGCGCTCCCGGCGCCGACGGAGCACTGCGTGACCGGCTCGAGGACACGTTGCGGACCGCCGGAGCGACCGTCACCGGAGACGTCCGGTTGCAGGACGCGATCCTCGATCCCGAGCAGGAGCAGTTCCTCGCCACGCTCACCGACAAGATCCGCGTCCCGGCCCGGCTGCGATCCACCGGCACCGGCGCGGAGAAGGCGCTCGGGCTCCTCGCGAACGTCCTGGGAACCCGGCCGGAAGCCCGGCCCGCTGGCCCCGGTGCGGTCAGCCGGGTGCTGTCGGCGTTCACCAACGCGAAGCTGATCACCGTCTCCGGTGATCCGCCCCGGCCGTCGTCCCTCGCCGTACTGCTGGCTGCCGCCCCGCCGGCCGGCACCGCCCGATCCGGCGGTGAGCACGCGGATGTCGCTGCTCGGCGAGCTCGCCGGTGACCTCGACGACGCCGCGGTCGGCACGGTGGTCGCCGGGCCCGCCAGCGCCGCCACGGACGGTGGCCTGGTCGACGTCGTCCGCGCCGACCAGAGTCTGCGCGGCCAGGTGTCCACCGTCGACAGCGTGGAGCTGCCGAGCGGGCAGATCGCGAGTGTGCTGGCGCTGGTCGGCCAGACGAAGGGCAACGCGGGCGGCTTCGGCGTCGCGCCGGGGGCGGACGTGCCGCTGCCGTCGCCGTCGCCGTCGCCCTCGTGACCGGCCGGGCCGTGGGCCGGGTGGCGGTCGCGGCCGCGGCGGCCGCGGCCACGCGGGCGGCGCTCGCCGGTCTTCGATCGCCGCCCACCCGGGGGAGGGGACCGGTGGCGGCGGGTGAACTTCCGCGGCCGGGAGGTCGACCTGACCGGCGGGCCCGCAGGGGCGGCCGGTGCGGTCGTCACGTCGTGCTGCTGCCTCGTCGCGGGCGGCGGGCCGGGCGCGCTGCTCGTCACCGTCCCGGCCGCGGCGCTCGGCCTCTACGACGACCTCGCCGGGGAGACGCACGCCCGCGGCCTGCGGGGGCATCTGCGGGCGCTGCGGGAGGGCCGGGTGACCACCGGCCTGGTGAAGATGGCCGGCCTCGCGGCCGCGGGGACTCTGGCCGCAGCCGGGTCCCAGCACTCCCGGCGGCGCCCGGTGGTCGAGGTGCTGCTCGACGGCGCCCTGATGGCGGGCAGCGCGAACCTCGTCAACCTGCTGGACCTGCGCCCGGGCCGGGCCCTCAAGGCGGTCGGCGTGCTGGCGCTGCCCGCCACGGTGCGCACCGGCCGATCAGGGACCGCCGCGCTCGCGGCGGCCGGCACGTTGGCCACCGCCGCGGTGCTGCTGCCCGGCGACCTGCGTGAGGAGCGGATGCTCGGGGACTGTGGGGCCAACGCGCTCGGCGCGCTGCTGGGCTGGTCGCTGTCCGCCGGGAGCCGGCCCGCGAGGATCGCCGCTCTCGCCGGCGTCGTGGCGCTGACGCTCATGAGCGAACGGGTCAGCTTCTCCACCGCGATCGACGCCGCACCGGTGCTGCGGCGACTCGACCAGTGGGGACGGCTGCCGGCGTGAGCGGCACCGCGGCCGGCGACTCGCCACCCCGACCCTGGGCCCCGGGCACGATCGCCGGAGCGGCTCTCATGGTCGCCGTCGTCACGATCGCCGCGCGCGTCGTCGGCTTCGTCCGGGTGCTCGTCTTCGCCCACACCGTCGGCCCCAGCTGCCTGGGGGACACCTACTTCACGGCCAACACCGTGCCCAACATCCTCTTCGACGTCGTCGCGGGCGGCGCGCTGTCGAGCCTCGCGGTGCCGGTGCTCGCCGGCCCGGTCGAGGCCGGCGACGAGGAAAAGTCGGACCGCATCGCCTCCGCGCTCCTGACCTGGGTGCTGCTGCTGCTCGTTCCCGTCATGGTCGCCGGGCTGCTGGCGGCCGGGCCGATCATGGCCGCGCTGGTGGGCAACGGCCATCCCGGCTGCCCGGCGGCGCTGGAGAAGGAGGCAGGCGCGCGGATGCTCCTCGTCTTCATGCCCCAGGTGCTCCTGTACGGCGCCGGCGTCGTGTTCGTGGGCGTCCTCCAGGCCCACCGGCGGTTCCTGGGCCCGGCCCTCGCGCCGCTGCTGTCCAGCCTGACCGTGATCACCGCCTACCTCCTGTTCGCCGCGACCGCCGACCGTCGAGAAACCTCTTTGTCGACACTGACCAGGAGTCACGAGCTGATCCTGTCGGTCGGGACCACCCTCGGCGTCGCCACGCTCGCCCTTCCGCTGCTCGTGCCGCTCGCCCGCACCGGCCGGCGGCTGCGACCCCGGCTGCGCTTCCCGCCGGGCGTGGCAGCCACCGCGCGGAACATGGCGCTGGCCGGCGCCGTCGTGCTCGGCAGCCAGGATCTCGCCACCGCCGCCATCGTGCGGCTCGCCAACGACGGGGGGTCGGGCGGCGCCGTCGTGCTCTACAACCTGGCCTGGACGGTCTTCCTGCTGCCGTGGGCGGTGCTCGCCGTACCGCTCGCCACGGCGGCGTTCCCCACGCTCACCGCCCGCTGGCAGCTGGGGGAGCGGGACCGGTACGCCGCCCTCGTCGCGCGCACCACCCGCGGCGTCCTGCTGGGAACCGCCGGGGCGGCCGCGATCATGGTGGCGACCGCGCGCCCGGCGGCCCGGGTCGTCGTCCTCGGCGCACCGGGCGGGGTGGCCCCGGACGTGCTCGCCCGGGCGCTCATCGCCTTCGCGCCCGGGCTTGTCGGCTACGGCCTCGTGGCCCACCTGTCCCGGGCCCACTTCGCGCGCGGCGACGCCCGGACCCCCGCCGTCGCGACGGCGCTGGGGTGGGCCCTCACCGTCGCCGTGGACGTGGTCCTGGTCGCCACGCTGCCGCGGAGCTGGACCGCGGCCGCACTCGGCATGGGGACGTCGGTGGGCATGACGGCGGCGGGGGCGATGCTCATGCTGGCGTTGCGCCGGGCGGTCGGCACCGCCGCCCTGCGCGGCGTACCAGCCACGGCAGCCGCGGTCGGCGCGGGCGCGGTCGGCGCCGCTGCGGCGGGCTACGTCCTGGCCCACGCCCTGCCCAGCGGCGGCGTGGCGCTGAGCGTGGCTCTCACCGCCGCGGTCGCGGTCGCCTGCGTCGCCGTCTTCGCCGCCGTCGTGGGCACACTCGACCGCTCGACGCTCGGGCTGATCCGGAGGCGTCATGCCACCGGCTGACCGCCCGCTCCGCGTCCTGCTGGTGATGGGGCGCAGCACCGGCGGGATCGGCCGGCACGTCCGCACCCTCGCGGCCGCGCTCGTGGCCGGAGGCCACGACGTCACCGTCTGCGCCCCGGCCGCGAGCGAGGAGCTGTTCGGGTGGTCGGCCACCGGCGCGCGGTTCCGCCCGGCCCCGGTCGGTGCCGTCCGTCCCCGGTCGGCGCTCGCCGCCCGCCGGGCACTGCGACTGGCCGCGGCGGACCGCGACGTCGTCCACGCGCACGGGGTGCGGGCCGGCGCGGTCACGGCCGCGGCCGGGCTGACCCCGCCGCTCGTGGTGACCTGGCACAACGGTCCGCACGACCGCTGGCGCCGCCGCCTCGCCCACCCCGCCCTCGAGCGGCTGGTCGCGCGGCAGGCGGCGATGACCCTCACGGTCTCCGCGGACCTCGCCGAGCGGGCCAGGCGGGCCGGCGCCGGGCGGGTGCGCACCGTCGCGGTGGTGGCGCCGCCGCTCGCACCCGCGGCCACCGACCCGGTCCAGCTGCGCGCCGAGCTCGGCGCGGCCGACCGGCCACTCGTGGTGGCGGTCGGCCGGCTGGAACCGCAGAAGCGGCTCGACCTGCTCGTGCGGGCGGTTGCCGACTGGCCGGACCCGCCGGCACCGGTCGTGGTGGTCGCCGGCACCGGTTCGCTGGAGGAGCGGCTGCGGCAGCTGGTCGAGGACACCGGCGCGCCGGTGTCCCTGCTCGGTCGCCGGGACGACGTCGCGGGCCTGCTCGCCGCTGCCGACGTGGTCGTGCTGCCGAGCGCCTGGGAGGGCTATCCGCTGGTCGCCCAGGAGGCGCTGCGCGCCGGCACCGCCCTGGTGGCTACGGCGGTGGGCGGGGTGCCCGCCCTCGTCGGGGACGGGGCGCGGCTGGTCCCTCCCGGCGACCTCGGGGCGCTCCGCACGGCACTGCGGGAATTGCTCGGCGACCCGGCCGCCCGCCATGAGCTCGCGGCACGAGGTCGCGCTCGCGCGGCGGGGTGGCCGAGCGAGGCGGACATGGTGGCCGAGCTGGCGCAGGCCTATCTCGACCTCAGGTCGAGGGTCAGTGAGGAACGGCGGTCGGGGTGAGCGACTCCGCGACGAACGTGTGTCGGCCGCGGCGTGTCGCCGCCAGGTCCCGAGGCGGGTGTTACCGTGAACTCCCGTGGATGGCGCCCCCACACCTTCCGACCGCAGGTCGGTCCCGGAGCGGCGCACGACACCGCGGGAGCCCCTCCTCGCGGAGCGAGGTCGGTGAACTCAGTGGCACGATCGAGCAGCCTTCCTGACGGAGTCGCCCGCCACGTCTTCGTGACCGGTGGCGTGGCGTCGAGCCTCGGCAAGGGGCTCACCGCCTCCAGCCTCGGCCGGCTGCTAAGGCGCGCGGGCTCCGCGTCACCATGCAGAAGCTGGACCCGTACCTCAACGTCGACCCGGGCACGATGAACCCGTTCCAGCACGGCGAGGTCTTCGTCACCGACGACGGCGCCGAGACCGACCTCGACATCGGTCACTACGAGCGCTTCCTCGACGAGGACCTGCACGGCTCGGCCAACGTCACGACGGGCCAGGTCTACTCCCACGTGATCGCCCGCGAGCGGCGCGGGCGAGTACCTCGGCGACACCGTCCAGGTGATCCCGCACATCACCGACGAGATCAAGCGCGCGGATCCGGGACATGGCCGACGCCCGAGGTCGACGTCGTCATCACCGAGATCGGCGGCACCGTCGGCGACATCGAGTCGCTGCCCTTCCTGGAAGCCGCGCGGCAGGTCCGCCAGGAGGTCGGCCGGGACAACGTGTTCTTCCTGCACGTCTCGCTCGTGCCCTACCTCGCGCCGTCCGGTGAGCTGAAGAGCAAGCCCACCCAGCACTCGGTCGCCGCGCTGCGGTCGATCGGCATCAGCCCGGACGCGATCGTCTGCCGTTCGGACCGCCCGATCGCCACCGACATGAAGCGCAAGATCGCGCAGACGTGCGACGTCGACAACGAGGCGGTGGTGTCCGCCGCCGATGCGGCGTCGATCTACGACATCCCCAAGGTGCTCCACGGGGAGGGGCTCGACGCCTACCTGGTACGGCGGCTGCATCTGCCCTTCCGCGACGTCGACTGGACCCAGTGGGAGCGAGTTGCTGCGGCGAGTGCACCGCCCGGCGCGGCACGTCACGGTGGCGCTCGTCGGCAAGTACGTCGACCTGCCCGATGCCTACCTGTCGGTGACCGAGGCGCTGCGCGCCGGCGGCATCGCCCACGACGCGCCGGGTGGAGATCCGCTGGGTGACCTCCGACGACTGCGTCGACCCGGCCGGCGCCGCCCGCGCGCTCGACGGCGTCGACGGGGTGCTGGTGCCGGGCGGGTTCGGGGTCCGGGGGATCGAGGGCAAGCTGGGCGCGGTCCGGCACGCGCGCGAGCACGGATCCCGACGCTCGGGCTCTGCCTCGGGCCTGCAGTGCATGGTCATCGAGGTCGCGCGCAACGTCGCCGGGCTCGCAGCCGCCAACTCGGCGGAGTTCGACCCCGACACCCCGCACCCGGTGATCGCCACCATGGCCGACCAGCTCGACGTCGTCGCCGGCGAGCGGGACATGGGCGGCACCATGCGGCTCGGCTCCTACCCGGCCGCGCTGCGTCGAGGGCTCGCTGGTGCAGCGCGGCCTACGGCGCCGACGCGTCCATGAGCGCCACCGGCACCGCTACGAGGTCAACAACGCCTACCGCGAGCGGCTGGCCGCCGCGGGCCTGGTGTTCTCCGGCACCTCGCCGGACGGCCGGCTGGTCGAGTACGCCGAGCTGCCGCCCGACGTCCACCCGTTCTTCGTCGGCACCCAGGCCCACCCGGAGTTCCGCTCCCGGCCGACCCGGCCGCACCCGCTGTTCGCGGCGTTCGTCGGGCGCCGCCCTGCGCCGCGCCGCCGACTCCGGCGGGGCGATCGGCGGGGTCGAGGTCGACACCGACACCGTCACCGTGCGCTGACGTGGGCGAGCCGGACACCGCCGACACGCGCACCGACGTCGCGGACGAGCCGGACGGCTTCCCGGTCACGGCGACGACACGGTCGTTCCGCTCCGGGCGGGTCGTCGACGTCCGCACCGACAGCGTCGCCATGCCGGACGGCAGCACCGCCACCCGCGACGTCGTCGTCCATCCGGGTGCGGTAGGCATCGTCGCGCTCGACGACGGGACCAGGTGCTCCTGGTGCGGCAGTACCGGCATGCCGTCGGGCAGCAGCTGTGGGAGCCCCCGGCGGGCCTGCTCGACGAGCCGGGGGAGCATCCCCTGGAGGCGGCCCGGCGCGAGCTGTACGAGGAGGCGCACCACCGGGCCTCCCGCTGGGAGGTCCTCGTCGACGCCTTCACCTCACCCGGCATGACCGACGAGGCGGTGCGGATCTACCTGGCCCGCGACGTCACCCCTGCCGACGAGCCGAGGTACGAAGGCGAGGCGGAGGAGAGCGACATGCCTGTCGCCTGGGTGCCGCTCGACCGTGCCGTCGCCGCCGTACTCGCGGGCCGGTTGCACAACCCGCTCGCGGTCATGGGCCTGCTCGCCGCCGAGCACGCCCGCCGGTCCGGCTACGCCGGCCTGCGTCCGGGGGACGCGCCGTGGCCGCAGATGTCACCGTGGCCCGGTTCCCGCGCGAGCGGCGCGGACTGACCCCGTGGGCCCCGGGGCGGTTCTAGACTCCGCCCGTGAAGGTCGGGATCCCGCGCGAGGTCAAGGACAACGAATACCGCGTCGCCATCACCCCGGCCGGTGCCCATGAGCTGGTCGTCGCCGGCCACACCGTCGTCATCGAGAAGGAAGCCGGCGCGGGGTCGTCGATCCCGGACGAGGAGTTCGTCCGCGCCGGCGCGGAGATCCTCGGGTCGGCCGACGACGTCTGGGCCGAGGCCGACCTGGTGCTCAAGGTCAAGGAGCCGGTCGCGGAGGAGTACCACCGGATGCGTCGCGGGCAGGTGCTGTTCACCTACCTGCACCTGGCGGCGTCGGAAGAGTGCACCGACGCGCTCGTGCCGCCGGCACGACGGCCATCGCCTACGAGACGGTCCAGCTGCCGGACGGCTCGCTGCCGCTGCTCGCCCCGATGTCGGAGGTGGCGGGGCGGCTGGCCCCCCAGGTCGGCGCCTACCACCTGATGCGCAGGGCGGCGGCCGCGGCGTGCTATGGGCGGGGTCTCGGGCGTGTACGCCGCGAAGGTCGTCGTGCTGGGCGCCGGCGTGTCCGGGCATGAACGCCGCTGCGATCGCGCTGGGCATGCAGGCCGAGGTGCTGCTGCTCGACCGCAACATCGACAAGCTGCGGCAGGCCGACCGGATCTACCAGGGGCATCTGCAGACCGTCGCGTCGAACCGCTACGAGGTCGAGCGCGCCTGCGTCGACGCCGACCTCGTCATCGGCGCGGTGCTCGTGCCCGGGGCCAAGGCGCCGATGCTCGTCAGCGACGATCTCGTCGCGCGGATGCAGCCGGGCAGCGTGCTCGTGGACATCTCGATCGACCAGGGCGGGTGCTTCGAGTCGAGCCGGCCGACGACACACTCCCACCCGACCTACCAGGTGCACGACTCGGTCTTCTACTGCGTCGCCAACATGCCCGGCGCGGTGCCGCACACGTCGACGTACGCCCTCACGAACGTGACGCTGCCCTACGCCGAGCGCATCGCCTCGCTGGGGTGGCGCGACGCCGTGCGCGGGGACGCCGCCCTGGCCGGCGGGGTCAACGTCGTCGACGGCGCGGTCGTCTTCGGCCCGGTCGCGGAGGCCCACGGGCTCGAGTGCCGCTCCCTGGCCGAGGCACTGAGCTGACCGGCGGCGCACGCCTGGACGAGCAGGCGACGGACCCGGGCGTGCCGCCCGCGCCGGCTCCAGGGCGCGATCTGGAGCGGGCGGTGGCGACCTACCTCGACCACCTGGCCGTGGAGCGTGGGCTCGCGGCCAACACGCTGAGCTCCTACCGGCGGGACCTCCGCCGCTACCTCGCCGACCTCGCGGCCGCACGGAGTCGACCGGCTCGAGGACGTGCGCGAGGAGCACGTGGCCGAGTTCCTGGCCGGACTGCGCCGCGGGGACGACACGCACCCCCCGCTGCGGTCCTCGTCCGCCGCCCGGGCCGTGGTCGCGGTGCGCGGGCTGCACCGGTTCGCCGTGCGCGACGGCCTCACCAGCACCGATGCGGCCGGGCGCGGTGCGCCCGCCGGCGCCGCCGCGGCGACTGCCCAAGGCGCTGGCGGTCGACGAGGTGCTGGCGCTGCTCGAGGCCGCGGGGATCGACGCCGGCCCTCGAGGGGTGCGCGACCGGGCGCTGCTGGAGGTGCTCTACGGCACCGGTGCGCGCATCAGCGAGGCCGTCGGTCTCGCCGTCGACGACCTGGACCTGACCGCCGCGACCGTGCTGCTGCGCGGCAAGGGGGGCAAGCACCGGATCGTGCCGCTCGGCAGCTACGCCGCCCAGGCGGTCGAGGCCTACCTCGTGCGAGGACGGCCGGCGCTGCTGGCCGCGGGCCACGGCTCGCCGGCGCTCTTTTTCAACCGGCGCGGCGGCCGGCTGTCCCGGCAGAGCGCCTGGACGGTGCTGCGGACCGCCGCGGAGCGTGCCGGGCTGACCGCGCAGGTGAGCCCGCACACCTTGCGGCACTCCTTCGCCACCCACCTGCTGGACGGCGGCGCCGACGTGCGCGTGGTGCAGGAACTGCTCGGCCACGCGTCGGTGACGACGACACAGATCTACACGATGGTGACCGTCGAGCGGCTGCGCGAGGTCTACGCCACCGCCCATCCACGCGCCCGTTGACCGACGGCCGCGACTGCTTGCCGCCGGTCCGACCTGCGCACTAGAGTCGCCGACTCGTCGACCAGTGCACTTCTCGCCACGTCGTGTCGCGGTTACGCCGACTCATGGATGGAGCGTTCAACCCACATGTCGACAATGCGCCGCTCCCGCCGCTCACCCGAGGACCTCGGCCCGACCGGGCGGCCGCTGCCGAAGCTGCCCGAGCCGAAGCCGCTCGACCGACACGGCCCGGCCCGGGTGATCGCGCTGTGCAACCAGAAGGGGGGCGTCGGCAAGACGACCACGACGATCAACCTGGGCGCCGCGCTCGCGGACTACGGGCGGCGGGTGCTGCTCGTCGACTTCGACCCGCAGGGGGCGCTGTCGGTCGGACTCGGCGTGAACCCCATGGAGCTCGACCGGACGATCTACAACGCCCTGATGGAGCGCGACGTCACGCGTCGACGACATCCTGCTCAAGACCAACGTCGCCGGGATGGACCTGCTCCCGAGCAACATCGACCTGTCCGCCGCCGAGGTCCAGCTGGTGGGGGAGGTGGCTCGCGAGCAGACGCTGCAGCGGGTGCTCGCGCCGCTGCTCGCGCGACTACGACGTCGTGCTCATCGACTGCCAGCCCTCGCTCGGGCTGCTGACCATCAACGCGCTGACCGCCGCCGACGGCGTGATCGTCCCGCTCGAGTGCGAGTTCTTCTCCCTGCGCGGCGTCGCCCTGCTGATCCAGACCATAGACAAGATGCGGGAACGGCTTAACCCTCAACTCGAACTCGAGGGGATTCTCGCCACGATGTACGACGCCCGGACGCTGCACGGCCGCGAGGTGCTGGCGCGCGTGGTCGAGGCGTTCGGCGACAAGGTCTTCCACACGGTGATCAACCGCACCGTGCGGTTCCCCGAGACGACCGTGGCCGGGGAGCCCATCACCACCTTCGCGCCGTCCTCGGCGGGGGCGGACGCCTACCGCGACGCTGGCCCGAGAGGTGGTGGCGCGGTGTCTCGGCGGGTGAGCCTGCCCGGCGCGGACGAGCTGTTCCGCACCACCGGCGCCGCCGCGGCGCGCGGGTGCGGAGCGCGCCCGAGCCGGCGGACGCGCCCGGCCCCGCCCGGTCAGCCGCGTGCGCGCGCGGCCCACGGTCGCGCCCGACCGGCGAGCCGGCGACCCAGCGGCCGGGAGCAGCACGACGAGAAGATCACCGTCTACGTCTCCCCGGAGGAGCTGGTCGACCTGGAGCAGGCCCGGCTCGCGCTGCGGGCCGAGCACGGGCTCGCCGTCGACCGCGGCCGCATCGTGCGCGAGGCGTCGCCGTCGTGACTCGCCGACCTCGACGCGAAGGGCGAGGACAGCCATCCTCGTCCGCCGGCTGCGCGACCGCTGACGTGATCTTCGCGCTGCGGGCAGCCGGCATCCTGGTCGGCCTGATCCTCGGCTTCGTCGTCGGGGCCCCGCTGCGGACGGTGGCCCAGCGGGCGGTGGTGGGCGCGCTCGCCGGCCGTCGCCGGCGCGTCGCCGGTCGGCGGGCCGGACCCGCGTGCGGCGGGACTGGAGCCGTTACCTCGACCCCTACGGCTCCGTCGCCGCGGTGCTGTCCGGGCCGGGCTGGGGCCCGCGGCCGGAGATCGGCCGCCGCCGGCCGCGGAATCGACGTCGCGCTGCTGGTGACGGTGCTGGCCGTGCACGGGGTGCTCGCGGCCGCCGGCTTCGCCGCGTACGTCGCCGCCGGCGGCCGGACGGCGATCTCCGGCTCGTCGACGTCAGCGCCATCCTGCACGGGAGCACGGCTTCTCCGACGCCGCCCAGCGCGGTCGCGGTGGGCGTTCGGCGCCGTCAACCTGGCCTGCGGCGTGCTGGCGCTCGTCCCGATCCCGCCACTGGAGCTGGGCGTGGTCCTGTGGTCGCGGCTGCCCGCGCTCGCCGGGGGCGCGCCGGATCGCCTACCACCTGCTCGAGGAGCAGTGGGGCGTCGCGGCGCTGCTGCTCCTCCTGCTGCTCCCGCTGGCCGGCCAGTCGCCGCCGTGCTCCTCTGACGCTGATCGACGTCGTCGGCAAGCCGTGCTGACCGCGCGGTGAGCCCGGCCCACCGGCGTACCGGGTGCGGCGAGTCCCGCTGCGGGCCCGGCCCGGTGGGCTACCGTCGCGGCGGTGTCGGCGACGGACCGCGCCTGCCGCCGGACCTGACCGCGGCCGACGGCGCCTTCCGGGTCCACCTCGAGGTCTTCGAGGGCCCGTTCGACCTGCTGCTGTCGCTCATCGCGAAGCACCAGCTCGACGTCACCCTGGTGGCGTTGTCCCAGGTCACGGACGAGTTCATCGCGCACATCCGCGCCTGCGGCGAGGCCTGGGACCTCGACCAGGCGACCGGCTTCCTGGTCGTGGCCGCCACGCTGCTCGACCTCAAGGCGGCCCGGCTGCTCCCGGGCGCGGAGGTCGAGGACGAGGAGGACCTCGCGCTGCTCGAGGCGCGGGACCTGCTGTTCGCCCGGCTGCTGCAGTACCGCGCGTTCAAGCAGCTGGCCGATCTTTGCCGCGCGGCTCGCCGCGGAGGGGTCCCGCCGGTATCCGCGGGCGGTGGCCATGGAGACCGGCGCTGTCCGCGCTGCTGCCGGAGGTGCTGCTCGGGGTCGGGCCCGAGCAGTTCGCCGCGGTGGCCGCGCGGGCGATGCGCCGGCGCGCCGCGCCGACGGTCGCCGTCGACCATCTCCACGCGCCCGCGGTCAGCGTGCGCGAGCAGGCCGTCCGGCTGGCGGCCCGGCTGCGGCGACGCGGGATCGGCGACGTTCCGCTCCCTGACCGCGGACTGCCGACCGGCGCTCGAGGTCGTGGCGCCGGTTCCTGGCGCTGCTGGAGCTCTACCGGGAGGGTGCCGTGGCGTTCGACCAGGTCACCGCGCTCGGGGAGCTGCACGTGCGCTGGACCGCCGGCCCCGAGGTCGACGCCGAGCTCGACCGGTGGTAGCACGAGACGGGGGAGACCGACGAGGACGACGCGCCGCCACCGGAGGACGCCGCATGAGCGAGGAGACCACGCCGTCGAACGAGCCGGCCGAGGCCGAGGCGCTGCCGCCGCTGCGCGCGGCGCTGGAGGCGGTGCTGCTCGTCGTCGACGAGCCGGTGGCCGAGTGGTCCTCGCCCAGGTCGTGGAGCGGCCGACGGAGGAGGTGGCGGGTGTCCTGCGGGACGCTCGCCGCCGAGTACGACGCGCGCCGGGCGCGGCTTCGAGCTGCGGCAGGTGTCCGGGGGCTGGCGGCTCTACACCCGGGCCGACTGCGCGCCCGTTCGTCGAGCGGTTCGTGCGCGACGGCCAGCAGGCCCGGCTGACCCAGGCCGCGCTGGAGACCCTCGCCGTGGTCGCCTACCGGCAGCCGGTGTCCCGCTCGCGGGTGGCCGCCATCCGCGGGGTGAACGTCGACGCCGTCATGCGCACGCTCGTGACCCGCGGGCTCGTCACCGAGGTCGGGCACCGAGCCGGAGTCGGGCGCGATGCTCTACGGCACGACGACGTACTTCCTGGAGCGGCTGGGCCTCCAGGGGTTGGGCGACCTACCGCCGCTGAGTGACTACCTGCCCGATCCCTATAACCTCGACGAGGAAGATGTCTCCACCTCCCGTTGAGAGTAGCCCTCCCGGAGGCAGTTCCATTCCGAACGAGGGCAGCACCGTCCGCCTCCAGAAGGTGCTTGCCGGTGCCGGGTTCGGCAGCCGCCGGGCCGGTGAGGAGCTCATCGACGCCGGCCGGGTGACCGTGAACGGCCGGGTCGCCACGCTGGGGACGAAGGTCGACCCCGCCCGCGATGTGATCAAGGTCGACGGGGTGGCCGTGGCCACGTCGCCCGACCTGGTCTACCTCGCCCTGAACAAGCCGCTCGGCATGCTGTCCGCGATGAGTGACCCCTCCGGCCGGCCGTGCGTGGGGGACCTGCTGACCGACCTGTCCGCCGGCGGGCTCCACCACGTGGGGCGGCTCGACGCCGACAGCGAGGGGCTGCTGCTCGTCACGAACGACGGCAGCCTGTCGCACCGGCTCACCCACCCGTCGTACGGCGTCGCGAAGCGCTACCTCGCCGAGATCGAGGGCGGCCTGTCCCGTGGGGTGCAACGCCGGTTGCTCGCCGGCGTCGACCTCGACGACGGGCCGGCAAAGCTCGACACGCTGACCGTGGTCGACCGGGCGCCCGGCCGGACGCTCGTCGAGGTGGAGATCCACGAGGGCCGCAACCGGATCCTGCGCCGGATGTTCGAGTCCGTGGACCGGCCGGTGCACCGCCTGGTGCGGATCGCGGTCGGACCGTTGCGGCTCGGCGAGCTCAAACCCGGCCGGTCCAGACGGCTCAGCCAGGCCGAGGTGCGGGCGCTCTACCAGGCTGTCGGCATGTAGACAAAGCGACGGAGTCTTATCGACAAGACGACATCGCCCGCTCCGCCCCACCGAACTCGGCCCCACCACACACCGGGGGGCGCCTGGCCACGGATAGGGTGCCGTGTCGCCCGTGAACGTCGCCCGTGAACGTCGAAAGGGAGTCCCTGTGCCCGTGCGCGCCGTCCGCGGAGCGACCCAGGTCGCGGCCAACGAGCGCGACGCGGTGATCGAGGCCACCGCCGAGCTCGTCCGCGCCGTCCTCGAGCGCAACGCCATCGGTGACGACGACCTGATCAGCGTCATCTTCACCGCCACGCCGGATCTCACCGCGGAGTTCCCCGCCTACGCGGCGCGGGCGATGGGCATCACGGACGTGCCCCTGCTCTGCGCGACGGAGATCGACGTCCCGGGGGCCATGCCGCGAGTGATCCGGCTCCTCGCCCACGTCGAGTCGCCGCGCTCGCGCGAGGCGATCCGGCACGTCTACCTGCACGGCGCCGCGGCGCTGCGCACGGACCTGCCCCGCTGACGCCGTGCCGGTCGAAACCTGGCAGGGGCGGCTGCTGGTCCGGGGGGCCGGTCTGATCGGTACCTCGGTGGCCCTCGCCGCACGCGCCGCGGGAGCCGACGTCGTCGTCGACGACCCCGACGCGGACCGGTTGTCCGTCGCCGTCTCGCTCGGGGCCGGCCGGCGCCTCGACGAGGTCGGTCCGGACGCCGCGAACCCGTTCGACCTCACCGTCGTGGCGGCGCCGCCGGCCGTGGTCGCCGCGGTGGCCACGGCGGACCTACGTACCGGCACCAGTCGAACAGTCACCCATGTGAGCAGCATCCAGTCCAGGCCTCAACGGGACATAGAGACCTCAGGGGTGTCGATGCGCCGCTTCGTCGGCAGCCACCCGGTGGCCGGCCGAGAGGTCTCCGGCCCGGCGTACGGCTCGGCGGACCTGTTCCGCGACCGGCCGTGGATCGTGTGCCCCGCGGCTGCGTCCGACGCCGACGCGGTCGCGGCGGTCGTGGCCCTGGCCCGGGCCTGCGGGGCGGACCCGATCGTGCTGGACGCGCAGACCCACGACACGGTCTTCGCCCGGCTGTCGCACGTGCCGCAGCTGGTGGCCTCCGCGCTCGCGGCGAGCATCGGCAGCCTCCCGCCGGATCAGGTGGCGCTGGCGGGCGGGGGGCTACGGGACACCACCCGGGTCGCGGACTCCCAGCCCGGGATGTGGGCCGAGATCGCCGCGGCCAACGCGCCGGCCATCGCCGCCGCGCTCGGCGCGCTGGCCGCCGACCTCACCGCGGTCGCCGCGGCCCTGGACGAGCCCGACCGGGCTGCCGCGGCGGTCCGGGACCTGGTGGAGCGCGGCCGCGCCGGCCGGGCGCTCCTGCCGGGCAAGCACGGCGGCGCACCGCTCGCGCGGGCCGAGGTCGAGGTCGTCGTCCCCGACACGGCCGGCGCGCTCGCCGCCCTGCTGGGCGAGGTCGCCCGCCAGGAGGTGAACCTCGAGGACCTGCGCGTCGACCACGCCCCCGGTCATCCCGCCGGCGTCGCGCAGCTGGTCGTCGAGCCGGGCGCCCGCGAACGGCTCATCGACCACCTGCGCCGAGCCGGCTGGGCGGTGACGGCCGGCCCCACCACCGCCGTGTAGCGCGGCGCCGGCTTGCGGGTGCGTGCCCGCGATCGGCTTCGTGCGTGCCCCGCCGGCAGGGTTCCCGGCTAGGCTTGCCGCCGCCGCGCGCAGCGGCGGCCGCGGCGCCCGTCAGCGCCCCTGAGCGGTCGGATCGGGGTCGGGAGGACCGGGTGCACCAGCGTGACGCCGCCGCGTCGCGGCGCACCACCCCCGTCATCGCCATCGACGGGCCGTCCGGGTCGGGGAAATCGACCGTGGCCCGGGGCGTGGCCCGGGCCCTGGGCTACCGCTACCTCGACACGGGCGCGATGTACCGCGCTCTGACCTGGCTCGCCCTGCACCGTGGGGTCGCCCTGGACGACGACGCCGCGCTCGGAGCGCTTGCCGCGACCGCCGACCTCGAGCTGTCCACCGACCCGGACCGGCCGCGGGTGCTGGTCGGAGGAGTGGACGTCACCGCGAGCATCCGCACACCGGAGGTCACCGCGGCAGTCAGCGCCGTGAGCGCGGTCCCCGAGGTACGCCGGCAGATGGTGGCTCGCCAGCGCGACATCCTCGCCGCGGGCGCGGCCGTCGCGGAGGGGCGCGACATCGGCACCACCGTCGTTCCGGCCGCCGCGGTGAAGGTCTTCCTCACCGCCGACCCGGCCGCCCGCGCGGCGCGCCGCGGCCGGGAGATGGCCGCCGCCGGAGTCGACCCGGCCCACCTCGCCGACACCGCCGAGGCCATCGCGCGGCGCGACGCGGCGGACTCCACCCGCTCGGCCTCGCCGCTGATGTGCCCCCCGGACGCCACGGTCGTGGACTCGACGCATCTCGACGTCGAGGCCGTGATCGCGGCGGTTCTCGCCGAGCTCGACCGGGTGGCCGGCCCGTGAGCCGGCGCGACGATCCGACCCGCGAAAGCCTCCCGCTCGCGGCCGCCCGCCGGGTCGTGGGCGCCCTGCTGCGGGTGCTCTTCCGGATCCGGCTCCAGGGCCTGGAACACGTGCCGCCACACGGACCGGTGCTGCTCGCGGGCAACCACACCGGGTTCCTCGACGGCCCGCTCGTCTTCATGTTCCTGCCCCGGCCGGCGTTCTTCCTCGTCAAGAGCGAGCTGTACTCCAGCCCGTTCCGCCCGCTGCTCTCGTTCTCCCGCCAGATCCCGATCCGGCGCGGCAGCCCGGACCGGACCGGCCTGCAGCGGGCACTCGCCGTCCTCGACGGCGGCGGGGTGCTCGGCATGTTCCCGGAGGGGACCCGCGGCGAGGGCCGGCTCGACAACGTGCAGCACGGGATCGGATACCTGGCCCTGCGCGCCGGCTGCCCGGTGGTGCCGGTGGTGTGCCGGGGGACCGCGGAGGCGCTGCCCAAGGGGCGGGCCCTGCCGCGATGGAGGCAGCCGATCGACATCGTCTTCGGACCGCCGTTCCATCTGGAGGTCGACGGCCACCCGCGCGCCCGCAGCACCGTCGCCGCGGCCGCCGAGCAGATCCGCCTCCGCATGCTCGGCCATCTGCAGTCCGTCGGCGGGGACGAGTCGGTCGGCGGGGAAGGCGAGTGACCGCGCCGGGCGACGCGCTCCCGATCGTCGCCGTGGTCGGGCGCCCCAACGTCGGCAAGTCGACAATGGTGAACCGGATCCTCGGCCGGCGGGAGGCCGTCGTCGAGGACGTGCCCGGGGTGACCCGGGACCGGGTCGCCTACGACGCCCTGTGGGCCGGGCGCCGGTTCACCCTGCTCGACACCGGCGGCTGGCAGCGTGACGCCCGCGGCATGGCCGGGCGGATCGCCGAGCAGGCCGAGCTCGCCGTGCAGGCCGCGGACGTCGTCCTGCTCGTGGTGGACGCCACCGTCGGTGTCACCGACGCCGACGAGGCGGTCGCGCGGGTGCTCAAGCGGGCCGGCCGGCCGGTCGTTCTCGCCGCCAACAAGGTCGACGACGCCAAGGCCGAGTCCGACGCCGCGGCCCTGTGGGGGCTGGGGCTCGGCGAACCGCTCGTGGTGAGCGCCTTGCACGGGCGCGGCAGCGGGGAGGTGCTCGACGCCGTCGTCGCCCTGTTGCCGGCCACGGCAGGGGTCGAACCGGGACCGGACGGACCACGGCGGGTGGCGCTCGTCGGACGCCCGAACGTCGGGAAGTCGAGCCTGCTGAACCGGCTGGCCGGCCACGAGCGGGCGCTGGTCGACCCCGAGGCCGGGACGACGCGCGACCCGGTCGACTCGCTGGTGCAGATCGGGGAGACGACCTGGCTGTTCGTCGACACCGCCGGGCTGCGCCGGCGGGTCCGGGAGGCCAAGGGCGCGGAGTACTACTCCAGCCTGCGCACCTCGGCCGCCATCGACGCCGCCGAGGTGGCGGTGGTGCTTCTGGATGCGAGCGAGCCGATCAGCGAGCAGGACCAGCGGGTCGTCTCGATGGTCATCGAGGCGGGGCGGGCGCTGGTCATCGCCTTCAACAAGTGGGACCTCGTCGACGAGGAACGCCGCCTGACGCTCGACAAGGAGATCGACCGCGAGCTGCGCCGGGTGCCCTGGGCGGAGCGCATCAACGTCTCGGCGCGCACCGGGCGGTCGGTCCAGCGGCTCGGTCCGGCACTCGCCACTGCGCTCGCGAGCTGGGAGACCCGGGTGCCGACCGCGGAGCTCAACGCCTTCATCGGCGACCTGGTGGCGGCCACTCCACCGCCTGTTCGTGGTGGCAAGCAGCCGCGGGTGCTGTTCGCCACCCAGCCGGGTGTCGCCCCGCCGCGGTTCGTCCTGTTCACGACCGGTCCGCTGGAGCCGTCGTACCTGCGCTTCGTCGAGCGGCGGCTGCGCGAGCAGTACGGCTTCCGCGGCACGCCGATCGACCTGGCGGTCAAGGCCCGGGAGCGGCGCCGGCGCGGATCGGCCCGCTGAGGAGGGCTCGCCCGCCTGGTGATCACTGCGCTGTTCGTCGATCGGCAGAGCCCGGCTGAGGTCGCCGCCCGTCACGGCGTGCACCGCTGGCTCGAATGCACTAGAGCTGGGAATCTCGACGCGCGAACTCATGCAGCTCATCCACGACCGCAAGATCCGCTACGTGATGGTCGACGGGATCGCGCACGTGCCAGCCGAAGCCCTCACCGAATACCGATCCAGGGCGTCCTAGGCAGCCGCGGATCGCCTCCGGCACTCGACAAGTAGCCCGAACCTGCACATCGCAGGTCCGGGCTATTCCAATGTCCGGAGACATCACAATCGTCGGGCTGACAGGATTTGAACCTGCGGCCCCTTGACCCCCAGTCAAGTGCGCTACCAAACTGCGCCACAGCCCGTGGTGCGGCAGTGTATCCGCCACACCGGTCATGTGATTTCGTACGGCGGGGACATGGTGGCCACCGCGGAGCTCCAGACGCCAGCACCTGAGCGGGTGTGGACGGTGCCCAACGTGCTCAGCCTGCTGCGGCTGCTCGGCGTCCCGCTGTTCCTCTGGCTCGCCCTCGGTCCGCACGCCGACCGGTGGGCGTTCGGGGTGCTCGCCTTCGCGGGTGTCAGCGACTGGGCCGACGGGAAGATCGCTCGGCGGTTCAACCAGTCGAGCCGGCTCGGGGCGCTCCTCGACCCCGCGGCCGACCGGCTCTACATCCTGGCCACGATCGTGGCGACGCTCAGCCTGCTCTACGCCTTCCCACTGCTGCTGCTTTCGGACCACAATGGGACGGTGGCCGACGTCGCACGCCCCTTCGGCTGGGCCTTCACCGCCTGGGGGGTCGCGCTCTACTGGTGGGGCGGCTGGGTCTACCTCGTCCAGGTGCGACAGCTGACGCGGGAACCCGCGACGGGGGAGTCCTCGTGAAGGCCGTCGTCATGGCCGGCGGCGAAGGCAGCCGGCTGCGGCCGATGACGGCGAACCTGCCCAAGCCACTGCTGCCGGTGGCCAACCGCCCGGTGATGGAGCACGTCCTGCGACTGCTCCGCCGGCACGGCATCACCGAGACAGTGGTGACCGTCCAGTTCCTGGCGTCGCTCGTGCGCAACTACTTCAGCGACGGCGACGAGCTGGGCATGGCGCTCCAGTACGCGACCGAGGAGCGGCCGCTCGGCACCGCCGGCAGCGTCAAGAACGCCGAGGAGCCGCTCCGGGACGACACGTTCCTGGTGGTGTCCGGCGACGCCCTCACCGACGTCGACCTCACCGCCCTGGTCGAGTTCCATCGCAGCTCGGGCGCCCTGGTGACGGTCGGGCTCAAGTCGGTCCCGGAACCGCTGGAGTACGGGATCGTCGTGTGCGACCCGGACGGCCGGGTGAACCGGTTCCTCGAGAAGCCGACGTGGGGGCAGGTGTTCTCCGACACCGTCAACACCGGCATCTACGTCATGGAGCCCGAGGTCCTGGCGGAGGTGGCGGCGGACACGGAGGTGGACTGGTCCTGCGACGTCTTCCCGGAGCTGCTGGCGCGGGGGGCGCCGGTCTACGGATACCGGCTCGACGGCTACTGGGAGGACGTGGGCAACCTCGACAGCTACCGGCAGGCACACGTGGCCGTGCTCAACCGTGAAGTCGAGGTTGATATTGGCGCCTTCGAAGTGAGTCCTGGAGTCTGGCTGGGCAGCGGTGCCGATGTGGAACCCGACGTCGAGATCACCGGGCCGGTCCTGGTCGGAGACCACGCCCGGGTCGAGGCCGGAGCCCAGCTGCGGCCCTACGCCGTGCTCGGGGCCAACGTGGTCGTCAAAGCCGGTGCGGTCGTCGAGCGAGCGGTGGTCCACGACAACGTGTTCATCGGCCCGCGGGCGAGCCTGCGCGGGTGTGTGGTCGGCCGCAACACCGACATCATGCGGGGCGCCCGCATCGACGAGGGCGCGATCGTCGGCGACGAGTGCGTGGTGGAGCAGGACGCCTACCTGTCCGCGGGCGTGCGCGTGTACCCGTTCAAGGCGGTCGACGCCGGGGCGGTCGTCACCTCCAGCGTGATCTGGGAGTCCCGCGGTCACCGCACGCTGTTCGGGCCCCGCGGCGTATCCGGGCTGGTGAACGTCGAGATCACGCCGGACCTCGCCGTTCGCCTCGCCTCCGCCTGGGCGAGCACCATGCGCAAGGGCAGCACGGTCATCGCGAGCCGGGACGTCTCCCGGGCGGCGACGGCGTTCAAACGGGCCGTGGTCAGCGCGCTGAACGCGAGCGCGATCGACGTCCGTGACCTCGAGGTCGCGCCGTCACCCGTGGCCCGGTTCGCCACCGCCCACAGCGATGCCGTCGGCGGGATCATGATCCACACGACGCCGGGCGACCCCCAGAGCGTGGACCTCGTCTTCCTCGACGAGTCGGGCGCGGATCTGGCACCGGCGGCCCAGCGCCGGCTCGAGCGCGTCTTCAGCCGGCAGGAGTTCCGCCGCGCCTTCCCCGGCGAGATCGGGCAGCTGTCCTATCCGGCCCGCATCGTCGAGACCTACACCCAGGAGGTGCTCGCCTGCGTCGACGCGAGCGGGATGGAGAGCACCGACCTGCGAGTGGTCATCGACACCGCGGGCGGCGCTGCCGCGGTCGTGCTCCCGGTGGTGCTGGGCCGCCTCGGCGTCGATGCGCTGATCGTCAACGGCCGACTCGACGACTCCGCGCCGACGGAGACGTTGGCCGACGCACATGCAGGGGTTGAACCGGCTGGGCGAGCTCGTCGCCTCCTCCCGAGCCGCGTTCGGCGTCCGGTTCGACCCCATGGCCGAGCGGCTGGCCCTCGTCGACGACCGCGGCCGGATCATTCACGACGAGCGTGCCCTGCTGGTCGTCATGGACCTCATCGCCGCCGAGCGCCACTCCGGGCGGGTGGCGCTGCCGGTGACCACGACGCGCGTCGCCGAGGAGGTCGCCTCCTTCCACGGCGTCGAGGTGGAGTGGACCGCCACCGCCTCACCCGCCCTGTTCGCAGCGGCGGCCCGACCGGGCGTGATCTTCGCCGGCGACGGGCGGGGCGGTTACGTCGTCCCCGAGTTCTCGCCCGCCGTCGACGGCATCGCGGCGTTCATCCGGCTGCTGGGGCTGGTGGCCCGCACGAAGATGGCGATGAGCGAGATCGACGCCCGGATCCCGGCCGCGCACGTGCTCCGCCGGGCGGTGCCCACACCGTGGGCGGCCAAGGGCGCGGTCATGCGGGCGGTGCTCGAAGCGGCCGGGGACCGCACCGTCGACACCACCGACGGCGTCCGGGTGGTCGAGGCCGACGGCCGGTGGGCACTCGTGCTGCCGGACCCGGCCGAGGCGGTGACCCACCTGTGGGCCGAAGCGCCCTCCGAGGCCGCGGCGCAGGCTCTTCTCGACTCCTGGTCAACGGTCGTCGAGGATCTCCCCGGCTGATCGCATGGGCGGTCTCCGGCCGCTGTGATGACAATGGAGCTATGACCGATTCGTCCGGGCCGTCGACGGCGGGGTACACCATCGCCCGCCCGCATGAGTCGATGTCTCTGTTTGTCGATATAGCGGCTCAGGCTCTGGACCCCAGCTACGCCGTCGCTGCCGGGCGGCGGGCCGCGGCGCCCGCCCCGCGGCGGCAGGGCTCCCTGCTGGCCGTCGGCGGGGTTCTTGCCGCGACCCTGGTGATCGTGATCGCCGCGGTACAGGCCCATCGGCGGGCGCCCGACGCCGCCCGGGCCCGGCAGACACTTGTCACCGACGTCCGCGCCGCCACCACCGAGGTGGCCGGTCTCCGCCACCAGGTCGACTCCCTGCGGGCCACCACCACCAGCCTCCGGAGCCAGGCTCTCGCCTCCAGCGCGGACGGCGCCGCCCTGGCTCGGCAGCTCGCCGCCGAGGAGGTCGTCGCCGGCATCTCCCCGGCGTCGGGTCCCGGGCTGCGGGTGGTCCTCTCCGACAGCACCGGCGCGGCCGCCGGCAACCGGATCCTCGACCGGGACCTGCAGACCGTGGTGAACGCCCTGTGGGCCGCCGGTGCCGAAGCCGTCGCCGTCGACGGAGAGCGGCTCACCGCCCAGAGCGCGATCCGGCAGGCCGGATCCGCCATCCTCGTCAACTTCCAGCCGCTGTCGCCGCCGTACGAGGTGACCGCGATCGGCGACCCGGTCGAGCTGGCGACCGACTTCGGGGCCAGCCACGCGGCCGACCGCATGCGGTCGCTGGAGCAGCTCTACGGCCTGCACTTCGATTACTCCCGGGTGGCGGAGCTGACACTGCCGGGCTCCCCGCAGCCGCCGCTGCGCTACGCGCACACCACGTCGGACGCGGGCGAGGTGCGCCGGTGATCATCGGGGTCGCGGTGGCCATCGGGGTGGCGCTGGGCCTGTTCCTGCAGCCGACCGTGCCCGTCGACCTGCAGCCCTACCTGCCGATCGCGGTCGTCGCCGCGCTGGACGCCCTGTTCGGCGGGGTCCGCGCCTGGCTCGAGCACATCTTCGACGACAAGGTCTTCGTCGTGTCCTTCGTCACGAACGTGCTGGTGGCAGCGCTGATCGTCTTCGTCGGCGACAAGCTCGGCGTGGGTGGCGAGCTGTCCACCGCGATCGTGGTCGTCCTCGGCATCCGCATCTTCTCCAACGTCGCGGCGATCCGCCGCCACCTGTTCCGCGCATGAGCGGCGAGCACGGCGCCAGGCGAGCGAGCGGCTGGCAGCGGCTGCGGGACGGGCTCGTCGGCCGGCCGCGGCGCGCCCAGGTCGGTGTTGCGCTGCTCTGCGGCCTGCTCGCGTTCGGGCTGGTCACCCAGGTGCAGTCGACCGCCGGACCCAACGGCCTGGCCGCCGCGCGCGTCGACGATCTGGCGGGCATCCTGACCGACCTCAACGCTCGCGCGGACCGGTTGCAGCGCACGGTCGCGGACCTGCGGGCCAGCGAGCGACGGCTGCGCAGCGGCTCCGGTGCCACCGAGGCGGCCCTGCGGGAGGCCCGCGACCGGGCCCGCACGCTCGGGATCCTCACGGGTGCGCTGGGCGCCCGGGGCCCCGGCATCGTCCTGACCGTGGAGGACCCGCGCGGGCGTGTGCGCGCCGACGTCCTCGTCGACGCGCTGCAAGAGCTTCGTGACGCCGGAGCGGAGGCCATCCAGCTCTCGGGGGTGCGCGTGGTGGCCTCCACGGCGATCGTCGACGTTCCCGGCGGCGTGTCCGTCGACGGCACCCGCCTCACCCCGCCGTACCGGTTCGCCGCCATCGGGGCGGCGCGCACGCTGGCCGCCGCTCTCGCGATCCCCGGCGGGGTGGTCGACACGGTCGAGCGGCAGGCCGGCGCCCACGCGCGCGTCGTCCGCTCGCCCCAGGTGACGATCACCGCCTTGCGGCAGCCCGTGACGCCTCGTTACGCTCGCCCCGCCCGCTGACCTGCCCACCCCCGAGAGGAGCCGCGCGTGATCCCCGAGGATCTGCGCTACACCGCCGAGCACGAGTGGGTCCGGCCGGCGGACGACGGCCGGGTGCGTGTCGGCATCACGCACTACGCACAGGACGCCCTGGGCGACGTCGTCTACGTCAGCCTTCCCGAGGTGGGCGCGGCGGTGACCGCGGGGGAGGCGTGCGGTGAGGTCGAGTCCACCAAGAGCGTGTCCGAGATCTACGCTCCGGTGAGCGGCGAGGTCGTGGCCCGCAACGATGCGCTGGAGACCCGGCCGGACCTCGTCAACCAGGACCCGTACGGTGAGGGCTGGCTGGTCGAGATCGCCGCGACGGGAGACGAGTCCGCGCTGATCGACGCGGCGGCGTACGGCGAGCTGACGAAGCAGGGCTGACCGACCCGTCAGGAGGTCCACCGACGCGGTCCAGGACTCGACCTCAGGTGCAAGGTTCGCCGGAACGGGTGGGTCCGACCGAGTCGGTTGACCCGCTCGGACGGGCCGTCTAGCGTGCGGGTCTCCCTGAACCTCTGGTTGACAGTCGGCCGTCCAGGCCCGTGCCCACGGAAGGGGCGCCGTTAGATGGCGAGCGTGTTCTGCACCCAGTGCGGCCAGCAGAACCCGGAGGACAGCCGGTTCTGCGCGCGCTGCGGTGCGCCGGTGACAGTGCCCGCTGCGGCCGCACCCCCCGCCGCGGAGCAGACCACCACCATCTCCCTGAACAGCCTCGAGCCGGGGGAGGAGCACGCGGACGAGCTGGGTGAGGTCGCGGCGGACTCGCTGCCCACCGGCAGCGCGCTCCTGGTGGTCAAGCGCGGGCCCAACGCCGGCAGCCGGTTCCTGCTCGACAAGGACGTGACGACAGTGGGGCGGCACCCGGAGAGCGACATCTTCCTGGACGACGTCACCGTCTCGCGCCGGCACGCCGAGTTCCGCAAGTCCGGCGACCGGGTTCGCCGTGCGTGACGTCGGCAGCCTCAACGGCACCTACCTGAACCGTGAGCGGATCGAGGAGTCGCGAGCTGTCCGGCGGGGACGAGGTGCAGATCGGGAAGTTCCGCCTCGTCTACCTGGTGGCGTCCGAACCCGCCCGGGCCGGATCGGAGACGGCTCGATGACCGCAGCCCCTGTCCCGGGCGTTCATGAGCATCGGCGAGGTGCTCGCCACGCTGCGCGTCGGAGTTCCCGGACGTCACGATCTCCAAGATCCGCTTCCTGGAGTCGGAGGGTCTGGTCGAGCCGGAGCGCACGCCCTCCGGCTACCGCAAGTTCTCCCGCGACGACGTCGCCCGGCTGCGCTACGTCCTGTCCGCCCAGCGCGACAACTACCTGCCGCTGCGGGTCATCAAGTCCCACCTCGAGGCGATCGACCGCGGGCTCGAGCCGCCGGGCGTGGCCGGTGGCGGCCCGCAGGTGCCCCGGGCGCTGGTCGTCGCCGACGGGCTGCCCGGGCCGGAGGCCTTCGGCCGCGAGGCGACCGAGCTGCGGCTGTCGCGCGAGGAGCTCGTCGACGCGGCCGGGATCCAACCCGAGCAGCTGGACGTGCTGGAGCAGTACGGGCTCGTCGCCGCCCGCCCGGGCGGCTACTACGACGGGGACGCCCTGGTCATCGCCAGGACGGTGGCCGAGATGGCCGCTTCGGCCTCGAGCCCCGCCACCTGCGCGCGTTCCGCGCCGCCGCCGACCGCGAGGTCGGGCTGGTCGAGCAGGTCGTCGCGCCGCTCGTCCGCCAGCGCAACCCGAGGCCCGCGGGCGAGCCGAGGAGGTCGCCCGCGAGCTGGCCGCGCTGTCGGTCAAGCTGCACGCGATGCTCGTCAAGTCGGGTCTGCGGCCACTGCTCGGGCAGTAGCACCACGGGTCCGAAGCGCCGCCCCCGGCCCCGGCAGCCGGTGTAGGTTGGGCGGGTAGGGACCGCCGCAGCTCGACGTCCCAGCACTCAGGTCCGAACCCTCGACGGCCCGCACCGTTGGGCCCGATGCGAAGGCAGAGCCCGTGAACGAGCTGACCGTCGTGGGCGTGCGGGTGGAGCTGCCGTCCAACCAGCCGATCGTCCTGCTCAAGGAGAGCAGCGGGCGACCGCTACCTGCCCATCTGGATCGGTGCGGTCGAGGCCACCGCGATCGCCTTCGCCCAGCAGGGCGTCGTGCCCGCCCGGCCGCTGACCCACGACCTGCTCAAGGACGTGCTGGAGGCGTCGGGCGCGGAGCTGAGCGCGGTGACGATCACCGACCTGCGCGACGGCGATCTACTACGCCGACCTGGCTTCGCCAACGGCGTGAGCGTCTCCGCCCGGCCCTCCGACGCGATCGCGCTCGCCATCCGCACCGGCACGACGATCTACGCCGAGGAGGCGGTGCTCGCCGAGGCCGGGATCGCCATCCCCGACGAGCAGGAGAACGAGGTCGAGAAGTTCCGCGAGTTCCTCGACCAGGTGTCGCCGGAGGACTTCGAGACCGGATCCTGACGCGTCGCGGCAAGCCTCGACGTGACCCTCAACTGGAGGTCGAGGTTGACGACATGCCGGCCGGGACGTTGACGGACTCCACCGTTGGTCCTAGCGTCCTTGTGAATTGCACGGTTGTCAGTTGACGCCGTCGGGTCATGCTCGGCGGCACACGCCGCGGAGGTCTGCATGGCACCGGACGGAAAGCCGGACACCAGGCGGCCTTGTTCGGCCTGCAGGAGGCAGCCCCGACGGACGGGGTCGGCTACCGCGGGCCGACCGCCTGCTCGTGCCGCCGGGATCACCTATCGCCAGCTCGACTACTGGGCCCGCACCGGGCTGGTCGAGCCGTCGGTGCGCCCCGCGCACGGCTCCGGCACGTCAGCGGCTCTACTCCTTCCGCGACATCCTCATGCTCAAGGTCGTCAAGCGCCTGCTCGACACCGGGGTCTCGCTGCAGAACATCCGCACCGCGGTCAACCACCTGCGCGAGCGCGGGACCGCCGACCTCACCCAGATCACGCTCATGAGCGACGGGACGACCGTCTACGCGTGCACCTCACCCGACGAGGTCGTCGACCTCGTCCAGGGCGGTCAGGGCGTGTTCGGCATCGCCGTCGGCCGGGTCGTCAGCGAGGTGGAGGGCACCCTCGCCGAGCTGCCGGCCGAGCGGGCCGACGCCCGAGGCGGCCGCGCCCGGCTCGGACGAGCTGGCGGCGCGCCGGTCGCGGCGCACGACCGCCTGACTGGTAGCGTCGGGGCCGCCTCACGAACCCTGCGCGGGAGAGTCCCCGGGCCGCCAGCCCGGGCGCCGAAGGGGCAACCTCCCCGGAACCTCTCAGGCCACCGGACCGCGCAGGCTGGGCACTCTGGAAAGCCGGCGCCGGCCGCCCGTGACCGCGGGCCGACGCGCCTCACCGACGGGGCAAGCCCCGTTCCGGCGCCGAGCCGGAGCGGCGGGCGAAGCTCTCAGGTCCCATGACAGAGGGGGAGCCGGTCGGCGGCCGCACGGGCGCCGGCGCGACACAGGAGGCTCCCGTGACGACGACCCCCGACCCCGGCTTCCCCGCCCGCCACATCGGGCCCGGCCCGGACGAGCAGGCCAAGATGCTCGCCGTCGTCGGGTACGCGAGCCGGCGGCGACCTCGTCGACGCCGCCGTGCCCGCCGGCATCCGGTCCGACCACGTCCTGGACCTGCCCCCGGCAGCGGCCGAGGACGAGGTGCTCGCCGAGCTGCGCCGTCTCGCCGGCCACAACCGCGTCCTCACCTCGATGATCGGCCTCGGCTACGCCGACACCGTCACCCCGCCCGTGATCCGCCGCGGCGTGCTGGAGTCGCCGGGCTGGTACACCGCCTACACGCCGTACCAGCCGGAGATCTCGCAGGGGCGGCTCGAGGCGCTGCTCAACTTCCAGACCGCGGTCGCGGACCTGACCGCGCTGCCGGTGGCCAACGCGTCGCTGCTCGACGAGCCGACCGCCGCCGCCGAAGCCATGTCGTTGTGTCGCCGAGTCTCCAAGTCGACAAGTCGACCGCTTCATCGTGGACCGCGACTGCCACCCGCAGACGATCGCGGTCGTCCGCACCCGGGCCGAGCCGATCGGGCTCGAGGTCGAGGTCGCCGACCTGTCCGGCGGGCTGCCGGCCGGCGACTGTTCGGCGTGCTGGTCGCCTACCCCGGTTCGTCCGGAGCGGTCCGGGACCGCACCGAGATCAGCGCCGCCGCGCACGACCGCGGGGCCGTCGTCGCCGTCACCACCGACCTGCTCGCCCTGACGCTGCTGCGACCGCCGGGGGAGTGGGGGGCCGACGTCGCGGTCGGATCGGCCCAGCGCTTCGGCGTCCCGATGGGGTTCGGCGGACCGCACGCCGGGTTCATGGCCGTGCGCAAGGGGCTGGAGCGGGCGCTGCCGGGTCGCCTGGTCGGGGTCAGCGTGGACGCCGACGGGGCGCCGGCGTACCGGCTCGCGCTCCAGACCCGCGAGCAGCACATCCGCCGGGAGAAGGCGACGAGCAACATCTGCACCGCGCAGGTGCTGCTCGCGGTCGTCGCCGGGATGTACGCGGTGTGGCACGGCCCGGAGGGGCTGACCCGGATCGCCGAGCGCGTCCACCGGCACGCCGCCCGGCTCGGCCCGGTCGCTCGCCGCCGGCGGGATCGAGACCGCGGCCGACGGCCTGGTTCGACACCGTCACCGCGCGGGTGCCCGGCCGCGCGCGCGAGGTGGTCGCCGCCGCCCTCGACCGGGGCGTCAACCTGCGCTTCGTCGACGCGGACACGGTCGGGATCGCTGCGGACGAGCGCACCACCGACGGCCACGTCGACGCGGTGTGCGCGGCGTTCGGTGTCGACGCCGGTGCCGGCGGGCGAGCCGGCGCATCCCCACCGGCTCGCCCGGCAGTCGCCGTTCCTCACCCACCCCGTCTTCCACGAGCACCGCTCGGAGACGGCGATGATGCGCTACCTGCGCCGTCTCGCCGACCGCGACCTGGCCCTCGACCGCACGATGATCCCGCTCGGCTCCTGCACGATGAAGCTCAACGCGGCGGCCGAGATGGAGCCGATCACCTGGCCGGAGATCGCCGGTATCCATCCGTTCGCCCCGTCCGACCAGGCGGCCGGGCACCTGCGGGTGATCCACGACCTGGAGACCTGGCTCGCCGAGCTCACCGGCTACGACGCGGTGTCGGTGCAGCCCAATGCGGGCTCCCAGGGTGAGTTCGCCGGGCTGCTCGCGATCCGCGCGTACCTGCGGGATCGGGGCGAGGGCCACCGCGACATCTGCCTCATCCCGTCCTCGGCACACGGCACCAACGCGGCGAGCGCGGCCATGGCCGGCATGCGTGTCGTGGTCGTCGGCTGCGACGACGCCGGCAACGTGTCCGTCGACGACCTCCGCGCAAAGATCGCCGCCAACGCCGACCGGATCGCCGCGCTCATGGTCACCTACCCGTCCACCCACGGCGTGTTCGAGGCCGACATCGCGGAGGTCTGCGCGGCGGTCCACGACGCGGGCGGCCAGGTCTACGTCGACGGCGCGAACCTCAACGCCCTGCTGGGCCTGGCCCGGCCGGGCCGGTTCGGCGCGGACGTCTCCCACCTCAACCTGCACAAGACCTTCTGCATCCCGCACGGTGGCGGTGGGCCCGGCGTCGGCCCGGTGGCGGTGCGCGAGCACCTCGCGCCGTACCTGCCCAACCACCCGCTGGCCCCGGAGGCGGGCCCGGACACCGGCGTCGGCCCGATCTCCGGAGCGCCGTGGGGGTCGGCGGGAATCCTGCCGATCTCCTGGGCGTACGTGCGGCTGATGGGCGCGGCCGGTCTCACCGAGGCCACCGAGGTGGCCGTGCTGTCGGCGAACTACCTCGCGCGCCGGCTCGCGCCGCACTATCCGGTGCTCTACACCGGGCGGGACGGGCTCGTCGCCCACGAGTGCATCGTCGACGTCCGTGGCATCACCAGGGAGACCGGCGTCACGGTCGAGGACATCGCCAAGCGGCTCATCGACTACGGCTTCCACGCGCCGACGATGTCGTTCCCCGTCGCGGGCACGCTGATGATCGAGCCGACCGAGTCCGAGGACCTGACCGAGCTCGACCGGTTCTGCGACGCGATGATCGCCATCCGCGCCGAGATCGAGCGGGTCGCCGCAGGGGAGTGGCCGGCGGAGGACAACCCGCTGCGCAACGCGCCGCACACCGCTGCGATGGCCGTCGGCGACTGGGACCGCCCCTACTCGCGGGAGCTGGCAGTCTTTCCCGCCGGCTCCCGGCGGACGGACAAGTACTGGCCCCCGGTGCGGCGGATCGACCAGGGGTACGGCGACCGGAACCTGTTCTGCAGCTGCCCGGCGCTGTAGCGGGGCCTCAGCAAGCGGCGGCGGTCGGCCAGTGCTCGGACGGGTGCGGACCGCGCGGGGCGATGATCCTGCCGCTGGGCAGCAGCTCGCCGGTGTCCTCGAACACGACCACGCCGTTGCACAGCAGGCTCCAGCCCTGCTCGGGGTGGCGGGAGACGACGCGTGCGGCGTCTCGGTCAGGTCCGTCCGCTGCGGGACACTGGGGCTCGTGCCGGCACATGGCGTGCCTCCGTCTGACGTGTGGGCACCGGGTGGGCTACTGCTCCGGATGAATAAGAGTCTCGGCAGACGATCGGCTGAACCGAATAGCGCACCGTAACGATTTGTGGACCGTCCGTCCCGCTCATCGACCTGTGGACCGATACCCCCCGAATCTGCGGGTTGTCCGGGTTCGACCCGGTTCGACCTGACTAGTCACCCGCTCGGCAGGCTCCCGGCCGCCATCCGGCTCACGTGCGGCCGAGGTCCTCCTGGGCGCTCCGCAGCGGCTCGGCCGGCGCCATCCAGTCGGCGCGCAGCACCGGCCAGCCGGCAGCCTCGAGCGCTGCGCAGACCTCGGGGTCGTCGTCGACGACGACGACAACCCGGCGGCCGGGGGACAGCCGCCGCAACAGCTCCGGCTTGGCGACCCGCGCCGGGCGGCGGTCCCGTTCCCGACGCATCACCAACCGGCCCGGCGGGAGCCCGTGCCGGGCGAGCCACGCCTCGGTGTCGGCCCGGGTGCGCTCCGGCCGTCCGGTGAGGTAGACGATCTCGTGTTCGGCCGCGAGCCGTTCGGCGACCGCCCGACCCTCGGCCAGCACCGGGTCGGCGGGGATGCCGGCGAAGAACGCGTCCCAGTCACGCCGGCCGCCGCCGAGATGGGACAGCCGGTGCCGCACGTCCGCGAGCACGCCGTCCAGGTCGATCACCGCCAGGTCGCGCACCACGCCGCCAGCATGCCGCACCGCCCATGACGGGCTCGCGGTGACGAGGCCGCCAGCGCGTCCCAGCGGGGTCGGGCCCGCCGCGGGGGTGTGGGTGGGACCGGACTGGTCCACGTTACTTGACATAGTGTCGATTATCGGCGCTACGCGTCCGAGTGAACCTTTCCCGCTCGCCGAGCGTCAGAAGGGGTGACGGCGCCGCTACCGAGGCCTCGGAGCGTGTGCACGTCGACCAGCCCGGGAATCCCTGCCGAGGTGACGGTGTTGCACGCAGGAGTGACGCAAGCGCCAGGAGGCGAGAGCGATGGGTGAGCGAGTCCTGCGCGGCAGCCGGCTCGTGACGACGAGTTACGAGAACGACCGCAACACCGAGCTGGCCCCCCGCCAGGAGGTCGTCTACGACTGCCCTCGTGGCCACCTGGTCGCGGTGCCCATGGCCACCGATGCTGAGCTGCCTCCCACCTGGGAGTGCAAGGTCTGCGGTGGCGTCGCCCTCCTGCGCGACGGCGCCGAGCTCGAGCCCAAGAAGGGCAAGCACGTGCGGACCCACTGGGACATGCTCCTCGAGCGCCGCTCGCTGGACGAGCTCGAAGAGGTCCTCGCCGAGCGGCTGGCCGAGCTGCATAGCCGCGACCGCAAGTCGGCTTGAGCCCCGTGACTCTCGACCTGTAGTCGAGGGTGGGTTTCCTCCCCCGGGAACCACTCAGCCGCCGGGCGTTCTCGTGCCGGGCGTTCCGGGCCGGGCTCGGCGGCTGCGGCCCCGGACCGGGCGACGCAGCCCCCAGACCGTGACGCGCCACAACGCCTCGGTCACGATCGACGACGTCATCTTGCTGCGCCCGTGGGTGCGCTCCACGAACCGGATCGGCACCTCCACGAGCCGGAACCCGGCGAGCCACGCCCGCCAGGCCAGATCGACCTGGAAGCAGTAGCCGGCCGAGGCGACATCGGACATGTCGATCGTCTCGAGCACGGTCCGGCGGTAGGCGCGGTACCCACCGGTGGCATCCCGCAGCGGCAGCCCGAGCAGCCGCCGGACGTAGGCGTTGCCGCCGCGCGAGAGCGCCTCACGCCGCCACGGCCAGTCGACGACCGAACCTCCGGTCACCCACCGCGACCCGAGCACCAGGTCTGCGCCGGCCAGCGCAGCGAGCAGTGTCGGCAGCTGCTCGGGCGCGTGCGAGCCGTCGGCGTCCATCTCGACCACCACGTCGTAGTCGCGGCTCAGCGCCCAGGCGAACCCGGCCAGGTAGGCGGCGCCCAGGCCGGCCTTGCCCGGGCGGTGCAGCACGTGCACCCGGCTGTCGGCGGCGGCGAGGTCGTCGGCGAGCTCCCCGGTCCCGTCCGGGCTGGCGTCGTCGACCACGAGCACGTCCGTGTCCGGGACGGCGGCCCGCAGCCGCGCCAGCACCCCCGGCAGGCTCTCGCGCTCGTCGTAGGTCGGGATGACGACGAGCGGCCGGTGGACCGCCTGGCTCATCTGCGCCCACCCACGACCGCGGGGGGACGCGGGCTCAACGTCACCCGGCCGGACGGCCGCCGGCCGCGCGGGCGGACGGCGAGCAGCGCCAGCCCCAGCAGCGCCAGCACCCATTCCGGCCAGACCCCGATCCGGTCGGCGAGGGTGCCGCGGGTCCCGCAGCGGCAGGTCGGCGACGAGGGTCGCCGCCTCGTAGACCCCCGTCCGCTGCAGCACCCGTCCGTCCGGAGCGATGATCGCGCTGACCCCGCTGGTCGCCGCCACGACGACGGCCCGCCCGTGCTCGACGGCCCGCAGCCGGCTCATCTCGAGCTGCTGCGCGGTCTCGCCGCCGTGCCCGTCGTCGCCCACCCGCTCATAGGTCGCGTTGTTCGTCTGGACGACGAGCAGCCGTCCCCCGCCGTCGACCGCGTCGCGCACCACGGTGTCGTCGGCGACCTCGAAGCAGATCACGTCCGCCACCCGGGCTGGTCCGACGTCGAGGACGCCGGGTCGGTCACCGGCCGCGAAGTCCTTGGGGATGAGCGCGAACCGCCCGATGAGCTTGCTCAGCACCGACCGCAGCGGCAGGTACTCGCCGAACGGCACCAGGTGTTGCTTGACATAACGGTCACCGGGTCCGCTCCCGGGCGACCAGACCACCGCGGCGTTGCTCACGTGGTCCGGCCCCGGGCCGTCGAGCACGGCGCCGACGATGATCGGGACGCCCACCGCCGCGACGGCGGTCTCGATCATGTCCCGCGCGGCGGGGTCGGCGAACGGGTCGTCGTCGGTGGCGTTCTCCGGCCAGACGACCAGCTGCGGGGCGGGCAGTCGCCCGGCAGCGACGTCGGCGGCCAGGGCCTGGGTCTCGGCGAGGTGGTTGGCCGTCACCGCTCGCCGCTGCGCGAACTCGTCGAGCCCCAGCCGCGGCACGTTGCCCTGGACCACCGCCACGACCGCGTGCGACGGACCGGCCCCCGCGGTGCCCGCGGTGGGCGTCGACACCAGCGCCGCTCCCCCGACGGCGAGCAGCCCGAAGGCGGCCGCGGCCAGCACGGCCCGTCGTACCGGCGGCCGTCCGGGGCCTCCGACCAGCACACCGGCGGCTGCGGTCAGCAGCCAGGCGAGCAGGGCGCCCGCGGCCGCGGCGACGAGCGTGACCAGGACGGCCCCGCCGACGGCGGCCAGTGGCAGCAGGGGGCCGTGCGCCTGCCCGAACGCCAGCCGGCCCCACGGGAAGCCCCCGAACGGCACCCGGTCGCGCGCCCACTCCTCGGCCACCCACAGCAGCGCGACGGCCGCCGGCCAGCCGGCCAGCCGGGAGGCCCGCCGCAGCGCCAGGCCGAGCAGCGCGAACCACAGCGCCTCCCCCGCGGCGAGCACGAGCCACGCGTCGTACCCGAGCCCCCGCAGGAACGACAGCATCGGCACGAACAGGCCGAGCCCGAAGCAGTAGCCGGCCACGGCGGCGGCGCGGTAGCCCAGCGGCCGGACGGCAAGGGCGAACAGGGCGACACCGACCCACGCCGCGGGCCACCAGTCGAGCGGCGGGAACGACGTCCACACCAGCACGCCGGCCGCGGCGGCGGCGGCCGGCCCGGCGAGCATCCTCGGCCGAGGACGACCTGTCAGCACGACGTACGACGCTACCAACGGCGGGCGTCGGGAGGGCGCCGCTCGCGCCGCGGGCTGGATGGGCCCGGGTGCCCTTCGGACCGACCCGCCGCCGGCCGGATGTCGGCGGCGTGCCGTTGTCTACTGGGCCCCCGGGCCCTCCCCAGGTGGTCTCACCCCGCCGACCGACGAGTTTGGCGCCATCATCACGTGCCCGGCTGGACCTGGCACCCGCCCGGCGACGGGGTGCTCGCTTCGCCGGTCCTGGCCAGCCGGGTTGACGGTGTGACGCCCTCGTCGGCCGTGCGTCCCTGCGGTGGACGTCGGGGAACTTAGCCGCCCGGGCGCGGAGGCTGTCAATACCCGCCTGACCTGCGACGTTGTCCAAACATGCAGGTCAGAGGCCTGATCAACAATCACCAATCGCGCCAAGAAGCCGGCAGAAATAGTCCGAACGGAGGAGGTCGAGCGTGGACGAGGTGGCCGAAGCGGGGCGATCAGGACGCCGGCACGACCACGGTGCCGTGGGCCACGACGGCCTCGAGTGGCGGGTCGAGGACCGCCGCGGCACTCGGCCCGGACCCGGGCTCGGCCCGGCAGACCACGACGGCGGCGAAGGCCACCCCGCGGCTGCGCCGGCCGACCCGGTCCAGCGTCGCGGTGACCTCGAGCACGTCGCCGGCCCGGACCGGGGCGCGGAACGCCACGTCGTCGTAGGCGGCGAACAGGCCCTCGTCCCCGTCGGTGCGGATGCACAGCTCGGTGGCGGCGTCGCCGAACAGGGCGAGCACGTAGGCGCCGTCGACGAGACCGCCGCCGTAGTGGGCGTGCCCGTAGGGCACGTAGCGGCGGTGGACGACCGACGTCCCGACGGTGGCCGTCATCGTCCGGCTCCGGCCCGGTCAGCGGCCTCCGGCAGCGCCTCCCACGGCGCCGTCCTCGGTGCGGACAGCGCGTGCACGAGGTACGACGCGACCTCGCGCGGTGTCGTGCCCTTCGTGAACACCCGGTGGGCACCGAGGCCGGGAGCGGTGCCGGCGGCAAAGCGCGGCCCGCCGACGAGGAACAGCGGCGGCTCCCGGCCGTCCGGCCAGCGCTCGCGCAGGGCCGCGGCCACGGCCCGGACGTGCTGGACGTGGGCGTCGCGCTGGGTGACCACCTGCGACACGAGCACCGCGTCCGCGGCCTCGGCCACCGCCCGGTCCACCAGCGCCTCGGGGTCGACCTGAGCGCCGAGGTTGACCACGCGGATCTCGCGGAACGACTCCAGCCCCTTCTCGCCGGCGAAGCCCTTGACGTTGAGGATCGCGTCGAGGCCGACGGTGTGCGCGTCACTGCCGACCGCCGCACCGATCACCACGAGGCGGCGCCCGAGCCTCGACCTGATCTCGAGGTTGATGTCTTTCGCCGTCAGCAAGGGGAACTCGCGTTCCGCCACGTGGACCTCGTCGAGGTCCACGACCACGGGCGATCGGCCGTAGACGACGAAGAAGGTGAAGCGCTCACCGATGCCCTTCGCGTGCACGACCATGGCCGGGTCGAGCCCCATCCGCCGCGCGAACAGCTCGCCCGCCGCCTCCGCGCGCGGCCCGGGCGCGACCGGCAGCGTGAACGACAGCTGCACCATCCCGTCGCCGGTGGTGTCGCCGTAGGCGCGGACGTGCCGCGGCGGGTCCTCGGCCCGGGGTCGGTCAGCCATCGCTCGCTCCCTCCAGCAGCTCGCCGGCCGGGTTGAGGTAGCCCTCGGCCCGGCGCACGACACCCTCGCCTCCCCGCCCGCCGTCGGCGGGTCTGCGGGTCACGCCGAACGTGCCGTCCGCGATGGCCTCGAACAGCCCTTCGGCGGCGATGCGCTCCAGCAGCTCCACCGCCTCCCCCAGCACCTGGCGGGCGCGGGTCGCGACGAAACCGCCCGGGGCGGGCGCGAAGTCCTCGGCCAGGCCGGCGCACGCGTCCCGGACGTAGCGGACGTTCGCCAGCGCCAGGTCGCGGTCGGACAGGAACGGCGTCACTATCCCCTCCGTCATCATGCCGACGAGGATGATCTCCTGCCGGGTGAGCACCCCGGCGAGGTTGAAGAAGGCGTCGAGCAGGTAGCCGAAGAAGACGTCGCCGGTCATGTGCTTGGTGGGCGGCATGTACTTCAGCGGCGCGTGCGGGAACAGCTGCCGCACGAGCTGGGCGTGCGCCAGCTCCAGCCGGAACTGCTCCGGCACCTCCGGGTTGATCTCGAAGGCGTGCCCGAGGCCCAGCTGCCGGTCCGTCAGTCCCGCCTCGAGCCCGAACCGCTCGTTGAGCAGCTGGCTCACCACCACGGTGTGGGCGGCGTCGACCGCGTCCGCGGTGGTCAGGTAGTTGTCCTCGCCGGTGTTGATGACGATGCCGGCACGCGCATGGATTTGTCGACTAAACCGCTGGTCGATAAAGGTACGACGGGGGTTGATGTCGCGGAAGATGATGCCGTACATGCAGTCGTTGAGCATCATGTCGAGCCGCTCGAGCCCGGCGAGGACCGCGATCTCCGGCATGCACAGGCCGGAGGCGTAGTTGGTGAGCCGGACGTAGCGCCCCAGCTCGGCGGAGACCTCGTCGAGCGCCGCGCGCATCAGCCGGAAGTTCTCCTGGGTGGCGTAGGTGCCCGCGAACCCCTCCCGGGTCGCGCCCTCCGGGACGTAGTCGAGCAGGGACTGTCCGGTGGAGCGGATGACCGCGATGATGTCGGCCCCGGCCCGTGCCGCCGCCTGCGCTTGCGGGATGTCCTCGTGGATGTCCCCGGTGGCCACGATCAGGTAGATCCACGGCTTCGGGGGGTCGCCGAGGCGGCGCAGCAGCCGATCACGCTCCCTGCGGTTGCGATCGATCCGCGTCAGCCCCGCCCGGGCCGCGCGGCGGGCGGCGGCCCGCGCCCGCTGGGCGGCCCGGCCGGCGGGCAGCCGGAACGTCACTGCGCCGGCCGCGGCCTTCTCGGCGAGCGTGGCCAGGTCGGCGTGCCCCCCGGTCAGCAGCGCGTCGAAGACGGGGAGGGCGACACCGTGCTCGAGCCCGACCTGGGCGGCGACGGTGTCGGTGAGCCGGTTGACCCAGGGCATCCCCTGCGCGTCCGCGCCGCCCAGCCCCGCCAGCCGGAGCACGGCCCGCTCCACCGAGGTGGTCGTATGGGTGCGCGCGAGCTCGATCACCGGTGCGGCGGCCCGCTCGGCCAGCCGTCGGGCCCGACGTACCAGGCGGGGATCGAGGTCGATGGGGTTCTTCATGCCGGTCATCGGCTGACCCTCGAGTCAAGGTCGAGATCGCCGAGGCGCCGGGCGAACAGTCCTCGCACGCCGGGCTCGGTGCGGACAAGATCGAGCGCCAGCTCCGCGTGGCCGGGAACGTAGCCATTGCCGATGAGCATCGTCACGTCCGCCGCCAGCCCCTCCGCACCCAGTGCCGCCGCCTGGAACGACGTCGCCATGGAGAAGAAGATCACGGTGCCACCGCTGGCGGTGCCGAGCACGGCTGCGCCCTCCACGCCGGGCACGTCGACACAGACGACGGTGACGTCGGCCGGTGGCCCCGCCGCGGTGGTCGCGGCGACCGGATCCCGGGCATCGGCGACGACGACGGTGTCGGCCAGGCCGGTGGCCGACACGGCATCCGCCTCCGCCCGCCCGGGCACCAGGCCGACGACCTCGGCCGCCCCGCTGCGACGCGCCGCCGCCATCGCCAGTGCTCCGCTCTTGCCCCCCGCGCCGAGCACGAGCACGCGCGGGCGGTCGTAGCCGGCCACCACGCGCGCGGTGAGCGCGGGGGCCCCGCAGACGTCCAGCACCGCGAGGGCGAGCGGCACCGGCAGGTCGTCCGGGAGCTTCGCCGCGACCGACCGGCCGAACAGGATCGCGTGGCCGGTGGTCGGCACCTGCTCGGAGTCCCCGGACCACCGGCTCAGGCCATCGGCCAGGACGAGCGGGGTCAGGGTCAGCGAGACGAGCGTCGCGACCCGCTCCCCCACCGACAGGCCCAGCGGCGAGGCCGGCCCGACCTCCGCCACCACGCCCACGAGCATCCCGCCCGAGCCGGTGACCGGGTTGTGCATCTTGCCGCGCTCGGCGACGATCCGCACCACGTCGGCCCGCAGGCCCTCGCGGTCGCCGCCGTGGGCCTCGCTGAGCTGGCGGAACGAGGCGGCGTCGAGGTTGAGGTGCTCCACCCGGACCCGCACCTCGTCGTCCCAGAGCTCGGGACTCGCGTCGAGCCGGATCGCGGCCTGGGGCAGCACACCGACCGGGTCCAGCACCCGGTGCAGACCGATCGCCGATCCCTGACCCCGAGTCACCTGATGCGCCCCTTCTGTCCAAGATAGGACCATGATTGCGGGTCCAGACGGGAAATCATCCTGCCGATGATTCCCATGGCCGTATGTTCTCCGTATCGTAGGGGTATGCCAAGCCGGGATGACCGGACGGACGCGCGAGCCGGAGCGGGAGGTGCCACGTGCAACAGCCCTACACCTACCGACGCCGCCCGCTGAGCGAGCCCGACTGGCGGCGGCTGCCCGGCTGGCGGGACGTCACCGTGTCCGAGTGGGAGTCGGCGCAGTGGCAACGCGCCCACTGTGTCAAGAACATCCGGCAGCTGCGGGGAGTCTACGGCGACCTGCTCGACGAGCGGTTCTACGCCGACCTCGACCGCGACCAGTCGCGAGCGGGCGACCATGTCGCTGCTCGTGCCACCGCAGATGCTCAACACGATGGTCCCCGACCAGGTGCCGACCACCGCGGCCATGTACGCCGACCCGGTCCGCCGCTACATGCTTCCGGTCTTCTCCGACCGCGACCCGGACTGGCCGAGCCATCCGCACGCCAGCCGTGACTCCCTGCACGAGGCGGAGATGTGGGCGGTCGAAGGCCTCACCCACCGCTACCCCACCAAGGTGCTCGCGGAGGTGCTGCCCACCTGCCCGCAGTACTGCGGGCACTGCACCCGGATGGACCTCGTCGGCAACTCCACCCCGCAGGTGGACAAGCACAAGTTCACGCGCAAGCCCGTGGACCGGCTCGACGAGATGGTCCGCTATCTGCAGCGCACGCCCGGCGTACGGGACGTCGTCGTCTCCGGCGGAGACGTGGCCAACCTGCCCTGGCCCCGGCTGGAGTCGTTCATCGACCGGCTGCTGGAGATCGACAACATCCGCGACATCCGCCTCGCGACCAAGGCGCTGATGGGGCTGCCGCAGCACTGGCTGCAGGACGACGTCCGGGCCGGGATGGAGCGGCTGGCGGCGACCGCGCGGGCCCGTGGAGCGAGCATCGCGATCCACACGCACGTCAACTCGGTGCAGTCGGTCACGCCCCTGGTCGCCCGAGCGGCCCAGGCGATGCTCGACACCGGCATCCGCGACGTGCGCAACCAGGGGGTGCTGCTCCGCGGCGTCAACGCGACCCAGAAGGACCTCCTGGACCTCTGCTTCGCCCTGCAGGACGAGGCGTCGATCCTCCCCTACTACTTCTACATGTGCGACATGATCCCGGGCAGCGAGCACTGGCGTGTCGCCGTACACGAGGCCCAGGCGCTCCAACACGCGATCATGGGCTACCTGCCCGGCTTCGCCACGCCCCGGATCGTGTGCGACGTCCCGTACGTCGGGAAGCGGTGGGTGCACCAGCTCGAGGACTACGACCGCACCCGAGGCATCTCGTACTGGACGAAGAACTACCGGACCTCGGTCGAGAGCAACGACCCGGACGCGCTGGACCGGCTCTACGAGTACTACGACCCGATCGCCACGCTGCCCGCCGAAGGTCGCCGGTGGTGGGCCGAGCACGGCGGGGAGCGGGCCTACGACGCCGCGGCCGCCACTGCGAGCAGGGATGCCGCGGCCGCGCTGGCGCGCGCCTGACGGCCGGCACGCGGCTCACTCGGGGCGGCGGAAGACCTCGTCGACGTAGAGCCGGCCGTCGGAGTCACGGGCGGTCCCGACACCGATCTGCGTGAACGTTCGGGACAGGATGTTGTCCCGGTGCTCGGTCGAGCGCATGAACATGCGCTGGATCGCCGGCTCGCCGGGTCCGCGGCCGATGTTCTCGCCGATCGCGCGCCAGTTGCCCACCTGCGTCGTCAGGGAGGGGTTGTGGCGCAGCGTGTGGTGGTCGGCCATCCACTCCGCCCAGCGTTGCGCGACCCGCGTCAGGTGGTCGCGCTGGCGGTAGACCCGCCGGTCGTGCGCGACGCGGGCGTCGTTCGTGTCCGAGACGAACCTCGCCCGGCTCACCGTCCCCGCGTCCGCGGCCACCAAGCCGAAAGGGGCGAACCAGGCGAACAACGAGGCGACCAGCGGCAGGGCAGCACGCGACGACGGGACGAGCAACGCTGGAAGACCCCTCCGAATTGCGGCGGGTCCGGATGCAGCGATCCGGACCTCGGGCGCCGCCCACCATGCCCGACTTGCCCCGGATGTCGCAAGTGCCGAATTCGGTGTGTCTCCAGCGTTTCCGCGGTCAGAGCGCGGGTGGACGTCCCTCGTACGGCGTCGACAGCACGACGGTCGTGCGGGTCGAGACGTTGGCGGCGGCGCGGATCTCCTGCAGGAGGTCCTCGAGCGCGGCCGGCCCCGCGACCCGGACCTTGAGGATGTAGCTCTCCTCCCCCGCCACGCTGTGACAGGCCTCGATCGCGGTGAGTGAGGCGAGGCGCTCCGGGGCGTCGTCCGGAGCCGCCGGATCGATGGGCTTGATGGAGACGAACGCCGTCAACGGCAGGCCGATGGCCTCCGGGTCCAGGACTGCCCGGTAGCCCCGCAGCGTGCCGCGCTTCTCCAGCCGTCGTACGCGCTGGTGCACCGCCGAGACGGACAGACCGGTGTCGCGGGCGAGGTCGGTGAAGCTGCGCCGACCGTCGGCAGCGAGCAGGGCCACGATCTGCCGGTCGAGGTCCTCCACGACCGCTGACCATAAGGCACCGGGACGGGAAATGGCTGAAGGCGCCGCCCCTACCGGTCGAGCCGGCGAAGGCGGCGCCTTCACGCTGCGTCTAGCGGACCCGGTGCACCGTTCCATCCGCGTCCCGGACGTACTTCACGGCGTGGCCGATCCGAACGTCCGACCGGTGGTGGTGCACCGAGGTGCGGTGGTGTGCCGCGCCCGCAGCAGCGGGTACGGCGGGGAGCGCTGCGCTGCCCACCATCCCCGCAGTGACGAGGATGAACGCGGCGCGCCCCGCCGACCTGCCCAGGACCGTGCGCATGGAGTGCTCCCGATCGTTAGGGGCTGTTGCCCCGTCCGGTCAGGCCGGTCTCGCCACTCACTCCCCGAACGACCTAGGCGACCGTATGTCTCCGTGCCCCGCCAAGCGCTACGGCGGGGTCGGTGAGGGTCGCTCGGATCACCGTGTCCCGTATCCCCGACGGTTGCCGGGGACATTGAAGGCTTCGGCGGCAGGAGGCGTCGGCTTGAGCCGCCCATTCGGGTGGTTAGGGCCTGGTCCCCTCCGCAGCCACCGCCGGGTAGTGGCGGCCGCGTCCCGCGCTCGTGACGTCGCCATGCGATGTTGCTCTGTTTGGCGGATTGTTCCGATCCGGACCCGCGGATACAAAGGTCGCACGGGAAAGTCCCGGGGACGTGACGATCCGCACCGGCCCCACCGACACCGATCACGGTGCACGGAGAGATTCGGTCGCCTGCCGGTGCGGGGAGCGAGTGGCGAGACCACCCATGCAACACCGTTCGGGGGAAGGTGTGTCATGGCACGCGGCAAACCAGCACGTCACGCGGTGCGCAACGGACCGGTCAGGTCCGGCAGCGCGGCGCGAGCTCACGCGGCCGGTGAGGTCAGCTGGGTGATCGACCTGGCACAATCCCCGGCCGAGCTGCCGCGGCGGTCGCCGCTGCAGGGCCCGGCCGCGGTCACCGGGTTCGTCGCCGTGGCCTCGGCGCTGTGGTTGTTCGACCTGGGCTATCTCCTCACCCACCTGCACCCCTGACGGGCCCGCGCTCCCAGCAGGCTCACCCTCCGGCCGGACCGCCGGCGAGTGTGACCTTCGGCCCTTGCGGCTGCGACCCGCCGTGCGATGGGGTCGGAGGCGGCACGCCCGTGGCCGTTCGGCGGCGACAGGCCCGTCTGCCGTGGGCCGCCGGCTGGAGGTGATCCCGTGAGCTACCCGAACTCCCCGACCTACCCGAACTCCCCGACCTACCCGAGCTACCCTGCCCGACTCGACGGCTCACTCGACCCGGCCACCTCGCGGTGGCTGTGGCTGGCCAAGTGGCTGCTGGTCATCCCGCACGTGGTGGTGCTGGCGTTCCTGTGGCTGGCGACGGTGCTCCTCACCTTCGTCGCCGGCGTGAACATCCTCTTGACCGGTCGCTACCCGCGCACGATCTTCGACTTCAACGTCGGCGTGATGCGCTGGACCTGGCGCGTCGGCTTCTACTCGATCAGTGCTTTCGGCACCGACCGCTACCCACCGTTCAGCCTGCAACCGGACCCGTCGTACCCGGCCGACTTCACCGTCGACTACCCGCAGCGACTCAGCCGAGGCCTGGTCCTCGTCAAGTGGTGGCTGCTGGCCCTGCCGCACCTGCTGATCGTGGGCGTGCTGGCCGGCGGCTTCGGGCTGCACGCCGGGAACCTCATCGGGATCCTGGCCGTCGTCGCAGCCGTCGTCCTGGCCTTCACCGGCCGGTACCCGCAGGACCTGTTCGATCTGGTGCTGGGCTTCGACCGCTGGTGCTACCGGGTCCTCGCCTACGTGGCACTCATGCGCGACGAGTACCCGCCGTTCCGGCTGGACGCGGGCGGGACCGACCCCGGGCACGTGGCCGCCGAGGTACCGCCCGCACCCCAGCCGGCACCGGGCGGACGCCTCCCCGCGAAGTAACCCGGTGCACGTGGTCGTCGTCACCTGCACGGTTGGGCGGGGCCCGGGCCGGGTTGCGCTCGGTCACACGTTCCTGGCGTGGGGCCGTGGGTGGGTCTACTGCCGCATCGCGCGACGGCCGTCACGCCAGTACGTGTAGGCGGCGTACGCCGCGGCGGCAACTCCCGCCGCACCGATGGCGGTGGCGATCGGCCGCACGATGCGGCGCTGCTCCGGCCGGAGGCTGGTGGCGATGAACAACACGCCGTACGCCATGTTGGTGGCGAACTCCGAACGCTTGCCGACCCGGGTCACCGCCATCTCCACGCCGCGGGACTCGTTCCACACCGTCACGGCGCTGGCCGCTGCTTTCTGCACCAGTGACGTGGCGCCGAGCGCGAGCGGGATGACGCCGTTGTGCATGCCGGCTCCGACAACGGCGGCGGTGAAGACCTTGTCGGTGAGCGGATCTGCCTTCCGGCCGAACTCGGACGTGCGGAACCCCAGCCGGGCGAGGTGCGGGCGGGTCTCCCCGGCACGGGCGAGGATCCCGTCGAAGTTGTCGGAGAACGCAAACGCAGCGGCTATCGGCCATGTGTGCGGGTCGTCGTGGAGCCGCTTGACGACCCACGGCGTCATAGCCAGGCGGGCGAGCGTGAGCCCGTTGGGAACGGTGAGAAGCTCTTGCGCCGTCAGCTGCACACGGTGATCGTCTCAGGCGCCTGCCTGCCGCCGTACCCTCGGCCGTGGCCCGCACCAAGACGCACAGATCTTCGCCGCCGTGACCACCTGGGCGGCGTGTCGCACCGAAACGTGGTCATAGCGGCGAAGATCAGCGCTTACCGCTGGTCAGCGGCCAGGTGACGGCCGATGACCATGCGCTGGATCTGGTTGGTTCCCTCGAAGATCTGCATGACCTTCACCTCGCGCATGTAGCGCTCGACCGGGAACTCGGTGGTGTATCCGTAGCCGCCGAGCACCTGCACCGCGTCGGTGGTGACCTTCATCGCGTTGTCGGTCGCGAACAGCTTCGCCATGGACGCCTGCGGACCGTACGGCTTGCCCGCGTCGCGTCGCCTCGCGGCCGCAAGGTAAAGGGCACGGGCCGCCTCCACCCCGGTGGCCATGTCCGCGAGCATGAAGGACACGCCCTGGAAGTCGACGATCCGCTTGCCGAACTGCGTGCGTTCCCGCGCGTAGGCAGTGGCGGCGTCGAGTGCCGCCTGCGCCACCCCGGTCGCCACCGCGCTGATGCCGAGGCGACCCCCGTCGAGGGCGGACAGCGCAATGCGCAGGCCCTCCCCCTCACCGCCGATCAGACGGTCGGCATCCACCCGCGCGCCGTCGAGCACGATCTGCGCGGTCGGTGACGAACGCAGACCCATCTTGCGCTCCGGCGGCTGCGGGTGCAGGCCGGGAGTCGATACATCCGCGAGCAGCAGCGAGATGCCGCGGCGACTGTCGTCCGACGTCCGGCAGAACACGTCGTAGTAGTCGGCGACCCCGCCGTGGGTCACCCACGCCTTGGTCCCGTCCACGACGTAGTGGTCGCCCTCGCGCCGCGCTCGCGCCTGCAGCGCACCGGCGTCGGATCCCGCCGTCGCCTCGGACAGGCAGTAGGCACCCAGCAGCTCCCCACCGAGCATGTCCGGCAGCCACCGCTTGCGCTGCTTGTCGGTGCCGAACGCAGCCAGCGGATAGCACGACAGCGTGTGCACGCTGACGCCCAGCGCGACCGCCGCCCAGCCGGTCGCCAGCTCCTCGAGGACCTGCAGGTAGACCTCGTAGGGCTGGCCGCCGCCGCCGAACTCCTCCGGGTAGGCGAGCCCGAGCAACCCGCTGCGGCCGAGCGTGCGGAACACCTCGCGCGGGCACTCGCCGCGCTCCTCGAATTCAGCGGCCCGCGGCGCCAGCTCCTCCGTCGCGAGCTGTCGCGTCAGCGCCAGCAGCTCGCGGGCCTCGTCGTTCGGCAGCTCGCGGTCGGTGGGGCTCAGCGGCATGACACCCCTCACTCCAGTACGACGAGGTCGCGGTCGATCGTGTCGAGCCGGTCCACCCCGTCGCCGGTCACCGCGACGATGTCCTCGATCCGCGCTCCGTGGCGTCCGGCGAGGTAGATGCCCGGCTCGATCGAGAAGCACATGCCGGGCTCGAGCACCGTCTCGTTCCCGGCGACGATCCAGGGCTCCTCGTGCTCCTCCAGCCCGATCCCGTGTCCCGTCCGGTGCAGGAAGTGCTCGCCGTATCCGGCCGCCGCGATGACGTCGCGGGCGGCGGAGTCGACGCTCTGCGCGCTCACGCCCGGTCGCACCGATCGGCAGGATGCGAGCTGCGCCTCGAGCAGCACCGCGTAGTAGCGAGCGAACTCCGCGTCCGGAGGGCCACCGGCGACGTAGGTCCGCGTGCAGTCCGAGCAGTAGCCGTCGGGCATCGTGCCGCCGATGTCGACCACGACCGGGTCGCCGGTCTCGATGACCCGGTCGCTGCAGTCGTGGTGCGGGCTCGCCCCGTTGGGCCCGCTGGCGACGATGACGAAGTTGACGCGCGCATGCCCGGCGTCGGTGATGGCCACCGCGATGTCCCGCGCGACGTCGCGCTCGGTGCGGCCCGGCCGCAGCCACTCCCCCATGCGGCTGTGCACGGCGTCGATGGCGGCGCCGGCGCGGCGGAGCGCGGCGATCTCATCAGCGGTCTTGCGCAAACGCAGGGCGCGCAGCACCTCGCCGGCCGTCACCTGCTCGGCCGCCGGCATCGTCCGCCGGAACCGCAAGACCTGCTCGGCCCACATCCGGTCGGCCACGCCGACCCGCGCGGGGTCAGCCTGGAGCGCGTCGCGCACGAGCCCGGTCGCGAGAGCGAAAGCGTCGTCGGTCTCCTCATGGGTGACCACCTTCACCACCCGGTCGGCACCGCTCGCCTCCGCGGCGGCCCGCTCCAGCCGCGGGACGACGAGCACCGGCTCGCCACGAGCCGGGACGAGCAGGCAGGTGAGCCGCTCGAGCGGGACCGCGTCGTACCCCGCGAGGTAGCGCAGGTCGGCACCCGGCGTGACGAGCAGCGCGTCGATCCCGGCCGAGCCGGCAGCGGCGGCGGCTCGCTGGAGCCGGTCGGTCAGGACCTCGGCCGGAGTGCTGGTGCTCACGCCCGTCAGGCTAGGCGAGAGACTCCCGGACATGCACCTGGTGCTCATCTACGACCTCGCCGAGGACTACCTCGACCGTCGCGGCCCGTTGCGCGACGAGCATCTCGCGCTCGCGCGGGCGGCGCACGAGCGCGGCGAGCTCGCCTCAGCGGGCGCTTTCGCCGAGCCCTCCGACCGCGCGTTGCTGGTCTGGTCGACCGACGACGAGTCGGTGCTACGGCGGTTCGTCGACGCCGATCCCTACGTCGTCAACGGGCTCGTCACCGGATGGCAGATCCGGCAGTGGAACGTCGTGGTCGGCACCTGAGGCGCACGGCCGGGCCCTAGGGTTCGGTCATGGCATCGGGACGGGAGCTGCTGCTGCTCCTCGACACGCCGTCGTTGTACTTCCGCGCGTTCTACGGCGTGCCGGAGTCGGTGACCGCGCCGGACGGCACCCCGGTCAACGCCGTCCGCGGGCTGCTCGACTTCATCGCCCGGCTCGTTCGCGACCGCGCTCCCACCCGGCTCGTCGCCACGATGGACGCCGACTGGCGCCCCGCCTGGCGGGTGGATGCGCTGCCGTCGTACAAGGCACATCGCGTCGGTCCCGGCGGCGGCGACCAGACACCCGACGCGCTGGCGGTGCAGGTCCCCGTCATCGAGCAGGTGCTCGACGCACTGGGTGTCTGCCGCCTCGGTGTCGAGGGCTACGAGGCGGACGACGTGATCGGGACACTCGCCACCGTCGCGGGTTGTGCCGTCGACATCGTGACCGGCGACCGCGACCTGTTCCAGCTGGTGCGCGACGACCGGCCGGTGCGTGTCATCTACACCGCGAAGGGGGTCGGCTCGGCTACCCCGTGGGACGAGGCGGCGGTCACGGCCAAGTACGGCATCCCGGGCCGTTCATACGCCGAGTTCGCCACCCTGCGCGGGGATCCGTCGGACGGCCTGCCCGGTGTCCCCGGCGTCGGGCGAGAAGACCGCCGCCGCGCTCGTCGGACGGTTCGGCACCGTCGAGGCCATCGTCGCCGCGGCCGAGACCGGGGACGGCGCCGGCTTCCCGGCCGGGTCGCGCGCCAAGGTCCTCGCCGCCCGTGACTACCTCGAGCGAGCGCCGGCGGTCGTCCGGGTCGCGTGCGATGTCCCGCTGCCCGACCACGAGGACCGGCTCCCGCGGGCGCCACGGGACCCCGAGTCGTTGCTGGCGCTGTCCGACCGCTGGGGTCTGGAGTCCCCGCTCAACCGGCTCCTCGCCGCGGTTCAGGCCACCGTGGAGTAGGCCACCACGCCACGGCGGAGCTGCCGCACGGCCTGGGTGGCCGTCCGCCGCACGGGCGACTGCTCGGGGGCGGCGTCCGCGACCTGGTCGAGCAGGTCGATCAGCTGCTTCATCCACCGGACGAAGTCGCCCGGGGCCTGCGCCACGTCGACGAGCACCTGATCGAGCGGAGCGCCCGTCGCCCAGCGCCACGACGCCCACGCGAAACCGAGGTCCGGCTCGCGCAGGAAATCCAGCCGGGCGTCGTGCTCGGCGTCGCGGAGCTCCCCCCAGAGCCGCTGCAGCCGCTGGACGGCGGCGCGCACCGCGCCGGGGGGCAGCCGGGGCGCCACGTCGTCGTCCCGCCGGGCCTCGTAGACCAGCGTCGAGCAGACCGCGGCCAGCTCGGCCGCGTCGAGCTCGTCCCAGTCGCCGGCGCGCAGGGACTCGGCGATGACGAGGTCGGACTCGGAGTAGATCCGCGCCAGCACCGCGCCCGCGGCGGTCACCTGATCGGCGTCGAGATAGCCGAGGGACTCGAGCAACCCGCAGACCCGGTCGAACATGCGCGCGATGGTGTTGGTCCGGCTGTCCACCCGGCGCTCGAGCTGCTGGGTGTCGCGCTCCAGCCGGTCGAGCCGCTCGGCCCAGCGGGCGTGCTCCTCGCGGTCGGCGCAGCCGTGGCACGGGTGCCGCCGGATCGCGGTGCGCAACCGGGCGATCTCGGCGTCGTCCGCAGCGGCGGACCGGTCGCGCCGGGGACGGCCACCGGGGTCGTCGAGCCCCAGGTTGCGCAGCGTCGAGGCGAGGTCGCGACGGGACTGCGGCGAGCGCGGGTTGAACCCCTTCGGCAGCCGCACCCGCGACAGCGGCTCGACCGGTGTCGGGAAGTCGACGACGGACAGCCGCTTGACCTGCCGGTCGGCCGTCAGCACCACCGGGTGCGGGTCTCCCGCGGTGGCGCCGCCGTGCGGGTCCACCACCACCGCGAGCCCGGGTCGCCGGCCGGCGGGGACGCGGATGACGTCGCCCACCCGGAGCCGCTCGATCGACCGCGCCGCCGCGGCCCGGCGCTGCGCGGCCCCCTCCCGCGCGAGCTGGGCCTCCCGGTCCTTGAGCGAGCGTCGCAGCCCGGCGTACTCGGCGAAGTCACCGAGGTGGCATTCCATCGCCTCGCGGTAGCCGGCGACGGCCTCCTCGTTGCGCTTGACCTGGCGCGCGAGCCCGACGACGGCGCGGTCGGCCTGGAACTGGGCGAACGACGACTCGAGCAGCTCGCGGCCCGCGGCCCGTCCGAAGGAGCCGACCAGGTTGACCGCCATGTTGTACGACGGCCGGAAGCTCGACCGAAGCGGGTAGGTGCGCGTCGACGCGAGGCTCGGCGACGTGCCGCGGGTCGAAGCCGGGCGTCCACAGCACGACGCCGTGCCCCTCGATGTCGATGCCGCGGCGGCCGGCACGTCCGGTGAGCTGGGTGTACTCCCCCGGCGTGAGGTCGACGTGCGCCTCGCCGTTCCACTTCACGAGCGACTCGAGCATGACGCTGCGCGCCGGCATGTTGATGCCCAGCGCGAGCGTCTCGGTCGCGAAGACGACCTTCACCAGCCCCTGGCTGAACAGCTGCTCGACGATCTCCTTGAAGATCGGCAGCATCCCGGCGTGGTGCGCCGCGACCCCGCGCTGCAACGCGTCGAGGAACTCGGCGTAGCCGAGCACGGCGAGGTCGTCGTCGGGCAGGTCGGCCGGTCCGCTCCTCGACCAGCGCACGGATCCGAGCCCGCTCGTCCGGTTCGGTGAGCCGTACGCCGGCACGCAGGCACTGGAGGACTGCGGCGTCACAGCCCGCGCGGCTGAAGATGAACACGATGACGGGCAGCAGCCCGGCCCGGTCGAGGCTGTCGACGGCCTCCGGGCGGCTGGGGACACCGACACGGCTGCGGGGCCGGTGCCCCCCGCGTTGCGGGCGACGGTCCGGTCGAGTCCGGGCGAACCGCTCCTCCTCGCTGGCCAGCCGGGTGAGCGCCGGGTTGACGTCCTCCTGCGCGTCGTCCACACCCCGTGCACCTTCGCGGGACACGAACAGGTCATAGAGCCGGCGGCCGACGAGGACCGACTGCCACAGCGGCACCGGCCGGTGCTCCTCGACGATGACCGTCGTGTCGCCGCGCACCTCCTGCAGCCAGGCGCCGAACTCCTCCGCGTTGCTGACGGTCGCGGACAGCGAGACGAGCGTCACCGTGTCCGGCAGGTGCAGGATGACCTCCTCCCACACCGCGCCGCGGAACCGGTCCGCCAGGTAGTGCACCTCGTCCATGACGACGTAGGACAGCCCGCGCAGCGCCGGGGAGCCGGCGTAGAGCATGTTGCGGAGGACCTCGGTCGTCATGACGACGACCGGCGCGTCGCCGTTGACGGCGTTGTCACCGGTGAGCAGGCCCACGGAGCCGGCGCCGTGCCGGCCCACGAGGTCGTGGTACTTCTGGTTCGACAGCGCCTTGATGGGCGTCGTGTAGAAGCACTTCCCACCCGTCGTGAGCGCGAGGTGCGCGGCGTACTCACCGACGATCGTCTTCCCCGACCCGGTCGGTGCGGCGACCAGCACGCCGTGACCGTCGGCGAGCGCCTCGCAGGCCCGCGTCTGGAAGTCGTCGAAGTCGAACCCGTAGTCACGCGAGAACTCGGTCAGCTCGGGACGGCCGCTCCGGCGGCGCGCCGCGGCGTACCGCTCCGCGGGGCTGGCCATGACCCCCAGGCTACGTGGGGGGCCGATCCCTCGGTCAGGCGAGAACCCGGACGGCGCCGGGCACCGTCTCGCACGTGATGGGCAGGTCGGCGAGGTACTCGCCGTCGGCGTAGGCGGTGACCCCCGGGGAGGACAGCGACACTTGCCGGGCCCGCCGCACGGTGACTGCCGGATGGCTCACGTGCGTGCCCTTGAACACCCGCGGGAACGTCTTGAGGAACTCCGGTTTCGACACCGGCCCCAGGACCATCACGTCGACCACGCCGTCGTCGATCTCGGCGTGCGGCGTGACCTGCATCCCGGCGCCGTAGGACTTGGCGTTGCCGACCGCGACCAGCATCGCCTCCGTCTCCCACCGCTCGCCGTCGAGCTCGAGCACGAACGGCAGCGGCTTGAAGACGCGTAACTCAGCGACCATCGCGAGGTTGTAGCGCATCCGGCCCCGCGGCCAGGACATGCGGTTGGCCCGGTCGTTGACCCGCGAGTCGAAGCCCGCACCCAGGACGCAGCCGAACCACTTGTCCCCGACACGCACCGCGTCCATCGGCCGCGGGCCGCCGCCGCCCAACCGGTCCATGAGTACGCCGGCGGCCGCGACCGGGTCCTTCGCCGGCAGCCGGAGCGTGGCGGCCAGGTCGTTGCCGGTCCCGGCCGGGATGATCCCGAGCGGGGTCGGCGTGCCGGCGACCACGTTGAGCGCGAGATGCACCATCCCGTCGCCACCGAGCGCGACCAGGGCATCGGCCCCGTCGTCCACCGCCGTGCGCGCGAGAGCCTTGGCGTCCTCGACGTCCCGCCCGACGAGGATGGCGACGTTGGCACCGTCGCTCCGGAGCTGCTCGGTGACGTCGGCGACCACCCGCGCGGCCCGCCCCTTGCCGGCGGTCGGGTTGACCAGAAGGGCGAGGTTGGTCGTCACGGCGTCAGTGTCTCGTCGTCGACCGGCGACAGCTCGTCGTCGGAGAGATGCGCGTAGGGCGAGGTGTCGCCCCGGCGAGCGGCGCGGCGGTCGTGCACGAAGGTGATAAGCAAAGCTCCTCCGAACAGCAGGCACATCGGGACGGACAGGGCGAGCATCGTGAACGGGTCCTGGCTCGGGGTGGCGATCGCGGCGAAGCAGAAGATGCCGAACACGACGCCGCGCGTCCAGCGCCGCAGCCGGGCGTGGCTCACGACACCGGCGAGGTTCAGCATCACGATGAAGAGCGGGAACTCGAACGAGACGGCGAACACGAACACCATCGCCACGACGTAGGACAGGTAGCTGTTGAAGTTGAGCAACGAGGCGATGCCACCGGTGGCGAAGCTCAGCAGGAAGTGCAGCCCGTTCTGCAGCGTGACGTACGCGACGACCGCACCCGCCGCGAACAGGCCGACGGAGGTCCCGACGAACACGAGCGCGTAGCGGCGTTCCTTGTCGTAGAGCCCGGGAGTGACGAACTGCCACAGCTCCCACAGCCAGACGGGCGACGACAGCAGCAGCCCGGCGTAGAGGGACAGCTTCAGGGTCACGTTGAACGGATCGAGAACTCCGCCGACGACAAGCGCGCACCGGCCCTGGATGGCGCGGTAGCTCGCGGGGAGGTCGCAGTAGGGCCGGGTGATGACGTCGAGCAGCCAGTGGTGGAAGCCGAACGCCACTCCGGTCGCGATCGCGACCGCGACGAGCGAGATGACCACCCGCCGGCGCAGCTCGCGCAGATGCTCGTTGAGCGTCATCCGGGCGTCCTCGGGCTGCCGCCCCGCGGCACCCCGGCGGCGCACGCCGCCGCTCACCGGCACGGCGCGACCCCCACGAGAACCGACCGGCTAGCCGGGCTCAGCGCTCGTTGCTGCGGTCACCGGCGCTGGTCGTCGACGACTGCGAGGCGGCAGGTGGACCCGGTGCGGCGGGGAGCTCCGCGGGCGGTGCGGAGGGCGGGCCGGTCGACTCGGACGCCTTGTCAGCGTCGTCGTCGTTCAGGCCCTTCACCTCGGTCTTGAGGATGCGCAGCGATCGCCCGAGAGCGCGGGCGGCGTCCGGCATCTTCTTCGAGCCGAACAGCACGAGGATGACGACCGCGATGATGGCGATCTCCCACGGGCCAAGATCCATACCTCGATCCTACGCCGTCAGCCGGTCCTCAGCCGGGAGGAGAGAGCCGTTGCAGCTCGTCGGAGGCCCGTGCCAGCCGCTCGCTGGCCGCGGAGAGCTCCCCCGCGAGGCCGCGCAGCTGGCGCCAGAGCCGGTAGGCCAGCACGCCGAGCACCGCGACCCCCACGGCCCCCAGCGCCACCCCGAACAGCACCCACCACAGCACCGGGCCAGCCTAGACGCGGCATGGTGCCGGCCCCCCGCCGGAAGGGTGGCGAGGGGCCGGAGAAGCAGGGGCTCAGCGGTGAGCGGCAGCAGTGGCCCGGGCGGAGAGCAGGTCGTCGCGACCGAGCTGGATGACGAAGTCGAGCAGGTCGTCGTAGGTGAGCGACGGTCCGGCCTTGGGCTCGAGCGCCTCGGCCGGGACCTCCCAGACCTGGGCGCGAACGCCGCCGGACATGAGGAGGGACACGATGTGGTCGTCCGCGGGCTTGCGGATCTCGTCGCGGCAGCCGGGGCAACGGAAGGAGTAGTACGACAGGGGCGCGTGGTTGCAGACACGCAGCGTGACGTCGGCGCTGGTGAGCTCGACCTCACCGCATCCGGGGCACGAAGCCTTGATGGTGGTCACAACCGCCATCCCCTTTCCCGTCCCGCACTTGCTGGGTGCTTACGAGTTCGGCACCTCCACCCGGATGCTTGACGGGAGATTTCCGATCAGCGGGCGTTCGGGCTAGCGGGGATCGGCCGTCTGGCCGTATGCGGCCAGGGTTTCCCGCGCGGTCTGCCGGACCGACACGGCGAGCGCGTCCGGCTCGAGCAGGCGGCCGTGCCCGGCGAGGCCGAGGGCCATGCGCGCCACCCAGGCGTCGTCCCGCGCCCGCAGGCGCACCGTGAGCCCGCCGTCGCCGCGGTCGTGCACCTCCTCGCACGGGTAGTAGTCGGCGACCCAGCGCGCGGACCGCTCGAGGTCGAAGGTGACGAGCCGGTCATCCGGGGCAGGAGCGAACAAAGTGCTGTCGGGAACCCGCTCCCGCACCTCGGGCGCGACCTCCGCCGCGACGTCCAGCACCGTGGCCGCGAGCGCGCGGTCGAGCCGGAAGGTGCGCAGGTCCTCGACCCGGTGGCACCAGCCGACGAGGTAGGGGGTCCCTTCCGCGGTGAACATCCGGATCGGGTCAACGTCCCGCTCCGTCGCCTCGTCCCGGGCGGGGACCCAATAGCGCAGGTGCAGTCGCCGGCCGGACGCCAGAGCGTCGGCGACGCTGGCGACCACGTCCGGGTCGGTGAGGGCATCGACCGTGACGGCGACCTCCTCCCCCGGCACCGCGCCGCCGGCGGCGGCTTCGAGCTTGGCCAGGGCGGACTCCACCGCGCCGGTCTCCACCAGGCCGGGCACGCCGAGCAGGGCGCGCAGCGCGGCGACGAGCGCCAGCGCCTCGTCGGCGGTGAGCCGCAGCGGCCGGGCGATGGTCTCGGCGTTCGAGAGGCTGACGCGGTCGTCCTGCCAGACGACGTCCATGAGGTCGCCAGGGCCATATCCGGGCAGCCCGCACATCCAGAGCAGGTCGAGGTCGGCCCGGATCTGCCGCTCCGGCACCCCGAACTCCCGCGCCACCTCGGCCACGGGGGTGTTCGGGTGCGCCAGCAGCCACGGGACGAGCGCAAGCAGCCGCGGCAGGTGATCGCCCGCGCCGCTCACGCCACCACCGCCGCACTCGCCACCCAGGAGGGGTGTCCACGCCGTCGGCTCATTCCGTGGCTCCCACGAGCGTCTGGAGGCGCCGGACGACGGCCTCCACCGCCTCGGGTGGGTCCAGCACGACCGCGTCCGGGCCGTAGGGCAGCACCTGGTCGGCCAGCCGGCCGGGGTCGAGGTAGCCGAGCTCGACGAGGTCCCAGTCGTTCTCGCCCGCGGCGTGGTCGGTGCTGACGTTGAGCGCCTGCCGGCGCAGCCCGATGCCCCGGTCCCGGCGGACGCGCACCACTGCGACCGCGGCGGGCGCCGCGGCGTCGTACGCCGCCACCACCGCGGTCAGGTCGATCCCTGCCGGTCGGGTGACCGCGTGCTTGCGCGCCGGTCGCTGTCGGCTCCCCCGCGATCCGGGAGAGCCGGAACACCCGCGTGCCGTTGCGATCGCGGTCGTGACCGACGAGGTACCAGCGGCCGTGCCACCAGACGACGCCCCACGGCTCGACGGTCCGGGTGGACGGGTCGGCCGCTCCGGCCGAGCGGTAGTCGAAGGCCAGCACCCGGCCGTCGTGGACCGCCTCGGCGAGGACGGGGAACGCACTGCCCCCGGACTCGACCCGCGGCTGCAGCCCCTCCGGGAGCGGCTGCACCTCGACGCCGGCCGCCTCCAGCTTGCGCAGCGCGCGCGTGGCCGCGGCGCTCATGGCCGCCGAGGACCACATGCGCGCGGCCAGCCCGACCGCCGCTGCCTCGGCCGGCTCGAGCGTCAGGTCGGGCAGGGCATAGTCGCGGCGGGCGATGCGATAGCCGGGTTCGTCGTCGAACGCGCTGTTGCTCCCGGTCTCGAGCGGGATGCCGAGGTCGCGCAGGTCCTCCTTGTCCCGCTCGAACATGCGCTTGTACGCCTCGTCGCTCGGCGCCTCGTCGTAGCCGGCCACCAGGGTGCGGATGCGCTCGGCGCTGAGGAACGAGCGGGTGTGCAGGAGGCAGATGACGAGGTTGAGCAGCCGCTCGGTCCTCCGTGCCGCCATGGGTCGGCACGCTACAACGCCACCAGCGCGGCGATAGGGTCCCGCGGGTGATCCGCTGGCGCGACGGTCGGGTGACCGAGGTCCGCGCCCACCGGCCGGGCGTCGTCGAGGTGTCCGCCGACACCGCCGACGGACCGGTGCCGGGGCTGGCCTACGTGCCGCTGGTCGGGGCGCCCCAGGTCGGGGACCGCGTCCTCCTCAACGTCGACGGCTCTCGCCCAGGGCCTCGGCACGGGCGGGTTCGCGATGGTCGTGGCGGTGCCGGACCGGCTGCCGGCGGACGGCGACGAGCCCGGGCACATCGTGAAGGCGCGGTACACCCCGCTGCAGGCGACGGTGCTGGCGGCGGACGAGCAGGGGCTCGCCGCACCACGAGCGGTTGCGGGACGCCGACGACCTCGACGGGATGCCCGTGGTGATCGCCGACCTGCACTCCGCCGTCGCCGCCGTGCTCGCCGGCCTGCGGGCCGCCCGGCCCGGCACGCGCGCGTCGCCTACGTCATGTCCGACGGGGGTGCGCTGCCGATCTGGTTCTCCGGCTCCGTCAGTGCCCTGCGCGACGCCGGTTGGCTGGCCGGGACGGTCACCGTCGGGCAGGCGTTCGGCGGCGACGTCGAAGCCGTCACCGTGCACACCGGCCTGCTGGCCGCCCGCCTGGTGCTGGAGGCCGACGTCGCGGTCGTGACCCAGGGACCGGGCAACCTCGGCACCGGGACCCGGTGGGGGTTCAGCGGGGTGGCGAGCGGCGAGGCGGTGAACGCCGCGGCGACCCTCGGCGGCCGGCCGGTCGCCGCGCTGCGGGTCAGCGGCGCCGACGAACGGCCGCGCCACCGCGGGCTGTCCCATCACTCGCTCACCGCCTTCGGGCGGGTGGCCCTCGCCGCCGCGGACGTCGTGGTCCCGCTGCTCGACGAACCCCTGGGCGGTGAGGTCCGGCGCGCGTGTGCGACGTTCGCGGCCCGGCACCGGCTCGTCGAGGTGCCGGTCGACGGGTTGCTGCCCGCCCTGCGCGAGACGCCGGTGCGGCTGTCGTCGATGGGGCGCGGCCTCGACGACGACCCGGCGTACTTCCTCGCCGCCGCCGCGGCCGGACGGCACACCGCGTCCCTTTTGTGAGGTATCGCACGGTCCGCGTGTGCGCCGCGGCTGTCACACTGCAAGGGTGACCGCCGCCGTCCCCGCCGTCACGGGCGTCTCCCGGCCGGTGGACGCGCAAAGGCTCGTCCGCCGCGTCCAGACGCGGTTCGGCCTCTTCATGACGATCGCGAACGTCGACGGCGCCGCGATCGTGTTCCTGTTCCTGGATTTCGTGCTGCCCTCGCACCAGCGCTTCGACCAGGCCAACGTCGTGGCGGTCGTCGCCTACATGATCTTCTCCGTCGTCACCGGGTGCGTGGTGTCCGCCCGCGCCTTCCTGCCGATCCAGCGCCTCCTCGACAGCGGCCGTGCGGTCACGCCGGACGACCGGCAGTACGTCGTCCGGCACCCGTTGCGTCAGACGCTCATCAACCTGAGCCTGTGGGTGGGATCGCTTCTGGTCTTCGTGCCGATCAACGTGCGGTTCGGCTGGAGCCAGGACCTCGACGTGGCGGCGACGATCTTCATGGGTGGGCTCAGCACCTGCGGCCTGACCTATCTGGCGGCCGAGCGCATCCTGCGCCCGATCAACCGCGTGGTCTTCGACACCGGCCTGCCGTCCGCGCCCTACGTCCTCGGGGTGCGCAGCCGGCTGCTGCTGGCCTGGATGATCGGCACGGGCATCCCCTTGCTGGGCGTGGTCCTGATGGCGGTCGACCACGGCGCCGAGGGAGTGTCGACCGGTGGCCTGATCTTCCTCGGCGCAGCCGGCCTGCTCAGCGGGACGATCGCGATGCTGTTCGCCGCGAAGTCCGTCGCCGACCCGATCCAGTCGGTGACGTCGGCGATGGCCGACGTCGAGTCCGGGTCGCTCGACACACGCGTCCCGGTGTACGACGGCAGCCAGATCGGTCAGCTCCAGAACGGCTTCAACGCGATGGTCGAGGGCCTCCGCGAACGGCGGCGGCTGCACGACCTGTTCGGCCGGCAGGTCGGTGTCGACGTGGTCCGGCAGACGCTCGAACGGGGCGTGCGGCTGGGCGGGGAGCAGGTCAACGCGGCGATGCTCTTCGTGGACGTGATCGGCTCGACGGAGATGGCGGCGACCCGGCCCGCCTCCGACGTCGTGACGGCTCTGAACGCGTTCTTCGCCATCGTCGTCGACGTCGTCGACCGAACCGGGGGCTTCGTCAACAAGTTCGAGGGCGACGCGGCGCTCTGCGTCTTCGGGGCGCCGGAGCCCCGGGCCGACGCCGAGGCCTGCGCGCTGCTCGCGGCCCGGCTGCTGCGGGACCGCCTGGTCGAGGTTCGGGGCCTGTCGGCTGCGATCGGCGTGTCCGCGGGGCCGGTGGTGGCGGGCAACATCGGGGCACGCGAGCGGTTCGAGTACACGGTCGTCGGTGACGCCGTCAACGAGGCGGCGCGCCTGACCGAGCTCGCCAAGACCCGGGCCGAGCGGCTGCTGGTGGCCGCGACCACCGTCGACGCGGCCGGCGATCCGGAGCGCGGGTGCTGGCGCATCGACGGCGAGGTCGTCCTCCGCGGGCGCAGCACGCCGACCCGGCTGGCGGTGCCGCGATGAGCAGCCCCCCGGAGGACGAGGAGCCGGCCGAGCCGGACTACCGCTTCACGCTCGCCAACGAGCGCACCTTCCTCGCGTGGATCCGCACCTCGCTCGCGCTGCTCGCCACCGGCATCGGCGTGGTCGGTGTCGCCTCGGACTTCTCGACCTTCCACCGGCGCGGTGCCCTCGGCGCTGTCCTCATCGCCCTGGGCGCCTTCGCGGGAGCGTCCGCCTACTGGCGGTGGCGGGCCGGTGACCGCGCCATCCGGTCCGGCCACCCGATGCCGACGAGCCGCTCGCTGCTCCAGATGGCCGTCGGTCTGGGCGCCGTCGCGCTGCTCGCGCTGGCCCTCGTCCTCGCCGAGCTCGTCTGACCCGCCCCGGCCGCTACATGCTGGCGATGAGCTTCTCGACCCGGTCGTCGACGGAGCGGAACGGGTCCTTGCACAGCACCGTGCGCTGCGCCTGGTCGTTGAGCTTGAGGTGCACCCAGTCGACGGTGAAGTCGCGCCGCTTCTCCTGCGCCCGCTTGATGAAGTCGCCGCGCAGCCGGGCGCGGGTGGTCTGCGGGGGCACCGACTTCGCCTCGAAGATGCGCAGGTCGTTCGTGACCCGGTCGACCGCGCCGCTGCCGCTCGAGCAGGTAGTACAGCCCGCGGCGCCGGCTGACGTCGTGGTAGGCGAGGTCGATCTGGGCGACCCGCGGGTGAGGACAGCGGCAGGTCGTGCTTGTCGCGGTAGCGCTCGATCAGCTGGTACTTGGTCACCCAGTCGATCTCGCGCTCGACCAGGCCGAGGTCGCCGCTCTCGACGGCCTTGAGCGTGCGCTCCCACAGGTCGAGGACCCGCTCGGCGAGCGGGGTCCGAGCCGCGGCGCTGGACGAAGTCGCGCGCCTTGGCGAAGTACTCCAGCTGGATCTCCAGCGCGCTGGCCTCGCGGCCGTTGGCCAGCTTGACCCGCCGCCGGCCGGTCATGTCGTGGCTGACCTCGCGGATCGCGCGGATCGGGTTCTCCAGCGTGAGGTCGCGCATGACGACGCCGGCCTCGATCATGCGCAGCACGAGGTCGGTCGTGCCGATCTTGAGCAGCGTCGTCGTCTCGGACATGTTGGAGTCGCCGACGATGACGTGCAGCCGGCGGAACCGCTCGGCGTCGGCGTGCGGCTCGTCGCGGGTGTTGATGATCGGGCCGCGAGCGGGTCGTCGCCGACGAGACGCCTTCCCAGATGTGCTCGGCGCGCTGGCGAGACGCAGTAGACGGCGCCCCGCGGGGTCTGCAGCACCTTGCCGGCGCCGCAGATGATCTGCCGGGTCACGAGGAACGGGATGAGGACGTCGGCGAGCCGGGAGAACTCGCCGTGCCGGCCGACGAGGTAGTTCTCGTGGCAGCCGTAGGAGTTGCCGGCCGAGTCGGTGTTGTTCTTGAACAGGTAGATGTCGCCGGCGATCCCCTCCTCGCGCAGCCGCCGCTCGGCGTCCATGAGCAGCCCCTCGAGGGTCCGCTCCCCCGCCTTGTCGTGGGTGACGAGGTCGACGAGGTCGTCGCACTCCGGGGTGGCGTACTCCGGGTGGGAGCCGACGTCGAGGTAGAGCCGGGCGCCGTTCTTGAGGAAGACGTTGCTGCTGCGGCCCCAGGACACGACCCGGCGGAAGAGGTAGCGGGCCACCTCGTCCGGGCACAGCCGGCGCTGCCCGCGGAACGTGCACGTGACGCCGTACTCGTTCTCGAGGCCGAAGATCCGCCGCTCCACGCCGTCACTCTAGGCATCCGGGGGGTTGCGCGGGGTCGAAGACACCTCTGACTCGCAGGTGAGGAGGAAACCCGGCGGGTATGCCGAAGAATGTGACGCACGCCACAGTCGCGGAAGGGAGACGGACGGATGTCGACGCACACGCGCCTGGCGGCCGCCGCGTCAGCAGCCGCGGTGGCGATCGCCGGAGCGTTGATCGCCCCGTCGGCGGCCGCCGAGACCGCCCGGAAATGGGCCCCGGCGACCACCGCCCGGGTGCACCCCGGCACGGTGGTCACGATCGCCGACGTCGAGTGCGTCGCCGGGTTCGTCCTCAAGCAGCGGCACAAGGTCTTCCTGGCGGTCCCGGCCACCTGCTCCGGTGTCAGCGACGGGCAACCGACCGATGGCTGCTCGGAGGCCCAGGTGCCCGTCGGCTTCGACCAGGTCGAGATCCAGGGGGCACGGCACGACGGCACGCTCGTCTACAGCTCGTTCGTGCGGATGCAGCTGCACGGGCAGACGAACGACGACAAGTGCGCGTACAACGACCTGTCCCTCATCCAGCTGGACCGGCGCGACGTGAAGCGGGTCAACCCGTCCACGCCGGTGGTCGGCGGCCCGGCCGGCCTGTCACGCGCCGAGCCCGAGCCGCCGGAGCAGCTGACGGTGCTGCTCGACGGCGCCCCGGCCGACGCGCAGGCGACCGGTACGACGAACCACGGCTGGGCACACGGCATGTTCATCGACGGGCGGGCCGACAAGCTCAGCGTGGGCTCCCCCGCGCTGGACGCCGACGGCAAGGCGCTCGGGATGGTCAGCTTCGTCCCGCAGGGCGGGATGCCGGGCGAGACGACCGTGACGGATCTGCGCAAGGAGCTGCGCGTCCTCCGGCACACGCACGGCTTCCATCACGTGCACCTGGTCAAGGGCACCGTCGAGTTCAAGGCCTGACGAACCCGGCCCGGCGCTCAGCCGCCGAGCAGCGACTCCAGCTGGGCGCCGACGATGCGGCGGAACTTGCGCCGCGGCCGGTTGCGGTCGAGCACCGCCACCTCGAGCTGGTTGGCGGTCAGGGCACGGGGCTCCCCCTCCGCGGTGGCCAGGGTCTCGACCGCGAGCCGCAGGCCGTCGGCGAGCGGCATGCCGTCGCGGTGCCCTTGCTGCATGCGCGTGGTGATGGCGTCGGCGTTGCCGCCCATCGCGACGAAGCCCTGCTCGTCGGCGACGCTGCCGTCGTAGGTCAGCCGGTAGAGCTGGTCGCCCGCGGGCGCCTCCCCCACCTCCGCCACGGTGATCTCGACCTCGTAGGGCTTGGACTCGGTCGTGAAGATGGTGCCGAGCACCTGCGCGTAGGTGTTGGCGAGCATCCGGCCGGTCACGTCGATGCGGTCGTAGGAGTAGCCGCGCAAGTCGGCGATCCGGACGCCGGCCTGGCGCAGGTTCTCGAACTCGTTGTACTTGCCCACCGCGGCGAAGGCGATCCGGTCGTAGATCTCGGACACCTTGTGCAACGCGCTCGACGGGTTCTCCGCGACGAAGAGCATGCCGTCGGCGTAGGTGAGGACGAGCACGGAACGGCCGCGCGCGATGCCCTTGCGGGCGTAGTCGGCGCGGTCCTTCATCACCTGCTCGGGCGAGACGTAACCGAACGGCATCGTCACTTGGGGTCGCGGCCTTTCGTCGTACGACGGGAGGGGGTCAGCGGAGCGGGGCGGGCGGACCGCCGGGGTTGGTCATGCGCTCGTCGACCACCCGCTGGGTGACGGTGCCGACGTCGTTGTCCTCGAGCTTGCGGAAGCCGTCGACCGTGACCGCCGCGACGACGGGGAAGATCCGGCGGGTCATGTCGGGGCCGCCGGTCGCGGAGTCGTCGTCGGCGGCGTCGTAGAGCGCGTGGATGCAGGCGAGGATCGCGTCGTCCTCGGAGAAGTCGTCGCGGAAGAGCTTCTTCAGCGCGCCGCGGGCGAAGACGCTGCCGGAGCCGACCGAGTGGAAGCTGTGCTCCTCGTAGCGGCCGCCGGTGACGTCGTAGGAGAAGATGCGTCCGGCGTGGGCGGGGTCGTCGGACTCGACGTCGTAGCCGGCGAAGAGCGGGACCACCGCGAGGCCCTGCATCGCCATGCCGAGGTTGTTGCGGATGAGCAGGCTGAGCCGGTTGGCCTTGCCGTCGAGGGACAGCGTGGTGCCCTCGATCTTCTCGTAGTGCTCGAGCTCGACCTGGAACAGCCGGACCAGCTCGATCGCGATGCCGGCGGACCCGGCGATGCCGACGCAGGAGTAGTCGTCGGCCTGGAAGACCTTCTCCATGTCGCGCTGGGCGATGATGTTGCCCATCGTGGCGCGGCGGTCGCCGGCCATCACGACGCCGCCCGGGTGGGTGACGGCGACGATCGTCGTGCCGTGCGGGGCGTCGACGGTCACGCCGGCGGTGAGGTCGACGCGCCGGCCAGGGAGCATGTCCGGGCGGTGCGCGGCCAGGAGGTCGGCGAAGGAGCTGCTGCCCGGGGCGAGGAACGCGGGGGGTAGCCGGCCACCGTCGGCGAGAAGGTCCATGCGTTCACCCTGCCATGAAACCGCGCCGGTCGTGTGCGGGGGCTCGCTCCCGGCTCAGGCGCTGTGCCGGAAGCCGGCGACCTCGATCGGCAACCCGCGGTAGGGATACACCTCGATCACCGTTGACCGCCGCGGCGCCTTGGCGACTCGACCGTGCCGCGCCAGATAGTCGACCGCGGACAAGAGGCGGTCGGGATCGTCACGAAAGTGGCCCAGCCCGAGGTTGCACCCGTTGCAGAGGAGACCTCGCAGGCGGCCGGTCTCGTGGTCGTGATCGGTGTCGGTCGGCAGCGCACTCCGACAGATAGCGCACAGGTCGTGCTGCTCCGCGGAGCGCCGGGCCCACTCCTCGACAGAGAGCCCGAACTTCTTGCGGAGGTGTTGCTGCCGCTGGGCCGCACGCCGACAGGACTTGCAACGGTCGACGAAACCGTCACGCGAGGCTCGGTTTCGATGCCAGTCCGAGTGAGGCTTGATCTCCTGGCAGCCGGGGCAGCGCTTGTGCCCGGCGGGAACGGCGATCCTCTCTCGGACTGTCTTGCCGAGGCGAGCCCTCTTGCGGCGGTAGATCTCGGCCCCACGGCGGGAGCAACATTCCCGGCAATAGAACTGGAGTCCGTCCTTGAGCGTTCGGTTCCGGCCAAAGTCGCCGACGGGGAGATCGCGCCCACAGTCGGGGCATCTCTTGCGGGGTGGCACAATACTGTAGTGAGTTACCCTATTCACCACCCTTTTGTACATAGCCACGCACAAAGTCCTCGGCATTCTCCTCCAGCACCGAGTCGATCTCGTCGAGGATGTCGTCCACGTCCTCGTCCAGCTTCTCCTGCCGCTCCTGGACGTCCGACGTGTCGAGGTCCTCGACCTCCTCGACGTCCTGGGACTGGCGAGTGGCGCGTTTCTGACCGCCCTCGTCCTTCGTGGCCATGAGCACCTCCGGTGCGGGTTCCTGCTGCCGACAGTACCTGGCGAAGCCGACAGATCCTCGCTTCTTATCGGTTGATCGGGCCAGGATGTGGAGGTGGATCCCGACCAGGTCGCCGAGCGGCTCTACGCGCTCGCGCCGGAGGAGTTCACCGCCGCCCGGGACGCCGCCGCCGCCGCGGCGCCCGACGCGGCCGCCAGGAAAGCGGTCAAGGCGCTGCGCCGGCCGACTGCCGCGGCGTACGCGGTCAACCGGCTCGTCCGCGAGCGCGGTGGCGACCTCGACGCCCTGGTGGACCTCGGCGAGCGGCTGCGGGCGGCGATGGGTGGCGACCCCGCAGCGGTACGCCGGCTGACGGAGCAGCGCCGCACGCTCGTCACCGCACTGGTCGACCCGGACCTGCCCGCCGGCGTGCAGCAGGAGGTCGTGGCCACGCTGGAGGCCGCGACGGCCGACCCGGAACTGGGCGCGGCCGTGCGCTCCGGCCGGCTGGTGAAGCCGCTGCGCTACGCGGGGTTCGGGGCGCTGCCGGACCTGGCCGCGGCGGTCGCGACGCTGACGATCCCCGGCCGGTCCCGGGAGCCGTCCCCGCCGGCGCAGGCGGAACTGGCCGCCGCCCGCCAACGCGTGTTGGACCTCGCTGGCGTCGCCGACGACGCCCAGCGCCGCTACGAACAGGCGGCCGCAGCGGTCGCGGCGGCCCGGTCGCAGCTGGAGCGGGCCGAGGCCGAGTGCGACCAGGCCCGGCAGGCGGCCGGTGCCGCCCACGACGCCGCCGAGCGCGCCCGGCAGGAGCTGGGCCGGCTGGAGCGGTCCTGAGCCCGACCTCCCTTGAGGGCCATCGGCCACGGCACCAGGATCGCTCTCATGGCCGTGCCCCGTCGACCTGCCCTCCTGCGCCGCCGGGTCGGCGCGCTGGCCGTGCTCCTCCTCGTGGGCGCCGTACCGGCCCTCGCGGGGACGCAGGCACCGACACGGCCACACGTGTTCGACCGCAACCTGTCCCGGGACGGCGGGCACGAGGACGGTGAGCCGAGCATCGCCGTCAACCCGGCGAACCCGAAGAACATCATCGTCATCTACCTGCGCAACAACGACGCGTTCGTGCCCAACGCCGCCAACGCCCAGGCGCAGCCACCGAGCTTGCGCGACGCCACGCAGCAGATCCAGGGCTGCGACTACGCGGTCACATTCGACGGCGGTCGCACCTGGACGCGGCACCCACTGCCGGCGAACGACGTCACGACCGACCCGGCCGAGAACAACTGCTCCGACTCCATGGTGGTCTTCGACCTCGCCGGCACGGCCTACGTCATGGCCTCCGCCTACGCCAGCCTCGGTTTCGTCGGTGACAGCGAGTACCGACTCATCCGCTCGACCGACGGCGGCCGGACCTGGAGCAAGCCCGCGGTCGTCCCGCCCGGGATGATCGGGAAGGGATCCCACCCTCAGGACTACGACGGCGTCCGCACCTACAACGACCGGCCCTGGCTCACCATCGACCCTCAGACCGACGCGTTGTTCATCGCCGGCACGCAGGTGCGCGCCGACGGCGGCGGCACGGGCACGGCCTACCTCACCGGGTCCACGGACGGCGGCCGGACCTGGAGCGACCCGATCGTGGTGCCCGCGGCCGATCTGGGCAGCGCGCCGCTCGGCGCCGCGTTCGGCACCGTCGCCCTCGCCGTGAAACCACCGAGCGGGTCGCGGGGCTGCACCTGTCTCGACTTCCTCACCAGCAGCGACGCCCTTGAGCACCTGCATCGCCGCCACACCCCGATCCCCGCGGACGGCGGACCGCAGACCGTCGCCGACCCGACGCGCGCCCACCGGTTCGTCGTCATGACCAACACGGGGTCGGAGCTGCACGTCTACCGGACCCCCGACGGCGGTCGCACCTGGCACGGGCAGGCCCGGCTGGCGGTGCAGCACACCACCGTCGTCAAGCCGTGGGTCGCGTTCTCCCCCACCGGCGACGTGGGCGTGGGCTGGCGAGCGACGAGGTCGGACGGCTCCTACGCGTTCTTCGCGACCGTCTCGACCGACGGCGGCGCGTCGTTCCAGGGGCTGCATCGCCTAGCCGGCGGTGGTCACCGCCCGCTCCGCCGTACTACGTCGCCGGCGACGACACCTCGACGGTCACGGTCACCCGCGACCGGCTCTACGCCGCGTGGGGCGACTGGCGCGGCGGCGGTCTCGAGGACGTGCGCTGGGGAGGCTTCCGGCTCCCGCGCTGAACGGTGGTAGGACTGCCGTCATGGCGGCGGTCGACAACCTGCGTGCGGCGTACGAACCGCTCATCGGCTTCGCCATGGGTGTCGACGAGGACGTCGGCTGGCTCCCCACCCGGCTGCCCGGCTGGACCGTCCGCGACCTGCTGTTCCACCTCGCCTCCGACGCCCAGCGTGCGCTGGTCGCCCTCGGCACGCCTGCGGACGGACCGCCCGACACCGACGCGGTCAGCTACTGGCGGCCGTGGCGACCCGGGACGGAGGCCGCGCGATCGGGGCTGCGGGGCACCCGGATCATGGCGAGCGCCTGGTCGTCCGTCCGTCGGCCGGCCGACCTCTTCACCGAGACCGCGCGGGCAGTCCTCGTCCTGTCCGCTCGGGCCGACCCGGACCCGACGGTGCTGACCCAGCAGCGACGGCTGTCGGTCGACGGTCTGCTCGGCACGACCCCGCCGCCGTCCTGGGACGACGTCCACTACGCACTTGCCGGCACCGGGCGGCTGCCACTGACCCCCGGCGAACGCGACGAGCTCGGGTCGGCCGCCGGACGGTTCCTGCTCTTCGCGCTGACGGCTAGTTGCCGGCGATCTCGTCGACGAGCTGGGAGGCGGAGGCGCATCGCGCCAGCAGGTCGTCGACGTGCGCCTTGGTGCCGCGCAACGGCTCGAGCATCGGAACCCGCTGCAACGAGTCGCGTCCGACGTCGAAGATGACCGAGTCCCAGGACGCCGCGGCGACGTCATCGGCGTACTTGGAGAGGCAGCGCCCGCGGAAGTAGGCGCGCGTGTCGGTGGGTGGCTCGCTGATCGCGGCCTCGACGTCGTCGTCGGTGACGATCCGCTCCATCCGGCCTCGGGCGACGAGGCGGTTGTACAGGCCCTTGTCCTTGCGCACGTCGCTGTACTGGAGGTCGACGAGCTGCAGCTTGTGGGCGTCCCAGTCGAGGCTCTCCCGCTCCCGGTACCCCTCGAGCAGCTGCAGCTTCGCCACCCAGTCGAGCTCGCGGGCGAGAGACATCGGGTCGGAGGCGAGCCGCTCCAGGACCGACTCCCACCGGGTGAGGACGTCGGTGGTCTGGTCGTCGACGTCGTCGCCGTACCGGTCCTGCACGAACTTGCGAGCCTGCTCGAGATACTCCAGCTGGAGCTGGACGGCGGTCAGCCGCCGGCCGTCGCGCAGCGTCAGCTGCTGGCCGAGCGACGGGTCGTGCGAGACCGCCCGCAGCCCGGCCACCGGCGCCTCGACGGACAGGTCGACGCCCGTGTCGGCGAACCAGCGCTCCTCGATCATCGCGAGGACGAGGGCGGTGGTGCCGACCTTGAGGTACGTCGACACCTCGCTCATGTTGGCGTCGCCGATGATGACGTGCAGCCGCCGGTAGCGCTCCGGGTCGGCGTGGGGCTCGTCGCGCGTGTTGATGATCGGTCGCTTGAGCGTCGTCTCCAGCCCGACCTCGACCTCGAAGAAGTCGGCGCGCTGGGAGATCTGGAAGCCGTGTTGCCGGCCGTCCTGGCCGATGCCGACGCGGCCGGCACCCACCATCACCTGGCGCGAGACGAAGAACGGCGTCAGGTGCCGGACGATGTCGGCGAACGGCGTCTGCCGGCGCATGAGGTAGTTCTCGTGGCAGCCGTAGGACGCGCCCTTGTTGTCGGTGTTGTTCTTGTAGAGCTGGATGCCGCCGGCACCGGGGATCGTCGCCGCGGCGTGCTCGGCCGCGATCGCCATCACCCGCTCCCCCGCCTTGTCCCAACGGACGGCGTCGCGCGGGTTGGTGACCTCCGGGGTCGAGTACTCCGGATGGGCGTGGTCGACGTAGAGCCGCGCGCCGTTGGTGAGGATGACGTTGGCGAGCCCGATCTCGTCGTCCGGAAGCGTGTCCGTGGCATCACGCCCCGCCGCCTGGATCCCCGTCGCCACGTCGAAGCCGCGGGCGTCGCGCAGCGGGGACTCCTCCTCGAAGTCCCACCGCGGCCGCCGATCCCGGCTGGCCGTGCTGGTGGCACCGAGGTAGGCGTTGACAATCTGGCTCGAGGCGAGCATGTGGTTGGCGCTCGGCTGCCCCGGCACCGAGATTCCGTACTCGGTCTCGGTGCCCATGACCCGCTGAACGCTCACGAAGACAGCCTAGGCGCTCGCGGCGTCACTCGCCGATCACAAGTACTGGCCGGTGTTGGCGACGGTGTCGATCGAGCGGCCGGTCTCCGCACCCTTGCCGGTGACGAGCGTGCGGATGTAGACGATGCGCTCACCCTTCTTGCCGGAGATGCGCGCCCAGTCGTCCGGGTTGGTGGTGTTGGGCAGGTCCTCGTTCTCCTTGAACTCGTCGACACACGCGGTCGTCAGGTGCTGCATGCGCAGCCCCTTCTGCCCCTCGTCGAGGAAGTCCTTGATGGCCATCTTCTTCGCCCGGGCCACGATGTTCTCGATCATCGCGCCGGAGTTGAAGTCCTTGAAGTAGAGGACTTCCTTGTCTCCGTTGGCGTAGGTGACCTCGAGGAAGCGGTTCTCCTCCGTCTCGGTGTACATCCGCTCGACGGTGTGCTGGATCATCGCGGCGATCGTCGCCTCGCGACTGTCGTCGTGCTCGGCGAGGTCGTCGGGGTGAAGCGGCAGGTCGTTCGTCAGGTACTTGGAGAAGATGTCCCGCGCCGCCTCTGCGTCCGGCCGCTCGATCTTGATCTTCACGTCGAGCCGGCCCGGCCGCAGGATCGCCGGGTCGATCATGTCCTCGCGGTTGGACGCGCCGATGACGATGACGTTCTCGAGACCCTCGACGCCGTCGATCTCGCTCAGCAGCTGCGGCACGATCGTGTTCTCCACGTCGCTGGACACGCCCGACCCGCGCGTGCGGAAGATCGAGTCCATCTCGTCGAAGAAGACGATGACCGGCGTGCCCTCGCTGGCCTTCTCCCGGGCCCGCTGGAAGACGAGCCGGATGTGCCGCTCGGTCTCGCCGACGTACTTGTTGAGCAGCTCGGGACCCTTGATGTTGAGGAAGTAGGAGCGGCCCTCGCCCTTGCCCGCCTCGGCGACCTTCTTGGCCAGCGAGTTGGCGACTGCCTTGGCGATGAGCGTCTTGCCGCAGCCGGGCGGCCCGTAGAGCAGGATGCCCTTCGGTGGCTTGAGCTGGTGCTCGAGGAACAGCTCCTTGTGCAGGAACGGCAGCTCGACCGCGTCGCGGATCTGCTCGATCTGGTCGCCGAGACCGCCGATGTCGAGGTAGCCGATGTCCGGCACCTCTTCGAGGACGAGCTCCTCCACCTCCGACTTGGGGATGCGCTCGTAGGCCCAGCCGGAGCGGGACTCGACGAGCAGGGAGTCACCGGCGCGCAGCGGCGCGTTGACCAACGACTCGGCGAGCATCACGACCCGCTCGTCGTCGGTGTGGCCGATGACGAGCGCCCGGTCGCCGCCTTCGAGGATCTCCTTGAGCAGGACGACGTCGCCCTGACGCTCGAAGTCACGCACCTCGACGACGTTCATCGCCTCGTTGAGCATGACTTCCTGGCCCTTGCGGAGGTCGTCCGCCTCGATGCTCGGGGAGAGCGTCACGCGCAGCTTGCGGCCACCGGTGAAGACGTCGACGGTGCCGTCGTCGTAAGCACTGAGGAAATAGCCGTAGCCCGACGGCGGCTGGGCGAGGCGGTCGACCTCCTCCTTGAGCGCGACGATCTGCTCGCGCGCGTCCTTGAGCGTGCCCACGAGGCGCTCGTTCTGCGTCACGACGCCGGAGAGGTTCGTCTGCGCCTCCGCGAGGCGCTCCTCCAGCCGGCGTACCTGTCGTGGAGCGTCCGCGAGCTTGCGGCGCAGCGTTGCCACCTCTTCTTCGAGGAAGGCGAGCTGGGTCGTCAGCTCGTGGGCTTCCTTCTCGAAGCGGGCGGCGCGCGCCTCGGCGTCGTCTCGGGCGGACACGTGCCCCACCTCCTCGGGCGCTTCGAACGCGTAAGGGGGAGCCTATCCCCGCCCGTCGCTCCTGTTACGCCGAACCGCCGCCTAAGTCTGTCAGAGTTCGGCGGCATCCTCCGGCCGCGCGCCCTTCGCCGGACGGCGCCGGCGAACCGGCGGCGACACCCCGGGGGCCATCCGTCGCGCCGTGACGAGGAATCCGGTATGCCCCACCATGCGGTGACTCGGGCGGACCGCGAGCCCGTCGACGTGCCACGTCCGCAGCAGCGTCTCCCACGGTTGTGGCTCGGTGAAGGAGCCGTGTTCCCGCAGCGACTCGACCATGCGGGACAGCTGCGTGGTCGTCGCGACGTACGTGCAGACCACCCCTCCCGGGACGAGGACGCGCGCGACGACGTCGAGCAGGTCCCAGGGAGCGAGCATGTCGAGCACCACCCGGTCGACATCCGTGTCGTCGCACGCCGTCGCCAGGTCTGCGACGGTCAGCCGCCACGTCGGCGGCTCGGCGCCGAAGAACCGAGCGACGTTCTTGCGCGCCACGTCCGCGAAGTCCTCGCGCCTTTCGTACGACGACACGCTGCCGCGCTCGCCGGCCGCTTGCAGGAGTGCGCACGTCAGCGCGCCGGAGCCGGCGCCGGCCTCGACGACGCGCGCGCCCGGGAACACGTCGGCCATGTGCACGACCTGCGCGGCGTCCTTCGGATAGACGACGGCGGCCCCGCGAGGCATCGAGAGCACGTAGTCGGCCAGGAGCGGGCGCAGCGCGAGGTAGCTCGTCCCGCCGGTCGACGTGACGACGACACCCTCGGGCCCGCCGATCAGGGCATCGTGCTCGATGACGCCGCGGTGGGTGTGGAACTGCTTGCCCTCCACCAGCTGGATGGTGTGCGTCCGGCCCTTCGGGTCGGTCAGCTGCACGAGTTCCCCGGGCACGAGCGCCCCCCGGCGCCGCGTGCCCGGCATCGGCTCGATGTCGCCCACGTCAGCGCACTCCCGCCGACTGCAGCGCCTCGACGACGTCGACGCGGGCGAGCACGCCGCAGATCGCGCCGACCCCGTCGACGACGAGGTACTCCGTCGCCGGATGCTCCTGCACCGCCTGCACCAGCGCCTCGCCGGACAGGTCCTGTGACAGCACCAGCCCCTCGCCGACGGGCCGGGAGAGCTCGCTGACAGCCACCCAGGGCTGCCGCTGGGCGGGGAGCGCGGTCACCGCCGCCTCGGACACCAACCCCTGCGGGCGGCCGGTGCCGTCGACCACGACGATCGCGCGGGCACCCGCCTCCCGGGCCCGTCGCACCGCCTCCGCCACCGACAGCTCCGCCGTCACCGGGAACGCCCGCCGGGTCATCGCCCGGATGTCCAGCCGCGGCAGCACCGCGCCGACCCGCGCCTGCGCGACCGCCATGCTGGCGCTGGTCCAGATGTAGAAGGCAAGGAAGATCAGGTAGAAGGCTCCGAACGTGCTGTCCCCAAAGCCGGCCGGCTTGGCGATGGCGACGACGACGAGGCCGGCGGCCAGGGCGCGCCCCACCCAACCCGCGGCGAGGGTGCCCCGGGTCTTGTCTCTGGTGACCTGCCAGAGGAACGCACGCAGGACCCGCCCACCGTCCAGGGGCAGGCCGGGCAGCGCGTTGAAGGCGGCGACGAAGAGGTTGGAGTAGGCGAAGCCCTGGGCCAGCAGCCACGGCACGGTCCGGTCGTCGAAGAGCGGGACGACGGCGAGCCCGACACCCCCCAGCAGCAGGCTGGTCAGGGGCCCGACCGCGGCGACGAGGTACTCCCGGCTCGCCTTGCCCGGGATGCTCCTCGACGACCTCGGAGACGCCGCCGAGCAGCTGCAGCACGACCCGGCGTACCTGCATCCCGAGGGCGCGGGCAACCGCGACATGGCTGATCTCGTGCACCAGCACGGACGCGTAGAGCAGGAGCACGAAGCACAGCGCGACGAGGTAGCTGCCCGCGCGGCTCAGTGTGGGGACCTGGCGCTCGACCTCCGGCGCGAAGCTCACGGCGATGACGATGACGACGACGAACCAGATGGGCTGGACGATGACGGGCACGCCGAGGACCCGCCCGATCTGCAGACCGCCCCCGACGGCGCGGGGGCGCGTCGTGGGTCGGTCGTCGTCCGCCATCCACCGATGCTACGAGCCCGGAGCGTCGCCGGGCCGATCGTCGGGACGCCGCGACCTGCGAGGATCGACGCATGCTGCCCTGGTCCGCCGCGCTCGCCGGCCGCATCGACGAGCTCACCATCGACTCGACCCTGCTGCGCGGGCAACCCGCTCGGGGACCCGCACCAGCGACCGCTGTGGGTCTACGTGCCGCCGGGGTACGACGACGAGCCGGACCGGCGCTACCCCTGCGTCTACGTCATCCAGGGGTACACCGGGCACCTCACCATGTGGCGCAACCGCAGCGCCTTCCGGCAGCCGTTCACCGAGACGGCCGATGCGGTGTTCGCCGAGGGCAAGGCGCCGCCCGCCATCGTGGTCTACGTCGACGCGTGGACGGCGTACGGCGGGTCGCAGTTCGTCGACTCGCCCGGCACCGGGCACTACCACTCCTATCTCTGCAACGAGGTCGTGCCGTTCGTCGACGCGCCGCTACCGGACGCTGGACGCAACGCGGCACCGCGGGATCATGGGCAAGTCGAGCGGCGGGTTCGGCGCGTTCATCACACCGATGCTGAGGCCGGACCTGTTCGGCGGGCTCGCCTCCCACGCCGGCGACTCGCTCTACGAGCTCTGCTACCTCAAGGAGTTCGGCGACAGCGTGCGGTTCCTGCGCGACTACGACGGCGACATCTGGAACTGGTGGAAGGACTTCACCTCCCGCGTGGCGTTCACGAAGCAGGCCGACCACGTCCTGCTCATGACGCTGGGGGTCGCGGCGTGCTTCTCCGCCGACGACGACGGCACGGTGCGGCTGCCGTTCGACACCCGCACCGGCGCACTGATTCCCGAGCTCTGGGACCGGTGGCTGGCGTGGGACCCGGTCCGGATGGTGCCGCGGTACGCCGACGCGCTGCGCGGGCTCACGGCGGTGTGGATCGACGCAGGCAAGGCCGACGAGTGGTACCTCGACCTCGGTGCCGAGGCGATGGTCGCGGCGCTCGCCGAGATCGGCGTGACGGACGTGGCGTTCGAGCTCTTCGACGGCACCCACATGGCGATCGACTACCGCTACCCGCTGTCCCTCGCCTACCTCGCGCAGAAGCTGTCCCCCTGACCCCGCCTCCCCGGCCCCTCACAGCCACCTCCGGCGCGGAGCCGGGATTTTGTCGGGGGCCTGCTCTACTGTCGCGAGGTATGACGACGGCTCCGGACATCGCCCCCGCCGAACCCACGGCCGGCGTCGACTGGGCGCTGTCGCCGTCGCGGGCGCTCGATTTCAAGAACTGCGCCCTGCTCTACCGCTTCCGCGTCATCGACCGCCTGCCCGAGCCCCCGAGTCTCGACGCGGCCCGCGGCACCGTCGTCCACTCGGTGCTGGAGCGACTGTTCGACCTTCCCGCGGTCGGGCGGACCCCAGCGGCGGCAGAGGCACTGGTCGAGCCGGTGTGGAGCGAAGTGCTCGCGGAGGACGCCGAGCTGGCCGCGCTCGTCGACCAGGCGGGCGGGTCCGGCGACGCCTCCGGTCTCGTGGCGCTCCTCGACTCGACCCGTGAGCTGCTGGGCAGCTACTTCGCGCTGGAGGACCCGCGCCGGCTCGAGCCCGCCGAGCGCGAGGTGCTCGTCGAGACGACGTTGCCGTCGGGGGTCCGGCTCAAGGGGTTCGTCGACCGACTCGACCGCTCCCCCGCGGGCGACCTGCGGGTCGTCGACTACAAGACCGGAAGGTCCCCGCGCGAGGCGTTCGAGGGCAAGGCGGTCTTCCAGCTCCGGTTCTACGCGCTGACCCTCTGGCGCTCGACGGGCGTGCTGCCGCGGCTGCTCCGGCTCTACTACCTGCGGGACCGCGAGGTCATCGACTACACCCCCGACGAGCACGACCTGCTCGGCCTGGAGCGCCAGATCGACGCGCTGGCCACCGCGATCACGCGGGCCCGCGAGACCGGCGACTGGCGCCACAAGCCGAGCAAGCTGTGCGACTGGTGCTCGTTCCAGGCGTTGTGCCCGGCCTACGGCGGCACTCCGCCACCACTGCCCCCGCCACCACTGCCCCCGCCACCGCTGCCCCCGGCGCCCGGACCCGCGCCCGGCACTGCCGACCGGCCGGACGGACGGGAAAACGAGGGGCCCGCGGCGGGCCCGAGCCACTAGCGTCTGTCCCCGTGAGCTCCGAGGCCCTCCCGTCCCTGTCCGCGCCGACGACGGCAGCCGCCCGCGCCGAGCACGTCACCAAGGTCTACGGCGAGGGCGGCACTCGGGTGGTCGCACTCGACGACGTGTCGGTCGAGCTCGAGCGCGGCCGGTTCACGGCGATCATGGGGCCGTCCGGCTCCGGCAAGTCGACCCTGATGCACTGCCTCGCCGGGCTCGACTCCGTCACCGAGGGCCGGGTCTTCGTCGGCGCGACGGACCTGACCGCGCTCGACGACAAGGCGCTCACGGCCCTGCGACGGGACCGGGTCGGCTTCGTCTTCCAGTCGTTCAACCTCGTCCCGACCCTGACCGCCCTGGAGAACATCCGGCTTCCGCTCGACCTCGCCGGCCGGGACCCGGACCGGGAGTGGCTCGACACGGTCATCGACACGATCGGGCTGCGCGACCGGCTGACCCACCGGCCGAGCCAGCTGTCGGGGGGCCAGCAGCAGCGGGTCGCCTGCGCCCGCGCCATGATCGCCCGGCCCGAGGTCATCTTCGCCGACGAGCCGACCGGCAACCTCGACTCGCACTCGAGCGCCGAGGTGCTCGGCTTCCTGCGGCGCTCGGTGGACGACACCGGCCAGACGATCGTCATCGTGACGCACGACCCCCGGGCCGCGTCGTACGCCGATCGTGCCCTGTTTCTCGCCGACGGCCAGATCGTCGAGGAGCTGGCCGACCCCACCGCGGACACCGTGCTGGACCAGATGAAGCGTCTCGACGCGCCCCACGCGGGCTGAGCGATGCTCCGGATCGCGCTCAAGGGGGCGCTCGCCCGCCGGCTGCGCCTGGCACTGACCGCCACGGCCATCGTCATCGGTGTGGCGTTCGTGTCCGGAACGCTCGTGCTCACCGACACGCTCAACGCGACCTTCGACCAGATCTTCGGCAATGCCACCAAGGGCGTGTCCGTGGTCGTGCGCGGCGAGCAGGCGTTCTCGGGGAGCGCCGAGGGCAGCCCGACGGAGGAGCGTGCGCTCGTGCCGGACGCGGCGCTCGAGGCGGTCCGCAACGTCCCCGGCGTCGCCGCGGCCGTGGGTGACGCCGGCGGTTATGCCCAGCTCGTCTACAAGGGCAAGGCCGTCGTCAACGGCGGTGCACCCAACCTGGGCACCGCGTGGATCGGCGAGGGTCCGCTCAGCTCCCTGCACCTCGTGAAGGGCGACGGCCCGGATGCTCCCGACGAGGTGGTCATCGACGAGTCGAGCGCGGCGAAGTTCTCCATCCCGGTCGGGGCCGACGTCCAGGTCGTCGTGTCCGGGCGGACCAGCCCGGCGACGGTGGTCGGGGTCGTGCGCTTCGGCGAGGGTTCGTCGCTTGCCGGCGCCACGCTCACCGCATTCGCCCCGGAGACGGCCCGACGGCTGCTTCTCGGCACGAACGACGGCTGGTCGACGCTGCAGGTCGCCGCCGACCCCGGCGTGAGCCAGGAGGAGCTGCGCAGCCGCGTCGCCCGCGCCCTGGACGGCGAGAGCCTGCAGGTGATGACGGAGAAGGCCTTCGTCAAGGACCAGAGCGACTCGGTGAAGTCGCAGTTCCAGTTCTTCAACATCCTGCTGCTGGTGTTCGCGTTCATCTCGGTCTTCGTGGCCGTCTTCATCATCTTCAACACGTTCACGGTTCTCGTCGCGCAACGGACGCGCGAGCTCGCCCTGCTACGGGCGCTCGGGGCCAGCCGGCGGCAGGTGCTGCGCAGCGTCGTCATCGAGGCCGGGCTGGTCGGGCTGGTCGCCGGCGTCGCCGGCCTCGGCCTCGGCGTGCTCGTCGCGGCCGGGCTGCGAGCGCTCATCTCGCACTTCGCCGATGGCCTGCGCACGGTGGGGCTGCAGATCCAGCCACGCACCGTGCTCGTCGCGATGGTCGTCGCGGTCGTGGTCACCGTCTCGGCCGCCGTCGTACCGGCCGTCCGGGCGTCACGCGTGCCGCCCATGGCGGCGATGCGCGACGACTTCGCCCTCCCGACCGGATCGCTGCGGCGACGCAACGTCATCGGCGGCGTACTGCTCGTCGGCGGTGTCGCACTGCTGGCCCTCGGGGTGCAGAGCGGCAACGCGCTCGAGATCGGGCTCGGTGCCGTCGCGATGTTCCGGGCGGTCACCGCCCTGAGCCCGCTGCTCAGCCTGCCGATCGTCGGAGGAATGGGGCGGGTCCTGCCGCGCGTGTGGGGCACCACCGGCCGGCTCGCCCGGGAGAACGCGCTGCGCAACCCGCGCCGGACCGCCGCCACCGCGTCCGCGCTCATGGTGGGCATCGCGCTCACCACGACGATGTCGGTCATGGCGGCGTCCATCACCACGTCCGCCAACGCCGCGATCGACAACAGCGTGGGCGCCGACTTCATCATCACGGCGGACAACTTCTCGCCGCTGTCGGACAGCGTCGCGACCGCGATGCAGAAGGTGCCGGGCGCCGGTGCGGTCACGTCGTTCCGCAACGGCCAGATGAAGATCGGCACCTCGGTGAAGTCCGTGCAGGGAGCCACGGGTGACACGGTGGCGCAGACGCTGCGGCTGGACGTGCGCAGCGGCAGCGTCGACGACATCGGTCCGGGCCAGGTCGTCGTCAGCGAGGACGCGGCGAGCTCGCGCCACCTGAAGGTGGGCAGCACGCTCCCGGTCACGTTCGCTCTCACGCACAAGCAGAAGCTCACGGTCAGCGGCATCTACGCGAAGAACCCCATCGCCGGCGACTACATGATCGGCCTCGACACCTACGACGCGAACTTCCGCAACCGGTTGGACATCGTCGTCGCGGTCAAGGCCGCGGACGGGGCGAACCTCGGCACGGTGCGGACCGGGCTGGCCGAGGCGCTCAAGGCCTTCCCGACGCTCAAGCTGCGGGACCAGACGCAGTTCAAGCAGGACCAGAAGCGCCAGATCAACCAGGTGCTGATCTTCGTCCTCGCCCTGCTGGTGCTGTCCCTCGTGATCGCCTGGTTGGGCATCGTCAACACCCTCGCCCTGTCGGTGTTCGAGCGGACCCGGGAGATCGGCCTGCTGCGCGCCGTGGGGATGGCCACGAGACAGGTGCGGCGGATGATCCGGCTGGAGGCCGTCGTCATCGCGGCGTTCGGCGCGATCCTCGGCGTCGCCCTGGGGCTCGGGTACGGCGCCGCCCTCGTCCAGGCTCTCGCCTCCCAGGGCATCGACACGACGTCGATCCCGTGGGGGCAGCTCGTCGGCTACCTCGTGATCGGAGTGGTCGCCGGCATCACTGCCGCCTGGTGGCCGGCGCGCCGGGCGTCACGACTCGACGTGCTCCAGGCCATCGCGAGCGAGTGACGCGGGCCGCTGCAGCAGCCAGTCCACGTCGACGTCGGTCAGCGACGACCGCACCCACCGCCGCGCCGAAGCGTCGATCGGTGCCACCGACGGCACGGCCACGACCGAGCAGCCGGCAGCCTCCGCCGACAGGACCCCGTTGAGAGCGTCCTCGACCACCACCGTCTGCCGCGGGTCGACGCCGAGGAGGGCGCAGGCGGCGACGTAGGGCTCCGGGTGCGGCTTGCCCCGCACCACCTCGTCGCCGGCCACGGTCACGTCGAACCGGTGCGACCCCAGCTTCACCAGCGCCGCGTCGATGAGCACGCGGAACGACGAGGAGACGAGTGCCGTCGGCACGCCGCGCGAGCGGACCTCGTCGACCAGCTCCACCGAGCCCGCGACGACCGGGAGCGCGGTCTCGAAGTGCTCGACCATGCCGCGCATCACCTCGGCCTGGATCTCGGCGACCGAGCGAGTCGTCCCCGTCAGCTCGGCGATGTAGCGGCAGGTCGCGTCGACCGTCCCGCCGATGCACCGCGCCTGGTGGTGCCGCCCCCAGGCCCCGCCCAGCCGCTCGACGAGCCCGCCCTCGATCTCGTACCAGACCGGCTCGGAGTCGACCAGGATGCCGTCCAGGTCGAACAGCACCGCCGCAGCGACGCCGCTCATCGGGCGTTGAAGTACTTGGCCTCGGGGTGGTGCACCACGATCGCGTCGGTCGCCTGCTCGGGCACGAGCTGGAACCCCTCGGACAGCGTCACGCCGATGCGGTCCGGCCGGAGCAGCTCGACGACCTTGGCCCGCTCCTCCAGCTCGGGACAGGCGGGGTAGCCGAACGAGTACCGCGAACCGCGGTAACCCTGGTGCGCCAGCAGGTCGACGAGCTCGGGCGAGTCCTCGGCCGCGTACCCGAGCTCCTCGCGCACCCGCTTGTGCCAGTACTCGGCGAGGGCCTCGGTCAGCTGCACCGACAACCCGTGCAGCTCCAGGTAGTCGCGGTAGGCGTCCCGCGCGAACAGGTCGGCGGTCACCTCGCTCACCCGGCTGCCGACCGTGACCAGCTGGAAGGCCACGACGTCGACCTCCCCGGTCTCCTCCGGGCGGAAGAAGTCGGACAGGCACAGGTAGCGCGGCCGGCGCTGGCGCGGGAAGCTGAAGCGCATCCGCTCCGATCCGTCCTCGTGCAGCACGATCAGGTCGTCGCCCTTGCTCACGCACGGGAAGTAGCCGTAGACGACGGCGGCTTCGAGCATCCGCTCGGTCTGCATCCGCTCGAGCCACATCCGCAGTCGCGGCCGTCCCTCGGTCTCGACGAGGTCCTCATAGGACGGGCCGTCCTTCCCGCGGGTGGGGCGCAGGCCCCACTGACCGAGGAAGGTGGCGCGCTCGTCGAGCAGCGCGGCGTAGTCGGCCAGCGGGATCCCCCGGACCACCCGGTCGCCCCAGAACGGCGGGGTCGGAACGGCGTTGTCGACGGCGACGTCGGAACGGCCGGGCACCTGGTCGGCAGGCACCTCGTCCGGCCGCGGGCGCGCCGCCACCCGGCGTCCTCGCGTCTCGGGCATGGCCGCCCCGGGCTCACCGCGCTTGACCGCCATCACCGCGTCCATGAGCCGCAGCCCCTCGAAGGCGTCCTTCGCGTAGCGCACGGTGCCGTCGTACCGCTCGGCCAGGTCGACCTCGACGTAGGCGCGGGTGAGAGCGGCACCACCGAGCAGCACCGGCCAGCGGTCGGCCACCCCGCGACCGTTCATCTCGTCGAGGTTCTCCTTCATGACGACCGTGCTCTTGACGAGCAGCCCGCTCATGCCGATGCAGTCGGCGCGGTGCTCCTCGGCCGCATCGAGGATCGTGGAGATGGGCTGCTTGATGCCGAGGTTGACGACCGAGTAGCCGTTGTTGCTGAGAATGATGTCGACGAGGTTCTTGCCGATGTCGTGGACGTCGCCCTTGACGGTCGCGAGCACGATCGTGCCCTTGCCCTCCTCGTCGGTCTTCTCCATGTGCGGTTCGAGGTAGGCCACCGCGGTCTTCATGACCTCGGCCGACTGCAGCACGAACGGCAGCTGCATCTGCCCGGAGCCGAACAGCTCGCCGACGACCTTCATGCCCTCGAGCAGCGTGTCGTTGACGATCTCGAGCGCCGGACGGGAGGTGAGCGCCTCGTCGAGGTCGGCCTCGAGACCCTGCCGCTCGCCGTCGATGATCCGCCGTTCGAGTCGTTCGGACAGCGGCAGTGCGGCGAGCTCGTCCGCGCGACTGGCGTTGCTCTTCTGGGCGTCGGCGCCCTCGAAGAGGGCGAGGAACCGCTGCAGGGGGTCGTACGTCGGCGACCCGTCGGCAGCCGGGCGGCGACGGTCGTAGACGAGGTCCAGCGCGACCTCGCGCTGCTCGTCGGGGATGCGGACCATCGGCAGGATCTTGCTGGCGTGCACGATCGCCGAGTCCAGGCCCGCGTTGGCGCACTCGTGCAGGAACACCGAGTTGAGCACCTGCCGGGCGGCCGGGTTGAGCCCGAAGGAGACGTTCGACACGCCCAGCGTGGTCTGGACGTCCGGGTAGCGCCGCTTCAGCGCACGGATGGCCTCGATCGTCTCGACGCCGTCACGGCGCGACTCCTCCTGGCCCGTCGCGAGGGTGAAGGTCAGGCAGTCCACGAAGATGTCGTGCACCGCCATCCCCCAGTCGGCGACCAGGTCGTCGATGATGCGGGCGGCGATCGCGACCTTGCGGTCGGCGGTGCGGGCCTGCCCCTCCTCGTCGATGCACATGACGACGACCGCCGGCCCGTGCTCCTGCACGACGCGCATCTTCTTCGCGAAGGCGCTGTCCGGGCCGTCGCCGTCCTCGTAGTGGACGGAGTTGACGATGCTGCGTCCGCCGAGGCACTCGAGGCCCGCCTGGACGACCTCCCACTCGGTGGAGTCGATCATCAGCGGGATCGTCGACGCCGTCGCGAGCCGGGCGGCGGCCTCACGCATGTCGAGCGCACCGTCGCGCCCGACGTAGTCGACGCACAGGTCGAGCACGTGCGCGCCGTCGCGGACCTGCTCGCGAGCGATCTCGACGCAGTCGTCCCACCGACCCTCGAGCATCGCCTCGCGGAACGCCTTCGACCCGTTGGTGTTGGTGCGCTCCCCGACCGACAGGTAGCTGACGTCCTGCTTGAACGGCACGTGCTGGTAGAGCGAGGCGGCTCCGGGCTCCGGGTGGGGCCGGCGGGCCGTGACGGCGCGTCCGCCGACCCGGTCGACCACGGCGCGCAGGTGCTCCGGCGTGGTCCCGCAGCAGCCGCCGACCAGCGCCAGCCCGTACTGCGACGTGAAGGTGTCGTGCGCGTCGGCCAGCTGCTCGGGGGTGAGGGGGTACCGGGCCCCGTCGGCGGTGAGCTCGGGCAGGCCGCGTTGGGCATGCACGACAGGCCGGTCCGGGCCTGCCGGGACAGGTAGCGCAGGTGCTCGCTCATCTCGGCCGGGCCGGTGGCGCAGTTGAGGCCGACGAGGTCGATCTCGAGCGGCTCGAGCGCCGTCAACGCGGCGCCGATCTCCGAGCCCATCAGCATCGTGCCGGTGGTCTCGACGGTCACCTGGGCGAACAGCGGCAGCCTGACGCCGGTCGCCCGGAACGCGCGCCGGGCGCCGTTCAGGGCCGCCTTGGCCTGGAGCAGGTCCTGGGCGGTCTCGACGAGGATCGCGTGCGCGCCCCCCTCGACCAGGCCGGTGACCTCGGCCTCGTAGGCGTCGCGCAGCTCGGCGTACGGGACGTGCCCCAGTGTGGGGAGCTTGGTCCCCGGTCCCACCGATCCGATGACCCAACGCGGCCGGCCCGGGGTGGCGAAACCGTCCGCCACCTCGCGCGCCAGCCGGGCGCCACGGATCGGCAGGTCGTGGATGCGGTCGGCGATGCCGTACTCGCCGAGGTTGGCGAGGTTGGCGCCGAAGGTGTTGGTCTCGACGGCGTCGCAACCCACCGCGAAGTAGGCCTCGTGCACCGCCCGGACGACGTCAGGGCGGGTGGCGTTGAGGATCTCGTTGCAACCCTCGTGGCCCTCGAAGTCCTCGAGCGACAGGTCGTGGTCCTGGATCATGGTGCCCATAGCGCCGTCGGCGACGACGACCCGCTCGCGCAGTGCCGCGAGGAGTCCGTTGTCGGGGGGTGATGAGGCCATGATCACTGTTGGGGAGTCTACCGGCGCGTCCCGAGACGGACGAACCGATACGTTTGCCGTGACCGGCAACCGGCCGGGCGGGTCTCGGTGAAGGGGGCTGCGTGGCCAGCTACACCACCATCCTCGTCGGCACGGACGGCTCAGAGTCGTCGTTCCGTGCCGTGGAACGTGCGGCCAGGCTGGCCGCTGACGCGCAGGCGAGGCTGCTCATCGCCTCGGCCTACGCACCCATGTCGGACCGGGACCAACGCCGGGCCGCGGACGCGCTGGGTGAGGAGTCCTACAAGGTCGTGGGCTCCCACCCGGCCGAGGACATCCTGCGCGAGGCCTCCGACCTCGCGCGCAAGGCCGGGGCGAAGAAGCTCGACACGGTCTGCGAGCCCGGTGACCCGGTCGACGTGCTGGTGAAGCTCGTCGACAAGAACGACGTCGACCTGTGCGTCATCGGGAACCGCGGGCTCAACAGCCTGGCCGGGCGGCTGCTCGGGTCCGTCCCGGCGAACATCAGCCACCGCGCCTCGTGCGACGTCCTCATCGTCCACACGACATCCGGCCGCGGGCGCTGAGCCGAGCCGTCCGCGCTCCGGCCGCCGGGTGAACGGTGCCGGGCCGCGCGTGCTCGGCGCGGCACCGCCCCCGGCCGGGGGGCTCGACGTCGACCTTCCCGGTGCCGGGGTCCGGCTGGCGGCGACCCGGTGGCCCGGCCACGGCCCGCCGGTGGTCCTCCTGCACGGGCTCGCCTCCCAGCGCCGGTTCTGGAACCTCGTCGTGCCGCACCTGGTCGGGCTGCCGGTGCTTGCGCTGGACCAGCGCGGCCACGGTGGCTCGGCCCGCCCCGCGGGCGGGTACGACCTCGGTGCCGTCGCGGCCGACATCGCGCCCGCGCTCGACGCCATCGGCTGGTCCCGCGCCGTCGTCGTCGGCCACTCCTGGGGCGGCGCGGTCGCGGCGACGTTCGCGGCCGCGCACCCGGAGCGAACTCTCGCCCTCGTCGGCATCGACGGAGGCTTCGGTTCGCTGCTCGCCGCCGGTGCGGACCGCGACGAGGTACGCCGGCGGCTGGAGCCACCCCGCCTCGAGATGCCACCGGAGGAGATCCTCGACCTCGTCCGTGGCCACGCCCCCACGGGCACGTGGTCGGACGAGCTGGCCGCCGCCGTGCTGCCGCTGTTCGAGGTCGGTGGCGACGGGCTCGCCCGGCCGCGCCTGCCCTTCGACCTGCACATGCGCGTCGTCGACGGCATGCTCGACTACGACGCGCCGGACGTCCTGGCCCGGGTGCGCTGCCCGGCCTGGCTCGTCGTCTGCGAGGGTGGGGACGGCGATCCGGGGTGGACGTCGGCCCGGTCCGCGGCAGTCGAACGCCTCGCCGCGACCCTGCCCGCCGTGCGTCTGTTGCGCTGGGGCGGGGCGGTCCACGACGTACCCTTGCAGTGGCCGGCGCTGGTCGCCGGTCTGGTCCGGGCGGCGGTGGCGGAGGTCGCCGCGGGACCCGGTTGAGGAGCGGCCAGGACGATCAGGTCAGGACGGTCAGGGCCGACGGCGAAGGGAGCGACGTGACCGGCAGCGGACGCGCGATGGTCGCCGCCTTCGAAGGGTGGAACGACGCTGCCGACGCCGCCTCCGGAGCGGTCGAGCACCTGGAACGGGAGTGGCAGGCGAAGCCGTTCGCCGCGCTCGAGCCGGACGACTACTACGACTACCAGGTCAACCGGCCCACCGTCCGGCTGGTCGACGGCGTCACGAGGCGGATCGAGTGGCCGACGACGCGACTGTCCGTCGCCTCGACCGGTGAGCGCGAGGTCGTCGTCGTCCGCGGCCTGGAGCCCAACATGCGCTGGCGCGCGTACTGCGACGAACTGGTCGAGTTCGCGCACGAGCTCGACGTCGACTCCGTCGTCTGCCTCGCGGCACTGCTGGCCGACGTCCCGCACTCGCGACCGATCGAGATCCACGGTTCGGCCTCGGACGAGGCCCTCGCGCAGTCCCTGGGGCTGTCCCGCTCCCGGTACGAGGGGCCCACGGGCGTCGTCTCGGTCTTCCACGACGCGTGCGCCCGGGCCGGCCTCACCGTGGTGACGTTCTGGGCCTCGGTGCCGCACTACGTCGCGCAGCCCCCGTGCCCGAAGGCGACCCTGTCGCTGCTGCACCGGGCCGAGGACGCGCTGGACATCGCGGTGCCGCTGGGTGACCTACCGGAACAGGCGCTGGCGTGGGAGCACGGCGTCGACGAGCTCGCGCGCGAGGACACCGAGATCGCCGAGTACATCTCCAGCCTGGAGGAGCGCGACGACCAGGCGGAGCTGCCCGAGGCGAGCGGGGACGCGATCGCGAAGGCGTTCGAGCGCTACCTGCGCCGGCGGGACAGCGGCCCCGGCGGGTAGCCCGGCGCGGCCGCTACCGCACGCCCAGCAGCGCGTCGACCGCCGCGGCCACCAGCCGGGGGCCGTCAGTGTCGGCGCCGTCGGCGCGGACCCAGCGCTCCACCGCCGCCAGGGCGGCGGGCGTGTCCAGGCCGTTAGCGAGCGCCCCCCGGAGCTCGGTGATCGCCGGCTCGGCGGCCGGTCCCGCGTCGCGGGCGAACGCCGCCCGCCAGTCGGTCAGCCGGGCCGTGGCCGCCGGCATCTCCTCGTCCCGCCACTCCCAGTCGTGGCGGTGGTCATGGGCGAGCAGCGCCAGCCGGATCGCGACCGGGTCGACCCCTTCCGCGCGCAGCCGGGAGACGAAGACGAGGTTGCCGCGCGACTTCGACATCTTCTCGCCGTCGTAGCCGACCATCGCCTGGTGGACGAAGGTGCGGGCGAAGGGCCACCGACCGGTCACGACCGACGCCTCGGCGGCGCCGAGCTCGTGGTGCGGGAAGACCAGGTCCGTGCCGCCACCCTGCACGTCGATGACCGGGCCGAGGTGGCGCAGCGCGATCGCGGCGCACTCGACGTGCCACCCGGGCCGGCCGTGGCCCAGCGCCGAGTCCCAGGCCGGTTCGTCCGGGCGCGCGGCCTGCCACAGCAGGCAGTCGAGCGGGTCCTTCTTGCCCGGTCGCTGCGGGTCGCCGCCGCGCTCGGCGGACAGCCGCAGCATCTCCTCCACCGGCAGCCGGGCACCTCGCCGAAGTGGCCGGCGGCTGCCACCGAGAAGTACACGTCGCCCTCGACCTCGTACGCCGCGCCGCGCTCGCGGAGAGCGGTCACCGTCTCGACGATGTCGGGGATGGCCTCCACCGCGCCGATGTAGTCGTCCGGCGGCAGGATGCGCAGGGCCTCCATGTCCTCCCGGAACAGCTGCGTCTCCCGGGCCGCGATGGCCCGCCAGTCGTCGCCGGTGGCGACCGCGCGTTCCAGCAGCGGGTCGTCGACGTCGGTGACGTTCTGGACGTAGCGCACCCCGCTACCGGCGTCGCGGGCGACCCGCTGGAGGACGTCGAACAGCAGGTAAGTCGCGGCATGGCCGAGGTGCGTGGCGTCGTACGGCGTGATGCCGCACACATACATGCGGAGGCCGTCGGCACGCCCGCCGACCTCGACGAGCGTCCCGCTGGCGCTGTCGTGGACACGTGGCAGCACACCCGGGCCGAGCCCGAGGTCGGCGAGCCGCGGCAGTGCAGGCGCCGACCACGAGTCCACGTCCGTGAGCCTAATGAACCGCTACACCGGGCGATGCCGAGCGGCTGCGGCCGTCCTACCGTGGCCCGGTGCTCACCGCGCTCCGGGACGGCTCCGCCGACGTGGAGGTCCTGGGTGCGCGGCTCCGTGGCGACGATCTCGCCGGCGCCGTCGGGGCGGTCGCGGCGCGGCTCGCGGGACGTCAGCGGGTCGCGGTCGTCGCCGAGCCCGCACTGTCGACGGTGGTCGCGGCCGCGGGTGCTCTCGCCGCAGGCTGTTGCCTGGTGCCGCTCAACCCGGCCGCCGGGTCGGCGGAGCGCGCGCACGTGCTCTCCGACGCCGCCCCCGATCTCGTCCTCACCGGCGCCGATGTCGACCTGACCGCCCGGGCCGCCCTGCCGGCCGCGCAGACGGACGCGGACGCGCCCGCGCTGGTCGTCTACACGTCGGGCACGACCGGGCCACCGAAAGGCGCGGTGCTCGCGCGCCGGGCGGTTGCCGCCTGCCTCGACGGGCTCGCCGCGGCGTGGGACTGGACCGAGGACGACGTGCTGGCCCACGCCCTTCCGCTCTTCCACGTCCACGGCCTGGTGCTCGGGACGCTCGGCCCGCTCCGACGTGGCTCCCGGCTCGTCGTCCTCCCCCGGCTGCAGCCGGTCGCCGGTGCCTCCGTCTACTTCGCCGTCCCGACGATGTGGTCGCGGCTCGACGCGGCTGCACTCGCCGAGATGCGAGCGGCCCGGATGCTGGTCTCCGGTTCGGCGGTGCTGCCGGCGCGGGTCTTCGACCGGGTGCGCGCGGAGAGCGGGCACGCGCTGGTCGAACGCTACGGGCTGACCGAGACGCTGATCGTCACGGCGGCACGACCGGCCGACGACCGCGCACCGGGCCGGGTGGGCCGGCCGCTGGACGGCGTGGCGCTGCGCATCGCGGCGGCCGACGAGGACGGGCTGGGCGAGGTCGAGCTGCGGGGCGCGACGCTCTTCGACGGCTATCTCAACCGGCCCGACGCGACTGCCGCCGCCATGACGGCGGACGGGTGGTTCCGCACCGGGGACCTGGCGACCTACGACGAGTCCGCCGGACTGCGGCTGCTGGGCCGGTCGGCCACCGACCTCATCAAGACGGGTGGCTACAAGGTCGGCGCCGGCGAGGTGGAGGACGCGCTGCTCACCCATCCCGGGGTCGTCGAGGCGGCCGTGACCGGCGAGCCGGACGACGACCTCGGCGAGCGCGTCGTGGCCTGGGTCGTCACCACCGGGGAGGTGCCTGCCGAGGCGCTCGTCGACCACGTCGCCTCGATGCTCGCGCCGCACAAGCGGCCACGGGTGGTGCGCATCGTCGACGCGCTGCCCCGCAACGCCATGGGCAAGGTGGCGAAGAGCCGGCTCGGCTGATCTGCGACCGGTCGGCCGAGCGGGCGCGGGCGAGCGGACAGTCAGTCGCCGGTGACGCCGTCGATGCACTCGCGGAGCAGGTCGGCGTGGCCGTTGTGCCGCGCGTACTCCTCGATCATGTGCACATAGATCCAGCGGATGTCGCGGGTGCGCTCGGGATGGTCGCCGCGGCTCGGTACGACGTCGTCGAGGGCCTTGCCGGCAACGGCCATCCGGGCGGCGGTGCACTCCGCGCGGTAGGCCTCCAGGTCGGCGGCCGCGTCCGCGCCGTCGACCTCGCTGAAGTCGAGACCGACGCCGTCCGGGTCGTAGGGGAAGGCCAGCCCCGGCTCCTGCGCGGCATGCATGCGGAACCACCAGCGCTCCACCTCGACCATGTGCCGGACGAGACCCAGCAGCGACAGCGCCGACGGCGGCACCGCGCGCATCTTCAGCTGCTCGGCAGTGAGGCCGGCGCACTTCATGAGCAGGGTGTTGCGCTGGTAGTCGAGCCACTGCTCGAGCGAGGTGCGTTCGGCGGCGATCCGGTCCGCTTCGGGGCGGTCGACGCTCGGCGCGGTCCAGGTGTCAGCCATGGCGCCACTCCATCACGTGGGCCCGACGACGTCGGTGGGTTTTCGGCGGCGTTCGACGTGGGGCGTCGTACCCGACGCGTCAGAACGGCGGCCAGGGCACCGGCGGCCAGTCGTCACTGGGCAGCGGATGGCGCCGGGTGCGCAGCAGCCGGTCGACGCGCGCGACGGTCACCCCCACTTCCTCCGGCGCGAGCAGCTCGCGGAGCTCGGCGCCGAGCCCGCCCTCGAGGTCGGCCCGCAGCCGCGACAGGGTGTCGACGGCCTCGTCGGTCAACCGCTTGCCCCGCCACCGCCACAGCAGCGTCCGCAGCTTGTCGTCGGTGGAGAAGCAGACGCCGTGGTCCACCCCGTAGATGTGGCCGTCGGCGGTCGGGAGCAGGTGGCCACCCTTGCGGTCGGCGTTGTTGACCACCGCGTCGAAGACGGCCATCCGCCGCAGCTGCGGGTGGTCACTGCGGGCGAGAGCGGCGAGGTCGACCTCCTCGTCGACGTCGATCCAGAGCTGGCACATCCCGGGTCCGAACGGCCCGTCGCGCAGGACGGTCGGGGGGACGATGTCCCAGCCGAGAGCGGTCGACACGGCGTACGCCGCCACCTCGCGGTAGGCCAGCGTCCCGTCCGGGAAGTCCCACAGCGGCCGCTCCCCCGCGATGGGCTTGTGCACGCATGCGGCCGTGACACCGTCGAGGGCGACGGTGCAGAACAGCGTGGCGTTGGAGGCGTCGTACAGGCGCCCCTCGACGCTCAGCCCCCCGTCGCGGAGCAGCCGTAACGCGTCCGGGAGATCGACGACAGCGCTGCTCACGGCATCAGTGTGCCGCCCGGTGCCCGTTCTGGCGCGGACAGATGTGCCCCTCGGCCTCGAGCGGGTTGCCACACAACGGACACGGCGGACGGCCGGCGGCGACCACCCGCAGCGCGCGCTTGGCGAACGCCCGGGCGACGCCGGGCTGCAACCGGACGCGCAAGAGGTCCCCGGGGAACTCCGCACCCTCCTCCAGCGGCTCCGGGGCGGCTCCCTCGGGATCCATCGACTGGGCCTCGACGAGCACGGTGCTGTCGTCGTCGTCCCAGGCGAGGGCGAGCGTGCCGACGCGGAACTCCTCCTCGACCGGCACCTCGAGCGGCGCGACGTCCTCGAGCTCGGCGGGCGTGACCGCCGGGACGGTCGACGAGTCGCCCTGCCGCCGGCGTACCTCGTCGAGCAGCTCGTCGACCTTCTCCGCGAGCGCGGCCACCTGGACCTTCTCCAGCGCGACGGAGACGACCCGGCCGCCGGCGGTGGCCTGGAGGAAGAAGATGCGCTCGCCGGGCTGACCCACCGTCCCGGCGACGAACCGTTCCGGGAAGTCGAACTCGAAGAGCTGTCCGGCCATCGGGCCACCCTAACCGCGTGAGCGCTACGACGCCCCGGCCCCGCCGCCGACCGCCGCGTCCGAGGAGCGCCGCCGGCCACGGCGCTTCGGCGGCAGCAGGTCGGCGACCGAACCGCCGGTGTCGTTGAGCCTGGCCACGAACGGGCGCAGGTCGGTGTAACGGACGACGGTCAGCGAGCAGGGGTCGACCTGGATCCGCTGGAAGAGGTCGAGGTGCAGACCGAGCGCGTCGGCCACGATCGCCTTGATGACGTCGCCGTGGCTGACCGCGACCCAGGTGGCATCGGGCCCGAGGGCGGCGTTGCGCTCGCGCACCGCCGCCACCGCCCGGGCCTGCGTCTCGCGCAGCGCCTCCCCGCCCGGGAACCGGGCTGCGCTGGGGTGGGCCTGGACGACCTTCCAGAGCGGGTCCTTGGCGAGCTTCTTGAGCTCCTGCCCGGTCCAGTCGCCGTACCGGCACTCTCCCAGCCGGTCGTCGGTGCGCACCTCGCTGTCCCGGCCGGCGGCGAGGGCGGTGGCGGTCTCCTGGCAGCGTTCCAGCGGGCTCGAGACGACCTCGGCGACCGGCACCGGACGCAACCGCTCGGCCAGGGCCGCGGCCTGCTCGCGGCCGCGATCGTCGAGGTGCACACCCGGCGTCCACCCGGCGAGCAGCGGACCGGTCATCGCCGTCAGGCCGTGGCGGACGAGCAGCACCGTGGTCATCGCTGCCGCAGCCTAACCGCCGGCCTGGACACCGCCATTCGGGCGCTTCGCGGCGCGGCGAAACCTGCGCCGGAAAGCCCTAAGCCTCAGGTGGTCTTCAGCCGAGACCAGTAACCAAGGTGTCCACCGCGAGTCTGATGGTTCGACGGGGCGAGCCGGCAACGAGAGCAGGGATGGCCATGGGTGAGGTCGACGAGCGCATCGCGCGGCTCCGGCAGCTGCTGGACCGGGCGGACGCCGACGCGGAGTCGTTGACGCACACCCTGTCGATGCTGCGCCAGCTGCGGGCCGAGATGGATCTCGTCGCCGCCGACTGAGCCGCCTCCCGGTTGCCGTCAGCTGCCGACGCCGGACTTGTCGAGCGCCTCGGCAGTCGCCCGCAGCGTCGCCACCCGCTCCTCCTGGGTCGCCCCGTAGGTCGAGACGTTGAGGGTCGTCACGCCCGCAGCGGCGAGCCGCTGCATCTTCTCCGCCATCCGGTCGACCGGGCCGATGAGGGAGGTCCGGTCGACGAACTCGAACGGCACCGCCGCGCCCGCCTCCGCGTACTTGCGGTCGAGGTAGAGGTCCTGGATCTCCTTCGCCTCCTTCTCGTAGCCCATCCGCACCGCGAGCCGGTTGTAGAAGTTCTGCTCGCGCGAGCCCATCCCACCGACGTAGAGCGCCGCGTAGCCGCGGACCGGGTCGGCGCAGGCCTCGACGTCGTCGCCCAGGACGACGGGAGTGGTCGGTACGACGTCGAACGGCGCGTCCGCTCGGCCGGCCCGCTCCATCCCCGTCCGGATCGACGCGAGCTGGTCACCCGCGAACTCCGGGTCGAAGAAGATGGCGAGCCAACCGTCGCATTTCTCGCCGGCGAGCTCGAGGTTCTTGGGGCCGATCGCCGCGAGGTAGATCGGCATGTGGTCGCGCACCGGGTGGATGATCAGCTTGAGCGGCTTGCCGGGCCCGTCCGGAAGCGGCAACTGGTAGTGCTCGCCGTCGTACTGCACGCGTTCGCGGGCGAACGCCAGCCGGATGATGTCGATGTACTCCCGGGTGCGCCCGAGCGGTTTGTCGAACTTCGCCCCGTGCCAGCCCTCCGACACCTGGGGCCCGGACACACCGAGCCCGAGCCGGAACCGGCCACCCGAGAGGGTGTCGATGGTCGCCGCGGTCATGGCGGTCATCGCGGGCGTGCGGGCCGGGATCTGGAAGATCGCGCTCCCGACCTCGATCCGGCTCGTCTTCGCCGCGATCCAGGTCAGGACGGTCGCCGCGTCGTTGCCGTAGGCCTCCGCGCACCACGCGACCGAGAACCCCAGCCGCTCGGCCTCCACGACGAGGTCGATGGTGTCCTGCGCGGGCATGAGCCCCCAGTAACCGATGTTCAGACCGAGCTTCATAGGGCTCCGCTCCAGTGACCGGGGTTTCTTTGCCGGGAGCGTAGCGACCCGCCGGATATGGTCGGCGCATGGAGCAGCGACGGCTCGGCGCCACCGGCCTGTTCGTCTCCCGCCTCGCCCTCGGGACGATGACCTGGGGGCGCGACACCGACGAGGACGACGCCTCCAGCCAGCTCAAGGCGTTCGTCGAGGTGGGCGGGACCCTGATCGACACCGCGGACGTCTACGTCGGCGGGGAGAGCGAGAAGGTCCTCGGACGGCTGCTGCAGGGCGTCGTACGACGGGAGGACGTCGTCGTCGCGACGAAGGCGGTCTCCCGGCGCGGGGAGCAGCGGGACCGGGACGCCTCCCGCCGGCACCTGCTGACGGCCCTCGACGCGTCGCTCGCCCGGCTGGGCACCGACTACGTGGACCTCTGGCAGCTGCACGCCTGGGACCCGGCGACGCCGCTGGAGGAGACGCTCGCCGCGCTCGACACCGCCGTCACCTCCGGCCGCACCCGCTACGTCGGCATCTCCAACTACAGCGGCTGGCAGACGGCGAAGGCGGCTGCCTGGCAGAAGGCGTGGCCGGGCCGGGCGCCGATCGTGTCGACGCAGATGGAGTACTCGCTGCTCCAGCGCGGGGTGGAGCGCGAGGTCGTGCCGGCGGCACTCGACCTCGGGATCGGCATCCTGCCCTGGTCGCCGCTCGGCCGTGGGGTGCTGACGGGCAAGTACCGCACCGGGACGCCCGCCGACTCCCGCGCCGCCTCTCCGGACTACCAGGGCTTCGTCGAGCCCTACCTGGACGACCGTGCCACCCGCATCGTCGGCTCGGTGATGACCGCTGCCGACGGGCTCGGTGTCTCCCCGCTGGCGGTCTCGCTGGCCTGGGTCCGGGACCGGCCGGGTGTCGTCGCTCCCATCGTCGGCGCCCGGACCGCCGGGCAGCTGAAAGGATCGCTGGACGCGGACGACGTGGTCCTGCCGGAGGAGATCCGCAACGCGCTCGACGACGTGTCGCTGCCCGTCGTCGGCTATCCCGAGGCGGGCATCCGCCGCTGAGCCGGTGACACCGGAGCAGGCGCGGGCACTGCTCGCCGCGCCGGATCTCCTCGCGGCCGCCGACCCGGACGACCTGCGGGTCGGCGAACGCCTCCGTGCGCGTTGGCCGGCCGACCTCGTCGCCGCCGCGACCGAGCAGGTCGCGCTCAGGCGGCGCGCCGCCGCGAAGTTCGACCGGGCGGACGCGATGGTGTTCACGCGGGCGGGGCTGGAGCAGGCCTCGGCCGAGCCGGTCGCGCGGCACCGGGCCGCCCGGCTCACCGCGGGCGCCGGCCGGCTGCTGGACCTGTGTTGCGGCCTGGGCGGCGACCTGATCGCACTGGGCAGCGCGGTGCGGGGCAACGGGGCAGGCGGCGCCGGGGAGATCGGCACCGGGGAGATCGGCACCGGGGAGATCGGCACCGGGGAGATCGGCGCCGGGGCGATCGGTGCCGGGGCGATCGGTGCCGACGTGATCGGTGTCGACCGGGACGAGACCCACGCGCTGTTCGCCCGGCACAACGCGGCCGGCCACGACGTGTCCGCCGCCGTGGCGGTGGCCGACGTCACCGACCTGCGCATCGACGCGGCCGCGACGGTGTTCGTCGACCCGGCCCGCCGGAGCACCGCGACCGGCCGGGACCGGCGAGGCGGCTACGCGCCGCCGCTGGCCTGGTGCCTCGCGCTGGAGGCCGACCGGGTGTGCGTCAAGGCCGCGCCGGGCCTGGACCGGGCCGTCGTACCTGCCGGGTGGGAGGTGGAGTTCGTCGCGCTCGGCCGGGACCTCAAGGAGGCGGTGCTCTGGTCTCCGGCGCTCGCGACGGCGGCGTCCCGGGCGACCGTGCTGGCGGCCGACGCCGACGCGCACGAGCTGGTCGCCGACCCGGCCACGCCCCCGGCGCCGGTGCGGCCACCCGGCCGGTTCCTCCTGGACCCCTCCCCCGCGGTCACCCGGGCCGCGGCGGTGGCCGACCTCGCCGCGGATCTGGGCGCCTGGCAGGTGGACCCGCGCATCGCCTTCCTGTCCGCCGACCGGCCGCTGCGGTCGGCGTTCGGCCGGTCGTTCGAGATCGCCGCGTCGCTGCCGTTCGGGGTCAAGCCGCTGGCCGGTGAGCTGCGGCGACTGGACGTTGGTGCGGTGGACCTCCGCCGGCGTGGCCTGGCCGGCGACGTCGACGACCTGCGCCGGCGGTTGCGGCTGCGCGGCACGCGCCGGGCGACGGTGATGCTCACCCGCGTCGTCAACAGGCCATGGGTCTTCGTCTGCCTCGACGCCGAAGACGCCTAGGGTCGCCGGCATGACCGAGACCACGGCGTTCGAGGCGTTCTGCGCCGCCGGGCTGTGGCCCGGTCTCGGCCGGACGACGGCGTCGCGGTTGCCCGAGGCGCGGATCAACGCACCCGACGACGTGGCCGCCGACGCGCTGTGCCGGGTGGAGGGCGTCACCCCCAAGCGCGCCGAGCGGCTGGCGAAGGCGTTCGCCGACGCCCAGCCGCGCTACGCCGTCGCCGAGCTCCTGCACCGCACCGGCTTGCCGGTGCGGCCGGCCGCGGCCGCCGTCGACCTCCTGGGAGCGGGTGCGCCGGGCTCGCTGCGCGCGGACCCGTGGCGGCTGCTCGAGTGCTCCGGCGGCGGGGCCGGTGCGCTGCAACCGCGCGACGTCGACCGGTTCGCGCTCGCGACGCTCGACGAGCGGCCGGACAAGGGTGACCCGCGACGCGGACGTGCCTTCACGATCCACGTCCTCGCGCGAGCGACGCGGGACGGGCACACCGTGCTGCCGGAGGCCACGGTCGCGGCCGCCCTCGCCGGCCTCGACGTGCCCGACCCCGCGGCCGCCGTCGCGGCCGCCCTCGACGACGGGGCGGTGACCGACTTCCCGTCGTACGACGGGCCGGAGGCGGAGCCGTCCCGGCTGCTGGGCCTGACCCGCTTCGCGATCGCCGAGGACGCGGTGGCGGAGGCGCTTGCCCGGTTGCTCGCGACCGCGCAACCACTCGCCACCACCGAGGGTGCGGTGAGCGTCACCGGCGGGCTCGACCCGGCCCAACGCGCGGCGGTGCAGCAGGTCGCCGAGCACGGTGTCGTGGTCCTGCACGGCGGCCCGGGGACGGGCAAGAGCCGCACCGTCGCGGCGGTGGTGGAGCTCGCCCACGCACGCCGCAAGCGGGTCGCACTGGCGGCGCCGACCGGCCGGGCCGCGAAACGGCTGGAGGAGCTGGCCGGCCACGAGGCGTCGACATTGCACCGGCTGCTGCAGGCGCAGGGCACCAGCGGCGGAGTTCCTTCGCGGCGAGACGTGGCCGATCGACGCCGACGTCGTCGTCGTCGACGAGGCGTCGATGCTCGACGTCGAGCTGGCGGCGGCGCTGCTGGAGGCCTGCGCCGACGGCACCCACCTGCTGGTCGTCGGCGACCCGGCGCAGCTGCCGTCCATCGGGCCGGGCCGGGTGCTCGGTGACGTGCTCGATGCCGGTGTCGTGCCGGCGACGGAGCTGACCACGCTGCACCGCCAGGACGAGGGCGGGACGATCGCCCGCCTTGCCGCCGCCGTCCGGGGCGGTGACCTCCCGGCGGTCCACGACCCGACGCACGAGGTCGTGGTGGTCCGGGCCGCTTCCAGCAGCGAAGCCGCCCACCGGGTGGTGCAGCTGGTGACCGACTCGATCCCGCGGGCGCTGGGCATCCCGAGCAGTGAGGTGCAGGTCGTCACGCCCGTGCACCGCGGCGCCGCCGGCACCATCGCCCTGAACGCGGCGCTGAAGGAGCGGCTGAACCCCGGGCCCGGGGCCACGAGCGGGTTCGACGTGGGTGACCGCGTCGTCGCGACCGCCAACCATCTCGACGACGGGTTCGCCAACGGTGAGGTCGGCGTCGTCAGCGCGATCAGCGACGGTGTCCTCACGGTCGACTTCGGCGCCGGGCCGGTCACCGTGCCGGGCCGGGCACTCACCGATCTCGTGCATGGTTGGGCGATCACCGTCCACCGGGCCCAGGGCTCGGAGTGGCCGGCCGTCGTCTCCGTCGTCCCGCCCGAGGCCGGCGGCATGCTGTCCCGGCCGCTCGTCTACACGGCATGGACCCGCGCGCAGCGGCACCTGTCGGTCGTCACGGCGGCTGCTGGCGCCCTGGTGCGCGGCGTACGCGAGGTCGGCGCCCGGCCGCGACGGACCCGGCTCGCGGCGTTACTGCGCGGCGACGGCTGACCGGACGCCCGGCGACGTGACCAAAGGCCCTGGTGGTGTCCTGCCCCGCGGGTGGTCGATAGGAGCATGACGACACGGCGTGCGGTACGCCGGCCGGGTCCCGGCCAGCTGACCCTCGACGGGCGTAGCGTGACCGGCGAGATGGTGGACTACGAGTACCAGCGGCTGACCCTGCCGCGCGGCACGTCGCGGTCCGCGGCACAACGGCTGCTCACCGACGCCGCCGAGCACGGCCACTGGGAGCTCGACCGGCTGCGGCTCTACCCGGATGGCACCCGCCGGGTCGTGCTCCGCCGGCGCATCATCCGCGTCCGGTCGACGCTGACCCCGGTCTGACCCCCGGGTCAGGCCTGGGCGAGGAAACGGTACAGCACCCGGGTGCCGAAGCGCAGCGCGTCGAGGGGGACCCGCTCGTCGACGCCGTGGAACATGCCGCTGAAGTCCAGGTCGGCCGGCAGCCGCAGCGGCGAGAAGCCGAAGCAGCGCATCCCCAGCCGGGAGAACGACTTGGCGTCGGTGCCACCGGACAGGCAGTAGGGCACCGGTCGGCCGCCGGGGTCCTCGGCGATCAGCGCGGCCTTCATCGCCTCGACCAGCGGCCCGTCGAACGTCGTCTCGTAGGCGATGTCGGTGTGGACCATCTCGTCGCCACGTCCGGCCCGACCAGCCCGGCCGAGCTCGTCGAGGAACTGCTGCTCGACCACCGGGGAGGAACCGGCAGTCGACGAACGCCGTCGCCGTCTGCGGGATCACGTTGTGCTTGTAGCCGGCGTCGAGCATCGTCGGGGTTGGCGGTGTTCCGCAGCGTCGCGCCGAGCGATGCGGGCGGCGGGCCGAGCTTGGCGAGGACGCCTTCGACGTCGTCGGGGTCGAGCGCGACCCCGAGCGCGTCGCACAGCTCGCGCAGGAACGCCTCGACCGTGGCGGTGAGCACGGTCGGGAACCGGTGCCGGCCGAGGCGCGCCACCGCCTCGGCCAGCCGCGGTGACGGCGTTGTCGTCGTTGAGCATCGAGCCGTGCCCGGCGCGGCCACGCGCGGTGAGCTTCAGCCAGGCCATGCCCTTCTCCGCGGTCTCGATCGGCGTAGAGCCGCCGGTCACCGACGGTGATGCTGAAGCCGCCGACCTCGCTGATCGCCTCGGTGCAGCCCTCGAAGAGGTCGGGATGGTTGTCGACCAGCCAGCGCGCGCCGTAGACGCCGCCGGCCTCCTCGTCGGCGACGAAGGCGAGGACGACGTCGCGGGGCGGACGCCGGCCCTGGCGCGCCCAGTCGCGGACGACCGCGAGGGTCATGGCGTCCATGTCCTTCATGTCGACCGCACCGCGACCCCACAGGCAGTCGTCGCGGATCTCCCCGGCGAACGGGTCGACCTGCCAGTCGCCGGCGTCGGCCGGGACGACGTCGAGATGCCCGTGGATGAGCAACGCCGGCCGATCGGGGTCGGTGCCGGACCAGCGCGCGACGACGAGGCCCGGCCGGGCGCGGACTCGAGCACCTGCGGCGTCAGCCCGGCGTCGCTGAGCCGCTCCGCACGTCCACTCGGCAGCCGGCGCTCGCTCGTCGCTGCGTCGCCGGTTGGCGGAGTCGATGCGGATGAGGTCGCGGCAGAGGTCGACGACCTCGTCCTCGGCCGTGGCCGTGAGGCCGCTGCCGGCCAACCCGTCGGCAGGCATGTCAGGCGGACCGGGCGCCGGTGAGGGCACCGATGAGCGAGCCGATCTGGGCGAGGTCGATGGGGGTCGCGTCCGCGGGAGCCGCGATGTCGGCACCGGTCTCCTCGAACGTGAGGACCAGGGGCAGCTCGGTGCCGGCCGGCAGCTCGCCCTTGTCGTCGAACTGGGCAAGGTCGAGCGAGAGCTGGCGGAGCGTCCCGCCCTTGACCCAGGCGTCGAGGGTCACGTCCTGGCTCGGGAGGTCGGACGGCGACAGCTGGTCGCCGAGCGCGCTGCCGCCCGGGACCGAGGACTGGACCGAGGACTTCAGGTCGTCGAGCAGCTTCTTGGGGTTGCCGGTGAGGACGAGATGGTCGCCGGTCTCGTCGGCGCCTGCCCGGGTCACCGTCACGTCGCGGTCGAGGATGTCGCGCAGGTCGTCGAGGAGCTGCGGCCCGGCGCTCGGAGTGCTAGAGCCCAGGCCGGACTGGCCCGCGATCGCCGACAGCGCGTCCTTGTTGAGCGACACCCAATTGCCGGCGACGAACGCCTGCACGAAGGGCGGCAGGTTGGCCGCCTCGGCCTGCAGGTTGGTGAGCACCTTCTCCTGGTCCGCCAGCGCGAAGGCCGACTTCAGGTCGCCCTGCAGGAAGAGCGAGCCGGAGACGACGCGCAGCTCGAGCAGCGTCGTACCGTTGGTGTCCGCCCGGAGCGCGAAGGCCTTGCTGTCGCCACTGCCCTTGCTCTCCATGACGACCCGGGCCGAGCTGACGGCCTCGGCGACCTTGTCCGAGACCTTGCCGCCGCCCACCTTCGCGAGCTCCTGCAACTCGGTCGCAGTCGCGTCGAGTCGCAGGGTCGTGGTGAGGACGTCGCTGTCGGCGAGGTGGTCGAAGCCCGCCACCAGCTCACCCTTGGGGGTGTCGGCGGCACCGGTCGAGCTCCCACCGCAACCGATCACCGCGAGCACCGCGGCGGTGGCGGCGAAGGTCGCCAGTCGGGAGCGGGCGCGCGACATGTGACCTCCGGACGACGGTGGTGTCGCCCTCACGGTACAAGCCGGGCGAGCGCTTCCGGGCGTGATCGTGGGCGCTCGATGCCGATTGCTACAGGCGGCGCCGCCGGTGACCGATTTCTCTATCGTGAGGATCCTCGCCGCGCTCCGGCGTGCCCGGACGTTGGCGACGGCGGGGGGCGCCGGCCTGCTGCTGTCGCTCGCACCCGCGGCGCACGCGGACACGGCCGACGACGCGGAGGCCAAGGCCCGGGAGATCCTTGCCACCGTCCAGCAGCTCCAGGCCCGGGTGAAGACGGCCGAGTCCGCCTATGACCGCAGCCTCGCCGGGGTCGCCTCGGGCGTCCTGGCCTCGATGCAGAGCGAGCGGCTCCGGGAGCGGGCGGCGGCGCGGACACAGGCGGCCAGTGCCGCCGTCGACCAGCAGGTCCGCGGCCTCTACATGTCCGGCGGCCCGATGGCGCTCTACGCGACGCTGCTGTCGTCGGGAAGTGTCGTCGAGCTCCAGACCGGTGCGGTGATGGTCGACCGGGTCGTGGCGGCGGCGCGGGACGTCGTCGACCAGAACGCCGAGGTCCTGGCTCTCGCCCGGGTGCGGGCGCAGCGGGACGACGCGGTCGCGGACCGGCGGATCGCGACCGAGCGGTCGGTCGCGCAGGTGGCAGCCCGGGTCGAGGCCCTGCTCGCCCAGCAGCAGGAACTCCTTGATGCGGCGAACGAGAAGGCGGCCCACCTGCGCGAGCTGGAGGCGGCACGTGCGGCGCTGGCGGCACAGCAGGCGGCCTTCGCGACGATCACCGCGCAACGGCTCGCCGAGCTGCGAGTGCTGCCGCCGTCGGCGTTCTACGCCTCGCTCTACCACTCGGCCGCCAAGACCTGCCCCGGCCTGTCGTGGACGGTGCTGGCCGCGGTCGGGCAGGTGGAGAGCGGCCACGGTGCCAACCCGTCGACGTCGTACGCCGGCGCGATGGGTCCGATGCAGTTCCTGCCGGCCACCTTCGCCCACTACGGGGTCGACGGCGGTCACGACGGCCGGATCGACATCATGGACCCGGCGGACGCGATCTTCAGCGCCGCGAACTACCTCTGCGCCAACGGTGCCGGGCGCGGCCCGACCGCCCTCGCGAACGCGATCTGGCACTACAACCACGCCGGCTGGTACGTGCAGATGGTGCTCACACTGGCCGGCCGGTACGACGCCTGATTCGTGTAATCTCGACCTACGCCCCGGGCAAGTGGCGGAATGGCAGACGCGCCAGCTTGAGGTGCTGGTGTCCTATTAACGGACGTGGGGGTTCAAGTCCCCCCTTGCCCACCAGCCACCAACCCGTTCCGTGATGGCCCGTTCCGTGATGGTCAGTGCAGCTCGCGCCAGTGCGAGACCTGCACCGGACGGTCGAACGTCGTCATGAGGCCGACCTGGGTGTCGTAGTGCACGTCGAGGCCGGCCGGTGCGTCCAGGGAGCCGCAGACGAGCAGGCCGTAGACGTCGACGTGGCCGGTGGGGGCGGTGCAGGTCGCGTCGGGGGCGTAGACGACGGCGGACAGGCTCGTCTCCCCCGGTAGGCCGGCACCGAACACCACGGATGGTGGGGGGCCCGTGGTGCTCGGTGCCGTGCTGACGAGCAGCAGCGTGGACGGCGGCCGCGGGTTGCGGAGCAGGGCGTTGTCCGGCGCCGGCTCGGAGTTGATCCCGGCGAGCGGCTGCACGGTCAATGTCCCGTTGAAGCAGATGACGAGCTGCGACCCGGCGACGTTGGCCAGGTTGGTGACGGCGGTCGCGTTGAGGGTCACGTCGCTGAAGTTGTAGATGGTGTTGGCGGCGAGGGCGAGCGAGCCGTCGTACGCCGTCGTACCGCCGCCGATGCCCTGCGAGCACAGTTGCGATGTCGGGTAGTCCAGCACGGACTCGTGCGTGAACACCTTGTTGCCGATCAGCGAGCAGACGTTCGAGTCACCGATGCACGCACCGGTCGCGGAGCCGGCGGGGTAACCGGGATGCGGGACGTTGAAGATGTCGGCCCGGGAGAAGTAGACGAGGTCGCCGCTGCGCAGGGTCAGACCGCCGTCGGTGGCCACGGCTCCGAGCGACGGGGTGGCGTGAGTGCACATGCGCGTGTCGGCGGCGGTCACCATCGAGACCCGGGCGCCGGAGTGGTCACAGACGTTCGAGGCGGCCGCGCCACCGGAGGAGTCGTAGCGGTCCACCCCCGACCCCACCGACGAGGTGCCACCAAGGGTGATCGCGGTCTTGCCGAAGAGCGGCACATCGAGCAGGTCGTCGACGTGGACGTTGACCTGGAGGTGCCTGGAGATGCTGCCCGTCCGGGCGGGCGCCGTGCCGATCGAGTCGACGAGCCACTCCCCTCCCGAGAAGCGTGGCGGTGGCGGTGAAGGACACCTTGGTCGCGGGGTCGGTCCCGGTCACCGGCGGGAACGACGCGGCATCCGGGTTGGCCGTGACCTGTCCGACGAGCTCGGCCAACCCTTCCTCGGCGCCGGTCCGAGCGGACTCGAAGGCGACGTCATGGCGGGCCGCGACGTGGGCGGAGATGATGGTCGCCAGTCCGACGGTGAGCATCGCCGTCACGACGAAGAGCGCGAACAGCGACACCAGGACGCTGCCCTCGTCGTCGTGACGATGCCGCCACAGCCACCCGGTCACGAGGTGTTGTTCCTGATGTCGGCGACGTCGGAGACGTCGATGTAGCAGGTGGCGCCGACCCCGTCGCACGGCGACGTACCAGTGGCCCGGACCGGGTTGACGACCAGGTGCACGCCGACGGTGCCCACGCAGTGCGGGTCGTAGGAGCTGGAGCCGATGATGCGGCAGCTCGCGTCCACGAAGGCGGTCGGCTGCCAGCCGGGGACAGGGGTGGGGGCGAAGACCGGTGCGGTGTCGACCACGTGGTCCACGACCGTCCGCCGGGGCAACGGCGGGTTCGACCCGACCTTCTCGTCGAGCACCAACGCCGTGTCGCCGTTGTCGGTGACCAGCGAGTAGGTGAGCGTCCGGTTGAGACCGGCCTGGGTCTTCAGGCCGAGAGCAAGCTGGTCGTCGCTGAGGGCGTAGAGCGGGTCCGCGCCGCGGATCTCTCGCATCACGCGCTGCAGCGCCTGCCGGACGTCGATGGTCGCCTGGGCGCGCGCGTCGATGTCGCTCTGGCGGCGCATCGACACGATCATCGCGGTCGTGAGGATGCCGCCGATGACCATCGACAGGAGGATCACCACGGAGAGCTCGACCAACGTGAAGCCGGCCTCGCCTCGTCGGGCTCTCACGACAGCGGCACCGTGAGGGAGGAGTTGGCGGTGGCCCCGTCGGATTCCCGCGTGAGGGCGAAGGTGAAACTCTCGGACGAGCCACTCGGTGCCATGGGCGTTCCGGTGACGATGGTGCCGGTCCAGTGCGAGCCGTCGGTGCTGACCAGGGTCAGCGTGGCCGTGCCCGTGCCGGACGCGTAGGAGGCTCGCACGCGGTCGGACGCGACGAGCCCCGAGGTCGTGCAGCTGACCACCTCGGTGAGGGTGGTCGAGCGGGTGAGCGGCGCAAGCGTGATGGGGGCCGGGGTGACCGAGCAGGCACCGGTGAACGACGGCGACCCGAGCACGGTGAGAACCGCCTTCGGAAGGGTCTCGACGCCGGGCACGGTGGCGGCGAAGGTCACCGAGCCGTCGGTCGCCCCCTGACCCGCCACGTCCGTGATGGACGAAGCCGGAAGGCTCACCGACCAGGTGCTGCCGTCGCCGGTCATCGTGGCCTGGTGGCCACCGGTGTCGTCGGTCCACGTGACCGGGATCGTCGTGTCGGCGGACAGGCCGACCGCCTGCAGCGAGACGACCACTGCGCTGAGCGGGTGCCCGGAGGCGTTGACCGCGGTCGCACTCGGTGACACGGACATCGAGCTCACCACGACCGAGGTGCCGCTGACGCCCGAGGCATCCGTGACGAGCCCAGAGGTCGAGCCGGGCCGGGTGCCGGACGCGTCGGCCGCCGTGCTGCGCAACGCCACCTGGTGCTTGCCGCGCGCATCGGTCCAGGCCACGTTCACCTTCACCCGGGCGACCGCGTCGTCCCCGGGAGCGGCCGGGTCGCACGTCGGGCCCGACCCGACCTTGCACAGCTCGATGGTGGTGGTCTTCTCGTAGTCGACACCGTTCCTCGGCACGGTCTGGGGCGGCGGGCTTGCCGGCAGCTGGCGGAGGCCTTGAATCGTCATCCGCCGGGCATCCTCGAGCTCGCTCGTGGCCAGTCGGACGGCGGTAGTGTGGGCCTTCTGGAACGTCTGCTGGTGGATGTAGCTGGCGAGCTCGCCGAGCAGGCCGAGCAGCGCCGTCGTCGCGATGGCCATCCCCACGATGACCTCGACGAGGGACAGACCCTCGTCCCCGTCGCGTCGCAGCGGCATTGCCGGACTCCCTCATGACTGGTCCGGGCTGGCCCGGATCAACTAGTCAATCGGTAGTCATGACTGTCGACGTTGACTATCTGCGGGGACTATTTCTCGCTAGTCACGACGGGCTAACCCGATCGGCGCAACCTAGCTTCCGGAGATGTCGGACATGCAGGCACTGAGGTACTCGTCGTGCGCGCCGGAAGGGGCGGCTGCTGGTGGCAGCACATCCGGCCGGGCGGCGGCGTCCGAGCCGTAGGCGTTCTGGCAGACGAAGACGTCGACGGCTCGGCCCACCGCGGCGATCCGCAGCCCGGCGGCCTGACCGAGCGCCGCGGCCGGACTCAGCGGCCGGCTGGGGCCGGGAGCAGGCGCGGGCGTGGCCGGGGTCGGCGTCTGGCCGCGCATCGAGAGGATGAGGAGCACCACGACAGCGGCCGTCGCGGCCAGCAGCGCCCAGATGACGGCCGCCCGACGACGCTCGGACCGTCGCCGTACCCGGAGCCGGTCGGGCGCCCACGGGATCCCGGCGTCGGCGTCGGCGACGGCAGTCCGTCGCTTCTCGAGCCGGGTCGACAATTGGGCTCGCGAGCTGCTCCAGCTCGGTCCGGCCGTCCACCGGGGTCTCGTCGCTTCGCTGCCGCGGCAGGCCTCGATGGTCGGCCTTCCCGCGCGAGGTCGTGACGTCCACGTCCCGCCTCCCTCCACCGCGAATGGTCGGCAGGCCGAGGTCCCGTCTTGACAGCCGCGTTCCCGACCGGGCGGGTTGCCTCCGCCGATCATCGCGAAGTGCGCGTTATCCGGCCGTCATTGGGCGCGCTTCCCCATGATCGGCGCGTCGGTGTGGTCCGGTTTGCGCCGGGCCGGCGAAGTGGCTGAGCACGTCGACCGCGATCTGCCAGGCCGCCTCGTCGCGGCGTCAGCTCGGCCGTCACGGCCGCGTCCAGGGCGCGCTGCGCCCGCGCGAGCCGCTGCGAGGCCTCGGACGGCGTCACGTGCGGCTCCCCGGTTCGGTGGCGGTCACTCGGTCCTATCGGCCGGGTATGCGCCCGGCTCAATCGCCCGAAGGGGGTCAATTCGTCCGGTGCGATAGAACGTCGACATCACCGAGACGACGACCGCACCGAGCAACCAGCCGGGCCGCGGCGAGTTCTTCCGCGACCTCGCCGCCGCCGCGACCGGCTCGACCGCGACCGCCCTGCCGGTGTTCCTCGTTGCGGCTCTCGCGGTGCAGCTGCAGGAGTCCCTGGACTTCGGCGAGAACGCGCAGGGCGTCGTAGTGGCGCTCTATTTCCTGAGCGCGGCCGTGACCTCGATCCCCCTCGCGCGCGTCGTCGACCGGTTCGGCTCGCTTCGGGTGATGCGGCTGGCCTGCGCGACGACGGGCAGCCTCCTCGTGGCCACGGCTGCGGCGGTGCGTTCCTGGGGTGAGCTGGTGCCGGTCGTGCTGCTCGCCGGGTCGTCGAGCGCCGCCATGCAAGTGTCCGCCAACGTGTTCCTCGCCCGGCGCATCCCGAGCGACCGCCAGGGCTTCGCGTTCGGGGTCAAGCAGTCGTCGGTTCCCGTGGCGACCCTGCTGGCGGGGCTGGCCGTCCCCGCGATCGCCCTCACCATCGGCTGGCGTTGGGCCTTCGCCGCTGCCGGTGCCGTGGCGCTCGGCATCGGTGCGTTCCTCCCCCGACCGCCCACAACGCTCGCCGCGCGCCGGGCCCGACCGCCCTCGCCCCGACTCACCCGCCGGGAGGCCGGTCCGCTCGTCGGGCTGGCCGTCACGTTCGCGCTGGGCATCGCCGCCGCCACCGCGATGGCGGGGTTCCTCGCCACCGCGAGCGTGCACTCGGGTGTGAGCAAGGGGAACGCCGGGTTGCTCGTCGCGCTCGGCGGCGCCGCGTCGTTCGTTGCTCGCATCGGCGCCGGCATCCGCGCCGACCGGCGGGGTGGCCGGCACCTTCCGGCCGTGAGCGTCATGCTCGTGCTCGGCGCCGCCGGCTACGCGATGCTCGCCGTCGCCGCGGCGGCCACGATGCCGGTCCTGCTCGTGCCCGCCGTGATCCTGGCGTTCGGTGCGGGGTGGGGCTGGAACGGGCTGTTCAACTTCGCGGTCATCCGCAACCATCCCGGCCATCCCGCCCAGGCCACCGCGATCACTCAGGCCGGCGGCCGGGTGGGTGGTGTCGTCGGCCCGGTGCTGTTCGGGTTCACCGTCACCCACGGCTCCTACGCCGCGGCCTGGGTGGGCACCGCCGTCGCCGCGGCGGCAGCCGCCGCGGTCGTCCTCGTCGCCCGGCGGATGCTCCTCGACCGCCGGGACGACGCCCCGGTCAGCTGAGCCGGCGCGGGCCGGTGTCCATCCGGCCGCTCGGAGCGGCGACCGTCACGGCCGCCTCCAGCACCGCGGCTCCGGAGGCACCGACCAGCACCGAACCAAGGCGCAGGTGGGCGATCTCGGGTGCCTCCTCCAGCAGCTGGGACACGCGCAGCAACAGCCCCTCCAGCGCACCCACGTCGACCGGGTCTGCTCCCCGCCAACCGAGCAGGAGCGGTGCTGCCCGCAGGGATCGGACCATCTCCGCGGCGTCGACATCGGTCAGCGGGACCGCGCGGTAGGCACGGTCCCCGAGCAGCAGGGTCGCGATGCCGCCGACCCCGACCGAGACGAGCATCCCGAACGACGGGTCCTCGACGGTCTCGACCGTGACCGCCACACCGGGCGGCGCCATGCGCTGCACCAGGACCTCACCCGAGGCGAGCCCGGCGATCGCGTCGTACGCCGCCCGCAGGTCGCGCTCGCCCCCGACGTCGAGTCGGACCCCGCCGAGGTCCACCCGGCGCCGCAGGTGCTCCTCGACCGCCTTCACCGCGACCGGCCAGCCGAGACTCCGGGCCGCGACGAGCGCAGCGTGTGCAGTCGATGCGCGCACGGCCTGCCACACGTGGACACCCACGGTGCCCAGCAGCTCGTGGGTCTCCTGGTCGGTGAGGACCCGCGGGCCGCCCGCCGGATCCACGGCCGCCGCCGCCACCTGCTGTGCGGCGGTCATGTCGACGTCGGGGAGGTCCGGCAGCGCACCGACCGGACGCTGCCGCCATCGCGCATGCGCGACCGCCTTCGCCAGGGCGCCGACGGCCGACTCCGGGGTGTCGTACGACGGCACGGATCCGAGCTCGGGCGACAGGCCGGTGTGGGCGAGGAACGTCGACACGATCGGCTTGCCGCTGCCGGCGGAGCCGAGGCGGGACACCACCGCGCGCACGTCGGGGTCATCGCCGACCAGCGGGGGCACGAAGACGACGACGAGCGCGTCGACGCCGTCGTCGGCGAGCGCGGCCTCGAGCGCGGCCTCGTAGGCGGCGGCATCCGCGTGTGCACCGAGGTCGACGGGACGGTCACCCGCAACGGTCAGCCCCGCGGCAATACATGAGTCCATGGCGAGCACGCCGACAGCGAAGGAGTTGCCGACCACCGCCACCCGTCCACCACGCGGCAGCGGCTGGTGCGCGAGCAGGGTCGCGACGTCGAGACCCTGCGCGAGGGTGTCGACCCGCACGACGCCGGCCTGGGAGAACAGGGCGTCCTCCGCCTCGGGCGGCACCCGCACCGCGCCCACCCGGTGACCGACCGGGACGAGGGCCGCCGACCGCCCGCTGCGAACGACGACGACCGGCTTGCGCATGGACAGCCGGCGCGCCAGCCGGGCGAACTTCCGCGGGTTGCCGAACGACTCCAGGTAGAGGAGCACGACGCCGGTGGCGTCGTCCTCCTCCCAGAACTGCAGGAGGTCGTTGCCGGACACGTCCGCGCGGTTGCCGGCCGAGACGAACGTCGACAGGCCGAGCCCGCGGCGCGCCGCCTCAGCGAGGATCATGCTGCCGAGCGACCCCGACTGGCTGAACATGCCGATCCGGCCGGGTCCGGGAACCGTCGAGGCGAGCGTGCTGTTCAGCCGCACGTCCGGTTCGGTGTTGAGGACGCCGAGACAGTTGGGTCCGATGACGCGCATCCCGTTGAGGCGAGCGAGCCGCACGAGCTCCGCCTGCCGCTCCACCCCGTCCGGCTCGCCGGTCTCGGCGAAACCGGCCGAGAGGATGACCAGCCCGTGCACGCCCTTGGCCGCGCACTGGGTGACGACGTCGAGCACCGACTCGGCCGGCAAGGCGACGACGGCGAGGTCGACCGGCCCGGGGACGTCGAGGACCGAGGGGTACGCCGGCACCGACGCGACGTGTGACGCGGTCGGGTGCACGGGGTGGATCGGCCCGCGGAATCCGAACGACAGCAGGTTCGCCAGCGCCGCCCGGCCGACGCCGTACCGCTCCTCACTCGCACCGACGACCGCGACCGAGGCCGGGGTGAGCAGCCGCCGGATCGACTGGGACTCGGCCCGATGCTCGCGCACCTGCGCCGCAGCAAGGGACTCCGTGGTCGGTTCGATCGCGAAGGTCACGTGCACGGCGTCACCGTCGAACGCCCGCTGCGCGCTGTAGCCCGCGTCGAGGAAGACGCGCAGCATCCGCCGGTTGGTGGGCAGCACGTCGGCGACGAACTTCCTGACGCCGCACTCGCGTGCGGCGGCAGCGAGGTGCTCGAGCAGCAGCGGCCCCAGGCCGCGCCCCTGGTGCGCGTCCTCGATGACGAAGGCCACCTCCGCGACGTCGGGCTCCAGGCCTTCATAGCGCGCGACACCGATGAGGTCGGCCCCCAGGGTCGCGACGATCGCGACCCGCCGGTCGTAGTCGACGACGGTGAACCGCTCCAGGTCGCGGGGCGGGATCTGCGGGTAGGAGCCGAAGAACCGGAAGTAGCGCGTCTGCTCCGACAACCGCGCGTGCATCGCGGTCAGGGCCTCGGCGTCGGTGGGCCGGATCGGTCGCAGGTGCACGGTGCCGCCGTCGGAGAGCACGACGTCGGCCTCCCAACGGGCCGGGTAGGCCGGCCGGCCGCCGCTAGTCACGCGGGTCCAGAGGGTCGAGCCCGAGCAGGGGGAACACGGCCCGCCGGGTGGCGTCGACGGCCTGGTCGACCAGGTCGTCGCCGGCGTGGTCCCAGCGCTGCCAGACCGGCTCCGACCCGTCGGTCATGCGCTCCGGCGGCTCGGCAAGGTGCCGCTCGCGCACCCGCTGCCGCCACCCGTCCGGCGTGGGTGTGGTGGGGTCGAGCGCCGCACCCGTCACCACCGCGAGCAGGTGCGCCCACGAGACCGGCACCACGCCGGTCAGGGCATAGCCACCGCCGCCGACCGCGACCCAGCGCCCGCCGCACACCTCGTGGGCCAGGTCGTGCATCGCGAGGTAGGCCAGCCGCTGGGCGTCCACGCTCAGCGCGAGGTCGGTCAGCGGGTCGCGGCGGTGGCTGTCGCAACCGCACTGGCTGACGAGCAGGTCCGGCCGGAAGGCGCGGACGACCGACGGGACCACCGCGTGGAAGGCGCGCAGCCAGTCGCGGTCCGCGGTGCCGGGTGGCAGGGCGAGGTTCACCGCCGTGCCCTCCCCGTCGCCGGCACCGACCTCGTGCGCGTGGCCGGTGCCCGGGAACAGCGTGGTGGGGCTCTGGTGCAGGCTGACCGTCAGCACCCGTGAGTCGTGCGCGAACACCGCCTCCACCCCGTCGCCGTGATGTGCGTCCACGTCGACGTAGGCGACGCGCTGCGCGCCCAGCTCCAGGGCACGGCGGATCGCGACCGCGGGGTCGTTGTAGATGCAGAAGCCGGATGCCCGGGCCGGCATCGCGTGGTGCAGCCCACCGGCGATGTTGGCGGCGTGGTCGAACTCTCCCGACCACACGTTCTCGACCGCGGAGACGGTCGCGCCCGTCACGAGAGCCGCCGCCTCGTGCATCCCCCACCACACGGGGTTGTCCTCGGTGCCCAGTCCCCAGCGCCGCCAGCCCGGCTCACCGAAGTACTCCTCCGGCGCCCGCTGTACGGCGTTGACGTATCTCTCGTCGTGGACGGTGAGCAGCTGCGCCGTCGACGCCGGCGGGGCGTCGACCACCGTGACCGTCGGCCGGTCGAGCAGGCCGAGGTCCGCGGCCAACGCCATGGTGAGCTCGAGCCGGAGCGGGTGCAAAGGGTGGTCGTCGCCGGGGCGATAGGACAACAGCTCCTCGTCCCACACGACGAGGGCTCGCTCGCTCACGCATCGACCCTATGACCGCCGCCGCCGCTGCGGACACGCACGGAAGGAGCTGGACAGCCCGCGTCGAATCGTTGCCGGATGAGGAACGCGCCGACCTGCGCCGCGCTCGTGGCAGCGCTGGCGACGTCCTGCGGGGCGACGCAGTCGGTCCGCCCGCCCGCCCCCGTCGACCGGAACGCCGTCGACCACGACGCGCCCGGCCCCCTCGCCGTGGCGGGCGCGCCGGTCCCGACGGCGACACCTCTCCTCGACGAGCCGCGCGCACCGGTCGGGGCCCGTTCCGAGCCGCGGAGCCCGGCCGCGTCGCCGTCGACCGGTGCGGGCGCCACGACCGTTCGGCCGTCGCACCCCGACCGGCTGTGGGGCTCGACGTACCGGTCGGTCCTCGTGACCCGTGCCGGCGCGCCGCGCGCACTCGTGCCGGGCACCGCCGTCACCGTGACGTTCCTCCGCCGCCCGAAAGCTCTGCGTTGGAACGCCGGATGCAACACGGCTGGTGCGGGCCTGGACATCCGCCCGCACCGGCTGGTCCTCGACCAGGTCAGCAGCAGCTCCGTCGGCTGCGACCGGGCGCTCACCCGGCAGGAAGGATGGGTGAACCGCTTCTTCCTCGCGAACCCGCGCTGGCGGTTCGCCCACAGTCGGCTACGGCTGCATGCGCGGCGCACGACCATCGAGCTGGTCCGCGACGGCACCGCCAACGGGTGAGCCGGCACGGGCTACTCAGCCGGGCTGAAGGTTGTCGAGCATCGCCTTCATCTGCTCGTGGACAGCCGTGACCGCCTGGAGCGGCCGGATCATCACCCGGAACTCGACGATCCGGCCGGAGTCGTCGCAGCGGATGATGTCGACACCATTGACGTGCTTACCGCTCACCGTGGTCTCGAACTCCAGCACCGCCGTGTCGCCGGCCGCCACCTGCTTCGTGTAGTGGAAGCCGCCGTCGGCCGAGCCGTCCCCGGGCAGGGCTGCCGCCGCGGCCTCGAGGTAGAGCTTCGTGATGTCCTTGCCGCGCTGGGGGGTGAACACGATCGGCGAGTAGAAGACGACGTCGTCGGCGAGCAGCCCGTCGAGCCCGCCCGGCAGGTCCCCGCGCAGGTGCTGATGCCAACGTTCGATGACCGACTCGATCACGGGACCCCTCCAAGCGCCGACGTGCTCCATCCTGCCCGTTAGCCTCCCGTTGTGCCTGAAACGGAGACCTTCGACGACGTCATCGCAGCGAACGCTACTTACGCCGCGGGCTACGACCTCGGCGGTCTGGAGCCGACCGCCGCCAAGCATCTCGCCGTGCTCACGTGCATGGACTCCCGGATCGACCCCCTCGGCCTGCTCGGCCTGAAGCCGGGCGACGCAAAGATCCTCCGCAACGCCGGGGCCCGGGTGACCGACGACGTGCTGCGGACGCTCGTGCTGGCGGCGTACCTGCTCGACGTCGAGCGGGTGATGGTCGTCGCGCACACCCGCTGCCGGATGGCGGGCGGCACCGAGGCCGCGGTCCACGAGGCGATCCGCGACGCCGGCGGTCCCGACACCCGCAGCATCTCCTTCCTCACCGCGCCGGACCAGGAGGCCGCGCTGCGCACCGACGTCCAGCGCATCCGCTCCTGGCCCTACCTCGGCAACCTCACCGTCGGCGGTTTCCGCTACGACCTCGACACCGGCCGGCTGCACCCCGTCTGCTGAGGCTGCTTCGGCCGGCATTGCCGCGGCGCGTGTCGTACGCCACGGAGCGTGACGGTTTCGCGCCGGGCCCGAGCGGAGATCGTTCCGGGGGGCCGCCGACCGCCCTTCCCCAGCCGACGCACCCCTCGGAGGTCCGCCCTGCGCCACGCCGGCCTCGACGCGCATCAGGCGACCGTCCTGTGGACACAGGTGGCGGTCCTGCTGGTGCTCGCCCGGGTGCTGGGCGCCGCCGCCCGCCGGGTCGGGCAGCCGCCGATCATCGGCAGCCTGTGCGCCGGCCTGCTCGCCGGACCGTCGGTGTTCGGGCACGTCTGGCCGGCCGGCTTCCACTGGTTCCTGCCGCACACGCCGTTGCAGAGCGGCGCGCTCGGCGCCATCGCCGCGTTCAGCCTGCTGATCATGCTGATCGGCCTCGGCGCCGAGACCGACCTTCCGCTGATCCGCTCGCTCGGCCGTCCCGCCGCCTGGGTCATCGTCACGAGCATCGTCGTCCCGTTGGGCCTCGGGCTGGCCGTCGCGTGGTTCCTGCCTGCGGACCTCGTCGGCGACGGCGAGCACCGCACCGCCTTCCGGCTGCTGATCGCCGGTGCGGTGAGTGTGTCCTCGCTGCCCGTGGTGGCTCGCATCATCACCGAGATGGGGATGCTGCGACGCGACGTCGGCCAGTTGACCATCGCGACCGCGACCGTCAACGACGGCTACGGCTTCGCGCTCCTCGCGCTCGTGCTGGCCCTCGGGACGAGCGAGGGCACGACGCCGCTGGTCACGGCGCTCGTCGGCCTGCTCGTCCTGGTGCCGCTGGCCGCCACCGTCGGCCAGCGCCTTGTCGACCGGGCGCTGCGCGAGGTACGGCGGGACGGCCCGAACCAGTCCGGAGCGCTCGCCGTGAGCGGGTCGGCCGCGCTCGTGCTGGCCGCCCTGTGCCAGGCGATCGGGCTCGACGCCGCACTCGGAGCGTTCCTCGCCGGCATCATCATCGGCCGGTCGCGGTTCATGCAGACCCGGGCCCGGGACAGCCTCGACTGGGCCAGCGACGCCGTCTTCGCGCCGCTCTATTTTGCAACCGCCGGGCTGTCCGTCGACGTCACCCTCCTGCGGGAACCGTCGACGGCCGTCTCCTTCGCCGTCGTACTCGCGGTCGCACTCGTCGCCAAGTTCGGCGCCGCCCATGTCGGCGGTGCCCTGGCCCGGCTCCCGCGACGGGAGGTCAACGCACTGGGCATCGCCCTGAACGGGCGGGGCGCCATGCAGGTCATCCTCGGCTCGGCGGGACTCGGCGCGGGACTCCTCGCGCCCTCCGCCTACACCGTCGTCATCCTCATGTCGATCGTGTCGTCCGCGCTGGTGCCACCGCTGCTCCGCCGGGCACTGCACGGCTGGGAGGGGACCGAGGTCGAGCAGGAACGGCTGCGGCACGAGCGGCAGATGCAGACCAACGTCGTCGTCCGCGGTCAGCGACTGCTGCTGCCCACCCGCGGCAGCCCGAACTCCTTCGCGGCGGCACACGTCCTCGACCTGGCCTGGCCACGCACCAGTGAGGTCACGCTGCTGTCGATCGTGGGTGAGGACGGTCCCGCGCCGGACGTCGAGCCCGCCCGGCGCGCGCTCGCGGATCGGCCGGTCCGGGACGAGACCGTGACGGGTGCCGACCCGGTGGAGGCGATCCTGGCGGAGGCGGTGCTCGGGTACGGCGTCATCGCCCTCGGCGCCGCCGAGCGTCCGTCCCACGAGCGAGTCCTGCCACCTGTGGTGGAGGAGCTGCTCAACCGAACGCCGATCCCCCTGCTCGTCGTACGCCGGGGAAGCGGCGGTCGCGGCGACGGCGCGGGCCGGGCACTCCTGCGGCCACGGCGGATCGTCGTACCGGTCACCGGTAACGCGGCCAGCCGGGCAGGCCAGGAGGTCGCCGGCGCGATCGGCCGGGGCACCGGCGCCGACGTCACGCTCGTGCACGTCGTCACCCGGCCCGAGGAGAGCGCCGCTCGCGCATCGCGCCGTCCCACCGGGGCGGAGGTTGGCAGCAGCGCGCAGGCGGGCCGGACCGGGGCAGCCACGGCGGTGCTCGACCACGCACGCTCGAACGCCGCGGAGCAGCAGCTCGATCCCGACGTCGTGCTGCGGCACGGCGGTTCCGCGGGTGAGCAGGTCCACGAGCTGGTGCGCGAGACCGACGCGGACGTGGTGGTCGTTGGCTCGACCGTGCGCCGGGTCGGGGAGCACCCGTTCCTCGGGCACACGGTGGAGCACCTCCTCGAGCACGTCACCGAGCCGACCGTGGTCGTCGTCGTCCTGCCGGACGCGCCGGCGGCGGCCACGGAGGAGCATGTGGACCGCAGCGAAGGGTGAGCGGAAGCGCCGCGGGGCCGCGCGGGCCGACAACTAGTGGAGCGTGCGCGGTCTGATGGGCGATGGCCCACTGGTTGACGCACGCTTCCGGCGGCTAGGCGAGGGGCTCCGGCGCGACGTAGGTCGTCGCCGACAGGCCGGCCCGGCGCAGCCGCTCGGCCGTCGCGTCCTCGACGTTGACGACCAGCAGCTCCTGGCCGCGGACCGCAGCGGTGCTGCTCGCGAACGCGATCGCCTGGAGACCGTCAGTCGTCAGCGACGCGCCGCGCAGGTCGAGCACGACGATGCCGGCCTCGGAGGCGATGGCCGTGGCGACGGATTCCTCGAAGCCGTCGGTGGCCTGCTCGTCGCCCACGATCTGCACGACCGCGATGGCGCGAAGCCGGCGCACCACCCAGGGAGACGGTCGCGACCCGGGTGCGGGCGGACGCGGCACGTCGTCCGGCTCGGGGTCGCCGCCGATCAACCGAGCCGTCGCCTGGCGGAAACCGACGATCGAGACCCGGTCACTGCCCAACCGCTCCTGCAGCCCGGCGATCGCGGCGGCACCCTCGCTGTCGAAGTCCGGGATCGCCGTGAGGTCGATGACGACCCGGTTGCCCGCGGCGATGCGGTCGACCCGGGAGACGAGGGCGGACGCGGTCTCCCGCGTCACGGGCTCGGTGATCGCCAGGACGAGCGGGTCCGCCGCGGTCACCGCGGATGTCGCAGACCGGCTCCGTCGCCACCTCACGCCGATCACCTCGCTGGTCGGACCCAATAGTCTGATCGGCCGATTTCCTGTCCGACTTTAGGCGCAATCACCCGTTTGCCGCGGTAGCACGCGCCGAGGGGCCGGACTATCCCCCGCTGTGCCCCGGACGGCCCGATGCGGCATGCTCCCCATCCGTGAGCATCTTGGGCACGCGCGTCCTGCGCATCGAGGACCCGAAGTTCCTGACCACCGGCGCGGTGTACGTCGACGACCTGCGCGATCCGCGGCTCGCCGGGGCCGGTCACGTCACCTATGTCCGGTCGATGGTGGCGCACGCGCGCATCACGGTGGACACCGCCGCGGCCGAGGCGGCGCCGGGTGTCCTGGGCGTGTTCACCGCCGCCGACCTCGTCGACCTGCCGGCGCCGCCGGTCCCGCTCGGCTACCTCAACCCGCTGATGGGCCGGCCGTGGCTGGCGCGCGACGTCGTCCGCTTCGTCGGTGAGCCGGTCGCGGCCGTCGTGACGGAGTCCCGGTACGACGGGGAGGACGCCGCCGAGCTCGTGTCGATCGACTACGAGCCCCTGCCCTCGGTCGTCCATCCGCAGGACTCGGCCCGCGACGAGACGCTGCTCTTCCCCGAGGTGGGGAACAACACCGCGCTCGCCTTCGAGCTCGGCGACACCGACGGCCTGTTCGACGGCTGCGAGGTCGTGGTGGAGCAGCAGATCGTCAACCAACGGGTCGCGCCCGCGCCGCTGGAGGTGCGCGGCGCCGCGTGCGCGTGGGAGTCGACGGATCACCAGGCCCGGTTGACCTTCTGGGCCTCGACACAGAACCCGCACGACGCACGCGACACGATCGCGACCTGCCTCGGCCTCGACCCCGAGCGCGTCCACTTCATCGCACCCGACGTGGGCGGCGGGTTCGGTGCGAAGTTCGGCGTGTCGCCAGAGGAGACGCTGCTGGCCGTCCTCGCCCGGCGCCTCGGCCGGCCGATGCGCTGGACCGAGACGCGCACCGAGAACCTGCTCGCGATGGGCCACGGCCGCGCCCAGCTCCAGACCGTGCGCCTCGGTGGTGACCGGGACGGTCGGCTGCGCGCCTACTCCCTCGACGTGCTCCAGGACGCCGGCGCGTACCCGCACTTCGGCGCGGTCCTCCCCTTCATGACCCAGCTCATGTCCACCGGTGTCTACGGCATCGAGAAGCTCGCGGTGCGCACGCGGTCGGTCGTGACCAACACCTCGAGCGTGGTCGCCTACCGCGGCGCCGGGCGCCCGGAGGCGACCGCCGCGATCGAGCGCGCCGTGGACCTGTTCGCGGCGGAGGCGGGGTTGGACCCCGCCGACGTACGACGGGCCAACGTCCTCCCACCGGAGGCCTTCCCGCTGACGACCCCGGCGGGTGCGCGCTACGACAGCGGTGAGTACGCCAAGGCTCTCGACACGGTGCTGGCGGCCGCCGACTACGCCGGGCTGCGCGCCGAGCAGAAGCGTCGCCGGGACGCCGGGGAGCGGCTTGCGCTCGGCATCGGGCTGTCGACGTACGTCGAGATCACCGCCGGACCCGAGGCCGGTACCGAGTTCGCCCGTATCAACATCCATCCCGACGGTTCGGCGACCGTCTACACCGGCACCTCGCCCCACGGCCAGGGGCACGCCACATCGTTCGCCATGCTCGCCTCCGACGAGCTCGGCATCCCGATCGAACGGATCACCGTCGTCCACGGCGACACCGACCTCGTCGCGCGCGGCGGCGGCACCGGCGGCTCGCGCTCGCTCCAGCTCGGCGGCGCCGCGGTGCACCAGGGCGCGATCGAGACCGTGGCCCGGGCACGCGACGCGGCCGCCGACCTGTTCGAGGCGGCGCCGGGCGACATCGTCCTCGACAAGGCCCGGGGCGCCTTCCACGTCGCGGGTTCGCCCGACGAGCTGCGAACCTGGGCCGAGGTGGCGACCGGCGCCGACCCGGAGCACGGCCTGATCGTCGACACCGACTTCACCGCCGAAGGGGCGACGTTCCCCTTCGGGGCGCATCTCGCCGTGGTGGAGGTGGACCTGGACACCGGGCAGACCAACCTGCAGCGCATCGTCACCGTGGATGACGCCGGGCCGGTGCTCAACCCCGTCATCGTCGAGGGACAGCGCCACGGCGGCATCGCCCAGGGTGCGGCGCAGGCGTTGTTCGAGGAGGTTCGCTACGACGACGACGGCAACCCGCAGTCGACCAACTTCGCCGACTACGCCTTCCCGTCGGCGGCCGAGCTGCCCGACTTCGAGCTGCTCGACATGGCCACGCCCAGCCCGATGAACCCGCTGGGCGTCAAGGGCATCGGCGAGGCCGGGACCATAGGCGCGACCCCCGCCGTGCAGAACGCCGTCATCGACGCGCTCGCGCACCTCGGGGTGCGCCACATCGACATGCCGACGACCCCCGAGCGGGTGTGGCGAGCCATCCAGGAGGCCCGGGCGTGACCGTGACCCTGACCGTCAACGGCGAGAAGCGGACCGTGGAGGTGGAGCCGCGCACGCTGCTCGTGCACCTGCTGCGCGACCACCTCGACCTCACCGCGACCAACATCGGCTGTGACACCACCTCGTGCGGCGCCTGCACCGTGCTCGTGGACGGCGAGTCGGTGAAGTCGTGCACGATGCTCGCGGCCTCCGCCGCCGACCGGGAGGTGACGACGCTCGAGGGGCTCGCCCCGACCGGGGCGACCGACCCGGCCGAGTGGCACCCCGTCCAACGCGGCTTCCACCGCCGGCACGGCCTGCAGTGCGGCTTCTGCACATCGGGGATGGTGATGGCGGCCGTGTCCCTGCTGCGGGAGAACCCGGACCCGACTGCGACAGAGGTGCGTGCGGCCCTCGAGGGCAACCTGTGCCGCTGCACGGGCTACCAGAACATCGTCGCCGCGGTGCTCGACGCGGCCGGGGACGACGCATGATCCCCGTCGCCTTCGACTTCGTCCGGGCCGACTCGGCCGAGGAGGCGCTCGCCGCGCTTGCCCGGCACGGGGACGAGGCCAAGCTCCTCGCGGGCGGGCAGTCCCTGCTGCCGCTCATGAAGCTCCGCCTGGCCGTCCCGTCGGTCGTCATCGACGTGTCGCGGGCGGCAGCGCTGTCCTTCGTCCGTGACGAGGGCGACCGGCTGACGATCGGTGCCATGACCCGGCACCACGACGTCGCGGCGGACCCGACCGTCCGGCGGGAGGTGCCGCTGCTCGCGCGGGCGGCCGCGTCGGTCGGCGACCCGCAGATCCGGCACCGCGGCACCATCGGCGGCTCGGTCGCGCACGCCGACCCCTCCGCCGACGTCCCGACCGCACTCGCCGCACTGGGGGCGACCTACGTCCTGGTCACGGCGACCGGACGACGGGAGGTGCCGGCCGAGGACTTCGCCACCGGCTTCCTCGAGACCGTCGCCGAGCCGGACGAAATGCTGACCGAGATCGTCGTACCGAAGCCGCAGCCCGGCTGGGGGTACGAGAAGTTCACCCGGCGCGCCATCGACTGGGCCGTCGTGTCCGTCGCCGCCGTCCGCCGCGGTGACGGGTCGGTCCGGGTGGCGCTCGGCAACATGGGGCAGACCGTGCTGCGCGCGACCGCGGTGGAGGCCGCGCTGGCCTCCGGTGCGGTGGCGCGCGACGCGGCCGCGGTCGCCGCCGAGGGCACCGAACCGAGCAGTGACGCGACTGCCGCGGCCGACTACCGCCGCCACCTCGCCGGCGTCCTCACGCACCGTGCCCTGGAGAGCTGCCTACAGGCGGACTGAGAGGCTGAGTCGGTCGGACGTCCCCGTCCCCCGGGAAGGAGCACCATGTCCGAGTCCGCGCTCGACGCACTGCTGCACGAGAACCGGCGGTTCGAGCCCCCTGCCGAGCTGGCCCGGGCCGCGAACGCGCAGCCGGAGATCTACGCCGAGGCGAACGCGGACCGGATCGGCTTCTGGGAGCGGCAGGCGCAGTGGCTGCGGTGGGATGAGCCGTGGAGCACCGCGCTGGAGTGGGAGCCGCCCTTCGCGAAGTGGTTCGTCGGCGGCCGGCTCAACGCCTGCGTCAACGCCGTCGACCGGCACGTCGAGGCCGGCTTCGGCGACAAGGTCGCGTTCCACTGGGTCGCGGACGGCGAGCGGGAGTCGCGTGACCTGACCTACGCGGACCTGTTGCGCGAGGTGTCCAAGGCCGCCCACGCGCTGACCGAGCTCGGCGTGCGCGCCGGCGACCGGGTCGCGATCTACATGCCGATGATCCCCGAGACCATCGTCACGATCCTCGCGTGCGCCCGGCTGGGCGCCCCGCACAACGTCGTCTTCTGCGGGTTCTCCGCGGACGCCTTGCGCGGCCGGATCCTCGACGCGGACGCGCGGGTCGTCGTGACGACCGACGGTCAGTTCCGCCGCGGCGCACCCGTGCCGGTCAAGCCGGCGGTCGACGAGGCGGTCGCCGACTGCCCGGACGTACGGACCGTGCTCGTCGTCCGTCGTACCGGCGAGGACGTGGCCTGGCAGGACGGCCGGGACGTGTGGTGGCACGACGCCGTCGACGGGCAGAGCGAGACCCACGAGGCGGAGCCGTTCGACGCCGAGCACCCGCTGTTCATGATGTACACGTCGGGCACGACCGCGCGACCGAAGGGGATCCTGCACACGACGGGCGGCTACCTCACCCAGTGCGCCTTCACCCACCGGATGGTGTTCGACCTCAAGCCCGACACCGACGTCTACTGGTGCGCCGCGGACATCGGCTGGATCACCGGACACAGCTACATCGTCTACGGGCCGTTGTGCAACGGCGCGACCTCACTGATGTACGAGGGCACACCGCACCCGGGAGACCAGGACCGCTGGTGGAAGCTCATCGAGACCTACCGCGTCTCGATCCTCTACACCGCGCCGACGACCATCCGCACGCTCATGAAGTGGGGACACGAGCTGCTCGAACCCCACGACCTGTCGTCGCTGCGGATTCTCGGCAGCGTCGGGCGAGCCGATCAACCCCGAGGCCTGGATGTGGTACCGCACCTACGTCGGCGGCGGTCGCACCCCGGTGGTCGACACCTGGTGGCAGACCGAGACCGGGGCCATCATGATCAGCCCGCTGCCCGGGGTGACCGCCACCAAGCCGGGCGCCGCGATGCGGCCACTGCCCGGCATCGCGGCGGATGTCGTCGACAACGACGGGAAGCCGGTGCCGGACGGCGGCGGTGGCTTCCTCGTGCTGACCGAGCCGTGGCCGTCGATGCTGCGCGGCATCTGGGGTGACCCCGAGCGCTACAAGGACACCTACTGGTCGCGGTTCGACGACATCTACTTCGCCGGCGACGGGGCGAAGAAGGACGACGACGGCGACCTGTGGCTGCTCGGCCGGGTCGACGACGTCATGAACATCTCCGGGCACCGCATCTCGACGACCGAGGTCGAGCACGCCCTCGTCGGCCACCCCTCGGTCGCCGAGGCCGCGGTCGTGGGAGCCAACGACGCCACCACCGGCCAGGCGATCGTCGCGTTCGTCACCCCGCGCGGCAACGTCGCCGAGGACGAGGCGAAAGGCGAGGCGTTCGTGCAGTCGCTGCGCGAGCAGGTCGCGAAGGAGATCGGCCCGATCGCGAAGCCGCGCCAGATCCTCGTCACCCCGGAGCTGCCCAAGACCCGATCCGGCAAGATCATGCGGCGGCTGCTCCGGGACATCGCCGAGAAGCGCGAGCTCGGAGACGTGACGACCCTGCTCGACCCGACCGTCACCGACGCGCTGCGCGGCCGGATGGCGGAGGCCGGCGGCGACGAGGGCTGAGCGCGAGTCAGCCGGCAGCGCCGAGGCCGCGCAGGGAGGCGATGTCCGCCGGGTCGAGACCGATCTCGGCAAGCAGCCGGTCGGTGTGCTCCCCGAACGCAGGCACCGCCTTCATCGGTGCCTCCCCGGTCGGTTCCATCGGCGAGCGCAGGCCGCGGACCTCGCCGACCGGGGTGTCGACCGTGCGCCAGCGGTCCCGCGCGGCGAGCTGGGGGTGCGCGAGCAGCTCGTTGACCGTGTTGAGCCGGGCGCTGGCGATCCGGGCGTCGTCGAGCGCGCGGATCGCGTCGGCGGCGGTCATCGCCGCGACCGCTTCCGCGACCGCCGCGTCGACCGCCGGTCGGTTGCGCACCCGCGCGACGTTGGTCGCGTAGCCCGGGTCGACGGCCAGCTCCGGCCGGCCCAGCACGTCGGTGGCGAGCCGCACCCACTCGCGGTCGTTCTGCACCCCGATGACGACCTCGTGCCCGTCCGCGGTCGGGTAGGCGTCGTACGGCGCGATGACCGGGTGCGACAGTCCGGCGCGCGGCGGCGACTCCCCCGTCGCGTCCGTCGCGTGGACCGGATGGCCCATCCACTCGACGAGCGCGTCGAACATCGTGACCTCGAACGCCGTGCCGGCACCGAAGCGCTCACGGTGGAGGAGCGCGGCGAGCGTGTTGGCGAAGGCGTACATGCCGGCCGCGATGTCGGCGACGGGGATCCCGGCCTTCGCCGGGTGGTCCGGCGTACCGGTCACGGCGACCAGACCCGCCTCGCTCTGCACGAGCAGGTCGTATGCGCGCTTGTCGCGGTAGGGGCCGGTCGGAGCCGTAGCCGGACATCGCGCAGACGACCAGCCGCGGGTACCGCTCCCGAAGCGGGCCGCGGGGAAGCCGAGCCGGTCGACGGCACCCGGGCCGAGGTTGTGCAGGAACACGTCGGCGCGGGCGAGCAGCCGCTCGAGCACCTCCCGGCCGCGCTCCTGCTTGAGGTCGAGCGCGATCGACTCCTTGCCCCGGTTGAGCCAGACGAAGTGGCTCGCCAGCCCCCGGACGGCGTGGTCGTAGTCGCGGGCGAAGTCGCCGCCGTCGACGCGTTCGACCTTGATGACGCGGGCGCCGAGATCGGCGAGGTGCCTGGTCGCGAGCGGCGCGGCGACGGCCTGTTCCAGGGCGACGACGAGCATTCCGTCGAGAGGGAGCATCAGCAGCAGCCGCTCAACCGGTCACAGGGTCGTCGGGGAACACGAGCGGGCGAACCTTGCGTGGGAGCAGGAACTGCGCCAGCAGCCCGAGCACGGCAACCGCGAGCAGCGCCCAGAAGATCCGGTGCGAGGCGGCATAGAGGGCGTCGCGCGTGTAGGCGACGACGGCGGGGTCATGGCTCTTGCCCTCGAAGGCGAGGGAGGCGGTGTCGACGGAGTGCGGGAGCTTGCCGGCGAGCGCGGCGGGCGGGTGGCGGAACCGGTCCGCCAGGGTCTGGTTGGCGATGCTGCCGAAGACGGCGACGCCCACGGCGCTCCCGAGCGAGCGGGTGAACATGTTGGAGCCGGTGACGACACCGCGCCGGTTCCACCCGACGACCGACTGGACGCACACCAGGGTGGCCGTCGATGCGAAGCCGAGCCCGATCCCGGTGACGAAGCTGGAGAGCGCGACCCGGCCGAGACCGGTGTCCTCGTGGACGTACGTCGCGAACATCAGGCAGCCACCGATGACGAACACGCTGCCGATGAGAGCCGTGTCGCGGAAGTCGATCCGCAGGTAGAGCTTGGCCGACTGGCTGGACGCCAGGGGCCAGCCGACGCTCATCGCAGCCATCGCGAAGCCGGCGAGGACCGCACCGACGCCGACGACCCCCTGGGCATAGGTCGGGACGTACGACGACAGGCCGATGAGCACCGCGCCGATGGTGACGCCCACGACGTTGGCGGCCACGAGGATTCGCCTGCTGAAGACCCAGGGCGGGAGGATCGGCTCGCTCGCCCGGCGTTCGATCCGGAGGAAGACGCCCACCAACACCGCCGCAGTGACGACGAGCGCCAGGCTCGGCGCCGACGTCCAGCCCCAGCGCACACCGCCCTCGAGCAGCGCGAGGATCGCCAGCGACATGCCGACGGTGAGCACCGTCGCCCCGGCGTAGTCGATGCGATGAGTGCGGCGGACGACGTTCTCCTGCAGGTTCCGCTGGAGCATGACGACGGCCGCGAGACCCACGGGCAGGTTGAGGTAGAAGATCCAGCGCCAGGTGGCGTACTGCGCGAACAGGCCACCGAGGGCGGGCCCGATGACGGAGGCGATCCCCCACACGCTCGAGATGTAGCCCTGGATCTTGCCGCGTTCCTCGAGCGTGTAGATGTCACCGACGATCGTCGTCGTCATCGGGATGATCGCGCCCGCGCCGATGCCCTGGACACCGCGGAAGATGATCAACGTGAGCATGCTCCACGCGGCGCCGCACAGCGCCGACCCGGCGAGGAACACGCCGATGCCGAAGAACAGCACCGGTTTGCGACCGAACAGGTCGGACAGCCGGCCGTAGATCGGGACCGACACCGCCTGCGTCAGCAGATAGATCGAGAACACCCACGGGAACCTGGAGAACCCGCCGAGGCTCTCGACGATCTGCGGGATGGCGGTCGCGACGATCGTCGCGTCGAGGGCGGCCAGCCCCATCGTGAGCATCAGCGCGACGAGCACCGGCCCCCGGTGCACCCGCCCCCCCGACGCCCGCACGTGCTCCGTCGCCGTCACCGCCCCATCCTCGCAGGACACCGTGCCGACACCGCACGGTCAGGTGCCTAGGCTGCGGGGACATGACCTCCGTCCCCACCGCCACCGGCTTCGTCGACTCGGCCGACCTCGGGCGAACCCTCATGCACGAGCACGTGTTCGTCATCACCCCGGACGTGCAGCAGAACCTCCACGAGTGGGACGAGGAGGTGCGGGTCGCCGACGCGGTCGAGAAGCTGTCGGCACTCAAGGCGGCGGGCTACGACACGATCGTCGACCCGACCGTGATCGGGCTGGGCCGCTACGTGCCGCGCATCGTCGAGGTGGCGAAGCAGGCCGGTCTCAACATCGTCGTCGCGACGGGCGTCTACACCTACGACACCGTGCCGTTCTACTTCCACCACCGCGGGCCGGCACTGTCCCCCGACCAGCCGGAGACGATGGTCGACCTGTTCGTCCGGGACCTGACCGAGGGGATCGCGCACACGGACGGCGTGCGGGCGGCCTTCCTCAAGTGCGCCATCGACCACTTCGGCATGACCCGCGACGTCGAACGGATCCTGCGCGCGGTCGCGAGTGCGCACCGGCAGACGGGCGCGCCGATCACCCTGCACACGCATGCGAAGTCGAAGACCGGGCTGGAGGCACACCGGGTGCTCGCCGAGGAGGGCGTCGACCCGGCGCGTGTGGTCCTCGGCCACAGCGGCGACTCCACCGATGCCGAGCACCTGAGCGAGCTCGCCGACCTCGGCTACATCCTCGGGATGGACCGGTTCGGCGTCGACACGATCAGCGGCTTCGACGACCGGGTCGGGATCGTAGCGGAGATGGCCTCCCGGGGTTACGCCGACCGGATGGTGCTGTCGCAGGACGCGGCCTGCTACTTCGACTGGCTCGATCCGGAGATCAAGGCCTTCGCGCTGCCGAACTGGCACTACCTGCACATCGAGAACGACGTGCTCCCGGCGCTGCGCGAGCGGGGCGTGACCGAGGAGCAGATCGACCAGATGCTCGTCGGGAACCCGCGGCGCTATTTCGAGAACGTCGGGGCCTACTGATGGGCGTGCTCATCGAGCCCTTCGACATGACCGGCGTCGTCCGCGGTGCCGACGGGGTCAAGCGGTTCGAGGCGCTGCCTGCGTCCCTCGTGGAGATGCTCCGGACCTCGGTGGACCAGGCTCCGGACGACGAGGCGGTGGTGGAGCTCGACGGGCCGCGGGTCACCTACGCCGAGCTCTGGGACGCGGCCAGCCGGGTCGCGGGCGGGCTGCGCGCCGACGGCGTCGGCCGGGGTGACCGCGTGGCCATCCGGCACGGGAACGGGCTCGACTGGGTGCTGTCGTTCCTCGGGACGCTCCTGGCCGGAGGGGTCGCCGTCCCCGTCAACACCCGCTTCACCGATCCCGAGGTCGACTACGTCGTGTCCGACTCGGGCGCCTCGCTCGTCCTCGCCGCCGGCGCGCCGCTGCCCGACGGGTCGCCGTACGCCGACGAGGGGCTCGGACCGGACGACCTCGGCGCGATCTTCTACACGTCGGGGACGACCGGCTTCCCCAAGGGCGCGATGACGACGCACGCGAACTTCCTCACCAACATCGAGAACGTCATCCGGGTCCGCGGCCTGCGCGACAGCGACAACCCGATGCGCAACCTCGTCTCGGTGCCGCTGTTCCACGTGACGGGCTGCAACTCCCAGCTGCTCCCGACGCTCTCCGACCGGGGGGCGACGGTGGTGATGCCGACCTTCGAGGTCGGTCGCTTCCTGCGCGCCATCGTGGCGGAGGAGATCCGGGTCGTGACGACGGTGCCGGCCATCTTCTGGTACGCGCTGTCGCAGCCGGACGTCACGTCGTACGACCTGTCGAAGGTCGAGCACGCGACGTACGGCGGGGCTCCCATCGCGCCGTCCCTCGTGGCACGCATCAAGTCGTCGTTCCCGAACGCCCGCGTCGGCAACGGGTTCGGCCTGACCGAGACGTCGTCGGTCTCGACCTTCCTGCCGCACGAGTACGCCGACACCCACGCCGACTCGGTGGGCTTCGCGGTACCGACGGTCGACCTCGCCGTCGACGAACCCGACCCGGCCACCGGCGTCGGGGAGCTGCTCATCCGCGGCGCGAACGTCGTCGCCGGCTACTGGAACAAGCCGGACGCCACTGCGGCGACGTTCACCGACGGCTGGCTGCGCACCGGGGACATGGCGCGTGTGTCCGACGAGGGGTTCGCCTACATCGTCGACCGGGCGAAGGACATGATCAACCGGGGCGGCGAGAACGTCTACTGCGTCGAGGTGGAGAACGCTCTCGCCGCTGCCCCCGGGGTCTTCGAGGTCGCGGTCGTCGGCGTGGCCGACCAGATGATGGGCGAGAAGGTCGGTGCGGTGCTCGTGCCGACGCCGGGGCAGCCGCTGGACGTCGCCGACGTCCTCGCGTTCGCACGGGAGCGGCTCGCCGACTTCAAGGTGCCGCAGTTCGTGTCCGTGCGCACCGATCCGCTGCCCCGCAACCCGGGTGGCAAGGTGCTCAAGCCGGTGCTCCGCGAGTCGGCGTCGTGGGAGCCGGTCCGGCCTTAACCCGATCGACCGGCGGCGAGCGACCGCAGCCACTGCTCCGTCCGCCGCGGGCTGCCGAGCCGCACCCACTCGGTCGCCGCCCGGGCGCTCGCCCGCTCGTAGTCCCGGCGGTAGGCGCGGTGGCGCGTCCACGCCCAGAGCAGGATGTTCTCGGCCGGGTCGCGCTTGACCCCGAACGACCAGCTCTCCCGGTTGCCGTTCCACAGCTCGCGGCGCAGCACCAGCCGACCGAGCGTCCGCCGGCCCACCCGCGACATCACGACGGCCCGGGAGTAGTCGAGCCACACGACGGTGTCCGCCCGCGCGGTGACGAGGTCGCCCAACCGGCCCTGGTAGTTGCCGTCGACCACCCAGCCGCGGGTCTCGTTCGTGTCGACTGCGTTCCCACTGTGCACCGCAGACGACCGCGCTGGACCGCACACCGACAGGCGGCTGGCATCGATGGCCGAGATTTTGTTGTGGACAAAGGGATTCTTTACTTGCTTCCGTCCGGATCCCCTCGTATCATCGAACGTATGTTCGAGGCGGGAATCGCGAGTGGCGGCGGCCGTGGCGCGGTGCTGCTCGAGCCGTGGCTGCACGCCGTCCCGGACCGCGAGCCGCCGGAGTGGCTGGACGACATTTCCGCCGCATGGGACGACCCCGATCTCGACGCGTGGATCGACGGGCTGGCCGCGGCTGACCCGGACCGGCCCCTGGCGCCCGCCGAGGTGCTCGCCGAGGTGCGTGTCGACGGGGCCTCCCTCGACCGGCTGGGCGCGCTCGACCTGTCCGGGCTCGACGCCGACCAGCTGGTGGCGGTTGCGGTGGCGGCGGATCGGATCGCGAACAGCGCGCACGCGTTGCGGGCGCGAGCCGTCGCCGCGGTGCCGGCAGCGATGGAGGGTGGGCTGCTCGGGCACGACTGGGTCGACGCCCGCCGGCTGGCAGCGGCGGAGGTCGGTGCCGGGCTTGCGCTGGGGTCGGGCGGTGCGGACCTGCTGGTGGACGTCGCCTCGATCCTGACGGATCGGCTGCCGGACACCCTGGCGGCGGCGAGCCGGGGGGAGCTGTCCTGGCCCAAGGTCGTTGCGCTCGCCGAGGCGACGGCGCCGCTCACCGACGAGCTCGCGGCCGCGGTCGAGGCGCGCGTTCTGCCGGGTGCGGCCGGCCGGACCCCGGCTCAGCACCGGGCGATGATCCGCCGTTGGGTCGACCGGGTCGACCCGGAGGGCGCAGAGGGCCGCCGGCGGCGGGCCACGGCCGACATCGAGCTGTCCGCACCCAGCACGGTGGTGGGGTCGCGACCGTGCTCGCGAAGCTTCCGCCGGAGCAGGCCGACCTGGTCTGGACCGCGGCCGACACCCACGCGAGACGGGCCAAGGCCGGAGGCGACCCGCGCCCGCTCACCGCGCTGCGAGTGGCGGCGCTCGTCGACTGGGCGACCCGGTTCCTGTCCGGACGACCCGTCGACGACGCAGCGCAGCCGACGGCGGGCTCGACGCCGTCGAACGCGCCGACCCGGCACGGCCGTCCGGCCGGGCTGACCGTGGTGTGGGACCTGACCAGCCTGCTCGGGCTGACCGAGCACTGCGGCCTGCTCCCCGACTCCGGCACCACGCTGCCCCCGTCCGGGGTCCGCGACCTGCTGGCCCGGGGCGCCACGGTCCAGCGGCTCGTCGTCCGCGACCCCCGACCCGGCCCGTCAGTCACCGGCGCCGGCGACGACCCGGCGTGCCCGGCCGACGGCGAGCTGCTCGACCTCACCCCGCGCCGCTGGTCCCTGACCGGTGCCGGTGCCGGTGCCAGGTGCCGGTGCCGGTACGTCGCCGGTGGTGCTGCACCTGGTCGTCCCCGACTGGCAGCACCACGCGCTCACCACCGGCGACCTCTCCGATCTCGACGGCGCGGACAGGGCGCTCGTTCAGCGATTGCTCTCCGTCCTACACGACGGCGGTGACGCCCCGGCGCTGCAGGCGATGCTGCTGGAGCTGCTGACCCATCCGGTCACCGCCGACGCCCTCGACGACGACCCCGACGCCGAGACCCCGGGCCCGGCACTCGCCGAGTTCGTCGCCGTCCGGGACGGGCACCCCACCAACCCGACCGCGGGGCCGTCTCCCGCAGCGGCGGCCGACCTCGACCACGTGGTCCCCCGCAGTGCCGGCGGGCGGACCGTCCGCGCCAACCTCGCCGCCCTCACCCGCCGCTGGCACGTCCTGAAGACCCACGGCGGCTGGGCCTACCGCAAGATCCCCCGCGGCTGGGAGTGGACCAGCCCGGCCGGGCGCACCTACCGCAGCCGGCCGTTCGACTACCGGCTGGGTCCGTGAGCCGGGCGGCGGTGCGGACGAGGCGACCCCGCCGGGGCGGCTACGACGCGGGCGCGATCATCCGGATCGCGTCCGCCGCCGGCACGCCCACCGGCAGGATCGCCGGGACGGTCGTGGTCACCCCGGCCGCGGCGTAGGCCTCGATCTTCTCCCGGCACTCCTCCGGCGACCCGTGCACGACGAGCGCGTCCGCGACCGAGTCGGGGACCGCGGCGACCGCCGCCTTGCGGTCACCGGCCGCCCACGCGTCCCACATCGGCTGCAGCACCTCGGTCCGGCCGAGCCACTCGTGGAAGGCCCGGTAGACCGGCACGGTCATGTACGCCGCGATCGCGAACTTCGCGACCCCGCGTGCGGTGTCGGCGTCCGTCGTCGGCGCGACGAAGATGCGCGCCGCGATCTCCTTGCCGTCCCCGCCCGCGTGCACGAACGGCGCGACCTGGCGCACGTCGTCGGCGGCCAGCCAGTTGATGATCGCCCCGTCGGCCTCCCGCCCGGCCAGCTTGAGCATCCCGCTGCGCAGCGCGGCGACGAGGATCGGCGGCGGCTGCTCCGGCACGAGACCGGCGCGGAAGCCCTTCACCGCGAAGGTCTCGTAGGTCTCGGCGACCTTCTCCCCCGCCAGCGCCGCGCGCAGGAACCGCACCGTGTCGCGCACCCGTTGGTAGGGGCGGTCGAACGACATCGCGTTCCACCGCTCGACGATGACGTCGGACGACGAGCCGACGCCGAGCACGAAGCGCCCCGGCGCTGCCGCGGCCATCGTTGCCGCGCACATGGCGAGCGTCGCCGGGCCACGGGTGTAGACCGGCACGATCGACGTGCCCAGGCGCAGCGTCGGCGCCCAGACCGACGCGAGCGCCAGCGGGGTGAACGCGTCGTTGGCGTTGGACTCCGCCGACCACACGTCGGTGTAGCCGAGGTCGGGCAGCGCCTCGAACAGCGAGCGCTGCTCGGCCAGCGCGACCCCGTCGAACGGGACCGTGATGCCGAACCGCCGCGGCGCGGCGCTCATCGCCGGCTCACGACGAGGACCACGGAACGGTGGCCTGGAGCACCGCCTCGTCGAGGGCCTCGGTGCGGAAGTGCGTGACCTGCTGGTACTCCCGGTCGGCGACCATCTTGCTGAACGCCTCCCGCGAGGGATAGCGGACGACGAGGACGGCGTCCCAGGCCTGGCCGTCCTCGGCGACGAGCGCGGTGGACCCGTCGCCGGCGTAGAGCACCTCCCCGCCGTAGCGGGCGAGGTAGGTGTCGGCGAGGGCCTTGCTGTACTTCGCGTAGGACTCGCGCCCGCCGTCGGGCTTGAACCGGAGCAGGTTCAGCATCACGACCGGACCACCCGGGTCCTCGGCGAGCAGCTTCTTCAGATCGGCACCAGTGGGATCGACAGCCATGCCGGGCACCCTAGTGCCCTGCCTCGGCGTCCCGTACCTCAGCGTCCGTGCCTCCCGGGGGCCGCGGGCGCACCCGGCTGCCAGCCGCCGCCGACCTTCGCGTAGGCCAGCCAGACGGCGTCCGACCCACCCTTCGCCGCGGCGAGCCGCGCGTTGCGGTAACCGTTGGCCGGCACGCCGTACGACGTCCCCGGGAACTCGCGCGCGCAGATCCGGGCGCCCTGGTCCCAGCGGCCGGCCTTGCTGGTCACGTGCCAGTCGAGCTGCCCGTCGACGCAGGCGAACCGGTGCCGCTCCCCGCAGGACACCGCGCGGAACCGCGTGTCGGCGCCTTGCACCGCACAGTCGCCACCTGCCGCGGGCTCGTCCGGCGCCCACGACCAGACGAACGCGGCAAGCCGCCCGTCGAAGGGCTGCAGCTGGTCGAAGCCGACGAGGTTCGCGCCGCAGCGGACCATCCGCGCCGCGGTGTCCGGTGTGATGACGCCGGTCGCGTCGGTCATGGCCTCGAGCCAGGGGCTCTCCTCGAAGTACCGCCGGATCGACGTGTGGTGCTCGCGCGCCGCTTGGTCGGCGGCACACTGCTCGTCGCCGTACGTCGTCGTGTCGCCGCTCTCGTCCCACTTGGGTCCGCGGGTGAAGACCCACTGGTTCCAGGCACCGGGGCCGCAGTTCCCGACGATCAGCACCTGCTTGCCCGCGGCGAGCAGGTCGGCGCGGCTGGCGTCGTAGGGCATCGGCGCGCAGGTGCCGGGCTTCGCGCCCGCCGGCGGTGTGTAGACCAGCTCGCCGAGCTTGTCCGCGATGATGCCCGCCGCGACGTCGTGCGCCTGCTGCTGGGAGGCGACCGGGTCACCGGAGAACAGCTGGTTCTCGAGGTAGAGCAGCACCACCTCGCCCGGGTTGGCGTCGAGCCAGCGCCGGACCTCGGCCAGGCCGTCCTGCATCGGCCGGTCATAGGTGCAGCCGACGTGCCCGTAGTGCCCGCTGCCGGTGGGGTCCTGTGCGTCGCCGTGGCACATCGTCGGCCAGTAACCGTGCGTCTCCGGCGTCCCGTAGGGGCTCGGGACCCAGTGCAGGTCGATCTCGACCGCCCGGACATCCATCCGCAGCTGGTCGGTGATCGAGTAGACCTGGTTGGGGTCCTGGTTGGTCAGCGTCGGGTAGTAGCTCGGCGCGCGAGCCGTCGCTGGGCACCGCGTAGGCCGACGCGTTGAACGAGTTGTGGGTGTGGACGAACTGCTCCTCCCAGAACGGCACGCCCGCGTCCAGGCCGCGCTGCAGCGTCAGCGCTCGGTGCGCCCATGACGTCTCGTACGCCGCCACCTGCTCCTCGCCGATGGTCCGGCCGTCGACGGCACCGCACTCGTCCGGCGTCCCGGCCGAGCGCTCGGGCGTCCGGCACTCGGCGGCCGCGATCCACTCCGCCGCCTCCACGCTGCGGCAGAACTTGTAGCCGCCGTCATCGACCTCGCTCGACGCCTGCGCATAACACTGGTCGACGGCCGTGCCGCCGGACGGGTCGTCGGCGAGAGCGGCCGCGGCTCCGGTCGTGGCGAGCATGGCCAGTGCCGCCGCGGCGGCCAGGAGGCGACGAGACATGTCCAAGTGTTCGCCGCGGGCACCTGGCTTCCCTGCCACCCCCGGCCTGGGACAGAATGCGATTCGGTATCGGTACGACGAGGACGGGCGGGCGATCGTGGATCTGACCTTCACCGAGGCGGACGAGCAGTTCCGGGCCGAGTTCCGCGACTGGCTCGCGGACAACCTGCCGGCCGAATGGCGCGAGCGCGGCTTCTGGAAGCGCCAGGGCGACGCCGGCTTCGAGATGCGGCGCGAGTGGGAGGCCGAGAAGGCCCGGGCCGGCTTCGCCGGGATCCAGTGGCCGACGGAGTACGGCGGCCGCGGCGGCACGCCCTCCCAGCGCGCGATCTACGACGAGGAGATGGTCCGGCACCGCGCTCCGCTGACGGTCAACTCGCTCGGGCTGACCTTCCTCGCCCCGACCGTCATGGTGATCGGGACGGACGAGCAGAAGCGCGACATCATCAAGCCGCTGCTGCACAACGAGGTCATCTGGTGCCAGGGGTTCTCCGAGCCCAACGCGGGCAGCGACCTCGCCGCCGTGCAGCTGCGCGCCGAGCCCGACGGTGACTCCTACGTCCTCAACGGGCAGAAGATCTGGACCTCCAACGCCCTGCACGCCGACAAGATGTTCGGTCTCGTCCGCACGAGCGTCGAGCCAAAGAAGCACCGCGGCATCACGATGCTCCTCATCGACCTCAAGAACCCGGACGGCAGCTACGTCCCCGGCGTCGAGGTGCGGCCGCTGAAACAGATGAGCGGCGCGAGCGACTTCGGCGAGGTGTTCTTCACCGACGTCCGGGTCCCCCAGGCCAACGTCCTCGGCGAGGAAGGCGGCGGCTGGAACGTCGCCATGCTGCTGCTGTCGTTCGAGCGCGGCGCCTCCGCCCTCCCCCAGTACTCCGCCTTCCGCCGCGAGGTCGACGACATCGTCGAGCTGGCCCGGTCGCTCGACCGGCAGGGCGACCCGCTGCTGCGCCAGAAGATCGCCTCGTCGGTGGTCGAGCTGGAGTGCCTGCGCTACCACTCGCTGCACGTGCTCACCCAGGTCGAGCAGGGCAAGGAGCTTGGCGCCTCCTCCAGCATGACCAAGCTCCAGTGGAGCGAGACCCACCAGGACGTCGGCGAGCTGTTCACCGACGTCGCGGGCCTCGGTCACCAGGTCGCCGCCGAGTACGACGCGGACGACCTGCTCGCGTCGTTCCTCTGGTCGCGCTCGGAGACCATCTGGGGCGGCAGCTCGCAGGTGCAACGCAACATCGTGGCCGACCTCGTCCTGAACCTCCCGCGCTGACCCGCTCGTCGCGGGGCCCCAACCCCGCTCCACCGAAGGAAGCTCATGTACTTCGCTCTCACTGACGAACAGCGGGCTCTCCAGGCGACCGTCCGCGAGTTCCTCACCGACCGGTTCCCCCTCTCCGCCGTACGGGCCGTCTACGACGAGGACTCGGCAAGCGGGTCCGGGGGCGACGGCGACCCCGCCGAGCTCTGGAAGGCCGTCGGCGAGCACGGCTGGCTGGCGGTCCTGGTGCCGGAGCAGCACGAGGGACTCGGCCTCGGGCTCCTCGACGCCGCGGTCCTCGCCCGCTGCTGGGGCGAGGGCTGCGTGCCCGGACCGTTCCTGCCGACCCTCCTCGCCGCCGAGGCGATCCGGCTCGGCGGCTCCGAGGCGCAACAGGCCCAGTGGTTGCCGCGGGTCGCCGCTGGCGAGGTCAAGCTGTCGCTGGCCACCGACGGTCGCGTCACCGCCGCCGACGGCAAGCTCAGCGGGACCGTCCGGCACGTCGAGTACGCACACGTCGCGGATGCGCTCGTGGTCGCCGCCGACGCCGGCACCCTGTGGCTCGTCGACCCGAGTGCGGCGGGCGTCACGGTCACGGTGAACGACACCCTCGACCGCTCGACCCGGCTGTGCACGGTGCAGCTGGACAACGCGCCGGCGGAGCAAGCTCGACCGGCCGGTCCTGCCCGAGGTCAGCGACCGCGGGGCGGTGCTCGCCGCCAACGACCTCGCCGGCATCGCCCGGGTCGCGCTGACCCGCACCGTCGACTACGACAAGACGCGCGAGCAGTTCGGCAAGCCGGTCGGCTCGTTCCAGGCCATCAAGCACGCCCTTGCCGACCTGCACGTCGCGGTGACGATGGCCGAGCACGCCGGCTGGTACGCCGCGCACGCGCTCGACGCCGGGCTGCCGGACGCCTCCCTCGCGGTGTCGGTCGCGAAGGCCAAGGCGAGCGACGCCGCGCGGGACGCCACGGCCGCGATGATCCAGTTCCACGGTGGCATCGGCTACACCTGGGAGCACGACGCGCACCTGTTCTTCAAGCGGGCGAAGCGGATCGAGTACTCCTACGGCGACGCGGCCACCCACCGGGAGCGCGTCGCGCGGCTGGTCGTCGACGGTGGCTGAGGCGCAGACGACCGGCCCGGTGCGAGGCTTCGCACCCCCCGGCCTGCCTGCCTCCCTCGACTACCCGGACGTGTCGCCGACGGCGATCCTGCTCGGCAGCGCCCGGCGGTGGCCGGAGCGCCCCGGCTGGATCTCCGACGACGTGCCGCTCACCTACGCCGAGGCCGTCCGCCGGGCGGCGCAGTTCGCCCACGCGCTGCGCGAGCACGGCGTCGGGCCGGGCGACGTCGTCGCGGTGCACGCGCCGAACTGCCTCGACTACCCCGTCGTCTACTACGGGATCCTGTTCGCCGGCGCGACGTTCTCGCCCACGAACCCGCTGCTGCCACCGGACGACCTCGCCTTCCAGCTCTCGGACTGCAAGGCCAAGGTGGTCGTCACCTGGAGCCTGGTCGCCGGCGCGGTCGCGGCGGTGCGCGACCGCATCCCCGCCGAGCTGGTGGTCGGGATCGGCACCGGCCCGCCGGCGAAGGGCGGCGACGTCGATGTCGAGCTCGAGTCGTTCCTCGACGGGCGGCCCACCGACCCGCCTGCCGTCGACGTCGACCCGGGCGAGACGCTCGCCCACCTCGCCTACACCGGCGGCACCACCGGCCGCTCCAAGGGCGTCGAGATCCCTTACCGCAACGTCGTGGTCAACACGCTCCAGTACGCGTGCTGGGGCAGCGGCTCGGTGCCGCGCCTCGACGGCCACGGTGGGCTGGTGCTCGACCAGATCGGCAGCGAGGAGGAATGGCCGGCCCGGCTCGGCACCGGGGTCGCCGTCCACCTCACGCCGTGGTTCCACGCGATGGGCACGATCGGGGGGCTCAACCTCACGACCCTCGTCGGCACGACGCTCGTCCTGCACCTGCGGTTCGACCCGGGCCGATACCTCGCCGACGCGGAGAAGTACCGCGCGACCAGCATGGGCGGCGCTCCCCCGATCTACGTCGCGCTGCTTCAGCACCCGGACATGCCCAAGCGCGACCTGTCGACGGTGCGGGGCATCTCCTCCGGTGCCGCGCCGCTGCCGGTCGAGGTGCTCGAGGCGCTCAACAAGCGGTTCCCGAACGCGGTCGTCGGTGAGGGCTACGGGCTGACCGAGGTGACGATGGGGGCGACGTCCAACCCGTCCTGGCGCTCCGGGATCCGCAAGGTGGGGAGCGTCGGCGTCCCCGTCTTCGACACCGAGATCAAGCTCGTCGACGGCGAGGTCTGCATCCGCGGCCCCCAGGTCATGCGCGGCTACCACCACCGGCCGGACGCGACGGCTGAGGTGCTCGAGGACGGCTGGCTGCGCACCGGGGACGTCGGCACGGTCGACGACGACGGGTACCTCACGATCGTCGACCGCAAGAAGGACATGCTCATCTACAAGGGCTACAACGTCTACCCGCGCGAGCTCGAAGAGGTGCTCTTCCAGCACCCAGCGGTCGCCAACGCGGCCGTGGTCGGCAAGCGTGACCTCGCCACCGGCGAGCTGCCGGTCGCTTTCGTCGTGCTCCGTGACGACACCGACCCGCAGGACGTCATCGCGTGGGTGAACGAACGCGTCACGCCGTACAAGAAGCTGCGCGACATCCGCGTGGTCACCGAGATCCCGACGTCCGCAGCCGGGAAGATCCTGCGCCGCGAGCTGCGCGCCGTCGTCGAACAGGAAGGCTGACATGCCCACGAGCCGCGAATGGCAGCTGGTCCGCCGGCCGAAAGGTTGGCCCGAGAAGGACGACTTCCGCCTCGCCGAGGTCGAGGTCCCGGAGCCGCCGCCAGGACACCTGCTCGTCCGCAACCTGGTCATGTCCGTCGACCCCTACATGCGCGGCCGCATGAACGACGCGAAGTCCTACGCCGCGCCGTACGCGCTCGGCGAGGCGATGTACGGCGGGGCCGTCGGCCGGGTCGAGCAGTCCGGTGACGAGCGGATCCCCGTGGGCACGGTGGTCCGGCACGGCCTCGGCTGGCGGGAGTGGGCCATCGTGCCGGTCCGCCAGGCGGAGCCCGTCGACCCGGCGGGCGACGGGGTCCCGCCGTCGGCCTACCTCGGCGTGCTCGGGATGCCCGGGTTGACCGCGTGGGTGGGCGTGCACGACATCGCGCAGGTGCGGCCGGGCGAGACGCTGTTCGTGTCGGCCGCTGCCGGCGCGGTCGGCAGCGTGGCCGGCCAGCTGGCGAAGCTCGCCGGGCTGCGGGTCGTCGGCAGCGCCGGTACGGCGGAGAAGGTCGAGTGGCTGCACAAGATCGGCTTCGACGCCGCGTTCAACTACCACGACGGCGACGTGACGAAGCAGCTAGCGGCTGCGGCCCCGGAGGGCATCGACTGCTACTTCGAGAACGTCGGCGGTGACCACCTGCGCGCGGCGCTGGCCTGCATGAACCCGTTCGGGCGGATCGCGGCCTGCGGCATGATCGCCGCCTACAACGAGCCGGTACCGGGGCCGGACAACCTGTTCTTCATCGTGGGCAAGAAGCTCACCGTGCGCGGGTTCATCGTGAGCGACCACGCGCAGCGGGAGCCCCTGTTCCGCCGCAACGTCGCCGCGCTCCTGCGCGAGGGCAAGCTGCACCACGAGGAGACCCACCGCACGGGCATCGAGGCCGCGCTGGACGCCCTGCTCGACGTGCTCCGCGGCGGCAAGCACACCGGCAAGATGGTCGTCGACCTGTCCTGAAGGAGCACATGAGCCACCGGGTACCGTCGACGCCGGCCTGCTCACAGGTCCGGTAGCCGATTCGGCATGAGGTCCGGCTGGGCCGACCCGTCGACCTCGAGCAGCTTGCCGGTCATCCAGGACGACGCCGGCGAGGCGAGGAACAGCGCGGCGTCAGCGATGTCCTGCGGGGTCCCGAGCCGGCGCATCGCGATGCGGTCGACGAGCCCCGCCCGCAGTTGCGGGTCCTGACGGCCCAGCCAGTCGCGCAGCGAGTCCGTCTCCACGGCGCCCGGCAGCACCGCGTTGACCCGCACCCGTGGCGCGAGCTCGGCCGCCGTCAGCCGGGTCAGCTGCGCGAGCGCGGACTTCATCAGGCTGTGCGCGAACGACCCGCGGGAGGCGTTGACGCCGGCCATCGAGCCGATGTTGACCACCGCACCGGAACGCTCCAGCAGCTGCGGCGTCGCCAGCCGGACGAGCTCGAACGCCGCGGAGATGTTGAAGTGGAACCCGGCCTCGAGGTCGGCGACGCTGGTCTCGAGGAACGGCCGCGAGGTGGCGCCGCCGGCGTTGTTCACCACCACGTCGAGACCACCGAGCTCCTCGACCGCCCGCTCGACCGCGGCCACGAGCCCGGAGAGGTCGTTGACGTCCGCCGGGTGGGTGACCGCCCGGCGGCCCAGCGCCCGCACGTCGGCGGCGACGCGCTCGAGGTCCGCCGCCGTCCGCGCCACCAGCACGACGTCCGCGCCCGCGCCGGCGAACGTCGTCGCGATCGCCGCGCCGATGCCCTTGCCCGCGCCGGTGACGACCGCGACCCGGCCGGTCAGCCGGAAGCGCTCGGGCACGGGCTGCTCCGGCACGGGCTGCTCAGACACCGAGCGAGCGGCCGATGATCTCCTTCATGATCTCGGTGGTCCCGCCGTAGATCGTCTGCACCCGGCTGTCGAGGAAGGCCTTGGCGATCGGGTACTCGAGCATGTAGCCGTAGCCCCCGTGCAGCTGCACGCCGGTGTCGACGATGCGCTTCTGGAGCTCCGTCGTCCACCACTTGGCCATGGCCGCATCGGTCACGGTCAGGCGGCCCGCGTTGAGCTCGAGGATGGCCTTGTCGACGAAGACCCGCGCGATCTCCGCCTCGGTCGCCATCTCGGCGAGTGAGAACCGCGACGCCTGGAACGAGCCGATCGGCCGGCCGAAGGCCGTGCGGGTCTTGCAGTACTCCAGCGTCTGCTCCAGCACCCGCTCGATCGCCGCGACGGCACCGACGGCGATCGGCGAGCCGCTCCTGCGGGAGGTTGTCCATGAGGTGGAAGAAGCCGCGGTTCTCCTCCCCCAGCAGGTTGGCCGCCGGCACCCGTACGTCGGTGAAGAAGATCTCGGCGGTGTCCTGCGCCTTGAGGCCCACCTTGTCGAGGTTGCGGCCGCGCTCGAAGCCGGCCATGCCGCGCTCGACGACGAGCAGCGACGTGCCGTACGCCGCCTTCGCCTCCGGGTCGGTCTTGGCGACCACGATGACGAGGTCGGAGTTGATGCCGTTGGTGATGAACGTCTTCTGGCCGTTGAGGACCCAGTCGTCGCCGTCGCGCACCGCGGTGGTGCGGATCCCCTGGAGGTCCGAGCCCGCACCGGGCTCCGACATCGCGATGGCGGTGATGATCTCGCCCGAGCAGAAGCCGGGCAGCCAGCGCTGCTTCTGCTCCTCGGTGGCGAGCTTGAGCAGGTACGGCGCCACGACGTCGTTGTGGAGCCCGAAGCCGATGCCGCTGGCCTGTGCGCGGACGACCTCCTCCGCCAGGACGGCGTTGTACCGGAAGTCGTCGGCCCCCCCGCCGCCGTACTCCTCCGGCACGTTGATGCCGAGCAGGCCCTGCTTGCCCGCCTCGAGCCAGACGCCGCGGTCGACGATGCCGTCGGCCTCCCACTGGTCGTGGAACGGAACGACGTGGCGGTCGAGGAAGCCGCGGACGGTCTGGCGGAATGCCTCGTGGTCGTCGGCGTAGAGATCTCGTTGCACCCGCCGATCGTAGTGGGGAGGTCACCGGGTGCGACACACCGGCAATCGCCCCCGGAGGCGCGGCAAGGATGCATCATGAGGTCATGCGCAAACTCAGCACGCCACGGGGAGGGGCCTTCCGGGGAGGGGCGATCCAGGTCGGCGAGTTCGCTGTCGGTGTCGGCCTGGCCTACGCGGCGCTCGTCGTCGCCTGGACGCTGTCCGCGTCGGTCTGGTCGTTGGCCGTGGCCGCCGTCCTCGTGGTCGCTGCCGCCGTGCTCATCGAGGTTCGCTTCGGCGCCCGGGCCACCGGGCTGGTCGCCGGCCTGCTGCCCACCGCGCTCGTGGCCGGTGGGTTGCTCATCGCCGTCTCGCAGGTCGTCTACCGCCTGGGCTGAGCCGCATCACAAGTTCGTGACGAATCGATGACTCGCTGAGTCCGGGTCTCCGGCGGTCCGATGCTTCGGTCAGGACCTGCCAACGGAGGAACCCGTGTTCAGACGACCCGGCCGCGCGCTGGCCATGGCGCCGGTCGTCCCGCTACCGACGGGCAACGTCGCCATCGTGGATGCGCCGCCCGGAAGCGCGCTGTCGGGTCTGCCCGAGCAGCGGGAGAACGGGGGCCGACCCGGAAGGCAGCCGACAGCGACGCCGTCGGAGGGCTGGTCGATCCGGACCGGCACCGGCGAGATGGTGGAGGCCGACATCCCGAACCGGGCCACGGCCTCGCGGCTCCTCGGCATCCTCGCCGCGCACGGCACCGATCTGCCGCTCATCGTCCACGCCCCGGACGGCAAGCCCTCCGGCGAGCGCCTCGGCTGACCCTCAGACGATCCGGCGGCGCAGCAGCCGGTAGCCGACGCGCGCTGCCACCCAGGCCAGGCCGGCCACGAGCAGCACCAGCATGATCGGACCGACCGCACCGATCATCACCTCGATGCCGCGCACGAAGCGCGACACCGACCGGTCGACCGCCCGCTCGATCCCGGACTTGCGGTGTGTCGCCGTCGTGGCGGCAGCCGCCTTCTGGCCGACGGTGACGGTCAACGTGCTCAGGGCACTCTGGCTGCCCAGCACCTTGCGCTGCCCCTGCAGCCGCTCGATCTGTGCCTGCACGTCCGACACCCGCTGCTGCACCGCCAGCGTCTGGCCGATCGTCGTGGCCCTGGCCAGCAGGTCGAGGAAGCTGTTCCGGGTCCCGCGGAGGGCCCTGATGCGGGCTTTGAGGTCGACGTACTCGCTCGTGACGTCATGCGCCGACGTCTGCAGCGACAGCACCTTCGACCCGTAGCCGCGAGCGCGGTTCACGGTGTCCTCGAACGCCGCGACGGGCACGCGCAGCGTCACCGTTCCGCTCGGGGACGGGCCGGCTTCGTCGGTGCGGCTCTCGGCGACGTAGCCGCGCTCGAAGGTCGCGAGGGCGGTGAGCCGGCCGAGTGTCGGCGTGACGTCGCCCTTGTCGACCTGCAGCTCGAGCCGGCCGGTCTTGACGATCCGCTCGGACGCGGTCGTCACGGGGCCCGGCACCACCTTGGAGAACGACGGCGTCTCCGCACCCTTGTCCGCGGTCGCCGACCCGCCCGACAGGCGGTGCGCCGGCGCGTCCTCGGACGACGCCCCGCCGGCGGCCGCCGGTCCGCTCGCCCGACCGGCGGACTCACCGGTGCCCGTCGATCCGCCGAGGGCGAACGGCAGGACGACGAGAGCGACGAGCCCGGCCGCCGCGACCGCCCACCACTGCTGCCGGCTGGGGTTCCACCGCCGCGGCCGGTCGGCGGCGGGTCCGGTGTCCACCCGCGGTGCGATCTGCTCGCGCAGCCGCTCGACCGCGTCGGCCGGCACGTCATAGCCCTCCGCGGCGGCGGACAGTCCGCGCTCCAGCACGTCCTCGGTGATCATCGCGCCACCTCCACGTCGGTCCACGCCGCGAGCGCCGGATCGTCGGCCAGCCGGCGGCGTGCCTCGGACAGCCGCGACTTCACCGTCCCCGGACGGCGCTGGATCGCCGTGGCGATCTCGCGCTCGGCGAGCCCGCTGTAGTAGCGCAGTACGACGGGCACGCGAAGGTGCTCGGGCAGCCGGTCGAGCGCCGCGGCGACGCAGCGGCCGAGCGCCGCGTCCTCGGCGTCGTGCTGGGGGTCGCTCGCCGCCGGCAGCGTCGCGAGCGACTCCTCGCCGGCCCGGTCCCGCCAGTGCCGCTCCCCGCGCAGCCGGGACAGGCACGCGTTGACGACCACCCGGTACAGCCACGCCCGGCGGCCGTCCCCGGCCGGGATCGCGTCCCGGAAGCGCCAGACGCGCAGGAACGCGTCCTGCACCGCGTCCTCGGCATCCGCCCGGGACCGCAGCACCAGGCACGCGGTCCGGAACGCCGTCGGATACGACTCCGCCAGCCACCGGTCGAGATCGTCCACACCGATGAGACTCCCCCACCCCCCATTCGGTTCGCCCCAGTTCCATGAGCGCGGCACGAGCCGCCGGCTGCGCGGCCCGGGCCGCCGGAAGCGACCTAAGGACGAGTCCGCGCAGCGAGGGCCGGCGAGCGGTCCGCCGAAGCCGCCTGAGGCGGTCCGCGCCGGGCAGCGAGGAAAGCGAGTCCGCGCAGCGAGGAACGAGCGAGCAGATCTCGCCGTAGTCGCGGAGGCGGTCCGAGCCGGGCAGCGAGGAACGAGCCGCGCAGATCTCGCCGTAGTCGCGGAGGCGGTCCGGGCCGGGCAGCAACTAGCGAGGGGCCATGCGGATCGCGCCGTCCAGCCGGATGACTTCGCCGTTCAGCATCTCGTTCTCGACGATTGCCGCACCAGCGCGCGTACTCCGCCGGGCCGCCCGAGCCGGGGCGGGAAACGGCACCTGCTTGCCGAGCGACTCGCGCGCCTCCTCCGGCAGCCCATGCAGCATGCGGCGTGTCGAAGATCCCGGGCGCGATGGTGCAGACGCGGATCCGCTTGCGGCGAGGTCGCGCGCGATCGGCAGCGTCATGCCGACGACGCCGCCCTTGGACGCCGAGTACGCGGCCTGCCCGATCTGCCCGTCGAACGCGGCGACCGACGCCGTGTTGACGATGACGCCGCGCTCGCCGTCGACCGGCTCGGTCGCCGGCCATCGCGTCGCGCCGCGAGCCGGATCACGTTGAAGGTGCCGATCAGGTTGACGCCGACACCCTGCGCGAACTGGCGAGCGGCTGCGGGCCGTCCTTGCCGAGGACGCGGCTCGGCGGCGTGGCGATGCCGGCGCAGTTGACGAGGACCCGCAGCGGCGCCGGCCGGTCGCCGCGTCGACCGCGGCCTGCACCGACGCCTCGTCGGTGACGTCGGTGGGCGCGAAGCGGCCGCCGAGCTCCTTGGCCGCTCCTCGCCGTCGGACGAGGGCAGGTCGAGCGAGACGACGGCGCGCCGGCCTCGGCCAGCTCGGTGGCCGTGGCGAGGCCGAGGCCGCTGGCGCCGCCGGTGACGATCGCCGCGCTTGCGTCAATCCGCATGTCCTGTCTCCTCCACCACGACGAGCACGCTGCCCGCATCGACTCGTTGTCCGGCCGACACCTTGATGTCGGCTACCGTGCCGGCGACGGGCGCCGAACGGTGTGCTCCATCTTCATCGCCTCGAGCACGATCAAAAGGTTGCCCGGCGTCGACCGTCGCACCCGCGTCGACGAGCACGCGCACGACGGAGCCCGGCATGGGTGCGACGAGGGATCCGGCGGCGAGGTCGGCACCGAGCAATACGATGGTTCAGCGGCGG
>CAWIFV010000004.1:0-334338 GCA_963835405.1 uncultured Actinomycetota bacterium
ACGCATTGAACTCGTGCTGCGCATCGAGGACACCGACCGCGCCCGTTACGTCGAGGACAGCGAGCGGCAGATCTTCGACACGCTGCGCTGGCTCGGGCTCGACTGGGACGAGGGGCCCGACAAGGGCGGCCCGGCCGCGCCCTACCGGCAGTCGGAGCGGCTCGCGACGTACGAGCCGGTCGTCGAGCGGCTGCTCGCCTCGGGGCACGCCTACGAGTGCTGGTGCACGCCCGAGCGGCTGCAGCAGATGCGCGAGGAGCAGCAGCGCCGCAAGCTGCCGACCGGCTACGACCGGCTCTGCCTGGGCCGGACGCGGGCCGAGCGGGCGGAGCTGCCCCGGCTTCTCCGAGACCGCCGTCGTGCGGATGCAGGTGCCCGACGACGTGCCGCTCGTCTTCGACGACCTCATCCGCGGCGAGGTGTCGGCGCCGCGCCCCGACGACCAGGTCCTGCGCAAGGCCGACGGCTTCCCGACCTACCACCTCGCCGTCGTCGTCGACGACCACGTGATGGGCATCACCCATGTCGTCCGCGGTGAGGAGTGGATCGCCTCCACACCCAAGCACCTGCTGCTCTACGACTGGCTCGGCTGGCCCCGGCCGCAGTACGCGCACATGCCGCTGCTGCGCAACGCCGACAAGTCGAAGATCTCCAAGCGCAAGAACCCCGCGGCCCGGCTGCGGTGGTTCGAGGAGGAGGGGTTCCTGCCGGAGGCGCTGCGCAACTTCCTGGCGCTCGTGGGCTACTCCATGCCCGACGGGCAGGAGGTCTTCAGCCTCGACGAGATGATCGCGAGCTTCGACTGGCGGCGGGTCAACCCGGTCGGCCCGGTGTTCGACGTCGACAAGCTGCGCTGGCTCAACGGGCACTACGTGCGTGACCTGCCGCCCGACGAGCTGGCGCGGCGGCTCACCGCGGTGCTCATGCACCACGACGTGATCGCCGCCGAGCCCGACGACGCCGTGCGCGACCTGGTGCGGCGGGCCACCCCGCTCGTGCAGGAGCGCATGACGCTGCTCACCGAGGCGGTGCCGCTGCTGGGCTTCCTGTTCGTCGACGAGGTCGAGATCGACCCGGCGGCGGCGGGGCAGCTCTCCGCGCCCGCGCTGCGGGCCGCCCATGCGGCGCTCGCCGAGCTGGCCGCGTGGGAGACCGACGCGATCCACGCCGCGCTCGAGCGGGCGCTCGTCGACGAGCTCGGGCTCTCCAAGCGCAAGGCGTACGGGCCGGTGCGGGTGGCCGTGACCGGGCGCACCGTCTCGCCGCCGCTGTTCGAGTCGCTCGAGCTGCTGGGGCGGGAGCGCGGTCTCGCGCGGATCGAGCGCGCGCTGGGTCAGGTGGCCGAGCCCGAGGGCTGACGCCCGCCGCGGCGGGCCGCGTGTGGCTTTGTCCGGTGGCACCGGGCTCGGCTACGATGAGGATGACCGAGCGTTTTCGCGGCGCCGGTTCCCATGGGGTATGGGGTAATTGGCAGCCCGGCTGATTCTGGTTCAGCTAGTCTAGGTTCGAGTCCTGGTACCCCAGCGCAGGCGCACCGGCCGAGGTACCGGCAGTAGCCAGGCACGAGCGGCCCCGTCGTCTAGTGGCCTAGGACGCCGCCCTCTCAAGGCGGTAGCGCGGGTTCGAATCCCGTCGGGGCTACCGTAGTAGTGCACGGGAGTGCCGCAGCAGTTACCCCTCGTTCCCGGTCGTGCGCTCCGGCGCATAGCGCCGCAAGGACCTCCAGCGCCCAGGCCACCTTGTCCGCTCACGCGCTGGCCGCGCCGGTTCGCGTCGACGAGACCGAGTCTCGACGGTTCGTCGGCGGTTCACCGAGCTCGTCGCGCGTGCGCGACGCGCGTTCGACCCGGTGCGGCTGGTGGGCGTCGTCGGCTCGCCGGGAGCGCGGCCAGAGGACGTTCGCCGCTGTCACGAGGCAGTGCCCGGCGGTGCTCCGGTCGTCCACACCGACGACTCGCCAGCTACGCGCGCCGCTCGAGCGGTGGCGCGATTGCTCGCGACGCAGGAGCCGTGCGCCGCGCGCATCCGGCGTCGGCCGTCCCACGCTGGATCGCGGCCCGTCGGCCCTGACGTCGCCGTCGAGCCGCGACAGCGGTTGTCATCGTGGGCCCGGCACATGCCGCGCGCCTGGCGCTGCGGCTCGCAGCCGGCCATCTGCGCAGACCTCGTTCACGCGGCTGCGGCTGCAGCGGGCGATCGGGCGCGACGGCGTCGCCCGTGCGGTGCCAGCGCGACGTAGATGCCGCCGTGGCGCTATCGCCGCGCGTCGAGCACCGTGTGCGCACGCCGACCTCGTCGCGGCGGCAGCTCGCCGCAGCCTCCGGCGGCTCCGGGAGCAGGCTGTCGAGCTGCCGCATGCCACTGCCGGTAGTGCCGCGGGCAGGTAGCCGACGGGTGGTCGCGTCGCGGGTGCAGCCGTCGGCCCGGCAGGCGCGCGGGCAGGTCGCCGGCGAGCGGCACTCGGCCTCGACGTCGCCGTCGGCAGCCGCCAGCGCGCGTAGTGGCGCTGGCAGCCAGTCACGGGCGATCGTCGGGCGCTCGCACCCGGGGACGCAGCGGAGCCGTTCCACGCGGGAGCACCCCCGGTTCGCCGTGCCGGCTCGAGGGAACCGGATCTGCGTCCGATTCTCGCGGCAGGTACGACATCGCCTCCCGCCGGCGCGTCAGGTCGTGCCGGGGCCCGCCAGCGCGCGACGGAGCGCCTCGCCGGCGCCGAGGACCGCGGGGGCGTGCAGCCGGCCCGGCTGCCGGGTGAGCCGGTCGATCGGCCCGGAGACCGACACCGCGGCGACGACCCGGCCGTCCGGCGCCGCGCACCGGCGCCGACACCGAGGCCACCCCGGCCTCGCGCTCGGCGACGCTGGCCGCCCAGCCGCGGCGGCGCACGGCCGGCAGGGCGGTCGCGGGGAAGGCGGCCTGTGGCAGCAGCTCCTCGACGCTCTCGAGCGGCTCCCAGGCGAGCAGCACCTGGGCGGCCGACCCGGCGGTCATCGGCAGCACGGCGCCCGACCGGGACGGTGTCGCGCAGCCCGTGCTCGCGTTCGGCCGCGGCGACGCAGCACCCGCACCGATCCCGTGCGCGGCGGTAGAGCTGCGCGCTCTCGCCGGTCGTGTCGCGCAGCCGGGCGAGCACGCGGGCCGGCGCTGGTCGAGCGAGCCGGTCCTCACCGGCGAGCGTGGCCAGCTCGGCCAGGCGCGGGCCGAGCGCGAACCGCCCGGCGCGGTCGCGGGCGAGCAGCCGGTGCTGCTCGAGCGCGACGGCGAGCCGGTGCGCCGTCGGCCGCGCCAGTCCGGTGCGCCGACACGAGCGCCGCCAGGGAGAGCCGGACCGGCCGCCACCGCGTCGAGGACGGACACGGCCTTGTCGAGAACGCCGACTCCGCTAGACTTGTTCCACGTACTGATATTGCCATCTCACATGCTGAGACAGCAAGCCGGCACGGGACGACGGACGTGGAGGCGGCAGGCCATGGGGCGCACGCTCGCGGAGAAGGTCTGGGACGCGCACGTCGTACGCCGGGCCGAGGGCGAGCCCGACCTGCTCTACATCGACCTCCACCTCGTGCACGAGGTGACCAGCCCGCAGGCGTTCGACGGGCTGCGGCTCGCCGGCCGGCCGGTCCGCCGCCCCGACCTGACGATCGCGACCGAGGACCACAACGTCCCGACGACCGACGTCGACCGGCCGATCGCCGACCCGGTCAGCCGGACGCAGGTCGAGACGCTGCGCAAGAACTGCGCCGAGTTCGGCGTCCGGCTGCACCCGATGGGCGACGCCGGCCAGGGCATCGTCCACGTCATCGGCCCGCAGCTCGGCCTCACCCAGCCCGGGATGACGGTCGTCTGCGGCGACAGCCACACCAGCACCCACGGCGCGTTCGGCGCGCTGGCGTTCGGCATCGGCACCAGCGAGGTCGAGCACGTGCTCGCCACCCAGACGCTGCCGCTAGAGCCGGCCGCGGACGATGGCCGTCGACGTCGACGGCGCGCTGCCCGCCGGGCGTCACCGCCAAGGACCTGGTCCTCGCGCATCATCGCCCAGATCGGCACCGGCGGCGGCCAGGGGCACGTCATCGAGTACCGCGGCGAGGCGATCCGGGCGCTGTCGATGGAGGGCCGGATGACGGTCTGCAACATGTCGATCGAGGCGGGCGCGCGGGCCGGCATGATCGCCCCGGACGAGACCACGTTCGCCTACCTCGCGGGGCCGGCCGCACGCGCCCACGGGCGCGGACTGGGACGCCGCCGTCGCCACTGGCGGCGCTGCGCACCGACGACGACGCCGAGTTCGACCGCGTCGTGCACATCGACGCCTCGAGCGCTCGCGCCGTTCGTCACCTGGGGCACCAACCCCGGCCAGGGCGCGCCGCTGTCCGCCGCGGTGCCCGACCCGGCGGCGCTTCCCGGCCGACCCGGCCGACGCGCGGCCGCCGAGCGCGCCCTCACCTACATGGGGCTCGCCGCCGGGCACCCGCTGCGCGACGTGCCCGTCGACACCGTCTTCATCGGCTCGTGCACCAACGGCCGGATCGAGGACCTGCGGGCGGCCGCCGACGGTGCTGCGCGGGCCGGCAGGTCGCCGACGGGGTGCGCGGCGCTGGTCGTGCCCGGGTCGGTCGCCGTCAAGCAGCAGGCCGAGCAGGAGGGGCTGGACGAGGTGTTCCGGGCCGCCGGTGCGGAGTGGCGCGGCGCCGGCTGCTCGATGTGCCTGGGCGATGAACCCGGACACGCTCGCGCCCGGGCGAGCGCAGCGCCTCCACGTCCAACCGCAACTTCGAGGGCCGGCAGGGGCCGGGCGGCCGCACCCACCTCGTGTCGCCGCCGGTCGCCGCCGCCACCGCCGTCATCGGCCGCCTGGCCGCGCCCGCCGACCTGTGAGGGCTGACGCCTGATGGAGAAGTTCACCATCCACACCGGCACCGCCGTGCCGCTGCGCCGCAGCAACGTCGACACCGACCAGATCATCCCGGCCGAGTACCTCAAGCGGGTGACCCGCACCGGTTTCGGCGACGGGCTGTTCGCCGCCTGGCGGGGGGACCCCGACTTCGTCCTCAACGACCGAGCGGTACGCCGGCGCGACGCGTCCTGCTCGCCGGGCCCGGACTTCGGCACCGGCTCGTCCCGCGAGCACGCCGTCTGGGCGCTGCAGGACTACGGCTTCCGCGCGGTGGTCATCGCCCGCGGTTCGCCGACATCTTCCGCGGCAACGCGCTCAAGGGCGGGCTGCTGCCGGTCGATGCTCGACGGCCGCGGTCGTGGAGCGAGCTGCATGGACTCGTCGAGGCGGATCCCGCCACCGCGGTGACGGTCGACCTGGACCGCCGCGAGGTGCCGCGCCGGCGCGGTCGTCGCCGCGTTCGAGCTCGACGACTACACCCGCTGGCGGCTGATGGAGGGACTCGACGACATCGGGCTCACCCTGACCCGCGCAGACGAGATCAGCGCGTTCGAGGCCGGCCGCCCGTCCTGGCTGCCGACGACCGCGTGAGGCGGCCGGTCCTGGAAAACTGCTGCGACACCTGAGAAAAACCTCCAAGGTCGTTGTGTCCGCTCTGTCGCACCGTTAGGTTCCGCAGGAAGGTCGAGGGCGGGCCTCGACGTCATCGGAGGGAAAACGTGAACAGGGCCGAGCTCATCGACGCGATCCGCGATCGCCTCGACGTCGACAAGAAGTCTGCCGAGCATGCCGTCGACGCCGTTTTCGACACCATCCAGCGCGCCGTGGCGAGGGGCGAGAAGGTCGCCATCACCGGTTTCGGCGTCTTCGAGAAGGTGGATCGCGCCGCACGCACCGGTCGCAACCCGCGCACCGGCGAGACCGTCAAGGTGAAGAAGACGTCGGTGCCGAAGTTCCGGCCCGGCAGCCAGTTCAAGGGCGTCGTCAGCGGCGCGGTGAAGCTGGGCAAGGTCGCCGACGCCGCGACCAAGGCGGCGGCGAAGAGCACCGCGGCCAGCGCCCGCACGCACCGCGCGGTCGGCGGTGGCCGCGCCGGGCAAGGCCGCGACGGCCGCCCGTGGCGCGGCGAAGAAGGCCGCGCAAGGCCCCGGCGAAGAAGACGCACGGCCAAGAAGTCGACGGCGAAGAAGTCCACGGCGAAGAAGTCCACGGCGAAGAAGTCCACCGCCAAGAAGTCGACGGCGAAGGCCACGAAGCGCTGAGGTCCACCAGGTGCTGAGGTCCGAGCCGGGTGCACTGAGTCCGGCGACGGCCGTCCCGCGAGCTGCGGGGCGGCCGTTTCGCGTGTCCGGTCAGGCCGGTGGGTCGGCGAGCGTCGCGATCGTCAGGAACGTGACCGCGCCGGCCGCGTCGACCCGCAGCCGGACGCGCTGACCGGACCGCAGCAGTCGCAGGCCGGAGGCGTCGAAGGCGGCCGCCGGAAACGGCAGCGGCCGCCCGTCGTCGAGCAGCACCTCACCGGTCCGGCTGTCCGGGTCGAAGTGACGCACCGTGGCCTGCACGCGGGTCACCCTATGTTCCGGCACCGGCGTGACGCCGGCACGTCCAGCCCGGTGCTCGGTCGAGCACGGCCCGATGCCGGGCCAGCGCAGCGGCGGCATCGGTGCCGCCGCGGCGCCGGCCCGACCCAGCCGTGCCGCCTCGCGCAGGTCGGCCAGGGTGTCGACGTCACGTCGGAGCGTCGGGCCGGCGCGAGCCGGTGAGGTCCACCGCGCCGGCGGCGAGATGGCCGGCGCGCGACCGCTCGCCGTACGACGGCCGGAACGTCGTCCGCGACCGGGCGGCGAGAGCGTGGTGCCGGTGCCGGCCCGTCGGCGACGACCGACAGCCGATGCCCGGCAGCGGCCGCGAGTGCGGCACCCAGCTCGACGGCCCGCAGCGCCGGCAGGTCGGAGGACAGCGCGGCGATCGCCTGGCCCGCGAACATCGCCGCGGCCACGTCGGCCCCGTGCACGAGTGCGGGGTTGAGCCCGGCGTCCGGCTCGTCGGCGACGACGACCGCGCCGGCCTCCCGCAGCAGCGGCACCGCCTGCTCGTCGTCGCAGACCGCCACCACCCCGACGACCCGGTCGCATGCGCGTGCGGCGGCCACGGTGTCGAGCGCCATGGCCAGTGCCAGCTGCGCGCGGGCGGGCGGGTCGACGGCGAGCCGTGACTTCGCCACGGCCAGTCGCTTGACGGGCACGACGATCGCCCACGGGCTCGCCGGACCGGTCACGTCTGGCATCCTCCCAAGACGACGGGTCGAACGGATCCGGCGAGTCGGGGTGGAGGTCAGGCCGTGCGGCGGCGCACGGAGGGTTGGGTTTCTGGTACCTCCTGGTGATCGGTGTCGTGAAACCGCTGCTCCTGCTCCTGACCAAGCGCGACTGGCGCGGGGCGGAACACCTGCCGGCGGAGGGCGGCGTCATCGTCGTGGCCAACCACGTCAGTGAGCTCGACCCGCTGGTCATCGGCCACTACCTCTACGACCACGGCCGGCCGCCGCGGTTCCTCGCCAAGGCCGAGCTGTTCCGCAAGGCGCCGCTGAAGTGGGTCTTCGTCGGGGCCAAGCAGATCCCCGTGCTCCCGCAACACCAGTGACGCGTCGGCGGCACTCGCCCCTGCCGTGGAGGCGCTGCGGCAGGGTGAGTGCGTCCTCATCTACCCCGAGGGCAGCGCCACCCGAGACCCCGCGCTCTGGCCGATGAAGGCGCGCACCGGAGTCGCCCGGCTGGCGCTGCTGTCGGGTGCGCCGGTCATCCCGGTCGCGCAGTGGGGGCCGCAGGAGATCCTCGCCTACAAGGCGCGCCGGCCGAAGCTGCTGCCGCGCCGGACGATGCGCATCCTCGCCGGGCCCGCCGGTCGACCTGTCCGCCTACCAGGGCAAGCCGATGACGGGCGAGCTGCTCCGCGCGGTCACCGACGTCATCATGCACACCGTCGCGGGGCAGCTCGGCGAGCTCCGCGGTGAGAAGCCACCGGCAGAGTTCTACGACATGGCCGCGCACCGCCCGCCCCCGAAGAAGGAGTCGGCATGACCACGCCACCTGACGTCGCGAGCCGACGCCGACGGGCCCGGACGGCTGGTGACCCGCGCCGCCGTCCTGGGTGCCGGCTCCTGGGGCACCGCGTTCGCCCAGGTGCTCGTCGACGCCGGCACCGACACCGTGCTGTGGGCCCGCCGCCCCGAGATCGCCGCCGCCATCACCGCCACCCGGCGCAATCCCGACTACCTGCCGGAGGTCGAGCTGTCCACCGGCGCTCCGGGCGACCTCCGACCCGGCCGAGGCGCTGGCCGACGCCGAGCTCGTCGTCGTCGCCATCCCGTCCCAGACGGCGCGCGACAACCTCGGCCACTTCGTCGACATGCTCCGGCCCGACGCGGTGCTGGTCAGCCTCATGAAGGGGATCGAGCTCGGCACGAGCAAGCGGATGAGCGAGGTCATCGCCGAGGTCGCCGCCGTACCGTCCGAGCGCATCACGGTCATCACCGGGCCGAACCTCGCGCGGGAGATCGCCGACCGCCAGCCGGCGGCCGCCGTGGTCGCCTGCACCGACCTGAGCGTGGCGGAGCAGGTGCAGCGTGCCTGCAACTCCGGCTACTTCCGGCCCTACACCAACCACGACGTGCTCGGCTGCGAGCTCGGTGGCGCGCTGAAGAACGTCATCGCGCTCGGCGTCGGCATCGCCGCCGGGCTGGGGTTCGGCGACAACGCGCAGGCGTCGCTCATCACCCGTGGTCTCGCCGAGATGGCTCGGTTGGGGCAGGCGTTGGGTGCCGAACCGCTGACGTTCGCCGGGCTCGCCGGGGTGGGTGACCTGGTCGCGACGTGCATGTCGCCGCTGTCGCGCAACCGCACCTTCGGCGAGAACCTCGGCCGCGGGCATGAGCGTCGACGAGGTCACGGCCATCACCCGGCAGACGGCCGAGGGCGTGAAGTCCTGCCGGGCCATCCTCGAGCTCGCGCGCAAGCACGACGTCGCCGTGCCCATCACCAAGCACGTGGCGATGGTGGTGCACGACGGCATGACCGTGCAGGACATGCTGCTGTCGTTGCTCAGCACGCGATCCCAAGCACGAGCGTGACGACGATGTCTGACCACGACCTCCCGTGAACCTGCCGGTCGTCGAGCCGGCCGCGCCCGGAGCAGAGCCGCCGGCGGCGAGTCGACCCGTGCCGTGCACACCCCGCGTCCGGCCCCCCCGGCGCAGCGGCCGCATGGGCCTGCCGACGTACCGAACGGCCGCCTTCGCCTTCCCGACCGCCTCGGACTACGCCGACATTCTCGGTGACCGTGCGCCGGGCTACTCCTACAGCCGGGTCGACAACCCGACCGCGGACGCCTTCGCGCTGGCACTCGCCTCCCTCGAAGCCCACGGTCTCGACCGGCCGGTCGCCGCCCAGCCGTTCGGGTCGGGGATGGCGGCGATCTCCACGGTCCTGCATGACGCTGTGCTCCGCCGGCTCGCACGTCGTCGCGCCGGCCGCCGTCTACGGCGGGACCTACGGCGTGCTGACACATGTGCTCCGCAGGTTCGGCGTCGCCACGTCGTTCGTCGACGGCACCGACCTCGACGCGGTCCGTGCCGCGCTCCGGCCGGAGACCGCGCTGGTGTGGGCGGAGACGCATCGCCAACCCCACGACGGCGGTCGCCGGACCTCCCCGGCCTCGCGGCGGTCTGCCGGGAGGCCGGAGTTCCGCTCGCCGTCGACAACACCTTCGCCACGCCCGCTGTCTGCCGGCCCTTGCAGTGGGGAGCGGACCTCGTCGTCCACTCCGCGACGAAGTACGTCGGCGGGCACTCCGACGTGACCGGGGGTGCGGTCATCGGTGCCGTCGACATCCTCCGCGCGGTCCGCGCCGCCCGGCTCGACCTCGGCGGCCTGCTCGCCCCGGACGAGGCCTTCCTCCTCCACCGCGGCCTGGCCTCCCTGCCGGTGCGGATGGCCCGGCACTGCGCGACGGCACTGGAGGTCGCCGAGGCGCTCGCGGGCCACCCGAAGGTCGAGCGTGTCGACTACCCCGGTCTGCCGGCCACCCGCAGCACGCGCTGGCGGTGAAGCAGTTCGACTCCGACCGGGACGGGACCCGCTTCGGGGGCGATCCTGACGGTCGACCCCGCAGGGCGGCCGGGGCGCCGGCGAGGCACTCTGCGACAGCCTGCGGATCGCCACGGTGGCCACGAGCCTCGGCGGCGTGCACACCGTGGTCAGCCACGTCGCGTCGACGACCCATCGCCAGATGGACGACGCGGCGCTCGCCGCCGCCGGCATCGCCCCGGCGGCGGTGCGGGTGAGCGTCGGGCTGGAGGACCCCGAGGATCTGATCCGCGACCTGACGACGGCCCTCGACGCGCTGCCGTAGTACCCGCGGGGCGACCGGGGTGGCGCCCGGCCGCCCGGCCGGTGCCTGCCGCGCGCCCGGACGTGAACTCCCGGCAGGTCGTTCACATTTGCACCAACAGTCACTACAGTCACAGGAGTGGACGGACGTCACCGGATCGCCGTAGGGGCGCTCGCGGCCGCGCTGGCCGCCGGCGTGCTGGCCCCGGTGACCGCACGGGCCGCGCCGGGTGACCATCACGGTGGGCCCTCCGCGCACGCGGTGGCCGCCGGCAAGGCGCGCGTCGCGCACCGCGAGCAGCAGGTGCGAGCCGCCGCCGCCCGGTTGGCGCGATCCCGGCGCGACCTCGCCGCCCTCGCCGACCGGGCGGAGATCGCGATCGAGGCGTTCAACCGGGCCCGGCTCGACGAGCGGTCGGCGCGCCGCGACGTTCGCTCGGCGGAGCTGGTGGTGCAGACTGCCGCGGAGCGGGTCGCCGCCTCCCAGGAGCAGGTCGGGCACTTCGCCGCGGCGGCATACATGTCCGGTGGCTTCGCGCCGATCACCGCCATGGTCGACGCGGCCGGGCCACAGACCATGCTCGACCGGGTCAGCACGATCCAGGCGATCGCGTCCGCCCAGCGGGACGCGACGCAGTCACTCGAGGCGGCCCGGGTCTACGAGCTGACCCTCGAGCAGCAGGCGCGCACGGTCCTGGAGCGGGCGCGTCGGCTGGCCGCCGACGCCGACGCGGCACGCGACCGGGCGCAGGCGGCGGTCGACCGCCAGACGTCCGTGCTCGACCGGCTGCGCGAGCGCCGGCACCGGCTCACCACCCTGCTGGCTCGCGCGCAGCATCACGCCTCGGCCCTCGAGCGCGCGCGGTTGGCCGCGATCGCCCGGGCCCGCGCCGAGGCCGCGGCCCGCGCCCGGGCCCGCGCCGCGGCGCAGGCGGCGGCCCAGGCGGCCGCCGCCGCCCCGGCACCCGCTCCGGCCCCCGCCGCTGGAACCGGTGGCACCGAGACCGGCAACACCGTCGCGGCCGACCTCCAGCAGCGCGCGGTCGACCTGGCGCGCGCCCAGATCGGCAAGCCCTACCGCTGGGGCGCGGCCGGACCGGACAGCTTCGACTGCTCGGGCCTGGTGATGTGGGCCTACGCGCAGGTCGGGGTGTCGCTCGACCACTGGACGGGCTACCAGTGGCAGGAGGGCGCGCACATCCCGGTGTCGGCGCTGCGCCCGGGCGACCTCCTCTTCTTCGCCAGCGACACCTCGGACCCGGACACCATCCACCACGTGGGCATCTACGTCGGCGGTGGCCAGATGGTGGAGGCGCCCTACACCGGGGCCGACGTCCGCCTCAACTCGGCATGGCGCCCGGACCTGATCGGGACGGTGCGGCCCTACGACCGGTGACCGCCCGCGCCCGGCACGGGCGGGTACTGTCGCCGGGTGGCTGTAGCGCGACGACGGGTCGGCGTCATCTTCGGTGGTCGCAGCACCGAGCACGCGATCTCCTGCGTCTCCGCCGGGAGCGTGCTGGCCGCCATCGACCGCGATCGCTACGACGTCGTCCCCATCGGCATCACGGCGGAGGGAAGCTGGGTCCTGGCACCGGACGACCCCGCCGCTCTCGCGATCCGCGGCAGCGAGCTGCCGTCGGTGGACCCGACCGGCGCCGCGCTGCTGCTGCCGGGGGACCCGACCGCCAAGGGGCTGGTCGTGCTGGGACCGGGTGAGGTGCCCGAGGAGCTCGGGACGCTCGACGTGGTGTTCCCGCTGCTGCACGGGCCGTTCGGCGAGGACGGCACGTTGCAGGGCCTGCTCGAGATGGCCGGCGTGCCCTACGTAGGGTCGGGCGTGTTCGCCTCCGCCGCGGCGATGGACAAGCACCACATGAAGCAGCTGCTCGCGGCCGCCGGGCTGCCGGTCCCGGCGTACGTCGTGGTGCGGCAGGGCCGGGCGGTGCCGGCGGCGGTGGCCGACCTCGGCCTGCCGGTGTTCGTCAAGCCCGCGCGCGGTGGCTCGAGCATCGGCATCAGCAAAGTCGACCGCAGCGCCGACCTGGACGCGGCGGTCGCCGAGGCGCAGCGGCACGACCCCAAGGTGCTGGTCGAGAGCTACGTCGCCGGCCGCGAGGTCGAGTGCGGCGTCCTCGCGGGCGCGGACGGGCGGCCGGAGGCCTCGGTGCCGGCCGAGGTCCGGGTCACGGGCGGGCAGTCGTTCTACGACTTCGAGGCCAAGTACCTCACCGATGCCACCGAGTTCGACATCCCGCCGTCGATGCCCGAGACGACGATCGAGGACCTGCGGGCGTGTGCGGTCCGCGCGTTCGAGGCCCTCGACTGCGAGGGGCTCGCCCGCGTGGACTTCTTCGTGTCACCCGACGGCACGGCGCTGGTCAACGAGGTCAACACGATGCCCGGCTTCACCCCGGCGTCGATGTTCCCGCGGATGTGGGCCGCGGCCGGCGTGGACTACGCGCAGCTCGTCGGCCGGTTGCTCGACGACGCGATCCGCCGTGGGACCGGCCTGCGCTGACCGCGACCGGTCACGGGATCGTCCGCTTCACCGCCTGCCCCAGCTCGGCGAGGTAGCCGCCCTGCGCCTCGTAGCTCCGGGGCACCACGAGCTCGACGTTGGCGTCATGCCGGATCGCCGTCCAGTGGACCCCGTCTGCTCCCGTCTGCTGGAACCAGATGACGCCGTCGACGGACGTGGTCAGTGGGGAGGAGGGGGAGTACCCCGGGGGTCGCGGCACGCCGCAGCGCAGCACGATCGGTGGCGAACCCCACGCGTGCACCAGCGGCGACCGCGGCGCGACGACGCGCGAGCGCTCGCCGTCGAGGACCGAGGGCAGGTAGTCGACCAGCCGGGCGCAGGTGGTGCGCACCGACCCCGGCGGCTCAGGGCTCGGCAGGGCGACGTGGACGGTGCCGTGGCCGCAACCGGAGCCGAGGAGCGCCGCGGCGCCCGCCGCGAGGCTCAGAGATGGACGACGGGACAGGTGAGCGTCCTCGTGATGCCGTTGACTCCTTGCACCTTGGCGACGACGAGCTTGCCGAGCTCGTCGACGTTGCGGGCCTCCGCGCGCACGATCACGTCGTATGGGCCGGTGACGTCCTCGGCCATGGTCACGCCCTTGAGGCCGGCGATCTCGGAGGCGACCGCGGCCGCCTTGCCCACCTCGGTCTGGATCAGGATGTAGGCCTGCACCGTCACTGCTGCTCCCTCTCCGAGTCCGTCGTGGTCACGTCGCCGGCGCCACCCCACCGGTGGCGCGCCCGTGGCGGCGCAGGGGGGACGCTATCGGACGAGGGAAGGAGGCTGCCATCTCGGTTTCGGACTTCGGTGAGTTCGGGCTGATCGCCCGCATCACGGCCCGGCTGTCCCAGGGGGAGCAGGTGCTGCTGGGTCCGGGCGACGACGCCGCCGTCGTCGCGGCCGCCGACGGGCGCGTGGTGGCCACTACCGACGTGCTCGTCGACACGGTGCACTTCCGGCGCGACTGGTCGACCGGCTACGACGTCGGGCGCAAGGCCGCGGCGCAGAACCTCGCCGACATCGCCGCGATGGGCGCGCGCCCGACGGCGCTCCTGGTCGGCCTCGGTGCACCCGCCGACCTGGAGGCCGCCTGGGTGGACGCGCTGGCCGACGGGTTGGCGGACGAGTGCGCCGTTGTCGGCGCATCCGTCGTCGGTGGCGATGTCGTCCGCTCGCCCGTCCTGACGATCACCCCGACCGCCTTGGGGGACCTCCGGGGCCGGCCGCCGGTGACACGCGCGGGCGCCCGGCCGGGAGACGTCGTCGTCGTCGCCGGGCGGCTGGGCTACGCCGCCGCCGGGCTGGCGCTGCTGCGCAGCCGCGGCACCGGCGACGCCCCGGACGACGATGCCCTGGTCGCCGCGCACCGGCACCCGCTGGTCCCGTACGCGGCTGCCTGGCGACTGGCCGAGGGCGGGGCGACGTCGATGATCGACGTGTCCGACGGGCTGGTGAGCGACCTCGGTCATGTCGCGGCGCGGTCCGGGGTGCGGATCGAGCTGGCCAGTGACGACCTCCCGCTGCCGGCCGTCCTCGTCGAGGCGGGCCTGCGGCTCGGCGTCGACCCGCGGCGCTGGGTGGCGGCGGGCGGCGAGGATCACGCGTTCGCGGCGACGATGCCGAGCCACGTGGCACTGCGGGCGGTGGCGCTGCTCGCCGACCTGCCCGAGCCCGTGCCGTTCGCCCAGGTCGGCCGCGTCGTCGCCGGTCCCGGTGACGTGGTGTTCGTGGACGACCCGCCGGCCGGCATCGAGGGCTACGACCACTTCGCCGCCGGGGACGACGACACGTAATGTCGTCGCCGTGAGCGACCTGGAGCTGCGCGAGGAGCCGTACGACGGACCTGTCTCGCAGCAGCTCGTCGCGGCGGTCCAGCAGGAGTACGTCAGCCGCTACGGCGGTCCGGACGAGTCGCCCGTCGACCCGACGGAGTTCGCCCGTCCGCGAGGGGTGTTCGTGGTCGGATACCTCGACCGCGAGCCGGTCGCCACCGGCGGGCTGCGGGTCGTCGACCCCGACACCGCCGAGATCAAGCGGATGTACGTCGCACCGCACCTGCGCGGGCGCGGGCTGTCGCGGGTCGTGCTCGCGCGCCTGGAGGAGCTCGCCGGCGAGATGGGCGTGCGCCGCGTCATCCTCGAGACCGGGTCCCGTCAGCCCGAGGCGATCCGCCTCTACGAGACCTCCGGCTACGAGCGCATCGAGGGGTTCGGGCACTACAAGTGCGAGCCGCTGTCGGTGAGCTACGGCAAGTCGTTGCCGCTGCGTTGACGCTCGCACTGGCCGCCGCCGCGGTCGCCGTCGGTGCCGCGGCGCAGTCCGTCAGTGGCATCGGTTTCGCGCTCGTCGCCGGGCCGTTGCTGTTCACGGTCTTCGGCGCCCGCGAGGGTGTGCGGGTGGCAGTCGTCCTGTCGATGGTGGTCAACGTCGCCGTGCTTGCGCGCGAGCACCGGTCGGTGATGGTGCGCCGGGTGTTGCCGGTGCTGGTCGCGGCGCTTGCCGCCACGCCGCTGCTCGTGTGGCTGCTCGCCGATGTGCGACCGCGGCCGTTGCGGGCGGTGGCCGGTGGCGTGATCGTCGTCGGCGCGGCCCTGGTGGCCGCGGGCCGCACCCGTGACACCGGGCCCGCCGGCGGGGTCGTCGCCGGGCTCGTCTCCGCGACGATGAACGTTCTCGCCTCGGCGGGCGGGCCGGCGGTCGCTGTCTACGCCGCGGGCGCAGGGTGGGACCCCGGCCGGCTCCGTGCCACGTTGCAGGCGTACTTCCTGTCCCTCAACGTCGTGACCGTGCTGAGCCTCGGCCTGCCCGACTGGTCGTGGCGGCAGGCCGTGGTGCTCGTCGCGAGCCTGCTCGTGGGATCCCTGGTGGGGTCCCGGGTGGCGCGGCTGGTCCCGGCCCGGCGGGCTCGCGACGTCACGCTGGCGCTGGCCGCCGCGGGTGGCCTCGCCGTGCTCGTCTCCGCGCTGGCCTGACCTGCGCCGGCCTGACCCGCCGGGGCCGGCCCGGTGCGGTCGTCAGCGGGTGACCTTGCCGGCCTTCAGGCAGGCGGTGCACACGTTGAGGCGCTTGCGGGTGCCGCGGCCGACGAGGGCGCGCACCGACTGGATGTTGGGGTTGAACCGCCGGCGGGTGCGGCGGTGGGAGTGCGACACGTTCATGCCGAACCCCGGCCCCTTGCCGCAGACGTCGCACACGGAAGCCACGGGAGTTCTCCAGTCGAGGTGACGAGCAGGACGGCCGGACGGCCGAACGACCTCCGACAGGGTAGCCCGAGGCGGCGGTCGGGCTCAAAGTCGCGCGCGGCGACACCGGGCCGGCGACACCGGGCCGGCGCGGGCGGGATCGGCGGCGGGCGGACCTAGGCTCGGTCGCGGACGGGCTCACCGGTGCCGGCGAGGGGTGATGACGGTGACGGTCACGGTCACGGTGGCCTCGCCACTGCGCGCGGTCATCGGCGACAAGGCGGCCAAGGTGCTCGCCAAGGGGCTGGACCTGCACACCGTCGGCGACCTGCTCCGGCACTACCCGCGCCGGTACGCCGACCGCGGCACGTTGACGAGCCTGGACGAGCTGCGGATCGACGAGGACGTCACCGTCATGGCCGAGGTCGCCAAGGTCGAGGCCCGGCCCATGCGCAACCGGCCGGGGCGACTGGTCAACGTCGTCGTCACCGACGGCCGGGGGCAGCTGTCGCTGACGTTCTTCAACCAGGCCTGGCGGGCCAAGCAGCTCGACGTGGGGATGCGGGGCCTGTTCGCCGGGCGGGTGGGCACCTACCGGGGGCGTCGGCAGCTGATCAACCCCCAGACGCAGCTGCTCGACCCGGACGAGGACGAGTCGAGCGCGACCGGGCAGGACTTCCTCAAGCTGATCCCCGTCTATCCGGCCACCGCGGCGATGCCGACCTGGAACATCGCCCGGGCGGTCCGGGTCGCGCTCGACGTCGTCGAGCTCGGCGAGGACCCCATGCCGGCCGACGTGCGGGGTCGGCACGACCTGGTCGAGCTCGCCGAGGCGCTGCGTCTCATCCACCGTCCCGACAATCGCGACGACGTCGCCCGCGCCACAAGGCGGCTGAAGTGGGACGAGGCGTTCGTGCTGCAGGTCGTCCTCGCCCAGCGCCGGGCGGCCGCGGCGGCGCGGCCGGCGGTGCCGCGCCGGGCCGCGCCGGGCGGGCTGCTCGACGGCGTTCGACGCCGGCTGCCCTTCCCGCTGACCGACGGGCCAGCGGGAGGTCGGCGCGGAGATCGCGGCCGACCTGCGCGTGCCGCATCCGATGCACCGCCTGCTGCAGGGCGAGGTCGGCTCGGGCAAGACCGTCGTCGCGCTGCGGGCGATGCTGCAGGTCGCCGACAGCGGGGGCCAGGCGGCGCTGCTCGCGCCGACCGAGGTGCTCGCCGCAGCAGCACGCCCGGCGATCGCGCGCTGCTCGGGCCCGCTCGGCCAGGCCGGCGAGCTGGGCGCGGCCGACGTCGCGACGCGGGTCGCCCTGCTGACCGGCTCGCAGGGGGCGGCGGCGCGGCGCGCCGCCCTGGCCGAGGCGGCCGAGCGGCGAGGCGGGCATCGTCGTCGGGACCCACGCCCTGCTCCAGCGAGGGGGTGGAGTTCGCCGACCTCGGCGCTGGTCGTCGTCGACGAGCAGCACCGCTTCGGCGTGGAGCAGCGGGACGCCCTGCGCGCCAAGGGCGCCACCCCGCCGCACGTGCTCGTCATGACCGCGACGCCCATCCCGCGCACCGTCGCGATGACGGTCTACGGCGACCTGGAGACCTCCACGCTGACCGAGCTGCCCGCAGGGCCGGTCGCCGATCCCGACCCACGTCGTGCCGGTCGGGGAGCAACCGGCCGTGGCTTCGACCGCGTCTGGGAGCGGGTGCGCGAGGAGGTCGCCGCGGGCCGGCAGGCCTACGTCGTGTGCCCGCGCATCGGCGGCGACGAGGCCGACGACGGGGGGACGCCGACCGCCGAGGACGGCCGGCCGGGCGCCCGCGGCGGCCGTCGAGGAGGTGCTGCCGCTGCTGCGCCGACGGGCCGCTGCCGGGCTGCGCGTCGAGGTGCTGCACGGCCGGCTGCCCGCCGAGGAGAAGGACGACGTGATGCGCCGCTTCGCCGGCGGCGAGCTCGACGTGCTCGTCGCGACGACCGTCATCGAGGTCGGCGTCGACGTGCCGAACGCGACGGTCATGGTCGTGCTCGACGCCGACCGGTTCGGCGTCTCCCAGCTGCACCAGCTGCGCGGGCCGCGTCGGCCGGGGCGGCGCCGCGGGGCTGTGCCTGCTGGTCACCGACGCGGAGCCGGGGACGCCCGCGCGGGAGCGGCTGCGACGGGGTCGCCGCCACCATCGACGGCTTCGCGCTGGCCCGGCTCGACCTCGAGCAGCGGCGCGAGGGCGACGTGCTCGGCGCCAGCGCAGTCCGGGCGGCGGTCCAGCCTGCGGCTGCTGCGGCTGCTGCGCGACGAGGACGCTCATCGCTGCGGCCCGCGCAGGAGGCGGCCGCGCTCGTGGCCGCCGACCCGACGCTGTCCGCGCACGCCCGCGCTGGTCGCGGCGGTCCGGCCGACGCTCGTGGACGACCGAGCGGGCCGACTACCTCGAGAAGGCGTGAGCCGCGACCCGGCGACTGCGTCCGGCGCGCGTGATCGCCGGGGCGGCGCCGCGGCCGGCGGCTGCCGGTGCCGGGCGGCGGCCACCCGGCCCACCTCCGACCGGGCCCGCGAGGGGCTGTTCTCCGCGCTGCGAGTCGTGCTGCGGGTCGCTCGCACGGCGCTCGGGTCCTCGACCTGTACGCCGGCTCGGGCGCGCTCGGGCTGGAGGCGCTGTCGCGCGGCGCCGCGCCGGCGCTGCTCGTCGAGAGCGACCCCGTCGCGGTGGCGGCGCTGCGCGCCAACGTCGCGGCTGCTGGGGCTGTCCGGCGATCGCCGTTCGCGCCGAGCCGGTGGAGCGGCTGCTGGCGCCGGCGCGCCGCCGGCCGCGCTACGACGTGGTGCTTCGCTCGACCCGCCGTACGGCTCGACCCGTCGACCGGGTGCTCGCGCTGCTCGTCGCGCGGCTGGCTGGCCGCCGGACGCGGTCGTCGCCGTCGAGCGGGCCACCCGGGACGGCGCCGCCGGCCTGGCCGGACGGGGTTCGAGCCGGCGCGCGGACGCGGCGCTACGGCGACAGCCGCTCTCTGGTACCGGTCGCCGCTGCAGTCCCGCCATGAGGCGCGCCGTCTGCCCGGGTTCGTTCGACCCGGTGACCTGTGGGCATCTCGACATCATCGAGCGGGCCAGCCGCGCTCTACGACGAGGTCGTCGTCGCGGTCGGCGTCAACCCGGCGAAGAACAGGCATGTTCACGGCGTCGAGGAGCGGATGGAGCTGCTCCGCGAGGTGACCGCGCGACTGCGGCAACGTCAAGCGTCGACACCTTCGCCGGGCTGCTCGTCGACTTCTGCAAGACGCGCGACATCCGGGTGATCGTCAAGGGGCTGCGCGCGGTCAGCGACTTCGACTACGAGCTGCAGATGGGGCAGATGAACCACTCGCTCGCCGGCGTCGAGACGTTGTTCATCCCGACCAACCCGCTCTACTGTTTCCTGTCGTCGAGCCTGGTCAAGGAGGTCGCGACGTACGGCGGCGACGTCTCGGGGCTGGTGCCCGAGGCGGTGCTCCGCCGCCTGCGCGAGAAGCTCGCGCGACTGAGCCGGCCCGACACCCGCAGCCCCGACGGAAGGCCGCTCGTGGACGTCCACGCCAAGCTCGACGAGCTCACCGCGCTCGTCGAGAACGCGCGCGCGATGCCGATGTCGGCGTCCTGCGTGGTCAACCGCGCCGAGATGCTCGCGCACCTCGACGAGGTCCGCGGCCTGCTGCCCAGCGAGATCGCGGGCGCCCAGCAGGTGATCGACGAGCAAGAGGCCGTCGTCGAGGCCGGTCGCGAGGAGGCCGAGCGGATCATCGAGGAGGCCCGGGCAGAGCGCGCCCGGCTCATCTCGCGCACCGACATCGTGCGCGAGGCGACGGAGGAGGCCGAGAAGGTCGCTGGGCGCCGCCACCGCCGACGCCGACCGGATGCGGGCCGAGATCGACGACTACGTCGACGGCAAGCTCGCCAACTTCGAGGTCGTGCTGCACAAGACGCTCCAGGCGGTCGAGAAGGGCCGGGCCAAGATCAGTGGGCGGCACGAGCTCGACGCGCTCGGGGAGCCGATGGACGACGACGACCGGCCCCTGCCCGCCTGAGCGCCCGCCGGTTCGCCCCGCCGTCCTCTAGACTCGACGGTCGCGCTCGACTGCGCGACCACCGAACGCTTGCGCCTATTGAGGACGAAGAGACGAACCGTCATGCCCGCTCCGCGTACCGCCTCGCACCTGGACCCGCGCGGTCCCCTGGTGCTCGACACGCGTGACCTCGGTCGGCGTCCGGGGTCGATGCGGCGGGTCAGCCGGGAGCTGCCGGCCCCGGCCGGCTGGGAGCTGGACCTGGTGGCCGTGCCGGCGGGAGCGACGGTCGTGCTGGAGCTGCGGCTGGAGGCCGTCATGGACGGCGTGCTGGTCTCGGGAACCGTCACCGCACCCGTCGCCGCCGAGTGCGGCCGCTGCCTGGAGCCGGTGCGAGGACACGCTCGTCGCCGAGGTTCAGGAGCTTACGCCTACGAGCCGACCGGCGAGGACGACGAGTCCGACCCTGGTGGGCGACTTGATCGACCTCGAGCCGCTCGTCCACGACGCGGTCGTGCTGGGGTTGCCGCTCAATCCCCGCTGCGACGAGGACTGCCAGGGCCTCTGCACGGGCTGCGGCGTGCGCCGCGCCGAGCTCGGCCCCGACCACACGCACGACATCACCGACCCGCGGTGGGCGGCGCTCGCCACGCTGCGCCCCGCCGGTGACGAGCCACACCGACACCGCACCACCCACCGCACCACCAGAGACTGGGAGCTGACCCGTGGCCGTTCCGAAGCGCCGAATGTCGCGCAGCAACACCCGCTCGCGCCGCTCGCAGTGGAAAGCGACCGCGCCCGCGCTCGTGCCGTGCAAGCGCTGCCGGCAGCCGAAACTGCCGCACGTCGCGTGCACGGTCTGCGGCACCTACAACGACCGCCAGGTCATCCCCGTCTGACCCGTGCCGACGCGCGCCGCACGAGTGAGCGACGACGCGGTGGTCCACGTCGTCCGGGAGGCGCTCGTGGTCGTCCTCGAAGTCGATGCCAGCGAGATGCACCGCGGGCGTGCTGCTGGCCGACCTCGACGCCGACTCGCTCGCGCTCGTGGAGGTGGCCGAGATCATCGAGGAGCGGCTGGCCGAGCTTGCGCCGGGCCGCTGCGTATCCCCGACACCGAGCTCGAGGCGCTGCGAACGGTCGGCGACGCGGTCGACTTCGTCCTGGCGCGGCTGTAGGAACGGCGCGGACGATGGCCGGCACTGAGGGTTCGGGGGACGATCTCGGCGCCCTTGTCGCCGCCCTTGGCGGCGGCCTGGACCACGACCTCGTCCTGCGCGCCGTCACCCACCGCTCGTTCGCCTACGAGAACGGCGGGCTCCCGACCAACGAGCGCCTGGAGTTCCTCGGCGACTCGGTGCTCGGGCCTGGTCGTCACCGAGGAGCTCTACCGCCGGCATCCGGACCTGCCGGAGGGCCAGCTCGCCAAGCTCCGCGCAGCGGTCGTGAACTCCCGCGCGCTGGCCGAGGTCGGCCGCGAGATCGACGTCGGACGGTTCCTGCGGCTCGGCCGCGGCGAGGAGGGCAGCGGCGGCCGGGACAAGTCCTCGATCCTCGCCGACGCCATCGAGGCGTTGATCGGCGCCGTCTACCTCGACCGCGGCGCGGAGCCGGCACGGGAGCTGGTGCTGCGGCTGTTCGCCGGCCTGCTCGACGGCGCGGCCCGGCTCGGCGCGGGGCTGGACTGGAAGACCTCCCTGCAGGAGCTCGCCGCCGGGCTGGCCCTGGGCGTCCCCGACTACCAGGTGACCGAGACCGGCCCGGACCACGCCAAGGTCTTCCACGCGACCGCGATCGTCGGTGGCCGGCCGGTCGGCGAGGGCGACGGCCGCAGCAAGAAGGAAGCCGAGCAGCGTGCCGCGGAGCGGGCCTGGACCGACCTGTCCGCGCGCCGACGACACGGACTAGCCGGTGCCGGAGCTGCCCGAGGTCGAGACCGTCCGCGCGCGGTCTCGAGCGGTGGGCGGTCGGGCCGCACCATCGGCGCCGTCGAGGTCTTCGGCGCCGCGGACGGTGCGGCGGTACGCGGCGCGGCGCCGGCCGACTTCGCCGCCCGGGTGCGCGGGCGGCGGCTCGCTCGGCGCCCGCCGGCGCGGCAAGTACCTGTGGCTCCCCCTCGACGACGGCGTCGTCCTGCGTCGGCGCATCTCGGGATGAGCGGGCAGTTCCTGGCCGTCGGCGCCGGCGTCGCCGACCAGCCGCACCTGCGCGCGCGGTTCACCTTCGACGACGGGCCGCCCGAGCTGCGGTTCGTCGACCAGCGCACCTTCGGCGGGCTGTCGCTCGACGAGGTCGCCGACCCCGGCGATCCGGCGGCCGTCCCGCCCTCCCTCGCCCACATCGCGCTCGACCCGCTGGACCCGGCTTCGACCGGACCGCGTTCGGCGACCGCCTCCGACGCCGTCGTACCGGTCTCAAGCGCGCCCTGCTCGACCAGACGCTCGTCTCGGGGGTCGGGCAACATCTACGCCGACGAGGCGCTCTGGCGCGGCCCGGCTGCACTACGCCCGGGCGACCGAGACGCTGCACCGGGCCGAGGTCGAGCGCCTCCTCGATGCGGTTGCGGAGGTGCTGCGCGCGGCCGTGCGAGCCGGCGGCACGTCGTTCGACACCCTGTACGTCGACGTCGACGGCGAGAGCGGATGGTTCGACCGCTCGCTCGAGGTCTACGGTCGGGAGGGCGAGCCGTGTTCGCGCTGCGGCGCGCCGATCCGGCGGGAGCCGTTCATGAACCGGTCGTCCTACCGGTGCCCGCGCTGCCAGCGCCGACCGAGGAGCGGAGCGCTCAGATGGTGACCGGCGGCCGGCCGGGGGAGACCGGCCGGCGGAGACCGCGCCCGGCTGACCGCGTGGGTCCGCGGCCGGGTGCAGGGCGTCGGCATGCGCTGGTGGATCCGGTCGCGCGCGCTCGAGCTGGGCCTGGCCGGATGGGCCCGCAACCTCGACGACGGCCGGGTCGAGGTGCTCGCGGAGGGCCCGCGCGAGGCGTGCGTGGCGCTCCTGGAGGCGCTCGGGAGCGGTCGCACCCCCGGTCACGTCGACGGCGTCACCGAGCGGTGGGGTGAACCCCGGGGCGGGCTGTCCGGATTCGTCGAGCGCTGACCGCTCGAGCTTGAGCCGCCCCCGCTCAAGACCGTGATCCGATCGTGATCTGGCTCTTGACCGCAAGCCTCTGTCGTCGGACACTGTTTGCACCGCGCCGTCTGCACACCAGGCTTGACGGCGCACGCCGCGACAGGCGGCACTGCGACATGCAGACCGCTCCTCACCGTGGAGGAATGCCGAGAATGGCAAAAGCGCTGTTCGGTCATGTGGGGTTGGGACCGGACGTGCGGGTCATGTCCGAGATGCGCCGACTCCGCGAGCGAGTCCGTGATCTCGAGCATGAGGTAGCACGACTGGAAGCGGCCAACGCCGCGCTGTCCAAGGGACTTCGGGTCGATGACGAGATGCTCGAGCTGTCCGTCTCGGACATCGTCCAGAAGGAGCCGGCACTGACCTGAGAGGGCCGGCACCATCCGCCCAAGGGCGCCTCGACGGGGCGCCCTTTTCGTTTGTCCGGCGCCTGGTGTGCAGGAGGGCGGGCGATCGGGCGGGCGGGCGATCTGGCAGGCCGGCGATCGGGGCGGGCCGGCGATCGGTCGGCGTGGTTGTCCGGCAAACGGGCCCGGCCTCGGCTAGGTTGGCTCTCGGCCTTCCCCGCCGTTCATGTCCTCTTCTGGAGCCTTCCCACTCGGAGCTTGCAGAGTGCACCTGAAGAGCCTCACCCTGCGGGGCTTCAAGTCCTTCGCCTCGTCGACGACGCTGCGGTTCGAGCCGGGCATCACCTGTGTCGTCGGCCCGAACGGCTCGGGCAAGTCCAACGTCGTCGACGCCATCGCCTGGGTGCTCGGCGAGCAGGGTGCCAAGAGCCTGCGCGGCGGCAAGATGGAGGACGTCATCTTCGCCGGCACCGCCGGCCGGCCGCCGCTGGGGCGGGCGGAGGTCGTCCTCACGATCGACAACGCCGACGGGGCGCTGCCGATCGACTACACCGAGGTCACCATCTCGCGGATCATGTTCCGCAACGGCGGCTCGGAGTACGCCATCAACGGCAACCCGTGCCGGCTGCTCGACGTGCAGGAGCTGCTGTCCGACTCCGGCATCGGCCGGGAGATGCACGTCATCGTCGGGCAGGGCCAGCTCGACGCCGTCCTGCACGCGGCACCCGAGGACCGGCGGTCGTTCATCGAGGAGGCGGCCGGCGTCCTCAAGCACCGCAAGCGCAAGGAGAAGGCGCTGCGCAAGCTCGAGGCGATGCAGGCCAACCTCAACCGGCTGCAGGACCTGACCGCCGAGCTGCGCCGCCAGCTCAAGCCGCTCGGACAGCAGGCCGAGGTCGCCCGCCGGGCGGCGGTCGTCCAGGCCGATCTGCGCGACGCCAGGCTGCGGCTGCTCGCCGACGACCTCCAGTCGCTGCGCGCGGCGCTTGACCACGAGGTGGCCGACGAGGCGGCGCTGCTCGCCAGACGGTCCGAGGTCGAGCAGGCGCTCGGCGCCGCCCAGGCCCGCGAGGCCGAGCTGGACGCCGCGGTCGCCGCCGAGGCGCCGCGGCTGTCGCGGGCGCAGGAGACCTGGTACCGCCTCGCCGGGCTGCGGGAGCGCTTCCGCGGCACTGCCTCGCTCGCCGCCGAGCGACGGCGCCAGGCCGAGGTGTTCGAGGACGAGCAGGTGCCCGGTCGTGACCCCGAGATGCTCGACGCGGAGGCCGTCGCCGTCCGCGACGAGTGGGAGACCGTGGCCGAGCAACTGCGGCACGATCACGAGGCGCTCGCCGCGGCGACGGCCCATCGGCAGCAGCTCGAGGTGGAGCTCGCCGAGGCCGAGAGCGCGCTGACCGCAGCCCGGCGGGCCGTCGCCGACCGGCGGGAGGGGCTGGCCCGGCTGCACGGCCAGGTCGCCGCGCTGCGGACCCGCGCGACCGCGGCCGACGACGAGATCGGCCGGCTGACGGTCGCGCTCGACGCTGCCCGCTCTCGCGCCGGCACCGCTCAGGGCGAGTTCGCCGCGGTCGAGTCGGAGGTCGCCGGGCTCGACGCCGGGGAGTTCGACCTCGACGCGCGGTTCGAGGCGGCCACCGCGGCACTGAGCGAGGCGGAGGAGCGGCTCGGCGCGCTCCAGGACGAGGAGCGCGAGGTCGAGCGGCGGCGGGCGGCCGCGGCCGCCCGCCGGGACGCGCTCGCGCTCGGGCTCGCCCGTAAGGACGGTCACGGCGCGCTGCTGGCCGCGGGCGACCGGCTTCCCGGCGTACTGGGCTCGGTCGCCGAGGTCGTCCGGGTCGAGCCGGGTTGGGAAGCGGCGGTGGCCACCGCCCTCGGTGCCGCCGCCGATGCCGTCGCCGTCGCCTCGCTCGCCGACGCGGCCGCCGCCCTCGCCCTGCTGCGGGACGACGAGGCCGGGCGGGCCGGCATGGTGGTCGGCGGAGCCGACTACCCCGACGCCGAGCCCTGGCCGGCGTTGCCCGGGGAGTGCGGCGCGCAGTACGCCGTCGACGTGCTGACGGCTCCCGACAGCCTCCGGCCGGCGCTCACCAGGCTGCTCGACCGGGTGGCCGTGGTGCCCGATCTCGACGCCGCGAGAGGCCTGGTCGCCGCCCTGCCGGCGGTGCGCGCGGCCACGGCCGCGGGTGAGATGCTCGGCGCCGCCTGGGCGATCGGCGGGTCCGGCGACGCGCCCAGCGTGCTCGAGGTCCAGGCCGCCTTCGCCGAGGCGGACAAGGACCACACCGAGCTGGGCCACCGAGCCGACCGGCTGCGGTTCGCGATCTCGGCCGCCGCCGAGGAGGCGCACCGGGCGCAGGACGGCGTCGACGCCGCGCTGAGCGCCCTGCACGAGTCGGATGCCCGGCTCGCCGCGGTCGCCGAGCGGCTGGGCCAGCTCGGGGCGGCCGCCCGGGCGGCCGCCGCCGAGGCCGACCGGATCGAGCGCGCGGTGCAGGAGGCCAGGGAGGCGCGGGACCGCGACCTCGAGGGCCTCGCCGCGTTGGAGGAGCGGCTCGCCGCGGCGGAGGCGGCCCCGGCCGAGAGCGAGCCCGATCCCGGTGACCGCGACCGGCTCGCCGAGGCCGTCGGCGCCGCTCGGGCCGCGGAGGTCGACGCCCGGCTCGCCGTGCGCACCGGCGAGGAGCGCACCGAGGCGCTCGCCGCGCGGGCGCAGGCGCTGGAGCGGGCGGCCGCGGCGGAGCGGGAGGCGCGCGAGCGGGCCGCCCGGGCTCGCGAACGGCGGGCCCGTGAGGCCGTGGTCGGTGCGGCCGTGCATCTCGTCGCGACCGAGGCGCTCGCCCGGCTCGAGCACTCGCTCTCGCTGGCCGCTGCGGAGCGGGGCGCGGCCGAGGAGGCGCGCACGGTCCGCGAGGGGGAGCTGCTCGCCATCCGCGCCCAGGCGCGCGAGCTCTCGGGCGAGCTCGAGACGCTCACCAGTGCGGTGCACCGGGACGAGGTGGCCCGGGCCGAGCAGCGCCTGCGCATCGAGGCGCTGGAGACCAAGGCGGCCGAGGAGTTCGGCATCGACGGGGCGACGCTGGTCGACGAGTACGGGCCCGACGTCCCCGTCCCACCGCCGGCGGATGCCCCCGAGGGCAGCGAGCCCGCGCCCTACCAGCGGGAGTCGCAGGAGAAGCGGCTACGCGCGGCCGAACGCGGGCTCGCCCTGCTGGGCAAGATCAACCCGCTGGCGCTCGAGGAGTTCGCCGCGCTCGAGGAACGGCACAAGTTCCTGTCCGAACAGCTCGAGGACCTCAAGACCTCGCGCCGGGACCTGCTCACCGTGGTCAAGGACGTCGACGAGCGGGTCGAGCAGATGTTCCGCGCGGCCTACGAAGACGTCGAGCGCGAGTTCGAGAAGGTCTTCTCGGTGCTGTTCCCCGGTGGCTCCGGCCGCCTGCTGCGCACCGACCCCGACGACTGGCTGACGACGGGCATCGAGGTCGAGGCGCGCCCACCGGGCAAGAAGGTGAAGCGGCTCTCGCTGCTGTCCGGCGGCGAGCGGTCGCTCACCGCCGTGGCCTTCCTCGTCGCGATCTTCCGCGCCCGGCCCTCGCCGTTCTACGTGCTGGACGAGGTGGAGGCGGCGCTCGACGACCGCAACCTGTCCCGGCTCGTCGACCTGCTCGCGGACCTCAAGGCGACGTCGCAGCTGATCATCATCACGCACCAGAAGCGGACGATGGAGGTCGCCGACTCGCTCTACGGCGTCTCCATGCGCGGGGACGGGATCACCCAGGTCATCAGCCAGCGGCTGCGCGAACCGGAACCCGCCTAGCGCCGTCCGGCGTAGCGGCGTTCCGGTGGGAACCCGCCGGGTGGACGCAGGAGATCCGCCTGCCGCGGCGAAGTAAGGGCAACCCAGCCCACTCTCGCCCCGGAGTGAACCGTGCGTCGTATGTCCTCCTTCCGTCTGCTCAGCGGCACCGTTCTGTGGGCTCGGCGCCCTCGCCGTGCCGGTGGCGATCGCCGCCACCTCGACCGGTTCGCCGGCGGCCGCGTTCACGCCGGGACTCGCGCTCCTGAACGACCGGGACACCACCCCGGGCGGCGCCGAGCCCTCGATCGCGGTCGACAGCCACGACAACGTCTACGTGACCGGCCCGGTGGGGGTGCCGACCGGTGGCTGCCCGTTCTGGTGGGTCCACCCCGGCACGCTCGACCCGGACAGCGGGCACGCCTACACCTACCAGGGGACGACCGACACCGACCACGAGAGCGTCGGCGGCGGCGACTGCGACGTCGCCACGCAGCAGAGCCTCGGCGACGGTTCCTTCGACGAGCTGTCCGTGTCGAGCCTGTCGCTGGCCAACCTGACCACCAACAAGAGCACCGACGGCGGCGCCACCTGGTCCGACCCGGCCAACCCGTTCGGGATGCAGGTCTTCGGGGTCGACCGCCAGTGGCAGGCGACGGACCAGGGGCTGGGCGCGCAGTACCTCACGACCCACGACCTCGCCACCACGAACATCCAGGTCGCGGTGTCGACCGACGGCGGCTACACCTACGTCCAGAACACGCCGGCGATCGACGCGGCCCACCAGGGCACCGCCACCGGCAACAACGGCAACCACTTCGGCACGACCGTCGTCAACCAGACGACGCACAAGATCTACATCCCGTTCATCGCTCCGGGCAGCCCGTCGGAGACGGTCAACCACGTGGTCTACATCGCCGAGGGCACGCCCGACCCGACGAACCCGCTGGCCCCGATCAGCTGGACCGACTACCAGGTCTACGCCGGGCCGTCCGACCAGACGCTCGACCACATCTTCCCGGCCATCGCGATCGACGGGGCCGGGAGCGTCTACGTCGCGTGGGCCGGTGACACCGCGAGCAGCGACACCAACCGGATCCAGATCAGCCACATGGTCACGCCCGGCGACGCCTCGGCGTGGACCGACCCGGTGTTCGTGGACACCGGCAGCGACCACGCCAACATGTTCCCGTGGCTGATGGCCGGTGCCGACGGCATCGTCGACGTGACCTGGTACGGCGGCAGCCTGACCGGCGGCGGCACGTCCTGCCCCGACGGCCGGTCCGGGACTGCCGACGACAGCAACGGTGTCGCCAACAACTGCTTCCTCGACTGGACGACGAAGTTCGCGCAGTCGACCGACGGCGGCCAGACGTTCACGGTCAGCGACGCCACGGGGGTCATGCACACGGGGTCGATCTGCGACCAGGGCACCGCGTGTGACCTCATCGGCGGCGACCGCACGCTGCTGGACTTCTTCGACATGGACCTCGACTCGGCGGGTGGCGCCAACATCGCCTACGCCAGCGACGTCGACACGCCCGGCACGGCGACCATCATGTACACCCGGCAGTGCACCGGGGTCTCGGCGACGACGGGGCTGGCGCTCTCGCGCTCCTGCGACCCGCTCGAGCCGGCGCCGGTGGCGGGACCGAACGGCACCACCGACGGCGCCCAGGTCGTCACCGACCCCGGCCGGCGACGCCTCCACCCCGATCGGGGCGGACGGCACCGACCCGGTCGACGTCACCAACGTCGCCTTCGCCGATGCCGGTGACAACCTCGACATCACGCTGACGGCGGCCGCGCTCTCGCAGGTTCCGCCGACCGGCACCACCGACATGTACTGGTACGTCACCTGGAAGGGACCGAAGGGCGCCGACGGTAAGCAGGCCCAGTACGGCGTAACCGTCGCGCAGCCGTCGCCGGCTCCCACCTTCGAGGTCGGCACGTTCAATCCGACGGACAACCAGATGGTCTCCGGCACGACGACGGTGATCACCGGCGAGTTCGACACCTCGACCAGCTCGGTCACCTGGCACGTCCCGACAAACCTGATCGGCGACCCGTCGCTCGCCGTCGCCTCCGATCCGTCGCTGGCCGCGATCCAGTCCCCCTACGCGGTCACGATCGTCGGTGAAGGGGCCGCCGACGCCGGTGGCCTGGTGTTCGTCCAGCCCGCCGACCGCGCGCCCAACAGCGGCTTCGGCCCCGCCTGGCCGGCCGCCGCGACCAACCAGTCGGGTGGCGGCTCGGGTGGCGACACCACGACGCCGACCACCCTGACCGTCAGCGTCGACAAGCACGCGGCGACCGCCGTCCTCACCGACGACCAGGGCAACCCGGTCGCCGGCAAGACGATCGAGTTCGCCGTCAACGGTGAGCCGGCCGGCGACGCCGTCACCGACACCGACGGAGCCGCGACGGTCCGGCCGCACGGTCCGCTGCACAAGGGCGACACCGTGACGGCCACGTTCGCCGGCGACGAGGACTACGAGGGCAGCGGGTCGAGCACCACCGTCTGACCGGCCCACCTCTCCGCCGACCACTTGCGTGGCGGCTCGGTAGCCTGGCTCGTCGTGGAGTTCGTCGCCCTCGGCATCGTCCTCGGAATCTTCGTCGTCGCCGCGCTGGTCGCCTTTCTCAAGGCGCCGGCGCGACGCGAGCTGCCGCCGTCCGGCCAGGAGCCGACGGTCGAGACGGCGCCCGGGCAACCGCAGGCCGCGGCGGAGCCGGCCCCGGTCGAGCCAGCCCCGGTCGAGCCAGCCCCGGTCGAGCCAGCCCCGGTCGAGCCAGCCCCGGTCGAGCCAGCCCCGGTCGAGACCGCACCCGCCGCGGCGCCGGTGGAGACCCCGCCTCCGTCGGCGGGCCGGATGGTCCGGCTGCGCTCGCGACTGGCCCGCTCGCAGGGCACCCTCGGCCGGGGACTGCTCAGCCTGCTCGCCCGTGACACCATCGACGAGGACACCTGGGAAGAGGTCGAGGACACGCTGCTCACCGCCGACGTGGGAGTGGCCGCGACCCAGCAGATCGTCGAGAACCTGCGAACCCAGGTCATGGTGCTCGGTGCCCGGACCCCCGACCAGGTCCGCACCCTGCTGCGCGACCAGCTGCTGGTGGCGATCGGGTCGGATACCGACCGGTCGCTGCGGACGGCTCCGCACGACGGCCGTCCGGCCACGGTCCTCGTGGTGGGCGTCAACGGCACCGGCAAGACCACCACCTGCGGCAAGCTCGCCCGCGCCCTCGTGGGGGACGGCCGCACGGTCCTCCTGGGTGCGGCGGACACCTTCCGCGCAGCTGCCGCGGACCAGCTGGCGACCTGGGGCGGCCAGGTCGGCGCCGAGGTCGTGCGTGGCCCGGAAGGCGCCGACCCGGCGAGCGTCGCCTTCGATGCCGTGAAGGCCGGGTCCGACTCGGGGGTCGACACCGTCCTCGTCGACACCGCGGGCCGGCTGCACACCAAGCAGGGCTTGATGGACGAGCTCGGCAAGGTGAAGCGGGTGGTCGAGCGGCAGGGACCGGTCGACGAGGTCCTGCTGGTGCTCGACGCGACGACCGGGCAGAACGGGCTCGTGCAGGCTCGCGTCTTCGGCGAGGTGGTCGACGTGAGCGGCATCGTCCTCACCAAGCTCGACGGGACGGCCAAGGGCGGCATCGTCATCGCGGTGCAGCGCGAGCTCGGCGTGCCGGTCAAGCTGGTCGGTCTCGGCGAGGGTCCCGACGACCTCGCACCGTTCGAACCCGACGCGTTCGTCGACGCGTTGCTGGGCGACGCGGTCGGGCCGGTGGCCTGACATGCGCCGCCTCGCTGTCATGGCCACCGCCGTCGCCGCGGCGATGGCGCTCGCGGTCCCGCCGGCCGGTGCCGCCGACGACGCCTCCCTCACGGTCGAGGTCTCCACGCCGCGGCAGGTGGACCAGCCCGTCACCGTCAGCGGCGACCTGACCTCGGCGAGCGAGCCGATCGTCTATCCGGCGACGGTGACGCTGCAGCGGGACCGGTCGGCGGAGTCGACGACCGTCGCGACCGACTCGGCCGGTCATTACACGTTCACCGACACGCCCGACACCCGCGGCGCGGTGACCTACACGGTGTCGTGGATCGGCGACGGCGCCCACCCCAGCGGCGCGGAGACCTCGACGACCGTCGACGTGACCGGACTGTCCACGTCGGTCGAGCTGTCGGCACGCAACCGCGTCGTCCGATCCGGCCGCCTCGCCCACCTGACCGCCCACCTGGGCGGGACGGCGACGAGCCGGACCGTCACGATCTACGCAAAGCCGTACGACCAGGCCCGCGTCAGGGTCGCCCGCGGCGAGACGGATCCGCAGACCGGTGACTTCACGGCGTCGTTCCGCCTGGACCGCCACACGCGGTTCATCGCGCGGTTCCGCGGCGACGACCGCTACGAGCCCGCCCGGGACAGGGTGCGGGTGCGGGCGCGGTCGACCCTGCGGGAACGGCTGCGCGGCGGTTACGACGAGGCGCACGGCTACCGGCTCTACCACCCCGGCGCCGACCCGTCGTTGTCCGTCTGGCTCCACCCGGTGCAGAACCACGCCTGCATCTACTTCCGCGCCCAGCGGCGGCAGGACGGGCGCTGGCGCAACAGCGCGGTCTCCAGCTGCGTGCACACCGACGGCGACGGCAGGGCGAGGGGCGTGCTCACCGGCGACCACATCGTGGGCCGGCCCTACCGGCTGCGTGCCGAGACCCACCGGACCGATCTGGCCCTCGGTAGCCACGGTCGCTGGCTACGCCTGAAGTTCCACCGTTGAGGTAATCCGCCTGTAACACCCCGTGACGGCGGCGAAACCGTCACTTCCCCGTCCCGCAACCTCTGGCGCCGACTCTGGTCCCAGGGACGCGGCGGCACGCGCCGCGGGGGAAGGCGGGTCAACCATGCAGTTGGACACCGGCGACACCGCTTGGGTGCTCGCCTCGGCTGCCTTGGTGTTGCTGATGACACCCGGGCTGGCGTTCTTCTACGGCGGCATGGTCCGCACGAAGAGCGTGCTCAACATGCTGATGATGAGTGCGATCTGCATCGCCCTCGTCTCCGTGCTGTGGGTGCTCTACGGGTACTCGCTGGCATTCGGCGCCGACGCCTGGCACGGGCTGATCGGCAACCTCGACCACGTCGGCCTGAAGGACACGATCGGCCAGGCGAGCGGCACGATCCCGACGCTGGCGTTCTCGGCGTTCCAGCTGATGTTCGCCATCATCACCCCGGCGCTCATCACCGGCGCGATCGCCGACCGGGCCAAGTTCGCCGCCTGGACGCTGTTCGCCGCCCTGTGGGTGACGATCGTCTACTTCCCCGTCGCGCACTGGGTGTTCTTCTTCGACGACGGCAACGGCGGCTGGCTGGGTGACCGCAACGGCGTCCTCGACTTCGCCGGCGGCACCGCGGTCCACATCAACGCCGGTGCGGCCGCGCTGGCGCTGGCGCTGGTGCTCGGCAAGCGCAAGGGCTGGCCGAAGGAGCCGATGCGCCCGCACAACGTGGCCTTCGTGTTCCTGGGTGCCGCGTTGCTGTGGTTCGGCTGGTTCGGGTTCAACGCCGGGTCGGCCGTCGGTGCCAGCGACCTCGCGGCGACCGCGTTCATGAACACCCAGGTGGCCACGGCCGCCGCTGCCATCGGGTGGATCCTGGTCGAGCGGTTCCGGGACGGGCACGCGACCACGCTCGGTTTCGCCTCCGGTGCCGTCGCCGGCCTGGTCGCCATCACGCCGGCCTGCGCGTCGGTCAGCCCGATGGGGGCGATCCTCGTCGGGCTGGTCGCGGGCGTGATCTGTGCCTACGCGGTCGGGATGAAGTACCGGCTCGGCTTCGACGACTCGCTCGACGTCGTCGGCGTGCACCTCGTCGGTGGCATCGTCGGGTCGCTCATCATCGGCTTCCTCGCGACCGCGACCGTCACGGGCGGGCCGGAGGGGCTGCTGTACGGCGGTGGTCTCACCCAGCTCGGCAAGCAGGCGCTCGGGGTCGTCGCCGTCGGCGGTTACTCGTTCGTCCTCTCGTTCATCCTCGGCAAGCTCGTCGACAAGACGATCGGCTTCCGGGTGACCGAGGAGGCGGAGGCCTCCGGCATCGACCTCGCCGAGCACGCCGAGACGGCGTACGAGTTCGGGCAGGTCGGCGCCGGCACGTTCACGCCGGGGCACGCGCACACAACCAAGTCCGCCGCGGAGATGGGAGGTGTCCGCGCATGAAGCTGGTCACCGCAGTCGTCAAGCCCTTCAAGCTCGACGACGTGAAGGAGGCGCTGGAGACGTTCGGCGTCCAGGGTCTGACGGTCTGCGAGGTCAACGGTTACGGCCGGCAGAAGGGCCACACCGAGGTCTATCGCGGCGCGGAGTACCGGTCGACTTCGTGCCGAAGGTCCGGCTGGACGTGGTCGTCGCCGACGACGACGCCGCGGACGTCGTCGAGGTCATCGTCAAGGCGGCCTCGACCGGGCAGATCGGGGACGGCAAGGTGTGGACGACACCGGTCGACGAGATCGTCCGGGTCCGCACGGGAGAGCGAGGGTTCGAGGCACTGTGACCGGCTCCGGGCGCGTCGCCGGACGGCGCGTAACACAGCGGTAACAGAGGCGGGTGATCCTGCCCGCCGTGCATGTCGACGCCGGTGACACCGCCTGGGTCCTCGGCAGCGCAGCCCTGGTGTTGTTCATGACACCCGGGCTCGCGCTGTTCTACGGGGGCATGGTCCGCAGCAAGAACGTCCTCGCGATGATGGTGCAGAACCTCGCGACGATCGCGGTGGTCAGCATCGTGTGGGCGGTCGCCGCCTACTCGCTCGCGTTCGGGCCCGACGCCGGGGGCGGGCTCATCGGCACGCTGCATCTCGGCGGCCTGGCGCACCCGAACGACCCGGTGCCCGGCTTCGACCTCTCGGTGCCGCCGCTCGCGTTCGCCGCCTTCCAGATGATGTTCGCCGTCATCACCGCCGCGCTGCTCACCGGCACCGGCGCCGACCGCATGAGCTTTCACGGCTTCCTCGCGTTCGCGTCGCTGTGGACCCTGGTCGTCTACGCGCCGCTGGCGCACTGGGTCTTCTCCCCGCAGGGGTGGCTCGCCCAGCGCGGGGTGCTCGACTTCGCCGGGGGCAACGTCGTCGAGATCGACAGCGGCGCGTCCGCGCTCGCGCTCGCGCTCGTCGTGGGGCGGCGGCGGGGCTGGCCGCGGGAGGCGATGGCGCCGCACTCGCTGCCCCTCACCGTCGTCGGTGCCGGCATCCTGTGGTTCGGCTGGTTCGGTTTCAACGCCGGGTCGGCGCTCGCCTCCGACGCGCTCGCCGCCCAGGCGCTGATCGGGACCCAGCTCGCCGCGTGCGCCGGGCTGGTGGGCTGGATCCTGGTCGAGCGCGCCCGCACCGGCCATGCCACGACGCTCGGTGCGGCCTCCGGCGCGGTGGCGGGGCTCGTCGCCATCACACCCGCATGTGGTTTCGTCAACAGCATGGCGGCGATCTTCATCGGTCTCGCCGGCGGAGCCGTCGGCGCCCTGGCGGTCAACATGAAGTTCCGGCTCGGCTACGACGACTCGCTCGACGTCGTCGGCGTGCACGGCGCCGCCGGTCTCGTGGGCACGCTTCTCGTCGGTGTCTTCGCCACCCGTGCCGTGAACGGTGGCATCGCCCACGAGGGGCTGGTCACCGGTGCCGGCCCGCACCTGCTCGGCGTGCAGGCCCTGGCCGTGCTCGTGACGATCGGGTGGGCGTTCTCGCTCACCTGGCTGGTCGCGAAGCTCGTGCAGCGCACCATCGGGCTGCGGGTTGCCGATGCCGTGGAGGTCGAGGGTCTCGACACCGCCATCCATGCCGAGTCGGCGTACGACTTCGGCAACGTGCGCGCCGGACGCGCCGGCTACTGAGAGGATCGTGCCGTGAAACTCGTGACCGCGGTCGTCAAGCCCTTCAAGCTCGACGACGTGAAGTCCGCGCTGCACGACCTCGGTGTCGCCGGGATGACCGTCTGCGAGGTGCAGGGTCACGGCCGGCAGCGCGGCCACACGGAGGTCTACCGCGGCGCCGAGTACGTCGTGGACTTCGTCCCCAAGGTGCGGATCGAGGTGGTGGTCGACGACGCCGACGCCGCGCGGGTGATCGAGGCGGTCGTCGAGGCGGCACGCACCGGCCAGATCGGCGACGGCAAGGTCTGGTCGACGGCCGTCGAGGACCTGGTCCGGATCCGTACGGGTGAGCGTGGACCAGACGCCCTCTGACGTCCTGCGGTCCGCGACGGCAGGAGGTGCATCGAGCGGCCGGAGCTCCGGGGGCCCGACCTGCGCGCGGCCCTGTGCGACGTGGTCGACGGCTGGGTCGCCGACCGCGTCGGCGGCGAACCGGACGTCGCGCTCGTCGCCGTCGGCGGCTACGGCCGGCGCGAGCCGGCGCCCGGCAGCGACCTCGACCTCGTGCTCCTGCACCGCGCGCCGGCCGGACGTCAAGGGCGTCGCCGACGCGCTCTGGTACCCGATCTGGGACGCGGGCGTCGGCCTCGACCACTCGGTGCGCACGGTCGGCCGAGGCGGTCGCGGTCGGCGCGCGGTGACCTCAAGGCGGGGCTCGGGCATGCTCGACGCGCGTCATGTCGCCGGCGACCCGGCGCTGAGCGAGCGAGCTGCGGGCGGGCCGTGCTGCGCGGCCTGGCGGCGCGACGCCCGCCGGCGCCTTCCCGAGCTGCACGCCGCGGCGCTCGAGCGGGCGGCCCGGCACGGCGAGCTGGCGTTCCTGCTCGAGCCCGACCTCAAGGAGTCGCGCGGCGGGCTGCGCGACGTGCACGCGCTGCACGCGCCGTGGCCGCCGCGTGGCTGGCCGACGCGCCGGCGGAGCGCGTGCGCGGCGGCGGACGACCTGGCTGCTCGACGTCCGCGGCGAGCTGCACCGGACGCTCGCACGCGGCCGGCCGACCGGCTCGTGCAGCAGGAGCAGGACCGCCGTGGCGGAGCGACTCGGGCTTCGCGGATCGCGGACGACCTGATGCAGCGACGTCTTCGCGGCCGGGCGGGCGATCGCGTTCGCCTCCGACGAGACGTGGCGGCGGGTCGAGCGCGGCGCTCGCGGCCGGCCGCGGCGCTGGCGGCCGGCCGCGCGCCGCAGCGCCGGCCGCTCGCCGACGGCGTGGTCGAGCAGGACGGCGAGGTGGTGCTCGCGCGCGACGCGAGCCCGGCGACCGACCCGGTGCTGCTGCTGCGCGTCGCGGCGCGGCCGCCCAGCACGCCCTGCCGGTGGCGCCGCACACGCTGGAGCGGCTGCCGTCGAGTCGCGCGCCGCTGCCCGAGCCCTGGCCGGCGGCGGCGCGGGACGAGTTCGTCGCGCTGCTCGGCTGCCGGGCCGGCGCTCGTCCCGGTCGTCGAGGCGCTCGACCAGGCCGGGCTGTTCGTCCGGCTGCTGCCCGAGTGGGAGCGGGTGCGGTGCAAGCCGCCAGCGCAACCCCGTGCACCGGTTCACCGTCGACCGGCACCTGGTCGAGGCCGCGGTCGAGGCGGCGGCGCTCGCCCGGCCGGGTCTCCCGGCCCGACCTGCTGCTGCTCGCGGCGCTGCTGCACGACCTCGGCAAGGGCTGGCCGGGGGACCACACCGACGCCGGCGTGCGCGTCGTACCCCGGCCGCTCGGGCGCGCCTCGGGCTGCGACCCGGCGACGTCGACGTGCTCGTCACGCTGGTCCGCCACCACCTGCTGCTCCCGGACACCGCGACCCGCCGCGACCTGGACGACCCGGCGACCGATCCGGGCCGTGGTCGCCGACGCGTGGGCGACCGGAACACGCTCGAGCTGCTGCACGCCCTCACCGAGTCGCCGACGCGCTGGCGACCGGCCCGGCGGCCTGGGGGGAGTGGAAGGCGGGGCTGGTCGCCGACCTGGTCGCGCGCTGCGGCGCCGTCCTGGAGGGCGAGCCGCCGCCGCGCCCGGCGACCCTCGACGGCCACCAGCGCGCTCTCGCCGATGCCGGCGAGCTGGCGGTGGAGGTGGCCGGTGACGAGGTCACGATCGTCGCGCCGGACCGGCCGGGCCTGTTGTGCCGGTGGGCCGGTGTCCTGGCGCTGCACCGGCTGACCATCCGCGCCGCGACCGCGACCTCGCTCGGGTCGACCGCGGTGACGGTCTTCGAGGTCTCGCCCCGGTTCGGTTCGCCGCCGGACTGGGACCTGGTGCGCGCCGACGTGCGCCGCGCCTACGAGGACGCGGCTTCCCCTGGCGGCGCACCTCGCCGAGCGGGAGCGTGCCTACGCGCAGACCGGCCCGCCGGCGGTGCCGCCGCGCGTCCTGTGGTTCGACGAGGCCTCGGACCACTCGCACGGTCGTCGAGGTGCGTGCGCACGACGCGGTCGGGCTGCTCCACCGGCTCACCCGCGGCGCTGGACGACCGTGGGTCTCGACGTGCGGTCGGCCCGCGTGAGCACGCTCGGTGCGGAGGTCGTCGACGCCTTCTACGTCGTCGACGCCGCGGCGGCGCGTCGAGGACAGCGCCGGGCGCCGGCAGCAGGTGGAGCAGGCGCTGCTCGAGGCATGCCGCGCAACCGGCTGAGCACGCTCTGCGCCTCGTCCGCCGTCGGCGACGGACGACCGCGCCGTGCCGGCCGCGCCGGTGCAGGTCCGGGCCGAGGACGCGCGGCGACCACGCTCGAGGTCGCGGCGTCGGTCACCACGGCGTCGACCGGGCCGAGGCGCTGTTCGACGTGCGGCTGCACGCCGTTCCAGGCCGACCGTCGGCCGGGTCGGCGCGCACTGGGCGCGCCGGCCCGCTCCGCCACGAGCGTCGGATGGACGAAAGCCGGCGAGCGCTGCCGCGCGTCCACGAGGGGGTCGACCAGGCGCGCCAGCCCGGCGAGATGAAGACCCGGCAACGACGACCACGCAACCGAGCCGGGAATGTCGCCGCAACACAGATACGGAGTGTGCCGCATCGACATAGCGGTTCGGTCGGAATCGTCGTACCGAGGAGCCGCCATGACCGAGCTGCGTAATGTGCTGGACGGTGTGCTTCAGCACCTCGAGCGCCGTCCCGATGCGGTCGCGCTGCGCACTCGACGGGCGTGGCGTGGACCTGGCGCGAGTACGCCGACCGGGCCGCGCGGTTCGCCGCCGGGCTGCGCGCGCTCGGTGTCGGTCACGGGCGACCGCGTCGTGATCATGCTGCGAAACCGCCTGGAGTTCCACGTCGCCGACCTGGGCGCGCTGCCTGGTCGGCGCCACCCCGATCTCGATCTACAACTCCTCGTCGCCGGAGCAGATCGGCTATCTCGTCGCCCACTGCCAGGCGGTCCGTCGCGGTCGTACGGAGGACGGGCGACTTCGCGACCGCGTGCTCGCCGCCGACACGCCGGGGCTGCGGCGGCTCGTCGTCGTGGTCGACGCGCCCGCCGGCGCCTGCCGCTTCGACGACGTCGCCGGCGAGCCCGTCGACATGGACGCCGCGGCGGCCGCGGCGACCGACCCCGACGCAGCTCCTCACGGTCATCTACACGTCGGGCACGACCGGGCCGCCCAAGGGCGTGATGGTCGACCACACCAACGTGCTGGCCGCGTACGCGGGCTCGTCCACTTCATGGCCGGACATCGACCCGGACACGGTGCGCATGGTGTCCTACCTGCCGATGGCGCACGTCGCCGAGCGCAAGGTCAGCCACTACAACCACCTGCTCCGGGGTGGCGAGGTGACGCCCTGCCCGGACATCGCGCGAGCTCGGCCGCTACCTGCATCGCGGTGCGGCCGACGCTGCTCTTCGGCCCGCCCCGGGTGTGGGAGAAGCTCGCGTCCGGGATCCAGGCGGCGGTGGGCCGCCCCGCCCGAGGAGGACCAGGCAGCGGTTCGCCGACGCGCTCGCGGTCGGGCGGCAGGTGCAGCAGCTCCGGGCCCGGGGCGAGGAGCTCGCCGCCGGAGCTCGCGGCGGACCTGGGAGTTCGTCGACGAGGTCGCGTTCGCCCGCTGCGCGCGACCGTGGGGCTCGACGCGTGCCGGATCGCGTTCAGCGGCGCCGCGCCGATCCCGGCCGAGGTCATCGACTTCCTGCGCGACATCGGGCTGGAGATGAGCGAGATCTACGGCATGAGCGAGAACACCGGCGGGATGACCTGGGACCCGCATCTCGTGAAGTCCGGCCGGGTCGGCCGGCCTATCCGCACACCGAGGTGGTGATCGCGCCGGACGGCGAGGTGCTCTGCCGCGGCGGCGATCGTCTTCAAGGGCTACCTCAACGGATCCGGAGCGCACCCGGGAGACTCTCGACGAGGACGGGTGGCTGCACACCGGTGACATCGGCGAGTTCGACGAGGACGGCTACCTGCGCATCGTCGACCGCAAGAAGGAGCTCATCATCACCGCCGGCGGCAAGAACGTCTCGCCGGCCAACATCGAGGCGGCGCTGAAGACGATCCCGCTCGTCGGCCAGGCGATGGCGTCGGCGACGGGCGGCCCTACCTCGTCGCGATCCTCACCCTCGACCCGGACGCGGTGCGCGCACGGTTCCCGCGACCGCGCGCTCGACGACGTGGCGGCCGACCGATGAGGTGCGGCGCGAGGTGGCCGCCGGGTCGTGGCCGCAGGTCAACGCCAGCTGTCGCGGGTCGAGCACATCCGCCGGTTCGCGCTGCTCGGCGAGGAGTGGCTGCCGGACAGCGAGACGCTGACGCCGACGATGAAGCTCAAGCGCCGCGGCGTGCTGGCGCGCTACGCCGAGTCGATCGAGGACGCTCTACGCCGGTGGCGGGGTGGAGGTGGAGCCCGCCTCGCCGCGCCGGCCCCGCCGGGTAGCGACGGCCCGGTGCCGATCGCTCGGGGCTGGCGGCTAGGCGGTGACCGGCGCGCGGACGGGGGCACGTAGGCTGGCGGGGACATGTTCGAGACCCTTTCCGACCGGCTCGAGTCGGTCTTCACGTCGCTGCGCGGCAAGGGCCGGCTGTCCGAGGCGGACATCGACGCGACCGCGCGCGAGATCCGCATCGCCCTGCTCGAGGCCGACGTCGCCCTGCCCGTGGTCCGCGAGTTCATCGCCGCGGTCAAGGAGCGGGCCCGCGGCGCGGAGGTGTCGCAGGCGCTCAACCCGGCCCAGCAGGTCATCAAGATCGTCAACGAGGAGCTCGTCGGGATCCTCGGCGGGCGAGACCCGGCCGCTGCACGCTCGCGAAGACGCCACCGACCGTGGTGATGCTCGCCGGCCTGCAGGGAACCGGAAAGACCACGCTGGCGGGCAAGCTCGGCCGCTGGCTGAGGGAGCAGCGGCACGCGCCGCTGCTCGTGGCGTGCGACCTGCAGCGCCCCAACGCCGTGCAGCAGCTGCAGGTGGTCGGCTCCCAGGCGGGCGTCGACGTGTTCGCCCCGCAGCCGGGGAACGCGGGAGGCGCGGGGACGACGGGGAGCGGGGTCGGGGCCCCGCGAAAGCGGCGTAGCCCGTGGGTCGCGCGCGCCGGCGTGGAGCACGCCCGGCGGATGGGCCACGACGTCGTCGTCGTCGACACGGCCGGCCGGCTGGGCATCGACGCCGAGATGATGGCGCAGGCCGCCGCCATCCGGGACGCGGTGCAGCCCGACGAGACCCTGTTCGTCGTCGACGCCATGGTCGGTCAGGACGCCGTCACCACCGCGGAGGCGTTCCGCGACGGGGTCGGGTTCACCGGCGTCGTGCTCACGAAGCTCGACGGCGACGCCCGCGGCGGTGCGGCGCTGTCGGTGGCCAACGTCACCGGGCCGGCCGATCATGTTCGCCTCCACCGGCGAGAAGCTCGCCGACTTCGACGTCTTCCACCCGGAGCGGATGGCCTCGCGCATCCTCGGCATGGGCGACGTGCTCACGCTGATCGAGCAGGCCGAGAAGACGTTCGAGGCCGACGAGACCGCAGCGCATGGCCGAGAAGATGCTCGGCCCCGGCGAGCTCACGCTCGAGGACTTCCTCGAGCAGATGATGATGGTCCGGCGGATGGGCCCGATCGGCAACATGCTCGGGATGCTCCCCGGCATGGGGCAGATCAAGGACCAGATCAGCCAGATCGACGACCGGGACCTCGACCGGGTCGCCGGCGATCATCCGGTCGATGACCCCGGCCGAGCGGCAGGACCCGAAGATCCTCAACGGGTCGCGCCGGCTCCGCATCGCGAACGGGTCCGGGGTGACCGTCACCGAGGTCAACGGGCTCGTCGACCGGTTCTTCGAGGCCCGCAAGATGATGAAGCAGATGGCGGCAGCCTGCCCGGCATGCGCCGCGGCGCCGGAAGGCGGCCAAGAAGGGCAAGAAGGGCAAGAAGGGTGGCCGGCCGACCGGTCCGCCCCGGCTGCCGCGCGGCGGTCCGGGCCAGTGCCCGGCGGCTTCCCGCGGGGATCGACCCGTCCGCGCTCCAGCTGCCGCCGGGGATGAAGCTGCCGCCCGGCATCGACCCCGACCTGTCCAACCTCAAGCTCCCGCCGCGCGCCGTCGCTCGTCACCGCCCGACGCCTGACGCCCCGCGATGGGTGGGGGCCGATGTCGGTGGGGGCTCCGGTCGCTACCGGCCTGCGCAACTGTCGGTCTGGCACAATGGTCGGCGAGCACTCGGCGCACGACGGCCCCTCTCACCGTCGTACGCCGCGTCCACCGGGCACCGGGCCCGCAACCCCACGCGGTGGCGCGGCGTCCACCCTCATGCCGACCTGGAGAACACACCCTCGTGGCCACCAAGATCCGACTCATGCGCCTGGGCAAGATCCGCGAGCCCTACTACCGCATCGTCGTCGCCGACTCGCGCACCAAGCGCGACGGGCGCGTCATCGAGACGATCGGCAAGTACCACCCCAAGCAGGACCCCTCGTTCATCGAGGTGGACTCGGAGCGCGCGCAGTACTGGCTCGGGGTCGGCGCGCAGCCGACCGAGCCCGTCGCCGCCATCCTGAAGATCACCGGTGACTGGCAGAAGCACAAGGGCCTGCCCGCGCCCGCCGAGGGGCTGAAGACGGCCGCGGCGCGTCCGGACCGTAAGGCGATCTTCGAAGCCGCCGCCAAGGAAAGCCACGACGAGGCCCCGGCCAAGAAGACGGCCGCGAAGAAGACCGCGCCCGAGAAGACCGCGCCCGAGAAGACCGCGCCGGAGAAGACCGCGCCCGAGAAGGCTGCGCCCGAGAAGCCGACCGAGGGCAGCCCCGCCGGCGAGGCGGCCGCCGAGGCGCCGGTGGCGGAGCCGACCGAGGCCGCGGCGAGCCCGAGGCGGCGGACACCACCGCCGCGACGGCCGAGACCACCGAGGCCGCGGCCGAGACCGGCGAGCCGGCGGCAGCGCAGCCGCCGGAGGAGCCGCGAGCGGGGACGCCGCGGCCGAGGACACCGCGGCCGAGGACACCGCGGCCGAGGACACCGCCAAGGCGCCTGAGGTGCTCGAGGACGCGCTGGACCACCTCGTCCGCGGCATCGTCGACCATCCCGACGAGGTGCGGGTCGACATGCGCGAGCTGCGGCGTGGCCAGGTGCTCGAGGTGCGCGTGCACCCGGACGACCTCGGCAAGGTCATCGGCCGCGGCGGGCGCACCGCCAAGGCGCTGAGGACCGTCATGGCCGCGCTGGGCGGCCGTGGCGTCCGCGTGGACCTCGTCGACGTCGACGAGGTGCGCTGAGCGCGTCGCGGGTGCCGGGGGGAGCGGTGCAGCTGGTCGTCGGGCGGGTCGCCCAGGCACACGGCGTCGGCGGTGAGGTCTCGGTCGAGGTGCGGACCGACGCCGCCGACCTGCGGTTCGCGCCCGGGACCAGCCTGGACACCGACCCGGCGGATCGCGGGCCGCTCACCGTCGAGCGGGCGCGGTGGCACTCCGGCCGGCTGCTGGTCGCCTTCACCGGCGTGACGGAACGCACCGCCGCCGAGGGCGCTGCGTGGCACGCTGCTCGTCGTCGACTCGTCGACCAGCCCGCCCTCGACGATGACGACGAGTACTGGGACCACGACCTCATCGGCCTGCACGCGGTGACCGTGGCCGGGGTCGGGCTCGGTCAGGTCGAGGAGGTCCTGCACCCGCCGGGAGCCGACCTCCTCTCGATCCGGGGCGCCGACGGGCGCGAGCTGCTGGTGCCGTTCGTCCGCGCGATCGTCCCCGCCGTCGACCTCGACGCGCGACGCCTCGTGGTCGACCCACCGGAGGGACTGCTCGAGCTGTGACCGCGCCCGCGTCGCCCGATCCTGACCGGTCGCTGCGGATCGACGTCGTCACGATCTTCCCGGCGTACTTCGCCGCTCTCGACGTCTCACTGCTGGGCAAGGCGCGCGAGCGCCGCCTCCTCGACGTGCACGTGCACGACCTTCGCCGCTGGACCGACGACGTCCACCGGAGCGTCGACGACACCCCGTACGGCGGCGGGCCGGGCATGGTGATGACCCCGGAACCGTGGGGTCGGGCGCTCGACGAGATCGCCGGTTCCGGGTCCGGGCGTCCGGCGGGACCACCCCGGCTGGTGATCCCGACCCCGTCCGGGCGCCGGTTCACCCAGGACGACGCGCGGGCCTGGTCCGCCGAACCGTGGCTGGTGTTCGCCCCGCCCGCTACGAGGGCATCGATGCGCGGGTCGCGCAGGACGCCGCCCGGCGCATGCCGGTCGAGGAGGTCTCGCATCGGCGACTACGTGCTCGCCGGCGGCGAGGTGGCGGTGCTCGTCATGGTCGAGGCGATCGCCCGGCTGCTGCCGGGCTTCATGGGCAACACCGAGAGTCCGGTCGAGGAGTCCTTCCAGTCCGGGCTGCTGGAGGCGCCGGCGTACACCCGGCCGGCGACCTGGCGGGGACTGAGCGTGCCGGAGGTGCTGCTGTCCGGCGACCACGCCGCGATCGCGCGGTGGCGGGTCGAGCAGGCGCGGCAGCGAACCGCCGGCAACCGCCCGGACCTGCTCTGACGGCGCGCGCGTTACCGTTGCACGGGCGCGCTGTGGCACCATGGACGTCGCCACTGAGACCGCCTGCGCGCCCCGGCGGCCTCGTCGCACACTGACGAAGGACTTCTGATGCAGACCCTCGACTCGATCGACGCTGCCTCGCTGCGCAGCGACGTCCCGGAGTTCCGTCCGGGCGACACGGTGAAGGTGCACGTGCGCGTGGTCGAGGGCAACCGCGAGCGGATCCAGGTCTTCCAGGGTGTCGTGATCCGCCGGCAGGGCGGCGGCGTCCGCGAGACGTTCACCGTCCGCAAGGTCAGCTTCGGGGTCGGCGTCGAGCGGACGTTCCCGGTTCACTCGCCGATCATCGACCGCATCGAGATGGTGACCCGCGGCGACGTCCGGCGCGCCAAGCTCTACTACCTGCGCGAGCTGCGCGGCAAGAAGGCCAAGATCAAGGAGAAGCGCGACACCACCCCCGCTCGCTGAGACCGCACTGAGCGACGTGACCACTCCGGACCACACGCCATCACCGGCCGGGGAAGCCGAACCCGCGGAGAGCTCCGGCAGCGCCGACACGGCCACCTCGACGCTCGACGGCGACAGCTCGCGGGGGACACCGACCAAGCACCGCCGCAAGGGCGGCTCGTTCTGGCGTGAGCTGCCGTTCCTCATCCTGATCGCGCTCGTCCTGGCCCTGCTCATCAAGACGTTCCTCGTCCAGGCGTTCTACATCCCCTCCGGGTCGATGGAGCAGACCCTGGCGATCGGCGACCGGGTGCTCGTCAACAAGCTCGTCTACCGGATCCGTGACGTGCATCGCGGCGAGATCGTCGTCTTCCGCGGGCCGGAGTCCTGGCAGGACAGCCCGGAGTTCACCGCCAACCCGCCGAGCAACCCCATCGCGCGGTTCTTCCACGACATCGGCTCGGCTCTCGGTGTGGCCGCGCCCAGCAGCAAGGACTTCATCAAGCGTGTCATCGGAGTCGGCGGCGACCACGTCGTCTGCTGCGACTCCGACGGGCGCATCACCGTCAACGGCCATCCGCTCGACGAGCCCTACCTGTTCCCCGGTGCCAAGCCCTCGGACCAGCCGTTCGACGTGACGGTGCCGAAGGGCCGGTTGTGGGTCATGGGTGACCACCGCAACCAGTCGGCGGACTCCCGGTCGCACCAGGGCGACAACGCCGGCACCATCCCGACCGACAACGTCATCGGCCGGGCGTTCATCCGGGTCTGGCCACCGAGCGACTGGGGCACCCTGCCCGTCCCGGACACCTTCCACCAGTCCGGGCTCGCGGCAGCGCTCGGCTCAGCCCCTCGGCCTCGGTTTCGTCGGGGCGCTGCCGCTGACGGTTGCCCGCCGCCGGCTGCGTCGGCGACGCGCCCGATCCACCCGTCGGCCCCGCCGGCTGACCTGGCGCGGACGTACGCTGCCGGGGATGGCTGGCGGGTTCCCGAGCGCGCGCAGGGCGACGGTTCGTCGCGACGCCGGGCTCTACGGCTACGAGCGTGCGCTCGCGCGTCGCGGCCTGTGGCCGGTGGCCGGCACGGACGAGGCCGGTCGCGGAGCGTGCGCCGGCCCGTTGGTGGTCGCGGCCGTCGTGCTGCCGCAGGGCAAGCGGGGGGACGTCCCGGGGCTCGCCGACTCCAAGCTGCTCACCCCGAAGGCCCGCGAGGCCGTCTACGCGCAGGTCGTCCGGCGGGCGCTGTCCTGGTCCGCCGTGGTCATCCCGCCGCAGGAGATCGACCGGCGTGGGCTGCACGTCTGCAACGTCATGGGCATGCGCCGGGCGCTGGCCGGTCTCGACGTGCTCCCGGCGTACGTGCTCACCGACGGTTTCCCGGTGCCGGGGCTGGACGTGCCCGGCCTCGCGGTGTGGAAGGGCGACCGGGTCTCGGCCTGCATCGCGGCGGCGTCCGTCGTGGCGAAGGTGACGCGGGACCGGATCATGGTGGACCTGCACGGCCGCTTCCCGCACTACGGCTTCGACGAGCACAAGGGCTACGTCACCCCCGAGCACCAGGCGACGCTTGCGGGCCCACGGTCCCTGCCCGGAGCACCGGTTCTCCTACGTCAACGTGCGCAGTGTCGACACCCCGGTCCCGGCGGTTCGTGACAGTCTGGCCGATGGCGATCTCGTGGAGACTGCCTGAGTCGGCGAAGCCGGCACAGCTCGAGGGTGGTGGGCGGGAGGTGGACGGGTGAGCGCTGAGGATCTCGAGAAGTACGAGACCGAGATGGAGCTGCAGCTCTATCGCGAGTACCGCGACGTCGTCGGCCTGTTCTCACACGTGGTCGAGACCGAGCGTCGCTTCTACCTGACGAACGCCGTGCAGGTGCAGGAGCACACCGAGGGCGGCGAGACCTACTTCGAGGTCACGATGAACGACGCCTGGGTGTGGGACATGTACCGCCCGGCCCGGTTCGTCAAGAACGTGCGCGTCCTCACGTTCAAGGATGTCAACGTCGAGGAGCTGGCCAAGTCCGACCTCGAGCTGCCGGGAGATAAGCCGGGATTCACGGGGTAGGGCCTTCCCCGACCCTCGAGGAAGGCTGTCCCGTGTCCGAGAAGCCGAACGCCGAGCCGACCGGCGGTACGTCGCTGCCAGACCCGCCGGCCGCCAACCAGCAGAAGAACGAGCCGCAGACCGCCACGCCGTCGCGGTCCGCGCAGTCCTCGGACGGTGCGAACGAGGCCGCAGCCGCCGGCACGTCGTCCCGGGCGTCGGGGGAGCAGGGCGCAGAGCCACGGGCGATGGAGGTCGACGACGCCCGCTCCGCCGCCAACCTCGCCGCAGCGGCCACCATGCCCGCCCACGCCTCGGGGGCGTGCCCGTGCCCGGGGACTCCAAGGGCGTGGCGGTGCCCTCGGTCCAGGCCGCCGCGGGCAGCAGCGAGGAGAGCGAGGCGGTCCAGGACGTCCGCACCACGGCCATCGCACCCCCCGGCAAGCCCGACGGCGAGGTCGACACCCGCGGCTGATCCACAGCCGGTGCTGCGTCCACACCCGCTCCTCGCACGCTGACCGTCCGCCGCCGCCTGCCCCACCGTGGGCGGCGGAGGTGGTCGCATGCGCGCCAAGGACGCGGTCGGGCGCTACGGCGAGGACGTCGCGGTCCGGCACCTCGCCGATGCCGGGTTGGAGATCCTCGCCCGCAACTGGCGATGTCCCGAGGGGGAGATCGACATCGTCGCGCGGGAGCGCGGCGCGCTCGTCATCTGTGAGGTGAAGACGCGCTCCTCGGTGCGGTACGGCGTGCCGGCCGAGGCGATCACCGCACGCAAGGCCGACCGGCTGCGCCGGCTTGCCTGCCGCTGGCTGCAGGAGCACCCGGCCGGCGGCGCGGACGTGCGCTTCGACGTCGTCAGCGTCGTCCGCCAACCGTCCGGGGCGGCCGTGGTGGAGCACCTGCGGGCGGCGTTCTGATGGGCCTCGCGCGGTCGCTGTCGGTGGCACTGGTCGGCGTGTCCGCCCACGTGGTGGAGGTCGAGGCCGACGTGTCGATGGGGCTGCCCGGCTTCACGCTCACCGCTCTGTCCGACCGCGTGCTCAAGCACGTGGAGCACCGGGTGAAGTCCGCCGTGCACAACAGCGGGGAGCAGTGGCCGAACCGGCGGACCACCGTGGCGCTCTCGCCCGCCGGCGTCCCCAAGAGCGGGAGCCGGTTCGACCTGCCCATCGCGGCCAGCGTCCTCGCGGCTGCCGGGCAGCTGCCCGGGGCGCGCCTCGACGGCCTGGTGCTGCTGGGCGAGCTCGCGCTGAGTGGCGCGGTGCGCGGGATCGCCGGGGTGCTGCCCGCCGTCATCGGCGGGGTCCAGCAGGGCTGCCGGCGGTTCGTCGTGCCCCGGGCCAACGCGCGCGAGGCGCGCCTGGTGCCCGGGGCGGAGGTCTACGCGGTCGAGACGCTCGGCGAGCTCGTGCGCGTGGCTGCGCGACGAGCTCCCCGACGCGGCGCTGCTCGCGGAGTGGGACGACGAGCCCGCTCCCGACGCCGAGGATCCTCCTGACCTCGCCGACGTGCTCGGTCAGGACGCCGGCCGCCGGGCCGTCGAGATCGCCGCGGCCGGAGGGCACCACCTGCTGCTCTCCGGGCCTCCCGGGGTCGGCAAGACGATGCTCGCCGAGCGGTTGCCCGGCGTCCTGCCGGAGCTCTCCGACGCGGAGGCGATGGAGGTGACGGGCATCCACTCCGTCGCCGGGCGGCTCGCCCCGGACCGGCCGCTCGTCGCCCGGCCGCCGTTCTGCGCCCCGCACCACTCGTCCACGCTGCCGGCCATCGTCGGCGGCGGCTCCGGCATCGCCGCGCCGGGCGCGGTGTCGCTGGCGCACCGCGGGGTGCTCTTCCTCGACGAGGCCCCCGAGTTCAACGCCCGGGTGCTCGATGCGCTCCGCCAGCCGCTGGAGAGCGGACAGGTGACGTTGGCACGGGCCGGCGGGATCGCTCGCTACCCGGCCCGGTTCCTTCTCGTCCTGGCGGCCAACCCCTGCCCGTGCGCGGCCGGTGGCCGGGACACGGGATCGCAGGGATGCATCTGCCCGTCGGCGTCTCTGCTCCGCTACCGCAGCAGGCTGTCCGGACCCCTGCGCGACCGGGTCGACGTGGTCGTCCGGCTCGAGCCGGTGAGCCGGCTCGTTCTGACGGAGGGAGCCCGCGGCGAGTCCAGCCGGGAGGTCCGCGCCCGGGTCGAGGCGGCCCGCGACCGCGCCCGGCACCGGTTACGCGACTCGCCATGGACGACGACGGGTGAGGTCCCCGGGCCCGCGCTGCGCCGGCACTGGCCGGTGCCGGTCGAGGCGCTCCAACCCGTCCGCAGTGCCGCGGCCAAGGGTGTGCTGTCCACGCGCGGCATCGACCGGCTGCTCAAGGTCGCCTGGACGTTGGCGGACCTCGCCGGCCGGGATGCGCCCGGCGCTGTCCAGGTGGCCGAGGCGCTGGAGCTACGGGTCGGCCGGCTGGCGGTCGCGCGCGCGGCGGCGGTGCCGGCATGAGTGCGGAGCTCGTCGACCGGGCGACCCTCATGCGCGTCGCCGAACCCGGCGTCGCTGCCCTCGCCCGCCACGTCCGCCAGGTGGGGGTGAGCCAGACGCTCGCCGACATCCGCCGGGGATCGGCCATCGCCGGGGCGGACGTGCCCGGACTCGCCCACCGGCTCGCCTCGGCGTCGGGCGCGGCCGATCTCGACGCGGCGGCGGCGGTGGGCGCGCGGCTGGTCGTGCCAGGCAGCGCGGAGTGGCCCCAGCCGCTCGACCATCTGGAGTGGGTCGACCGCGACTGCCTCGGTCTGTGGGTGCGCGGACCGCTCCGGCTCGACGAGGCGTGCACGCGTGCGGTGTCGATCGTCGGCACCCGGGCCGCCACCGACTACGGCGTCGGGATCGCGGGGGACATGGCCTACCAGCTCGCGGAGACGGGCTGGACGATCGTCTCCGGGCTCGCCTACGGCATCGACGGGGCCGCGCACCGCGGCGCCCTCGCGATCGGCGGATCGACCGTCGCGGTGCTGGCCTGTGGTGTCGACGTGCCCTACCCGTCCGGCCATCGGCAGCTCTACGACCGGATCGCGGCCGCCGGACTGGTCGTCAGCGAGCACCCGCCGGGTGCCGCTCCGCAGCGACCGCGATTCCTCGTCCGCAACCGCATCATCGCCGCGCTCGGGGCCGGCACGGTGGTCGTGGAGATGGCCGCCCGCAGCGGCGCGAAGTCGACCGCCACCCACGCGGCGCTCATCAACCGGCACGTCATGTGCGTGCCGGGGCCGGTGACGAGCACGGTGTCGGCCGGCTGCCACCAGTTCCTGCGCGAGCATCCGGAGGCGGTGCTCGTCACCCGGGCGCAGGAGGTGCTGGAGCAGTGTGGCCACATGGGTGAGCTGGCCGAACGGCTCACCGGACCTACCGCCACGCGCGACCTGCTGGGCCCGACGATCGCCCGGGTCCTCGAGGGCCTTCCGGTGCAGAAGCGTGCCCCGGTCGCCGCGATCGCGACGGTGGCGGGCCTCAGCGTCGAGGTCACGACGGCCGCCCTCGCCGCTCTCGCCGCCGCCGGGCTTGCCGACCAGGCGGACGGAGGCTGGGCGATGACGACCGCGGCCCGGCGCGACCGGACCGCCCGGCGCCGTGCGAGCGCGGAGGAGCTGCCGCTGGACTGGTGGTGACGGGACACGAGCGGTCCGGTGCTTGACCCGGGCCGGGGGAGGCCGCAGCGTTGCCCCCGTGTCCGCCGCCGGCCCCACCGTCCCCGAGCGAGGTGCCGCCCTGCCCCCGGACCTGGCCCGGCCGCTCGAGGCCTACGGCGACCACCTGAGCCTGGAACGCGACATGTCCCCGCACACCGTGCGGGCCTACCTCGGCGACGTGGCGGGCCTGCTGGACCACGCCGCGCGCATGCAGGTGGTCGCGCTGAGCGAGCTCGACCTGCGAACCCTGCGCTCGTGGCTGGCGCGGATGCGCAGCCAGGGAGCGAGCCGGACGACGCTCGCCCGCCGGGCCTCCGCCGTTCGCGGGTTCACGGCCTGGGCACACCGGCGGGGGCTGATCGCCGTCGACCCTGGGGCGTTGCTGGCCTCGCCTGCGCCGCACCGCACGCTGCCCGAGGTGCTCCGCGCGGACGAGGCGGCGGCAGCGCTCGACGCCGTGGCCGCCGACGACACGCCGGGCGGGCTGCGGGATCGCGCGCTGCTGGAGCTGCTCTATGCCACCGGCGCCCGGGTGAGCGAGATCTGCGGGCTCGACGTCGACGACCTCGACCGGGGTCGCCGGACGGTCCGCGTGCTGGGCAAGGGCCGCAAGGAGCGGGTGGTCCCGGTGGGAGCGCCTGCCGCGGCGGCGGTCGAGACGTGGCTGCGGCGCGGCCGACCGCAGTGGGCCCGGGAGCCCAGCGGGGCCGCGCTCCTGCTCGGGGCCCGGGGCGGCCGGCTCGACCCGCGAACCGCCCGGCGGGTGGTGCACGCCCGGCTCGCGGCGGTGCCCGGGGCCCCGGATCTCGGCCCGCACGGGCTGCGGCACACGGCGGCCACGCATCTCCTGGAGGGAGGAGCTGACCTCAGAAGCGTTCAGGAGTTGCTTGGTCACGCTACGCTCGCAACGACGCAGATCTACACTCACGTGTCCATCGAGCGACTGAGGGCCACCTATGACAGGGCGCACCCCCGAGCGTAAGGCCGCGGGCTCTGCGGCCCCCCGGGCGGCGTCGGGCAGCGACCTCGATCTCCTGGAGCAGGACAAACCGGACCCTGCGGCGGTCGAGGCCGCCATCACCGAGCTCTGGCGGGAGTTCAAGGCCTCCGGCGACCAGCGGCTGCGCGAGCGCCTGATCCTGCACTACTCGCCGCTCGTCAAGTACGTCGCCGGCCGGGTCGGTGTCGGGCTGCCGCCCAACATCGAGCAGGCCGACCTCGTCTCCTACGGGATCTTCGGGCTGATCGACGCCATCGAGAAGTTCGACATCAGCCGGGCGATCAAGTTCGAGACCTACGCGATCAGCCGGATCAAGGGCGCGATCATCGACGAGCTGCGCGCGATCGACTGGATCCCGCGCTCGGTCCGCTACAAGGCCCGCGAGGTCGAGAAGGCCTACGCCGCCCTCGAGGCGCGGCTGCACCGCACCCCGACCGAGCCCGAGGTGGCGGGCGAGCTCGGCATCACCCTCGACGAGCTGCACACCATCTTCAGCCAGGTGTCGTTCGTCAACGTCATCGCGCTCGACGAGCTGCTCAACGTCGGCGGCGAGCGCGGGCGACAAGCTCTCCCTCGTCGACACCCTCGAGGACACCAAGGCCGAGGACCCCGTCGCGGCGTTCGAGACCGAGGAGACGAAGTACCTGCTCGCCCGGGCGATCAACACCTTGCCGGAGCGCGAGAAGATCGTCGTGACGCTCTACTACTACGAGGGCCTCACGCTCGCCGAGATCGGTCAGGTCCTGGGCGTGACCGAGAGCCGGATCTGCCAGATGCACACCAAGGCGGTCCTGCAGCTGCGCGGCAAGCTCTCCGACCAGCGCGACTGACCGCCCCCGGGAGAGAGCGCCGGCGCCGGGCCAGGAGCAGGGATGCCGCCGCCATGGACATCCCGCCGACCGTGGGCACCCACGCCGTCGGCGGCCCGCGGTCGCCGTAGAGCGGCAGGAGCCGCACCTGCCCGGCACCGAGGAGCAGCAGCGGGTCGAGGTAGTCCTGGCCGCGGCGCAGTCCCCAGTGCAGGCACGCGCGTGGCGGGCAGTGGCTGCCGGTGGCGACGAGCCGGCCGATCCGCTGGCCACCCGCGACCCGGTCGCCCGCGACCACGCCGGGCCGCACCGGCTCGTACGTCGTGAGCAGCCCGCCGTCGTGGCGGACCGACACCACGGGGACGCCGGCCACGCGACCGGCGAAGGCGACGACACCGGCGCCGGCGGCTCGCACGGCCTCCCCGGGATGTCCTTCGAGGTCCACCCCCCGGTGGCCCGGCAGCCACGGCTGCGCAGGTGGGTCGAACCCGCCGACGACGTAGTGGGGTGCGGGCAGCGGCCACCGCCACGAGGGGCCGGTGCCGGGGCTGGCGGCCGCGCTCGGCGCCCCGATGAGGAGCGCGGGGAGGACCGTGGCGGCGAGCAGGGCGAGCGACCGTGCCGCCGGGCGGGCGTCGGACCGGCCGGTACGCCGGCGGACGAGCAGGGACATGGCGCCAGGCTCCCCGTCCCGGCCGCCCCCGGTCGCGCGTACCGGGCCCGCTGTGGACCCGCGTATGCTTGTGCACAGCGGCTCGCTCCGGTGGGCCGACTTCGCACGCCTCCCTACCGCGTCGACGTCTGGCGCGGGGCGCACCGCCGGTCCCCTCGGGGTTCGGAGCGTCGGAGGAGTCAGGCGCGGCGGCCGACCGGCCGGCGCGGACAACCGGTGCACATCGGGCGGCCCAGGAGATCGGGCGCGGCCGGTGTGCGAGAGGAGCACGACCCATGGCCGTCGTCACGATGCGCCAGCTGCTCGAGAGCGGTGTCCACTTCGGGCACCAGACCCGGCGCTGGAACCCGAAGATGAAGCGCTTCATCTTCACGGAGCGCAACGGCATCTACATCATCGACCTGCAGCAGTCGCTGTCCTACATCGACCGCGCCTACGACTTCGTCAAGGAGACGGTCGCCCACGGCGGATCGATCATGTTCGTGGGCACCAAGAAGCAGGCGCAGGACGCCATCGCGGATCAGGCGACCCGGGTCGGCATGCCGTTCGTCAACCAGCGCTGGCTCGGCGGCATGCTCACCAACTTCTCGACCGTGCACAAGCGGCTGCAGCGGCTGAAGGAGCTCGAGGTCATCGAGCAGACCGGCGGCTCCCACGTCCGCTCCAAGAAGGAAGCGCTCATGCTTTCCCGGGAGAAGGAGAAGCTCGCGCGCACCCTTGGTGGCATCCGGGACATGGCGAAGGTGCCCAGCGCGGTGTGGGTCGTCGACACCAAGAAGGAGCACATCGCCGTCGCCGAGGCGCGCAAGCTCAACATCCCGGTGATCGCGATCCTCGACACCAACTGTGACCCGGACGAGGTCGACTACCCGATCCCGGGCAACGACGACGCGATCCGCTCGGTCTCCACGCTCACCCGCGTCATCGCCGACGCCGTCGCCGAGGGCCTCATCGCGCGCGCCGGCGCCGCAGCGGGCGAGGAGAAGCCGGACGCTGCGGCTCCCGGCGCCGACGAGCCGCTGGCCGACTGGGAGCGCGAATTGCTCCAGGGTGGGGACGCCGCCGCGAGCGCGGCCCCGACCGAGGCTGCGGCCCCGACCGAGGCTGCCGCCCCGACCGAGGCTGCCGCCCCGACCGAGGCCGCGGCCCCGGCCGGCGCCGACGAGCCGGCTCCTCCCGCGGCCACCGACGCCGCCGACGGCGGGACCCCGGCCCAGTCCTGACCCCGGCCGCGGCCGGCCCGTACGACGACGTACGCATCGAACCGAGAGAGACACTGACATGGCTGACTTCAGCGCTGCTGACGTGAAGAAGCTCCGCGAGCTCACCGGCGCGGGGATGCTCGACTGCAAGAACGCGCTCACCGACACCGGCGGCGACGTCGACAAGGCAGTCGAGCTGCTGCGCGTGAAGGGGCAGAAGGGGATCGAGAAGCGTGCCGGCCGGGCGACCACCAACGGCTTGGTCGCGGCCGCCGAGGGCGCGATGATCCAGCTGAGCTGCGAGACGGACTTCGTCGCCAAGAACGAGCAGTTCCAGCAGCTGGCGGCGGACATCGTCGCGCACGCCGCCTCCAGCCGCCCGGGCGACGTCGCCGCCCTGTTGGGGGAGACCCTTGCGGACGGCAAGACCGTGGCGGAGAACATCGAGGCGGTGTCGGCGGTCATCGGCGAGAAGCTCGAGCTCGCCAACGTCGTCGTGTTCGACGGCCCGGTGGCGTCCTACCAGCACAAGCGCAACCCCGACCTGCCGCCGCAGATCGGCGTGCTCGTCGAGTTCGAGGGCGACGACATCGAGACCGCGCGGGGTGCCGCGATGCAGATCGCTTCGCTGCGCGCGCAGTACCTGACCCGCGACGCCGTCCCCGCCGACAAGGTGGAGAGCGAGCGCCGGATCGCCGAGGAGACCGCCCGCAACGAGGGCAAGCCCGAGCAGGCGCTCCCGAAGATCATCGAGGGTCGGGTGAACGGCTTCTTCAAGGACGTCGTCCTCCTCGACCAGCCCTATGTCCGGGACAACAAGAAGACGGTGAAGCAGGTCCTCGAGGAGGCCGGTGTCACCCTGAAGCGGTTCGCCCGCTTCGAGGTCGGCGCCTGACCCGCTCTCCGTCGGAGAGCGTCGAGGAGGAGACTGCCAGCGTGGCGCAGTGGAACCGGGTCCTGCTCAAGCTCTCCGGTGAGGCGTTCGCCGGTGGCGAGAAGCTCGGCATCGACCCGGGGGTCGTGTCCGACATCGCCCGGCAGATCGCAGCAGTCGTCCGCAGCGGTGTGCAGGTGGCCGTCGTGGTGGGCGGAGGCAACATGTTCCGCGGCGCCCTGCTCGCCGAGCGCGGGGTCGACCGCCCGCGGGGCGACTACATGGGCATGCTCGGCACCGTCATCAACTGCCTGGCCCTGCAGGACTTCCTGGAGAAGGCGGGGATCGACACCCGCGTGCAGACGGCCATCACCATGGGGCAGGTCGCCGAGCCCTACATCCCGCGCCGTGCGATCCGGCACCTGGAGAAGAGGCGCGTGGTCATCTTCGGCGCCGGGCTCGGTGCGCCGTTCTTCTCCACCGACACCACGGCCGCACAGCGGGCACTCGAGGTGGACGCGCAGGTTCTCCTCATGGCGAAGACCGTCGACGGGGTGTACGACGCAGACCCCAAGACCACACCGGGTGCGAAGAAGTTCGACCGGCTCGACTACACCGAGGTTCTTGCTCGCGGTCTCAAGGTCGCGGACGCCACGGCGATCAGCCTGTGCATGGACAACCGTCTTCCCGTGGTCGTGTTCGACCTGCGGACGGACGGCAACATCGCGCGGGCCGTCAACGGTGAGAGGATCGGAACGCTGGTCTCCACCACCGACGACCAGGCTGAGGAGACGACGTGATCGACGAGACCATGCTCGAGGCCGAGGAGAAGATGGAGAAGGCGGTGCACGTGGTCCGGGAGGACCTCGCGACCGTGCGCACCGGCCGGGCGTCCCCGCAGATGTTCCAGAAGATCATCGTCGACTATTACGGCGCCCCGACGCCGGTGAACCAGCTCGCGTCGTTCCACGTCCCCGAGCCGCGGATGGCGGTCATCACGCCTTATGACAAGTCCCAGCTCGGCGCGGTGGAGCGAGCGATCCGTGACAGCGATCTCGGCGTCAACCCGACCAACGACGGCAACGTCATCCGCGTCGTGTTCCCCCAGCTGACCGAGGAGCGCCGCAAGGACCTCATCAAGGTCGCGCGCAACAAGGCGGAGGACGGCCGGATCGCCATCCGCAACATTCGTCGCCACGCCAAGGACACCCTCGACAAGCTCGTCCGCGACGGCGAGGTGGGCGAGGACGACGTCGCGCGGGCGGAGAAGGAGCTCGAGAAGGTGACGCACACCTACGTCGAGCACGTGGACGAGGCACTGCGGAGCAAGGAAGCGGAGCTGCTCGAAGTTTGAGCGCCCCCCGACATCGTGACTGACGCCGCGGCCGACACGGCCCCACCCGGTCGCGCCGGGCGCAACCTCCCGATCGCCATCGGGGTCGGCCTGGGTCTCGGCGGGTTGATCCTCGGCACCCTCTACACGTTCAAGCCCGCGTTCCTGGGCGTCGTCGCGGCGGCCGTGCTCGTCGGGCTCTGGGAACTCGTGCACGCGTTGCGGCAGAAGGCGATGCACGCGCCGTTCGTGCCGCTTGCCGTCGGCACGGCCGCCATCCTCGCCCTCGCCTACTGGAGCGGCCGCGAGGCGATGACGGTCGGCATGCTGCTCACCGCCGTCACGATCGTCGTCTGGCGGCTGGCCGAGGGTGCGGAGGGACTGCTCACGGACCTGGGCGCCGGCCTGCTGAGCCTGCTGTACGTCGGCTTCCTCGCCGGTTTCGCCGCCCTGATGCTCGCCGCCGACGACGGCGACCGGCGGGTGACGACGTTCATCGCGACGGTCGTCGCCAGCGACGTCGGCGGCTATGCCTTCGGCGTCCTCTTCGGCAACCACCGGATGGCGCCGGTGATCAGCCCGAAGAAGTCGTGGGAGGGGTTTGCCGGCTCCGCGTTCGCCTGCGCCGTCTGCGGCGCGCTGTGCGTCTCGCTGCTGCTGCACGGGCAGTGGTGGGAGGGCGTGCTGTTCGGCCTCACGACCGTCTGCTCGGCCACGCTCGGCGACCTCGGCGAGTCGATGATCAAGCGGGACATCGGCATCAAGGACATGGGCCGGCTGCTGCCAGGCCACGGCGGTCTGATGGACCGGCTCGACTCGCTGCTGCCGACCGCGCCCGTTGCCTGGCTGCTCCTCGCCGCGTTCGTGCCGGTCGGCTGAGTGGCCCACCGGCGCGTTCCCGCGCCGGCGGCCCTCGCCGGCGTCTTCTTCCTGCTCGGCTTCGTGGGCGCCTCATGGCTGAGCCGGATCCCGGCGGTCCAGGCCGACCTCGGTCTCGGTAACGCCGCCCTCGGGGCGACGCTCGTCGGCGTGCCCGTCGGCTCGGCACTCGCCTCCCTCGCGATGCCCGCCCTCGTCGGCCGGTTCGGCAGCCGCCGGGTCGTGTCCGTCGCGCTGCCCGCGAGCGCGGCCGCCCTGGTCCCTGTCGGCCTGGCGGGCAGCCCGGTCGCGCTGGCGACCGCACTCGTGGGCCTGGGTGCGGCGACGGGCGGTCTCGACGTCGCGATGAACACCCACGGGGTCGCGGCCGAGCGCGACCACGGCCGGTCTGTGTTCGGCCGGTTGCACGCCATGTGGAGCCTGGGCGGGTTCGCCGGCGCGGGCGTCGGCGTGCTCTTCGCCCGGGCCGGGGTCGGCCCCGCCCGGCATCTCCTGGCCGCGGCCGCGATCGCCGTCGTCCTCGGCGTGCCGCTGACTGCCCGTCTCGGGGCCGCGGCGGACCCCTCCACCGAGCGCGCGCAGCGCCGGTGGTCCACCCACCCGGCGGTCATCCGGCTGGCCCTCGTCTGTGTCGCGGCCTTCGTCGTCGAGGTCGTCGCCGCCGACTGGGGCGGCGTGTTCCTGCACGGGGTCCTCGGCGCGTCGACATCGCTGGCGGCGGCCGCGGTGGCGGCGTTCATGCTTCCGCACTTCCTGGTCCGGCTCCTCGGTGACCCGCTGGTCGACCGGTCGTCGACCCGGGTCGTGCTGGCCGGATCGCTCGGCCTCAGCGCGGCGGGGCTCGCCGTCGTCGCGGCGTCCACGTCCGCGCCCCTCGCCTTCGCCGGGTTTGCGGTCGCTGGAGGTGGTATCGGACTCGTGGTCCCGGTCGCGTTCTCCGCCGCCGGTCGGGTGCCGGGCGTCGCGGCCGGCTCCGGGGTGTCGACAGCCGCCGGGCTGTCCTACTTCGCGTGGGTCGCCGCCCCGCCCCTGGTCGGCGGGCTGTCGGCCGGCGCCGGGCTACGCGCCGCGCTGCTCGTCGCACCGGCTGCCGCCGTCGGCGGGTTGCTCACCCTGGTCCGGCGACAGTCGTGAGGCTCGGTCCCGGACGCGGAACAGCGCCTCGGCGGACACCGCGACAGCGGCCATGCCTGCGAAGACGGTGAGCTGGCCGGGCATGTGCATGGCGGCGTAGGTCAGCAGGGCTACCAGGGACGCCGCACACGCGAGCGCGCCCCCGAGCGACACCGCCCGGGGCGTCCGCCGCTCCGCAGCGAGGCGCACGGCCGCGAGGTTCACGGCGGTGAAGACGATGAGGAAACCTGCGGAGCCCATCAGGCTGATGCCTTGCAGGTCGATCGTGTTGACGACGAGCAGTGTGCCGGCCGTCGTGGCCAGCAGGCCGCCGACGGGCCGGTTCCAGACCGGTCGGGCGAGCCGGGCGGGCAGCTCGTGGTGGCGCGCCATCAGGTAGGTGAACTTGGCCGTGCCGTAGAGCGTGGCGTTGATGGCGCTGGCGGTCGACACGATGGCCGCGAGCGCGATGAGCTTGAAGCCGGCCGCGCCGAAGAACGGTCGCGCGGCGGCGGCGAGCGCGTAGTCACGCTGCCGGACGATCTGTTCGTGGGTCAGGTTCCCGACCGCGACGAACGCCACGACGACGTAGAGGGCGATGACCGCGCCGATCGCGATGCCGAACGCCCGGGGCAGCGTCCGTTCGGGCGCCCGAGCGTCCTCGCTGGCGTTGGCGATCAGCTCGAAGCCCTCGTAGCCGAGGAAGATGAGCGTGCCGGCGTAGAGAACCGCGCCGGGAGCGGGAAAGGCGCCCGGCGAGACGCGGGCGTGGTCGACGAATGCCACGCCGCCGACGCAGAACGCCAGGAGCACCCCGAGCTTGAAGTAGACGAGCGCCGACTCGGCGCGCCCGACGAGCCTCGCGTCACCCAGGTTCAGGCCGGCGAAGCCGAGCACCACCGCGCTGCCGAACATGTGCCGCCACAGCGCGCCGTCGAGCCCGACGAGTGCGGTGAGGTAGGAACCGAATGCCACGGCGTACAGCCCGAGCATCACGAAGTAGCTCAACCAGAGCAGGAGGTTCACCGGACCCGCGACGGACGAGCCGAAGGCGCGATCGAGGAAGGTCGCGGTCCCGCCGCGGCTGCGCACGGCGACGGACAACCGCGAGTACGACGAGCCGGTGAGGGCGGCGACGACACCGGCGAGCGCGAGCGAGACATATGCGGCCGCGCCGGCGATCTGGACGGTGAGTCCCAGCACCGAGAAGATGCCGCCGCCCACCATGCCGCCGATACCGATGGCGACGAGCGCGGCGGTACCGAGCCCGCCCGCAGGTCGTTCCTCGCTCACGCAGGCCTCGCAACAATCGTCCGCGGGTCACCCTGCCAGCCCGGCCGAGCGGAGCCCACACCGCCCGACACGTGTGAGACTGGAAGGACATGACCACCCTTCCCCTCGTCTTCGACGCGCCGCGCCGGGGCAAGCCACCGCGGCACCTGGCCGACCTCGACCCGGCCGGGCGCCGCGCCGCGATCGCTGCCCTGGGTGAGCCCGCGTTCCGCGCCGACCAGCTGTCCCGGCACTACTTCGGACGGCTCACCGCCGACCCGGCCGAGATGACCGATCTGCCCGCCACGGCGCAAGAGGCGCTGCGCCAGGCGTTGCTCCCGGACCTGCTGTCCGAGGTGCGCACCGTCGACTGCGACGGTGGCGCGACCCGGAAGACGCTCTGGCGCCTGTTCGACGGTGCCTTGGTGGAGGCGGTCCTCATGCACTACCCGGACCGGGTCACGATGTGCGTCTCCTCCCAGGCCGGCTGCGGGATGGCCTGCCCGTTCTGCGCCACCGGACAGGCGGGCCTGACGCGGAACCTGTCGACGGCGGAGATCGTCGAGCAGGTGGTGGCCGGGGCACGGGCGACCGCGCGTGGCGCCCTGCCCGGCGGCCCGGGCCGGCTCGGCAACGTCGTGTTCATGGGCATGGGGGAGCCCCTGGCCAACTACGCCGCGGTCGTCGCCGCCGTGCGTCGCCTGACCGATCCCGCCCCGGGCGGTCTCGGTCTGGCCCAGCGGCACGTGACCATGTCGACGGTCGGGCTCGTGCCCGCCATGCGACGACTCGCGGCGGAGTCGCTCCAGGTGACGCTGGCGGTGTCGTTGCACGCGCCGGACGACGAGCTGCGCGACACGCTCGTGCCGGTCAACACCCGGTGGAAGGTCGGTGAGGTGCTCGACGCGGCATGGGAGTACGCCGGCGCGACCGGCCGGAGAGTCTCCATCGAGTACGCCCTCATCCGCGACGTCAACGACCAGGCCGGCCGGGCACACCTGCTGGCCGGGCTGCTGCGCGGCAGGCTCGCGCACGTGAACCTCATCCCGCTCAACCCGACCCCGGGCTCGGAGTGGACCGCCTCGCGGCCGCGGGACGAGCGGGCGTTCGCGCGCATCCTCCGCGACGCGGGCGTGTCGACAACGGTCCGGGACACCAGGGGTCGGGAGATCGACGGCGCCTGCGGCCAGCTCGCCGCGGATGCCTGAGCCGTTCGGCTGGTCTGCCCACAGCGCAACCTTTTGCCCGCTTCGGGCGTCTACAGTGCAGAGGCGGCTCAGCCTGGTGCGGCCACGACAAGGGGGCGGAACGATGTGGGGGCTCGCTCTGCGGGGGGCCGTCGTGGCGGTGACGACCGCCGTCGGCCTGACGGGGGTCGCCGCGGCTCCGGCTGTCGCCGACGCCGCCGCGCTCACGGCCCTGAGTCCCGCCTATGGCCCGGTCGGCACGGTGGTCGACATCACCGGCACCGGCCTGTCCACCACCTCGGACGTGACGTTCAACGGAGTCGACGCCGGCGTTCCGTCGTTCCCCGACCCCGCAGCGACCGACACCCACATCCGCGTCACCGTGCCGGACGGCGCGACCACCGGGCCCGTCGTCGTCACCACCGCCGACGGGTCCCCGTCGCTCCCGTTCACCGTCCAGCAGCCCACGGTGGCGACGGTCGCCCGGTCGCGGCGGCTCATCGACTTCCGGGACACGGCGCGCATCACCGCCGTTCTCACCACCGCAGCCGGGCAGCCGGTCTCGGGGCAGCCGGCGCACCTGCAGCGCACCGCCCCGCACACGAGCGACTGGGTCGCGGCCCGCAGGGCGAAGTCGACGACGTCTCACGGCCGTGTCCACTGGTCCGTGTCCCCGCGGGCGGGAACCTGCTACCGGGTCGTCTTCGACGACGTGCCGGCGTACCGGGGCACCAGGACCGGGCGGACCCGTGTCAACGTCACGCCGCTGGTGGCCCTCCACGTCCCCGACATCGCGCCGATCCTCACCAAGACCACGTTCCGGGGTCGGGTGCGGCCGACACCGCACCCTCGCGGCGAGGTGCGGCTCCAACAGCGGGTCGACGGCACCTGGCACCACGTCGACACCCGCCGCACCGATCGGTACGGCCGGTTCAGGTTCGTCGTCACCCTGCCGGAGACCGGCCGGTACGCCTACCGGGTCTGGCGTCCGCACGACAGCGGGCATCACGACGCGCTCAGCGGAGTCTGCCGGATCCAGGCGGTCGAACGCACGCTGCGCTCCGGAATGAGCGGGGCCGACGTGACCGCGCTGCAGCGTCGGCTCAAGGTGCTGCGCTACGACGTCGGCGGCGTCACCGGCACCTTCGGCTTCGACACCCAGCATGCGGTGGTGGCGTTCGAGAAGGTGCAGGGCCTCGACCGTGACGGCGTCGTCGGCCTGCGGGTCTGGACAGCGCTCGAGGACCCGAAGGTGCCGCGACTGCAGCATCCCGAGGACGCCACCGACGCCGGGGTCGAGGTGGACCTGACCCACCAGGTCATCTACTACGCCCGCAACGGCGAGGTCCGCCGCATCCTCGACTCCTCGACCGGCGGCGGCTACTACTACACCGGCTCGGACGGCACCCAGCAGCGCGCGGTGACGCCGACCGGCCACTTCTCGATCGTCTACAAACGCGAGGGTTGGGTGCATGCGCCGCTCGGCGAGCTCTACCGGCCGGCGTACTTCAACAACCAGGGCTATGCCATTCACGGGGAGACCGAGGTGCCGCCGTACCCGGCGAGCCACGGGTGCGTGCGCATCACCGTCCCGGCGATGGACCGGATGAACTCCCGGCTCCCGGTCGGTCTGTCGGTCTGGATCTACTGACCGGTGGCGCCGCCCCCGGCTGCGGTGTCTGCCGCCCACGCCGCGTGCTCCCGCTCGGCATAACGGCGGTCGACGTAACCGGTGCGCAGGGCGGTGCGGGCCTCCGGGTGTCGCAGCGCGAGCCAGACGTGCCCGGCGAGCAGCGTCAACAGCCCGAACGTGAACAGGTCGTGCACGATCGTCGCGCCCTGCCGCATGCCGAGCGGGAGGTCGATCCGGACGGGTGCGATGAGCAGCAGCCCGGTGCCGAACAGCACCGCTCCGCTGCCTGCGATGACAGCGGCGGCGAGTTTCTGGCCGCCGTTGAACTTGCCGACGGCGAGGCCGGCCGTGCGGCGGTCCCGGCGGCGCAGCCACTGTCGGTCGACCGTGGTCATCCGGTTGAGCGTCGCGACGTCGGCGCGCAAGGCGCGCGAGGCCGCGAGGCCCACCAGGGTGGGTATCGGCAGCAGCAACCCGGCGACGACGTGGATCCCCTCGACGAGCGGCCGCCGCGACACGAGCAGCACGAGCGGCTCGTAGTAGAGCGCCGCCCCGCTCGCGGCCAGCACGACGACCAGGACGGCGGTGCTCCGGTGGACCCACGTCTCGCCCCGGGTGAAGCGAGGGATCCGCTCCGCGGTCGCGGTCATCAGGTCGTCGCGGTGTCGGTGCGGCCGTTGGACCGGCCGACCCAGGCGTGCTGGTCGTAGCCCGCGCGCTCCCAGTAGCCCGGGACGAGATCGGCGGTGACCTGGATCTCGGACAGCCACTTGCAGGACTTGTAGCCGTACATCGGGGCGACGAGCAGCCGGGCGGGCCCGCCGTGCTCGCGCCCGATGGGCTTCCCGTCGAGCGTGTCCACCACGAGCACGTCCGGTCGCCGCGCCTGCTCCATCGTCAGCGACTCGGTGTAGGTCCCGTCGTAGGAGACGAACCGCACCGCCGGCTGGTCGCCGTCCGCGCGGGCCGCGTCGAGCACGTCGGAGAGCCGGACGCCCTCCCACCGGACGTCCGGGACGCGCCAACCGGTCACGCACTGGAAGTCGGCCGTGAGCCGGGTCCGTGGCATGGCCTTCAGGTCGTCGACGGTGAGCGTCAGCTCGCGCCCGACGTTGCCGGTCACGGCCAGCCGGTAGGCCGCCGGTGGCTTGTAGGGGAAGCCGCTGGTCACCGTGTAATAGCGCCAGCCGGAGCCCGGGATGAGGCCGGAGAGCCCGGTCGGGTCGTTCTTCGACAGCGCCCCCGCGAGTCGTCCGGACGTGCGGGACAGCCACCCGCCGGTGGCGACGCCGACGCCGCCGAGCGCGAGCAGCCCGAGCACGACGCGGCGCCCGACAGGCGTGCCTGCGGCGGGGGGCTCGTCGTGGCGGGCGTGATCGGTCAGAGGTCGCCTCCGGAAGGGGATGAGTCTTCCCAGTATCACCCCGCTGGTGGTGCCGCGCTTCTTACGAACCGCTTACCAGCCGCGCAGGTCGACGGGCAGCTCGTCGACGACGTCGTCGTCGTCGACCACCCACATGCGCTCGTGCAGGGCGATGGTCGGGTCGACGTGCGCCGGGAGCACGCGCACGCGGTCGCCGACGCTCACCGAGGCGAAGTCGTCCGGCTGCCAGGTCACGTGCTCGTCCGAGCAGAACCACACCGTGCCACCCGGCACGCTCGGGTTGCCGTGGTCCATGCCGAGCGACTTCAGCCCGACGTCGGTCACGCACCAGCCGGGGATGCCGTCCGCCGGCGGGGTGTGCGAGATCACGGTGCCGACGACGAAGAGCGCCTGGGCGAACGGGAGATCGGGCAGCGCGCCGTAGGCGGTGTCCATGAGCACGTAGGAGCCCGCCTGGATCTCGTTGGCCCAGGTGTTGACGGCGTAGGTCCCGGTGCCGCCGGCCGACACGATGTCGCCACCGACCTCCTCGTGTGCCGCCAGCAGCCGGGCCATGCACTCCTCCGTCTGCCGGGTTCGGTCGGCCGGGTCGGGGACGGTCATGAGATGTCCCTCGTATCCCATGACGCCGCGGACGGTCAGGCCCAGCGACCGTGCCTCGTCCGCGAGCCGCCCGGCGTCGTCCGGCGCGCACCCGCAACGCGGCAGCCCGACGTTGACGTCGACGACCACCTCGCGCACCCCGCCCGCAGCCGCGGCGCGGACGGTGACGTCGCTGTCGACGGCCACGGTGACGCGCGCACCCGCCGCGACGACCCGGCCGAGCCTTGAGGTGTCGAGCACCTCGTTGGCGAGCAGCAGGTCCGCACCAAGGCCGGCCGCGGCCATCCCCTCCACCTCGCGGATGGTCGCGCAGGTGAACGTGTGGTGCCCGGCGGCGGCCTGCAGCCGGGCGAGGGCAGTGGACTTGTGCGCCTTGACGTGTGGTCGCAGCCGTGGGCCGGGAAGCGCATCGGCCATGAGCGCGAGGTTGGCCTCGAGCGCGGCACGGTCCACGACGAGCGCCGGGGTCTGCAGGTCGTAGGTCGACGTCATGGTCCGAGCACCGTCTCGAGGTAGTCGTTGGCGAACAGCCGACCGGGGTCGGCCTCGTCCCGTGCGGCGAGGAAGTCGTCGAAGCGCGGGTACGACCGGCCGCAGGTCCTCATGCGTGCGCCAGTGCATCTTTCCCCAGTGCGGTCGCCCGTCCAGAGCGCGCATCTCCTGCTCGACGGCGCGGAAGTACCCCTCGAACGGCTCGCCGCGATAGCGGTGGATGGCGACGTAGGCGGAGTCCCGGCCGTAGGCCGTCGACAGCGGGATGTCGTCGGCCGCGGCGACGCGCACCTCGATGGGGAAGGAGATCCGCAGGCCGTCCCGGTCGATCACCCGTTGGACCGCCCGGACCGCGTCGAGTGCCGCCGTCCGCGGGACGGCGTACTCCATCTCCACGAAGCGCACCCGGCGCGGTGAGGTGAAGACCTCGTGCGACGGCGCGGAGTAGCGCCGCGCTCCGAGCACCTTGGCGGCGGTGCGGTTGAGTCGGGGGACGAGGGCGTCCCGCCGGCGACCGAGCGCGCAGACCGCACCGAAGACCGTGTTGGAGAAGAACTCGTCGTCCAGCCAGCCCCGCCAACGGCGTAGCGGTCGCGGCGCCTCGTCGGGCCCCATCCGGTTGTTGCGCTTGGTCAGCGCGACGTCGGTGTGCGGGAACCAGTAGAACTCGAAGTGCGTGTTGCTGTCGGCGAGGTCGTCGAAGCGCTCGACGACCTCAGTGAGTGGCATCGGCCGCTCGTCCGCCATGAGCGTGAACGCCGGCTCGCACTGCAGGGTCACCGCGGTGATGATGCCGAGGGCGCCGAGACCGACCCGGGCACACTCGAACAACGCCGGGCTCTCCGTGGCCGAGCAGGTGACGACCGAGCCGTCGCCGACGACGATCTCCAGGCCGCGGATCTGCGTCGCGAGCCCACCGAACCCGCGGCCGGTGCCGTGCGTCCCGGTCGAGGTCGCGCCCGCGATCGACTGCCGGTCGATGTCGCCGAGGTTGGACATCGCCAGCCCCAGCCCGGCGAGCGCCCGGTTGAGACGGTGCAGCGGGATCCCGGCCTGCACGGTGACCAGCCCGGTGGCGGTGTCCGCGGCGACGACGCCGTCCATCCGGTCGAGGCTCAGGAGCACGCCGTCGGTGACCGCGGCACCCGTGAACGAGTGCGCGGCACCGACGGCCTTGACGTGGCGACCGGATGCGGCCGCCTGCTTGACGAGGAGTGCGACCTCCTCGGTGTCGCGTGGATGCTCCACCGCGACCGGCTGTGCTTGCTGGTTGCCCGCCCAGTTACACCATGTCGACGCCACGGCCACACCCTCTCACCGCGGGCAGGAGGTCGGCGCTTCCCGTCGAACAAGGCGGCATGCAGCATCGCCGCCTCCTGGCCGTCTCGCTCGCGCTGACCGCCGCCGTGGGATCCGCCACGGCGTTCGCGGGGAGCCCCGGCCCGGTCCCGCCGCTACCGACGAGCGGCGCCACACCACGGCTCGTCGACGTGCCGGTGCGGGTGTCGTCGTACCCCGTCTTCGACCGCCACGGCCGCCGTTCCGGGACCGCCGCCTGGCGCATCTCCGCCGGCCGGCGGCAACTGCTGCGAGACCTACGTCAGCGCGACCCAGGCGGGCCGGGTCGTGGAGTCCGGCGGGACCTACCCCTGGTACACCGACGACGGCGGCCGGCACTGGTACCAGGTCCCGTTCGACGTACCGGACCAGAACGACAACGGCACGGTCATCGCCGGTGGTGAGGGCGCGACCGTCATCGGCCCCGGCGGTGACGTCTACGGCGTGACCTGGGACGCCTACAGCGGCGACCACCTCCAGGCCTACCACTACGACGCGCAGTCGGATGCCTGGCAGGTCTCCGAGGTCGTCATGAAGTCGCCGTTCTACGACCGCCCCTGGCTGAGCTACGCCAGGGGCCCGTTCACCCTCGACGGCGCCCGGACCCAGCAGTGCTGGACGTCACCGGTGGTGGCATCACCAAGGACATCGACACCCTCAGCGCCGACGGCCTGGACTACGGTGACCCGTCGTACTTCGCCGACGAGGAGGCGCAGGCGCCGACCGGCAGGTTCCGCATCGCGCACGGTGCGCAACCCCGATGCCGACTGGTGGCAGCCGCACTCCCGGGACCCACACCCTGCCGTTGAGCGGCGGCGGCCTCCTCCGTCTCGACAACCACGACGACCTGACCGGCGAGGATCCCTGTGCCGTCGCCCGGCTGATGCCCGGCACGTCCACCTGGCAGTGCGTCAAGCTCCGCGGTGATCTGCTCGGGGTCGTCCGCCAGGACTCCCGGGGTTATCTCACCGAGGTCTACCCGTCCGCCGGCTATGACCGGCTCGTCCTGGCCACCTCCCGCGACGGTGGGCGGCACTGGTCCCGGACGACGCTGCGGCCGCCCCACGGCAGCGGCAGGACTCTCGAGACCCACGACCCTGTACGACGTCGTCGCCAACGGGCGGCTGGGACAGGCGGTCGTCTCGGCGCGGTTCGACGACAAGGACGGCAACGGCCAGGACATGGTGTTCCGCGTCGACATCTCGCATCAGCGGCCACGCCTGGACCGGACCTACCTCGTCGGCAAGGGCGACCTCAACACGGCCAACGACGTGACCGGCTCCGCCGGCTACCGGTTCGACTACGAGAGCGTCGCGCTGCTGCCGGACGGCCGCATCGCGGTGACCTTCGACGACTCGACCTGCCTGCAGCCGACCGCGCGTGACCCGGAGCACCGTGGCCCCGAGGTCGCGATCCTCGTCTAACCGTCAGCACCCGGCCAGGACTTCGGGGGGAGCATTGTTGCGTCGTCGTCGGTGGGTTGCGGCCGGGCTGGCGCTGCTGGTGACGGCAGCCGCCGGCGTGGACGTCGTCCGCCCGCACCGGGAGGGTGGGACGCGGGCGTCCTGGGTGGGCGAGGTCGAGGACCCGCTCGGTCCCGAGGACGGTTACCTGTTCGCCCGGTCGATGACGGGCATCGCGCCGACGGCCGCGAGCTTCCGCGCGGTGGCGCGACAGCGGGCGGCGGTGGCCCGGGCCACCCGCCGGGAGGCCCCGCGGCTGCTCGCCCGGCGGTGGCGGTTCGAGGGCCCGACCAACATCGGCGGGCGCGTCGTCGACCTCGCGCTGGACCCGCGGCACACGGGCACCGTCTACGTCGCGACGGCGGGAGGCGGGGTCTGGCGGACGGTGGACCGGGGCCGCACCTTCCAGCCGGCGTGGCCGCGGCGCCTGCCCCAGTCCGTCGGCGCCATCGCCATGTCGCCGGACGGCACGCTCTACGCCGGCACCGGGGAGACCAACCCTGGCGGGGGCAGCATCACCTACGGCGGCGACGGGGTCTATCGCTCGACCGACGGCGGCCGCACGTGGCGCCACCTGGGCCTGCGCCGCTCGTCCACCATCGCGCGCCTGGTCGTCGACCCGGGCAACCCGCGGCGCCTCTACGCCGCCGTCTCGGGCAACCTGTTCGTTTCCGGCGGCCAACGCGGCCTCTACGTGAGCAACGACCGGGGCCGCTCCTGGGACCGCCTCCTCGCCCCGCCCAACGGCACGACCGGCGCCTCGGACGTAGCGGTCGACCCGACCCGTCCCAACCGCATCTTCGTCGGCATGTGGGACCACATCCGGCGGGCCGACGTCCGCACCTACACGGGTGCGGGGTCCGGGCTGTGGCGCTCGAGCAACCGCGGCCAGACCTGGACCCGGCTCGGGCCGGCCGACGGTCTGCTGCCCGCCACGTCGGCCAACGGTCGCGTCGGCGTGACGATCGACCCGACCCGCCCGAGCAGGGTCTACATGATCTATGCGAACGACCCGCTCGGCCTGTTCGAGGCGTTCTTCACCTCCACCGACGGGGGTGCGAGCTGGACCGCGCCGGCGCAGGCGCAGGCCGACCTCGCCGACTCGCAGTCGGTCTACGGCTGGTGGTTCGCCCACCTGTGGGTCGACCCACACCATCCGCAGCATGTCTTCGTCGCCGGGCTCGACCTCTACCGCTCGACCGACGCCGGCCAGTCCTTCGCGGTGTCCGGCGGCGTGCACGCGGACCAGCACGCGATGGGGTTCGACCCGCGGGTGCCGGGGCTCGTCTACCTCGGCGACGACGGTGGCTTCTACCGGTCGACGCACGGCGGCGACCCCGACACCTGGGTCAAGGCACGGTACGAGCCGTGGACCCAGTTCGACGGCCTCGACGTCAGCGAGCAGGACCCCCGCCGCATCAACGGCGGCCTGCAGGACAACGGCTCGGTGCGCAGCTGGGGCAAGGACGACCGGGGCCGGGCCGGGTGGAACGCCTACTACGGCGGCGACGGCCAGCAGAACCTCATCAACCCGCGGGACAAGGACAACGTGTTCGCCTGCTACCAGTACGGCGCCTGTGCGGTCTCGACCGACGGCGGCGACGGCATGCGCGAGTTCGATCAGCTCACCGTCTCCGACCGGCACAACTACTTCACCCCCATGGCGTTCGACCCGCGCCGGCCGTCGACCGTCTACTACGCCGGCGACATCGTGAACCGGTCCGCCGACGGCGGCGTCACGTGGACACCGATCAGCACCGACCTGGGCCGGCTCGACCCCGGCACCGAGCTCAACCCGCTCTACGCCGCCCACTACGGCACGGTCACGACGCTCGACGTCAGCCCGGACGACGGCAACCGGATCTGGGCCGGGACGGACAACGGTCTGCTCTGGAAGACCGCGACCGGTGGCGGCCTCTGGTCGCAGGTCACGTCGCCCGCGCTGCCGGACCAGTGGGTCTCCGACGTGACGACGGACCCGGCGGACCCCGACACCGTCTACGTCACCTACAGCGGGTTCCGCTCCGGTGACCGGACGGCGTACGTCTTCCGCAGCACCGACGACGGGGTCACCTGGCGGGACATCAGTGCCAACCTGCCCCGGGCGCCGGTGAACGATCTCGTCGTCGTCGGCTCCCGGCTCTACCTGGCCGGGGACGCCGGGGTCTTCACCAGCGCGGCCGGGCACGTGCGCTGGCACCTGCTCGGGCGGGGGTTGCCCAACGTCGCTGCCACCCACCTGCGGCACGTCCCGGGGAACGGCCGGCTCTACGTGTCGACGTTCGGCCGGTGCGTCTGGTCACTGTCCCTTTCCGGCTAGCCGGGCGAGCACCGCCGGACCTGGGCGACAATGGACGGGTGACCCGCAACGTCGTGCTGCTCGGCTCCACCGGATCGATCGGCACCCAGGCGCTCGACATCGTCCGCGCGAACCCGGGTCGGTTCCGTGTCGTGGGGCTCGCCGCGGGCGGCGACCGCCCCGACCTGCTGGCGCGACAGGCGCTCGAGTTCGAGGTCGAGGCGGTGGCGGTGGCCCGGGCGACCGCCACCGAGGACGTCCAGCTGGCGTTGTTCGCCGCCGCTCAGCAGCAGGGCTTCGCGCGGGGCGACTTCACCCTGCCCAAGATCCTCGCCGGCCCGGAGGCGGCCGGCGAGCTCGCCGCCTGGCCGACGGCGGACCTGGTGGTCAACGGCATGACGGGGTCGATCGGCCTGGTCCCGACGCTCGCCGCGCTCGACGCGGGCCACACGCTCGCGTTGGCCAACAAGGAGTCCCTCGTCGCCGGCGGCCCGGTGGTGGCGGCACGCGCCCGCGCCGGCCAGATCGTGCCGGTCGACTCCGAGCACTCCGCGCTGGCCCAGTGTCTGCGCGCCGGTGGCCGGGCCGAGGTTCGCAGGCTCGTCCTGACCGCGAGCGGCGGCCCGTTCCGTGGCCGCCGGCGCGAGGAGCTGACGGCCGTCACGCCCGCCCAGGCGCTCGCGCACCCCACCTGGGACATGGGGCCCGTCGTCACCGTCAACTCGGCGACGCTCGTCAACAAGGGGCTGGAGCTCATCGAGGCGCACTGGCTGTTCGACGTTCCCTACGACGCCATCGACGTCGTCGTCCATCCCCAGTCGATCGTGCACTCGATGGTCGAGTTCGCCGACGGCTCGACGATCGCCCAGGCGAGCCCGCCCGACATGCACCTCCCCATCGGGCTGGCGCTGACCTGGCCGGACCGGCTTCCGGACGCGGCGCCATCGGTCGACTGGTCGACCGCCACCTCCTGGGAGTTCCAGCCCCTCGACACGGACGCGTTCCCGGCGGTCCAGCTCGCGCGGGAGGCGGGGCGGCGGGGCGGTATCGTACCGGCGGTGTTCAACGCGGCCAACGAGGAGGCCGTGGCCGCCTTCCTCGACGGCCGGCTGCCCTTCCTCGGCATCGTCGACACGGTCGCCACCGTCGTGGCCGAGCAGGGGGCATCGACCGCCGACGGCTCGCTCACGGTCGACGACGTCCTGGAAGCCGAACGCGGCGCCCGCCGTCGCGCGCGGGAGCTCGTCACCGCGGCGGGGGGACGCACATGACCTACGCCGTCGGTGTCGTCACCTTCGTCATCGCGCTGCTGCTGTCGGTGATGCTGCACGAGCTCGGTCACTTCGCCACCGCGAAGCGGTACGGCATGAAGGCCACCCGGTTCTTCGTCGGCTTCGGCCCGACGCTGTGGTCGACCCGGCGCGGGGAGACCGAGTACGGCGTCAAGGCCATCCCCGCCGGCGGCTTCGTGAAGATCGTCGGCATGACCCCGCTGGAGGAGCTGGACCCCGGCGACGAGGGCCGCGCCTTCTACCGGCAGCCGACGGGACAGCGGGTGGTCGTCCTGGCCGCCGGCTCCGTCGTCCACTTCATCATCGCGATCCTCGTCCTCTACGGCGTGATCGCGAGCACCGGGGACCCGCTGACCGCCGAACCCACGCTGACCATCGACAGCACGACCGCCTGCGTCGTCACCGACGTCAACCGCTCGTCGTGCACCGCCTCGGACCCCCGGTCCCCGGCGCGGGGCAAGCTCTTCGGCGGGGACCGGATCGTCGCGGTCGACGGCCAGCCGGTGAGCGACTACGCCACGATGGTCGCCACGCTGCAGCACAGCGCGGGGGAGCAGGTGACCCTCACGGTGGTCCGGGACGGCAGCCGGGTCCAGGTCCCTCTCACCCCGGTCGCGGTGCGGCGGGACGGGCAGGAGGTCGGCAAGGTCGGCTTCTACCCCCGGGTGGAGCCGGAGCAGGTGGGTGTCGCCGCCGCGGTGCCGCGCACGTTCAGCACTCTCGGCACCTTCTTCACCTCGACCGTCACGGCGCTCGGCGACCTGCCGCACCAGGTGTCGGTGATCCTCAAGGGCGAGCCGCGCGAGAACGGCGCGGCGAGCGTCGTCGACATCGCCCGGATCAGCGGGCAGATCGCACAGGCCCACGTGTCTCTGGGTGCCCGCGTCGCGAACCTCATGCTGATCGTGGCCCAGGTCAACTTCTTCGTGGGGCTGTTCAACCTGCTCCCGCTGCTCCCCCTCGACGGCGGGCACATCGCCATCGTCGGCTACGAGAGCGGCCGCCGGCGGGTGTACAGCTGGTTCCACCGGCCCGACCCGGGCCGCGTCGACCTGCTCAAGATCATGCCGGTCACCTACGCTGTGGTTGCCCTGTTCATCGGGCTGTCGCTGCTGCTGATCTACGCCGGCATCGTCAACCCGATCACGATCCAGTGAGAGCGGTGACCGTCGTGTCGGAGGTTCGCGGATGACCGCCGTCGACCTCGGGATCCCGGAGCTGCCTCCACCCTCGCTCGCACCCCGGCGGCTGAGCCGGCAGATCGACGTCGGCGGCGTCAAGGTGGGGGGCGACGCACCCGTCAGCGTCCAGTCGATGACCACCACGCCGACGACCGACGTCAACGCCACGCTGCAGCAGATCGCCGAGCTGACCGCCTCGGGGTGCCAGATCGTGCGCGTCGCCTGCCCCAGCCAGGACGACGCCGAGGCGTTGCCGGAGATCGCGAAGCACTCCCAGATCCCGGTCATCGCCGACATCCACTTCCAGCCGAAGTACGTCTTCGCCGCGATCGACGCCGGATGCGCGGCCGTGCGCGTCAACCCCGGCAACATCAAGCAGTTCGACGACAAGGTGAAGGAGATCGCGCGGGCGGCCGCCGATGCCGGCACGCCCATCCGGATCGGCGTCAACGCGGGCTCGCTCGACAAGCGGCTGCTGGACAAGTACGGCAAGGCGACCGCGGAGGCGCTCGTCGAGAGCGCGCTGTGGGAGTGCTCGCTGTTCGAGGAGCACGGCTTCCGCGACATCAAGATCTCGGTGAAGCACCACGACCCGGTGGTGATGATCCAGGCCTACCGGCTGCTGGCCGAGCGCTGCGACTACCCGCTGCACCTCGGTGTCACGGAGGCCGGCCCGGCCTTCCAGGGCACCGTCAAGTCGGCGGTGGCGTTCGGGGCGCTGCTGGCGGAGGGCATCGGCGACACCATCCGCGTGTCCCTCTCGGCACCTCCGGTCGAGGAGGTCAAGGTCGGCATCGCGATCCTGGAGTCGCTCGGCCTGCGCCAGCGCCGGCTCGAGATCGTCTCGTGCCCGTCGTGCGGGCGGGCCCAGGTCGACGTCTACTCGCTCGCGGACAAGGTCCAGGCCGGCCTCGAGGGCATGACCGTGCCGCTCCGGGTCGCCGTCATGGGGTGCGTCGTCAACGGCCCCGGCGAGGCGCGCGAGGCCGACCTCGGTGTGGCGTCGGGCAACGGGAAGGGTCAGATCTTCGTCAAGGGGGAGGTCATCAAGACCGTGCCCGAGGCGCAGATCGTCGAGACCCTCGTCGAGGAGGCGATGCGCATCGCCGACGAGATGGAGAGCGCCGGCGCCGCCTCCGGCGAGCCGTCCGTCTCGGTCTCCTGACGGACCGTGGCCGCGGGGCGAGAGCCGGGGGGCGGGCGGCGATGCTGAGGACCGCGCCGGTCCGGGTGCTCGACGACCGCGACCTCCCGGCCGTGCTGGAGGTGCTGAACCGCGACCCCGTCGCCAACGTCTTCGTCCAGTCGCGGGTCGAGGCGGTCGGGCTGCAGCCCTGGCGGCTCGCCGCCGAGATGTGGGGGCACTACGCCGACGGTCGGCTCACCGGGCTCTGCTACGCCGGCGCCAACCTCGTCCCCGTCGCGGGTGACGTGCGGGCGCTGCGCGGGTTCGCCGACCGGGCCCGGCGCCAGGGCCGGCGCTGCTCGTCGATCGTCGGCCCGGCCGACCTCGTGGGGCCGCTCTGGACGGCCCTGGAGGAGGCATGGGGCCCGGCGCGCGACGTGCGTCCGTGCCAGCCGCTGATGGTGGCCGACACCGCCCCCGCCGTGGCTCCGGACCCCGGCGTACGGCGGGTCGAGCCGGAGGAGATCGACGTGCTGCTGCCGGCCAGCGTCGCCATGTTCACCGAGGAGGTCGGGGTCTCCCCGGTCGCCGGCGACGGCGGCGCGCTCTACCGGGCGCGGGTGTCCGAGCTGGTGCACGCCCGGCGCTCCTTCGCCCGGATCGAGGCCGGTCGGGTGCTGTTCAAGGCAGAGGTCGGCGCGGTGACCGCCGCGGCCTGCCAGATCCAGGGCGTGTGGGTCGACCCCGCCCTGCGCGGCCAGGGGCTGTCGGTCCACGGCATGGCCGCGGTCGTCGCGGAGTGCCTCGACTCGGTGGCCCCCGCGGTGAGCCTCTACGTCAACGACTTCAACGCCCCGGCCCGCCGCGCCTACGAGCGCGTCGGCTTCCGCGACGTGGGTTCTTTCATGTCCGTCCTGTTCTGACCGGGTCCCCACCAGCGCTCCATAACGATCAGGTCGCGGCGGCCCTCGATCGTTGCCGGATCGTCCTGGTTCGGATTGACTGCGCCCTGACATCCGATCGGGAGGAGCTTCCATGCAGAAGGCACACAGGCGTGCCGGTATCGCCGTGGCGGCAGCGGGCGTGCTGCTCGCGACCGCGGCTTGCGGGGGCAGCAGCAGTGGCGGCGGCGGCACCAACAACGCCGGTGGGGGCGACCAGACCATCATCTGGGGGAGCACCGACAAGCCGGTGTCCTACGACCCGGCCAAGGCCTACGACCTGCCCAGCTGGAACGTGATCTACAACGTCTACCAGACCCTCGTGCGGGTCAACCCGGACACGCTCAAGACCGAGCCCGACGCCGCCGAGTCCTGCGACCCGTCGAAGGACTTCAAGACCTGGACGTGCACGCTCAAGGCCGGGCTGACGTTCTCCAACGGCGACCCGGTGACGGCGCAGGACGTGAAGTTCTCCTTCGACCGCCTGATCAAGATCAACGACCCGAGCGGGCCCGTCCGGCCTGCTCGCGGCGATGGATCAAGACCGAGGCGACCGACGACAAGACGGTCGTCTTCCACCTCAGCTCGCCCAACGCGCTGTGGGACTACATCATCTCCACCGGTGCCGGCGCGATCGTCGACTCCAAGGTGTTCCCGGCGACAAGGTCCTCGGCGCGACGACAAGATCGTCGGCTCCGGGCCCTACAAGCTGGAGAGCTACCAGCCGCAACCAGACGGCGCAGTTCGTGCCCGAACGACAAGTACGGCGGGCGACCTGCAGCTCAGCCAACGGCGGTCTGGTGATCAAGTACTACCAGAACGAGAACGCGCTGAAGCTCGACGTCGCAGGCGGGCAAGGTCGACGTCGCCTACCGGAGCCTCAGCCCCGACGGCGCTGCAAGGACCTGCGCGGCAAGCAGCGGCCTCCAGAGCGTCGACGGCCCCGGCGGCGCGATCCGCTACCTGGTCTTCAACCTGAAGACGATGCCCGGGCGACAGCGACGCGCAGAAGCTGGCGATCCGGCGTGCGGCGGCGTACCTGATCGACCGCGACTCGATCGCGAAGAACGTCTACGAGGGCACCGTCGACCCGCTCTACTCGATGGTGCCGGAGGGCCTGGACGGGCACGAGGACGTCTACAAGGACGAGTTCGGCGCATCGCCGGGACAAGGCCAAGGCGGAGAAGGAGCTCAAGGACGCCGGGGTGCAGACGCCGGTCAAGCTGCAGATCTGGTGGACGCCGACGCCACTACGGCGACGCTGTCCGGCGACGAGTACACCGAGATCAAGCGGCCAGCTCGAGGACAGCGGCCTGTTCAAGGTCGACCTGCAGTCGACGGAGTGGGAGCAGTACACCGGCAACTGCCTCGACCGACAAGTGCCCGGCCTACCAGCTCGGCTGGTTCCCGGACTACCCGGACACCGACGACTACGTCGGCGTCGTTCTACAGGTCGACGTCGTTCCTCAACGACCACTACGACAACGCCGAGGTCGACCGTCTCATCGAGCAGGAGCAGGGCAGCACGGACGCGGCCGAGCGGACGGACGATCTTCAAGCAGATCCAGGAGAAGACCGTCGCCGACGCGCCGGTGATCCCGGTCTGGCAGGGCAAGCAGATCGCGGTGGTCAAGAACGGCGTCACGGGCATCGAGGACACCCTGAAGCCGGACTACATCTTCCGGTTCTGGGTGCTCGGCAAGTCCTGAGTCGGATGCGGGTCGGCGCCGGTGACCGCCGGCACCGACCCGTCCGCGCCCATGCCCCAGGAGACAGCTCGCCACTTCGATGGCCCGCTGCGAGTCGGATCGTTGCCGCGCTACGCTCTGACGCGGTTGCTGCTCGTCATCCCGATGGTGGTGGATCCTGCTCACCGTCGTCTTCGTGCTCATGCGGGTGGCTCCGGGTGACCCGGTCCAGGCGGCGCTGGGTGGCCGGCAGCGCCGCAGTCGGTCATCGAGCAGAAGCGGCACGAGCTCGGGTTCGACAAGCCGCTGATCGTGCAGTACGGCGACTACCTCAAGCGGCGTCGCTGCACGGCAACTTCGGCGAGGTCGACGAGCTCCAACACGACAGTCGATCGACGTGCTCACGCACGAGGGGGCGGCGACGCTCGAGCTGACGCTCTCCGCCCTGCTCTTCGCGCTCGTCCTGGGTCTGGGCGTCGGCGTGCTGATCGGCCGGTTCCGGGACACCCCGCTCGACGTCGGCCGGGCGGTTGTTCGGCATCCTCACCTACGCCGCGCCGGTGTTCTGCGTCGGGCATCCTGTTCCAGCTGCTGTTCGTCGCGCAAGCTCGGCTGGCTGCCCGGCTCCGGCCAGGCCGACGTGCTCCAGGACCTGCGGCTCGCCAGGACCCGCACACCAACATCTATCCTCGTCGACGCGGTCATCAACGGCGACTGGGACGCGCTTCCGCAACGTGCTGCGTGCACCTCGTCCTGCCGGCGCTGACCCTCGGGCTGCTGCTCTGCGGCGTCTTCATCCGGCTGGTGCGCGTCAACGTCATCCAGACGCTGAAGCACGACTACATCGAGGCGGCGCGGGCCCGCGGCGTCAGCGAGCGCCGGGTCGTCGCTCCGGCACGCGTTCCGCAACGCGCTGGTGCCCGGTCGTCACCGTCATGGGGCTGCAGGCCGCGCTGCTGCTGTCCGGCGCGGTGCTGACGGAGAAGACGTTCAACTGGCCCGGCATCGGCCACGCGCTCATCCACTACCTCAACAACCGCGACTACGTCGATGGTGCAGGGCATCGTCACCGTGTTCGCGCTGATCGTCGTGGTCGTCAGCCTGCTGATCGACTTCGTCACCGCGCTCATCGACCCGCGGGTGCGGTACTGGTGACCGCGAGTTCGTGGCTCCGAGCCGCCTCCGCGACCCGCGGCGCTCCCGACGCGCCGCGGCGCGGCTCGCCGGCCTGCGCCGCGTCCTCGCGCCCGGTCGGCGAGGCGCGCGGCCTGCCCGAAGTGGGTGCTCTACATCGGGCTCGCGCTCGTGCTGCGTCTTCGTCGTCTTCGCCATCTTCGCGCCGTTGATCTCGCCGTACGGCTTCGACCAGTACCGCGACGCCGCGGGCGACCGCTTCCCGAAGCGGGCGCCGCCGTCCGGCGAGCACTGGCTCGGCACCAACATCATGCCGACGGACGTGTTCAGCCACATCGTCTACGGCTCGCGCACCGCGCTCGAGGTCATCGTCCATCGCGGTGGTCGTGTCGTTGCTGCGTCGGCGTCCCGCTCGGACTGTTCTCCGGCTACTACGGCGGCCCGCTCGACCGGGTGCTCGTGCTCGTCATGGACGCGATGTTCGCCTTCCCCTCGCTGCTGCTCGCGATCCTCATCGCGTTCCTGCTGCGCGGGAAGTTCGACTTCCTCGGGGCGAGCTTCAGCGGGATCATGTCGGCCGCGATATCGATCACCGTCATCTACATCCCGCAGTACTTCCGCGTCATCCGCAACAGCGTCATCAGCGTGCGCGAGGAGCCCTACGTCGAGGCCGCGCGGGTGCTGGGCGCCGAAGCCGCGGACCATCATCGGCCGCTACGTGTTCGGCAACGTCATCCAGAACGTCCCGGTCATCGCCACGCTTGAACGCCGCCGACGCCCTGCTCACCCTGGCCGGCCTCGGTTTCCTCGGGTACGGCGTGCAGCCCACCGAGGCGGCCGAGTGGGGCTACGACCTGCAGCGTGCGCTGGGCGAGGCGAGCGGCGGCATCTGGTGGACGTCGGTCTTCCCGGGCCTGGCGATCGTGCTGCTGGTCACCGGCCTGACTCTCGTCGGGCGAGAGCCTCAACGACCTGCTCAACCCGGTGCTCCGCCGCCGCCAGCTGCTGCCCGGTCGACCCCGCCGCGATGCGAGCCGACGAGGAGGCCGTCGATGTCGCTCAGTGACGGCCCGCTGCCGCAGCCCTCGGCGTCCGACCCCGTCCTGTCGGTCCGTGACCTGAAGGTCTGGTACGGCACCGCCCGCGGAGCGGTGCGCGCCGTCGACGGCGTCACCTTCGACCTGCGCCGCGGCGAGACGCTCGGCCTGGTGGGGGAGTCCGGCTGCGGCAAGTCGACGCTCGGCCGCGGCGTCCTCGGCCTGCTGCCGGACGCGGCGAAGACGACCGGGCAGGTGCTGTTCCAGGGCAACGACCTCGTCACCATGTCGCGCCGCCGGCTGCGCGCGCTGCGGGGCCCGGACCTCGGGCTGATCTTCCAGGAGCCGATGACCCGGCTCAACCCGCTCATGCGGATCTCGGACCACTTCCTCGAGACGCTGCGGCGCGCACCACCCGGAGCTGTCCAAGGAGCAGATGCGCCGGCGGGCGATCGACGCGCTCGGCGCGATGGGGATCCCGCCCACGCGATTCACGCAACTACCCGCACGAGTTCTCCGGCGGCATGCGGCAGCGCATCATGATCGCGCTCGCGCTCGTGCTCAACCCGGCGTTCGTCGTCGCCGACGAGCCGACGACGGCGCTCGACGTGCTCGTCGAGGCGCAGATCCTCGGGATCCTCCAGGACATCAAGCGCAACTTCGACACCGCGATCCTGCTCATCACCCACAACCTCGGCATCATCGCCGAGGCGTGCGACCGGGTGGCGGTGATGTACGCCGGCCGGATCGCCGAGCAGGGCGACGCCCGGGCGTCGTTCGCGAGCCCGGCACACCCCTACACCCGCGAGCTCCTCGCCTCGACGATCAGCCTGTCGACGACCGAGCTGCACTACATCCCCGGTGCGCCGCCCGACCTGGTCGACCCGCCGTCCGGCTGCCGGTTCCACCCCCGCTGCCCGGACGCGATGCGGGTCTGCCCGACGCCGGCACCCGCCGACGGTGCAACCGAGCTCGGCCAGCAGGTCGACTGCTGGCTGCACGGTCCGGCCGACCAGATCCCGGCCGGGCGGGACGAGCCGCTCGAGCGGGAGGAGATCGGCGTTGCCGACGAAGCCTGAGACCGGACGCCTGGTCGCCGGACGACCGAGGAGCCGCTGCTCGAGCGTCGACGACCTGCAGGTGCACTTCGCGCTGCGCGGCGGTTGCTGCGAGCGGTTCACCGGCGCAGCCAGCGGCGCGGTCAAGGCCGTCGACGGTGTGTCGTTCCAGCTGCGCCGCGGGCGAGGTGCTCGGCGTCGTCGGCGAGTCGGGCAGCGGCAAGACGACGCTCGGCCGGGCGATCCTGCGCAGCGTCGCAGCCACCGCGCGGCCGGATCCGGCTCGGCGGCGGCGACATCACCGACCTGTCCGAGTCGGAGCTGCGTCCGCTGCGGCGGCGGATGCAGATGGTGTTCCAGGACCCGAACGCCTCGCTCAACCCGGCGATGGACATGCTGACCGCGATCGGCCACCCGCTGCGGATCCACGGCGTCGCCCAGCGACGAGGGCGAGCTCCGAGCGCGGGTCTCGCGCGGCGCTCGAGCGGGTCGGCCTGTCCCCGGCCGAACAGTTCCTGCGCAAGTACCCCGGCGACCTGTCCGGCGGGCAGAAGCAGCGGGCGGTCATCGCCCGCGCGATCATCCTCGGGCCGGAGCTGCTCGTCGCCGACGAGCCGGTGTCGATGCTCGACATGAGCGTGCGGGCGAAGATCCTCGAGCTGATGATCGACCTGAAGAACGACCTGGGGCTGACCTACGTCTACATCACCCACGACCTGGCGACCGCCAAGTTCTTCTGCGACACCATCGCGATCATGTACCTCGGCCGGATCGTCGAGTACGGGCCGGCGGAGCAGATCTACGCCGACCCCAAGCATCCCTACACGCGGTCGCTGCTCGCGGGCGATCCCGGAGCCCGACCCGGCCAAGAGCGTGCCGCGCGACCTGCCCCGAGGCGAGGTGCCGGACGCCGCCCGGCCGCCGCTGGGCTGCTCGTTCCACCCGCGCTGCCCCGACGCGTTCGAGATCTGCGGGTGGGAGAGCCGCGACCTGCGGGACCTGCTCGAGCGGCACTGGCTCGGCGCACCGGGACGAGGACTACGAGCGCGAGCGGCGCATCGTCGGCGACATCGACGCGCTGGACGCGCCGGCGCTGTCGGCCGACGATCCCGGCCGGCGCCGGGCACTCCGGGGCGGACGTCGAGCAACTGCTCGAGCGGATCCGCGAGGGAGGACACCGCACGAGCCGTTCTGGACCGGTGTCCGCGACATCCGGCACGGCGAGACCGGGCCGAGGTCGACTTCCGCGACGACTGCGTCGACCCGCCCCTGTACGACGTCGGGCGAGCCAGGGCGCCGGCGTGCGCTATGCCGCCGGCGCCGTGGCAGCGACGTCGCACCGCCTGCGATAAACGGCTCGAGGGCCGCGGGTCCCGCGCGCGAAAACGGTTCGGCGCGGACGAGGCGCGTCAGTCAGCCGGGCCGCGTGCGTCACCCGCATGTCGCAGCTGTTCCTGCGCACCCTGCGCGAGGACCCGGCGGACGCCGAGGTGCCGTCGCACCGGCTGCTGGTCCGCGCCGGGCTACGTCCGCCGGACCGCGCCCGGGCATCTACACCTGGCTGCCGCTCGGCAAGCGCGTCCTCGACCGGGTCGCCCAGGTCGTGCGCGAGGAGATGGACCGGATGGGCGCGCCAGGAGGTGCTCTTCCCCGCGCTGCTGCCGCGCGACTACTACGAGACCAGCGGCCGGTGGACCGAGTACGGCGACAACGTCTTCCGGCTGCACGACCGCAAGGGCGCCGACTACATGCTCGGCCCGACGCACGAGGAGCTGTTCACCACCCTCGTGAAGGGCGAGTACTCGTCCTACCGCGACTTCCCGGTGACGCTCTACCAGATCCAGACGAAGTACCGCGACGAGGCGCGGCCCCGCGCCGGGCTGCTGCGCGGCCGCGAGTTCGTCATGAAGGACTCCTACTCCTTCGACCTCGACGACGACGGGCTGCAGGCGTCGTACGACGCGCACCGCGTGGCCTACCGGCGCATCTTCGACCGGCTCGGGCTCGACTACCGCATCGCCTTCGCCGTCTCCGGCGCGATGGGCGGGTCGGCGAGCGAGGAGTTCCTGGCGCCCGCCGAGCACGGCGAGGACACGTTCGTGCAGTGCACGTCCTGCGACTACACCGCCAACACCGAGGCGGTGGAGATCGCGGCACGCCCGGCCGCGAGCGGACCCGTCGGCGCATCCGGCGGTCCCGGGTGCTCGACACGCCGGACGACGCCGACCATCGAGACGCTGGTCGACCGGCTCAACGCGATGGACGCGTGGCCGACCGGGGGGAGCACGTTCACCGCCGCCGACACGCTGAAGAACGTCGTGCTCAAGACCCGGCAGCCGGGCGCGAAGGACGTGGCGAGCTGCTGGTCGTCGGCGTGCCCGGCGACCGCGAGGTCGACCTCAAGCGGATCGCCGGCCAGCTCGAGCCGGTCGGAGGTCGCGCAGGCCGACGCCGACGACCTGGCGCAGGAGCCCCGGCTGGTCCGCGGCTACATCGGCCCGCAGCTGCTCGCCGAGGTCGGTGTCCGCTACCTCGTCGACCCGCTCGTCGTGCCCGGCAGCGGCTGGGTCACCGGTGCCAACGAGGTGGACAAGCACGCCGCCGACGTCGTCCGTGGCCGCGACTTCGAGCCGGCCGGCGAGCTCGGCGCGGTCGAGATCCGGGACGGCGACCGGTGCGCCCGGCTGCGGCTCGGCCCTCGAGATCGCCCGCGGCATCGAGATCGGGCACATCTTCCAGCTGGGCCGCAAGTACGCCGACGCCTTCGGGCTGGACGCGCCAGGGCCCGGACGGCGAGCCGATCCGCATCACCATGGGCTCCTACGGCATCGGCGTCTCGCGCGCGGTCGCCGCGATCGCCGAGCAGACCGGCGATGCCGCCGGGCTGTGCTGGCCCGCCGTCCGTCGCGCCGTACGACGTCCACGTCGTCCCGGTCGGCAAGAGCGACGAGCAGCGGGCAGGCGGCGGAGCGGATCGCCGACCGACCTCGACGCGGCCGGGCGGCGGGTGCTGCTCGACGACCGGGCCGCGTCGCCGGGGGAGAAGTTCGCCGACGCCGACCTGCTCGGCATGCCGACGATCGTGGTCGTCGGCAAGGCGCTCGCCGACGGCGAGGTCGAGGTGAAGGACCGGCGCAGCGGCGAGCGGCGCAGGGTGCCGGTCGGTGCCGTCGTGGCCGAGCTCGGCTCGTGATCGAGGCGGTCCTCTTCGACTGGGGTGGCACCCTCACGACGTTCCACTCGGTCGACCTCATCGACGCGTGGCAGGTCGCGGCCGAGGTGCTCGCACCGGACCGCGCCGACGAGCTCGCCGCCGCTCTGCTCGCCGCCGAGCGCGAGGTCTGGGACCGGACCCGCTCGACGTTGCGCAGCGCCACCACGCACGAGGTCCTGCAGGCGGCGAGCGCGGCGGTCGGGCTGCCCGTGGAGGAGACCGTGCACGCGAAGGCGGTGGAGTCCTACCTCAGCCACTGGGCGCCCACCAGCCACGCCCGACCCGACGCCCGGCGGGTGCTGCACGCGCTGCGTGACCGGGGGCTGCGCACCGGCCTCCTGTCCAACACCCACTGGCCGCGGCGCCAGCACGAGGAGTGGCTCGCCCGCGACGGGCTGCTCGACCTGCTCGACGCCCGCGTCTACACGAGCGACCTCGACTTCGTGAAGCCGCATCCAGCGGCGTTCGCGGCGGTCCTCAACGACGTCGGGGTGGACCCGGAGCGGGCGGTGTTCGTGGGCGACCGGCTCTGGGACGACATCCGCGGGGCCAAGTCGATCGGCATGCGTGCGGTCTGGATCCGCAATGACGCGGTGCCCGGCTACGACATCGAGCCGGACGCGACCGTGGACGAGCTCGCCGAGCTCGTCGGCGTCGTCGACGGTTGGCTCGGCGCCGGCTGACCCGTCACGGCCGGCCGGGCAGCGCCGGCGACGCCCCCGTCCCGGCCGCGACCCGCCAGCGTGCCGCCCAGGTCGCCGCGGCCGCCAGCGCGTCGACGCCGAGGCGGCGGGCCGGACTCCCGGCCGCGGCTGCGGCCACGAGGTCCCACTGCGCGCCGGTGACCGCCTCCTCCAGCCGGATCGCCAGCGCCAGCGCGTCATCCCGGCCCGCGATCGGTGCGGGCAGCACGTACGCCGGCTCCGGGGCGGCCGGCGTCGCTCCGGCGGTCCGCACCAGCGCCGTCACCGCGTCCCGCAGGCGGGCGTGCTCGTCGAGCCGGTGCCGGCACTGCTCGCGCAGCCGGCCGGGCAGGTGCGCGCCGACCACGCCGTACCCGTAGCCGACCTGGTGCTCGATCCGCAGGGCGGCCAGCAGCGCCTCGACGGCGCTCATCGGAGCGCCGGCCCGGCGCGCTGCGTGCGCGGCGGCAACGCTCGCGAGGGTGGCTGCGACCGGCCGGACCGGGCCGTCACGGCCGCCGCCTGCAGCGGTGCGACGCTCGCGTGCTCCCGCGTCGCCACCTCCGCCTCCGAGGGCGGCGAGGGCGGCGGGGAGGCCGACGGGGCCGCCCCGCCGGGCCTCGGTGTCCCCGCGAGCCGGTCCACCGCCTGCAGGTGCTCGGCGTGCGCGGCCCTGGCCGTGGCGAGCCGGGCCGCGGCCGCCGGGCGGGCCGCGAGGATCGCGGCGTCGTAGGACGCCAGCAGCGCCAGCTCCGAGCGCCGGGCGGCGGCCAGGGCGGCGGCGTCGGCGGGTTCGCCGGCCGCCTGCCGGTCGCGGTGCCGGCAGGCGACGACGGTGAGCACCAGGCCCCCGGTCAGCACGGCGCGCCGGCTCAGCACCGGCCCGGGCGCCGGGACCGGGCCGCCGGCGGGCGTCCGGCCCGGGCGTCGCATCGGTGCGCATCCTCTCACCACCGGCCCCGGTAGGCTTCCACAGCAGCAGGCATACCGCCGGAGCGGCTCGGGCTCGGCCCGCCGCGGGCGGACAAGAGAAGAGCGGGAGGTGTGGTCGTGCCGGCATCTCCCGACAGCAGGTGCGCGCGGCCGTGGAGCCGACCGTCGCCGCCGCCGGCTACGACCTCGAGGACGTCACCGTCACCACCGCGGGGCGCCGCCGGGTCGTGCGGCTGGTCGTCGACCGCGACGGCGGGGTCGACCTCGACGCCGTCGCCGAGGTCTCCCGCGAGGTCTCCGCGGCGCTCGACGCCGGTGACGCCCTGGGGGAGGTCCCCTACACGCTCGAGGTCACCTCGCCCGGGGTCGACCGGCCGCTCACGCTGCCCCGGCACTGGCGGCGGGCGACCGGTCGCCTCGTCCGGGTCACCCTCGCCGACGGGGAGGTGCTCACCGCCCGCGTGCGGCGGGCCGACGAGGCTGGCGTCACGTTCGACGTCGACGGTGCGGACCGGACCGTCGAGCAGCCGGTGCTCGGCCCCGGCCGGGTGCAGGTCGAGTTCGGCCGGGAGGAGCCGCGATGAACATCGACGTGCTCGCGCTGCGCTCCCTCGTCCGCGAGAAGGACGTGTCCTTCGACACCGTGGTCGAGGCCATCGAGAGCGCCCTCCTCGCGGCGTACCAGCACACAGCCGGGGCCGCCGCGCACGCCCGCGTCGAGCTCGACCGCAAGACCGGCGAGGTGCGGGTCTGGGCGCAGGAGCTCGACGAGACCGGTGAGCCGGCCCGGGAGTGGGACGACACCCCCGAGGGCTTCGGCCGGATCGCCGCGATGACCGCCAAGCAGGTCATCATGACCAGGCTGCGGGACGCCCAGCAGGACACGACCTTCGGCGAGTGGTCCGGCAAGGAGGGCGACGTCGTCAGCGGCGTCATCCAGGCCCATGCCGGTGTGCGGCCGGACGGGCCGGTCTTCATCGACCTCGGTGACCTCGAAGCCGTGCTGCCACCGGCCGAGCAGGTGCCCGGGGAGAGCTATGTCCACGGGGAGCGGCTGCGCTGCTACGTGCTGCAGGTCAACCGGGGCATGCGGGGCACGCAGGTCACCGTCAGCCGGACCCACCCGAACCTCGTCAAGAAGCTGTTCGCGATGGAGGTGCCGGAGATCGCCGACGGCACCGTCGAGATCTGCGCGATCGCCCGCGAGGCCGGCCACCGCACCAAGGTCGCCGTGCGCTCGCACGCACCGACCGTGCGGGCCCGCGGGGCCTGCATCGGGCCGCTGGGCGCCCGGGTGCGCGCGGTGGTGACCGAGTTGCACGGCGAGAAGATCGACATCGTCGACTGGGACGAGGACCCTGCCACGTTCGTCGGTAACGCTCTGTCACCGGCCACGGTCAGCTCGGTCGCCGTCGTCGACGCCGCCGCCAAGGCTGCCCGCGTGGTGGTCCCCGACTACCAGCTCTCGCTGGCCATCGGCCGCGAGGGCCAGAATGCCCGGCTGGCCGCGAGGCTCACCGGATGGCGGATCGACATCCGGCCCGACACCCCCGCCGCGGAGCCCGACGGCGGGTGACGGTTCGCGCCACGCCCGACCGCGGGGCTAGACTCTCGCGGTGACGAAGCGCGCGGAGCCGGTGCGCACCTGTGTGGGTTGCCGGTCCCGGGCTGCCAAGTCAGATCTGTTGCGCGTCGTCGTGACCGACAGTGCGGCTGAGCGATCAGCCGGGGTCGCGGCACCGGCCACCGTGCTGGTGCCCGACCTGCGGGGTCGCCTGCCGGGCAGGGGTGCCCACCTGCACCCCGACCCGGAGTGCCTCGCCCTGGCGGAGCGCCGACGGGCTTTCGGTCGCGCCCTGCGCGCCGAGGGGCCGTTCGACCTCACGCTCGTACGCCAGCAGATCACCAGCACCACCAGGCACCAGCCGACGTGGACCTCGCCGAAAGGGCGGACGACGACGATGAGCGCTCGATGAGCCAGCACCGATGAGCACGCGCATGACAGGTGTGCCAGTGCACTGACAACGGCTTGCGGACGGCAACCCGACCGCAGGCCACCGAAGGAGAAGAGTGGCCAAGGCCCGGGTATCTGCGATAGCCAAAGAGATCGGACTGCCGTCGAAGCAGCTCATCGAGTGGCTGAACAACAACGGGGAGTACGTCAAGACCCCCTCGTCGACCGTCGAGGCGCCGGTCGTCGCCAAGATCATGGCGGCCTTCCCGGCCGCCCCCAAGCCGGAGGCCGAGAAGGCCCCGGCGAAGAAGGCCGCGAGCAAGTCGGCCGCCAAGAAGGCCGCCGCGGCCGACGGGGGAGCCCCCGCACCGGCGCCCGCCCCGGCGCCCGTCGCGGAGCCCCGCAGCCCGGCCGCGCCCGAGCAGCCTCCGGCCGCACCGCCGGCGCCGGCCGCTCCCGAGCAGCCCGCCGCGGCCGCCACGCCCCCCGCGGCCCCGCCGCGCCCCGCGGCGCCGGGCGTGCCCCGACCCGGCAACAACCCCTTCACCACCCGGGACCGGTCGACGGCGATGCCGCCCCGGCCCGGCACCCCGCCCCGCCCCGGCGCCGGGCGGCCGGGTCCCGGCGCGATGCCGCCGCGGCCCATGCGCGCCCGGCCCCGGCATGATGCCGCCGCGTCCCGGCGGACCCGGCGGACCCGGCGGACCCGGCGGACCGGGCGTCGGTCGCCCCGGTCGCACCGGCGGCGGCCCTGGCGGTCCCGGCGGCGGCCCTGGCGGTCGCGGTGGTCCGGGCGGCCGCTCGGGCGGTGGCTTCGGTGGCCGTCCCGGCGGTGGTCCCGGTGGTCCCGGCGGTCCCGGTGGTCCCGGCGGCGGTGGCCGTCCCGGCGGTTTCGGTGGCCGTCCCGGTGGTCCCGGCGGCCGTGGGCGAGGCGCACCCACGCAGGGCGCGTTCGGTCGCGGTCCGGGCGGGCGCCCGGCTCGTGGCCGCAAGTCGAAGAAGCAGCGCCGTCAAGAGTTCGACAACATGCAGGCGCCGTCGATCGGCGGCGTGCAGGTCCCCCGTGGCAACGGCGAGACCATCCGGCTTCCCCGCGGGGCGAGCCTGGCCGACTTCGCCGACAAGATCGGCGCCAACCCGGCGTCGCTCGTCCAGGTCGTCTTCACCCAGATCGGCGAGATGGTGACCGCGACGCAGTCGGCGCCCGAGGAGACGCTGCAGCTGCTCGGCACCGAGCTCGGCTGGGAAGTCCGCATCGTCACGCCGGAGGAGGAGGACGCCGAGATCCTGTCGCGGTTCGACCTCGAGTTCGACGCGGAGGAGGACGAGGCCGACCTCGAGCCGCGCGCGCCGGTCGTCACCGTCATGGGTCACGTCGACCACGGAAAGACGAAGCTCCTCGACGCCGTCCGCACCGCCAACGTGCAGGCGCGGGAGGCCGGTGGCATCACCCAGCACATCGGTGCCTACCAGGTGCACACCACGGTCGAGGACAAGGACCGCACCATCACGTTCATCGACACCCCGGGCCACGAGGCGTTCACCGCCATGCGAGCCCGCGGTGCGCAGGTCACCGACATCGCGATCCTCGTGGTCGCCGCCGACGACGGCGTGATGCCGCAGACGATCGAGGCGCTCAACCACGCCCAAGCGGCCGACGTCCCCGTCGTCGTCGCGGTCAACAAGGTCGACAAGGAGGGCGCCGACCCGGCCAAGGTGCGGGGTCAGCTCACCGAGTACGGCCTCGTCGCCGAGGAGTACGGCGGCGACACGATCTTCGTCGACGTCTCCGCCATCACCAAGGCCGGCATCCCGCAGCTGCTCGAGTCGGTCGTGCTCACCGCCGACGCCGCACTCGACCTGCGGGCCAACCCGAAGCGTCCCGCCGAGGGAGTGGCCATCGAGGCTCACCTCGACCGCGGCCGCGGGCCGGTCGCGACGGTGCTGGTGCAGCGCGGCACCCTGCACATCGGCGACTCGATCGTCGCCGGCGACGCCTACGGCCGGGTGCGCGCGATGCTCGACGAGAACGGCGAGTCGGTGGAGGCGGCGACGCCGTCCCGTCCGGTCATGGTGCTCGGTCTGACGAGCGTCCCCGGCGCGGGCGACAACTTCATGGCTGTGCCCGAAGACCGCATGGCCCGCCAGATCGCCGACCAGCGGCAGGCGCGGGAACGGTTCGCCGAGCTCGCCAAGGGCCGTGGCCGGATGACGCTCGAGGACGCGCTGCGCCGGATCCAGGAAGGCCAGATCGACCAGCTCAACCTCATCCTCAAGGGCGACGTCTCCGGTTCGGTGGAGGCCCTCGAGGACGCCCTGTTGCAGATCGAGGTCGGCACCGAGGGCGAGGTCGGCCTGCGCATCATCGGGCGCGGTGTCGGTGCGATCACCGAGAACGACGTCAACCTCGCGAAGGCCTCCGATGCCGTCATCATCGGGTTCAACGTCCGGCCTGAGGGCAAGGCCCGCGAGCTGGCCGAGCGCGAGAAGGTCGACGTCCGCTACTACTCGGTCATCTACGCCGCGATCGAGGACGTCGAGAGCGCGCTCAAGGGCATGCTCAAGCCGGAGTTCGAGGAGGTGCAGCTCGGGACCGCCGAGGTCCGCGAGGTGTTCCGGTCCAGCAAGGTCGGCAACATCGCCGGGTGCGTCGTCCGCTCCGGCGTGATCGTCCGCAACGCCAAGGCGCGGCTCGTGCGGGACGGTGTCGTCGTCGCGGACAACCTCACCATCGCCGGGTTGCGCCGGTTCAAGGACGACGTCACGGAGGTCCGGGAAGGGTTCGAGTGCGGTATCTCGCTCGGGTCCTACAACGACATCTCCGTCGACGACGTCGTCGAGACGTTCGAGATGAGGGAGAAGCCTCGGACCTGAGTGTTCGGCGCGGGTCGGGCCCTCCGTCACCACGCGACGAAGCCGGGTGCCCGGTCGACGCATTCGGTGGTCGGGACCGGCTTCGTCGCTAGTGCTCCTCCGGCCCCGACCCGACCCGCGCCGCGCGCTCGCTCCTCGTGTTCGGGCGGAGAAGAGATGTTTGTCGGAACCGTTGAGTTCGACCTGCTGCTGGGGGAGGTGCACTCGCTCAAGGAGAAGCGGGGCATCGTGCGGCCGTTGGTCGGGGAGCTGCGACGCCGGTTCGAGGTCGCGGCGGCGGAGGTCGGTGACGCCGACCTCCACCGCCGGGCGCTGGTCGGGGTCGCGGTCGTCGCCGACACCGCCGGACACTGCGGCGAGGTGCTCGACCGGTGCGAGCGGCTGGTGGCCGAGCGCCCCGAGGTGGAGTTGCTGTCGGCCCGGCGGGCGTTGCACCGCTCGTCGGACCAGGACTGAGAGTCGAGGAGGACACCGTGGCCGACCAGGCACGGGCTCGCCGGATGAGCGTCCGGGTGCGCGAGATCGTCGCGGACGTCGTCGAGCGGCGGGTGAAGGACCCGCGCCTCGGGATGGTCACCATCACCGACGCCCGGCTCACGCCCGACCTCCGCGAGGCGACGGTCTTCTACACCGTGTGGGGCGATGACGCCGCCCACGTCGACACCGCCGCCGCGCTGGAGAGCGCCAAGGGTGTCATCCGCAGCGCCGTCGGCCGTGCCACCGGGCTCAAGCACACCCCGTCGCTGGCGTTCGTGGCGGACGCCGTGCCGGAGAACGCCAAGCACATCGAGGAGCTGCTCGAGCGGGCGCAACTGTCGGACGCGCACGTCCACGAGCTCGCGGAGCACGCTCGACCGGCCGGCGAGGCGGATCCCTACCGGCACCCGCCTGCCGACGACGAGTGACGACGGCCGGCGACGCCCCCGCCGGCGACGGGCTCGTCGTCGTCGACAAGCCGGGCGGCTGGACGTCCCACGACGTCGTCGCCCGCCTGCGCCGGCTGGCAGGCACCCGCCGGGTGGGTCACGCCGGCACCCTCGACCCGATGGCGACCGGCGTACTGGTCGTCGGTGTCGGCCGCGCCACCCGCCTCCTGGGGTACGTGGCCGGCGGCGACAAGGAGTACGACGCCACCATCCGGCTGGGTGTCACGACCACCACCGACGACGCCGAGGGCGAGGTCGTCGCCACGCGAGGCACCTCGGCCGTCGACGACGCGTCCGTGCTGGCTGCCATGGACGAGCTGGTGGGGGACATCGACCAGGTGCCGTCGTCGGTGTCCGCCGTCAAGGTCGACGGGAAGCGCGCCTACCAGCGCGTGCGCGCCGGCGAGACGGTCGCGCTGGAGCCGCGCCGGGTGAACGTGGCGGCCTTCGAGTTGCTCGACCGGCGCGGGGACACACTCGACGTCCACGTCTCCTGCTCGACCGGGACCTACGTCCGCGCGCTCGCCCGCGACCTGGGCGAGGCGCTCGGCGTCGGGGCGCACCTCACCGCGCTGCGCCGCACCCGGGTCGCGGGGTTCACGCTGGAGGTCGCCCGGACCCTCGACCAGCTCGCTGCCGACTTCACGCTCCTGCCGCTCGGTGCCGCGGTGACGGCCGCCTTCGCCCGGGTCGACCTCACCGCCGAGGAGGCGCGCCGGCTGGCGCTCGGGCAGCGGCTGCCGCCGAAAGGCCTCGGGCCGGGTGTCCTCGGTGCCTTCGGCCCGGACGGGTCGGTCGTCGGTCTCGTCGAGGAGCGCGATGGCGCGCTCCGGCCGGTCGTCGTCTTCGCCCCCCAAGGTTGAGTGCGACGCCCCGTGTCGTATCCGGCCCGGATACGACACGGGGCGTCGCACTCGACAGGCGGTCCTTAGGCTGGGGGCGTGCAGCGCTGGACGGGTCTCGAGGGCGTGCCCGACGACATCGGGTCCACCGTCGTCTCGATCGGCGTCTTCGACGGCGTACACGTCGGGCATCGCATGATCCTCGACCGTGCCGTCCGCGCCGCCCGCGACCGCGAGTCGCTGTCGGTCGTCGTCACGTTCGACCCGCACCCGGCCAAGGTGGTCGGCCGACCGGTGCCGCTGATGCTCGCCAACATCCACCGCCGGGCCCAGCTGCTCGCCGAGGTCGGCATCGACCGGATGTTCGTCCTCCCGTTCACCCGCGAGATCTCGGAGTGGCCGCCGGAGGAGTTCGTCCGGCGGCTGCTCGTCGACCGGCTCCACACGGTGCACGTCGTCGTGGGGGAGAACTTCCGGTTCGGGCACAAGCAGGCGGGCGACGTCGAGGTGCTCGCCCGGCTCGGCCGCGACGCGGGCTTCACCGTCGACGCCGTACCGCTGTTGAGCGGCGGAGAGGAGCCGGTCTCCTCGACGTGGATCCGCCGCCGGATCGACGAGGGTGACGTGGCCGCCGCGGCCCGGGGTCTGGGTCGGCTCTACTCCCTCGACGGTCCGGTCGTGCGCGGCAACGGCCGCGGCAAGCCGATGGGCTATCCCACCGCCAACGTCGACGTCGCCGAGGAGGCGGCCGTGCCTGCCGACGGGGTCTACGCCGGTTGGCTCGCGCGGCTTCCCGCCCCGGACGCGTCGCGCCCCGACGCCGCGGCGGGCGAGCCCGAGCGGCTGCCGGCCGCCGTCTCGATCGGGACGAACCCCACCTTCGACGGCACCGAGCGCCGGGTCGAGGTCTACGTCCTCGACGCCGATCTCGACCTCTACGGCGAACGCGTGCGCGTCGAGTTCAGCGAGCGGCTGCGCCCGATGGTGAAGTTCGAGGGGGTGGAACCGCTCGTCGCCCAGATGGACGAGGACGTCCGGCGGACCCGTGAGCTGCTCGCGACCGGCGCCTGAACCCGGGCGTTCCTGTACTCTGTGCGGGTCAGTAGACGTCTGCCCTTCGTGGCCAGGCTCCTCGCCGCCGCAAGTCCGGCGCGGGGTACAGCCCCCAGGGCCGGATGAAACCGGAGAGTCCCGCGTGCCGCTCGACAACGCAGTCAAGCAACAGATCATCAGCGACTACGCCACCGGCGACGGCGACACGGGTTCTCCCGAGGTCCAGGTCGCGCTGCTCACGCGGCGCATCAGTGATCTCACCGAGCACATGAAAGCGCACCGGCACGACTTCCACACCCAGCGTGGGTTGCTTCAGCTCGTCGGCCGGCGCCGGCGACTGCTGCGCTACCTGGAGCAGAAGGACGTGCAGCGCTACCGCGCGCTGATCGAACGACTCGGTCTGCGCCGCTAGCACCACCGGAACCGGCGCTGCCGAGGCAGCAGCCCCGGTCCTCGGTAGTGGTGGTCGGGAGCCGGCATCGGCCCCGGGCGCTTCGATCGAAGACCGGAGCAGATGAGGCCGAGGCGGCGCCCCTCGAACGAAGGAGCGCCTCTTGCCCAGTGCGGAGCACCCCACCACGTCCAGTGCAAACACCACGTACGCCGAGACGACGCTGAAGTCCTCGCTCGGTGAGCGCACGATCCGCTTCGAGGCGGGTCGGCTCGCCCAGCAGGCCGCCGGCTCGGTCGTCACCTACCTCGGTGACGACACGATGGTCCTCTCGGCGACCACCGCGTCGAAGAACCCGAAGGAGAACCTCGACTTCTTCCCGCTGACGGTCGACGTCGAGGAGCGGCAGTACGCCGCCGGCAAGATCCCCGGGTCGTTCTTCCGCCGCGAGGGCCGGCCCAGCGAGGACGCGATCCTCACCTGTCGGCTCACCGACCGGCCGCTGCGCCCGTCGTTCGCCAAGGGCCTGCGCAACGAGATCCAGATCGTCTCGACGATCATGGCGCTCAACCCCGACCACCTCTACGACGTCATCGCCATCAACGGCGCGGCCTGCAGCGTGCTGCTCGCCGGCCTGCCGTTCAGCGGCCCGGTCGCCGGTGTGCGCGTCGCGCTCATCGACGGCGAGTGGGTGCCGTTCCCGTCCTACTCCGAGCTCGAGCGTGCGGTGTTCGACATGGTCGTCGCCGGGCGGGTCGTGGAGGGCGGCGATGTCGCGATCATGATGGTCGAGGCCGAAGCCACCGAGAACACGATCGAGCTGGTCCGCGGCGGTGCGCAGGCGCCGACCGAGGAGGTCGTGGCCCAGGGCCTCGAGGCGGCCAAGCCGTTCCTCAAGCAGATCGCCGAGGCACAGCAGCAACTCGCCGACAAGGCCGCGCAGAGTGGATTGACAGGGACGACGCGCGACTTCCCCGTCTACCTCGACTACGGCGACGACGTCCTCGACGCCGTCGCGGGTGCGGTCAAGACCGAGCTCGCGGCGGCGCTCACCATCGCCGACAAGCAGCAGCGCGAGACCGAGCTCGACCGGGTCAAGGAGCTCGCCAAGGAGAAGGTCGGGCCGGACTTCGAGGGCCGGGAGAAGGAGATCTCCGCCGCCTACCGCGCGCTGACCAAGAAGCTCGTCCGCCAGCGCATCATCGGCGAGGGCGTGCGCATCGACGGCCGCGGCGTGAAGGACATCCGAGCGCTGTCGGCGCAGATCAACGTCGTGCCCCGGGTGCACGGCTCGAGCCTGTTCGAGCGCGGCGAGACCCAGATCCTCAACGTCGCGACGCTGAACATGACGCGCATGGAGCAGATGATCGACACGCTGTCTCCCGAGACGCGCAAGCGCTACATGCACCACTACAACTTCCCGCCCTACTCCACGGGTGAGACCGGGCGCGTCGGTTCGCCGAAGCGCCGCGAGATCGGGCACGGCGCACTGGCCGAGCGGGCGCTGATCCCCGTCGTACCGAGCAAGGACGAGTTCCCCTACGCGATCCGCGTGGTCTCCGAGGCGCTCGGCTCCAACGGTTCGACGTCCATGGGGTCGGTGTGTGCGTCGTCGCTGTCGCTGATGGCTGCGGGCGTGCCGCTGCGCGCGCCGGTCGCGGGCATCGCGATGGGACTCATCAACGAGGGTGACGACTACGTCACGCTGACGGACATCCTCGGCGCCGAGGACGCCTACGGCGACATGGACTTCAAGGTCGCCGGCACGCGTGACTTCGTCACCGCGCTGCAGCTGGACACCAAGCTCGACGGCATCCCGGCGTCGGTGCTCGCGGCCGCCCTCCAGCAGGCGCACGAGGCCCGGCAGACGATCCTCGACGTCATGGCGGGTGCGATCGCCGAGCCCGGCGAGATGTCGCCGTTCGCGCCGCGGATCATCACCGAGAAGATCCCGGTCGACAAGATCGGCGAGATCATCGGCCCCAAGGGCAAGATCATCAACCAGATCCAGGACGACACGGGTGCCGATCTCACCGTCGAGGACGACGGCACGATCTACATCGCCGCGGTCGACGGGGACAAGGCCGAGGCGGCGTTGCGCGCCGTCCGCTCGATCGTGTCGCCGCAGCTGCCCGAGGTCGGCGAGCGCTACCTCGGCACGGTCGTCAAGACGACGACGTTCGGTGCGTTCGTCTCGCTCACGCCGGGCAAGGACGGGTTGCTGCACATCTCGCAGATCCGCAAGCTGGCCGGCGGCAAGCGGGTCGAGAACGTCGAGGACGTGCTCGCGGTCGGCAGCAAGGTGCAGGTCCAGATCGCCGAGATCGACCCGCGCGGCAAGCTGTCGCTCGTCCCGGTCCAGGACGACGCCGAGGGTGAGAAGGCGGCGGACGCGGAGCCGGCCGGCGACCCGCGAAAGGCGTAACGACTCCTCGTGCCGGTCGACCTGGCGGGCCGGGAGCAGCGACCCGGGTCCACCCGAACGCTCACCACGGCGTCCGACGGCGGAGTCGTCCGTCGCACCGTCCTGCCGGGCGGCCTGCGGGTGATCTCCGAGTCGGTGCCGGGCGTGCGCTCGGTGGCCTTCGGCATCTGGGTCGGCGTCGGCTCGCGCGACGAGACGCCGTCGCTGTCCGGCGCGTCCCACTACCTCGAGCACCTGCTGTTCAAGGGGACGCGCCGGCGCGACGCGCTGTCGATCGCCGCCGAGCTCGACGCGGTCGGCGGCGAGCTCAACGCCTTCACCGCCAAGGAGTACACCTGCTACTACGCGCGGGTGCTCGACACCGACCTGCCGATCGCCGTCGACGTCATCAGCGACATGGTGACCTCGTCGTTGCTCGCGTCCCCGGACGTCGACAGCGAGCGCGGGGTGATCCTCGAAGAGATCGCCATGCACGACGACGACCCGACCGACGCCGTGCACGACGCCTTCGCCGAGGCGATCTGGCCCGGCGCCCCGCTGGGCCGGCCGGTGCTGGGGACGGTGGACTCGATCGGCGCACTGTCGCGGCAGTCGATCGCCGGCTACTACCGGCGCCGCTACCGGCCCGAGACACTCGTCGTCGCTGCGGCCGGCAACGTCGACCACGCCGCGCTCGTGCGACTGGTGCGCAAGGCGTTCGCCGACGTCCCCGTCGACGACGGCCGGGTGCCCGCCCCACCGCGCATGGGCGGTCGCGGCCCTCGCTTCACCGCCGGCACGAGCGTCGTGCGGCGGCCGACCGAGCAGGCCAACCTCGTGCTCGGCACCGACGGTATCTCGCGGCTGGACGACCGGCGCTTCACCCTCGGGGTGCTCAACGCCGCGCTGGGCGGCGGCATGTCGTCGCGGCTGTTCCAGGAGGTGCGCGAGAAGCGGGGGCTGGCCTACTCCGTCTACTCGTTCGCCTCGCACTACGCCGACACCGGAGTCTTCGGCATCTACGCGGGCTGCCACCCCAAGCGCGCGGTCGACGTGCTGGAGCTCTGCCGCGAGCAGCTGGCCCTCGTGTCGGTCGGCGGGCTGACGCTCGAGGAGCTCGAGCGCGGCAAGGGGCAGATGCGCGGCGGCCTCGTCCTCGGCCTCGAGGACACCGGCTCGCGCATGTCCCGGCTGGGCAAGGCCGAGCTCGTCTACGGCGAGCTGATGACCGTCGAGGAGATCCTCGCGCACATCGAGCGGGTGAGCCTCGACGACGTGCGGGCGGTCGCACACGATGTCCTGCGCGGGCCGGAGGCGCTCGCCGTGATCGGCCCGTACGACGACGACGCGGCGCTGACACCCGCCGTCGCCTGACCCCGACGCGCACCCCGTTCGTGCCGAGGGACGTAGGGTCCACGGCGTGAGCGGGCGGATACGGGTGGGCGTCCTCGGCGCCAGGGGCCGGATGGGCAGCGAGGTGTGCCGCGCGGTCGAGTCGGCCGACGACGTCGAGCTGGTCGCCGCCGTCGACGTCGGCGACGACCGCGAGCCGCTGCGCGGGGCCGACGTGGTCGTCGACTTCACCGCCCCGGGCGCGGTCATGGACAACGTCCGCTGGTGCCTCGAGGCCGGCCTGCACGTGGTCGTCGGCACCACCGGCTTCGACGACGACCGGCTCGTCACCGTCCGGGGCTGGCTGGCCGACCAGCCGGACCGCGGGGTTCTCGTCGCCCCCAACTTCGGCATCGCCGCCGTCCTCATGATGCGGTTCGCCGCGGTCGCGGCGCCGTACTTCGACTCGGTCGAGATCGTCGAGCTGCACCACCCCGACAAGGTCGACGCGCCGAGCGGGACGGCCCGGCGGACCGCCGAGCTGGTCGCGCGGGCCCGCGCGGGACGCGGCTCGCCCGACGCCACGGAGCAGGAGCTGCCCGGTGCCCGGGGCGCGGCGGTCGACGGCGTGCGGGTGCACGCGGTGCGCCTCAGCGGGCTGGTGGCGCACCAGGAGGTCCTCCTGGGCGGGCACGGCGAGACCCTCACGATCCGGCACGACTCGTTGTCCCGGGAGTCGTTCATGCCGGGGGTGCTCTCCGGGGTGCGCTGGGTCGTGGACCATCCGGGGCTCACGGTCGGTCTGGAAGCGGCCCTCGGGCTGGACTGAGCCCGGCGGCGACGTCTCAGGGCCACCTCGCGGGCACCCTCCGTCACGATTTGACGCCCGAAAACCGCCCTAACATCCGAAAGGGGCGAATTCAGGGATACCGTCAGGGGTGTGCAAAGGCGTATAAAGCGGTGAGTGAAGGCGGTGTCGATGACGGAATCCGCAGGACCGGCCGGGTCCGGCGGGCTCCCGGACGCCTATCCGCAGGAGGAGCTCGGCCGGGCGCTTGACGAAGACCAGCTCGAGCTGCACTACCAGCCCATCGTGTCCCTCGCCGACGGCGCGGTGCGGGGCTTCGAGGCCCTCCTGCGCTGGCGGCACCCCGAGGGAGCGTTGCTCTACCCGGACGACTTCCTCCCCGAGGTCGCCTTCTCCCGCCTGATGCCCGACCTCACCCGCTGGGTGCTGCGCACGGCGTGCCGGGACGCCGCCCACCGGGTCGGCGCGGTGTCGGTGAACGTCTCGGCGGCGGACATCTGCCGCGACGGCCTGGTGACGGAGGTCGTCGAGACCCTCGAGGAGACCGGCCTCCCGGGCCGTCGGCTCACGATCGAGCTGACCGAGCACGCGGTCGTGCAGGACGTCGAGGGAGCCGTCTCGGTGCTGTCCCGGCTGCGGGAGCTCGGCGTGGGCGTCGCTCTGGACGACTTCGGCACCGGCTACTCCTCGCTGTTCTACCTGCGTACCCTGCCGATCACTGAGGTGAAGATCGACCGGATCTTCGTCGACCGGCTCGACGTCGACGACGAGGATGCCGCGATCGTGGAGAGCGTGGCCCGCCTCGCCCGCGTGGTCGGCATCAGTGCCGTCGCCGAAGGGGTGGAGCGCGAGAGCCAGGCGGCGGCGCTGGTCGCGATGGGCTGCCCGGCGGGCCAGGGTTACCTGTGGGGCCAGGCCCGGCCGCTCAACGGGGCGCCGCTGCACGTCCGCCCGGTGACCGGTGCCCCCGCCGCCGCCGCCCGCCGCGGCCGCCGCCGCTCCGGCGCCGACCCGCAGGCCGTGCTCCGGATCCGGGAGCTGCTCGACCAGGGGGCGTCGCTGCACACCATCGCCGCCGCGCTCAACCGGGGCGGCATCAGGACGGGCAAGGGGACCCGGTGGACCGCACAGGCGGTCGCCCGGGAGGTCGCCGAGCTCTGAGGGGCCGCCGGTCCGGCACCGTCACGTTCCGTGACGACGGTCGTTGCACCGGCGAGCCGTCCACCCGGGGAGGAAGCATGCACGTCGTCGGAACCGATCGGATCGCGCTGCTCGGCGGGCTCGCGGTGCCCGCCGGCACCAGGCACGCCGTCGAGCCCTCCGGTCGGGTCGTCTGCGATCAGCGCGCCGCCTACCGGTTCCCCGCGCTGGCGTGGGACGAGCCCGCCGCCGATCCCGGCACGTGCCCGGACTGCCATCGGGAGCTCATGGCCGCCGCCGGGCCGACCGTGACCGACGCAACGCCCGCCGCCGCTGCCGACCGGTTGCGCCGGCCTACCCCGTCGAGCCGGCCCCGTCGTACCTGCTCGATCCTGCCCTCCCGGGACACCTGGGCCGCTGAGATGCGCCGCGCGCCACTGGTCGCGGCTCTCCTCGGGCTGGCGGCGGCTGTCGCGCCCACGCTGGCGCCGGCCACGGCGGCCGGGGAGCGGCAGTTCAGCCCGCCCCGCACCGTCGACCCCGTGCACCTCGCCGCCGAGCCGTCGATCGTCGTGGCGCCCGACGGCACCGAGGTCGTCGTCGCGCCCGCCGGCCCCGGGGCGCGCCTCGGTGGGACCGGGGTCGGTGGCGACCTGCTCTGGCGGTCGACCGACCACGGCCGCTCATGGACCCGCCCCGGCAGCTACGACCTCGCCACCGGCGGGGCGGACAGCGACATCGCCGTGACGCCCGACGGCACGCTCTACGCCTCCGGCCTCACCTACCCCGCCTGCGCGAGCGTCTCCCGCAGCACCGACGGCGGCCGCACCTGGCTCGGGCTCCCGATGTCCGGGTGCGCGCGGTTGCCCCTCGCCAACGACCGGCAGTGGACCGCGACGTACGGCGACGACGTCGTCTACACGGTGATCGGCGACGTCGCGAGCGGCCACCTCGAGCTGCTCCGCAGCGCGGTCAGCGCACCGGTGGTCGTCGCGTCGCCCCCGGTGCAGCTGTCCGGGAGCACCGACTACCAGTGGCCGGGCACGGTGGCCGTCGACCAGCGCAACGGCCGGGTCTACGCCGTCTGGAACACCGTCGGCGCCCCCAACGACTGCGACGGCTCGGCCGGGGCGAGCGACTGCGCGGCGCGTGCGGCCGGCGCGAGCAAGCCCGACCGGATCCTGGTCGCGCGGCTCGGCGACGGGGCGACCCGGGCGCCTCGCCCGGTCGTCGTCGCCAGCAGGCGGTTCGACACGTTCGACTCCTTCGCGGTGGTGACGGTCGACCGGGCGGGCCGTGTCTACGTCGTCTGGAGCGAGCGTCATCCGCGCGCCCGCGCCACCCGGTCGATGCTGGCGACCTCCCGAGACGGTGGCGCCACCTGGTCCCGGCCGGTCCGGGTGAACCGGTCGCCCGCCACGACGACGTTCCCCTGGGTCTCCGCGGGGGACGGCGGCCGGATCGCGGTCAGCTACTACGGCACCGCCGCCCACGCCCGCTCCCCGCAGACGGTCGGTCGGTCCGCGGCGTGGTCGGTCTTCTCCGCCTACTCCACCGACGGCGGCCGGACGTTCACCGAGTACCGGACCACCGCCGCCATGCACCACGGGCCCATCTGCACGAGCGGCACGGCCTGCCCGGCGGGCAGCCGGAACCTGCTCGACTTCTTCGAGACGGCGGTCGACCCGGCCGGCTGCCTGGTGACCGCCTACGCCGACGACACGGCCGACCCCGCGGCGGGCGCCGCGGTCTCCTACGTCCGCCAGACCGCCGGCCCGGGTCTGCGCGCCGACCGGCCGTGTCGGCGGTCCGGGTAGGCCCGTCCGGGCTCGTACGATGCCAGGCATGGACAGGCCGCTGAACACCGAGTACGAGGACCTGCTCCGCCTGGTCCTGACCCAAGGCACCCCGAAGGCCGACCGCACCGGCACCGGAACCCGCAGTGTGTTCGCTCACCAGATGCGGTTCGACCTGGGCCGCGGCTTTCCCCTCGTCACGACGAAGAAGGTCCACTTCCGGTCCATCGCCTACGAGCTCCTGTGGTTCCTCCGCGGCGAGGGCAACGCGCGCTGGCTGCAGGAGCACGGCGTGACGATCTGGGACGAGTGGGCGGGCCCCGACGGCGACCTCGGACCCGTCTACGGGGTGCAGTGGCGGTCGTGGCCCACCCCGGACGGCGGGCACATCGACCAGATCTCGCAGGTGCTCGACCTGCTGCGCACGGACCCGAGCTCGCGTCGCCTCGTCGTGTCGGCGTGGAACGTCGCCGACATCCCGGAGATGGCGCTGGCGCCGTGCCACGCACTGTTCCAGTTCTACGCCGTCGACGGCGTCCTCTCCTGCCAGCTCTACCAGCGCAGCGCCGACCTCTTCCTCGGCGTGCCGTTCAACATCGCGAGCTACGCACTGCTCACGCACATGGTGGCGCAGCAGGTCGGAATGCAGGTCGGGGAGTTCGTCTGGACCGGCGGCGACTGCCACATCTACGACAACCACGTCGACCAGGTCACCGAGCAGCTGAGCCGCGAGGTCTACGCGTTCCCCACGCTCGAGCTGCGTCCGGCCGCGTCGCTGTTCGACTACGCCTTCGACGACATGCACGTCGTCGGCTACCGCCATCACCCGGCGCTGCGCGCGCCGGTCGCGGTGTGACGTGACCGGAGGCAGGTCGACCGTCGGGCTGGTCTGGGCCGAGGCCGCGGACCGCGTCATCGGCCACGCCGGTGGGATCCCGTGGCGGGTTCCGGAGGAGCAGCAGCACTTCAAACGCCTCACGATGGGCGCGACCGTGGTCATGGGCCGGGCGACGTGGGAGTCGCTGCCCGCCTCCGTGCGCCCGCTGCCGGGACGCCGCAACGTCGTGGTGACCCGGCAGCCGTCGTACGACGCCCCGGGCGCCGAGACCGCCCCATCGCTGGAGGCGGCCCTCGCGCTGGCCGAGGGGGACGTGTGGGTCATCGGCGGCGCCGCCCTCTACGAGCAGGCGCTGCCCCACGCCGACCGCGTGGTGCGCACGCGGGTCCACCTGAGTGTCGACGGCGACGCCCGGGCGCCGTTCCTGGACGCGGAGTGGACCCTCGTCGAGCGCGACCCCGCCACCGGCCTGCACCGGTCGGAGACCGGTGTGGAGTACTGCGTCGCGACCCTCGTGCGGCGCCGGGAGGTAGCGTCACAGGCATGACAGCAGGGCAGCCGCCGTTCGGCCGGGTGTTGACCGCGATGGTCACCCCGATGACCGCGGACGGCCTCCTCGACCTCGACGCCGCCCAGCGGCTGGCGACCCATCTCGTCGACGCCGGGAACGACGGCCTGGTCGTGTCCGGGACGACGGGGGAGTCACCGACCACGACCGATGACGAGAAGGAGCGGCTCGTCCGCGCCGTGGTGGAGGCGGTCGGTGACCGGGCCCACGTCGTGGCGGGGGCGGGCACGTACGACACCGCTCACACCATCGAGCTGTCGCGCCAGGCGGAGAAGGCCGGCGCCACCGGAGTGCTGCTCGTCACGCCGTACTACTCGAAGCCGCCGCAGGCGGGTCTGCTCGAGCACTTCCGGCGTGCGGCCGACGCCACCTCCCTGCCGGTGATGCTCTACGACATCCCGGCGCGCAGCGGCGTGCCGATCGAGAGCGAGACGCTGCTGCGGCTCGCCGAGCACGACCGGATCGTCGCCGTGAAGGACGCCAAGGGTGAGCTCTACAAGACGTCGTGGGTTCTCGCGCGGTCCGACCTCGCCTACTACTCGGGGGAGGACGCGCTCAACCTGCCGTTGCTGGCGCTGGGTGCCGTCGGCATGGTGAGCGTCGTCGCGCACGCCGGGGCCCGGCGCTACGCCGACATGGTGCGCGCCGTCGAGACCGGCGACCTCGCCACGGCCCGGCGGCTCAACGACTCGATGCTGCCCGCGGTGCGCGGCATCATGACGCGCACGCAGGGCGCCATCATGGCGAAGGCGACGGCGCAGCTGCTCGGCGTCATCCCGCACCGGACGATGCGGTCACCGCTGGTCGACGCGACCGACGACCAGGTGCAGACGCTCAGGCAGGACCTCGCGGAGGCGGGTCTGCTCTCGTGACCGCACGGGCCGGTCGTCGATGAGCCACCCGCACCCGGATCTCGGCGACCCTCCGGCACTCGCGCGCGGACGGGCTGCGCATCGTCCCGCTCGGCGGGCTGGCCGAGATCGGCCGCAACATGACGGTCTTCGAGCACAGTGGCCGGTTGCTCGTCGTCGACTGCGGCGTGCTCTTCCCGGAGACCGAGCAGCCGGGGATCGACCTGATCCTTCCCGACTTCACCTACCTGCGCGACCGGTGGGACGACCTCGACGCGGTGGTGCTGACGCACGGGCACGAGGACCACATCGGTGCGATGCCCTACCTGCTGCGGGAGAAGCCCGACGTCCCCGTCGTCGGCTCGCGGCTGACGTTGGCGTTGCTCGAGGGCAAGCTCCAGGAGCACCGGATCAAGCCCTACACCCTGGAGGTGCGCGAGGGTCAGCGCGAGCGGCTCGGTCCGTTCGAGTGCGAGTTCTTCGCGGTCAACCACTCGATCCCCGACGCGCTCGGCGTCGCGATCCGCACCTCGGCCGGGGTCGTCCTGCACACCGGCGACTTCAAGATGGACCAGCTTCCCCTCGACGGGCGCATCACCGACCTCGGGGGCTGGGCCCGGCTCGGCAGCGAGGGCGTCGACCTGCTGATGACCGACTCGACGAACGCGGAGGTCCCCGGCTTCGTCACGTCCGAGCGCGAGATCGGCCCGGTGCTCGACGACGTGTTCCGCAAGGCCCGGCGCCGCATCATCGTGGCGTGCTTCGCCTCCCACGTGCACCGGGTGCAGCAGGCGCTCGACGCCGCCCACGCGCACGGCCGGCGGGTGGCGTTCATCGGCCGGTCGATGGTCCGCAACATGGGCATCGCCCGCGACCTGGGTTACCTGACGATCCCGCCCGGCCTCGTCGTCGACCTGGGCGCCCTCGAGGATCTGCCGCCCGAGCAGGTCTGCCTCATCTCCACCGGTTCACAGGGCGAGCCGATGTCGGCGCTGTCGCGGATGGCCAACCGCGACCACCGTCAGGTCCGCATCGAGTCCGACGACACCGTCGTTCTCGCGTCCTCACTCGTCCCGGGCAACGAGACCGCGGTGTGGCGGGTGGTGAACGGGCTCACCCGCTGGGGTGCCAACGTCGTCCACAAGGAGACGGCGCTGGTACACGTCTCCGGCCACGCGCCGGCCGGTGAGCTGCTCTACGTGCTCAACCTGACCCGTCCGACCAACGTCATGCCGATCCACGGGGAGTGGCGGCACCTGCGGGCGCACGCCGAGCTCGCGGTCGCCTCCGGCGTGGCGCGTGACAACGTCGTACTCGCCGAGGACGGCGTCGTGGTCGACCTCGTCGACGGGCATGCGCGGGTCGTCGGCGCGGTCCCGGCCGGCTACGTCTACGTCGACGGCCTCGCCGTCGGTGACGTCGGCGAGGAGTCGCTCAAGGACCGCCGGATCCTCGGCGGCGAGGGCTTCGTCACCGTGGTCGTCGTCGTCGACTCGGTGACCGGGAAGGTCGCCACCGGCCCGGAGATCCTCGCCCGCGGGTTCTCCGAGGACGCCGCCGCGTTCGACGACGTCCGCCCACTCATCGAGGACGCTCTCGCCGGCGCGGCGAAGGAGGGTGTGTCGGAGGTGCACCAGCTGCAGCAGCTCGTCCGCCGGACCGTGGGCAAGTGGGTCAGCGACACCTACCGCCGCCGGCCGATGATCATTCCCGTCGTCGTCGAGGTCTGACCCTGCGTCGCCTGCCCGGCGCGCCGGGCGGGTGACATGTGGGGCGCATGTGACTGATGCGGCTACCCTGCCCTCGTGGCCACGCGTACCGCGACGCGCCCCCGGCCGAGCACACGCTCGTCCGGGTCGAGCCGTCGCGCGCCCGCGACCGGCCGGTCGCGGGCGTCCACCCGGGGCACCTCCACCCGGTCCCGCCGGGGTCCCGCGCTGCCCGTCCGGGTGGCGCGCGCGGTCGCCCGGCTCCTCGCCGGTGTCTGGATGCTGCTGGCCCACGGCGTCGGCTCCGTCGCCCGGCACCTCGGTGGCGGCGCCCGCGATCTCGACCCCGCACACCGCCGCGACGGCGCCGGGCTGGCCGCCCTCGCGTCCGCGCTGGTGGTCGGCGTGGGCGCCTGGGGCGAGGCGGGTGGTCCGCTCGGCCACGGCGTCACCGTCGTGCTCCGCACCCTCGTGGGCTCGGCCGTCCTCGTCGTCCCCGTCCTGCTCGCCGTCCTCGGCTGGCGGTTGCTGCGCCGGCCGGAGACCGACGCGCCCCGCGGGCGCGCCGCGGTCGGGTCGGCAGCGGTCGCCATCGGCGTCCTCGGCGTGCTCGACCTGGTGCACGGCGACCCGACGACGTCGGCCGGCCGCCGCGGTGCCGGCGGTGTCCTCGGGGTGCTGGCCGGATCCCCGCTCGGTACGGCGCTGACGGCCTACCTGGCCATCCCGATCCTGCTGCTCGTCGCGCTGTTCGGCCTGCTGGTCGTGACCGGCACGCCGCTGCACGCCGTCCCGGACCGGCTGCGCGCCCTGGCCCACCGGCCACCCGCGACCGGGTCCGGCGACGAGGGCGGGAACGAGGACGAAGCCGAGCCGGTCGAGCCGGTCCGCCGCACGCGCGGCCGCAGGCGCCGGGCCGAGCCGCCCGGCCCGCTGACGGAGGCCGTTCCGTTCTCCGCCTCGCCCGTGCTGTCCGAGGAGATGCCCGCGCCGGCGTCCGAGGCCGCCGCGCCGCCTCCGGTCGTCTCGACACCGGCGCCGAAGAGCACCGAGCAGCTGCGGCTCGGCGACGGCACCTACCAGCTGCCGCCGCCCACGATCCTGCGCGACGGACCGGCCGCGAAGAGCCGGAGCCAGGCCAACGACACCGTCATCACTGCGCTCTCCCAGGTGCTCGAGCAGTTCGCGGTCGACGCATCGGTGACCGGCTTCAGCCGCGGCCCGACGGTCACGCGCTACGAGGTCGAGCTCGGACCGGCGGTCAAGGTCGAGCGCATCAAGCAGCTGCAGCGCAACATCGCCTACGCCGTGAAGAGCCCCGACGTCCGCATCATCGACGTCATCCCGGGTCGCAGCGCGATCGGCATCGAGATCCCGAACACCGACCGGGAGATGGTGGCCCTCGGTGACGTGCTCCGCTCGCCCGTCGCGACCAACGACCACCACCCGCTGGTCGTCGGGCTCGGCAAGGACGTCGAGGGCCGGTTCATCGCCGCCAACCTCGCGAAGATGCCGCACACGCTCATCGCGGGTGCGACCGGTGCCGGCAAGTCGACGTGCATCAACACGCTGATCACGTCGATCCTGCTGCGCTCCACGCCGGACGAGGTGCGGCTCATCCTCATCGACCCCAAGCGGGTCGAGCTCACGCACTACCAGGGCATCCCGCACCTCATCACGCCCATCATCACGAACCCCAAGAAGGCCGCCGACGCCCTGCAGTGGGTCGTCCGCGAGATGGAGCTCCGGTACGACGACATGGAGGCCGGTGGCGTCCGGCACATCGACGACTTCAACACCAAGGTGCGGGCCGGGAAGCTTCGCCAGCGCCCGGACGGCGAGCAGGAGTACACGCCGTACCCGTACCTGCTCGTCATCGTCGACGAGCTGGCGGACCTGATGATGGTGGCGCCGCGCGACGTCGAGGACGCGGTCGTCCGCATCACCCAGCTCGCCCGGGCCGCAGGCATCCACCTGGTGCTGGCGACCCAGCGCCCGTCGGTCGACGTGGTCACCGGGCTGATCAAGGCCAACGTGCCCAGCCGGCTGGCGTTCGCGACGGCGAGCCTGGCGGACAGCCGGGTCATCCTCGACACCCCCGGAGCGGAGAAGCTGGTCGGCGGCGGCGACGCGCTGTTCCTGCCGATGGGCGAGAGCAAGCCGATGCGGCTGCAGGGGGCGTTCGTCTCCGACAGCGAGATCGAGGCGGTCGTGGCGCACTGCACCAAGCAGGCCCGGCCGGACTACCGCGACGACGTCCTCGCCGCCGCGGAGAGCAAGAAGGAGATCGACGAGGAGGTCGGCGACGACCTCGACCTGCTCTGCCAGGCCGTGGAGCTCGTGGTGACGACCCAGTTCGGCTCGACCTCGATGCTGCAGCGCAAGCTCCGGGTGGGTTTCGCGAAGGCGGGCCGGTTGATGGACCTCATGGAAAGCCGCGGCATCGTCGGCCCGAGCGAGGGCTCGAAGGCTCGCGACGTCCTCGTCCGGCCCGAGGAGCTCGACGGGATCGTCACCGTCCTCCGTGGCGAGGCGTGACGGTCGCGTGACGGTGCGGTAACGGCCTTCAGGAGCTTTGTCGAGAAATCGCGCTGAGCCCTAGACTGGGCGGCGCCCCACCATCTCTTCCCCAGGAGGCTCGGCACGTGTCCGTCGGTGCCGCACTGCGCGCCGCGCGCGAGGAGCGCGGGCTGTCGGTCGAGGACGTCAGCTCGGCGACACGCATCCGGGCCGGCCTGATCCGCTCGATCGAGTCCGACGACTTCGCGGGCACCGGCGGCGCCGTCTACGCGCGCGGGCACATCCGCAGCATCGCCCGCTCCGTCGGGCTCGACCCCGCGCCCCTGATCGCCCAGTTCGACGGCGAGCACGCCGACGAGGTCCCCGCCGCCGTCGTTCCCGCGGCCAGCCTCGCCCCGGAGGACGCCGCCCGGGTCGACCGCAAGTCGCCGAACTGGGCCGGGGCCATGGCCGTCGTCCTGGTGATCGTCTCCGTCGTCGCCGGCGTCAGCCTGATCGGTGGTGGTGGCGGCTCGCCGCGCACGACGGCGCAGGACGAGCCGACCGTCACCCAGCCGACGACACCCCCTCCCGCGTCGCCGAGCGAGCCGGCGTCGCCGCCGCCGTCGGCCGTCGCGCAGGTCCCCACCGGCCAGGCGGTGGCGCTGGTCCGGGTCACCTCGTCCCGGACCTGGATGTCGGTCACGTCGCTGTCCGGCCGGCTGCTGTTCCAGGGCCTGCTGTCGGCCGGGGAGCGCAAGGTGTTCCGCGACAACAAGGGCCTGCGGCTGACGATCGGCAACGCGCCGGTCGGTCGACCTGGTGCGCCAACGGCCAGGACATCGGTGAGCCCCGGTCGCAGGGCAACGTCGCCCACGTGACCATCGAGCGCGGCGGCGAGGTTCAGTACGGCTGAGCCGCCGCGCCGTAGGATCGACGGATGTCCCGGTCCGTCGCGCTCGTCACCTTGGGCTGCGCGCGCAACGAGGTCGACTCCGAGGAGCTGGCCGCCCGGCTCGAGCGCGGCGGCTGGCAGGTCGTGCCGACGGACGCCGACGCCGCCGACGCCGTCCTCGTCAACACCTGCGGCTTCGTCGAGGCGGCCAAGCGGGACAGCATCGACACGCTCCTCGCGGCGCACGACAGGGCGGCAAGGTCGTCGCGGTCGGCTGCCTCGCGGAGCGGTACGGCGCGCAGCTGGCGCGCGAGCTGCCGGAGGCGGACGCCGTCCTCGGCTTCGACGACTACACCGACGTCGGCGGCGCGGCTGGACGACGTGATCGCCGGCCGCCCGCTCGACGCGCACCAGCCGCGCGACCGGCGGACCCTGCTGCCGCTCACGCCGGTGCGGCGGGCGGGAGCGGCGACCGCCGGTGACGTCGGGGTCCCCGGCCACGCGGGCGGCCCGCAGGGCGTGCTGCGCCGCCGGCTCGGCGACGGCCCGGTGGCTCCGGTCAAGCTCGCGTCCGGGTGCGACCGTCGGTGCGCCTTCTGCGCGATCCCGTCGTTCCGCGGCGCGTTCGTCTCCCGGACGCCGGACGACGTGCTCGCCGACGCGGAGTGGCTGGCCGCGCAGGGCGTCCGCGAGCTCGTGCTCGTCAGCGAGAACTCCTCCTCCTACGGCAAGGACCTCGGCGACGTCCGCGCTGCTCGAGAAGCTGCTGCCGCAGCTCGCCGCGGTGCCGGGGGTCGCGCGGGTGCGCGTGTCCTACCTGCAGCCCGCCGAGACCCGCCCCTCGCTCGTCGAGGTCATGACCTCCACCCCGGGTGTCGCGGCGTACTTCGACCTGTCCTTCCAGCACGCGAGCGAGCCGGTGCTGCGCCGGATGCGGCGGTTCGGCTCGACCGAGCGGTTCCTCGAGCTGCTCGCGTCGGTGCGCGCACTCGCGCCGGCAGCGGGGGTCCGGAGCAACGTCATCGTCGGGTTCCCCGGCGAGACGAAGGCGGACGTCGCGGAGCTGGAGCGGTTCCTGACGCCGGCAAGGCTCGACGCCGTCGGGGTCTTCGGCTACTCCGACGAGGACGGCACCGAGGCGGCCCGGCTCGACCGCAAGGTCCGTCGCGACGCCGTCGACCGCCGGGTCGCCCGGCTCGGCGCGCTGGTCGAGGAGCTGGTCGCGCAGCGCGCCGAGGAGCGCGCGGGCGAGGTCGTCGAGGTGCTCGTCGAGTCGGTCGGTGGGCGGGCGGTGGGCCGAGCGGTCGGACGCGGCGGACCGTCGAGGGCCGGGCCGCCCACCAGGCGCCGGAGGTCGACGGCATCACCACCGTCACCGGCTGCACCGGCGTCGCGGTCGGTGACGTCGTGCGCGCGCGGGTCGTGGCGCACCGACGGCGTCGACCTCGTCGCGGTGCCGGCTCCGGAGGCGGCCGCGGCCCGTCCGGGCGGCGCCGACCTGCGTGCGGTCGCCGGCATGATCCGCGCCGGCACCGGTCGCCGACCCGGCGGCACAGCCCGCGCAGACCGCGCGGGTCGTCAACATCGCCAACGGGCTGACGCTGCTGCGGCTGCTGCTCGTGCCGGCGTTCGCGCTGCTGCTCGCTCGCGAACGGCGGGCACTCCTCCGGCTGGCGGATCTGGTCGTTCGTCGCCTTCGCGGTCGCGACCATCACCGATCTCGTCGACGGCGACCTGGCCCGCAGCCGCGGGCCTCGTCACCGATGTCGGCAAGGTCGCCGACCCGATCGCGGACAAGATGCTCATCGGCGCGGCGCTCATCGGCCTGTCCGCGCTGGGTGACCTGCCCTGGTGGGTGACCGCGCTGATCCTCGCCCGCGAGATCGGGGTGACCGCGCTGCGCTTCTTCGTCATCCGACACGGCGTGATCCCGGCCAGCCGGGGCGGCAAGGCCAAGACCCTGCTGCAGAACGTCGTCGATCGGCCTCTACGTGCTGCCGCTCGTCGGCTGGGCGGCGTCGCTGCGCTTCTGGCTGCTGGCCGTGGCCGTCGTCGTGACCGTCGCGACCGGCGCCGACTACGTCGTCCGTGCGGTGCACCTGCGCCGGACCAGCGCACGCGCACTGCTCAAGCGCGCCCGGCGGGAGGCGCGGCAGCGGTGACCGTCGACGTCCGCGGCCTGGACGTCGAGGTCCACCGCGCCCTCGCCGCCCGCGGCGCCACCGTGGCCGTGGCCGAGTCGCTCACCGGCGGCCTGCTCGGTGCCGCGCTCACCGACATGCCGGGCGCGTCCCGGACGTTCCGCGGCGGCATCCTCGCCTACGCGACCGACCTCAAGGTCGCCCTGCTCGGCGTGCCCGCTCCACTCCTCGACGCCGAAGGAGCGGTCTCCGGTCAGGTGGCCGCGGCGATGGCCGGCGCGGTGCGCGACCGGCTCGGCGCGACGTACGGCGTCGCCCTGACCGGCGTCGCCGGCCCCGATCCGCAGGACGGTGCGCCGCCGGGAACCGTGTTCGGCGCGGTGGCCGGGCCGGAGGAGGGCCGGATCGAGGAGTGGACACTGCCCGGCGACCGGGACGAGATCCGCGTCGCGGCGGTGCGGGTGGCTCTGGCGTTGTTACGTGATGTCCTGACCGGGTGACGGCGGGTACGGTGGTGGGCCGGCACAGGTGGCGCCGGGGCGAGGAGGCGAGCGGGATGGTGTTGCTCCGCCGGTTGGTCGGGGAGGCGTTACGTCGCCACCGGCTGCGTCAGTCGCGCACGCTGCGCGAGGTCAGCGCCGCCGCCCAGGTCTCCCTCGGCTACCTGTCCGAGGTGGAGCGCGGGCGCAAGGAGGCGTCGAGCGAACTGCTCGCCTCGATCTGCTCCGCCCTCGGCGTAAGCCTGTCCGACGTCCTGCGCGAGGTCAGCGACGAGCTCGCGATGGCCGAGCGTCCCGCCGTCCCGATCGGGTTCGGACCGGCGCCGGTGGCCAAAGGCTCCACCGCCCGCGCCGGTGCGGTCGCCGGCGTGGCACCGCTCGTCCCGTCCCGTGCGCCGGGTGCCCGCCCCGTGGCGTCACCGCAGCAGGCACGGCCGGGCGCCCCCGTCGGCTACGTCTCGGCCCGCCCGGTCGCCGCCGCCTGACGATGCAGCCCGACCCGTCGGCCGCTCCCGTGCGCGAGCGGGGCGTCCGCAGCCGCGCCGGCAACGCGATGGGCCGCACCCGCGCCGCCGTCCTCGACGGCGCGGCGCGAGCCGTCGAGAAGTACGGCGCTCGCCGCGGCGACCATGGCCGACATCGCCGCCCTGGCGGGCATCGCGAAGGGCACGCTCTACAACCACTTCCGCGCCAAGGACGCCGTCTACGCCGCGGCGCTGGACAGCGGCATCCGGACGCTCGGCGAGGAGTGCGCTCAGGTCGCCGCCGACGATCTCGCCGACGCCCTGGCCCTCGCCGCGGAGCGGATCGGCTCGAACCCGGCGCTGCGCCGGGTGGCCGCCGACGAGCCGGCCGCGATCGCCGGCTGCCTGTGCATCGGCGGACACACCGGTGTGGCTGGCCGCGCGCGGGGCGGTCCGCGACGTCCTGGCCGCGGCCGGGCGGGACGGCTCCGAGCCGGCCGTCGACGTCGTGCTGCGCTGGCTGGTGTCGTTCGTGGGGGCGCCGGGTGCGGGCATCGAGCAGCAGGCGGCGCTCGTCGCGGCTGCGGTGCCGCCGGCGCCGGCCACACCTGCGGAGGCGGCGGATCGGAGCGGAGCCCGGCCCTCAGGGCGACGGAGCCGGCCCGGCCTGACAGCGCGGGCACCAGTAGCAGACCCGCGCCCGGTCCGCCCGCCCCGGCTCGGCCTGGCTGCCGGTCCGCACCGGCGTACCGCAGCGCCGGCACGCCCGGCCGGCGCGCTCGAACACCCAGTGCTCCTCGCCGCGACGGGTGCTGCCCGTCGTGCTCTGCGACCAGTGGTCCTTGTTCGCGCGGAGCAGCCGATGCACCCGCCGTACGACGGCCGGCAGGTCGACGTCGGCCACCGGCGTCCACGGCGTGACGCCGGAGCAGAACGGCACCTCGGTCTTGTAGAGGTTGCCCACACCGGCGAGGTTCGTCTGGTCGAGCAGCGCCGGGCCGATCTCCCGGTCGGGGTGCCGCGCCAGCCGGCGGACCGCCTCGTCGGCGTCCCAGTCCGGGCCCAGCAGGTCCGGTCCGAGATGGCCGACGGCGCTCGTCTCGTCGGCGGTGTCGAGCAGCTCGACGACGGGAAGGCGGTAGCCGACCGCCTGCCACGATCCGGTGTCGAGGACGACCCGCACCTGGTGGGCCGGCCCGCCGCTCCAGCGGCTGCCCGGCCGGTACAGATGCCAGCTCCCGTCCATCGCGAAGTGCGTGTGCAGGGTGCACCCGCCGTCGATGCGGGTCAGCAGGTGCTTGCCGCGGCTCACCACCTCCAGCACGGTGCGCCCGGCGAGGTCCGTCGTCGCGAGCCGGGGGACCCGGAAGTCGGTGCGCACGAGCACCTGGCCGGCCAGGGCGTCGTGCAGCCGCCTGCCGGCGAGGTGGACGGTGTCTCCCTCGGGCACGGTGTCCATTCTGCGGGTGTCCGGGCTCGGGACTTTCGGCCCTCGACGCCGGGCCCTGCGCCGGGGACGGTCGGAAGAGGACGAGTCGCGAGGAGGCCGCCATGGCAACGGTCACCGACGAGATCCGCCACCAGGTCGAGGCCCGGCGGCTGCGGCTGCGCGAGGCGTGCGCGGCCGGCGACGAGGAGCGCGCCATCGGTGCGCTGGAGGCGCTCGAGGACCTCGCGGACGTCGCCCGCCGGGTCGCCGAGGCCGACATGATCCGCCGTACGCCGTGGGACGACATCCCGCGGTAGGGCAGCATCCCGCGGTAGGGCGGCCGGTCAGGCGCGCAGCCGCAGCCCGCGGGGCGTCGGCCGGAAGCCGGCCTGCTCGAGCGCCGCACCGAGCGGCGAGGTGAGCACCGCCGCGCCGTCGGCCCGCTCGACCGCGAGCCTGCCCAGCGTCCCCTCCCGGACGGCGAGGGCGAGCGCGTCGACCGCGGGCTGCAGGCACCGCGGGTCCTCGCTCCACGACAGCAGCGACTTGCCGCCGCGCTCGACGTAGAGCGCGAGGGCGCCGTCGACGCAGGACGACGAGTGCGCCGGCCTTGCGCCCCGGCCGGTGCCCGCCCTCGGCCCCGCCGGGCGGTCCGGCCAGGGCAGCGCGGCGCCGTACGGGTTCGCCGGGTCGGTCGCGGCGAGCACGACCGCGGCCTGCTCGTCGCGCGGCGGCGCGTTCGCGCCAGCCGCCGGGCACGGGTGGCTGCCACGGCGACGCCGGGGCTGCCGGTGACTCCGCGCGTTGTTGCATCGCCCGCATCCGGTCGACGGCGCCGGGCAGCGCGAACTGCGCGCCGCCGAGCCCCTCGACGAAGTAGCCGCGCCGGCAGCGGCCGGTCTCCTCGAACGCCTTCAGGACCGGGTAGACGGCGGCGAAGCCGCCGGGCACGCGCTCGGCCATGACCGCGCCGCGGGTGACGATGCCGTGCCGGTCGAGCAGCGCCTCCGCGGCGGCGTGCGCCCGCCGGGTCGGGTCGGGCTCGCGGTCCGGGAGCAGCGACCAGCGACCGGCGGCGGTCGGCGGGCCGGCGCGGGACGGCAGGACCGGGCGGCCGCGCCGGCCCGGGCGAACCCGCGGCGGGCCGCTGCGCCGCGCACCCGCTCCGAGGCGCACCCGCAGCGGCGCCAGGGTGTCGTTGGTGACGCGGCCGGCCCAGACCAGGTCCCACAGGACCTCGGCCAGCGCGGCGTCCGGGACGGCCGGGTCGGCGATGCGGTCGGCCAGCGCGCGGAAGAACAGCGCGCCGCCGCCCGACAGCGCCTCGAGCACCTGCTCGTGCAGCGGCGTGAGCGTGGCGGCGGCGTCGACGTCGGGCATGCAGCAGCGGTGCGGTGTCGGCGAGCTCGAGCGACACCCAGCCGTCCTGGCCGGGCAGCGAGCCCTGCCCGACCCACAGCACCTCGCCGCTGCTGGTCAGCTCGTCGAGCAGCGCCGGGGTGTAGTCGGCGACCCGCGACGGGAGCACCGTCGCCTCGAGCGCCGACGCCGGCACCGCCGCCCCCTGCAGCTGCTCGACGGCGCGGACCAAGCCGTCGACACCGCGCCCGGCGCCGTGGTGACCGGCGGCCGCACCGACGCCCTGCCACGCGGGGAGGAACCGCGCCAGCGCGCGCGGCGGGGCGGGCTCGACCTCGCGGCGCAGCTTGGCCAGCGACCGCCGGCGCATGGCGCGCAGCACCTCGGCGTCGCACCACTCCAGCCCGCCGCCGCCGGGCCGGAACTCGCCGCTGTACGACCCGCCCCGCCGCCGCGAGCCGGTGCAGCGCGTGCTCGGCGACGGCGAGGCCGAGACCGAACCGAGCGGCGACGTCGACGCGCGTGGAACGGCCCGTGGGTGCGGGCGTAGCGCGACACCAGGTCGCCGAGCGGGTCGGCGACCGGCTCGAGGAACGCCTGCGGCGACGCCGACCGGCAGCGGCGTGCCGAGGGCGTCGCGGAGCCGGGACGCGTCCTCGACCGCGCACCACCGCTCCTCGCCGCCGACACGGACCCGGATCGCCCGGCGCTGCTCCTCGAGGTCGGCCAGCCACGACGGGGTGGCGCCGCGCCGCACCGCCTCCTCGGTGGACAGGTCGCCGAGCAGCCGCAGCAGATCGGCGACGCCCTCGGCGTCGCGGGCGCGGCGCTCGTCGGTGAGCCGCTGCAGCTCGGTCTCGACCTCGGTGACCGCGTCGGCGTCGAGCAGGTCGCGCAGCTCGGCGGTGCCGAGCAGCTCGGCGAGCAGGGTCGCGTCGAGGGTCAGCGCCGCGGCCCGCCGCTCGGCCAGCGGCTGGTCGCCCTCGTACATGAACTGGCCGATGTAGCCGAACAGCAGCGAGCGCGCCATCGGAGAGGGCTGCTGGGTCTCGACGTCGACGACGCGCACGCCGCGTTCGGCGACGTCGCGCATCAGCCGGCTCAGCCCGGGGACGTCGAAGACGTCCTGCAGGCACTCGCGCATCGTCTCGAGCACGATCGGGAAGCTAGCCGTACTCCGCCGCCACCGCGAGCAGCTGCGCCGACCGCTGGCGTTGCTGCCACAGCGGCGTGCGCTGGCCGGGGTTGCGTCGCGGCAGGAGCAGGGCACGCGCCGCGCACTCGCGGAACCGCGACGCGAACAGCGCCGAGCCGCCGACCTCGTCGGTGACGAGCGGCTCGACCTCGTCCGGGTCGAAGACGGCGAGCTCCGGTGGCGGTGGCTCGTCCGACCCTGCAACCTCGATGGGGGGCAGCCGCACGACGATGCCGTCGTCGGTGTGCATCGCCTGCCACGTCGACGCCGTACCGCTCGCGCAGCCGCGCGGTCAGCGCCAGCGCCCAGGGCGCGTGCACCTGCGCGCCGAACGGCGAGTGCACCGCGACCCGCCAGTCGCCCAGCTCGTCGCGGAAGCGCTCGACGACGATCGTGCGGTCGTCCGGCACGTGACCGGTCGCCTCGCGCTGCTCGTCGAGGTAGCCGAGGGTGTTCAGCGCGGCCCACTCGTCGAGCCCGATCTCCTGCAGCAGCGCCGCCGCCGCGTCGCGGTCGAGTCGCTGCAGCTCGCGGACGAACGCCCCCAGCGCCCGGCCGAGCTCGACCGGCCGCCCGGGTGCGTCGCCGTGCCAGAACGGCAGCCTCCCCGGCTGACCCGGTGCGGGCGAGACGACGACCCGGTCGTGGGTGATGTCCTCGATCCGCCAGCTGCTCGAGCCGAGGGTGAACACGTCGCCGACCCGCGACTCGTAGACCATCTCCTCGTCCAGCTCGCCGACACGCGTCCCGCCGGAGGCGCGCGCGGACTGCAATGGCTTGTCTCCCGACCAGGAAGACGCCGAACAGGCCGCGGTCGGGGATCGTGCCCCCGCTGGTGACGGCCAGGCGCTGGGCGCCGGGGCGGCCGGTCAGCGTGCCGGTGACGCGGTCCCAGACGATGCGTGGGCGCAGCTCGGCGAACTCGTCGCTGGGGTAGCGGCCGGCGAGCATGTCGAGCACCGCGTGCAGCGCGCTGTCCGGGAGCCCGGAGAACGACGCGGTACGACGGACGAGCGCGGCCAGGTCGTCGACCGTCCACGCGTCCATGGCGACCATCGAGACGACATGCTGGGCGAGGACGTCGAGCGGGTTGCGCGGCAGCCGCAGGGCCTCGATCGCGCCGTCCTGCATCCGCTGCGCGACGACGGCGGCGGGGACGAGGTCGCCGCGGTGCTTCGGGAACATCACGCCCCGGCTGACCGCGCCGACCTGGTGGCCGGCCCGGCCGATGCGCTGCAGGCCGCTCGCGACCGAGGGCGGTGACTCGACCTGGATGACGAGGTCGACGGCGCCCATGTCGATGCCGAGCTCGAGGCTGCTGGTGGCCACCACGCACGGCAGGTCGCCACGCTTGAGCGCCTCCTCGGTGAGCGCGCGCTGCTCGCGGCTGACGCTGCCGTGGTGTGCCCGCGCGATCCCCGCGCCCTCGCCCGGGACGGCATCGCCCTCGCCCCAGCTCGGCGCGCCCCGGGTGGTGCCGCCCTGCGCGAGTAGTCGGCCGGGAACGGCTTGTCGTCGGGGAGGGCTCGCCCCGTACCTGCGCTCATAGGCGATCTCGTTGAGCCGGTTGGTGAGCCGCTCGGCGAGCCGCCGTGAGTTGGCGAACACGATCGTCGAGCGGTGCTGCTCGACGAGGTCGACGATGCGCTCCTCGACCGCGGGCCAGATGCTCTTGCGGCTGTCTCCGGCCGCCGCCGACCCCTCCCGCTCGTCGGCGGCCACCTCGCCGAGCTCGGTCATGTCCTCGACCGGCACGACCACGTCGACGTCGATGGTCTTCTCCGCCGGCGGCTGCACGACGGTGACGGTGCTGCCCCCGCCGGGGCCCTGTCCTTTCAAGAACCGTGCGACCTCGTCGACGGGCCGGACGGTGGCGGACAGGCCGATGCGCTGCGCGGGGGCGTCGAGCAGGCCGTCGAGTCGCTCCAGGGACAGCGCCAGGTGGGCGCCGCGCTTGGTGCCGGCGACGGCGTGGACCTCGTCGACGATGACCGTGTCGACGCCGCGCAGCGCCTCGCGGGCCCGGCTGGTGAGCAGGAGGAACAGCGACTCCGGCGTCGTGATGAGGATGTCCGGCGGGCGGCGGGTGAACGCGCGGCGCTCGTCGGCCGGGGTGTCACCGGTGCGCATCGCGACCGTCACGTCCGACACCGGCAGGTCGAGGCGGGCGGCGGCGTGGCGGATGCCCGCGAGGGGCGAGCGCAGGTTGCGCTCCACGTCGACCGCGAGCGCCTTGAGCGGGGAGACGTAGAGGACCCGGCAGCGGCGGTCGGCGTCGTCCGGCCGGACAGTCGTGAGGAGCCGGTCGAGAGCGTGCAGGAACGCGGCGAGGGTCTTGCCGGACCCGGTCGGGGCGATGACGAGCGCGTGCTCGCCGCCCGCGATCGCCCGCCACGCGCCGTCCTGAGCCGCGGTCGGGGCGGCGAAGGACGCGGCGAACCACTCCCGGGTCGGCGGCGAGAAGCGGTCGAGCCCCGACCCCGGCCTTGTCCCTCACCCCGCCATTGTCGCCCCGCGGTACGACGGTGCGCCGTCGTAGCCTCGGGGGTGTGCGGCTGACCGAGTTCTGGGAGCGGATGCAGACCCGTTTCGGCGCGGCGTACGCGGACTCCGTCGCCCGTGACCAGGTCATCGGCCGGCTGGGCAACCGCACCGTCCACGAGGCGCTCGCCCAGGGGGAGTCGGCGAAGGACGTCTGGCGTGCGGTCTGCGAGCACTTCGAGATCCCGATGGCGGAGCGGCACTGAGTCCGGCGGCACTGAGTCTGGCGGCACTGAGTCCGGCGGGCCCCGCGACAAGCGGCGAAGCCGCCGATGGCAGGGGAGCGGGGTTGGGGCCCCGCGACAAGCGGCGAAGCCGCCTAGTAGCTACGCCGGTCGGCCGGAGCGGGGTTGGGGCCCCGCGACAAGCGGCGAAGCCGCCGGTCAGGTTCCGCGGCAGGGGAGCGGGGTTGGGGCCCCGCGACAAGCGGCGAAGCCGCCGATGGCAGGGGAGCGGGGTTGGGGCCCCGCGACAAGCGGCGAAGCCGCCATATGACTCGGCGTGTCGGCTTGTCTCGAACACATGTTCGCCTAGGGTTGACGAAGCGCGGGCCTCCACAGACCACGGGCATTCCACAGATCCCGGCAGCGACCGGAAACTGTCGGACCTGCCTCCTAGCGTCGCCCGCGTCCGATCCGGAACCGAAGGGTGCATCCATGGCAGGCATCGACCGCGACAAGGCGCTCGCCACCGCGATGGCGCAGATCGAGCGGCAGCACGGCAAGGGCGCCGTCATGCGACTCGGTGACGAGACGCGCGCACCGATCGAGGTGATCCCGACGCGGGTCGATCGCGCTCGACGTCGCGCTCGGCATCGGCGGTCTGCCGCGCGGCCGGGTCATCGAGATCTACGGACCGGAGTCGAGCGGCAAGACGACCGTGGCGCTGCACGCGGTCGCCAACGCGCAGAAGGCCGGCGGCATCGCGGCGTTCATCGACGCCGAGCACGCGCTCGACCCGGAGTACGCGAAGGCGCTCGGCTGCGACACCGACGCGCTGCTCGTCTCCCAGCCCGACACCGGTGAGCAGGCGCTCGAGATCGCCGACATGCTGATCCGCTCCGGTGCGATCGACATCATCGTCATCGACTCGGTCGCCGCGCTGGTGCCGCGCGCCGAGATCGAGGGCGAGATGGGCGACTCGCCACGTCGGCCTGCAGGCCCGGCTGATGTCGCAGGCGCTGCGCAAGATCACCGGCGCGCTGTCCAACAGCGGTACGACGGCGATCTTCATCAACCAGCTCCGCGAAAAGATCGGTGTGTTCTTCGGGTGTGGGTCCTATGACACGAAGGTCACGCTCGCCGACGGCACGCAGGAGCAGATCGGCAAGATCGTCGAGCAGAGGATGCCGGTCGAGGTGTTGTCCTACGATGCCGAGCTCGGGCGGATCGTCCCGAAGAAGGTCGTCAACTGGTTCGACAACGGCGAGACCGACCAGTTCCTCGAGATCACCGTCGCCCGCGCCGCGTCGGGAAGCGGTCGTGGCAAGGCGAAGCTGTCCATGACGGCCAACCACCTCATCCGCACGCCTGGCGGTTGGCGCGAGGCCGGCGAGCTCATCGCTGGTGACCGGGTCATGCTCGCCGAGACGCATCGGTTGTCGCCACAGCAATGGCAGGTCGTGCTCGGCAGCGTGATGGGCGACGGCAATCTCTCCCCTTGCGTGAACAAGGACGCGTTCGCCTCAAGGTTCCGGCTCGGCCACGGCCCGAAGCAGGTCGCCTACCTCGACTGGAAGGCGTCGCTGTTCGCCAACATCGGCCAGTCACGCTCGCAGGGAGTCAACGGCGCGGTGCACCTCGACCTGACGCCACTCGCCGAGTTGCACGAACTACGGCAGGCGGTCTACTTCGGGGACGGCAAGAAGCACCTGTCCGAGGAGTACCTCAAGGCGCTGACTCCGCTCGCGCTGGCGGTCTGGTACATGGACGACGGGTCGTTCACGCTGCGGTCCAAGGGGCTGCAGGCGCGGACCGAGGGCGGTAGTGGCCGGATCGAGATCTGCGTCGAGGCGATGAGCGCCGGCACCGCGCGAGCGGCTGGTCGACTACCTGCGTGACACTCGCGGGCTCGACGTGAAGCTCAGTCACGCCGCGGCAAGAATCAGCAGCAGGTGCTTCGCTTCACGACCAGCGCTTCGGCGAAGTTCCAGGAGCTCGTCGCGCCGTACGTGCACCCGTCGATGGACTACAAGCTGCTGCCCCGGTTCCGGGGCCAGTTCGCGGTCGAGCCGGAGTTCGTCGAGCCGACCATGCACCCGGTGCCCGCGCCGATCCTCGACATTCGGATCAAGCCAAAGACCAGGTCGATGCACCGGTTCGACATCGAGGTCGAGGGTTCGCACAACTACCTCGCCGACGGCGTCGTGGTGCACAACAGCCCCGAGACGACGACCGGCGGCAAGGCGCTGAAGTTCTACGCGTCGGTCCGCCTCGACGTACGCCGGATCGAGACGCTCAAGGACGGCCAGGACGCGGTCGGCAACCGCACCCGGGTCAAGGTCGTGAAGAACAAGGTCGCGCCGCCGTTCAAGCAGGCCGAGTTCGACATCCTCTACGGTCAGGGGATCAGCCGGGAGGGCTCGCTCATCGACCTCGGCGTCGAGCAGGGCATCGTGCGCAAGTCGGGTGCTTGGTACACCTACGAGACCGACCAGCTCGGCCAGGGCAAGGAGAACGCCCGCGCGTTCCTGCGGGACAACCCCGACCTCGCCGACGAGATCGAGAAGAAGATCAAGGAGAAGCTCGGCATCGGTCCTCGGGTCGACGCACCGGCCGAGGCCGACGCCGGGGCCGACGCCGACAAGCCGATCGACCTCGTGCCCGAGCCCTCGATGCCGACGGCGGCCGTCGACTTCTGATGCCCGCCGACGGGTCCGACACCGACGTCGCCACGGTGACGCCGGTGTCGGACCCGTCGGGACGCCGGGCGGCGGCGGACGCCGACCCCGAGGCCGCCGACCCCGAGACCATTGCGCGGAGCATCGCCCTGCGGATGCTCGAGCGGGCGCCCCGCACCCGGGCCGAGCTCGCTCGCGGCATGGCCCGCCGCGGCGTCCCCGAGGACGTCGCGGCGGGCGTGCTCGACCGGTTCACCGAGGTGGGCCTTATCGACGACGAGGCGTTCGCCGCCGCCTGGGTGAGCAGCCGGCACGCCGGGCGCGGCCTGGGCCGCCGGGCGCTGTCCGCCGAGCTGCGCCGCCGAGGCGTCGACACCGAGACGGCCGCGGCGGCGCTCGCCGGCGTCAGCGCCGACGACGAGGAGGCGGCCGCCCGCGCCCTCGTCGAGCGCAAGCTCCGGTCGATGGCCGGCGTGGCGCCCGAGGCCCGGCTGCGCCGGCTCGTCGGCATGCTCGCCCGCAAGGGGTTCGGGCCCGGCATGGCGAGCCGGGTCGTCCGCGACGCACTCGCCGCCGCCGGCCGGGACCCGGCCGACGGGGCGGACCCGGCCCGGGGACCCGGCCTGACGCGCCGATGACCCGCCGCGCCACGCGAGAGTTCCCGTGGTGGTTGCGGTCGGGAGAACCGGCGCTTAACCTCAAAGCCACGAAGGAGTAACCGTCCGTGGCGCAAGCTGCGTGACGCTGCTGACATAGAACGATCCATAACCGGACAGATCACCCCGGGTCCACGGACCCGGCCGAGAAAGCGAACGAATGCGTCGACACCGCCTCCGGGTGGCGTCGGCGGTGACACGGGACGCGGCGGTGGACGCGTCACCGGCGGTTTCTCCCTTCGTGGCCGCGTGCCCGGCGCTGCCGGCGCGCCCGAGCGGGAGGAGGTGCGACCATGGCAGCTCTCATCGCCATCGGGGTCGTCGTCGGCCTGCTCGTGATCGCTCTCGTCGTGATGCTGCTGCGGGTCATGTCCCGCCTGAACGCTTCCTCCGCCTCGCCCGCCGACCGCTCCTGCCGAGCCCACGCCCGACGTCCAGCGCCAGGCCGCACAGATGCGCCGGGACGCCGAGACCCACGCCGCCGAGGTGCGCCGGCAGGCCGGCGAGGACGCGGCCGACCTGCGCCGCCAGGCCGGCGAGGACGCGGCCGACGCTGCGCCGCCGGGCCGAGCAGGAGGCGGCAGAGCTGCGCCACCAGGCCGAGCAGGCCGTGAACGCCGCCACCCTGGAGGCGCCGCCGGGCCGCCGAGGAGGAGGTCCACGTCCTCAAGGAGGAGGCGCGCTCCCTCAAAGACGAGATCCACGAGCTCAAGGCCGACCTGGAACGCCGCGAGCAGCGGATCGTCGAGCGGGAGGAGCGGATCGACGCCGAGCAGCGCCGGGTCGAGGCGCGCGACCGCGAGCTCGCCGAGCACGAGCAGGCGCTCGAGCGCCGCGCTCGAGGAGCTGGCCGACATCGAGGGCGACCGGCGGCGCGAGCTCGAGCGCGTCGCCGGGCTCACCGCCGCCGACGCGAAGGGCGAGCTGGTCCAGACGATCGAGACCCAGGCCAAGCGCGAGGCGGCGATCATCGTCCGCGACATCGAGCACGAGGCCAAGGACGAGGGCGAGACCCGGGCCCGCAAGATCGTCACCCTCGCGATCCAGCGGGTGGCGACCGAGCAGACCGCCGAGTCGGTCGTCACCGTCCTGCACCTGCCCAGCGACGACATGAAGGGCCGGATCATCGGCCGGGAGGGCCGCAACATCCGCGCCTTCGAGGCGACCACCGGCGTCAACCTGATCATCGACGACACCCCCGAGGCGGTGCTGCTGTCCTGCTTCGACCCGGTACGCCGGGAGGTCGGGCGGCTCACCCTCGAGCAAGCTCGTCCTCGACGGGCGGATCCACCCGCACCGGATCGAGGAGGTCTACGAGCGCAGCAAGGCCGAGGTCGAGCAGCTCTGCGTCCGGGCCGGCGAGGACGCCCTCGTCGAGGTCGGTCTCACCGAGATGCACCCCGAGCTCATCGCCCTGCTCGGCCAGCTGCGCTACCGCACGTCGTACGGCCAGAACGTGCTCAAGCACCTCATCGAGTCGGCGCACATCGCCGGGATGATGGCGAGCGAGCTGCGGCTCGACCCGGTGCTGCATCAAGCGCTGCACGGTCCTGCACGACGTCGGCAAGGCGCTCACCCACGAGGTCGAGGGCAGCCACGCGATCATCGGCGCGGAGATCGCCCGCAAGTACGGCGAGCACGAGGACGTCGTCCACGCGATCGAGGCGCACCACAACGAGGTCGAGGTGCGCACCGTCGAGGCGGTGCTCACGCAGGCCGCCGACGGCATCAGCGGCGGCCGGCCGGGAGCCCGGCGGGAGAGCCTCGAGCACTACGTCAAGCGGCTCGAGCGGATCGAGGAGATCGCCGCGCGACAAGCTCGGCGTCGAGAAGGTCTTCGCCATGCAGGCGGGCCGGGAGATCCGGGTCATGGTCAAGCCCGACGACGTCGACGACATCGGCGCCCAGGTGATCGCCCGCGACATCGCCAAGCAGATCGAGGAGGAGCTGACCTACCCCGGCCAGATCCGCATCACCGTGGTGCGCGAGTCCCGCGCGACGGAGTACGCGAAGTAGGTCGATTGCGCGCTATCCGCCCTAGAGGCCGGAGAACGCGCAATCAGTCGGCGGCACGCGCCTGGTCGAGGTCGCGCCCGACCTGGCTGTCCCCGGCAGGAAGATCGCTGGCGAAGGCGAAGACAGACGGTGACATCTACCTACGGGGGAGACTCACCGTGCTGTTCTTCCGTCGTCGGCCGGGCGCGCCGCGGCTGACCGCCGCCATCGCCGCCGGCCTCGTCGCCGTCACCGGCGGTTCCGCCGTCGCGCTCGAGCGCGCCACCGACCCGGCCGCGCAGGCCGCGGCGTCGACGGCGCTCGCGCCCATCGGCGACTTCGTCCCGCCGCAGTCCGCCGCGCTCATCCAGCTGCTGCGGCAGCCGGACGGTACGACGTTCCGTGCCCACCTCACGCCCGCGAGCCAGGGTGGTCTGTTCGAGACCGTCCAGGGCTTCAGCGTGGCGCGCGACCGGTCGGGCATCTGGCGCTACGTCACCGGCCGCCACGCGACGGGGCGGCTCCGGCTCTCCGACGTCGCGGTGAGCGCCGGCCCGGCGCCTGCGGGCCTGCAGCCGCACGCGGGCCGCGCGGCCACGGCGGTCGACCCCGAGGCGGCTGCGATCCGGGCGAGTATCCAGCGCCAGCTCCAGATCGCGTCGTTCAAGGCGCAGCGGGCGGCGACGCAGGGCCACGAGCCGCGGGTCTTCCACGTGCCGGCGTTCCTGCTCGCCACCTGGTGGGACGCCGACGCCGGCCAGACCGGGCCGCAGTTCCAGAAGGGCCACGAGGCGACGTACTTCAAGAAGATCCTCGACGGCTTCGGCGGCAACCCGCGCGGCAGCGTCACGCAGTTCTACTACGAGGCGTCCTTCGGCCAGTTCATCGTCAAGGTCGACGTCTTCGGTCCCTACACCTCCAACCGCTCCCGCCAGGACCGCTGCTACTACGGCGGCATCGGCGGCGGCAGCGACGACGGCGACCTCGACGTCTTCGACGAGGAGCTCGGGGTCGGGCGGCGGCGGCGCCCTCGGCATGGCGCTCGAGCTGATGCCGCAGGCCAACGCCGACCCGTCGGTCGACTGGGCCAAGTACGACAACGACGGCGACGGCCGGGTCGACTTCACGATGATCATCCACTCCGGCGGCGACATGGCCGCCACCGGCAACCCGTGCTTCACGTGGTCGCACGCCATCTGCAGGCGACCCTCGGTGAGGGCGAGTCGGCGGAGAACGCGTTCGGCCTGCCGCACGGCACGCTCGCGCACTCCGGCATCCCGACGAACAGCCCCGGCGTCTTCGTCGACCGCGTCCTGACGATCCCCGAGTTCGCCTCCGCGACCGATCCGCTGACCATCGGTGTCGCGAGCCACGAGATGATGCACCCGCTCGGCGAGCCCGACTACTACGACACGTCGTACAACTCCGTCGGCACCGGCGACTTCGACATCATGAGCGGTGGGTCCTACCTCGGCAACCCGGCCGGGTCCAACCCGGCGATGATGAACCCCGCCACGCCGCGTCTTCCAGGGCTGGCTGACGCCGAAGATCGTGCACAAGGACCTGCGCCGACTACACGATCAAGCCGCGCACCGTCTACCCGACCGGCAACTACTACGCCGGTGTCCCGGACACCAACCTGCTCCTCGTGCCGACGTACGAGATCAAGGAGGGGGAGACCGACGAAGCTCGGGCACACCTGGGGCGCGGACGACGTCTACGGCCTGGCCAAGGACAAGAAGACGGGCAAGTACGTCGTCGAGGGCTTCTACGTCGAGAACATCAGCCGCGAGGTCGCGGCCGACCCCATCAAGAAGACCGACTCGCGAGGCGCGATGTTCGACCGCAAGCAGCACGGCTCGGGCCTGGTCGTCTGGCACTTCGACTACTGGCGGCAGTCGACGACGTACTTCGCGCACGGCAACGACGCGCAGAACGACCCGAACCGCTACCAGATGGACCTCGAGGAGTTCGACCAGAACGACAACACGCAGGAGCTGCAGCTCAACTACGGCCGTGGCAACGCGTCGGACTACCTGGTCGGTGCGGCGACGGGCATCACCTCGGGCACGCGGCAGCTGCCGCCGCACACGCCGGTCTCCACGGGCAAGCCGCAGGGTCCGGCCGACATCAGCGGTACGACGCCGCCGACCGGCGAGACGTCGACCGAGTTCACCGTCGACGACAACCCGAACAACTACACGATGACCGTGACCGTCGCCAGCGACAACGGCGGCGACTGCAAGCTGTCGCTCACCGACCCGGACGGCACCACCGGCTCGGAGGTCGACAGCACCGGTCCGGGCGAGTCGGAGTCGCTCACGGTGAAACAGCCGAAGGCCGGCACCTGGAAGGCCAACGTCAGCGACTTCGCCGGCTGCGGGCAGTGGTCCGGCCGGGTGATGTTCACCGGCCCGGGCGGGTTCATCACCTCCGGCGCCGCGGACACGTGGTCGAACTGGTCGGAGAAGCCGACCGGCTGGGCGTTCACCAACGTCTCCGGCGGCGGCAACGGGCTCGACGTGCGCAACGAGTCCGGTGGCAGCGAGAACATCACTCTCGACGTCGTCAACCTCGCGAAGAAGCGCGACGTCTCGCCGGGCTTCGTGTCGGGGGCGCTGAACTCCGACGGCGGCACCGGGCGGCTCACTGCCGGGGTCCGCAACCACATGGTCGTCCCGGTGTTCTCCAACGGCAGCCGCAAGGTCGGCCGGGTCCGCGTCGTCGTCCACGAGGGCAGCGCCCACGGCGCCGTCGTGGCGGCCCGGACGGTCCGGCTGCACGGTTACCAGCGCAAGGACGTGCGCTTCGACTACCGGCCGCGACACGAGGGGCCGATCCGGCTCGTCACCGTCGTTGACCCGGCCGACCATATCGTCGAGGCCGAGGAGCGCAACCAGGTGCAGTCGACCAGCCTCTGGGTCGGCCCGCGCAAGCCGAAGGTGCTGATCGTCGACGACGACGAGACGCTGGCGCACGAGCGCGCCATCGCGGGCGCCCTCGCCTCGCTCGGCGTCCCGTACGCGATCGCCGCGACCCACCCGAGCGCGAAGCTGATGAGCAAGTACCGCGCGGTCATCTGGGAGGCGTCGGTCGACCGCTACGAGGGTCAGCTCAACGCCGCGGACCGGACGCAGTTGCGCCGCTACCTCAACGGCGGCGGCAAGCTCCTCATCAGCAGCAACCGCGTGCTGGATGCCGTCGGCACCGGCCAGTCCCGCACGACGCCGCAGTCGACCGAGGAAGGCGTGAAGTTCGCCGCGCACTACCTGGGCGAGCGCCAACCGGCCGGCAACGGGACCTACGTCGTGACGCAGGAGAGCCGGTCCACGGTCACCGGTCACGGGCTCCTCGCCGGCTACAAGCTGCGCATCGCCCCGGCCGCCGCTCGCCCGTTCGTCGGCATCGCCGGGCTGGCCCAGGCCGGCGACGGCGGCCTCGGTACGACGATCAAGCCGTACGGGACGGCGACCGGCGTCGGCACGCTCGACAAGGCGTCGCTCGCCGCGGTCGTGCCGGAAAAGGACACGCCGTACATCGGGGTTGCGGTCGACGGTGACGCCAAGCACAACTACTTCCGGACCGTCACCTTGGGCTGGAACCTCGGTGACGACGTCAACGCCGCCGACACCGTGGGCGTGCTGCGCTCGGTCCTCAAGCACTTCGGGGTGCCGCAGCACGTCTACCGCGTGCACAGCGCACAGCCGCTGGTCTTCCACTCGCCGGTTCGCGACCAGATGTCGGGTCGGGTGACGCCGATCACCGCGGTCGTGCTCGGCGGTGGCAAGCACGCGGTCCGGCTTTACTACCGCCGGCACGGTCAGGGCGCGTTCTACTCGGTGCGTATGCGCCACAGCGGTGAGCGGGGCACCTACCTTGCCCGGATCCCCGGCCGAGCGGTGACCCCGGACGGCGTGGACTACTACATCAAGGCGGGTGGCCGGCTCGACCCGATCCGGGCGGGCGGCCGGCTCTACCACGGCATCGGTGTCTCGATGCCGGAGCTGGCCCGGCCGATGCCGGTCCTCCCGCACGGCGCCTGAGGGCGCTGGGCCGCCCCCACCGGCCCGCCCCCCCCCCGGCCCGCCCCCACCGGTGAATCACTGCTGGGCTATGGCAACAGTGGTGATTCATCCGTGGGGGTTGGGGCCCCAGCGGTGGTTCACCGGTGGGTGAGCCCGGGAGTTGCGTCCACGGTCGTGGTGTACGGCGGGCCCGCTGATCAGCGTGGCGTCGTGATGTGAGGCAGCCACCGCGTGATCCTCAACGAGAACTGTCGAAGGAACTCGAGCGAGGAGAAGCACGCGATGGCTGCAGCACCCAGTATTGACCTGTCTGGCTGGTTGTCGGAGCACTTGGAGCAGGCGAGCCCGGATCTGTTGCGGGCGATGTTGCGTACGTTCGTCGACGCGTTGATGGGCGCGGAGGCGGACGCGGTCTGCGGCGCGCCGTATGGCGAGCGCAGCGAGGAGCGGACGAACAGTCGTAACGGCTATCGGCGGCGGGCGTGGGACACCCGGGCGGGCACGATCGAGGTTCAGATCCCGAAGCTGCGCACCGGGTCCTACTTCCCGGACTGGCTGTTGGAGCGGCGCCGCCGCGCGGAGGCGGCGCTGGTCACCGTGGTGGCGACCAGCTACCTGCTCGGAGTCTCGACGCGGCGGATGGAGCGGCTGGTCGCCACGCTCGGGATCGACCGGTTGTCCAAGAGTCAGGTCAGTGAGATGGCCAAGGAGCTCGACGCCCAGGTGGCGGCGTTCCGGTCCCGTCCGCTGGATGCCGGTCCCTACACGTTCGTCGCCGCTGACGCGCTCGTGCTCAAGGTGCGTGAGGGTGGGCGGACGGTGAAGGTGCACGCGCTGGTCGCGACCGGTGTCAACGCTGAGGGCTACCGGGAGATCCTCGGCCTGCAAGTCAGCTCCGCCGAGGACGGCGCCGGCTGGCTGGCGTTCCTGCGTGACCTGGTCGCCCGCGGCCTGTCCGGGGTCAAGCTGGTCACCTCCGACGCCCATCAGGGGCTGGTCGCCGCGATCGGCGCTGCGCTGCCGGGCACGAGCTGGCAGCGGTGCCGCACCCACCTACGCGGGCGTGTCAGATCGTCTGTGTAAGTAGCTGAGGTCCGACTCTGAGGCTGACGCCTCGAGAGGAGACCGGCACGATGAACGCTGTGACTACCGAGCACGACCCGTCGGCCGAGCCGGACGACGGTCCTGGGCCGCGGTCGGCGACCGGCCGGCAGCTGCGGGAGCAGCTCGCGGACGATGCCTGGCTCGATGAGTTGATCGACCGGGTCAGTGACGACGGCGTCCGGCTCACCGGCGAGGGCGGGTTCCTGCCCGAGCTGGTGAAGGCGGTGTTGGAACGCGGGCTGAAGGCCGAGCTGAGCGACCATCTCGGCTACGAGGCCGGCGACCCGGCTGGCCGCGGCTCGCCGAACAGCCGTAACGGCAGCACCCCGAAGACCGTGCAAAGCGAGGTCGGGCCGCTCGGCCTGGACGTGCCGCGGGACCGGCAGAGCACGTTCGAGCCGCGGCTGGTCCCGAAGGGCCAGCGGCGCCTGGGCGGCCTGGAGGAGCAGATCATCAGCCTCTACGCCGGCGGCATGACCGTGCGCGACATCGGCTTCCACTTCGAGCGGACGCTGGGCACCCAGCTCAGCCACGAGACGATCTCCAACATCACCGAGGCGGTCGCCGACGAAGTCAAAGCGTGGCAGACCCGGCCGCTCGAGGAGTTCTACCCGATCGTGTGGGTCGACGCGTTGACGGTGAAGGTCCGCGACGGGCATACGGTGCGCAACAAGGCCGCGCATCTCGTGCTCGCCCTCGACCTCGACGGCGTCAAGCACGTGCTGGGCATCTGGGTGCAGGCCACCGAGGGCGCGAAGTTCTGGGCCGGGGTCTGCGCCGACCTCGCCAACCGCGGCGTCAAAGACATCCTGATCGCCTGCTGCGACGGGCTGACCGGGCTGCCCGAGGCGATCGAGGCGACGTTCAAAGACACCACCGTGCAGACCTGCGTGGTGCACCTGATCCGCGCGTCGATGCGCTACGTCAACTACGCCGACCGCAAGGCCGTCGCCGCAGCGCTGCGAACCATCTACACCGCGGTCAACGCCGACGCCGCTGAGCTGGCGTTGCTGGAGTTCGCCGAGTCCGACCTCGGCACCAAGTACAAGGCGACCGTCGCGACTTGGCAGAACGCCTGGGAGCGGTTCATCCCGTTCCTCGCGTTCCCACCCGAGGTCCGCAAGATCATCTACACCACGAACGGGATCGAGAGCCTGAACTACCAGCTCCGCAAGATCATCAAGAACCGCGGGCACTTCCCCAACGACGACGCCGTCATCAAGCTGCTCTGGCTCGCGATCCGCGACATCGAAGATGGTTTGCGTCTGACTTCGTGACGCAGATCGGCGTGTCGATCAGACAACATCCGACGGGTTCTCCGAGTCTCACCGGAGGATCCGATCATGACCGAAGCAGACCGTGGAACCGACCGCGCCGGCCGGCGTGCGAAGCGGTTCCTGTCGCCGTCGCAGAAGTACGAGATCTGGTTGCAGCTGGTCCGCCAGGAGGTGACGATCGCGGAAGCGGCGACTCGAGCAGCACGTCGACCGTTCGACGATCATGCGGATCCGCACGGTGGCCAAGGAGGGTGCGTTGGCGGCTCTGGCGGCGTCGAAGCCCGGGGTGGCGGGGCGGGAACGGGACTACGAGCTGGAGCTGGCCAAGGCCGAGGTCGCCCGGTTGTCCGAGGCGCTGAAGGAGATGGCGGTCAAGCTCACGCTGGTCGAGGGAAAAGGCGGTTGGGGCTGAGTGGCCGGGTCCCGCGCCGGGTCGACGCGGCCACCAAAGCCGGGCTGCTCGACCTGCTCGACGCTGCAGTCGACGACGGCTGGTCGCTGCGCCGCGGCTGCGCCGAGCTGGAGCTGGCGCAGCGGCGGGCGCATCGCTGGATCGCCCGGCGGGCCCGCGGTCAGCTGGCCGACAAGGCCCCCGGCGGGGCAGCCGATGCATGGGCTGCTGGCGGAGGAAGATCGCGAGATCTTCGCCTTGTTCGACGAGTGGGGCGAGACCGACCGGTCGCATCGCAAGCTGGCGCACCGCGGCTCCTACCTGCAGCGAGTGTGGGTGTCGCCGTCGACGGTGCGACGGGTGCTTTTCCTTGCCGATAAACACTTCCGGCCGCTGCCACGGCCCGGGCGCTCGGTGCGCAAGCCGTTCCCGGACTGGGTCGACTACACCCCGAACTCGATCTGGATCTACGACACCACGCACTTCACCCGCGCCGGGATGGCCGTGCTGATCATCGAGGATCTGGTCAGCCGTAAATGGCTCACCGAGATCGTCTCCGCCGAGGAGACCTCCACCCAGGTCGAGCTCGCGTTCACCGCAGCACTCGAAGCCGAGGGGCTGCTCGAGACCGTCGGACGCCGCCACAGCGACGGCCGGGTCGACCTGTCCGACGACGACGAGTCCCGGCCGATCCTGCTCGCCGTCTCCGACAACGGCCCGCAGATGACCTCGGGCTCGACCCGGGAGTTCCTGGCGCTGTGCGCGGTCGCGCAGCACTTCGGCCGGCCAGGCACACCGACCGACCAGGCCTGGATCGAAAGCCTCAACGGCCACGTCAAGGGCGAGTACCCGCACCTGCTCGCGATCCGCGACCCGGCCACCCTACGCGCCGAGCTCACCGTCACCCGGGCGCACTACAACGGCGTCCGGCTGCACGCCGGCATCGGCTACGTCACCCCCAACGACGAACACGAAGGACGAGGTGAAGCCATCCGCAAAGCCCGCCAAGCCGGCCTCGAGCAGGCCCGGCTACACCGGCTTGCCTGGCACCGCCAGCACCGGCAAGTGAACCGCCCTGGGTCTGATGGAGGCTCGTCCTATTGGATTTCCCACCCCGGCGGGGTCGGCGGTGTTGGGCAGCGTAGAACGCCGCTTCGAACTCTGCTGGTGGGACGTCGCCGCAGTGGCCGTGCAGGCGCTGCTCGTTGAACCAGTGCACCCACGACAGCGTCGCCAGCTCGAGTTCCTCGACGTCGTCCCAGCCGTGTGTGTCGGGGCCGTAGACGCACTCGGTCTTGTACAGCCCGTTGGTCGTCTCGGCGAGCGCGTTGTCATAAGAGTCGGCGACGGTCCCGATCGATCGGCCGGGCGCCGATCTCGTCGAGACGTTCGGTGAACCGCACCGACGTGAATTGCGACCCGGCATCGGAGTGTGTGACCAGTCCGACGAGCCGCCGGCCGCCGCGGGACGCCCGGGCCATCTCCACGCGCGTCGAGGACCATCTCGGTCTTCATGTTCGCCGCGACCCGCCAGCCGACGATCCGCCGGCGAACGCGTCGACGATGAAGCGCACGTACGCCATCCCCGACCGGGTCGGGACATACGTCAGGTCGGTCACCCACAGCGCGTCCGGCCGGTCGGCGCGGAACAATCGGTTGACCAGGTCCGGCGCGCGGGTCGCGTCCGGGTCGGCCTTGGTGGTGAACACCTTCTTGCGCATCCGGGACACGCCTTCGATGCCGAGCTGGCGCATCAGCCGGGCGACTTGGTCCCGGCCGACGTCGTGACCGGCGCGGCGGGCGGCCTTCCACAGCTTGTGCGCGCCATAGACCTTCCGGTTCGCCACCCACAAGGTGAGCAGGATCTGCATCATCACCGCGTCGCGCACCGCCCGCGCGGACGGCACGGTGCTGGCGGCGTTTCGCTGCGTAGTAGCTGCTCGGAGCCACCTGCAGGTGTCCTGCAGATGAACTCGACTCCGAACTCAGCACGGTGCTCGTCGACGAAGTCGACGATCACCTCGAGGGGCGGTCGAGCTCCGCCGCGAAAAAAGCCGATGCCCGCTTGAGTAGATCGTTCGCCCGGCGCAGCTCCCGGTTCTCCTGCTCGAGCTCCTTGATCCTCCGCCTGCTCCGCGCTGGTCACGCCCGGCTTCGACACCGTCGTCGATGTCGGCCTGCTTGACCCACGTCCGCAGCGACTCGACCCCGCAGCCGATCTGCTCAGCGACCCGCTGGATCGTGCCGTGGTTGGTGCCGAGCTCCTTGCGCAGCTGGCGCACCAGCCGCACCGCCCTGGCCTTCTCCTCCGGCGAGTACCGACGCGTCGTCGGCTTCCCGGGACTCCGCTCGTTCCCCATGACTCCATCCTCGTTTCCAAGGTCAGGAGCCTCCAAGGAACCCAGGGCGGTTCAAAGATCAACCCGACCAGGACCCCGACGATGTTGGCTAATCAAACGCCGAAGTGCGACACAAAGTCAGACACACGTCAAAGACAAGCGCGCCCGAGCCCGAGCCAAGGAGAAGAACATCCCCAAGGGCGAACGCAAAGCGCCCGGCCGACTCATCGAAGGCGCCACCACCCAAGGCTGGAAGCAAGCCCTCAACGCACTCGCGCTCGCCTACCCCGACCGCTTCGCCAACTACATCCACTGATGATCACCAAGGCCACTTACACAGACACCTTGACAGGCTCCACTACTACGCAGCGAACCTGATGGCGATCACGCCGAAGGCCGCCTGGGGGTGGGTGAAGGCGCTGCTGCACTCGGTCTATGACCAGCCGAACGCCAAGGCGGTGCACGAGCAGTTCGACCGGGTCCTCGACGCCCTCACCGACAAGCTGCCCGCGGTCGCCGAGCACCTTGATGACGCCCGCGCCGACATCCTCGCCTTCACCGCGTTCCCGAAGGAGATCTGGCGGCAGATCTGGAGCAACAACCCCAACGAGCGGCTCAACCGCGAGATCCGCCTGCGCACCGACGTCGTCGGAATCTTCCCCGACCGCGACTCGCTGATCCGCCTCGTCGGCGCCGTGCTCGCCGAACAACACGACGAGTGGACCGAGATGCGCCGCTACATCGGCCTCGACGTCCTCACCCGCTGCCGCATCACCCCCAGCGACAGCGCCGAAACCACCGAGGAGGTGCCACTGGCCGCGATCACCGCCTAAAGTCCAGAACGGATCACGCGGCGACTGGCTTCACACACCACGCCCAGGGACGCGACCAGCCCGGGAGCCCAGCGGTGGTTCACCGGTGGGCTATGGCGACAGTGGTGATTCATCCGTGGGGGTTGGGGCCCCAGCGGTGGTTCACCGGTGGGTGAGCCCGGGAGCCCAGCGGTGGTTCACCGGTGGGCTATGGCGACAGTGGTGATTCATCCGTGGGAGCTGGGACCCCAGCAGTGATTCACCGGTGGGAGGGCCCGGAGCCCAGCGGTGGTTCACCGGTGGGCTATGGCAACAGTGGTGATTCATCCGTGGGGGCCGGGCACCCCAGCAGTGATTCACCGGTGGGAGGGCCCGGAGCCCAGCGGTGGTTCACCGGTGGGCTATGGCAACAGTGGTGATTCATCCGTGGGGGCTGGGACCCCAGCAGTGATTCACCGGTGGGTGAGCCTCGGGGGGAGGGGGCAGCAGGTGGTCAGTCCCAGGTCGTCGCGTGCGCCTCGAACGCGTCCTTGAGCTGCACCTGTACGACGCAGAAGACGGTGCCGGCGGGGTCGCGCATGACCACCCAGCTGTGGTGGCGCCCGATCTCGGTGGCGCCGAGGGCCTTCAGCCGGCCGACCTCGGCCTCCACGTCGTCACTCTCGATGTCGAGGTGGACGCGCGGCGCCGGGTCGCCGGTGGACTGCACCATGAACTCGATGCCCGGCGTCACCTCGCCGAAGGCGACGTACTCCGGGAACTTCTCGTAGACCTTGCCCTCCCGGCCGAATGCGCGGGACCAGAACGACGCGGTGCGCTCGTGGTCGGCGGCGGGGACGTCGACGAGCACGGACGTGAGACGGCTGCGATGAGTCATGGGCGAAAGCCTGCCACCGCCACCCGACCGGTGCCCACATCCGGTTGAGTGCGACGGCCGGTGTCATATCCGCGCGTCGCAAGACACGGAACGTCGCACTCAACGGCAGGGGAGGGGGAGAGGGTGTCGGGACTCAGGCGGTGACGAAGTCGATGAGCGCCTCGACCGGGCCGAGCAGCTCCGGCTCCAGGTCGAGGTAGCTCCGCACGCTCGCGCGGATCCGGCGCCACGCCGCCGGTGCATCGGCCTCGCCGAGCGCGGCGGCGATGCCGTCCTTCCACGACCGGCCCCTCGGGATCTCCGGCCAGGCGGCCAGGCCCAGCCGGGCGGGTTTGACCGCTTGCCAGATGTCGACGTACGGGTGGCCGACGACGAGGACGTGTGGACCGGTGACCTGCGCGGCGATCGAGGACTCCTTCGTGCCCGGCCGGAGGTGGTCGAGCAGCACGCCGAGCCGGGCGTCCGGCCCGGGCTCGAAGTCGCGGACGACGGCCGGCAGGTTGTCCGCACCCTCGAGCTGCTCGACGACGACTCCCTCGGCGCGCAGGTCGTCTCCCCAGACCGCCTCGACCAGCTCGCAGTCGTGCAGCCCCTCGACGAAGATCCGGCTCGTCCGCGCGACCCGCGCCCGCTCCCCGCGCACGGCGACCGACCCGGACGCGGTGCGCGCGGGCCGGATCGGCGACGCCGGCGTCGGCCGGGTCAGGGTGACCGGCTTGCCCTCGAGGAGGAAGCCGGCCGTCGTATAGGGAAAGACGCGGCGCTTGGCGAACCGGTCCTCGAGTGTCACCGATGCCCGGTCGACGACGACGATCTCGCCGCAGAAGCCCGACTGCGCGTCCTCGACGACCATGCCGGCCGCGGCGGGCACCCGCGGGACCTCGGGCCGGGGCCGCCGAGCGAGGACGTCCGGGCCGTAGTCCCTGCTGCGCACCGCGCGACCCTACGGCCGCGCCCGCCGCCCGCCCGGGATTTCCGGCCGCGGCGGGCGCGTCCGTAACCTGGGACCGTGACTGCGCGCACGTACGACGTCCGCACCTACGGGTGCCAGATGAACGTGCACGACTCCGAGCGCATCGCCGGCCTGCTCGAAGCGGCCGGCTACGCCCGGGTCACCGGCGATGCCACGCCCGACGTCGTCGTGTTCAACACCTGCGCGGTCCGCGAGAACGCCGACAACCGGCTCTACGGCAACCTCGGCCACCTGCTGCCGGTGAAGAAGTCGCACCCGGGCATGCAGATCGCCGTCGGCGGCTGCCTCGCCCAGAAGGACGGTCAGACCGTCGTCGATCGCGCCCCCTGGGTCGACGTCGTCTTCGGCACCCACAACATCGGGTCGCTGCCGGTGCTGCTCGAGCGGGCGCGGGTCGAACGCGAGGCGCAGGTCGAGCTGCTCGAGGCGCTGGAGACGTTCCCGTCGACGCTGCCCACCCGGCGTGAGTCGCCGTACCGCGCCTGGGTGTCGATCAGCGTCGGCTGCAACAACACCTGCACGTTCTGCATCGTGCCGTCGCTGCGCGGCAAGGAACGCGACCGGCGACCGGGCGAGATCCTGCGCGAGGTCGAGACCCTCGTCGCCGACGGCGTGCTCGAGGTCACGCTGCTCGGGCAGAACGTCAACTCCTATGGCGTCGAGTTCGGTGACACCCAGGCGTTCGGAAAGCTGCTGCGCGCGTGCGGCGACGTGGCCGGGCTCGAACGTGTCCGCTTCACCAGTCCCTCACCCGCGCGACTTCACCGACGACGTCATCGCCGCGATGGCCGAGACGCCCAACGTCATGCCGAGCCTGCACATGCCGTTGCAGTCCGGCTCCGACCGCGTCCTCAAGGCGATGCGCCGCTCCTACCGCGCCGAGCGCTACCTCGCCATCATCGACCGGGTCCGCGCCGCCATCCCGGATGCGGCGATCACCACCGACGTCATCGTCGGCTTCCCCGGCGAGACCGAGGCCGACTTCGCGCAGACCCTCGACGTCGTGCGGGCGGCCAGGTTCGCCGGCGCGTTCACCTTCCAGTACTCCACGCCGTCCCGGCACTCCCGCCGCCGACCTGCCCGACCAGGTCGCGCCCGCCGGTCGTGGCCGAGCGCTACCAGCGCCTCGTCGACCTCGTCGAGGAGATCTCGTGGGCGGAGAACAGGCGGTACGACGGCGCGACGGTCGACGTCCTGGTCTCCGAGGGCGAGGGCCGCAAGGACGGCACGACGAAGCGGCTGTCCGGCCGGGCGGCGGACAACCGGTTGGTCCACCTGGCCACGGCCGGCGCGGGGGATGCCGGCGTCGTACCGCGCCCAGGGGATGTCGTCACCGCGCGGGTCACCCACGCCGCCCCGCACCATCTCGTCGCCGACGACGTCGTGGCGGTGCGACGCACCCGCGGCGGCGATGCGTGGGCCGCCCGGCAGGAGCAGGCGCCGAGCCGGGGCGCCGCGGTCCCGCTGGGGATGCCGGGGACGCCGGGGACGCCGGGGACGCCGGGGACGCCGGGGACGCCGGGGACGCCGGGGATGCCGGGGACGCGCCCTGCCTGACCCCGCCGGGCTGACGATCCGCGAGGCCGTCAAGCGGCTGCCGCCGGAGGGGCGCGCGGCGGTGCTGGCGGCCGCCGGTCGCTAGCCTCGGGCCGGTGCTCGTCGCGGCTGCCGTGCTCCCGACCCCGCCGCTGCTGGTGCCGCAGCTGGCCACCGGCCACGACCCGGAGTTGGACGACCTGCGCACCGCGTGCCGCGACGCTGTGGCCACGGTGACGGCGCTGCCGCACGAGCTGCTCGTCGTCGTCGGCGCGGACGGCGGCCCGCGTGCGACGTCGTTCGCGCCGTGGGGCGCGCCGGTCGACGTCGACGTGCCCGAGGCGCTGCCGCTCGCGCTGCTCGTCGGCGCCGGGCTCACGCCGGGAGTGCTCCGGTCGTTCGTCGCCGTCGCCCCGGACCTCGAGCCCGGCGAGTGCCGCGCGCTCGGCGCGGAGCTCGCGGCGGCGGCGGACCGGGTCGCGCTGCTCGTCATGGGCGACGGCTCCGCGCGGCACAGCCTCCGGGCGCCCGGCTACCTCGACGAGCGCGCCGCCCCTGGGACGCCCGCGTGCACGAGGCGTTCCGCACGGTCGACATCGACGGCCCTGCGCGGCCTCGACCCGGCGCTGGCGGACGAGCTGCTCGTCCCTCGGGCGCGCGCCCTGGCAGGTGCTCGCCGGTGCGGCGGGCGGGCTGCGGCCGGGGCGGGTCGAGGCCGCGTTCACCGCGCCGTACGGCGTGGGCTATCACGTCGTGACCTGGACATGACCCGCAGCGCGCGCGTGGTCGCGATCGTCGGGCCCACCGCGACCGGGAAGTCCGGACTCGCCGTCGCGCTCGCCCACGCGCTGAGGCGGCCGGTCGCGCGCCGAGGTCGTCAACGCCGACTCGATGCAGCTCTACCGCGGCATGGACATCGGCACGGCCAAGCTGTCCGCGGCCGAGCGGCGCGGCGTGCCCCACCACCTGCTCGACATCTGGCCGGTGACCGCAGGCCGCATCCGTCGCCGACTACCAGTCCCGCGCCCGCGAGGTCATCGACCGGCTGCTGGCCGCCGGTGCCGTGCCCGTCGTGGTCGGCGGCAGCGGGCTCTACGTGCGCGGCGGCGCTCGACCGGACTGGAGTTCCCCGGGCACCGACCCGGCGCTGCGCGCCGAGCTCGAGGCCGAGCTCGCCGCGCGCGGGCGCCGCCGCCCTGCACGCGCGGCTGGCGGCGATCGACCCGGCGGCGGCCGCCGCGATCCTGCCGTCCAACGGCCGGCGCATCGTCCGGGCGCTCGAGGTCGTGGCGCTCACCGGGCGGCCGTTCACCGCCGCGCTGCCGGCGTACGAGTCGGTGTACGACGTCGTGCAGGTCGGCGCTCGACCGTCCCGACGACGAGCTCGACCGCCGCGTCGACGAGCGGACGGCGCGGATGTTCTCGCGCCGGGCTGGTCGCAGGAGGTGCGCGGCGCTGGAGCGCGAGGGGCTGCGCGCGGGGCGGACGGCCAGCCGCGCGCTCGGCTACCAGCAGGTGCTCGCGCATGCTCGACGCGGGCCGCTGACGAGGAGCGAGGCGCGGCCGGGAGACGGCGCGGGCGACCCGGCGGTTCGTCCGCCGGCAGCGGTCGTGGTTCCGCCGCGACCCGCGGGTGCGCTGGCTGCGCCGCACGGCGCGGCGAGCCGCTCGCTCGGCCGCCACGCCTGGCGCGTCGGTCAACGGCTGGCCCGTCCGGGCCATTCCGATCGGACCGCGCGAACCGGACACTCGACTGCGCACAGGAAGCCCACCCTTCGCCCGGAGGCGCCATGCCCAGCCTCGACCTCGACCTCGTGCCCGCGCTCGAGCCGCGCCGTCGACGACGACGCGCTGGTGCTGCACTTCCAGCCCGAGGTCGACCTCGCCAGCGGCGCGGTGGTCGGGATGGAGGCGCTGCTGCGCTGGCAGCACCCGGAGCGTGGGCTGCTCTGGCCGGCGCGACTTCCTCGCCGTCGCGGACGGCGCCGGGCTGCTGCCGCCGATCGGCTGGTGGGTGCTGGAGCGGTGCGCGGCGGAGCTCGGAGACCTGGCGGCCGCTGCCGCCGCACCGTCGGCGGCGCGCCCCGGCAGCTGTGGGTCAACGTCGCCGGGTCGCAGCTGCCGCAGCCGGGGTTCGTCGACCGGGTCGCGGCGCTGGTGGCCGGAGCCGGCCTGCCCCGCGGCGTGCTCGGGCTCGAGGTGACGGAGGAGGCGCTCGCGATCGGCAGCCGAGCCGCGCCGGCGAGCTCTCGAGCGCGCTGCGCGACGCCGGCGTCGCGCTCGCCGTCGACGACTTCGGCACCTGGTACTCCTCCCTCGGGCACGCTGGGCGAGCTGCCGATCGACGCGGTCAAGCTCGACCAGACTCGTTCGTCCGCGGGCGTCGGCTCCGACCTCGAGGGCGACAGCATCGTCGTCGTCGGTCATCCGAGCTCGCGCACGCGCACGGCGTGCGGGTCGTCGCCGAGGGCGTCGAGTCGTGGTCCGAGGGCGCCCGGCTGTGCGAGCTGGGCTGCGACCGCGCGCTCGGCTACCTGTTCAGCGGGCCGCAGCGGGCCGACGCAGCGCCCGGCTCGATGCTCGCGCACGGCACCGGCTGGCAGGATGCCGCGCGGGACGGTGCCGGAGCCCGCGCACCTGCACGTCGACCGACGCAGCCGCCGGACGGCAGCCGCTCGAGCGGTGGCCGCCCGCGCGACGCCTACCCTTGGTCCGTCGTGCGCGTTCGTGAAGGGGCACGGCACGGAGAACGACTTCGTCGTGCTGCCCGACCCGGCGAGGCGCGACTGGTGTTGACGCCCGGGCTCGTGCGGGCGCTGTGCGACCGCGGGCGCGGTGTCGGCGCCGACGGCGTGCTCCGCGTCGTCGGGATGCGCGCCGACGGCGACCGGAGGCCGACTGGTTCATGGACTACCGCAACGCCGACGGGTCGGTCGCCGAGATGTGCGGCAACGGCATCCGGGTGTTCGCCCGCTATCTCGTCACCGCGGGCCTTGGCGCCGGCCGGCACCGTCGCGGTCGCGACCCGCGCCGGCGTGCGGACCGTGCGACGTCCCGGCCGACGGCGACGTCACCGTCGACATGGGCGCCCGCCGATCGCCCTCCGGACGCGACGGTCGGCATCGGCGGCGCGCGGTACGACGCGGCGCGCGCGTGGTCGATGGGCAACCCGCACGTCGTCGTCCGTCGACGACGTCGGACCATGCCGCTCGACCTCACGGCGGCGCCGGAGGCGTCGAGCCGGCCGACCTTCCCGGACGGCGTCAACGTCGAGGTCGTCGACGGTCGAGGATGCCCGGCACGTGCGGCATGCGGGTGCACGAGCGCGGCGTGGGGGAGACCCGCTCGTGCGGCACCGGTGTCTGCGCCGCCGCGCGTTCGCGGCGATGGCGGCGAGCGGGCGAGCGGACGGGGACTGACCGTCGACGTCCCCGGCGGCCGGCTGACGGTGAGTGCGGAGCCGGACGGCGGGTGGCCTGCTCACCGGACCGGCCGTGCTCGTCGCGCGCGGCGAGGTCGACCGGAGTGGCCGCGCGGTCGAGGTGGCGGCAGACGGCGCGCAGATCGCCGCGGCCGCGGGTGCCGGCGGCACGGTGGCGGCGCGTTGATGCTCGCGGCCGAGACGAGGTGAGCCGGCGGCCGAGCAGCAGGATGAGGATCCCGTCTAGGGCGTGCAGCGCCGGCGGTCGCACGGGGTGATCCTCGGCCCGTCGCGCGGCGAGCGTGTTCTGGGCGACCTCGATGAGCAGGCCGCAGCGCCGGCCGCGCCCCAGATGGCGGCTTCGACGTCCGCGCGATGATGCGCAGCGATCAGCACGATCAGCTGCGACGATCCCGCGCAGGGTCGTGCTCTGCGAGCGTGGCGTGCGCGTCGAGGCTGGACGCCGCCGTGCGAGCGTCTCGGTGCGTGCTCGAGGTCCGAACGACGCCGCGCACCCGGCGAGGAAGCACCTGCGCGAGCACCGCGGGCGGCGAGCAGCGCTGCCGACGTGGGCGGGCAGGCCGGGATCGCGCGCCTCGGCGGCGCGAGCCTCGGACAGGAGCCGCCGGGCCGCCCTCGCCGGCTGAGGCAACGGACCGGCTCGCCGGCGGACCTATGCGACGCTCGACGAGGCCGAGCGGGCAAGCTCGTCGGCCTGCTGGCGACGCTGCCGACGGGATGACCGCCGGCCGCGGCCCGGAAACCCGGGTGCCCGGGCGATCGACGTCTGACACGATCGGGATGACCCGGGCCGGCCGGGCGTTGAGGACAGTGATGACCCGACCGCTGACATGCCGTTCCCCGCCCCGACGACCGCGCTGCCGCGACCGAGCTGGGGACCTTCGACGGGGGAGCACTCCGACGAGCGGGTCGAGCTCGAGCTGGAGGAGCGCCGCGGCGCTGCGCCGCGTGCCCGGCATCACGACCGAGCTCGAGGACGTCACCGAGGTCGAGTACCGCCAGCTGCGCCTGGAGCGGGTGGTCCTCGATCGGGGTGTGGACCAGCGGCACGCTCGACGACGGCCGAGAACTCGCTCCAGGAGCTCAAGGCCCTCGCCGAGACCGCCGGCTCCCAGGTGCTCGAGGGGCTCGTCCAGCGCCGCGACCGGCCCGACCCGGCGACCTACGTCGGCTCGGGCAAGGCGCGGGAGCTGCGCGACGTCGTCGTCGCGACCGGGGCCGACACGGTCATCTGCGACGGCGAGCTGACGCCGGGCCAGCTGCGCCAGCTCGAGGACGTCGTCAAGGTCAAGGTGATCGACCGGACCGCGCTGATCCTCGACATCTTCGCCCAGCACGCCCGCAGCCGGGAGGGCAAGGCGCAGGTCGGCCCTGGCGCAGATGCAGTACATGCTGCCGCGGCTGCGCGGCTGGGGCGAGTCGCTGTCCCGGCAGGCCGGTGGCCGGGTCGCCGGCGGCGGCGGCATCGGCACCCGCGGCCCCGGTGAGACCAAGATCGAGACGGACCGGCGCCGGATCCGCACCGAAGATGGCGAAGCTGCGCCGGGAGATCGCCGGCATGGGCACCGCCCGCGAGATCAAGCGCCAGGAGCGCCGTCGCCACCAGGTGCCGAGCGTCGCCATCGCCGGCTACACCAACGCGGGCAAGTCGTCGCTGCTCAACCGGCTCACCGGCGCCGGCGTCCTCGTCGAGAACGCGCTGTTCGCGACCCTCGACCCGACCGTACGACGCAGCGAGACACGCCGGACGGCCGGCCGTCTACACGCTCGCCGACACCGTCGGGTTCGTCCGGCACCTGCCGCACCAGCTGGTCGAGGCGTTCCGCTCGACCCTCGAGGAGGTCGCTCAGGCCGACCTCGTCCTCCACGTCGTCGACGGCTCCCACCCGGACCCGGCCGGGCAGCTGGCCGCGGTGCGCCAGGTGATCGCCGAGGTCGGTGCCGTCGACGTCCCGGAGATCGTGGTCGTCAACAAGGCTCGACGCGGCCGACCCGCCGTCCTGGACCGGCTGCTGGCGACCGAGCCGTCGGCGCGTCGCCGTGTCCGCCCGCACCGGTGCCGGGCTGGACGACGCTGCGCGCGGCGATCGTCGTCGCGCTGCCGCGGCCGGACGTGGGGGTCCAGCTCGCTCGTGCCCTACGACCGTGGCGACGTCGTCTCCCGGGTGCACGAGCACGGCCTCGTCGACGCGGTCGAGCACACCGACGACGGCACCCGGCTCGACGCGCGCGTCCCGGGGTGGATGGTGGGCGAGATGGCCCGGTTTGCGGTGGCTGAACCCGCCACCTGAGCGGGTCCGGATGGCCCGCGTTAGCCATTCCCACTTTTCTCTCGCACTGGTCGAATTGACACATTCGGTGCAGACCCCTGGGTGGAGGCGTGGAGATCTCGGTGACAGATCCGCAGCCGGATGGCCGGTCGCGGCTGCGGCTGCGCACGTTGTCGATCGGGGTCCTCGTCGTCCTCATCGCGGTCGCGGTCGCGGGGGCGCTGGTCGTGCGCCAGGTGGTGTCCGACCAGGAGCACCGGCTGCTCAAGCAGCGCACCGAGGAGGCGGCGCTCTACCTGTCGAGCGCCCTCGGCTCCGTGCAGGCGACCCTCGGGTCACTCGCGGCGACGGCCGCCGGTAGCGGCGGGAGCCAGGCGTTCACCGCCGCTGCCACCCTGGCCACCAAGACCCCGAACGGCTTCGCGGCCATCGTCCTCGTCCGCGCCACCGGCACCCCGCGGGTCCTCGCCGCCGGGGGGCGTGCCCTCGACCCGCTACCCGCGCCGGCGGCGCAGGCCGTGCAGGACGCCGTGGCGGCCACCCGGGCGAAGGGGCTCGCGCAGGTCGCCGCGACTCCCGTGTACCGCAGCGGGGGCGATCAGGCGCACTTCGGGTTCGCCTACGCCGGCCCGGCGCTGCCCACCGAGGCGGTCTACGCGGAGTTCGACGCCCAGCCCCAGGCCACCAGCCCGGCGACCTCGGGCGCGCCGTTCAGCGAGCTCGTGGCCGCCATCTACGCCGGCCGCACCGTGACGCCGGACCAGCTCATCCTGGCCTCGGCGCCGGCCGCGGACCTTCCGCTCCGCGGCGACACGGCCCGCGCGCCGGCAGAGGTGGGGCAGGGCAGCTGGCTGCTCGTGGCGAAGGCTCGCCACCCGCTCGTCGGGTCGGTCGCCGGAGCGATGCCCTGGGCGATCCTCGCCGGCGGCATCCTCACCGCGCTGCTCGCCACCGGGGTGGTCGAGGCCCTGGGCCGACGTCGCGAGTACGCACTGGGCCTCGTCGCCGTCCGGACCGAGGAGCTCCACCAGTCGTTGCGGGACCTGGCCGCCACGCAGGAGCAGCTGGTCCGGCAGGAGCGGCTGGCCGCGATCGGCGAGCTCGCCTCCACCATCGGGCACGAGCTGCGGAACCCGCTCGGTGTCATCAGCAACGCGATCTACCTGCTCCGGGGAGACCTCGGGCCGGACCCGACACCGGCCGCCAGCCGGCACCTCTCGACGGCCGAGCGTGAGGTCTCCGCCGCCACCGTCATCGTCGCCGACCTGCTCGGTTTCGCCCGGGAGCGGGTCCCGGTGCCGGACAACGTCGAGATCGTCGCTCTCATCGACGAGGTGCTCGCCGTCCTGCCGCCTCCCAGCGGGGTCAGCGTCGAGCGGGTCGGGGCATCGTCGCGCCACGGTCGCCGCCGACCGCGACATGCTGCGTCAGGTCCTGCTCAACTTCGTGAGCAACGGCTACCAGGCGATGGCGGACGACGGCGGAGGCGTGCTGACCGTGGGCGTCGAGACCGCCGACGGGACCGTGTCGCTGTTCGTCCGGGACACCGGGTCAGGGGATCAGCCCGGAGGCGCACGAGCGACTGTTCGAACCGTTCTTCACCACCAAGTCGCGAGGGGTCGGGCTCGGCCTCGCCGTCTCGCAGCGTGTCGCGGCCGCGCACGGCGGCGAGATCGTGGTCGACAGCGAGCCGGGGCGGGGAGCCGAGTTCCGCCTGGTGCTGCCCCACCTCACCGCGCCGCGTGCCGCCGGCGACCAGAGCACGCTGTCGGAGTCGAACCGATGACGACGATCCTCGTCGTCGACGACGAGCCGGGCATGCTCGAGACGCTCACCGACATCCTCGACGGTGCCGGCTACTCCGTCACCGCGGTCGGCGACGGCGACGCCGCGCTGGCCGAGATCCGCACCGGTCGCTACGACGTTGTCCTCATGGACGTCCGGATGCCCGGCCGTGACGGCGTCTCGGTGCTGGTCGAGTCCGGTGCGCCGCCGCCCCCGGTGATCCTCATGACCGCCTACACGCTCGAGGAGCGGTTGTTGGAGGCGCGGCAGGCGAAGGTGTACTCGGTGGTGCAGAAGCCGTTCGCCACGTCGTACCTGCTCGGTCTGCTCGCCGAGGCGGTCGCCGCGTGAGCGGGCCCAGCATGACGGCCGAGGGCGTCACGGGGACGGAGCCCAACCGGTGGCGGGTGCTCGTCGTCGATGACGACGCAGGCATGCGCGAGACCGTCGCCGACATCCTCGGGTCGCAGTCCATCAGCACCTGCACGGCGGCGAACGCGGCGGCTGCGCTGGACGCTGTGCGCCAGGACTCGGTCGCGGTGGCGATCGTCGACCAGCGGCTTCCTGACGCGGCCGGCATCGACCTGGCCGAGCAGCTGAAGGAGATCGACCCCGACCTGCCGGTGCTGCTGATGACCGGCTACGCCTCGGCCGAGATCGCCATGGCGGCCGTGGGTCGGGTGGAGGACTTCCTCGTCAAGCCCGCCCGGCCCGAGCACGTGCTCGCCGCGGTGCACAATGCTCTGGACCGGCGCTGGCTGCGCATGCGCAACGCCGAGCTGGTGCGCCAGCTGCAGCAGGCCAATGTCGTGCTCTCCGACAACGTCCGGCGGCGGCAGAACGAGCTGTCCACGCTGATCGCCATGACGACGGCCACGTCGTCGTCGTCGCGGCTCGCCCTGGTGCTGGACGCGGCCGTCGACGTGCTCGCCCGAATGCCCGGTACGACGGTCGCCGCCGTCTACCTGCTCGGTGACGACCAGATGCTGTCCCTCAGCGCGGTCCGCGCCTCCGACTGGCGGCCGCCGCAGCTGTTGTCACCCTTCGTCGACCGGGTCACCCGCGCCACGATCGACGATCACGACTGCGTGCTGGCCAGCTTCTCGGCCGACGGCGTACCGACCGGTGCGCTGCTGCTCGAACGCGGCGAGCAGGAGGCCGACGCCTTCCTCGTCGCACTCGCCGCGCAGGTCGCGGTGGGTGTCGACAACGCCCGCCGCTCCGAGCGCGAGCGCGCGACCGTGGAGCGGATGGCCGAGCTCAACCGGATGAAGTCGAGCTTCCTCGCCAACGTCTCGCACGAGCTGCGGACGCCCCTCACGGCGGTCATCGGCTTCGCCCGCACGCTGCAGGGCCGGGGCACCCATCTTGCCGAGGACGAGCGAGCGCGGCTGCTCGACCGCATCGAGACGCAGGCACGCCGGCTGCACCGGCTGGTCGAGGACCTTCTCGACGAGGCGCATCTCGACCGGGGCACCCTGCGGGTGTCGAACGCGCCGGTCCGCGTCGCCGACGTCGTCGACCGGGTGGTGTCGTCGCTGCCCGACCCGGTCCACCAGGTGACCGTGACGTTGTCGGGTCAGCCGCCGCTCGTCATCGCCGACGCCGACCGGCTCGAGCAGGTGCTGGCCAACCTCGTGGACAACGCCCGCAAGTACTCCCCGGTGGGGTCGGAGATCACGATCGGCGGAGCCGTCACCGACCGTGGGTTCGAGCTGTGGGTCGCCGACCAGGGGCGGGGGATCGACCCGGCGTTCCTGCCGCACCTGTTCGAGCCGTTCACGCAGGCGGACATCGGCGACACCCGCCGCGACCACGGCGTGGGCCTCGGCCTGTCCATCTGCAAGGGGCTCATGGAGGCCATGGGCGGGGTCATCGAGGTGGCGAGCGACCCGTCGTGGGGGAGTCGCTTCACGCTCGTCCTGCCGCGCGTCGTGCCAGGCCCGAAGGAGGCCGCTCCACGGGCCGAGCGGGCCGGCATGGACAGCTCTCACCCGTTGCCGTTGGGCCGAAAGGGTTAGCCCGTCCGGCGATCCCCGAGTCGGGCAAACCCCCAGCAACGACTACGCAGGTGGCGGCGGTTCGCGCCGACAGTCTCCACGTGGGTTGGCGCACGAGCATCCTCCCCGCGGTGGACGTCTGCCTCCTGGGTGCGGGCGCGGCCGCGGCGACCTTTGCCGGGCTGCGCCGGGCACGCCGTTGCGACCGCGCCGACCGGCGGGTCTGGCTGTTCATGGTCTGCGCCGTCCTCGCCGAGGCCGCCGGCCGGACCGCCTCGTGGGGGCAGGCGGCGGCCGCCCTGCCGCGGTTGCCGGCGGCCGCGCCGCTGCTGCACGTGCTGGCGTCCGGGCTGGCCGCCACCGCCATCGTCGGCATGCGCGCCAAGACACCGGACCGGGCTGCGGCCAAGCGGATGGTTCTCGACGCCGCCACCGTCACCGTCGCGCTCGTCCTCGTCACCAGCAACGCCGCTTTCGGCGCCGGCGGGCTGGCCGCGGTCGGCAGCCGCCCCCTCGCGGGACTGCTCAGCGCGTCCGACGTCGTCCTCGCCGTCCTGGCCCTCGTCACGCTGTCCGCCGCGCGCCACCCCGGCGGCACCGATGTCCGGTCGCTGGTCGCGATGTGCTCCGGCCTCGCCGCCATCGCGGTCGGCGACGCCGGGATCAACGGCGTCGCGGTCGGCGGCGCGGTCGCGCCGGGTCAGCCGTTCGAGGTCCTCGTCGGCGGCGGCCTGCTGCTGCTCGCAGCCGGCGCCTTCGTCACGACCGACGTCGACGGGGACGCGGCGATGCCGCGGCGGGAGTGGATCGCGGTCTGCGCCGCCGTCGGCCCCGTCGTCCTCGCCGCGCTGGCGGTCGCGGGCGCTCAGCTGACCGAGGGGCATCTGCCCGTCAGCGTCGCTCTCGGTGTCGTGGGGCTCTCGGCATTGCTGCTTGCGCGCCTCGTCGTCGCCTCGATCGACAACCTCGCCCTGTCGCGCACGCTCGAGTCGCAGGTGGCCGAGCGGACGCTCGAGCTGCTGACCCGCGAGCAGTGGTTCCGGGCGCTCGTGCAGCACTCCTCCGACGTGGTGACCGTCATCGACTCGGCAGGGGTCATCCGCTACCAGTCGCCGGCGGTCGAGCATCTGCTCGGCCGTGACCCCCTCGACCTGATCGGCTCGCCGTTCGTCGCGATGCTCGACCACGACGACGCGAGCCGGCTGACGGCGACGCTGTCCAGCGCGATCACCCGGCCGGGCTCGTCGTTCGTCGTCGAGCTGCCGCTCGAGCACGCGGACGGCACCCGGCGCGACACCGAGACGGTCGTGACGAGCCTGCTCGACGTGCCGGACGTGCGGGGCCTGGTGCTGAACACGCGGGACGTGAGCGAGCGCAAGCACCTCCAGGAGCGGTTGGCCCACCAGGCCTACTACGACGCGTTGACCGGCCTCGCCAACCGGACGCTGTTCCACCACGAGCTCGTCGCCTCGCTGCGCGTGTCGGACGACGGTGGCGTGGCGGTGCTCTTCTGCGACCTCGACGGCTTCAAGGCGGTCAACGACTCCCGCGGGCACGAGGTCGGCGACGAGCTGCTGCGCGTGGTCGCCGAACGGTTGCGGCACTGTCTGCGCCCGGCCGACCTGGTCGCCCGTTTCGGCGGGGACGAGTTCGCCGTCCTCGTGCGGGACCCGGCCGCCCTGGCTGCCGCCCGGCACGTCGCCCAGCGCATGGCCGAGTCGCTGCAGTCGCCGATCGTGCTGGACGGTCGGGAGCTGCGCGTCGGTGTGAGCATCGGCATCGCCGCGATGGCGGACGGCGCCGGCACCGCCGACGTACTGCTCCGCAACGCCGACCTCGCGATGTACCGCGCCAAGGCGGACCCGCACCAGTCGGTGGTGGTCTTCGAACCCGCCATGCACGACGCGCTCCTCGCCCGGCTGGAGGTGGAGGAGGACCTGCGGACCGCGCTGGGCAGTGGCGAGCTGGTCCTGCACTACCAGCCCACCGTGTCGCTCGCCACCGGCGCCATGGAGGGGGTCGAGGCGCTGATGCGCTGGTACCGCCCGGGGCGCGGCATGGTGCGCCCGGACACCTTCATCGGCATCGCCGAGGACAACGGGTTCATCGACGCGATGGGTCAGTGGGCGCTGTTCGAGGCGTGCCGGCAGGGAGCCGAGTGGCAGCAGTACGCCACGCCGGACCGCCCGTTCAGCATCGGCGTCAACATCTCCGCCCGGCAGGTCACCCCGGCGCTCGTCGACATCGTCGCCGCCGCGCTGGCGGAGTCGGGGCTGCCTCCGCGCGCCCTGCTGCTCGAGATGACCGAGTCGGTCCTGCTCGGCCGCACCGAGGAGGCGATCCGGGTGCTGAAGGCGATCAAGCGGCTGGGCGTGCGGCTCGCCATCGACGACTTCGGCACCGGGTTCTCGTCGCTGTCCTACCTCGCGCGGTTTCCCGTCGACGTCCTCAAGATCGACAAGGACTTCATCGACGCGGTCGACGGGGAGGGCGAGCGGACCGAGCTCGCCCGCACCATCGTCGGCCTGGGCCGGTCCCTGCGGCTGCCGGCGATCGCCGAGGGCATCGAGCGGGAGTCGCAGTGTGCGGCGCTGCGGGAGATGGGCTGCGAGCTCGGGCAGGGGTACCTGTTCAGCCGGCCGGTGCCCGGCAGCGGCGTCACCGAGCTGTTGCGCGGCAGCGCCAGCATCGCCACCCCACGGCCGCCCTCGCACGGGGCGATCGCCGTCAGCGCCTGAGGCGTTCGCACCCGCCTCGTGCCGGATGACCGGCCGGGCTCAGAGCCGGCGCAGCACCGCGGTGACCCGGCCCAGCACGGTGGCGGCGTCACCGTCGATGGGGTCGTAGGCCGGGTTGGACGGCAGCAGCCAGACATGCCCGTCGCGGCGGCGGAACGTCTTGACGGTCGCCTCGCCGTCGAGCATGGCGGCGACGATGTCGCCGTTGTCCGCGCTCGGCTGCTGGCGCACGACGACCCAGTCACCGTCGGAGATCGCGGCGTCGATCATCGAGTCGCCCTTGACCTGGAGCAGGAAGAGCTGGCCGTCGCCGACGAGCTGGCGGGGCAGCGGGAAGACGTCCTCGACCACCTGGTCGGCGAGGATCGGCCCGCCTGCGGCGATCCGGCCGACGACCGGGACGTAGGCCGGGGTCGGCCGGTCGTCGCCCTCCCCGGTGGCGTCGTCCGGGCCGGGAGGCAGGGTCACCTCGACCGCCCGGGGCCGGTTGGCGTCGCGGCGCAGGAAGCCCTTGCGCTGCAGCGTGGCGAGCTGGTGCGCGACGCTGCTGGTGCTCGTCAGCCCGACCGCCTCGCCGATCTCGCGCATCGACGGCGGGTAGCCACGGCGCTCCACCGAGTCGCTGATGACCTCGAGGACCCGGCGCTGCCGGGGCGTGAGCCCGTTGGCGTCGGTCGGACCGTCCGGGATCTCCCGGACGGCGCCCTTCGGACGCTCCTGCTTGGCCACGGCGGGCTCCTCTCCTGCTGGTGAGGGCGACGGTAGCCGTCCGGCGCGCGGAGTTCAAACACCTGTTCGAACGTGTCGTGAATTTGTCGGGGAGGCGTGGTACAACTCGTACAGACGTTCGATCGAACGCGTGTTCGGGCGCAGTGGTGGACGCAGCGGTGGACGGAACAGTCGACGGAGGGTGATCACGATGAGCACGATGAGCATGACTGCCTCGCGGAACGTGGCAACGGCGCCCAGCCGGCCCGAGCGGCCCGGGCGCGAAGCGGGACGGCCGATGGCCCCGCGCCGGGCCCGGCTGACCCGCCGTGGCCGGGTCGTGGTCGTCCTCGTCGCGCTGGTGCTCCTCGTGGTGGGCTTCTCGATGGGGCGGGTGTCCAGCCAGGCGGCCGGGCCGCAGCGGCACGCCGCACCGGCGACGGTCACGGTCGAGCCCGGTGAGTCGCTGTGGAGCCTGGCGGCCCGGATCGCCCCGCACGTCGACCCGCGGCTCGTCGTCGACCAGATCGTCGCTCTCAACCACCTGCCCGATGCCGAGGTCGACGCCGGCGAGCAGTTGGTCGTGCCCCGCGCGCAGGGGTAGTCGTGCCCCGCGCGCAGGGGTAGTCGTGCCCCGCGCGCAGGGGTAGTCGTGCCCCGCTACCCGTAGCTGATCAAGGCGCTGATCTGCGCTAACTCCGGCAAGCATGGCTCGCGCGGCGACACGCTCGGAAAACGTCGGCGTTTCGCTTGCGCACCGGCCGAATCCGGCCTACGTTCTGCCCCCAACATCTTGTGTTACACCGTTGTAGTTTCCTCCACAGGTTGTGGCACAGGCTGTCCACAGATCCACAGGCAGCGTAGGTCGACCGGCAGCGGTCGGCCGGCAGTCGACTGGCAGGAGAGGTGAGCGCGTGCACTGCCCGTTCTGCCGCCATCCGGACTCGCGGGTCGTCGACTCGCGGGAGGCCGACGACGGCACCGCGATCCGCCGCCGCCGCTCGTGCCCGGAGTGCGGCCGCCGGTTCACCACGCTGGAGACCACGGCTCTGTCGGTGGTGAAGCGGTCGGGGGCGACGGAGCCGTTCCAGCGCGGCAAGGTGGTCGACGGGGTGCGCAAGGCCTGCTCCGGGCGGCCGGTGAGCGAGGACGCGCTGGCGCTGCTCGCGCAGCAGGTCGAGGAGGCCATCCGCTCGCGCGGCTGTGCGGAGGTGCCGGCCAACGACATCGGGCTGGCGATCCTGGCGCCGCTGCGCGAGCTCGACGAGGTGGCCTACATGCGCTTCGCCTCGGTCTACCGATCGTTCTCCTCGCTGGCCGACTTCGAGGCCGAGATCGCGGACCTGCGGGCCGACCGGCCCGCCGACAACCCGGGTTATGACGATCCGGGCTCGGCGTACGTCATCAAGTTCGGCGCCGCCCATGATCCGGCGCCGCCCCCGGTGCACGAGGCGTCCGCGGCGCGCTGAGCCTTCCGGCTCGCGTTCCACCAGGTCCCCGGGGGCGGCGCCGCACCACGCGCCGGAACCACACCAGCACCACCCACAACAGAAGACCACAGGCCCGATCCACGGATTCGGTGCCTTTGCGCGGACGATTCGCGGCCCGAAAAGCGTTGTTCCCACAGGTAGGAGAGGACCCCATGACAGAGACGGTGAGCGGCTCGCCCACGCCGAGCGGCCAGCGCGGCACGTCCGGGCGGCGGCAGTCCCGCGGGCTGCGGATCGACCGCGTCTACACGACACCCGGCGCGCACCCCTACGACCAGGTGACGTGGGAGCGCCGCGACGTCGTCATGACCAACTGGCGGGACGGCTCGGTCAACTTCGAGCAGCGCGGCGTGGAGTTCCCGGACTTCTGGTCGGTCAACGCGACGAACATCGTCACGACGAAGTACTTCCGCGGTGCGGTCGGGTCCCCGCAGCGCGAGTCGAGCCTTCGTCAGCTCATCGACCGGGTCGTGCTGACCTACCGGCGCGCCGGCGAGGAGCACGGCTACTTCGCCACCCCGGACGACGCCGAGGTCTTCGAGCACGAGCTCACCCACATGCTGTTGCACCAGGTGTTCAGCTTCAACTCGCCGGTGTGGTTCAACGTCGGCACGCCCGCGCCGCAACAGGTCTCGGCGTGTTTCATCCTTGCCGTCGACGACACCATGGACTCGATCCTCAACTGGTACCGCGAGGAGGGGCTGATCTTCAAGGGCGGCTCGGGCGCCGGCCTCAACCTGTCGCGGATCCGGTCGTCGAAGGAGCTGCTGTCCTCCGGCGGCACCGCCAGCGGGCCGGTCAGCTTCATGCGCGGCGCGGACGCGAGCGCCGGGACCATCAAGAGCGGCGGCGCCACCCGGCGCGCGGCGAAGATGGTCATTCTCGATGTCGACCACCCGGACGTCGAGGAGTTCATCGAGACCAAGGCGCGCGAGGAGGACAAGATCCGCGCGCTGCGCGACGCCGGGTTCGACATGGACCTCGGTGGCAAGGACATCTCGTCGGTGCAGTACCAGAACGCCAACAACTCCATCCGCGTCAACGACGAGTTCATGCGCGCGGTCGAGGAGGGCAAGGAGTTCGGGCTGCTGGCCCGGCACACCGGCGAGGCCATCGACACCGTCGACGCCCGCGAGCTGTTCACCAAGATGGCGAAGGCGGCGTGGGAGTGCGCCGACCCCGGCATCCAGTACGACGACACGATCAACGACTGGCACACCTGCCCGGAGTCCGGCCGGATCACCGCGTCCAACCCGTGCTTCCCGGCGGACCAGCGGGTCGTCACGGACAAGGGACTGGTGCGGATTGGTGACCTCGTCACCCGCGCCGCTGAGGGCGAGATCTTCGCGATCTACACCAACGACGTCACCAACGAGGACGAGCCCGCCACGCGGGTGCTCGCGACGCAGCCCGAGCGGTACATGGTCACCGGGCGCAACGAGATCGTCGAGCTGCGGTTCTCCGACGGGTCGCGGCTGCGCTGCACGCCCAACCACCGGGTGTGGACCACGAACGGGTGGGTGCGCGCCGAGAACCTCACTGCGGACGACCGCGTTGTCCGGTCGCTCGAGTACGCCGCGCGTCCCTTCGCCTCCTATGAGCTCCCTTCCGCTGCCGTCGATGCGGCGCGCCGTACCGCTGCGCGCACGGTCCTGTCGTTGCCGGAGAAGTGGGACGAGGAGCTGGCGCACTACCTCGGCTGGCTGCTCGGCGATGGATGCGTCACCGACGACGCGGCCGTCACCGTCTACGGGAACGAGGCGGACCGGGTGGCCTTCCTCGACCGTCACCTGGACGTGATCGAGCGGATCACCGGTTTCACGCCGAAGCCGTCGGTGCAGCCGAACGGGACGGTGCAGCTCCGGGTGACGCGGAAGGCTCTGGTCGCCTTCCTGCGCGCGCTGGGTTTCGGGGCCGGTCACGCGCCTGCCAAGGTGCTGCCCGAGTGTGTCTTCGAGATGCCGGAGCCGATCGCGGCGGCGTTCCTGCGAGGTCTGTTCGACGCCGACGGGTGCGTCGTCGACCAGCCGAACGGGACGCGTTACGCGGGGCTCGGCAGCCGGTCCGAAGAGCTGCTGCTCGGCGTGCAGGAGCTTCTCGCGTCCTTCGGCATCCGAGGCAGCATCTACGCGACCGGGACGAAGTGTGCGTCGTTCTCCTACATCCGTAAGGACGGATCCGAGGCCAGCTACGGATCGGACGGTCCGTCGTACGACCTGCGCATCACCGGCCGGTCCCTGGTGGAGTTCGCTGCTTGGATCGGCTTCGACCTTCCGGCCAAGGCGGAGCGGCTGCGCGTCGCAACCGACGAGCACCGCAGGTACGACGTGGACGAGACGGTGCGGCTCGTCTCCCGCGCCTCGGTCGGTTTCGAGACGACCTACAACCTGACCGAGCCGCGGAACCACAGTTACATCGTCAGTGGTGTGGTGGTCGCGAACTGCTCCGAGTACATGCACCTGGACAACTCCTCGTGCAACCTCGCGTCGCTCAACCTGCTCAAGTTCCTCAAGGACGACGACACCTTCGACGCGGCGACGTTCGCGAAGGCGGTCGAGCTGATCATCACGGCGATGGACATCTCGATCTGCTTCGCCGACTTCCCGACGCAGGCCATCGCGGAGACCACGCGCGCCTACCGGCAGCTCGGCATCGGCTACGCCAACCTCGGCGCGCTGTTGATGGCGACCGGCCACGCCTACGACAGCGAGGGTGGCCGCACGCTCGCCGCGGCGATCACCTCGCTCATGACCGGCACGGCGTACAAGCGCTCGGCGGAGCTCGCCGGCGTCGTCGGGCCGTACGACGGCTACGCGCGCAACGCCGAGGCGCACAAGCGGGTCATGCGCAAGCACGCGGCGGCCAGCGACAGCGTGCGGCCGGTCGACGCGGACGCCGCGCGCGTCCTGCACTACGCGACGAAGGCGTGGCAGGAGGGCAACGCGACCGGGGAGAAGAACGGCTGGCGCAACAGCCAGGCCTCAGTGCTCGCCCCGACCGGGTGCCTGACGGCGGACAGCATGGTCACGACCGACCGTGGGCTCGTCCGGCTCGGCGAGCTCGGCGACCTCTACGGCGACAAGTGGCAGGACGTCGAGTTCCAGGTCTCGACTGATGAGGGGCCGCAGCAAGCGACGAAGTTCTTCGTCAACGGCGAGGAGCCGACCCGGCGCGTCGTCACCGAGGGTGGCTACCGGATCCAGGGCACGCTGGCTCACCGCGTGAAGGTCGTGGACGAGGCAACCGGCGAGTGGACGTGGAAGCGGCTGGCTGACGTGCGCGCCGGAGACTTGATGCCGGTGCAGCTCGGGACGCTGGTGGGCGAACCGCGTCGGGTGTCGCTGCCCGTGCTCGACCAGGCCTATTACGCCGGCGACCGTGGTGTCGTCGCTCCGGACGCTGTCGACGTCGAGCTGGCGGAGCTCGTGGGCTACTTCATGGGCGACGGCAGCCTGCACGACAAGGGCGTCCGGTTCTGCGTGGCGGACACCGACCTCGATGTCGTCGAGCGGTTGCGGGTTCTCGGCAAGTCATTGTTCGAGCTCGAGCCCGTGACCCGGCAGCAGCAGGGATACGTCGAGGTGACGCTGCAGTCGGTGCGCTTGGCACGGTGGTGGCAGGCGGCCGGGTTCGCGAAGGCCCTTCCGTCCGACGGGCACACCGGCAAGGGGTGGACGCCGCGTATTCCGTCCGCGGTGCTCGAGACCAACGACGGTGAGGTCTACGCCGCCTTCCTGCGTGGGCTCTTCGAGGCGGACGCCTCGGTGACCGCCGGTGCCCCGACCCTGTCGACGGCATCGGAGTCGTTCGCCAACGAGGTGCGGACCGTCCTGCTCGCGCTCGGGATGGCCACCACCACGCGCGAGACGACAAGCGGCTGGGGCGGAGCGCAGTTCCAGCTGCGGTTGCGCAATCTCGACCACGCGCGGGCGTTCTTGCACACCGTGGGATTCATGGGCGGTCGCAAGTCGCGGCTGCTCGACGACACGATCCCCGCGCAGGCGGGGAACCGCGACCGGGTCTTCCTGCCACGGCCGCGTGGGACCGGATCGCTCCGGTCGGATCGGCGCATCGGTCGGTGGTCGTCTCCTCGCTGGGCAAGTCCGGTGGCGTCTCCCGCACGACCGCAGAGCAGCTCTACGCCGAGACCGGTGAGGCGCAGCTGCGCACGGCTCGGTTACCTGTTCGAGCGGGTGGCGGCCAACGAGGACGGCGGCGTTCAGCCGACGTACGACCTGTCGGTGCCGGCCAACGTCACCTACGTGGCGAACGGGCTGGTCAGCCACAACACCATCGGCTTGATGATGGACTGCGACACCACGGGCGTGGAGCCGGACCTCGCGCTGGTGAAGTTCAAGAAGCTCGTCGGCGGCGGCTCGATGCAGATCGTCAACCAGACGGTGCCGAAGGCGCTCACGAAGCTCGGGTACCCCGACGAGCAGATCGAGGCGATCATCGAGCACATCGCCGAGCACGGCAACGTCCTCGACGCGCCCGGGTTGCGTCCGGAGCACTACGAGGTCTTCGACTGCGCCATGGGCGAGCGGGCCATCCCGCCGATGGGCCACGTGCGGATGATGGCCGCCGTCCAGCCGTTCATCAGCGGCGCGATCTCCAAGACGGTCAACATGCCGGAGACGGCGACGATCGAGGAGATCGAGGACATCCACTTCCAGGGCTGGAAGCTCGGCCTGAAGGCGCTCGCGATCTACCGCGACAACTGCAAGGTCGGCCAGCCGCTGTCGGACGCCAGGGCGAAGAAGGCGGGCGAGCCGGTGGCCGACGCCACCGACGTGCACGAGCACCGGCCGGTCCGCAAGCGGCTGCCGAAGAAGCGGCCGTCGCAGACGGTGTCGTTCTCGGTGGCCGGCGCCGAGGGTTACATGACCGCGGGCTCCTACCCGGACGACGGCCTCGGCGAGGTGTTCCTCAAGCTCGGCAAGCAGGGTTCGACGCTCGCCGGTGTGATGGACGCGTTCTCGATCGCGATCTCGATCGCGCTGCAGTACGGCGTGCCGCTCGAGACCTACGTGCAGAAGTTCACCAACATGCGGTTCGAGCCGGCGGGCATGACCGACGACCCGGACATCCGCATGGCGCAGTCGGTGATGGACTACATCTTCCGTCGCCTGGCGCTGGACTACCTGCCGTACGAGCAGCGCACCGAGCTCGGCATCTTCACCGCCGAGGAGCGTGCGGCCAACGTCGCCTCCTCCTACGGCGCGGCGCCGGCGGCACCGGCTCCGGCCGAGGAGGAGATCGACCGGAGACGCTGCGCGACAGTGTTCCTCTGGAGAGCGGGGTCCCGATCGAGCACGGCCCGGACGACGCGGCAGTGAAGGCCGCGCCGGTCGAGGCACACTCGTCGACCGAGCTCATCGAGGCGCAGCAGGGCACCGCGGCCGACGCGCCGCTGTGCATGACCTGTGGGGTCAAGATGCGCCCGGCGGGTTCCTGCTACGTCTGCGAGTCCTGCGGCAGCACCTCCGGCTGCAGCTGATGGGTTCTTGCCACCGGGACGCATACCGCGTTGCCAGGTAAGTGATCCGCTTTGTGGCTTCGCACGGGTCGCCGACCCGCCGCTACCTCACCGAAGGGCCCGAAAGTGGTGGAACCGGGCTCCAAGTGCCCCCGTCAGCGGTGAGCACTATAGCGCTCAAGTGAGCGGCATACCGCTCAACCGAGCGCTATAGTGCTCAAGGGGGGGGCGGCGGTGGACCTGTCGAACCCCATCGGGTCGGTCATCCCGAGCGCGCACGGAGCTGTACTGGCGGTGTTGGCGCGTACCACCGAGCCGCTCGAGCGGCCGGGCGATCGCGGCTTTGACAGATGGGAGGGTCAGCCAGCGCCGCACGAACGATGTGCTGGGAGAGCTTGCGACCGCCGGAGTGGTGCTGCGGGACGACCGGCCTCCGGCGCTGCTGTACCGGCTGAATCGGGAGCACGTCGCCGCTGCCGGCGTCGTTGCGCTGGCTGAGCAGTGGGGGACCCTGCTCGGCGGATCGCGCGGAGCTTGCCGGCTGGTCGCCTCCTCCGGTGACCGCTTGTCTGTTCGGCTCAGCGGCTCGTGGCGAGGGCGGCTCCGCAAGCGACATCGACATCCTGCTCGTGCCAAGGGACGAGGTGCGCTCATCGGCAGCGGCAGAACGGGCCTGGCAAGAGAATGTCGACAGGCTCACCGAACGGGTGCGGATCTGGTCGGGGAACGCCTGCGAGGTGCTGGAGCTCACGGGGGCCGAGGTCGCCGCCGCCGTCGATCGTGACGACCGGCTGGTGCGGGACTTGCGTCAGGACGCGATCTCGCTGATGGACCGCGACGTCCGGACGCTTCTCCGCGGCCCGGCCGGGGCGTCCCAGTGACCCCGCTCAACGACGCTCGAGCGCACCTGGCGAAGGCTCGTGAGTTCCTGGAAGCGGCGCGGTTCAACAACGACCAACCGGCTCAACGTTGGCGCCAACGCTGCTCCTCAGCCCCGCTGCCTTGAGTTCGGCTACTCGAATCGGTCGCGGCGGCGGACGCGACTAGGGCGATCGAGTGGGCGACCCGTCTCCTCGAGGGTGCAGAGGCAGTGGTCTCGGCCCGGTAGGGCGAGTGTTCGACTTGGGACCAGCAGGGCTCAGCTGACGGAGGCCGTGAGCCGCCAGTGGGCGGGCTCCTCGTCCGGCACCTTCTCCACCACGCCGAGGTCCACGAGCCTCGCTAGGGCGTGTGGACGTTGGGGATCTGCATCCCGAGCGCGGCGGCGACGGCTGCTGTCGGGATGCCGCCCCCGGGGGCGAGCTCGAGCAGGTTGTGGATACGCTGCCGGCGCGGCCATGAGCGGTCCCGGTGAAAATCAAGCTCGATCTTCACGACGTCTACAACCGCGGCGACGAGATCGAGCGCGCCCTTCGCCGGGTCATCGACGAAGCGGTGCGGACGAGGGCGCCGTTGGTCGAGATCATCCCCGGCAAGGGCTCCGGGCCAGCTGAAGAAGCGGTGCTGCGGTTCCTCGACCGCAAGGAGATCAAGGCGGTGTATCACCGGGTCGAGAAGGACTCGGACAACCACGGCCGGATCTTCGTGCACTTCCGGTGGAAGTGACCAGCGCCTGGCGGGAACCCCTCCCGCGTTAGTCCCGGGCTCGGAGGGGCCGTGGTGGGTGCCTGCGCGGGCGATGCGCGCGCCATCCCCCGAAGACCAGACGGTGCAACGGCGCGACCGACCACCAGTAGAGGTGTCCCGCGAGGCCCCGCGGCTGGAAGACGGCGCGCTGCGTGTACGTCGACCCGTCGATCGCCGGCGGGATCACACGAGCTCCAGCCAGGCACGCCCGGGCAGTCGCATCTCGGCCCGGAGCCGGAGCAGGCGCCCGGGCTCGATCTCGTCGACCCGCCAGAAGTCGACGGCGTCGCCGCGGCGCAGCCGGGACGGGTCCCGGCGTCCGCGCCGCAGACCGACGCCGCCGACCAGGCGGTCGACCCAACCCCGGCCCGCCAGGCGAGCGACCAGGAGTACCAGCCGTGTCGCACCGCCGATCCCCTCGACGACCCGCCAGAGCGTCGGCGGTGCGCGGCGACCTCGGCCACGCGTTGGTCGACGTACAGCGACCGCCGGCCCAGTCCGGGTCGGTGGGCAGGGGGTCGGACGGCGCGCCGGGCCACGCGCGCTGGACCAGCGGGTATGACGTCGCCGCCGCGGATGCGCGCGAGCGCGAGCCGCACCGCGTCGTCGAAGGTGACGAGCCCTTCGGGCGGGTCGGGACCGACGCGCGATGTCGTGCTCGTGGCAGACGACCTCGTGACGCAGCGACTCGACGAGGGGACGGGCGATGGCGCTCGGCACCGGCGTGACCAGCCCGACCCAGTGGCTCGACAGCGAAGGTGACAGGACCGGGACCGGCACGATGACGCGGCGCCGTAGCCCGGCCACGGCGGCGTACCGCTGCATCATCGCGACATAGGTCAGCACGTCGGGCCCGCCGATGTCGAAGCTGCGGTTGACGTCGGCGGGCAGCGCGGTGCGCATGCGGCGAGATAGCGGACGACGTCGCGGATGGCGATCGGCTGGACCCGGTTGCGCACCCATCGCGGGGTCACCATCGCCGGGAGCCGCTCGGTCAGGTAGCGCAGCATCTCGAACGACGCCGAGCCGCTGCCGAGGATGACGGCCGGCGCGGAGCACGGCCGTGGGGACGTCGGCAGCGAGGAAGATCTCGCCGACCTCCTCCCGCGAACGCAGGTGCGGGCTCAGCTCCACGCCCGCGGGGGCGAGGCCGCCGAGATAGACGACCGGCTTGACGCCTCGGTCGCCGCGCGGCCGCGGCGAAGGTCTGGGCGGCCCGCCGATCGCTCTGCTCGAAGCCGTGGCCGCTGCCGAGGGCGTGGACGAGGTAGTAGGCGACGTCGACGTCGCGGAGGGCGTCGAGAAGGGCATCCCGGTCGAGGACGTCGCCCTCGCTGACCTCGACCTGTGACCGCCAGGGGAGGTCGCGCAACCGGTCTGCTCCACGGGTGAGACAACGGACCTCATGCCCCTCGCGCACCAGGGCGGGGACGAGCCGGCCGCCGACATATCCCGTCGCCCCCGTCACCAGCACTCGCACCGACTGCGAGGTCGTCAAGCGCGTCCCCCCGAGTCGATCAGGGCCGGACAGAGTGGCCCGCCGGCCTCACGAACCGGTGATCTTGCCGTCCTTCGGGACCAGGAGCACCCACGTCTGACCACCCGGCCGCAGCGGGATGTCGTCCCCGCCGGCGGTCACGAAGTGGGTGCCCGCCGAGCGGGTCGGGCGCTGCCACCTGCCGACGTACCGCTGGTGGCCGCGGAAGACGACCGCGCGGCCGGTGCCGACGCTGTGGGTGTCCGGGGAGTTGTTGCCGAGGATGTCCGCGTAGCGACCCCGTACGACGGGGACGAACGCCACGATGACGTTCTGCGGCACGACGTCCGTGCCGTCGGCGAGGTGCATCGGCCGACCGTTCTGGGTGAGCCGCCAGCCATGCCGCCCCCGGTCGTAACGGAACGTCACGTACGACGCGGCGTTGAACCGCACGGTCACCGTGCCGTGCACGCGCCTGCCGCCGGCCGGCGCCGCCCCGAAGCGGAACCCCACGTCGCGGACGCCCACCCCGCGACGCGGCGCCGCCTCGATCAACCGGGTCGTGCTCGTGTAGAAGTTGTAGGCCTCGACCCGGCGGCCGAGGAGCGTGTATGCCGCGGCGTAGCTCTCCTGCGGCACCGGGATCAGGCGTGAGGCGTTGACGTGTGCGCGCACGTGCCGGTTGGCGCCGGAGAAACCGAAGACGATCCGGCCGTACTGCGCGAACAGCTCGATGTCGGTGTCCCGCGCGCTTCGGATCGGCCCCACCTCCGGCGAGCCGCGGCCGACGAACACCGCCGCGAAGCGCGTCGCCTCGCCCTCGATCACCTCCTGGTAGACCACCGGCGCGTGCGCGAAGCCCTTCTGCAGCGGCCGGGCGGAGGCGGAGTTGTCGACCTTGATGACCACCACCGGCCCGCGGTGCGGCGGCCGGCCGTCGAGCGTGGCGACCAGCGGCTCCGCGGTGGGCGACGGGCTCGCGCTCGGCGAGGCGGACGGCGACGGCGACGGTTCGGGCTCGCTGCCCCCGCCGGAGCACGCGGCCAGGGCCGCCGCGACAGCCATCGCCACGGTCGCGGTCGTACGCCGGGCGGGCCGGGGTCGAGACGGCCGGCGGGCAGGCATGCGGGCTCCTTGCCCAGTCGCGGATGTCGGCGTCGCAGAGCGTAGCCGCCGGCGGGCGTGGATTTGCGGGGTTTCGCAGACCGTCGTCTACCCTGCGAGAAACGGACACCGACGTAGAGATGGGACGGCAGGCGCATGCTTTTCGTTGCCCTGGCGGTGCTGCTCGCCGTGGTGCTGGTCGCCTGGTGGCTGATCCGCAGCGCGCGGGACGTCGATGCCGAGCTCGAGCGGTTCGCGGCGGCCCGGTCGACGACCAACCGGTGGGCGCAGGACCCGTCGTCGGCGCCGCGGCCGGTGCTCGACATCGCCGAGCGTGGCGGGGCACCGGTGCCCGAGCAGCAGGCGGGCGACTCGCTCGACGCGACGGGCTGAGCCCGCCGGTCTCCGGTCGCCGCAGTGCCGCAGGCGCCGCAGTCACCGCAGTCACCGCAGGCACGCGGCGACCGATGGCGGGCGGTCAGGCGCCGACGGCCGCCAGCGCGGGTTCGTCGTCGTAGCTCGCCAACAGGGCCGAGGCTCCTGCGGCGTAGGTCGCACTGAACAGGCGGCTGGTGATGCGGAAGAAGGCGGTGTCCCGCTCGTCGTCCCACTCCGCCGGCACGATCTCGAGGTGGTTCATGTCCGGCCCTCCTGGTTCGTCGTCGTGGTCCCACCATCCGCCCTGACCGCAGCCGTGCACATCCGCCGAAGCGACGCTGCCGGGCGACATTCGGTCGCCGTACGAGTCGTCCGAACGGCGTAGTGAGAGCGTGGCGGGCATGACGCGCGCCAAGATCGTCGCCACGCTCGGGCCGGCCTCCTCCGGCGGCTCCCGGGTGCGCGAGCTGGTCGAGGCGGGCCTCGACGTCGCCCGCCTCAACCTCAGCCACGGCGACCACGCGAGCCACGAGGCGGCCTACCTCGAGGTGCGCCAGCGCCTCGGACGAGACCCGGCGCAGCGTCGGCGTGCTCGTGGACCTCCAGGGGCCCAAGATGCGGCTCGGCCGGCTCGCCGCCCCGGTCACCGTGGAAGCCGGCGACGAGGTGGTCATCACCACCGAGGACGTGCCCGGTGACCGGCACCTCGTCCCGACGACGTATCGCGAGCTCCCCGACGACGCGCGGGTCGGGGATCGCATCCTCGTGGACGACGGGCGGGTCGTCCTGCAGGTCAGCGCCGTGAGCGGCGACCACGTGGCCACCCGCGTCCTCGTGGGCGGGCAGCTGTCGGACCACAAGGGGCTCAACCTGCCCGACGTCGACGTCAGCACGCCAGCGCTGACCGACAAGGACGTCGACGACCTGCGCTGGGCGCTGCGACTGCGTGCGGACCTGGTCGCGCTGTCCTTCGTCCGGACACCGGACGACGCCGCGGCGGTGCGCCGGGTGATGGCGGAGGAAGGCGTGCACCTCCCGGTCATCGCGAAGATCGAGAAGCCGCAGGCCGCGGCACGGCTGGAGGAGATCGTCGACGCGTTCGACGGCATCATGGTCGCGCGCGGCGATCTCGGGGTCGAGATGCCGCTCGAGCAGGTCCCGATCGTCCAGAAGCGCGCGGTGCAGCTGGCCCGGGCCGCGGCCAAGCCGGTCATCGTGGCCACGCAGATGCTGGAGTCGATGGTGTCGGCGCCGCGGCCGACGCGCGCCGAGGCGTCGGACGTGGCCAACGCCGTCCTCGACGGCGCCGATGCGGTGATGCTCTCGGAGGAGACGAGCATCGGGAGCTACCCCGTCGAGTCCGTCGCGACGATGGCCCGGATCCTCGCCGCGGCCGACGCCGACGGCGGCGCGTTCCTGCCGGCGCTGACCGTGCGCCCGGGCCGCGGCAGCGGCGCCGAGGTCGCGGACGCGATCACGACGGCAGCGGCGAACGTCGGCGCGACCATCGGCGCCCGCGCGCTCGTCGCCTTCACCGAGACCGGTGACACCGCGCGGCGACTCGCCCGGCACCGCTCGCCGATCCCGCTGCTCGCGTTCACCCCGACCATGGCCGTCCGCAGCCAGCTGTCCCTCACCTGGGGCGTGGAGACGTTCCTCGTGCCGCACGTCTCGCACACCGACGACATGGTCCGCCAGGTCGACGCCGCGCTCATCGACATCGGCCGGCTGCGGGCGGGGGACCGCATCGTCATCGTCGCCGGCTCACCGCCCGGCATCCCCGGCTCCACCAACGCGCTGCGCGTGCACCGGATCGGCGACGCCGTCGGCGGCGCCGCCGAGGCCTACCGCTCCGGCTGAGCCTTCTTGCCGGGCGCGGCGGCCGACCCGCGCTGCCGGTCGGGTCAACCCTCCTCCGTGACGACGGCACGTACGTCGGCGACGAGGTCTCCGAGCGCGACGTTCAGGTCGAACGCGTGGTAACCCCACATCGCGCCCAACGAGGTCCGCAGCCACGTGCGCGGGTCGTCCGACCCGTGCACGGGTGTCACCTCCAGCCAGGTCGCCCCGTCGGCATGTCGGCATCGCGCGCGGTAGGTGTCCGGGTAGGCGACCCAGGGCGTGTCCACGTCGTCCGGGGCGAAGTCGACAGGCGGGAAGTAGGGGTGCAGGACAGCGCGCCCGCCGCCGATGTCTGCCGGGTTGACGCACGCGACCTGCGTGCCGGGACGCCCGCTCTCGCCCGGAGAGCGCGCTGACACCGAACCCCGGCCGGCCGAAGAACGCGAACGCCGGTGGCTGCGACGGGAAGCTCGAGTAGGCGATGACGCAGCCGCGCTCGCCCGTGCTGCCGCACAGCGGCAGATGCTGGAAGCTGCCACCGGTGCGCTGACCGGTGGCGACGGTGACGTTCGCGCCGAGCAGGATCGCCAGGGCCGTCCGATCCCGCAGCGTCGGCTCCGGGTCGATGTCGGCGCGCAGCAACCGCACGAGCATCGCCGCCCCCTGCGAGTGCCCGATGAACACCACCGGCCGCCCGTGGTTGTGGTGGTAGAGGTAGTCGCGCCAGGCGCTCTCCAGGCTGCGGAAGGCACGCAGGTTGGCGACCGAGTCGGGGGCGAGGTCACGCAGGTCGGAGAGGTTCTGGATCGTGCGCTGCCGGTACATCGGAGCCCACACCCGGCAGACGGCCGAGAATCTCGACGCCTGGGCGTAGGCGACGAAGCGTTCGGCTTGTTGGATGCGCAGGTCGGCGTTGCGGCGGTGCTGCTGGCTCACCGTCGGATAGACGTAGAAGCAGTCCGCCGGTGGCCGTCGCAAGGCGGGCGCGCGCTGCACGTGCTGCCCCCCGTCGTAGCGCAGCGCAGTCGCGGTGCGGCCGCGGGTGCAGGGGTTCGGCGTCCGGTCGGGGCGGCACAGCCACACGGTGTCGCGCGCCACCGGGCCGGGCCTGCCAGCCGCCGTCGACGAGCCGGCGGGCGGCGTGGGCGTCGTACCGGGCGCGGGCGTTGCGGGCCCGGAGCAGGCGGCCAGGCCGGCCAGGACCAGCACGCCGAGCCCAAGCCGTCCGTTCCCGCGTCGCCGCACGCGTCGAGGCTAGGTCCGGCCGGCGCGCCGGTGGCGCTCGGGAGGAGTTCCGGGGCCGACGCCGAAGTGTCCGCCCGGCCGGACGGAGAACCCGTCCAGACCAGGCGAAAGCACGACAAACAGCCCAGCCCACAAGGGGGGACCGTGCGACCCAGCATTCGCAGGACCATCCGTCTCGCACTCGCCGCCACCGTCCTCGGCGCACCCGCGGTCGCGCTCGGCACCGGCGGCGTCGCCCAGGCGACGACCAGCGTCAAACCGACGGTGAGCGCCCCGGTCGCCTTCGGTGTCTCCGCCCCGGTGCGCGACCTGCCGAAGAGTGACGCCACCGACCTCGCCATCCCGGAAGGGGTGGACGAGAGCGAGGGATCGCTGACCCACCCGACCGGCAACGGCAGCGCGACCGGTGTCGACCCGGCGCTGCAGACCGGGCCGGCCGGGTCGGGCATCCCCCCGACGAGCCAGAACTTCGAAGGCATCGACGTCGGCGAGAGCAGCAGCGACATGATCTTCGTCGGTGCGCCGCCGGACACCAACGGTGACGTCGGCCCCGACCACTACGTGCAGACGGTCAACACCGTCTTCGCCATCTGGGACAAGACCGGCAACCGCCTGGTCGACCCCACGCCGCTCGACGAGCTGTGGCTCAGCGCCGCCAACGGCGGCGAGTTCAACTGCACGACGCAGAGCCGGGGTGACCCGGTGGTGCAGTACGACCCCCTCGCCGACCGCTGGCTGATCTCACAGTTCAACTTCCCGGTCGCCGACCCGGTGCTCGGCGCGGTCGTGACCGGCCCGTTCGACGAGTGCGTGGCGATCTCGACGTCCGCAGACCCGACCGGTGACTACTACCTCTACGACTTCCGCTACAGCCTGACGATGTTCAACGACTACCCGCACTTCGGCGTCTGGCCGGACGGTTACTACATGTCCGTCAACCAGTTCGACACGTCGAACGGCGAGGCCTTCACCAGCGCGGGCGCGTGCGCGTTCGAGCGGGAGAAGATGATCGCCGGTGACTCCGGCGCGCGCCAGGTGTGTTTCGACGAGTCGGCGTTCGACCCCAAGGACGCGGACGGCAACTACGTCTACGGCGGACAGCTGCCCACCGACCTCGACGGCACCGGTGTCGGCGCCGACTTCCAGTCGCCCCCTCCCGCCGGCGAGCCGAACACCTTCTTCCAGTTCCGCGACAGCACGACCGCCGGCGCCGACCAGCTGCTCGCGTTCCAGTTCCACGTGGACTGGTCGGCCCCGGAGAACTCGACGTTCGGCAACGGCCGGCCCGGCGGTGACGGCCAGCCCATCACCATCCCCGTCGCCGACTTCGACTCCCTCCTCTGCAATGGCGGTGAGTCGTCCAGCGACCGCGACTGCCTGCCCCAGAAGGACAGCGAGTCCGGTCTGGACGCCATCTCGGACCGGCTGATGTACCGGGCGTCGTACCGCAACTTCGGCGACCACGAGTCGGTGGTGCTCAACCACACCGTGGCCGTGGGTGACGCGGACAAGCACGCCGGCATCCGGTGGTACGAGATCCGCGACCCGAGTGGTTCGCCGATCGTCCACCAACAGTCGACGTACGCCCCGGATGACGAGAGCCGCTGGATGGGCAGCATCGCGATGGACCAGACCGGCGCCGTCGCGCTCGGCTATGCGCTGACGAGCAGCGACCGCAACCCGGCCATCGCCTACACGGCGCGTCGCGCGGATGACGCGCTCAACCAGATGACGCTCGGCGAGGCGATCCTCTACCAGGGAGCCGGTGCCCAGGACGACACCGGCAACCGTTGGGGTGACTACAGCTCGATGTCGGTGGCGCCGGACGGGTGCACCTTCTGGTACACGCAGGAGTACTACCCCTCGACCGACACGTTCAACTGGAACACCCGCATCGGAGCGTTCGCGCTACCGACCTGCGGCGACCCCCAGATCAGCATGACGTCCTCCGCGCCTTCGACACCCGTGCGCGGGGACCTCACCTACGACATCGCGGTGAACACCGGGGAGGAGTCGGTCCTCGACGCGCAGGTCACCGATGTCCTGCCGGGCAACGTCACGCTGCTGTCGGTCAGCACGACCACCGGTTCCTGCTCCGGCCGGGCGACGATCGTCTGCGACCTCGGCGACCTGCCGGCCGGTGACCTCGAGAAGGTCACCCTCGTCGTGCACACCCGCACCCCGGCTCCGCGGAGAACGTCGCCACGCTCTCGATGGCCAACCACGACGGCAACCTCGACAACAACCAGGCGAGGCTGTCGACGCCCGTCTACGACCCGTGCACCCCGCCCGGCGCCGTCGTCGCGAGTGACGCCGACGGTGATCAGACCGGCACGCCCCAACAGGACGTCACGTCGGTCGCCGTCGGTGAGCCCTACGCGGCCGACGGCAACCAGATGCTGGAGTTCACGATCAAGGCGGCGGACCTGAGCCCGACGCCGCAACCGAGCTCCTACTGGTACGAGTACTTCACCTACGGCGGGCGGCAGTTCTACGTCGCCCTCGACACGACCGACGTGACGCCGGCGTTCAATTACGGCTACTTCGAGGTCGACCCGACGACCGGCCTCAACTCCCAGAACGAGCTCGGGGAGACCGACGCGGGGTCATGGGACCCCGACGGCACGATCACGATCGACCTGGCCAAGAGCAAGCTCGACCCGGACGACAACGGTGCGGACGGCAACGGTCCGGCCCTGCCGCCCACGTCGGGCGACACCTTCACCGGCGTCTTCGGCGAGGCCCGGACGCTCGTCGGCGTCCTCATCGTGCGCAACGACGCCACCGGCACGGGCAGCTACACCCTGCTGGGTGGCGACTACTGTGCACCGAACACCCCGCCCACCGCGACGCTGACGGCCACCCCGGACTCCGGTACGGCGCCGCTGCAGGTCACCCTCGACGCCTCCGGGTCCTCCGACCCCGACTCCGGTGACGCGGTCGCGTCGTACACGTTCCACTTCGGCGACGGCACCGGCGGGGTCACCCAGCCGGATCCCACCGTCCAGCACACCTATACGACGCCGGGCACCTACCACGCGACCGTCACGGTCGACGACCAGCGTGGCCAGGAGAGCGCGAACGTCGGCATCGCCGACGTGACCGTCCGGTCCGACACCGCCGACCTGGCCGTCGAGTGCGTCCGGCCCGGAGTCGAGCCGGCGCGGACAGCCGGTCACCTACACCGTCACCGTCGTCAACAACGGCCCGCAGCCGGCGTCCGGTGTCATCCTGACCGACAGCTGGTCGGAGAAGGCCGCCGTCGGCTCGGTGTCGACGACCGGCGGCACGTGCGCGGCAGACGTCAAGATGCAACGGGCCGACTGCGACCTCGGCGCTCTCGCGCCGGGGCAGAGCGTGGTCCTGACCGTCGAGCTGCGGCCCAGGTCGACCGGCGACTTCGTCGATGCCGCGCAGGTGTCGGCGTCGTCGCCGTCCGACCCGGTGCCCGACAACGACTCCGCTCGGGTGACGACGACGATCACCCACTGACCGGCGCCCCGGCCGGGGTGGACGCGGCCGGGGTGGACGCCGGCGGGCCGGCACGGCAGAGTCGCAGCCATGCCCGTGCAGCTGCCCCCCTCGGTCGCCGACGTCCGCCACCGCATGAAGGAGTTCATCGACGGCGAGGTGATCCCGGCCGAACCGGTGCTCACCGCGGGTGACGAGGCGTCGGCCGCGCGGCTGGAGGAGCTCAAGGCCGAGGCCAAGCGGCGCGACCTGTGGGCGCTCGGCCACCCGGCGGAGATCGGCGGCGGCGGGCTGCCGTTCATGGACTTCGTCTACCTCAACGAGGTCATCGGCCGCTCCGAGTGGGGCCAGGTCGCGGTCGGGTCCGTGTCGATGCAGGACTCGATCATGCTGCACCTCTACGCGTCGGAGGAGCAGCGCGAGCGCTGGCTGAAGCCGCTCGTCGCCGGCGACATCTACCCCAGCGTCGGTCTCACCGAGCCCGAGGTCGCCGGGTCCGACCCGACGCAGATGCGCACGACTGCGGTGCTCGACGGCGACGAGTGGGTCGTGAACGGGCACAAGTGGTTCACCACCGGCGCGCATCGAGCCGCCTTCACGACCGTCTTCGCGATGACCGACCCCGACGCGCCGACGCCGTACGCGAAGTTCTCCGCCATCATCGTGCCGACCGACACACCGGGCTACGACATCGTCCGCGCCGTACCGACGATGGGCACCACGCACGGCGACCACTGCGAGGTCTGGTATCGCGACGTGCGGGTGCCCCGCGACAACCTCCTCGGCGAGCGCGGGCACGGGTTCCGGATCGCGCAGAAGCGGCTGGGGCCGGGACGGATCTTCCACTGCATGCGCTGGCTGGGCCAGGCGCAGCGGGCGTTCGAGCTGATGGTCGACCGGGCCAACACCCGGTACGCGCACGGGGGTCTGCTCCGCGACAAGGGCGAGATCCAGCGCTATGTCGCGGAGTCGGCGGCCGAGATCCAGGCGGCCCGGCTGATGACGCTCGACGCGGCACGGGCGATGGACACCGGCAGCGAGGCGAGGGTCGAGATCAGCCTCATCAAATTCTGGGGCGCGACGATGCTGCACAACGTCGTCGACCGGGCCATCCAGGTGCACGGCGCCCTCGGCGTCACGGCGGACACCCCGCTCGACCGGATGTACCGGGAGGCCCGGTACGCCCGGCTGTACGACGGGCCGGACGAGGTGCACCGCATGGTCGTCGCCCGCCAGCTGCTGTCGACCGAGCCGGCCGCCTGGCCCTGGGCCTGAACGGGGCCCGACCCTGACCGACCCCGAGAGCGCGGCCCGAGCCGAGCTGGCCGAGCGCCTCGGCAGGCTGCTCCGCGGTGCCGTCACCGGCCTGGAACCCATGCTCGGCGGGGCGTCCCGCGAGACGTGGTCGTTCACACTCGACGAACGGCCGTTGGTGCTGCGGCGTGACCCGCCGGGTGCGCCCCGCGGTGGTGCGATGCGGCGCGAGGCCGCGCTGCTGGCGGCCGCGGCGACCGCCGGGGTGCCCGTGCCCGAGGTGCTGGCCGCTGACGACGACGCGGGAGTCCTGGGCGCGCCGTACCTCGTCATGCAGCCGGCTCGCCGGCGAGACGATCCCGCGGCGGATCCTGCGCGACGACGCCTTCGCCGCGGCCCGCTCGCGGCTGACGGGGCAGCTCGGGACCGCGCTGGCGGCGCTGCACCGCGGCGTCGCCCCGGCTGCCGTCGCCGGCCTGCCGGACGACAGGGACGTGCTGGCCGGCCCCCGTGAGCTGCTCGACGCTATCGGCGAGCCGCACCCCGCGCTGGAGGTCGGGCTGCGCCGGCTGGCCGCGTCCCGTCCGCCCACCACCGGCCGGGTGGTGGTGCACGGCGACTTCCGGCTCGGCAACGTCATGGTCGACGCGGACGGGCTCGTCGGGGTGCTCGACTGGGAGCTGGCGCATGTCGGCGACCCGGCCGAGGACCTGGGCTGGCTGTGCGTGCGGTCGTGGCGGTTCGGCAGCCCGCTGCCGGTCGCCGGGGTCGGCCGACGGGACGAGCTCCTGTCGGCGTACGCCGCCGCCGGTGGGGCGGTCGTCGACGAGCCCACGCTGCGGTGGTGGGAGGCGTTCGGGACGCTGCGGTGGGCGGCGATCTGCGTGCAGCAGGCGGCCACCCACCTCGGCGGCGCCGTGCGCTCGGTCGAGCTCGCCGCCATCGGCCGCCGGGTCTGCGAGGTGGAGCTGGACCTGCTCGACCTGCTCGACGGGGTCCACGACCCCGGCCCCGGCCCGGCGCCGGCGCCCATCCGCGGGCCGCACGACCGGCCGACCGCGGGCGAGCTGGTCGAGGCGGTGCGCGAGTGGATGGCCGGGCTGTCGTTGCAGGGGCGGGACGCGTTCCTCGCGCGGGTCGCCGGACGGGCGCTCGGCATCGTCGAGCGCGAGCTCGCGCTGGGCCCGCCGCTCGGAGACGCGCACCGGGAGCGGCTGGACCTGCTGGGCGTGTCGTCGGACGCCGAGCTGGCCGCCGCCATCCGGGACGGTCGGGACACGCCCGACCTCGTGTCCGCGGTCCGGGCGGCCGTCGTCGACAAGCTGCGCGTGGCCGACCCGTCCCGGCTCGCCGACCGGGGCTGACCTTCGGCGGCAGGGTGGGCACCCGGCGGTGGCGGGGACGTTCGCCCCGGCACCGCCCGCCTTTCGCCCCTGGCGCCCGCATGGCGGACGTCACACGGTGGGGCCGGGCCGTTCGTCGTCCCCGAGGAGGCGGCCATGACCGTCCAGGATCACTCGTTGCCGGACACCGACGAGATGCTGCGCGAACGCGCGGTCAAGCGGTTGAAGAAGCGGCGCGACTTCCACTCGCACCTGATCGTCTACGCCCTCGTCAACTCCTTCCTCGTCGGCATCTGGGCGTTCACGAACTCGCAGGGGTTCTTCTGGCCGATCTTCCCGATGGCCGGTTGGGGGATCGGCGTCGTCATGAACGCCTGGGACGTCTACCACGGCGACGAGTTGAGCGAGGCGGACATCGCGCGCGAGATGCAGCGCCTGCAGCGACCGACCTGACGGGTCGAGGCTTCCGGCGCTCTCAGCAACGCGACCGGTGCGGCCGCCTAGAGGGGTTGTGGCTCGCCGAACGTCGCCCGCATGTGCTCGGTCCATGTCGTGAGCGTCACGGAGGCGGTCGGCAACCCGAGCGAGGCCAGCTCCTTGGCGATCGGGTGTGTGCCGAGCGTGAGCTCGACGCCGTCGCCACCGAAGTCCATCGACGAGCCGGTGCCGCCCTGGGTGAACGGTGTCGCGTGCGGCCGACCGTCGATCAGCGTGTACGACGTCATGGGCATCGGAGGCATCTCCTCCGAGCCTCCGCGCGGCACCGTGAGGTCCAACACCAGCTCGCCGTCCATCGTCAGCACCCACCGCGACGACGTCTCCGCCTGGGTCACGTCGATGCGCTCGACCGACTTCGGGTAGCCCCAGATCTGGTTGCCGGCGACGCACGTGAACTCCTCGTCGACCGGCAGGTGCGTGATGAAGGACCCGTCCTCCCCACCACCGACCGGCCGGACGAAAAGGATGGTGCCGACCTCGTGGTAGCTGCCGAGGTCGTTGTCCCGGTAGTCGACCAGCGCGATGGCGAGCTGAGCGCGTCCCGGCGACGACTCGACGACCTCGAAGCCGTCCGGCGCCAGGGCCGCTGCCGCGGCGTGGTCGACGTCGTACATCACCGTCGCGGCGGAGGCGTCCCGCACCTCCACCGGCATCGTCACCGGCTGTCCCAGCACCTCGTGAGTCGTCATGGCCGCCATCCAACCGTCGCTCCCGGCGTGCTGTCGACACCGGTCAGGGCCGGAGCCGGGCCACCACCGCCGGCTTGACCGGCTCGCTCTCGAGATCCGTCTCGACCTCCACGTCGTAGGTTGCGATCGGCTCGAGGTGCGCGTTCGGCAGGTAGTGCCGATGCGGGTCACCGACGATGACCTCCGCGCCCGCGGCGGCCAACACGGCGAGAGCCGGCAGCATGACCGCCGCGATCGCCTCGTCGTAGAAGACGTCGCCGACGGTGACGAGCGTTCCGGCGGGCACCGTGACCTCGCGCACGTCGGCGCACCGGGCGTCGACCGCAAGGTGGTTGAGCCGGGCGTTGAGCCGCACCGCGGCGACGGCGAACTCGTCGATGTCGTACGCCGTCACCTCGGCCGCGCCCGCGTGTGCCGCGGCCAGCGCGACCAGGCCGGACCCCGTCGCGACGTCGACGACCGGCCGGCCGGCGACGCACCCCGGATGGTCGAGCAGGTGCCGCGCGACGGCCTGCCCGCCGGCCCAGACGAACGCCCAGAACGGCGGCGGCAGAGCGCCGCGGTCGACCGCGACCTGGGTGGTCTCCCACAGCTCGACGGCCTCGTCGGCGAGGTGCAGCCGCAGCTCGGGCACGAAGGGAGCGGGACGGATCCGTGTGTGCGCGAGGACGAACTCGGCGGGGGAGACGCGGCGCACCCCGGGAGCCTCTCCCACGACCTAGAATCGCGTGCGTGGCCGCCTACGACTACCGGTGCCGGACCTACGACGCCGCCTTCACCATCCAACCGGGCTGACCGCGCGCCGTGCCGGTCCGTAGCGCCGGGATCCTGCTGTGGCGGCGGGGGAGCGCCGGCGTCGAGGTGCTGCTCGCGCACATGGGTGGGCCGTTCTGGAGCGGCAAGGACAGCGCGGCCTGGTCGGTTCCCAAGGGCGAGTACGACGAGGCCGAGGAGCCGCTCGCCGCGGCCCGGCGGGAGTTCCGCGAGGAGCTCGGCCTGCCGGTGCCGGTGCCGGACGGCCTGCTGGTCCCGCTCGGCGAGGTCAGGCAGCCCAGCGGCAAGCGGCTGACTGTCTGGGCGGGGGAAGGCGCGCTCGACCCGCAGGAAATCGTCCCCGGCACGTTCACGATGGAGTGGCCGCCGCGGTCGGGCCGGACCGGGGAGTTCCCCGAGATCGACCGGGTCGACTGGTGCGGCGTCGGCATCGCCCGGGAGCGGTTGGCCAAGGGCCAGCGCCCGTTCCTCGATCGGTTGATGGAGCAGCTGCCGCCAGGTGCTGCCGGTCGGCCTTGACCGCCGGGGTCAGCGGGTCGAGTAGCGGCGGGCTCCTTCGGTCACGGCGACGGTGATCCGTCCCTGCGCGACCAGCAGCTCGAGGTGGGCGCCGGTCTCGGCGACGGCAAGCATCTGGTTGAACGGGTCCAGGTCGGCGAGCTCCCGCTCCCGGCGGGTCCACCGCAGCTGGCCGCCGACGTCGAACGCCGTCGTCGCACCGTTCGCCACGGCGCGCTCCGTCTCGTCGAGCCGGTGGCCGTGGTGGGCGACGAGCTCGTCGACCCGTTCGTGCACGCTGCCCGTGACCGGGCCATGCGCCGGGAGCAGCATCGCGTCCGGGCGGGACCGCACGAGCGCGAGCGAGGCGAGGAAGTCACCGAGCGGGTTGGGTGACAGCACCGGCTCGAACCCGATCGACGGCGTGATCGTCGGCAGCACGTGGTCGCCGGCGAACAGCAGCCCGCCGTCGAGGTCGTGGAAGACCACGTGCCCGCGCGTGTGGCCCGGAGTCGGTACGACGTCCAGTCGGCGATCGCCGACGTCGACCGGCCCCTCCTCCAGCCACTCGTCCGGCAGGGCCCACTCCAGCTCGTCGACCTCGCGGCCGTCGGCCAGCATCCTTGCGACGAGGTCCGCCAGGTCGTCGGCCCCGAGGGCGCGCAGTGCTCCGACCTGCTGCTGCAGGGGGGCGCGATGCGGTTCCCGCAACACCTCCAGCGACGCGCGCTCACCTGCCCCGAGGCTGACGGGCGCACCGAGCTCGGCGCGCAAGGTCACGGCCTGCTGGTAGTGGTCGCGGTGGATGTGGGTGATGAGGAAGGCCCGCACGTCCGCGAGCCTCCAGCCGAGGCTGTCCAGCCCGGCCGTGAGCGTTGCCCGGGCCTCCGGGATCGCCCATCCGGAGTCGATGAGCACCGGAGCGTCCGGCCCGGCGACGACGTACACGTTCACCGCTCGCAGGCCGTCGTTGGGCAGCGGCAGCGGCACCCGGTGCACGCCCGGTGCGACCTCGAACGCCCCCGGATTCGTCCATTCCCCGCGCCCAGTGCTCACGTCCGTCACCGCCGAAGCATCTCAGGTGCCGGGCTACAGTCGAAGACGCACCGGTGGTCATGTTCGACTCCCCCCGTCGCGCATGGCCGCCGGTGCCCTCTCCCGGACCCTGTGTGGCGCGGGCCAACCCTTTCGGGTCATGGACGGCCACCTTCCGTGCGGCGTCTGATGGGCGGCAGGACGGGTCGCTTCGACGAGAGGAGTCGGTATGGCCGTCACGTTCACCATCGAGATGGGCAAGGGTGACGCCACCCGCAAGCAGCTGGACGCGGTGCGCGCGCTCACCGGGGCGACCAGCGAGGCGACCATGCCGCCGGGCATGCTCGTGCACCTCGAGTCCGAGACCCCGAGCGGCTACCGCATCGTCGACGTGTGGGAGTCGGAGGAGGACTTCCAGGCGTTTTTCGAGTCCGCGCTGGGCGCCGCCTTCGACAAGGCCGGGTTCCACCCGCTGGCCGGACCGCCCGCGATCGAGTCGGTCGTCAACCTCCTCGGCGGCCGCCGGACCTCGGACGCGGAGCGCTCCGTCCGCGCGCTGGTGGACGCGTTCTGCCGGAACGACCCCACGATCTTCGAGCGGTGCGTCCACCCGGACTTCGTCGAGCACCAGGAGTGGCCGGGCATCCCCCCGACCCGCGCGGGTCTCGCGCAGATCGTCGCCTATCTCCACTCCGCGTTCGGCGGGTTCCGGATGGAGGCCCTCGACATCGTGAGCGGGCCGGGCCGGGCGGCCTGCCGGTTCCGCGCCACCGGCACCCACACCGGTGAGTTCATGGGGGTACCGGCGAGCGGCCGGCCGATCGAGGTGGAGGGGATCGACTACTTCGCCATCGACGACGACGGGCTCGTCCGTGAGCACTGGGGTGCCTTCGACCAGGCCGGGCTCATGGCCCAGCTCGGCGTGCCCGCCCAGGCGGGGCCGCCTTCGATCGAGCTGCCGACGGAGGCGCGCACCTGAGCCGCCCACACTGGCCGCCCACACTGAGCCGCCCACACTGAGCCGCCCAGCGATGCGCGTCAGCCGGCGGCGAGGGCGCGGATCGCGAACTCGGCGTAGAGCGCCACACCGTCGGCGAGGACGCTGTCGTCGAACACCGCCTCCGGCGAGTGGTTGAACGGCGCGGTCGCGGGGTCGCGGTCGGACGCGGTCGCGCCCAGGAACACCATCGCGCCCGGCACCTGCGTCGAGCACGCGGGAGAAGTCCTCCGACCCGCTGACGGGGTTGGGCAGCACGAGGAAGCGCTCCGCGCCGTGCACCTCGGCGACGGTGGACTGCACCGCCAGCACCTCGGCGGCGGAGTTGACGGTCACCGGGTAGAGCTCGCTCGGCCACGGCGTCGACGTCGAGCCCGTGCGCGGCGGCAATGCCCTCGCAGACGCGCACGGACTCGGCGAGGACCTGCTCGTGCGCGGCGGGGGAGAACGACCGCACGGTCGCCTCGAACGTCGCCTCGTCGGGGATGACGTTGTGCGCCGTCCCCGCGTGGAAGGCGCCGATCGTGATGACGACCGGGTCGAAGACGTCGAACCGGCGGGTGACGAACGTCTGCAGGGCGGTGACCATCTCGCATGCGGCCGGGATCGGGTCCTTCGCCCGGTGCGGGGAGGAGCCGTGGCCACCCGAGCCGCGCACGGTGACGCGGAGGACGTCGGCGGCCGACATGACCGGCCCCGGGCGGGTGGCGAACAGGCCGGCGGGCAGCATCCCGGACGTCACGTGGAGCGCAAGGGCCGCATCGACCCGCCGGCCGGCGGCGTCGAGCACGCCCTCCTCGACCATGTGCCGGGCGCCGTCGTAGCCCTCCTCACCGGGCTGGAACATGAAGACCACGTCGCCGGGCAGTGCCTCGCGCCGGGGCGCGAGGACCCGCGCGGCGCCGACGAGCATCGCCGTGTGCAGGTCGTGGCCGCACGCGTGCATCCGGTCGCGCGCCGGCGGCGAAGTCGAGTGCCGGTCCGCTCCGACACCGGCAGCGCGTCCATGTCGCCGCGCAGCAGCACCGAGCGGGCACCGTCGCCGCCGCCGCGCAGGACCGCGGTGACGGACGTGAGCGAGCAGCCGGTCTCGATCTCGAGGGGCAGCCCGTCGAGCGCGGTCAGGACCCGCTCCTGGGTGCGGGGCAGCCGCAGCCCGAGCTCGGGCTCGCGGTGCAGTGCCCGCCGGAGCTGCACCAGGTCGTCCTGCAGGTCACGCGCGTCCTCGAGCACCGTCATGCCGGGATTCTTGCACCGCGCGGCAGGATGGCCGGGTGCGTTACGTCGTCCTCGGTGCGGGAGCCATCGGCGGCACCGTCGGTGCACGCCTCGCCGACGCCGGGCGCGACGTCGTCCTCGTCGCCCGCGGCGAGCACGCCGCCGCGATGCGTGCCGACGGGCTGCGGGTCGCCACACCGGAGCGCGTCATCACCGCCCGCTGTCCCGTCGTCGACGACCCGGCGCAGCTGGACCTGGGCCCGGACGATGTGCTGCTGCTGGCCACGAAGTCGGGCGCGAGCGCGGACCTGCTCGACCGGGTCGCCGCTGTCGACGGTGGGGCGGGGCTGCCCGTGTTCTGTCTGCAGAACGGGGTCGTGAACGAGCGGATCGCCTTGCGCCGGTTCGCCCGGGTCTACGGCGTCGTCGTCATGATGCCGGCCGTCCTGCTGGAGCCGGGCCGCATCGACGCGCAGGGGGCGCCGTACAGCGGGCTGCTCGACCTCGGCCGGGTCCCGGGCGGGACCGACGGCACCGCGGCGGCGGTCGCCGCCGACCTGCGCGCGGCGGGGTTCGTCTCCCGGGCCGTGCCCGACGTCATGCGGTGGAAGTACGCGAAGCTGCTCCGCAACGTCGGCAACGCGGTCGAGGCGCTGTGCGGTCACGAGCTGCGACCGCGACCAGCTGGACCTTGTCCTGGACCTCTCCGACCGGCTGCGGGCCGAGGCGGAGCGCGTCCTGGCCGCCGCCGGTGTCGAGTGGACCGGCGACGAGGAGTGGCGGAGCCGCCGCGGCGCGCAGGTGGAGCACGCCGAGGTGGAGGGCCGACCGCGGGCGGGCGGGTCGACCTGGCAGAGCCTGGCCCGCCGGCGTCGACGGTGGAGGCCGACTACCTCAACGGGGAGATCGTCCTGCTGGCGCGCCTCGCGGGGACGGCGGCGCCGCTGAACGACGCCGTACGACGGCTCGTGAACCGCGCCGCCGCTGCGGGAGCGGGACCGGGGTCGATCGCACCGGCCGAGCTGGCTGCCGAGCTGGCCGGCGCGCTCGGAGCGGCGGAAAGCGTCCGGGCGCGGTCGTAACCTGGCCGGGTGCAGGCCGCGATCGACTGGCAGCCGTCGCTGTTCGACGGCGGTCCGGTCGCGCTCGACGTCGGCTTCGGGGCCATGCGCCGGATCGTGCTCGACGAGCGGTCGTGGGTCGACTACTGCCCGGGATGGCTCAGCGGCTCGGACGTGGTCTTCGACGATCTCGCCGGCGAGGCGCGCTGGCAGCAGCGCACCGTGCACATGTACGACCGGCTCGTCCCCGAGCCGCGGCTCACCGCCGGATGGTCGACCGACGCGGAGGACGACGAGGTGCCGGTCGCCCTCCGCGAGATGGCCGTGGCGCTCTCGGCCCGCTATGTGGTCGGCTTCGACCGGATCTGGGTCAACCTCTACCGCGACGGTGCGGACAGCGTCGCCTGGCACGGCGACCGCAACCGGCTGGTGATGAGCCGTCCACTCGTCGCGACGGTCAGCCTCGGCGCACGACGCCGGTTCCTGCTCCGGCCGCGCGGCAGCGGCCGGGCGCTGCACCGGCTGGAGCCCGGTCACGGCGACCTGGTTGTGATGGGGGGCGAGTGCCAGGCGGAGTGGGAGCACACCGTGCCCAAGACCAAGCAGCGGGTGGCGGCGCGGATGTCGGTGACGATCCGGCACTCCCGGCCTGCTCCGGGTGAGCGCTGGCTCCGCGAGCCGCTCTCCCCACCGGCTCGCGGGGCGTGATCTTCGCCGCTGTGACCAGTTTTCGGCGCGACACGCCGTCCAGGTGGTCACGACGGCGAAGATCTGTGCGTCGGTAGCCTGCGCGGCGTGAGCGAGAACATGCAGGAGCCGGCGGACGACGACGCCGGGAAGAGCTACCGGCAGTACCGGTTCCGGCTCCCCGAAGGGGCCACCGACCTGCTGATCGTCCGGCACGGCGAGTCCGCTCCCGCCCGCCTCGACGAGCCGGCGCCGCTGCGGGACGGCCACAGCGACCCGGAGCTGGCACCGGAGGGTCGGGCGCAGGCTGAGAAGCTGGCCGACCGGCTCGTGCACGAGCGGCTCGACGCCATCTACGTCACGACCCTGCGCCGCACCGTCGAGACGGCGGCGCCGCTGGCGTCTCGCTTGGGCATCGAGCCGCGCGTCGAGCCCGAACTGCGCGAGATCTACCTCGGCGAGTGGGAGGGCATCGCCTTCCGCAAGCACGTGCGCGAGCAGCATCCGACCGCGGTCCAGATGTTCATCGAGAAGCGGTGGGACGTCATTCCCGGCGCCGAGAGCAACCAGGCGTTCGCGACGCGGGTGCGGGCGGGGCTGGAGCGGATCGTCGCCGCGCACCCCGGCGAGCGGGTCGTCGTCGTCGTACACGGCGGTGTGATCGGGCAGGCGTTGGCCCTGGCGACGGGGGCGTCCCCGTTCGACTTCCTGGGTGCGGACAACGCCTCGATCTCCCAGCTCGTCGCCATGCCGGAGCCGATCCCGTGGGTGGTCCGCCGCTACAACGACACCGCGCACCTCGACTCGAGGTTCACCCTGGTGCCGACCCCGTTGACCTGACGGCGCGATAGCGTGCGCCACCGTGGCGGACATCACCTATCCCGTCGCGGGTGGCACCATGCGGGGCTACCTCGCGGAGCCGACCGGGCCGGGCCCATGGCCGGGTGTCGTCGTCGTCCACGAGCTGTTCGGACTCACCGATGACATCCGCCGCCAGGCGGACCGGTTCGCGGCCGAGGGCTATCTCGCGTTCGCGCCCGACCTCTACGACTGGGGCGCCACCGCGCGGTGCCTGGTCGCGACGCTGCGCACCCTTGCCAGCGGGCGCGGTCGGGCGCTCGACGACATCCAGGCCGCCCGGGCCTTCCTGGTCGAGCGCGACGACTGCACGGGCCGGGTCGGGGTCATCGGCTTCTGCCTGGGTGGCGGCCTGGCGATCCTCGTCGCGCCCGAAGGCTTCGCCGCCGCCGCGCCCAACTACGGCCAGCTGCCCAAGAACCTCGATGACCGGATCCGGCAGTCCTGCCCGATGGTGGCGTCGTACGGCGGGAAGGACCGGCCACTGCGTGGCGCCGCGGCGAAGCTCGACGCGGCGCTGTCGCGGGCCGGTGTCACCCACGACGTCAAGGAGTACCCGGGCGTCAAGCACGGCTTCCTGTTCAAGCACAGCGGCAAGACAGCTGTCACGGAGCCGTGGCTGGTGCAGTTCGACGAAGCGGCTGCCGACGATGCCTGGCGCCGCATCTTCACGTTCTTCGATGAGCACGTCGGAGGTGCCTCCGCATGAGTGACGTCAGTGTCTCCACCGCCGTCGCGGCGAAGCCGGAAGCGGTCTGGCGGCTCGTCAGCGACGTGACACGGATGGGGGAGTGGAGCCCGGAGACGAGGTCCTGCCGCTGGCTGGGCGGCGCGGATGGTCCGGCGGCGGGTGCGCGGTTCCGCGGCAGCAACCGGCACGGCATCCTCCGCTGGTCGACGACCTGCACCGTGACCGCGGCCGCGGAGGGCGAGCGCTTCACCTTCGACGTCACCTATGGTCCGGTGCCCATCTCGACGTGGGACTACGTCTTCGCGGCCACCGCGGACGGGACCGAGGTGACCGAGTCGTGGACCGATCGCCGCCCGGCCTGGATGAAGATCGGGGGCGCGGTGGCCATGGCCATCGCCGATCGTGGGGCGCACAACCGCCGGACGATGGAGGCGACGCTCGCCGCGCTCAAAGCGGCCGCGGAGAAGTCCGGCTGAGCAGGCGGCGGGGCAAGTGTTGCTGATCTGACGCGCCCGGACGCGTCCAACCGACAACACTTGGGCGCTCCGCCGGTCAGAGCGTCAGGTCGACGACCACCGGCGCGTGGTCGCTGGGGCCCTTGCCCTTGCGCGCCTCCCGGTCGACGTAGGCGTCGGTGACCGCGGCCGCGACCGCCTTGCTGGCCAGCACGAGGTCGATCCGCATGCCCATGCCTTTGTGGAACATCCCGGCGCGGTAGTCCCAGTAGGTGAACGGGTGGTCGCCCTTGAGCGCGCGGGCGTCGAGGTCGCTGAGCCCGAGGTCGAGCAGGGCGCGGTACGCCGCCCGCTCGGCGTCCGTGACGTGCGTGGAGCCGACGAACGCGGACGGGTCCCATACGTCGGCGTCGGTCGGCGCGATGTTGAAGTCGCCCGTCACGACGAAGCGCTCGTGCTCGGTCACCTCCGCCTTCAGCGCGGTCTGCAGGGCGGCGAGCCATTCCAGCTTGTAGGCGTAGTGCGGGCTGTCCAGCGACCGGCCGTTGGGGACGTAGAGCGACCAGATCCGTAGCCCGCCGCAGGTGGCGCCGACCGCCCTCGCCTCGACCGCGGGCGGCTTGCCCAGGAGCGCGGGGTCGTCCTCGTCGGGAGGTGGTGCGTAGGGCGGCTGGCCGGGAAAGCCGAGCGACACCTCGTCGAGCCCGACCCGGGAGAGGATCGCGACGCCGTTCCAGCGCCCCTCGCCGTTGACGGCGACCTCGTAGCCCAGCGCCTCGGCCCCCTCGCCGGGAAAGGCGTCCGTGGCGCACTTGGTCTCCTGCAGGCACAGCACGTCGGGCTGGGCGAGCTCGAGCCACTCGTTGAGCCGCGGCAGCCGGGCGCCGACCGAGTTGACGTTCCACGTGGCGATGCGCACCGGGCCAGCCTACGAGCGTGGTGCCCGGGCAGTTGGTCCCACGTCCCCGTTCCGCACACATTCGTGACGCGAGGGCACAGCTGGGGCGGGGTGCGCGGCACGGGAGTGCGCTGACGCCACGAATGTGTGCGGAAGGGGGAGGCGCGGGGCGTCTGACAGCCGCGTAGTCTGGACTGTCGTGCCCACCCGCAGCGACCGTCGCGCAACGCGCGCAGACCATCTCAGGAACGTGGCGATCATCGCCCACGTCGACCACGGCAAGACGACCCTGGTCGACGCGATGCTCTGGCAGTCCGGCGCCTTCACCCAGCACCAGGCCGACGAAGGCAGCGTCCGGGACCGGGTGATGGACTCCATGGACCTCGAACGCGAGAAGGGCATCACCATCCTCGCGAAGAACACCGCGGTCCGCTACGGCGCCACGACCATCAACATCATCGACACCCCCGGCCACGCCGACTTCGGCGGTGAGGTGGAGCGCGGCCTGGAGATGGTCGACGGTGTCCTGCTGCTGGTCGACGCGAGCGAGGGGCCGCTGCCGCAGACCCGCTTCGTGCTCCGCAAGGCGCTGCAGAAGCGGCTGCCGGTGATCCTCGTCGTCAACAAGGTCGACCGCGCCGACGCCCGCATCGCCGAGGTCGTCGACGAGACCTATGAGCTGTTCCTCGATCTCGACGCCGACGAGCACCAGATCGAGTTCCCCATCGTCTACGCCTCGGCCAAGGCCGGTCGCGCCTCACTGGAGCGGCCCAAGGACGGCGGCATGCCGGACGACACCGACCTGCGCCCGCTGTTCGAAACCCTGCTCGCCACCGTGCCGGCGCCGTCGTACGACGAGGGCGCGCCGCTGCAGGCTCATGTGACCAACCTCGACGCCAGCCCCTACCTCGGCCGGCTCGCCCTCTGCCGAGTCCACAACGGCACCATGCGCAAGGGCCAGCAGGTCGCGTGGTGCCGCACCGACGGCAGCATCGAGCGGGTCAAGCTCACCGAGCTGCTCGGCACCGACGCGCTCGAGCGGGTGCCCATCGACGCAGCCGGCCCCGGCGACATCGTTGCCATCGCCGGCATCCCCGACATCACGATCGGCGAGACGATCGCCGACCCCGACGATCCGCGGCCGCTGCCGGTCATCACCGTCGACGAGCCGAGTCTGTCGATGACGATCGGCATCAACACCGCGCCGCTCGCCGGACTGGGCACTGACAAGGGGGGTGGCAGCAAGCTCACCGCGCGGCTGGTGAAGTCGCGCCTCGATGCCGAGCTCATCGGCAACGTGTCGATCCGGCTGCTCCCGACCGAGCGGCCGGACACCTGGGAGGTGCAGGGCCGCGGCGAGCTGCAGCTCGCGATCCTCGTCGAGATCATGCGCCGCGAAGGGTTCGAGCTCACCGTCGGCAAGCCGCAGGTCGTCACCCGCATGGTCGACGGCAAGCTGCACGAGCCGATGGAGCGTCTGACCGTCGACATCCCCGAGGACTACCTCGGCGTCGTCACCCAGCTGATGGCGCTGCGCAAGGGCCGGATGGAGCAGATGGTCAACCACGGCACCGGCTGGATCCGGCTCGAGTACCTCGTGCCCGCCCGTGGCCTGATCGGCTTCCGCACCGAGTTCCTCACGGAGAGCCGCGGCACCGGGCTGCTGCACCACGTCTTCGACCGTTACGAGCCGTGGCACGGCGATCTCCGCACGCGGCCCACGGGGTCGCTCGTCGCCGACCGGCGGGGCAGCACCACGTCGTTCGCGTTGTTCAACCTCCAGGAGCGCGGGACGATGTTCATCGGCCCCGGCACCGAGGTCTACGAGGGCATGATCGTGGGGGAGAACTCCCGCGCCGACGACATGGACGTCAACCCCACCAAGGAGAAGAAGCTCACCAACATGCGGTCTTCCACGGGTGACGAGCTGGTGCGGCTGATCCCGCACCGGCAGCTGTCGCTGGAGCAGGCGCTGGAGTTCTGCCGCGAGGACGAGTGCGTCGAGGTGACCCCCGGGACTGTGCGGTTGCGCAAGGTCGTGCTCGACGCCCAGGAACGCTACCGGTCGGCCAAGCGCGCGGCACGGTAGTCACATGACGGCCGACGACCGGTACGACGTCGTGGTGGTCGGCGCCGGGATCGTCGGGCTGGCGGTGGCCCTGGAGCTGCAGCGGCGGCGACCGGGCACGCGTGTCGCCGTGGTCGAGAAGGAGGACGCCCCCGGTCGGCACCAGTCGGGCCACAACTCCGGTGTCGTGCACGCCGGCCTCTACTACCCGCCCGGTTCGCTCAAGGCGCGGCTCTGCCGCGACGGCCGGCGCGCGCTCGAGGACTACGCCGCGGTGCACGGCATCCCGCTGCGGCGATGCGGCAAGCTCGTCGTCGCCCTCGACGACACGGAGATCCCTCGGCTGCTGGCCCTGGCCGAGCGGGCGCGCGCCAACGGGCTCACCGATGTGGTGGAGCTCGCGCCCGGCGAGTGGACCGACATCGAGCCGAACATCGTCGGTCGCCGCGCCCTCTGGGTCCCGCAGACCGGCGTCGTCGACTTCGCCGCGGTGACGAGGGCCTTGGCCGACGATGTCACGTCGGCCGGCGGCCGGCTGCTCACCGGATGGGAGGTGACCGCCGCCGAACGGCGTCCCGGCGGCTGGGCGCTGCGGTCCCCAGCCGGCGAGCTGCACGCGTCGTACCTCGTCGGCTGCGCCGGCCTGCACTCCGACCGCCTCGCGCGCGCCACCGGCGTCGAACCACCGGTGCGGATCGTGCCGTTCCGGGGTGACTACTACACGCTGCGGCCGGACGCGGCGCATCTGGTCCGGGGGCTCGTCTACCCGGTGCCCGATCCGGCCCTGCCGTTCCTGGGCGTGCACTTCACCCGGCGTGTCGACGGCACCGTCTGGGCCGGCCCCAACGCGGTCCCGGCGGGGTCACGGGAGGGCTACCGCCGGCGGGACGTCCGGCGGCGCGACATGGCCGAGCTGGTCCGGTACGCCGGCACCCGGCGGCTGGCGCGTCGCTTGTGGCGCTACGGCGCGGCCGAGCTGTGGCGGGACACCGTGAAACCCGCGTTCGTGGCGTCGCTGCGGCGCTACCTGCCGGCGCTGCGGTCCCGGGACCTCACCTTCGGGCCGTCCGGCGTGCGCGCGCAGGCGGTGGACGCGTCCGGGTCGCTCGTCGACGACTTCCGGCTGCTGCCGGGCGCGGACGCCCTCCACGTCGTCAACGCGCCCTCACCGGCGGCGACGTCGGCGCTGGCCATCGCCGCGCACGTGGTCGACCTGATCGAGGCCCGCCGCTGACCGGCCCAGACCCGACCGGCCCAGACCCGACCGGCCCAGACCCGACCGGCCCAGACCCGACCGGCCCAGACCCGACCGGCCCAGACCCGACCGGCCCAGACCCGACCGGCCCAGAGCGCCCCGGAGCCGACCAGAGCCGAGCGGCCCAGCCGCTCGTGAGCCGGTCGGCGGCTGCGAAATAACGGGTGCGTGCGCTACGTTGTGACGTGCGGCGCCGCAAGGAGCCGTCCGGCTCGATCCATGGCCCCCGGTCCCAACCTTTGTCGCTTAGAGCGAACCAGTGCCGAGAGGCAGACCTGGCGAGTCGGTCACGGAAGGCCCCCGGAGCAATCCGGGGGCCTTTCTCCCGTTGATCATGAGTGGTCGGACAGGACACGCGGCGTGTCGGGTCCGACCGCTCATGATCAACAGGAAGAGGGGTCAGGCGTCGGGACGGGCGGTGCGGTGCCCGCGGCGGCGCTCCAGCCGGCCGAAGAAGGCCGGGTCGTCGAGGTCGACGTCCTCCAGCGCGCTCCGCAGCAGCTGCAGGGCGTTGCGCGTCAGCGCGTCGGCGTCCTCGGGTTCGATGCCGAGCTCCTCGGCGACGCCCTCGTGTCCCTCGTCGAGACCGAACGCCACCACGGCGGCCGAGCGCTCGGCCGCGGGCAGCACCGCCAGCGCCTCGTAGAGGCGGGCGACGAGCTCCTCGTCACTGACGCCCTCGCTCGCCCGCACGTTGTCCGCGATCGTGCCGGGCGAGATCGGTCGCAGGCGCGGCGGTCGGTGTCGGCCCGGGCTCATCGCGGCCAGGCTAGCCCGGTCTGCGACTGCCCGCGGGCGTGGTCGGGACAAGTGTTGTCGGTCGGTGACGTCGGGGCGCCGTGAAGCGTCATCACTTCAGCCCGGCCCGGGAGCGAACGCCTCGAGCGCGGCGTGTGCCCGCCGCAGGCTGACATCCGGGTCGGCGTCCGGCGTCCCGATCTGCTCGTCGAAGTTCAGGTCGACGAACAGCTCCGTGGCGCCTTGGGCGGCGTAGGTGTCGATGTCGCGCCGGATCTTGTCGACGGTCCCGCTGAACGCCGCCTCCTCGTCCTCGTCGCGGACCCGCACCGCCGCGCGGATCACGATGCGGAACGCGTCCGGGTCGCGCCCCGCGTCGCTCGCCGCCTGCCGCAGGGTCGCGACGGCCGCGGGCAGCGCGGCGGCCTGGAACCGGCTCGCCGAGATCCAGCCGTCGGCCAGCTGCCCGGCCCGGCGCAGGGCCGGCGCTGCGGAGCCGCCGAGCAGCAGCGGCGGGTGCGGCCGTTGCACCGGCTTGGGATCGACGTACGACGGCGGGACGGTGTAGAACTCGCCGCCGAACTCGACCGGGTCCTGGGTCCAGATCGCGCGCAGGCAGGCGATGAACTCCTCCGCCCGCGCCCCCCGGCGTTCGATCGGCACGTTGGCGGCCGCGAACTCGTCCGCACTCCAGCCCAGCCCGAGGCCGGCGTCGAGGCGGCCGTCGGACAGCACGTCGATGCTCGTCAACGCCTTCGCGAGCACGATGGGCGCGTAGAACGGCAGGTTGACGATGGCGATGCCCACCCTGGCGCGTTCGGTGACGGCGGCGAGGTAGGCCGCCACGGCGAGCGGGTCGTGCACGCTGCGGTACGGCGGCGGGATGGGGTCGGTGGCCGGGAAGAGCGTGCGCTGGAAGGTCCACAGTGAGGCATAGCCGAGCCGTTCCGCCTTCTGCGCCACCTCGCGGATCGTCGCGGGCGTGGCCCACGAGCCGGACACGGGCGCACCGAAGCCGATCTCCATGCCCCCATCCTGTCCCCGGGCCGGGCCGGCGGACCCGGCCGGTCCCGGCAACGGCCGGTGGAGAGGATGGGGGGGTGGGAGGACTCGACGGACGACGCGCGCTGGTGACGGGCGGGGGTCGGGGGCTCGGCGCGGCCGTCGCCCGGGCTCTGGCCGCCGAAGGGGCGGCAGTGACCGTGTCCGGGCGGACGGCTGCCGACCTGGAGGCGGTGGCCGCGGACGTCGGTGGCGGCGCGCTCGTCGCCGACGTCGCCGACCGGGCCGGATGGCTGGCGGCGCTCGACCGCCTCGGCCCGATCGACGTCCTCGTCGCGAACGCCGGCGTCGTGTGGCCGCTGCGGAGCTTCGCTCTCACCGACCTCGAGGAGTGGGAGCAAGCGGTGGCGATCAACCTCCTCGGGGCGGTGCGGGCCGTGCGGGTCCTGCTGCCGGGGATGCTCGAGCGGGGCTGGGGTCGGATCGTGACGATCTCGAGCGGTGCGGCCGACCCGCCGGGAATGCCGGTGGCCAGCGCTTACAGCACCGGCAAGGCGGCGCTGGACATGTTCACGCTGCACCTGGCGGGTGAGCTCGACGGCAGCGGCGTCACCGCGCTCGCCCTGCGTCCAGGCGTGGTGGACACACCGATGCAGACGTTCATGCGGTCGCTGCCTCGCGAGCAGGTCGGCGCCGCCTTTCACGACCGCTTCCACGGGCTGCACGAGCGTGGCGAGCTGCTGGCGCCGCAGACGGCTGCGGAGTGGATCGTCGGGCAGGTCCTCTCCGGTGCGACCGGGACCGTCGTCGACATCAGGACGGATCGATGACGCCGTACCGCATCGTCTTCGTCTGCCTCGGCAACATCTGCCGGTCACCGATCGCCGAGGTCGTGATGCGCGGGCTGCTGGCCGACAGCGGGCTCAGCGACCGGGTCACCGTGTCGAGCGCGGGCACCGGTGACTGGCACGTCGGCGAGCGCGCCGACCCCCGCACCCTCGACGTCCTCTCCCGGCACGGGTACGACGGCGCCGCGCATCGGGCCCGGCAGTTCCAGCCGGACTGGTTCACCGACCACGACCTCGTCGTGGCGATGGACTCCGCGAATCTCAGCGAGCTGCGTCGGCTCGCTCCTGCCGAGCACCGTGACCGGGTGCGCCTGCTGCTGTCGTTCGTCGACGGTTCACCGACGGAGGTGCCCGACCCCTACTACCGCGGCGAGAGCGGGTTCGACGACGTCCTCGCCATGGTCGAGCGCGGCTGCCGCGCGCTGCTGGACCACGTCCGGGCCGAGCTCGCGGCGTGAGGGTCGCGGGAGTCGAGCTCTGCGACGTCACCGCGACCACGGGCGGCGACATCTGCCGGTCGGTCAGCGGACGCACCGGTGCCGGGCGGCGCGTGTTCGCCAAGACCCTGGCCGACCCCCCGCCGGGATTCTTCACCGCCGAGGCCCGCGGCCTCGACTGGTTGCGGGTGCCGGAGGGGCCGCCGCTGCCCGCCGTCGTCGCCGTCGGCAGCGACGGCCTCGTGCTCGACTGGGTCGAGCCGGGCCGGCCGTCCCCCGAGAGCGCCGCGGAGCTCGGTCGCGCGCTCGCCACCATGCACGCGACCGGACCGAGCGGCTTCGGCGCCGATGCGGGTGGGTTCATCGGGCCGCTCCCGCTGGACAACGCGGCCGCCGACGGCTGGCCGGCTTTCTACGCCGAGCGGCGGCTTCGGCCCTACCTCGGTGCCTTGAGCGCCGAGGAGCGGCGTCCGGTCGAAGCCGTGTGCGACCGCATCGGCGAGCTGGCCGGACCCGCCGAGCCACCCGCGCGGATCCACGGCGACCTGTGGAGCGGCAACGTGCTGTGGGCGTCCGACGGCCGGGCCTGGCTCGTCGACGCGGCCAGTGCCCATGGTGGTCATCGCGAGACCGATCTCGCCATGCTCGCGCTGTTCGGCGTACCGCACCTCGAGCGCATCCTGGCGGCGTACGTCGAGCGGCACCCGCTCGCCGACGGGTGGCAGGCGCGGGTACCGCTGCACCAGCTGCACCCGCTGCTCGTGCACGCCCGTCTGTTCGGCGGGTCCTACGGCGCCCGTGCCGCGTCCGCGGCGCGTGCGCTGCTGGGCTGACCGCGCGTTCTCCACAAGGCCGCCCGCCCGCTCGCGGTTCCACAGCCGCCTCGACGGGGCGGGCGTTCCGTGGGCGGCTGCGGCCATGGTGCGGACATGTCCAACGAACCCGCCGTCGTCCGGCTCGGCGACCTCACCGACGTCGTGGCCACCGTCCCGTTCCTGCTCGGTTTCGAGCCCAGCGACAGCCTCGTCGCCGTCGCCCTGCGTGGCTCGCGGGAGCGGCTCACCTTCTCCGTCCGGGTCGACCTGCCGTCGCCGGACGACGAACGCGACGTGGCCGAGATGCTCGCCGCGAGCCTGGTGCAGGAGCGGGCGAAGGCGGCGCTGCTCTTCGTCTACACCGACGCGCCCGAGGACGGCCGGCGCTTGCCACGGCGGCGGCTCGTCGACACGGTGCGGCGCACGTTGCCGATGCCGCTGCGTGACGCGGTTCTCGTCACGGACCGCCGGGTGTGGTCCTACGTCTGCACGGACGTGCGGTGCTGCCCACCGGAGGGGCGGCTGCGCGACCCGGACGCGCCCGGCTCTCTCGCGGTCGCGGCGGCCTATGCGATGCAGGGCCACGCCGTGCTGCCGAGCCGGGAGGCCGTCGTGCGCTCGGTCGAGCCGGTGACCGGCAGCGCAGCGGAGTCGATGGGGCCCGCTCTCGACCGGGCGGGCATGGCGCGCGTCGCCGTGGGCGCGGAGGAGTTCGGCAGGTCCAGCCGGTTGCTGCTGGCCGATCTCTTCGACCGCTTCGCGGCGCCGCCTGCCCGGGTTACCGACGACGAGGTGGCGCAGGTCGTCCTGGCGCTGCACGACGTGCCGTTTCGGGACGAGGTCCTGGAGTGGTGCGGCCGGGAGCCGGATGTCGCTCGCGGCCTGTTCGGCCACGTCGGCCGGCATGCCCTCCCACCGGTCGACGCGCCGGCGTGCACGGTGCTCGGCTTCGTCGCCTACGTCCAGGGCGAGGGCGTGGCGGCGGCAACGGCGTTGGAGCGGGCGCTGCAGAGCGAGCCCGGCTACTCGATGGCGCGGTTGCTCCTCACGGCACTGCGCGGGCAGGTGCCGCCGCGGGAGATCCGCACGATCGTCGCGCCGGCACGGCGGGGCCGGTCAGCCCGCCGGGGATGAGCCGAAGGTGATGCCCTCCTCGTGCGCCAGCCACGCGACGTCGGGGGCGAAGTGCTCGTCGAGGCGCGCCCGCAGCTCTGCCGGCAGCGGCGGCCCGGCATCCGTGCGCTGCGCCGCGCGCAACCGCGCCCGGCCGCGTGCCAGCCGACCGGTGACCGGTGCCGGCAGCGCGCGCTTGAGGTAGGGGAAGGTGGGGCGGACGACACGGTCGAGGCGCGCGACGAGCGATTGTTCCCCGCTCGACGGGTTGTAGCGGACCGCGGTGTCGAAGGCGAACGAGTCGTCGACGCCGAGGAAGGCGCAGATCTGTGCGAGCGTCGCGGATGTCTCGCGGATGAGCGCGTCGTAGCCCACGACGAGGAGCCGGTCGCGCGCGAACACCTCGCGGTAGCGCCGGAGCTGCTCGGCGTAGGCGCTCGGCCGGACGAAGTGCGTCCCGGTGCGGTAGGGCTCGTAGGGCAGGGGCAGCTCGCGCTCGACCGCCGCGGCGAACGCCTCCGTCGTACGCTCGCCCAGGTCGTCGTACACGTAGGCGAAGTGGGACCAGGTCCGCTCGACCGGCTCGCGGACGATGGCGATGAGCCGGGCGTCCGGAGCCTGCTCGTGCACGAGCGCCGGGGTCTCGCGCGTGTAGAGGTAGAGCGGCGACGCCTCACCTCTCGCGGGTGCGTCCCGGGCGAACAGCCGCTCGTAGCGCGCGCGGTCCGGGACGGACTTCGCCAGCAGCCGGCGGTCGTCGCCGATGCACGGCCGCGGTCCCGTGGGGGTCTGCCGGAACAGGAAGTAGTTGGGCTCCTTGATCGAGGACATGCATACGTCGGGGTGCTGGTCCAGGTAGTAGTGCAGCGACGTCGTCCCGCACCGCGCCGCCCCGAGGACGAGGAAGCTCGGCAGCATCAGGCCGGGCTCGGCCGGCTGCGGCCGACGGCTTCCCGCACGGTGTCCGGGTCGCGCGCCACCCATGCCGACCCGTCCTCCGTCACGAGGATCGGGCGTTGCAGCAGGGACGGGTGCGCGACCAGCAGCTCGATCCAGCGCGCCCGTTCGCGCGGCAGGTCGGTCACGCCGAGGTCCTTGGCGAGCTGCTCACCGGTGCGGGTGACGTCCCACGGCTCGAGGTCGAGCGAGCCCAGGATCGCGTCGAGCTCGTCGGCCGTCGGCGGCTCGTCGAGGTAGCGCCTCAACTCGTAGTCGACTCCGGCCTCGTCGAGTGCCTCCTTGGCCATCCGGCACTTGGAGCACTTGGGGTTGAACCAGATCTGCACCCGCCGAACCTACCCGCGGCGGGTCGCCCACGCGCCTACAGGTCGGGGCCGCGCAGGCCGCGGAACGGCTTGGGCGGCGGTTGCATCTGCGCGCGCGGGCACGACTCGAGCGTGAGACCGCCGTAGGCGAGCGGTTCGTCGCACAACCGCTCGACGCTCCAGCCCGCCTCGGTGCCGACGGGTGTGACGGTGACGCGGTAGAGCGTCACCTCGTAGCGGGTCGTCGCGCCGTACACGGCCTCGATGCATCCGACCAGGTGGCCGGCGGGGCTGCCCGTCGGGCCGACGCCCGGCAGGTTGTAGCGGTACCACTGCCGGGCCGTCGCCACCCAGTAGCCACCGTTCTCCACCGAGTGGGTCTTCAGGGCGGCGAGGATCGCGCGGGCCGCCTCCTCGGGGACGATGGCGGCCGGCCGGATGATCTCGGAGACCGCGCCGTCACCGTAGATCTCCATGCCGACGAGCTCTGGGTACATGCCGCCTCACCATCTTCTGCGGGCGCGGGGGTCCGCGGCGCTCCTTGAGGGATCGGCGCCCGCACCGGGTCGGGTTGATCGGGCGGCCCCAGCTTCACCCGATCGGCCCAGGCGCACCACACCGTCGACTGCCCACCCCGTCGGGTGCAAGGCTGGGTGGCCGCTCCGCACGGAATCGGACATCGCGGCATCGGACATCGCGGCATCGGACACGGGACGTCGCACTCGATCATCACGGGAAGGGGTGGCCATGGCCGAGCTCACCGGGGACGACCTGCGCGGGTCGCGGTTCGACCGCGTCGACCTGACCGGGTCGCGGTTCGACCGCGTCGACCTGACCGGGTCGCGGTTCGACCGCGTCGACCTGTCCGGCGCCGAGCTCTGCGCCGTCGACCTGTCCCGCGCCCGCCTCCGCGGCGTCGATCTGACCGGCGCCGTCCTGCGGGGCGTCGAGATGGTCGACGTCCGGATCGACGGCGAGGTGGCGAACCTCGTGGTCAACGGCGTCGACGTGACGCCGCTGGTCGAGGCAGAGCTCGACCGTCGCGACCCCGACCGGGCGCGGATGCGGCCGACCGACCCGGCCGGCTTCCGTGCGGCGTGGGACGTCGTCGAGCGGCGCTGGGCCGACACCGTCGACCGGGCGCGCGGCCTCGACCACGCGCTGCTGCACGAGTCCGTCGACGGCGAGTGGTCGTTCATCGAGACGTTGCGCCACCTCGTCTTCGCCACCGACGCGTGGGTCCGCCGCGCCCTCCTCGGCGATCCCGTCACCCTGGCACCCGTTGGGCCTGCCGTGGGACGAGATGCCCGACACCCCGGGGGTCCCGCGCGACCGCGGGGCGCGCCCGTCGCTCGACGAGGTGTTGGCGCTGCGCCGGGACCGGATGGCGACCGTCCGCGCGTTCGTCGACGGCCTGACCGATGCGTCCCTCGCCGCCGACACCGAGCCCGTCGAGGGGCCGGGATGGCCGCCGGCGCGCAGCTTCGCGGTCCGCGAGTGCCTGCTGGTCGTCCTCAACGAGGAGTGGTGCCACCGGCTGTTCGCCGAACGCGACCTCGCCGTGCTGACCACCGGCTGACGCGTGCAACGGCCGGCCGCGTCACCGGCCCTTGAACGTCGGCTCCCGTTTCTCGACGAACGCCTGCGCCGCCTCGCGGTGGTCTTCCGTCGTCCCGGTGTGGGCGTGGTGGACGACCTCGAGGTCCGAGCACTCGAGGAGGTCGCCGTGCACCGCGCGGTTGAGGTTCTCCTTCATGTGCCGCAGCGCGATACGCGGCCCCTGTGCGAGCCGACGGGCACGTGCCATGACCTCGTCCATGAGCGCCTCGGCGGGGAACACCGCGTTGACCAGGCCGAGCCGCTCGGCGTCGGTCGCGGTGAGCCGGTCGGAGAAGAAGTAGAGCTCCTTCGCCTTCGCGCTGCCCACCAGCCGGCTGAGCAGCCACGTCCCCGCGTAGTCGCCGGAGAAGCCGACCCGCGCGAACGCCGTCGTCAGCACCGCGGTGTCCGCGGCGTACCGCAGGTCGCACGCGAGGGCGAGCGCCAGCCCGGCACCCGCGGCCGGGCCGGGCAACGCGGCGATGGTCGGCTTACCCATCCGCCACAGCCGGACGCTCGTGTCGCGTTGGTTGAGCTGCTGGCGGTGCACGAGATCGTCGTACGACGACGCGAGGTCCTGCTGCGAACGTTCGGCCATCATCTTCACGTCACCACCGGCGCAGAAGGCCCCGCCGGCGCCGGTGACCACCACCGCGCCGACGCCGTCGTCGGCCTCGAGCCGGCCCAGGACGCCGCCGAGGGCCTCGATCATCTCGGGGGAGAAGGCGTTGCGCCGCTCCGGCCGGTTCAGCGTCACGACCGCGACCCCGTCGTCGACGTGCGCCAGGACGACGGTGGTGCCGGTGTCGATGTCCTGCATGCTCATCCCTTCACGGTGCTCCGGTCGAAGGCCACGCCCGCGATCGTCGTCGTACCAGCGACACCCCGCACGTCGACGGTCACACCGACGATGCCGTCGGCCCCACCCGCATCGGTGCGGACGAAGCGCACCTGCTGCCGGCCCGCGTCGAGGTCGAGGCTCGTGCCGATGGGTGCCACGCCGAGCACCTCGCCCCAGCGGCGGGCGGTCCCCTCGGGGTCGGCGACCGCGACGACGAGCCCGCGCAGCCCTCCCGGGCCGTACGACGGCACCGCGCCCTCCCATGCCGGTCCCCCCCAGCGCCAGGAACCGGGCGGGTGGCAGACATCCACCGCGACGATGGCGCCGGGCACGTCCTTCGGGTGCAGGTGGAGGTCGACGATGTCGTCGTGCGCGGTCTCCCACACGACCCGGACACCGGCGGCGCTCAGCCGGGCACGCTGCTCGTCGATGTCGGCGACCTCGACCATGGCCATGTAGCCACAGTCGCCACCGTGCCGGGCCAGTTGGCGGCCGGCGGCGGTGTCGGGGCGGACGGGCGAGACGACCTCGAGGAAGGTATCGCCGAGGGCGTAGACGGCGTTCGCCAGCCCGAAGTGGCCGACACCGGGGTCACGGAACGGGTCACGAACCCCCAGCCCCTGCTCGATCGCGGCGCACGTGCTCTCGAGGTCTGCGGCGGCGACGACCGCCTGCCGCAGCCGGGGGAGTGGCATGGGGCGAACTGTAGTGCGAGAACTCAGAACGCGACCGTGACCGGGTTGGAGCAGCCGTCGGTGCCGCCGGCCGGGCAGACCGCGTAGCCGTAGCTGCCGCCACCCTTGGGCAGCGACGAGTCGGTGTAGCTCGTCGTGCCGCCGGTGGTCGTCGCGAGCACGGCACCGTCACGGCGGACGTCGACCGCAGCGGTGGCGCCGGTCCAGCGCAGCGTGACCGTGTTCTGGCCGTGCGACTTCCTGCTGGTTGCCGTCAGCGTGATCCCGCTCGCGGTCGCCGCGGTGCAGCCCGACGCGGCGGTGGCGCCCGTGCCGTCGTAGCCGACGACGCGGTAGCCGTAGGTCTGCCCCGCCACAGCCGTCGTGTCCGTCCACGACGTGACGTCGGCGCTGACCCGCGCCTGCGTCGTGAAGGCACTCGGGTCGGCCGGGCAGCCACCGTCCGCCCGCTGCACCTCGTAGCCGATCTGGCCGGTCCCGGCCGCCCACGCGACGCCGATCCCGGCTGTGGTGGGGGACAGCGTCGGTGTGCCCGGCGCGGACAGCGTCTGGCCGGTGCCCGTGGCGGCGGTGTCCGACCGGAACGCGAGCCGGTCGACGGTCAGCGTTCCCGGGGTCGACCGGCCGGCCGTGTGGTCGGCGTCGGTGACCCGGACGTAGACCCGACCGCTCGTGCTCGCCGGCAGCACGAACGTCTTCGCGCTGTCGGCGCTCGCCGGCGCGACCGTCACCATCGGGTGGTAGGTGGCGTCGTCGGCCGACCACGCGAAGTCGAACGACTCCCCGGTGGCGGCGGCGTCGACGGAGAACGTCACCGACGACCCGGCCGCGACGTCGAAGTCCCAACGGTGGGTGAGTGTGGCGTAGCGCTTGCTGGGCTTGCCGCCCGACGACACCTCGGTGACCGACTCGACCCGGCTGTCGTTCTCGGCCCAGGTGTCGGTGTAGGTGCCGCTGACCGTGCCCGCGACGTTCGCCTCGCCGACCGCGGTCCGCTCGACGTACGACGGCGTCGAGCCAGGTGCCATCAGCGACTTGGCGGTCGTGCGGATGGTCGGCAGGTCGGCGTAGAGGTTCCCGCCCGGGCAGGCGGTGGGCTCCCAGTCGCGGTGGCCGGAGACCGTCGGAACCGTCTTCGTCGACCCGTTGACCGGGTTCACGTAGCCGGTGCTTCCCGTCGGGTCCAGCCCGTGCCGGGTGGACAGGTCCGCGACCAGGTGCTCGAGCGCGTCCTCGGCAGCCGCCGGAGGTGTGGCGTCCCCGGCGCAGGAGCTCTGCGGCTCGTAGCAGCCCAGCAACGAGATGCCGAGGTTGCCGGAGTTCCACCCGGCCACGTGGGCGCCGGTGACCATGTAGTCGTCCGTGCCGCGGTGGGCGAAGTCCGAGCCGTCGCCGCCGTCGGTGAGACAGGACCGGCTGGTGTGCCCGGAGTTGCGACCCTCGTAGACGGTCCCGTGCCCGTCGACGAGGTACTGGTAGCCGATGTCGGACCAGCCGTTGGTCTGGACGTGGTAGCTGTAGATCGCCCGCACCGTCGCGGCGTAGTCCTGAGCCGGGTCGTTGGACGTCGCGGTGTGGTGCACCGTGAGCACCTGGTCCGGATAGAACAGCTGCGTGTCGGTGCCCCTGCTCCAGCCGGTGATCGACTCGTCCGCACCCCAGTCGGCCCGCGACTCGCAGGCGGGAAAGCCGCTCTCGGCGGCGTACGCCGTCCCGGCCCTCCGGTGACCGACGACGACCGTCGCTCCGTCCGTGGTGTTGATGGCGGCGGCCCGCCAGTGGTGGCCCAGCGCGGGCAGGCCGCGGACCTGGTAGCCGTCGGCACGGTCGACCGGCACGAGCGCGCCGGTGAGGTGGCCCGGCGCCTGCGCGGCGTCCTGGTCCATGGGCTGCCAGGCGCTCCAGTGGCCGTCGGTCCGGAACCGCACCTCGCCGTACGGCGCCCGCCCGCGGTCGGACAGCCGGCGGCCGCTCGGCAGGTCGGCCACCACACCGAAGTACTCGATGGGGAAGGACACGCTGACCGGGGCGGAACCCACCGCGCGGGTGTCGTTGAGGGGGCGGTGGCTGGTCACCGCCTCGGCCGGCGCCAGGCCGACCAGAACGCCCGCCGCCAGCGCGGTGACGAGGACCACGGTGCGGGCAGCGGTACGGGCAGTGGTGCGACCAGCGGTGCGGGCGGGCGCGCCGGACGGGGAGACGGTCATGGGGCTGGGACTCCAAGAGCGTGCGAACGGACGGGGGCTCGTCCTGCGCGGAGCGTAGGCAGGGTGCGCGCGTGGTGTCCGCGGAACGCGACAATTCCCGTGAACGGGGGCGGATCGCCCCGTGCTGATCGGTTCCCGGGCTCAGCGGGTGGCGACCAGTTCGGCCTCGACCCAGGCGGCGAGTCGCCGGGCGCACCCGTCGACGGTCTGCAGCCACGACCGCCCCGCCGCCTCGTCGGCGCCGTCCGACACCACCTTGACGCAGCGGAACGGCACGCCGAGGCGAGCGCACACCGCGGCGTAGGCGTGGCTCTCCATGTCCACCAGGTGGATGCCGCCGGCGGCGATCTGCGCCGCGCGTCCGGCGTCGGCGACGAAGACGTCGCCGGTGGCGAGGGCCGTCGTCCCCGGCGGAGCCGCGCCGACCGGTCGTGGCGGCGCGTCCGGCGACAGGAGGTACCCGCGCGCGAGCGGCATCTCCATCAGCAGCTCGATAGCGCGGTGCGGGAAGTCGTGCTCGGTGACGAACCCGACCTCGACGACACCGCTGACGGTCGGGTCGACGGCACCGGCGGTGCCCAGGTTCACGACGACTGCCGGCCGAGGGCCCTCCGCCAGCCGCCCGGCCAGCCCGGCCGCGGCGCGGGACTTGCCCGCCCCGGTCACGAGCACCTCGACACCGGCCGGCATCGCGGCCACCTCTTGCGCGAGCGCAGCCACCACCAGGGCCCGGCCGACGGGGTCGGTCACGGATGGGAGGCTAGCCGTCGTGCGACGCACCGGCGTGCCCGCTCCGCTGCTGGTGCTCGGAGCCGTGGCCAGTGTCCAGAGCGGCGCCGCGGTGGCGACCAGGCTGTTCCCGGACGTCGGCCCCGGCGGCACCGTGCTGTTGCGGCTCGGGCTGTCCGCCGCGCTGCTGCTCGCCGTGGCCCGGCCGCGGCTGGGTGGCCGCCGCCGCCAGGACCTCGGGCTCGCGGTCGCCTTCGGCCTCGTCCTGGCCGGGATGAACGCGACGTTCTACGAGGCGCTCGACCGCATCCCCCTCGGCATCGCCGTGACGGTGGAGTTCGTCGGGCCGCTCGGGGTCGCCGTCGCGGGCTCGCGTCGGCGCCTGGACCTGCTCTGGGTCGCGCTGGCGGGCACCGGCGTCGCCCTGCTCACCTCGGGCGGCGGCCGCACCGGTGTCGTCGGGCTGTTGCTGGCCGTGGTCGCCGGCGGGTTCTGGGCCGGCTACATCCTGCTGTCGAAACGGGTCGGTGCGGTCTTCCCCGGCGCTTCCGGGCTCGCGGTCGCCCTCACCGTCGGCACGGTGGCCGTGCTGCCGTTCGGGCTCGTCTCCGGCGGTTCCGCGCTGGGTGAGCCGTCGGTGCTGGGTCGCGGTGCCGCGGTGGCGCTGCTGTCCTCCGCCGTCCCCTACTCACTGGAGCTGTTCGCGCTGCGCCGGTTGCGGGCGTCCGTCTTCGGCGTACTGATGTCCCTGGAGCCGGCGTTCGCCGCAATGTCCGGGTTGCTCTTCCTCGGCCAGCACCTGACGCTGCGGGAGTGGCTGGCAGTGGGGTGCGTGATGGTGGCCTCGATCGGGGCGACCCGCGGGTCGGACGCGGACCTGCCGATCGAGCCGGGCGCCACCCCGACCGAGGCGGTGACGGCGTGACCGCGCGGACACGCACCGGGCAGCGGGTCGAGCTGCTGCGTGACCTCGACCGGGACACCGGCTGGGTGCTCCTGGTCGAAGGCGTGGAGCAGTCCTACGTCGACGACACCGACCCGCTCCACCTGGAGTTCGAGTACATGCAGCACATGGCGGTGGTCCTGGACGCGGTCCACCCGCGCCCGGATCCCGTGGTGGCGGTGCACCTCGGCGGCGGTGCGCTGACGATGGCCCGGTGGCTGGCGGCCACCCGACCGGGTTCACGCCAGACGGTCGTCGAGTGCTCGCCCGAGGTCATCGAGGTGAGCGCGCGGCTGGGGCCGGTCCCTGGCTGCGATGTCGTCACCGCCGACGTCGCGCCGGCGCTGGCCGCGCTTCCCGCCGGCACCGCCGACCTCGTCCTCTGGGACCTGTACGACGGCCCCCGGGCGGTCGTGTCCGCGTTGACGGTCGAGGCGGTGACGGCCATGCGCCGGTTGCTCCGTGGCCCCGCGGCGCTGCTGGTGCTCAACGTCTCCGACGCGACGCCGTTCGCGGTAGTCCGGCCGGTCCTCGCCGCCCTGCGCGAGTGCTTTGCCGACGTGGTGATGCTGGCCGAGCCGTCGACACTGCGGGGCCGGCGGTCCGGCAACTGCGTCCTCGCGGGCTCGGTCGAGCAGGAGCTGCCGGTGCCAACGCTGACACGTGCCGCCGCGAACGCACCGACCCGCGCCCGCGTCGTCGCGGCCGACGAGCTCGCGGCGTTCGTCGGCGATGCGGTGCCGGGCACGTTCCTGGCCCCGCTGCCCCCGCCGGACGAACGGCTCGGCCGCGGCTTCCTCTGACCCAATTGCGCGTTGCCTGCCCTCTAGGTCAGGGAGCGCGCAATTGGTGGCGCTTCACCGCCTGCAGCGTGTAGGTGTGCGGCAGCCGCCACGGCCGGTCGACGAGGCGCCACTCGTCGAGCTCCGTGCGCTCCATCTGGCCGGGCATCGCCTCCCACGGCACGGAGTCGTGCTCGACGAGCATGGTGAGCTCCATCCCCTCGCCGAGCAGTGCGGTGACGATCTCACCGAGTCCGTGGTTCCACTCGTGGGTGAGCGTCGACTCGAAGACGACGTCGGTCTCGACGTAGGTCCCCGGCTCGTCCCACACGATCGGCTCCTCGCGCTCGAAGTACGGGTACTCGAGGACGAGCAGGTGGTCCGGGCGGGGGTCGGCGAGCGACCAGAGCACCGGGTGCCCTTCGCGGACGAACAGCCGGCCGCCGGGGCGGAGCAGTCCGGCGACGACCGCGGCCCAGCGCCTGATGTCGGGAAGCCAGCAGAGCGCGCCGACGCCGGTGTAGACGAGGTCGAACCGCCCCGCGCCGAGCACCTCGACGCCGTCGTAGACGTCCGCCTCGACGAAGTCGACGGCGGTGCCGGTACGACGGGCGATGTCGCGTGCGGTTGCGACGGAGGCAGCGGAGAAGTCGAGCCCGGTCATGCTGGCACCGAGGCGCGCGAGCGACACGGTGTCGGTCCCGATGTGGCACTGCAGGTGCACACCCTGCACACCGGACAGGTCGCCGAGACGCGGCCGGTCGAAGGCCACCACCCGGCTCAGGAACTCTGGATCGGAGACGAGGCGGTCGACGGCGTAGCCGGGAGAAGCCGCATGGGCGGGCGCGCGCTCGTCCCAGTTCGCCCGGTTGACCGAGCGGTAGTCACCCACGCCGGAACGCTCCCATATCCGCACGAGCGGACCTTCCGGTTTTCGTGCAGGGTTGTTCGGCTACCGCGGTAACGAGGGCATGCACCACTCCACCGTTGTGTCCGGTTGTCAGCCGGAGTGACGGCAGGGGACGGACGGCCGTCCGTCACCCCAACGATAACGAACCGGTCAGCCTGTAACTGGACCACCCAGGTACGGCGTACGGACGCGCAGGTTCTCCACCGGCTGACCGCCTTCCCGGCCCCCGGTCTCTCTAGGATCGTCGGGTGATCTTCTACGTGGTGGACGAGCGGGAGTGGCAACCGGGTGACGACGTGGTTGCGGCGCCGGGGCCGGACGGCTTCGTCCATTGCTGCGACGAGCATCAGATTGCGGGCGTACGGGATCGCTACTTCGCCGGCGCCAACGTCGTCGCGGTGGCGATCGACCCGACCAGGTTGGCCTGCGAGACGCGGTACGAACCCGGTGCCGGCGGTGAGCAAGAGAGGTATCCACACGTCTATGGGCCTATTCACCGTGCGGCCGTCTCACGAACAATCGCGGTAGGCCGGTGAGCAGGTTGCGGCCGACGCGTCGCCGAGCCCGCGGCCGATCTCAGCGCTGAACGAACTCGTAGTGCGGCTCGGACGCGGCGCTGTCGGCGGCGACCCACTCGCCCGGTTCGGGTGTCCACCGCTGGCCACGGGCCGTCACGACCGCCAGACCGTAGGAGCGCGCGTGCGCGACCAGCCACGCGGCGACCGTCCAGTCGGTCGCCGCCGGCGCCGCACCGTCCGGGCGAAAGGCGGCGCCGAGCTCACGCTCGGCCAGTTTGCGCAGCCGGCCGGGTTGCGGGCGGCCCGGCTCGGTGAACCGGCACGTCATCCCCGCGGGCACCCGCCCGGTGATCACCCGGGCGATCGCGCGCGCCTGCTCCTCCCACTGCGCGTACGCGGTGCCGTCGGCGCTGTGCTGGACCTCCTGGGCGGCGATCGCGACGTCCAGCCGCCGCCAGTGCGGCACGGTCGCGAGCCGGCGCAGGAACGCGGTCGCCGCGTACGACGGCGTCAGCAGCTGGTCCGGCCGGCCCCAGCCCTGGCTCGGGCGCTGCTGGAACAGCCCGAGCGAGTCGCGGTCCCCGAAGGGGTAGTTGTGCAGCTTCGACTCCTGCAGCGCGGTCGCGATCGCGACGGTGACCGCCCCGGTCGGCAGCGCGAGACGCCGCGCGGCGGCCGCGATCGTGGTCGCGTTCTCGGCCTGCTCGATCGCCAGGACGAGGCGGTCGCTTCCGGTGCCCACCAGGCAGGCAGGTGGTGGGGGCGAGGTCTGCCGGAGGAGCAGGCCCACGCCGACGACCGCCCCGGTGGCCACGACCGCTGCCACCGCGAGCGCGACCAGCCACCGGCGCCGCCGTCCCACCCGGGCATTCTGGCAACCGGCGAGCCGATCACTCCGGCGCAAGGCCGGGATCTCGTCAGGGCGGGCAGGGGCCCTGACCGGACCTAGCGTTGGCGTGACGCTGCCGTCACCGCCTGTGATTCCGCGTGAGCGGGGGGTAGGAGTCGGTCGATGACGACCGGAACCACTCGCGCCACGCCGGCCGCGGGCACACTGACCGTGGCGGATCGCTACCGGCTCCGGCGGGAGCTGGCCGGTGGCGAGGGGAGTGCGGTCTGGGACGCGCACGACGAGCTGCTCCACCGCGACGTCGCGGTCAAGGAGATCCGGTTCCCCGACGGTGTGGGTCCGTCCGAGCGAAGGCGGATGACGCAACGGCTGCTGCGCGAGGCCCGCGCCGGCGCCGCGCTCGACACCACCGCCGCGGTGCGTGTGCTCGACGTGGCCGAGCAGGACGGCCGGCCGTGGGTCGTCATGGAGGTCGTCCGCGGCGACACCCTGGCCGCAGCGCTCGCCGCCCGGCGCCGGTTCTCCCCGGCCGACGTCGCCCGGATCGGGCTGGCCATGCTGGAGGCGCTGGAGGTGGCGCACCGTGCCGGAGTGGCGCACTGCACCGTGACGCCCGACAACGTGATCGTCGGCGCCGACGGGCGGATCGCCCTCACCGACTTCTGCGTCGACTACACCGACCACGAGCCGACGGTGCCTGCCACGGACCTCGAGGCGCTCGGGGCCACCCTGCGGGCAGCGACCCGGCGGCGGGGAAGCCGGTCACTGCGCGAGCTCGTCGACCGCCTGACCGCGGGAGCGGGGCGGTCACCGGCTCCCGAAGAGGTGCGGGCGAGGCTGGAACAGGTGCTCCGTGAGCACCGGCTGGGCGCGCAGCAGGGCTGGCCCCTGGACGAGGTCGGTGCGACCGGCCGGAGCGAGGACACGAGCTGGCCGCTGCTGGTCGCCCTTGTCGTGGCGGTGGTGGCGACGGCGTTGCTTGCCAGTGCTGTGCTCGGCGGGGGCGCCTGACCCGCCGTAGCATCATCGCCATGACCTCCAGGCCGGCCCCGCCGCGCATGCCCGTCGTTCCTGCGGGGGTCGTGTGAGCGAGCAGCTCGCGCGGGTCGAGGTGCGGGGCATGCCGGTCGACCTCTGGCAGCGGGCCCGGGAGCACACCGACGAGCTCATGCGCGAGTTCGCCCTGATCCTGTCGCAGCCGGGTTCCAGCGACCACGACGTGCCGCGGCGCCTGACGGCGCTGATCGCGGAGCTCAGCCGGGACTACGGCGGGTTCGGTGAGGCCAACGCGCAGCTGCTGGAGCAGGCCTCCGATGCCGGGATGTCACGCGTGGATCTCGTCTACGACTTCCCGCCGGACGCGGGTCCCGCCATCGCGCACCTGAACGACCTCATGGACGAGGCGGACGAGTACTGCCGGCGGGGGCAGCACCTGCTGACCCTCGCCACTCCCGCCGACCAGGTCGCCTTCCGGCGATGGTTCCTCGACGAGTTCGTGCGCCAGACGCAGGGGCAACCGCCGATCCCCTGGCCGGAGCACGCCGCTTCCTGACCGGCCCCTGACCGGCCTGCTCATCGGCCGCTCACCGGACGTCGGGAACGACGAACGCGCCCGCCGGGAGGCGGGCGCGTTCGGCGCTTACACGGGGGTCGCTACGGTCGCTACTCCGCAGGCTTGTGGGACAGGCCGTCCGCGTTGTGGTCGGCAGCCTTGCTGTGGTCGGTCCGGGCGGCGCTGTGGTCGGCGTCGTTCTGACGCTTGTCGGCGGACTGGCCCTGCGTCGTCGTGTCGGCGGGCTGGCCGTGCTCCTCGCCGGCCTTGCACTTCCAGCCGGTCTCGCTGTCGTCCGCCGAGGCGACCTGGCAGACGTCGGCCCCGTGGTTGCGACCGGTGACCTCCTTGGTCTTGGCCACGTCGCTGACGGCCGAACCCTTGCCGTTGTCGCCGTTCTCGGCGTCCGGTGCCTCGAGGTCGGTCTGCACGTCGGTGCTGTTCTCGTCGAGCGTGCCGTCGTCGTCCAGGTCCTGGTCCTCGTTGTCCAGGTCCTGGTCCTCGCCCTGCTGGTCGTCGACCGCCGGCGCGTGGGTGCTCGGCTTGTCGTGCGAGACCAGGAAGCCGCCACCGGTCGCGGCCGTGGCCACACCGCTGGCCATGACCACGCCACCGAACAGCGCCGCAGCCAGGAGCTTGGCGTTCTCACGAAGTTTCATCGGACGGTTCCTCCGCAGGGGCTGGTGCACCTCTCGGAACGCCGCCAGTGCGGCTGCCTCGCCGGGCAGCGGCGCCTCGGCCGGCGCTGCTGCTGCAGCGAGCACGGCCGCGACCCGCGGGTCCTCGATGTGCACGCGATCGTCGTTCATCTCACCCTTCCAACCGTCCCGTGGGTCATGGGCGTTACACCTGGCGGATCTCGATCGGGGAGTTCTCCAGGATCTGCCGCAGCTTCTTGAGACCCCGATGGGCGAGGACCCGGACCGTCCCGGGTGCCTTGCCGGTCATCTCCGCGGTCGTGGCCACGTCCAGATCGGCGACAAACCGGAGGAAAACGACCTCCGCCTGGTCGCGGGGCAGCGTGGCGATGAGCGCGACGGCCTCCTCGGTCGTCACGACGTCGATCACGCTGTCGGCGACGTCGGAGCGCCCGGTCTGGTCGGGGACCTCGGGCACCGGTTCCTCCGGCCGCCTCGCCCGCGACCGCTGGTCGTCCAGCCAGCGGTGCCGGGCGATGCTCAGCACCCAGGCGCGGAAGGCGGCCGGCTGGTCACCGCTGAACGACGAGAGGCCGCGGACCACCTGCACCCAGGTGTCGCCGGCAAGGTCCTCGTGGCGGCCCTGGGAGACGACGCGCAGGTAGCGGAGGACCGCCGGCTGGGTGCTGCGGAAGAGGTCGGCGAAGGCCCGCTCGTCCCCGTTCTGGGCGGCGAGCAGCGTCTGGGGGAAGGCTGAGTCGTCCATCCAGGTCTTCGTCGGCGGCTGGTCGAGTGCGTGCGGGTCGACGCGTCATTGTCCCATCGACGCGCGGTGCGTCCACACTGAAGGTGTGGCGCGGCTTCTGGTGGTCCATCACACGCCGTCTCCTGCGGTTCAGGAGCTGCTCGAGGCCGCCCTGGCGGGTGCCCGCGACCCGGAGGCCAATGACGGCTCGGTCGAGGTGGTGGTGCGGCCGGCGCTCACGGCCAGCCCCGTCGACGCCCTCGATGCGGACGGGTACCTGCTCGGCACGCCCGCGAACATCGGGTACATCTCCGGCGCGCTCAAGCACTTCTTCGACACGATCTACTACCCCTGCCTCGAGGCGACCCGCGGTCGGCCGTTCGGCGCGTGGGTGCACGGCAACCTCGACCAGGGTGGCGCCGTCCGCGCGATCGAGTCGATCACGACCGGCCTGGACTGGCAGCGGGTCGCGCCCGTGCTCACCCTCACCGGCCCGCCGTCGGCGGAGGACCGGGCCGCGGTCCGAGAGCTCGCCTCGACCGTGACGGTCACCGTGGCGGGCTGAGCGGGCTCAACCCAGCCGGACGGCGGGCATCGTCAGGGGGCCGAGCGACGGCAGGCCGAGGTCGGCCGCGAGGCCGGCGAGCGCGCCCCAGCCCGAGCTCCAGACCGACATCGACGCCGCCGCACGCGGGTCGTCGGTCGACCGCGGCGGCTTGAGCCGCTGCAGCGGTGGCACCGACACGGCCGGCCGCAGTGGTGCGTCGGCCGGCAGACCGGCCCGGGAGCGGGCGATCTCGGCCGCCCGGTGCAGCCCCCCGAGCTCGTCGACGAGACCGATCCGGGCGGCGTCGGCACCGGTCCAGACCCGGCCCTTGGCGACCTCGTGCACGGCGTCACGGGTCATTCCGCGGCCCTGTGCGACGCGGCCGGTGAAGTCGTCGTAGATGCGGTCGAGCCACTGCTCGAGCCGCTCCCGCTCGCTGTCCAGGAACGGCGCCCTGGTCGAGTACATCCGCGCGTGCCGGCCGCGCTGCACCGCTTCGTAGGACAGGCCCACGCGGTCGGTCAGGCCGCTGGTGACGACCTTGCCGCCCAGCACGCCGATCGAGCCGGTGAGCGTCCCCGGCTGGGCGACGATGACGTCGGCCGGGCAGGCGATGTAGTAACCGCCCGACCCGGCGATCGAGCCCATCGACACGACGACCGGCTTGCCGGCCTCGCGGGCACAGACGACCTCGCGCCAGATCATGTCCGACGCGACCGAGGAGCCGCCTGGGGACTCGACCCGCAGGACGATGGCGCGCACCCGGTCGTCGCGGACCGCTGCCCGCAGCGCCGCGGAGATCGTGTCTCCGCCCATCACCGGACCCTGCACGGGAGAACGGCGGGACCGGCCGACGACGATCCCGCCGCACGGCGTCGACCAGGGCGAGGCCCGGTGCCTTCTTCTGCCGCACCTCGTGGACGATCCGTTGCGGCGCGGGACCTGACGGCTTCCACCGCTCGGCGAACAGGAGCCGGACGTCGCCGCCGACCGACCGGCGCACGACGCGTAGACCTCGTCGCGGTAGCCGACCCGGTCGACGAGGTGCTCCGCCAGCGCCTCGTCCGGGAACAGCGGCGCCCGGTCGACGAGGCTCGCACAGCCGGTCGAGCGGGGACCCCGCGCGCGGCGGCGACGGACTCCGAGACTGGTCTCCCAGGCGGACTCGGCGAGCCGGTCGGCGGCCTCCCGGTGCGCGGGCGTGAACCCCTTCTGGCCGATCCGGTCGGCGGCGTTCTTGTACTCGTGGCGTTGCCCGATCTCGGGGACCACGTCCAGCTTGTCGAGCACACCTCGGAGGAAGCCGACCTCCGTTGCCAGCCCGATGAAGTTGAGCTCGCCGCTGGGCTGCAGCCAGATCTCCCGGAACGCCGTGGCGAGGTAGTAGGGGATGGTGGCCGCCCGGCCCTCCCCGAAGGTGTCCGACCACGCGACGGTGGGTTTGCCGCTCTCGGCGAAGACGGCGACCGCGTCGCGGAGCTCCTGCGCCCCGGCCAGGGTGAGGGTGGGGGAGTCTCCGACCTTCGCCACCAGCCCGGCGACCGCGTCGTCCGTACCCGCCTCGCGCAACGCGCGCAGCACCGGGCGCAGCCGGGGCTTGCCGCGGCTGCGCACCTTGGCGATCGGGTCGTCCGGCTCGTGCTCGACGAGTGGCTGGGTGAGGTCGAGCTCGAGGAGGATCGGCGGCTTCGCGCGGTGCAGGGACATCGGCGCCATGCCTGTAACCCTAGGGTGGCTCAGCGTCGGCGGTTGGCGGCGTACCGGATCAGCCGGGCGACCGCCTCGTCGAGCACGTCGTCGCGTTTGCAGAACGCGAAGCGCAGGAACGGCCGGCCCGACGTCGACGTCGTCGCAGAACACCGCCGACGGGATCGCGGCCACACCCGCCTCCGAGGGCAGCGCCCGGGCGAACGCGACCCCGTCGTCGATCCCCAGCGGTCGGACGTCGGCCGCACGAAGTAGGTGCCTGCCGGCACGGTGCACGGTGAGCCCGACCCGCTGCCAGCCCGGCCGAGAGCCGGTCGCGGCGCGCTGCAGCGACGAGCGCAACGCCTCGACCCAGTCCCGCTCCCTTGAGCAGCCCGTAGGCGACCGCAGCCTGGAACGCCCCTGTGGGCGAAGGTCGATGAACTGCTTCACCGTCGCGACCGCCCTCACCAGGCGGGCCGGGGCGCAGAGCCACCCGATCTTCCAGCCCGTGACGCTGAACGTCTTGCCGGCGCTCGAGATCGAGACGGTGCGCTCCCGCATGCCCGGCAGCGACGCCAGCGGGACGTGCTCCACGCCGTCGAAGGTGAGGTGCTCGTAGACCTCGTCGGTCACGCGATCGAGGTCGCGGGCGACGCACGACGTCGGCGAGGACCGGCGAAGCTCCTCGTCGGTGAGCACCGTGCCGGTCGGGTTGTGGGGCGAGTTGACCAGCAGCAGCCGGGTGCGTCGGGCGACCGCCGCGCGCAGCTCGTCGGGGTCGAACGTGAACCGCGCGCCCGGGCGCGTCCGGCCGCAGCGGGACCGGCCGCCGGACCGCACCCGCCAGCGCGATCGCGGCGGCGTAGGAGTCGTAGTAGGGCTCGAGGACGACGACCTCGTCGCCGGCCTCGCACAGCGCGAGGATCGTGGCCGCTGACCCCTCGGTGGCGCCGACCGTGACGAGGACCTCGGTGTCCGGGTCGTAGGCCAGCCCGTAGCGGCGCTGCGGTGCGCGGCGACGGCCTGGCGCAGCAGCGGCAGGCCGCGGCCCGGGCGGGTACTGGTTGAGCCCGCCGCGGATGGCGTCGACCGCCGGTCGAGCATCGCGGTCGGGCCGTCGGTGTCCGGGAACCCCTGGCCGAGGTTGACCGCCGGTGCTGCTGGCCAGCGCGGTCATCTCCGCGAAGATCGTCGTCCCGAAGCCACGCATCCGCTCGACCAGCGGGTCGGGCCGCCTCACGGCCGCGTCCCGGCGGCGACAGCGCCCCCTCGCTCCATGGCCGGATCGTAGTTGCCCATGGCGGTGGATGCCCGGGTTGTTCGGATGCCCGGGTCGTTGGATGCCGGTGTTGTTGGATGACGGGCATGCGGGTCGCGGTCGTGCAGTTCGCCGCCGGCGACGACAAGCCGGCGAACATCGCCGCCGTCCGGCGCCTGGTCGAGCAGGCGGCTGCGGACGGCGCCCGGCTCGTCGTCGCCCCCGAGGCGGCGATGCACGACTTCGGCCGCCCCGAGACGCCGCTCGGACCGGTCGCCGAGCCGCTGGACGGACCGTTCGTCTCGGCGCTGCGCGACCAGGCCCGGCGCTCCTCTGTGACCGTCGTGGCGGGCATGTTCGAGCGGGCCGACGACCGCGACCCCACCGACCGCGTCTACAACACCGTCGTCGCCGTCGGGCCGGACGGCGCGCTGCTCGGCCGCTACCGCAAGCAGCACCTGTTCGACAGCCTCGGCTGGGTCGAGTCGCAGCGGCTGTGCGCCGGTGCTCCGCGCGACCGGCTCGTCGTCGCCTGCGAGGGCCTCACGGTCGGGGTCATGACGTGTTACGACCTGCGCTTCCCCGAGCTGGCGCGCGCTTTGGCCGACGACGGGGCGACGCTGCTCGCCGTCCCGTCGGCATGGGTGGCCGGCCCGCTCAAGGAGGACCAGTGGACGACCCTGGTCCGGGCTCGCGCCATCGAGAACGTGCTCTACGTCGCCGCCGCCGACCAGTCGCCGCCGACGTACGCCGGCCGCGCGATGGTGGTCGACCCGTTCGGTGTGGTGGTCGCGTCCACGGCCGAGCGGGACGGGATCGCTCTCGCCGACGCCGACCCGGAGCGGGTCCGGCAGTGCCGCGAGCGAATGCCGTCACTGGAGCACCGCCGCTGGCAGGTGCGGCCGCTCGACTGACCGGCCGTCAGCGGTTGCGCCACCAGATGCCGAGGTTGAGCCACGCGGCGAAGCTCACCCAGGCGAGGTAGGGAACGAGCAGGACGGCGGCGACCCGGTGCTTGCGGGCGAACTCGCGGATGGTGACGGCGATCGCCACCCACAGCACGCAGATCTCGGCGAGCGCGAACGCCGGGCGGCGCAGGCCGAAGAACAGCAGTGTCCAGACGAGGTTGAGCCCGAGCTGGACGCCGTACGCCGTCATCGCGGGGACGTCGTACTCCGCCCGTCTCGCGTCGCCCCGCCAGACCAGCCACGCGGCGACGGCCTGGCTGGCATAGAGCACTGACCACACCGGCGCGAACACGCCGTCGGGCGGGGTGAGCCGCGGCCGCTCGAGGGTGCGGTACCAGTCGAGACCCCGCACGGTCACCGCCCCGCCGGCACCGGCGAGGGTCGCCACGGAGGCGAGGGCCCCGGCGAGCCCCAACGCCTCGATGCGTCTCCTGTCGTCCGGCACGGCGTGCAGTCTCGCATCCGCCGCCCCGATGTCGCAGCCGCCACCGCCGCTCGGCAGAATGCAGGCCGGAACGTTTCCCCAACAGACGCAGGAGCTGAGCGTGGCTGAGATCTCTTTCGACGGTCGGGTCGCGATCGTCACCGGTGCCGGCGGCGGCCTCGGCCGGACCTACGCCCTCGACCTCGCCAAGCCGCGGCGCCAAGGTCGTCGTCAACGACCTCGGCGGGTCGGTCGACGGCAAGGGCGGCGACGACGCGGCGGCGCAGAAGGTCGTCGACGAGATCAAGGCGGCCGGCGGCGAGGCGGTGCCGAACTACGACTCGGTGTCGACGCCCGAGGGCGGCGAGAACATCGTCAAGACGGCTGTCGACGCGTTCGGCAAGGTCGACATCGTCGTCAACAACGCCGGCATCCTGCGCGACAAGTCGTTCGCGAAGATGACCTGGGACGACCTCGACGCGGTGCTCGACGTGCACCTCAAGGGCGCGTTCTACGTCTAGCCAGCCGGCGTTCAAGGTCATGAAGGAGAACGGCTACGGCCGGTTCGTCTTCACGTCGTCCAACGCCGGCATCTTCGGCAACTTCGGCCAGGCCAACTACGGCGCGGCCAAGATGGGCCTCGTCGGCCTGTCCAACGTGCTCGCCGTCGAGGGCGCGAAGGCCGGCATCCTGTCCAACGTGATCGATGCCGGTCGCGCGCACCCGGATGACCGAGGAGCTGCTCGGCGACTTCGCCAAGCTGCTCGACCCCGAGCGGCGTCACGCCGATGGTCGTCTACCTGTGCAGCGAGGCCTGCACGTTCACCCACGAGGCGTTCTCCGCCGCGGGCGGCCGCTACGCGCGCGTCTTCGTCGGCCTCGCCAAGGGCTGGTACGCCGGCAAGGGCAGCGACGCCGACCGCCGAGGACATCCTCGACCACATCGACGAGATCGAGGAGCAGGAGGGCTACATCGTCCCGACGCAGTCGGGTGACGAGCTCGGCGAGCTTCTCCAGACCCTGGGCGGCTAGGCCGACCGCAATTGCGCATTCCCTGCCCTAGAGGGCAGGGAATGCCGATTGGTCAGGCGAGGAAGGCCCGGACGGCGTCGATGGTGTCGGCCTCGTCCGGCGCGCTTGTCGTCGCGGTAGCGCAGCACCCGGGCGAACCGCAGCGCCACCCCGCCCGGGTAGCGCGGTGAGGTCTGCACGCCGTCGAAGGCGATCTCGACCACCAGCTCGGGCCGCACCTGCACGACCCAGCCGTCGTCGTCGGCGGCCAGCTCGCAGCAGCCGCTCGGTCTGCCAGGCGCAGCAGCTCGTCGGTCAGCCCCTTGAAGGTCTTGCCGAGCATGACGAAGCCGCCGCTCCGGGTCGCGGGCGCCCGAGGTGCAGGTTGGACAGCCAGCCGCGGCGCCGGCCGTGAGCCCCACTCGGCCGCCAGCACCACCAGGTCGAGGGTGTGCCGCGGCTTGACCTTCAGCCAGCCGGCGCCGCGCCGCCCGGCCTCGTACGGCGCGGTCGAGCGACTTGACCACGACGCCCTCGTGCCCCGCGGCGAGCGCGCCGGCGAGGAACGCGTCGGCCGCGGCGCGGGTCGCCGGTCACCAGCCGCGGGCACCCGCAGCGGCTCGCCGGCACCAGCGCGGCGAGCGCCGCCCAGCGCTCGGTCGGCAGCGGCGCGTCCAGCAGGTCGGTGCCGTCGACGTGCAGGAGCGTCGAAGAAGAACGGCGACAGCGCACCGCCGCCGAGCCGCGTGCGCCGGCGCAGCCCGGGCCGCCGGTCTCCTGGAACGGCGCGGCCGGCCGTCCGGCCGCAGCGCGATCGCCTCGCCGTCGAGGACGACCGTCGCGAGCCGGCAGCGCCCGGACGGCCTCGACGACCTCGGGCAGCCGGGCGGTGATGTCGTCGAGGCGTGCGGGTGAACACGCGCGACCTCGTCGCCGGCGCGGTGCACCTGGACGCGGATGCCGTCGAGCTTCCACTCGACGGCCGCCGGCCACCGAGCCGCTCGAGCGCCTCCGCCACGTCGAGCCGGCGGTCGAGGCCAGCATCGGCTGCGACCGGCCGGCCCACCTGCAGCCGGAACGCGGCCAGCGCCGGCCGCGCCGCCGGCGAGCGCGGCCGGCCGCGACCGTCGCCGCAGCGCGCCGGCGAGCATCAGCGCGCGGCGCACGTCGGCGAGCCGGCACGCCCGGCGGCCGCCGCCACGGCGTCGGCCATCACGCCCGTCCAGCGCGCCCTGCCGCAGCTCGCCGGTGACCAGGCCGCGGCAGGAACCGCTGCTCGTCGCGCGGTGGCCGCGGCCGAACAGGTCGCGACCAGCGCCGCCGCCGTGCGCCGGTCGAGCCCGGGCCGGCCAGCCCGGCCGCCGTCTGGCGAACGCCGCGTCGACGTCGGCGACGCTCGAGGGCCGGCTCGTCGGCCGGCCGGGGCAGGTCGCGCAGCGGCGCCCAGCCCACGCCGGTCCGGCGCTGCCGCAGCTCGCCGGACAGCCACGGCACGACGACGGCGGCCTCCTCCGGCGCGGCCCGCCGCAGCAGGGCCGCGAGAGCGGCGACCTTCTCCGTCCGGCGGGAGGTGCCCGCCACCGCCCGGGAGGTCGCGACCACGTCGGCGAGCAGCACGCGCGCATTGTGCCCGGGCGGTACGACGGCCGCCGCCGGGCGACCCAGTCGAATGTCGCCCAAAGGTGACAGAACGCGCGTTCGGCTGCGGAGACCGGCCGGGGTTGCCGAGGATTCATGCATGGTCGCCCTCCGCTCCCGTTCGCCTGTCCGGATCATGGCGGCCACCGCAGCGTTCGCGGCCGCCACGGCCGGGGTGGTCGTCGCGACCGGCACCGGCTCCGGCGGCGCGGTCCGTCCGGCGGCCGCGGCCGCACCGGTCGCCCCCCGGGTCGACCGCCCGCTCCTCACCGCGACCCGCTCCGGTCACCGGCACGCGACCGCCCGGCGCCGAGAGCGAGCACGCGCCCGCCCGCCCCGCGGCCGTGGAGCCGGCAGCCGAGCCCGCCGCGCAGACGCAGCGGAGCGCTATCGACGCCGGCCTGCAGCGGCGGCTGGTCCGGAAGCTGTCGCACTCGACCGCCGGTGTCGTCGGCCTCGCCGTCGACATCGCAGGCGTCGGTCGGGTGGCGAGTGTCAACGCCCATCGCGCGTTGCGCCCGGCGTCGACCCAGAAGCTGTTCACCACCCTGCCGTTGCTGCTCGACGACCCGTCCCGGCGGCTGGTCACGCAGGTCAGCGCGCACAGCAAGCCGGTGCACGGTGTCGTGCACGGCAACCTCGTCGTGCGCGCCGCGGTCGACCCGTCGATGACCGTGCGGGACATCGGCCGGTTGGCGCACCGGGTGCGCAAGGCCGGCGTGCGGCGCGTGACCGGCCAGCTCCGCGTGGACGTCGGCTCGTTCCCGCTCCGCACCAGCCGCGACGGCTGGAAGGCCGACTTCGTGCCGGACGAGATCGGGCCGCTGTCGCCGTTCCCGGTGGGGCGGGACTGGTGGCGTCGTGATGCGGCGTACCTGCGCCATCCCACGGTCCACAACCTCGACCTGTTCCGTGACCGGCTCCACGCCCAAGGAGTGCGCGTCCGCGGCCGCAACAAGGTGATCCGCGACGGTGGCGCCGATGTCGATCGTCGCCGTGCACCGGTCGCGGCCGATCAGCGGTCTCGTGCACCGCGCGCTCACCTACTCCGACAACTTCTTCGCGGAGTCCCTGCTGACCGTGGCGGGCGGGCACCGTGCCGTCCGCAAGGTCGTCGCGGACGCGCAGGTGACCGACCGCAGCGAGGCCACCGACGGATCCGGACTGTCCTACGACGACCGCCAGACCGCCGCCGGAGAGGTCGACCTGCTCGCCTACGCGCATGCCGGCGACGCTCGCCGCCCTCTGGTCAGGGCCCTTCCCGTCGGATGCCGGACGGGCACCCTGGAGCACCGGTTCTGCGGCACCGACGGGGCCGGTGAGGTGTTCGCCAAGACCGGCACGCTCAACCACAGCCGGGTGCTGTCGGGCTACACGACGGACGCCCGCGGGCGGCTGGTTGTCTTCTCGGTGATCTGCCAGCGGGTGCGGAATCTGACCTCGGCCGCGAACGCGACCGACCGCGCCGTGCTGGTCCTTCGCTCGTACGCCGGCTGAGCAGCCGATCCGGTCCGGTCAGCAGGTCGCCGGGGCGACTGCCCACTCGCCGCTGTCGCCGTCGCGGAACGACTCGCGGCACTGCGGCGCGTCGTGGTGGCGATAGAGCCGGTCGAGCAGGTCGAAGCCGGTGTTGCCGACCAGCTGGGTGTGGCTGACCTCGGAGGCGTGCCCGGCGAACGGTGAGTCCTGGCCGAGCGGGCCGAGCACGTTGCCGCTGAGCGTCGTACCGGGCTCACCATCGCCGCGCGTGCCGACGGTGACGTCGTCGACGGGGATGCCCGCCGCCCGCAGCTCGGCGACGAGCTCCCGGCTCTGGTTGTAAGGGACGAGGCCGTCGTCGACACCCTGCACGACGGTGACGCCCTTGAGCCCGGCACCGGCGATGTCGGCGATGCGGGCCACGACGGTGCGCTCCTGGTAAGCCTCCGGTGCGTCGGCCGGCGTGCCGCCGGTCTCCGCCTCGATGTCCTCCGCGGCGTTGACGGCGAACTGGTTGCCGCTCTGCGCGACGAGACTCGCCTCGGTCCAGGTCTCGGTGACGTTCACGGCGGGTTCGATCGCGAACCAGTAGTCGAACAGGGGCTTGCCGTTCGCCCGCGTCGGCTGGTCGGCGACGACGAGGCCGGAGGTGTTGCCGCCCATGCTGATGCCGTAGACGGTGTTGATGCCACCCGTGCGGCAGGTCCGGTCGAAGAGCTTCGCGGCGGCGATCGAGTCCTCGGCGCCCTCGCTCACCCGCCAGCCGCGGGAGGAGGAGTAGCCGGTCTCGGGGTCGACCGGGCCGTCCTTCTGGCCCCGGTAGTCCATGGCGACGGCGATGACGTGGTCACGCTTCGCGACCTCGGTGAGGTGCGCCCGCCAGTTCCAGGCGGTGTGGCTGTAACCGTGGTCGAACACGACGATGCCTTTGGCGCGCCCGTGCGGGACGGCGTAGTAACCGAACGTCGGGGTGCCCTTGACGGTGAGATCGAGGCGGTGTGCCTTCGCCGGGTTGCCGGAGCACCTGACATGCGGTCGGTGCGAGCGCTCGGAGGCGGCCAGAGCAGCCGTACCGGCGGCCGTGACGGCGAGCAGGGCGATGGTCGCGCTGACATGAAGGCGTCTCACGCCCGGCCCAACGAGCGACCGACCGTTCGGGTGACGGCCTGCCGCTCAGCGACGGCCGGTCTCGAACTCCTTGAGTGCGGCTTCGGCCGCCTGGAGCTCGGCGCGGAGCTTGAGGGCGCGCTCCTCGACGACGGCTCGGGAGGACGCGACGGTCTCGGCCATCGCGGTGCGGACCTCGGGTTCGTCGACGAGGTCGGCGAAGGCCTTGACCGCGCCCGGCCGGACCGGAGTCGCTCGCGCGATCCGGCGGGCACCGCGCTGGGCCTCGACCGTCCACACGTCGTCGGTGAAGCGGAGGGTGACGGTCAGCGGCGCGCCGCCGCGCCGCGCGGTCGTGCGGCGGGGCTTTCCCGGCGTGCCGGCCTTCTTCGCGGCCCGGCTCGCCGTCCTGGTGCGGCCCGTCGATGGCTTGTCGGCGGCCGCCGCCCGGCCCGTGGTCTTGTCGGCCGGTGCCTTGCCCGCGGGTGACCTCGCGGGGGTTGCCTTGGCGGGGGCCGACCGGGCGGGGGCCGACCGGGCGGGGGCCGACCGGGCGGGGGTCGCCTTGGCGGGGGTCGCCGCGGGCGGTGGCGGCGGACTTGCGCCCGCGGGTCGACACCGACAGCTCGGAGGGGGCGAACGGGACCTGATCGCGCCCGAGCCGTACGACGATGAACTCGCCCTCGGCCGGGTTGCCGATGCGCACGACGTTGCCGCGGGTCCCGGCAGGTACGGCGGCGGACGCGGTGCGGACCACGACCCGTGGCTTCTCGCCCTCGGCGACGCGCGCGCGCAGGTCGACGACGTCGTCGTCGGTCAGGGCGGGTGGACCCGGTGGCGTCTTCTTCCTCGGCGGCACGGGCCCGATCGTAGAGCGCATGCGTCAGGCTGGGTCACGTGACGTCGCATCCGCAGGAGGACGAGGCCGCCGTCGGCGTCGGCCCGCACCCCCGGCCGTGGCCCGACGACCCGCGGCTCGACCCGGAGCTGCTGGCCGACGGTGACCGACGCAACGTCGTCGACCGCTACCGCTACTGGTCCCGGGAGGCGATCGTCGCCGATCTCGACCAACGGCGGCACCCGTTCCACGTCGCCGTGGAGAACTGGCAGCACGACCTCAACATCGGGGCCGTCGTGCGCAACGCGAACGCGTTCCTCGCCACCGCCGTCCATGTCGTGGGGGAGCGGCGGTGGAACCGGCGCGGCGCGATGGTGACCGACCGCTACCAGCACGTGCACCACCACCCGACCCTCGAGGAGCTCGCCGGATGGGCTCGCGCCGCCGGTCTGCCCGTGCTGGGTGTCGACCTGCTGCCGGGCTCGGAGTCGATCGTGACGGCCGACCTGCCCAAGGAGTGCGTGCTGCTGTTCGGTCAGGAGGGTCCCGGCCTGTCGGCCGCCGCCCGCGAGCTCGTCGAGGCGGTGCTGCACATCCCGCAGTTCGGCTCGACGCGGTCGATCAACGCCGGCGTGGCGAGCGGGATCGCGATGTATGAGTGGTGCCGCCGCGCACGCCGTCACCCCTCCGGTTGAGCGCAACGCTCCGTGTCCTAGGACGTGGCGGATAGGACAGGAGCGTCGCACTCGAGTCAGTCGGGAGGGACGTCGGCGCGGAAGGCGCAGCGCTGCGGGAGTACGACGAGCCGGCGGCCGGGTGGGTCGTCGTCCTCGTCGTACCAGGGGTAGCCGCGGCAGATCGGCGGCCGCTCGTCGTGGGCGGTGCACAGCCGGCTTGCCGGGTCGAACCGGTCGCACCGGTAGGCGTGCAGCCCGTCGCCGGTGAGCTCGCCGGTGGCGTGCCAGTGGGCGGCGGCGAAGACCAGGTCCGGCGCGCCCGTCGTCGCGGCGGACTGCCGTACGTCGGCCGGCCCGAGCGGGTACCAGACCGGGTCGCAGCAGTCACCGCATGCGGAGCACTGTGTCGGTCCCTCGGTCATCACCCGGCAGGATAGGCGCGTGCAGATCCCCGGACTGGCTGTCGACCACGTTGGCCTCTGACGGCGCGGGCGGAGCCGGCGCGCTGCCGCCATGGGTCCGGGCGCTTTCTCCGGAGGCCACGGTGGCGGGGCCGGCGCTCGTCGTCACGGTCACGCCGCGACGACAACTCGCCGATGCGTGAGGTGCCCGACCGGGTGCCGGGGCCGGGCACCGTCCTCGTCGTCGCCGGTGGCGCCGAGTCGCGGACCGCCGTGCTCGGTGACCTGGTCGCGGCGGAGCTGCTGCGGGCCGGTGTCGTCGCCGTCGTCACCGACGGGCTCATCCGGGACTCGCGGGCAGTCGCCGAGCTGGGCCTGCCGGTGTGGTGCCGGGGCGTGACCCCGGTCGCGAGCCGCAAGGACGGGCTCGGCCGGGTGGGCGGTGACGTCGTCGTCGGCGGCGTACCGGTGCGGGACGGCGACCTGGTCGTCGCCGACGCCGACGGTGTCGTCGTGTGGCCGGGTGAAGCGGTGGAGAGCCTCCTCGCGAAGGCAGCCGAGAAGCGCCGGGCGGACGAAGCGCGGGCCGCCGAGGCGCGCACAGCAGGATAAGTCGTTGCCGCCGGACCCTCCGGGTTTGACAACCTGAGCCCATGGCCTTCGAGCCGATCCCGGCGCGCACTGCGTGCGCCGGGCGTCGCCTTCCTGCTGGTCACGTCCCTGGTCGCGCGGATGCCCAACGGCATGTCGAGCCTGGCCATCCTGCTGCTGGTCACCCGCGGCACGGATACGCCGCCGCCGGTCTCGTCACCGGGATCTACGTCGCCGCCGCGGGGGTGTCGAACCTCGCGCTCTCCCGGGCCGCCGACCGGCTCGGTGCGCGCCGGGTGCTCGTCCCCGCCGCGGTCGGGTACGCCGGTGCCACCCTCGCGCTGGCGCTCGTCCCGGCGGACGCGTTCGTGCTGGAGACGGTCACCGCGGTGGCGATGGGCCTGTCCAGTGCGCCGGTCGTCTCGGTGGTCCGCGGGTTGTGGCCGCGCATCCTCGAGCCGGAGGTCGCTGAGGCTGTCTACGGGCTGGAGGCGACCGCGCAGGAGCTGGTCTTCATCTCCGGGCGGCGCTCGTCGCGCTGGTCGCCGGCCTGGCGGGTGCACCGCGGCGGTCGTCCTGACGGGGATGCTTGCGCTGGTGGGAACAGGTCGCGTTCGCGACGGCACCTGTCCTGGGGTCGATGGCTCCTCCCGCCGGGCGGATCCGGCACCGGTTGATGCGGCAGACCGCCCTGCCGGCGTACGTCGGGCTGGGGGTGGCGATCACGATCGCGTTCACCATGACCGACGTTGCGGTCGTCGCGTTCGTGAGCGGGCGGCACGCCTCGGCCGGGTCAGGGGTCGTGCTCGCCGTCTGGAGCCTCGGCTCGCTGCTCGGCGGACTCGCCTTCGGCGCCGCCGCGGCCCGGATCGACGACTCGGCGGTCCTGCGGTCGATGGGGCTCATCGCGGCCGGAGTGGCCCTCGCCGCGCTGGCTCCCGGTCCGGTGGGCCTCGGCGTCCTCCTGTTCGTGGGCGGCGCAACGATCGCGCCCGGGCTTGCTCGGCTCTACGCCCGGGTGGGCGCGGTCGCGCCGGAGGGGGCCGCGACGGAGGCCTTCGGCTGGATGGCCGTCGGTCTGCTCGCCGGGTCCTCGCTGGGCGCCGCGATCGGCGGTGTCGCAGTGGAGACGGTCGGACCACGGATGAGCTTCCTGCTGGCCGCCGCCGCACCGGCCATCGGTGGGGTCGCGGCGCTGCTCTGGCTGCGGTCGCGCGACGGTACCGCGGTCGGCGAGCCGCTACCGTCATGAGGTGCCCGACAAGCTGCCGATCCAGATGCTGCACGACCGCGTCCTCGTCACGATCGACCCCGATGCCGGGGAGCGCAAGTCGAGCGCCGGCATCGTCATCCCGGCGACGGCGAAGATGGGCAAGCGGCTCGACTGGGCCGAGGTGGTCGCGACCGGCGGGCACGTGCGCACCGTCCAGGTCGGCGATCGAGTGCTCTACGACCCCGAGGACCGGGCCGAGATCGAGCTGCACGGCGCGCTCTACGTGCTGCTGCGCGAGCGCGACATCCACGCGCTCGCAGCCGAGCGGCTGGAGGATGCGGGCGCGACCGGCCTCTACCTGTGACCGCCACCCCCGATTGCGCGCTGCCTGTCTTCTAGGGCGGAGGATGCGCAATCGGGAGGCGGTGGAATGGTGGGTGGCGGTGGCTCGTTGCCCAGGAAGCCGATCGCGACGGAGGGTGCCTGATGCTGTTCTCCCGCCACAAGACCGAGATGGTGACGCCGGACGCGGCACTCCCCGGACGCGCGAGCCGGCCGTTCGCGGTGCCGGAGCGGCACTTCGTGCTCGACACGCCGCTCGAGGGTCCCTACCCGGACGGGCTGGAGACGGCGTACTTCGCCCTCGGCTGCTTCTGGGGCGCCGAGCGCCTGTTCTGGGAGCTCGCCGGGCGTCGTCACGACCGCGGTCGGTTACCAGGGCGGGTTCACCCCGAACCCGACCTACGAGGAGGTCTGCTCGGCCGAGACCGGCCACGCCGAGGTCGTGCAGGTCGTCTTCGACCCGGCGAAGGTGTCGCTACGACGACCTGCTCAAGGTCTTCTGGGAGGCGCACGACCCGACCCAGGGCATGCGCCAGGGCAACGACGTCGGCACGCAGTACCGCTCGGCGATCTACGTCACGTCGGACGCGCAGCAGCGGCGGCGGTCGAGGCTCGCGACGCCTTCCAGCCGGCGCTGCGCCGCCGCCGGGTACGGCGCGATCACGACCGAGATCGCCGACGCGCGGGCCGTTCTACTACGCCGAGGACTACCACCAGCAGTACCTGGCCAAGAACCCCAACGGCTACTGCGGCATCGGCGGGACCGGGCGTCGCTGCCCGGTCGGCGTGGCACAGGTGCCGGACGCTGCCAACGAAAAGTGACCCCTTTGGGCGCCGTAGCACGTGTGCTACAGTCTCGATATGAGTCGCGAGATCAGCCAACGGGAGTTGCGGAACGACAGCGGCGACATCATGCGCGCCCTGGATCGCGGCGAGTCCTTCGTCGTCACCCGTAATGGCGTCGCGGTCGGTGAGCTCCTTCCCGTGCGTCGACACCGGTTTGTCGCCGCTGCGGTCGCGGCTGCCACGTTTCGTGAGGCGCCGGCGATCGACTTCGACCGCTTCCGGGCCGACGTGGACGCTGTCGTAGACCAAGACGCATCTCCCCGTGCCTAATCGTCCGGTGCGCGGCGTAGTCGACACGTGAGTTCTGATCGACCTGGCCACGCTCGACCCGGATGTGCTGCCGGAAGAGCTGGCCGTGTCGGCGATCAGCGTCGCCGAGCTCGCCGCCGGTCCGCACGCGACTCAAGACGTCGGGGAGCGGGCGCGCAGGCAAGAACGGTTGCAATTGGTCGAGGCGACCTTCGACCCGCTGCCTTTCGACGCAGCAGCGGCACGCAGCTACGGGCGCATCTTCGCAACGGTCGAAGCCGGCGGGCGCAAGGCGCGGGGACGTCGCGCGGTGGACCTGCTCATCGCCGCGACTGCAGCCGCCGTCAACCTGCCCCTATACACGCGGAACCCAAACGACTTCGCAGGCCTCGAGGACATCGTCACCATCGTCGCGGTATGAATCGGGCCCTACGTGCGTGATGCGCGATCCGACGACGAGCGTTGTCACCAGCAGTACCTCGCCAAGAACCCCAACGGCTACTGCGGCATCGACGGGACCGGGCTGTCTTGCCCGGTCGGGGTCGGGCAGGTGCCGAACGCAGGCGGCTGAGCCCCAGTGCGTGATATCTAGTGATATCATCGCTGTGTGACTGATCTTCTGATCCGGGACATCCCGGATGGCGTGCTCGCCGCAATCGACGCGCGTGCCAGCCGTCTCGGTCTGTCACGAACGGAGTACCTGCGCCGCCGACTGACGCAGGATGCTGCGGTTGCCGGCGGTGAGGTCGGCGTTAAGGACTTAGCTCGCTTCGCTGAGACCTTCGCGGATCTGGCCGACCCGGTAGTCATGGATCAGGCGTGGCGGTAGCTGGCTGGCTCGTCGACAAGTCAGCCCTCGTACGAATCGCAGAGTCTCCGGATGCCGCTGAGTGGGCGGTCCGGATCGAGCGTGGGCAGCTCCACATCACCTCGGTGACTCGCCTCGAGGTCGGTTTCTCTGCTCGCAATGGCGGTGACTTGCGGCGGGCCACGCGCCGACCGCCGCTATCGAAGATGCCGGTCGTGTATCTGACACCGGCGATCGAAGACCGAGCCATGGAGGTTCAGCACTCGCTTGCGGACCAGGGGCGGCATCGAGCCCCCGCGGTGCCGGACCTCCTTGTCGCCGCCGCTGCGGAACTCAGCGAATTGGTCGTGCTTCACGTGGACAAGGACTACGAACTGATTGCCGAGATCACAGGACAGCAGACCGAACGACTAGTTCTCACTGGCGCGTAGGGCGACGCCGACCGCAGCTTGCGAAGGTAGATCGGTCGCGGGCCGGATAGCCGACGCTCCTCTCCGTGCTGATCTTCGCCGCTACGACCAGTTTCGCGCCCGACACGCCGTCCGGCTGGTCGCAGCGGCGAAGATCTCCGCGAGAGGGGCGCTCCCTCAGTCATGCCATTCAGCGGTGGGCCGCGGGTGTGGTCCAGACCGAGACGTGCGTGGTGCTCTTGCTGGTGAACGGCTCGCGGCGCCAACCCCCCAGCGGTGCTGCAGCGACATCCCCGCGAGTCGCGCCATCAGGTCGAGCTCGGCCGGCCAGACGTAGCGAAAGGGCATCACCTCCGATCGCCCGGCGCCGTCGCCGACCTGGTAGTGGTGCGACACCAGCCCCTGCGTGGCGACGTCGTACTCGTCGAATCCGAGCCGGTCGGACGTGACCAGGAACGGGCGCACCGTCTCGCCGGGCGGGAGCCGTTGCAGCTGCGGGACCATCACCTCGACGACGAACCGCCCGCCCGGGCGAAGGTGGGCCGCGGCATTACGAAAGCAGTCGATCTGCTCGTCCTGCGTCGTGAGGTTCATGATGGTGTTCCACGCCAGGTAGACCAGGCCGAAGTCACCGTCGACCCGCGTCGTCGCGATGTCGCCGACGACCACATCGATGTCGCTGCCGCCGGGTTTCGCGCGCAGTCGTTCGATCATGGACGCGGACAGGTCGATGCCGTGCACCGGCACGCCGCGAGCGGCGAGGGGGAGGGCGAGCCGGCCGGTGCCCACGCCGAACTCGAGCGCGGCGCCGTCGCCGGCCAGGTCGGCGAGTAGCTCTACCGCAGGGTCGAGCACGGCCGGGTCGAACATGTGCGCCGATGTCTCGTCGTAGCTCGCGGCGACGCCCGCGTCGAAGTAGTCCCGCTTCTGCACGCCCCGACTCTGCCAGGTCACCGCGGTGGCCTGGGCGTCACTCGACGCGCGTGAACCACGAGGACGTCAGGTTCGTCGCGGGTCCCCGGGACGTCGGCTGACGCGGCCCCGTCACGGCGGCCTCCGCCTCGCCTCCGTGCCAGCGGATGCGGACCCGGCCGCCGGCCGGCGGGCCGTCCCAGCCGCCCCAGGAGACCGCCGTCCGGGCCCGCTCGCCGGGCGCGAGGTCGACATAGCCCGGGCTGCGGAACTCCAACGTCACGACGGTCTCGGCGCCGATCGGCTCGCCGTCCTCGCCCAGGGGCACCAGAGCGGGCTTCCCGCTCAGGCGGATGGCGCGTCCGGTGAGGTTGGTGGCCTCCAGCGTCCCCTCGAGATGGCCGTCCCGGTCCTGCCAGGCCAGCTCGAAGGCGACGTCGCCGGGCCGAGCCTCCGCGACGTCCTGCTCCTGCATGTGCCCCAGCATCACCCGCCGGGCGCCGCCTGCGCGACCGGAAAATCCTCTAGTCGGACATCTCCCGATTCGGGTGGGCCGGTCGGACCAATGCTGCGGCGGCTGAGCGGAGCGCGATCGGGACTCTTGGGAGACCGACCACTCTCACAGGAAGCGGGCCACACCATCGCCCGCCGGGGGATCGGATACAGAGGTGACGTGTGGACGGCCGGTTGGCCCTGCCCGACGGACGAACGCTCGCCTACCGAGAATGGGGAGACCCGGTGGGCCGCCCGCTGCTGCGGCTGCAGGGCACGCCCGGCTCGCGTCTGTCCGTGCCGCCGCTGCACAGCGACTGGGCGCGGCGCGACCTGCGGGTGGTGATGGCCGACCGTCCCGGGTTCGGCGCGTCGACCCGGCTGCCGGGGCGCGGGATCGCTGCGGTGGCCGACGACTACGTCGCCCTGCTCGACCACCTCGAGATCGAGGCGGTGCCGGTGCTGGCGGTCAGTGGCGGGGCCCCGCACGGCCTGGCGTTCGCGGCGCGGCACCCGGACCGGGTGCTCGCCCTGACCGTCGTGGTCGGTGTCGCGCCCATGACCGCGGAGGACCTGCCGTTGCTCGTCGGCGCCAACGCGACCAGCGTCCGCCTTGCCGCCCTCGGCTGGGATGCCCTGCACGAGTTCACCCAGCAGCAGCGCGCAGCGATGGTGACCGATCCGGTGGGCGGCCTTCGGGCGTCGATGCTCAACGCCCCCGAGGACGACATCCGCACCATGTCCGACCCGCAGTGGCAGGAGGCCTACTCGCAAGGCCTTCGCGAGGCGCTTGCCGGTGGCGCGGAGGGCTGGACGGACGAGGTGATGGCGGTGCTCTCACCGTGGGACTTCCCCGTCGACCAGGTCCGGCACCACGTCGTGTGGTGGGCCGGCGCCGAGGACGCCAACTGCCCGCTTCCCGCCGTACGACGGCTCCTCGCCCGGCTCCCGTCCGCGCAGCTGCACGTCTGGGAGGGTGTCGGGCACCTGGCGCAGTACCTGCGGGCCGAGGAGTTCCTCCCCGACCTGCTCGACCGGGGGTTCGCCGCCTAGGCCAGGTCACGGCCGCCCGGGGGGTGGCCGCAGGGGCTGGTGCGTTCGATAGCGTCGGACGACATGAGCCAGACAGTCGAGTTCCCCAGTAACGGTGACACCGCGTCGGGCTATCTCGCGACGCCGACCTCCGGCAAGGGCCCGGGCCTGCTCGTCATCCAGGAGTGGTGGGGGCTGGTCCCGCAGATCAAGCACACCTGCGACCGGCTGGCCGACGAGGGGTTCGTCGCGCTCGCCCCGGATCTCTACCACGGTGACATCGCCGAGCACACCGAGATGGACAAGGCCAACGAGCTCATGCAGTCGCTGCCGCCGGACCGCGCCGCGCGCGACATGGGCGCGGCGATCGACTACCTGCTCGCGCACCAGGCGGTGAGCAGCAACCGCGTCGGTGTCATCGGCTTCTGCATGGGCGGCATGCTCACGCTGCTGATCACCGCTCTGCAGGGTGACAAGGTCGCCGCCTCGACACCGTTCTACGGCGCGCCGCTCGATGACATGGCGCCGGACTGGTCCGGTCTCAGCGCATCGGTCCAGGGTCATTACGCCGAGAACGACGACTTCTTCCCGCCGGGCAAGGTCAAGGATCTCGAGAAGCAGCTGCGGGGCATGGGCAAGGACGTCGAGTTCCACGTCTATCCCGGGACCGGCCACGCCTTCGCGAACGAGGAGGACCCGCTCGGCAACTACGACGCCGGTGCGGCGACGACGGCCCTCGACCGTGCGGTCGCCTTCCTCAAGGAGAAGGTGAGCTGACGCGGGCCGGCTGTCGCAACGCGACGGGCAGGTGCTCGTAGCCCCGCAACACGCGCAGCTGCCGGCGGACCGGCGGGCCGTCGAGGGCGAGGTCGGGGAAGCGCTCGAAGAGCTTGCGCAGCGCGATCGCTCCTTCGAGCCGGGCGAGGCTCGCACCGAGGCAGAAGTGGATGCCGGAGGAGAACGCGAGATGCTCGCGGGCGTTGCCGCGCGTGATGTCGAAGCGGTCGGGGTCGGTGAAGACCTCGGGGTCGCGGTTGCAGCCCGCGAGCATGGTGACGACGTAGCGGCCGGCCTCGACCGGATGGCCGCAGATCTCGACGTCCTCGGCGGCGACCCGCCCGGTGGCCTGGACCGGTGAGTCGAAACGCAGGATCTCGTCGACGGCGTTCGGCCACATCGACGGGTCGCCCTTCGCCGCAGCGAGCTGGTCGGGGTGCGCAAGCATCTGCATCACGCCGTTGCCGATGAGGTTGACCGTCGTCTCGAAGCCGGCGCCGATGACGAGCAGCGCGGTGGTCCGCAGCTCGACGTCGTTGAGCATCTCGCCCTCGTCGACGAGAACGGCGAGCTTGCTCAGCAGGTCGTCGCCCGGGTTGCGGCGCAGGTTGACGAGGTGCTGCGCGAGCCACCGGTGGATGTTCTCCAGCGCGGCCGCGGCCTTGCGGAAATCCCGGTAGCGCATCGCCGGCTCGAGGGTCACCGCTGCGGCGTTGCCCCACTCCAGCATCTTCGGCTGCATCTCGGCCGGGACGCCGAGGATCTCCGCGATGACGCGCACCGGCAGCGGGCCGGCGTACATCTCGACGAGGTCGACGCGGTCGTGCCGCGCCATCTCGTCGAGCAGCTCGTCGGCGATCGCCTCGACCTTGGGCTCCATCGCGGCGACCGCGCGTGCGGTGAACACCTTCGACACGAGCCGGCGGTACTTCGTGTGGTCGGGCGGGTCGACGGCCAGCATCGACGGCGGCTCGGCCGGCCCGACCGCCCAGGGGTCGGTGCTCAGCGCGAACACCTTGCGTGCCACCGGCGGCAGCCGGCGCGACGAGCTCAGGTCGACCCGGAAGTCGGGGCTGCGCAGGACCTCACTCGCGAGCGGGTGCGACACCGTCGCGTAGACGATGCCGCCCTTGTTGAGCGGGCCGCGCTCGCGCATCGCGTCGTAGATCGGGAACGGGTCGTCCCACAGGCTCCGGTCGACCGCCAGCTTGGCGCCGAGCTGACCGGCGCGCGCCGACCGGCGGAGCACCAGCTGCGGCACCAGCGACTGCACGGCCCACCGCAGCATCATGGAGCTAGCCATGCGACCAGGATGCCGTGCCGGAAAATCCGGTTTGCGCCCGGGCGCTCGTCATGCCCGCCACCTCCGTTGTCACAGACCGCTGACGCCGTCCCAGCCGAAGGAGAAGTACGGCGCCCCGCACGGGTCGGTGACGAGCCCGCCCGGTGCGAGGAAGTCGCTCTTCTGCTGCCGGCCGCACGCCGTGCGTCGCGGCGCCTCGTGCGGGTCGTCGCCGGCGCGGTTGGGCACGTCGGCCACCGGCGGCGGGTCGGTGCCCTCGTGGCCGCTGCGGCCGACCGGGCCGCTGTCGAACAGCGTGATGCCGGAGCCCGTGGCCGGGAAGCCCTCGTCCGGGGACGGGAGACCCCAGAACGGGTCCTGGTAGGCGCCGTAGCGGCCGTCGACGAGCGGCGGGTTCAGGCCTACGGCGTCGAGGGTCCGCGCCTCGGTGAACGCCGTGATGTTCGCGACCTGGTGGTCACCCCATGCGACCTGCAGCAGCACCTCGTGGCTCGGGGTGTTGGGCAGGCCGCCGCGCATGTGCGTCGCGTAGCCGTTCGGGTCCGAGCGATCCCACAGCGTCTGGATCAGGTCGAGGATCACCATCCGCTGCGACTGGTCCGGGTAGGAGCTGTCGAACAGGTCGGAGTAGCCGAGCTGGTTGAGCGGGTCCTTCGGGTTGAACGCCGTGGGGTCGTATTCCGAGACGGGCTTCGTCGCGACGTAGTCACTGGAGCGCGGCAGCAGGATCGAGTAGTTCATCCCGGGGACCCCGAGGGTGCACCGGTGCACGTCGACGGAGACCGCGCACACGGTGCCGCCGTAGATGCCGCCCTGGCTGTTGCCGTCGTAGTAGGCCTCGGCACCGGTGATGAACGACTTGCCGTCGTACGCCGACTGGTCGTCCCACTGGAACGCCGGGTCGCTGCGGAAGCCGTCCGGGTGGACGAGCAGCCGGGCGAGGTAGAGGAAGTTCAGCTCGCCCTGCTGCACCCGGTCGGTGAGCACCGGGAACCGGGACAGGTCGTTGAGCGCGAGCACGGCGTTGGGCACGTCGGCGCTTGCCATGCCCGTCCAGTCGGTGGCGCAGTAGAGCATGTCGTGGGCTTGGGCCATGCCGCGTTCGGCGTCGGAGTTGACCTCGCCGGCGCCGCCGAACAGGCCGTGGCCGTACTCCACCGGTCGCATCTGCCGGTGGCCGTCGTACGCCGATTTCGGCACCAGGCAGATGAAGTTCGCCTGGTAGGTCTGACCAGGAGTCTGCGTCGGCTCGGCGTCCGGGTCGGTCGGGTCGAGCGCGAACTGACCCGGTGTCGGGCAGTCCTCGACGGTGCCCTGGGTGAGCTCGTCGCACTTCGTCGGCGGCTCGCAGGTCGGCGCGATGTAGCAGGGCACGGTGAAGTGGCCGGAGATGCGGCGGGCGATGTCGGTGTCGGTGTCGGCCTCGACCGAGTCCACGGTGAACGTGGGGGAGCTCCCGCTGATCAGGCCGTCGGCGAGGTCGTTGTCGCCGAGCTGGGCGAACGCGTCGTCCCGGATGTGGACGAGGCGGCCGGTGACGTTGTCGGTGCTGGCGGTGGTGAAGTCCCACGCGAGGTAGAGATCGTCGCGGTCGACTCCGGCCTGCTCCAGCGTCCCGAACAGGTTGTCCATGTGCTGCTTGCGCGGGTCGCTGTCGGGGGCGATGCCGTCGCGGTAGGCGACGAAGGCCTCCGGCGCTGGCGCAAGCGAGCCGTCGTCGGTCACGAGGTGGCGCAGCGCGACGATGTAGCGGTGCCCGTCGGCGAGGTTGACCGCGGGGTGGATCATCAGGTCCTGCTGGACCGTCCCGGTCTGCACCGGTCCGGCCTCGTCGGTGTACTGGTCGATCTCGCCCCAGACGGGCACCCGCTCGCCGGTCTCCTCGTCGAGCAGTACGACGCCGGCGTCGGCGTCCTCGTCGTTCATCCCCAGGTTCGTCACCGGCGGGATGCCCGAGGCCGCGATGTCGTCGTTGGAGGTCATGCCCGGGACGAACGTGAGGATCTGAGCCCCTGCGCTGAAGCCGTCGCTGCGGTTCCACTCCTGCGGCTCGATCGGCTTGCCCGCGGCGTTGCGCGGCATGCCCGCGAGGGTGAGGTCGAGCCGGCGCCCGGTGGCACTCGTCGGGTCGTCCTTGGTGAACCAGTCGTTCGGGTAGGGCAGCAGGCACTGCGCGGGGTCGATCGGGTCGCAGGCCTGCGGGTTCGCCGGGTCGATCCCGTGCCCGGCCCAGTGGTCCTGCGGCGGCGCGTCCCACCCCGGCCCGCCATGACCGTGACCGTTGCCTCCGCCGTGACCGTGTCCGGGCCGGTCGCCACCCGGTCCTCCGGCGGCGGCGATGGCAGGGGTCGCCACGGCGACCGAGAGAGCGACAGCGAGCAGGGGGAGACGGCGCATGGTGCACGGGTTCGCCGCGCACCCCGGCCGACCCTGCTGCTCCCGGCACCGAGTGCGGTCCGGCCGGTTGTGACGACTCACAACGGGTCCGGCTGCCGGACTGGGGGCGGGAGCGTGGTTGAGTGCCGCCATGCCGGATCTCCGCCGCGACGGGGACGTCGCCGTGCTGCACCTCGGAGCGGACGAGAACAGGCTCAACCGCCCGTGGCTCAGCGAGCTCGTCGAGTGCCTGGACGACCTGGAGGCGACGCCACCGATCGCGGTGGTCACGACCGCCACGGGCAAGTTCTGGTCCACCGGGCTGGACCTCGACTGGCTCGGCGCGCACTCCGACGAGGCGCCGGCCTTCCTGGACGATGTGCAGCGCGTGCTGGCACGCGTCCTGCTCCTGCCGACGGCGACGGTGGCCGCCCTGCAGGGCCATTCCTTCGCTGCCGGAGCCATGCTCGCGCTGGCGCACGACGTGCGGGTGATGCGTGCCGACCGCGGGTTCTTCTGCCTGCCGGAGGTCGACCTTCCGCTGCCGTTCACGCCGGGCATGGCGGCCCTGATCCAGGCAAAGCTCGACCGCGCGCCGGCGCACGCGGCCATGACGACCGGGCGCCGCTTCGGCGGCGAGGAGGCGGCCGCGCTGCGCATCGTCGACCTCGCGACCGGCGCGGACGACGTGGAGCCGGCGGCGCTCGCGCGCGCTCGCGAGATCGGCGGCAAGCACCCAGAGACGCTCGCGACGATCAAGCGCCAGATGTACGACGCCGTCGTCACCCTGCTCGTCGATCCGCCGCCGGCCTGACGGCGGCCCGGCCGCTCAGGAAGTCGGCGTCTGGCCGCTCGTGTCGGAGTTGGCCCGCGCGGCGGCGACCAGCCGGGGCACGACCTCGCTCAGCTCCTCGGCCTCCCAGCGGGCGCCCTTGTCCTCGGCCGGCCCGGCCACCCAGCCCTCGGCGACGGAGACGTGGCCGCCCTTCACGTTGAACACCCGGCCGGTGATGCCGCGGGACTGCGGGCTGGCGAGCCAGGCCACGAGCGGCGCGATGTTGGACGGGTCGCGGGGATCCCACTGCGCCTCGTCGTCGGCCTGCCACCGCGCGAGGTCTTCGGTCATCCGGGTCAGTGCCGCAGGGGCGATGGCGTTCACGGTGACGCCGTAGCGCTGCAGCTCCATCGCGGTGATGACGGTGAAGGCGGCGATCCCGGCCTTGGCGGCGCCGTAGTTGCTCTGCCCGACGTTGCCGTAGATGCCCGACGAGGAGCTGGTGTTGACCAGCCGCGCGTCGACCGGCTCGCCGGCCTTGGAGCGGTCCCGCCAGTAGTTCGCCGCGTGGTGGGAGGTGGCGAACGTGCCGCGCAGGTGCACCCGGATGACTGCGTCCCACTCGTCGACGGACATGTTCACGAGCATGCGGTCGCGCAGGATGCCGGCGTTGTTGACCAGGACGTCGAGCCCGCCGAAGGTGTCGACCGCCTGCTGCACGAGACGCTTCGCGCCGTCGAAGTCGGAGACGTCGTCGTAGTTCGCCGCGGCCGCACCGCCCATCGCCTTGATCTCGTCGACGACTTCCTGCGCGGGCGTCGCGTCCTGACCGGTGCCGTCCCGTGCGACGCCGATGTCGTTCACGACGACAAGGGCGCCGTGGCGGGCGAGCTCCAGGGCCTCCTCGCGGCCGATGCCGCGGCCGGCCCCGGTGACGATGGCGACCCGGCCGTCACAGAGTGCTGACATGCCGGCCATCCTGCCCGAGGGTCAGCTGGTGGGTGCCGTCAGGGGCTCCTCGCCGAGCGTGGCCGCCGCGGCGCCGGCGGGCTGCTCGGCCGGGTCGACCACGATGCCGTTGCGGCGGGCGAGGTCCACCAGGGCGTCGCAGTGGCTCTGGGCCGCCTGCAGCAGCAGCGGCTCCCCGCGCTGCTCCGCCTCGGTCACGGCCGCCCGTGCCGCGGCGACCTGGTCGCGCATCTCCTGCTCGAACAACGACGTGGTCTGCGGCTTCATGGGCCTCTCCTCGCCGGGTGTGGGGTCCACTGCCGAGGCAAGTTACCCGGCCACCGCGAGAATGCAACCGGGCGGGGAGTGTGATCCCCGCCCGGTTGGTGTGACGAATGTCACATGCTCGTCAGAGCCACGCCTTCAGGGCCGCTGCCGCGTCGGACTTGCGCAGCTCACGCAGCGTGTCGCGCTCGATCTGGCGGATCCGCTCCCGGGTGAGCCCGAGCTCCTTGCCCACCTCGTCGAGCGTGCGCGGGCGACCGTCGTCGAGGCCGAAGCGCATCCGCATGACGGCGGCGGACCGCTCCGGCAGCGTGCCGAGCACCGAGCGCAGCCGGTCCTGCAGCAGCCCGAAGTCGACGACGTCGGCCGCGACAGGTGCGTCAGCGTCCTCGATGAACTCGCCGAACGTCGCGGTGCCGTCGTCACCGACCGGGGTCTCGAGCGACAGCGTCTCGCGGCCGTAGCCGAGGATCTCCTCGACCCGCTCGGCGGTCAGCTCGAGCACCGCGCCCAGCTCGGCGAAGGTCGGCTCGCGGCCCAGCTCGGTGGCCAGGTCGCGCTTGACCCGCAGCGCCTTGTTGATCTGCTCGACCATGTGGACGGGCACGCGGATGGTGCGGCCCTGGTCGGCGATCGCGCGCTGCAGCGCCTGACGGATCCACCAGGTGGCGTACGTCGAGAACTTGTAGCCCTTGGTGTAGTCGAACTTCTCGACCGCCCGCACCAGGCCGATGTTGCCCTCCTGGATCAGGTCGAGCAGCGTCAGGCCCTTGCCCTGGTAGCGCTTGGCCAGCGACACCACGAGCCGCAGGTTGGCCTCGAGCAGGTGGTTGCGGGCGCGCGCACCGTCGGCGGCGACGGCCTGCAGGTCGCGGCGCATCCGCGGCTTGACCTTGGGCGCCTCGCCGACCTGGATCTGCCGGAGCTTCTCGGCGGCGAACAGGCCCGCCTCGATGCGCTTGGCGAGGTCGACCTCCTGCTCGGCGTTCAGCAGGGCGACCCGGCCGATGTCGGTGAGGTAGACGCGGACGAGGTCGGTGGTGGGGACCTCCTGGTCCCAGGTGTCGACGACGTCGTCCTCGTCGACCCCGGTGGTGCCGGGCCCGGGGGCAGCGGCCCCGTCGGTGCCGATGGTGATGCCGCGGTCGGCGATGACCCGCAGGACGTGCTTCGACTCGGTCTGGCTCAGGCCCGCCTCGTCGAGGGCGCGCCGGACCTGGGCGAAGGTGAGCGCCCCCTGCTCAGCCGCGGCGTCGAGGAGGTCCTCGACGGGGCCGGGCAGGCCGGCGTCGCGGTTGACGCGGGCGATCGTGGCTGTGCTCATGGGTGTTCAAGCCCCCCAAGGGCCTCGGTTGTGGACAGGTGAATAGTCGGTGGTGCGGCTGAGTAGTTCCTTAAGTACGACGTCGGGAGCGGCGGTGACGTTGACCGTCGTCGGGTTGCGCCTTCGTGTCTTTGTGCGTTACCGCCCGGTAGCTCCAACGCGTGAGCGGCCGCGGATGTTCCGCGGCGCGACCCACCATCATGCACCAGGGGGGTGGGCTTGTCACGCTCGGGGGCCCCATCGTGCGCAGCAGTGCCTCCACCCGCGCGTGTCCCGGAGGGCCGGTGCCCACCGGCGACCATCGCCTCGGCCGACCAGCACATGCAGTCAGGACGAAGCACCGCCTAGGATCCGGCCGTGTCCAGGAAGATCTGTCTTGCGCAGGACCCGGAGGCCGACGCTCTGTTGAGCGAAAGCGCCTTGGCGTTGTTGGTTGGCATGGTTCTTGACCAGCGGATGCAGTAAGGAAGTAGTCGTCCACAGGCGCGGGTCCCTGCCAGGAATCTGTCGGCCGTCCCGCCTAGTTTCGATCGGTGCCCGCCGAAGCCGATCTTGCAGTCGCTGCTGCCGTTGCCGTGCCTGCGCTGGCCTTCGCGGGTTCGTGGTTGGGAGTCCGCTCAAACCGCCGGGGAGCGCTCGAACTCGATCGTTGGCGGCGCCGCGAGGAGACGATGCGCCTGATGCGGTGGGCAACCGAGCTGGCTGTCGACGAGGATCTTCGACGGGCCGGTGTGGGTGTCGCTGCGCTCGACGCTCTCCAGGGTTCTGAGCTTCTTCAGGACGAGGATCTCGATCTTGTGGAAGCGGTCGCGCATTCACTGCTCGATGAGCCGGTTGCGGAATACGATCAGGATGCGGAAGCGGGCGACGATGACGACGTCGCCTACGCCGACGAGCGCGGGGCGCCTGATGTCGACCGCTGAAGGGGCAGCGACGATGCCAAAGAAGACGCTAGTCGTGACGCCGGTTCAGGTGCGCGCCGCGAAGATGCTCATGAAGATCGACGCACGGCGCGGGCGCGAAACGGCCCGGGCGGTCCGGGCGATTGCGAACGCCCGACCACTCCGCGCCGATGACAGGAACGCGTCGTCGTGAGCGACGTGCATCTCTGCCTCGCCCAGGATCCCGAAGCTGACGCCTTGTTAAGCGAAAGTCCTCTGGCCCTCCTGGTGGGCATGGTTCTGGACCAGCACATGCAGTAAGGAAGCAGCGCCGCTCTTGTCGTGGCCGGCGCCCAGTTGTACGATTCGTACATGACGGAGCTGGCTGTCAGCGCGGCACGCGACCATCTCGCAGACGCGATCGAGTCCGCTCGCCGTTCCGGCGAGCCTGTCTACGTGACTCGCCGTGGGAAGCGGGTCGCGGTGCTCATGGACTCAGACGCCTTCGAGCGGCTGGTGGAGGCCGCCGAGGACGCAATCGATCGTGCAGAGCTGGCCGCCGCACGCGAGGAAGACGACTACGTGCCCTGGGATGAGGTCAAGGCCGATCTCGGTCTCTCGTGAGCTATCGCGTCGAGATAAGCCGCCGCGCGCTGAAGGTACTGAACGCGCTGCCGCGCAAGGATCAGCAGCGGGTTCGCGCGGTGATCGAGTTGCTTTCCGACAACCCACGTCCACCGGGGTGCCGCCCGGTTGTGGGGGAGGAGCACGCGTACCGCGTCCGATCGGGTGACTACCGGGTCATCTACGACGTCTACGACGACCGGCTCCTCGTCCAGGTCGTTCGCGTGGGGCACCGGCGCGAGGTCTACCGGTAGGGGCGGTTCGGCGCCTACGATCGCGCCGTGGCCGCCAAACTCTGCCTCGCGCAAGATCCCGAAGCCGACACCTTGCTGAGCGAGAGCCCCTTGGCGCTCCTCATCGGCATGGTGCTCGACCAGCAGATCCCGCTCGAGTGGGCGTTCAAGGGCCCGCACACGCTGACGCAGCGGCTCGGCCGCGACCTCGACGCGGCCGACCTCGCCGGCCGGGACCCGGAGGAGCTCGCGGCCGTGTTCGCGCAGCCGCCGGCGCTGCATCGGTTCCCCGGCTCGATGGCCGGACGGGTCCAGGAGCTGTGCCGGGTCGTCGCAGCGGACTACGGCAACGATGCGAGCGCGGTCTGGAGCGACGCCGCCGACGGCACGGACCTGCTGAAGCGCGTCCAGGCCCTGCCGGGGTTCGGCGCGCAGAAGGCGAAGATCTTCGTCGCGTTGCTCGGCAAGCAGCTCGGCGTACAGCCCAAGGGGTGGCGTCAGGCGGCGGGGGAGTTCGGCGAGGCGCGGGCGTTCCGCTCCGTCGCCGACATCACCGACGCGCAGACGCTCGAGAAGGTGCGCGACTACAAGAAGGCGATGAAGGCGAAGGCGAAGGCGAAGGCCGCCGCGTCCGGCTGATTCGCCGCCCGGCGGAGTCGACCGGTCAGGTCAGGTCGATGACGCCGGCGTCGCCGTCGCGGTCGGCCTCGTCGTCGTCGAACCAGTGGCCGTTCTCGCCGAGGTAGCGGAAACGGAACCGGCTGCCCGTGGGCAGCGTGATCGACGCCGAGCGGGTGCCGTTGGCGCGCTTGGCCATGACGTTCTTGCCGGGCGTCCATTCGTTGAAGTCACCGACGACGGAGACGGTGCCGGCGGGGTTGTCGGCGGGGATCGCGAAGGTCACCTTCACGTCGGTGGACTTGGCAACGCGGCTACGGCGAATCACGGAGAAACTCCTCATTTCGGGTCGGTCGATGGGTCAGCCTGCCCTTGTTCCTTCCCCCGCACCAGCGCGCTTTCGGCACGGTAAGGCATCCATGCCTTTGGGGCTAGGTGGCTTCGGGTGAGCGGGGAGCGACGTACAGCGATTGGGCGCCTCGCGCGACCAGGCCTTCGCGGTCGATACAGGCGGGAGGCGGCCAGCCCGAAGCCCCGCGCGTCGAGACTCGTCTGGGCGTCGAGGCAGAGCCACTCGCCCTGCGGCTCCGCGGCGAGGTGAACGGTCAGCTCGGGGTTGATGAACGCCCAGTCGGTGCCGGGCAGCACCGAGGACACGCCGTTGCCCGAGTCGGCGAGGACGAGGATGCGCTGCAGCCCGGTCGGCTCCTCGCCGCGGACCAGCGCGTGCCGCATCCGGCCCCACATCGCGGCAGGCCCGCGGCTCGTTCCAGCCGCCTGCCGCCTGCCGCCACTCCATCGCTCGGACGTAGCCGCCGATCCAGTCGTCCGGGATGGGCGTCTCCTCGGCCGGGAACGCCGGCGGTGGGTGCGCCACGCGGGGGTGGTCGGGCAGGTCGAGCCGGGCGTCGCGGACCCGCCAGGCGGTCGCCCGCGCGACGACCCGCGCATCGGCGCGCAGCTCGGCCTGCACCAGCTCCACGCTGCGGCCAGGTCGAAGGACCGAGGCGTGAATGGCCAGCTCGGCGACCGGGACCGGTCCGAGGATGTCGATGCTGACGCGTACGACGTGTCCCGGCCAGGCGCGGCTCGTGGGCCTCCACCGCGCGTGCCAGCAGCGCCGCCGGCGGGCCCGCGTGCTGGTGCCGGGGGTCCCACGGGCCACCGGTGTGCTCGGTCGCGGCGAACCGTCCGTCGCCGAGCGGGAGGTAGAAGGCGTCGGGGGAGTCGCCGGCTGCCACGGCGGGCAATCTACCCTCGCCTCTCGTGACCGGCCTGGAAGGCGTTGCCGTGGTCGCCGCGGGCCTGGCCGCCGGCGCGGTGAACACGATCGTGGGCTCCGGGTCGCTGATCACGTTCCCGACCCTGCTCGGCGTCGGCTATCCCGCGGTGCTGGCCAACGTGAGCAACACCATCGGCCTGGTGCCGGGCTCGGTCTCCGGCGCGGTCGGCTACCGCCGCGAGCTGCGTGGCCAGCGCCGCCGGCTCCTGGCGCTGCTGCCGGCCGCGGTTCTCGGCGGGCTGACCGGCGGGATCCTGCTGCTCGCGCTGCCGGGCTCGGTGTTCCGCGACGTCGTACCGGTCCTCATCCTCGTCGCGGTCGGGCCTCGTCCTCGTCCAGCCGCGGATCGCCCGGCGGCGTGCCGACCGCGGACACGTCCGCCACCACCCCGGCCCGGTGCTCCACGCCGGCACGTTTCTGACGGCGGTGTACGGCGGCTACTTCGGCGCCGCCCAGGGCGTCATCCTGCTGGCCCTGCTCGACCTCACGCTCGACGACGACCTGCAGCGCCTCAACGGCGGTCAAGAACGTCGTCGCGGCCGTCGTCAACGCCGTCGCCGCGGTGCTGTTCATCGCGACGACGGACGTCGCCTGGCTGGCGGTCGTCCTGCTCCTCGCCGGCTCGGTCGTGGGCGGGCAGCTCGGCGCGCACCTCGGCCGGCGGATCCCCGCACCGGTGCTGCGCGCGGTGATCGCCGTCGTCGGCACCGGCGTGGCGATCAAGCTGCTGCTCGCCTGACCCAATTGCGCATTTCCCGCCCTCTAGGGCAGAAAATGCGCAATTGGTGGGGGTTACTCGAGGTAGTCGCGGAGCTTCTGCGACGCGGCTGGGGTGGCGCAGCTTCGACAGGGTCTTGGCCTCGATCTGCCGGATCCGCTCGCGGGTCAGGCCGAACTCCTTGCCGATCTCGTCGAGCGTCCGCGGCTGGCCGTCGGTCAGGCCGAAGCGCAGGGCGACAACGGCGGCCTCGCGCTCCGGCAGCGTCTTGAGCACGCTGTCGAGCTCCCGCTGGAGCAGGCCGAAGCTCACGACCTCCGCCGCGACCGGCGCGTCGGCGTCCTCGATGAAGTCACCGAGCTGGCTGTCGCCCTCGTCGCCGACGTTCTGCTCGAGGCTCACCGGCTCGCGGGCGTAGCCCTGGATCTCGACGACCTTGTCGGGGGTCATGTCGAGCTCGAGGGCGAGCTCGTCGGCGGTCGGCTCGCGGCCGAGATCCTGCAGCATCTGGCGCTGCACGCGGGTCAGCTTGTTGATCTGCTCGACCATGTGCACCGGGATGCGGATGGTGCGGGCCTGGTCGGCCATGGCGCGCGTGATCGCCTGGCGGATCCACCAGGTGGCGTACGTCGAGAACTTGTAGCCCTTGGTGTAGTCGAACTTCTCGACGGCGCGGATCAGGCCGAGGTTGCCCTCCTGGATCAGGTCGAGGAAGGCCATGCCGCGACCGGTGTAGCGCTTGGCGACCGAGACGACCAGCCGCAGGTTGGCCTCGAGCAGGTGGTCCTTGGCCCGCTGGCCGTCGGCGGAGAGCCACTCGAGGTCCTTGCGGACCGTCTTGGTGAGCTTGATCTCACCGCCGTCGGCCTGGCGCAGCTTCTCCGAGGCGAACAGGCCCGCCTCGATCCGCTTGGCGAGCTCGACCTCCTGCTCGGCGTTGAGCAGGGCGACCCGGCCGATCTCCTTGAGGTAGGCCCGGACGAGGTCGGTCGACGGGCCGGAGGTGTCCTCCTCGGGGACGGCGACCTCTTCGTCGTCCTCCTCCTCGTCGACGAGCTCGGCCGCATCCGGCTCGGGCAGGTCCGCCGCGTCGCCGTTGCCGGCCGGTTTGGCGGGACCGGAGCCCGGCGTCGCCGGCGCCTCGGCGTCGGGGACGACCGCGACGGCGGCCCGTTTGCGGCTCGACGTCGCCGGAGCGCCGTCCTCGGCCGCGGCCGACCGGGAGCGGCCTCGTGCGGGGGCGGTGGAGCCCGAAGCTGGTTTGCGACCCGAGGCCGGCTTGCCCGACTTGGCCGCGGCCTGACGTGCGCTGCTCACCAATTGCCCTTCTGTCGCGCTCGGTCACCGACGTGCCCGTGCTCGAAGAGGGAAGGCACCGCCGGCGAGACAGCGCTATTCAGCCTAGCGCGGCGTCGGCCGGTCGAGAACCATCGTTGGGGTGATTCGATGCCCGGGTGGGCGAGATCCTGGTCGGCACCGCCTCCTGGACGGACAAGACGCTGCTCGAGTCGGGCTGGTACCCCGACGACGTCACGACCCCGGAGGAGCGGCTCCGCTTCTACGCCGAGCAGTTCCCGCTCGTCGAGGTCGACTCGACCTATTACACCCCGCCGAACGAGCGGAACGCCCGGTTGTGGGCCGACCGGACCCCGGCGTACTTCCGGTTCAACGTGAAGGCCTTCTCGCTGCTCACCCAGCACCCGACCCGCCCGGCGGCGCTCTACAAGGACCTCCGGGAGGGGCTGGGGGAGCTCGGCGGCAAGGCCAACGTCTACGCCAAGGACCTCGACCCGCGGTCGTCGACGAGGTGTGGGAGCGGTTCCTGTCCGCGCTGGAGCCGCTGCACGCGGCCGGCAAGCTCGGGGCGCTGCTGTTCCAGTTCCCGCAGTGGTTCACCATCCGGCGCGCGCACAAGGAGTACCTGCTCGAGTGCAAGGAGCGGGCCGCGCCGTACCGGATCTGCGTCGAGTTCCGGTCTGCGACCTGGTTCAAGGACGACGACACGGCGGCCGAGACGCTCGACTTCCTGACCTCCTACCGGCTGCCCTACGTCTGCGTCGACATGCCCCAGGGGCACGCGTCGTCGGTCCCGCCGGTCGTCGCGGCGACGGCCGGCGACCTGGCCGTCGTACGGTTCCACGGGCACAGCGACAAGTGGACGAGCCGCAACATCTACGACCGGTTCGGCTACCTGTACGACGAGGCGGAGCTCGCGCCGTGGGCGCCGAAGATCCGGTCGCTCGCCGAGCGGACGGCGCAGACCCACGTGCTGCTCAACAACTGCTACCGCAACTACGCGCAGACCAACGCGCGGCAGCTGGCGGACCTGCTAAAGGGCAGTTGACCTGCGGAAACAGTGTTGGACTGATGTCCACAGGTCGGCGAGTTGCGATAGCAGAGCGCTCCTAGTGCTGATGAAATTCGCCTCCTTCGAAAGGGGGCGAAATGCCCGCTCGGGTGCCGATGCCGGCGTCGTCCAAGACCCTCGCCGACTCGTGGATGCTGCAGCTGCGCGCCGAGGAAAGAGCCCGGCGACGCGGACCAACTACGGCGGGTCGGTGCGGCTGTTCGCCGCCTGGCTCGAAGCCGCGGGTCGCGCCGATTCGGTAACGCCACTGCCAGGGCCGTCGACCGGTACCTGCGCCGGCGGATGAAGCATCACGCGCCGACGACGAGCACCTCTGGATCGGACGCCTCGGACCCATGGAAGAAGGCGCCATCTACAGATGCACATCGACGGCTCGCGATGGGGACCGGCTCTAGCCGTCATGCCGTCTACCGTAATGACGTCATGACGGTTACCCTTAGTCACATGGCGAGGCGGAAGACGACGGTGTACTTGGACGACGACCTGTTGACGGCGACCAAGGTCGTCGCCGCGTCCTCGGCACGCAGCGAGAGCGACGTCGTCGCCGACGCCCTGCGCGCCTACCTCAAAGGCGACGTTGCGAAGGCGGCTGCCGCCGAGGTGCGAGCGGTCATGCAACGCGTCGCCAAGCGCGGACCCGGTGACGAGGCGACCGCGACAAGGCCGCACTCGACGAGGTCGCAAAGACGCGGAAGGCGCGGCAGGCCCGCACGTAGATGCGGGTCGTCGCCGACACCAACGTCCTCGTTTCCGGTGTCATCGCGCCCGACGGACGCTGCGGCCGGCTGCTGCTGGCGGCAACCGAAGGACGCTGAAGCATCGTGGCCTCGCCGCGCTTGTTCGATGAGCTCGCCGAGGTGCTCGCTCGACGTAAGTTCCGCCGCTGGCTTCCGGCGGTGGATGCGACAGCCTTCGTGAGTGCGGTGTCCCGCCTGGCCGACATCCATGACGATCCGCCCCGTCCTGCTGCCATCACCCGCGACCCCGACGACGACTACCTGTCCGCGCTCGCGGTCGCCGCAGGCGCCGAGGCCGTCGTCACCGGCGACGACGACTGACGGCACTCGATCAGCCGCCGGTCGAGGTCCTTACGCCGGCGGAGCTGCTGGCTCGGCTGCACGGCTCGTAGCGCCGCTCGTTCTCGCCTCACTGGGGTGGTTCAGGACAACGACAGACGAAGATCAACAAGATCAAGACCAACTGCACCACAAAGCAGACACAGTGGGATCACGGATCCGGGGACCGCGTGGTGCGCCCCTCGGTCAGCTCTGCGACGCGTCGAGAAGATCGAGATAGCCCTGCACCGCACGCCAGAGGTGATCCTCCGGTACAGGCGGCCTTGTGCGTCCGGCGCCACCCAGGCGCCCAGTAGTCGTCCGTCACCTGACGGAGATGACGAAGAGCACGGTCACGATCACGCGGGAGATGTCGCTCGGCGTCCTCGGATGGGGTCGACTCTCGGGCAACTCCTCCAACCGTCTATCGCGGAGGTTCCGCAGCACCTCCTCGTCGACGCCGCCGTCGCGCGTCCAGAACCGAACCGGTTCGATGATCGCGTGATTGCCCACCGGCTCGCCGGCCGGTCGCCACACCCAGCGGACCGGCGCGCGATCGAGCCGCACCTCGGCGAGGGCCCGCAGGTCGGCGGGCTCTGCCCGCCACGGCAAGCCCTCGGCCGGCACTTCGGCGGCGAGCGCCACCTGCACCACCTCGACGTTCCGCGCCCGTCAGGAGGTCGCCGTACACGTACGCCGCGGCGAGTTCGGCGCGATACCGAGAGACGTCTGAGCAGGCGTCGGCGATCTTGTAAAGCCGATCCACCGCCGTGTCGAAGCGCATGCCGCCATCCTCGCCAACCGGGGCATGCGCGGGCAACGTCGCCAGCCGGCCGTCGCCCGAATTGCCGCGGCGGACCCGGCGTTCTCCTGTGCGCCGACCGTCCTGAAGTGTGCGCGTTCTGATGCGCTATGGCGCATTGAACCGCGCACACTTGCGGCAACGGATGGCCTCGGGGAGTGCCGTTCCGCCTCGCGGCGCTATGGGCCGGTGCCCCCACCCTGGATAGGACGCCAGTCCCCACCTTGAAGTCGCTGGCCGACGATCAGGAAGCGGAATTGCCGTTGCCGTAGCGCACGCTGAACTCCACCAGGTGGTGCCAAGCGCCGCCCGCAACAGCGCCAGCGGGTGCCGGCCCTTCGTCTATCGAATCGGCGTTGACTGTCGGGCGATCCCAGCAAGCGGCGTAGTAGGCGTCGAGTGCGGCTCTCGGAGAGTCCGCCGACCGGATGTCACGGCATTCCCATGGGCGCAGGCGAGCGGGACCGAACGCGACGGCAGCCCAAGGCAGAGCGTCACCGCAGCTACCGCTCCGACTGCGCGCTTCACGACAACAGAATGACGCAGGGTGCCGGAAAGTGCCGTTCACCTGCGTCGCGATGCCCGCCACGGCGGCGTACCGTGCCCGTATCGGGCAAGTGGGTCTCGTTCGGGCGGAGAGGTTTCCGGCCAGTACCGGATGGAGCTGACGATCCGGCGTCCTGGTGACGACGGCACCGCAGGCGACCGGGAGCCTCGGACACCGAAGCCTGCGCCGCCGTCGCTGGTGTCGCTGAAGCGGACTTGTCCCGCGGCGACGACGACCGGTGCAGGTGCCGTTCTCGCGCATGTCGGGCATTCTGGCGCCGTGACTGCCTCACGCCCTGTGCAGCCGGCGAAGCTGTTGACCTCTCGGCTCAGCTCTGCCCGGCGTGGTGGTGCCCGTGATTCTGATGTCTGTATCGACGCTGTTCGCGTCGGCATGCGGACCAGGGTCGTCATCCTCTGCCGAGTCCCGCTCATCGTCCACCACGCCGTCGGCTACAGCTTCGTCCGTGCCCTTCCCTCACGACCGGCGACTGCATCCCGTGCGTCGCTGCCCCTTGAGCTTGGGAGCGCGGTCGGCGGACCCGGTGCACATCGCGCGGCCGCCGAACGTCTCTAAGGATGTGCGGCTCCTGCTCGGACGAAGCCCTGTTCGGCACCAACTTCAACCGGGCCCTCTCGGCCTACGTCATCGCACCCGAGGGGTGGTTCTGCGGAACTCTCCAGGGCGGCACGGGGATGACTGTCACCACGGCACCGACAGCCGTTCACTACCCGCATGGCCCAACCACGGAGATTGCCTCCGTGGCGAACTACGACGGTGCTGGAGGCAACTTCCTCACGTCGTGCGATTGGTTTCGATGGGCTGCCGAACGTTTCGACGCGTTCTCGACTCGCCGCTGCGGGCGGTCATACATGTCATCCACCGTCGAGGTGACACCGTGACGAGCTGGCCAGACGGACCGTACGTCACTCTCGTGCGGACGCCCGCGTTCGGGTCGTACGAGCGAAGCGGCCCGAAGAACGGGCGCTACCCCAGCTACGACATTGCCGTGATGCGAGCACCATCGACGCTGCAAGGCATCAGATGCGCCATCCCCGAGGGGGAGATGGACCGATGCATGGCGAACTTGCGACTCTTCCTCAGCACAAGCCGGCTCACGCGTGACCTGACCTCTGAGCAATACCGACAGATCGTCAGCACTGCCCATAGAATCCTGCGATAGCTGAATCTGCGCGCGGACCGATCTTGGAAGCCGTCCGGTTCGTCGTCGTGGATGTGCCGCTCACCGGCGTTACTCTCACGCGGTGACCGTCGAGTCGTGCCCCAGCTGTGGCGGAGAGATGGCGTCCGGATGGGTGGGTATCTGGAACGGCATCCTGGGACAGAAGGTCCGTTGGCAGCCGACCAAGCCCGGGTACCTCCGCATGCGCGTCCCGCCGGAAGCGGCTGTGATTTTGCGCGCCAGGGCGGGTGGGAAAGACGCTCGCCCGGCGCTGCGGTGCGCGCAGTGCGCCACGACGGTCATCCCGCCTGACCCGTCCTATGACCGGTAGCCCTCCCGAAGAGAAGAAGTGCCGGGCATCGGGCCTAGGGCCTGCTGCTGCGCCGATGCGCCTTCGGCGTGGGACTAGAGAGCGAGATGAAGGCGTAGTGCCTGGTCCAGCTCAGTCATGATCCGGGCGGGGACGAATCCGACGCTTCGTCCGATGCGTTCGACCGCAACTGAACGGACCTGCTCGGCCTGTGCCTTCGAGTTGTGCACCAGCCCGGTGACGTCCGCTTCCAGCAGCACCTGGAAGGGGTAGACGCGCTCCACGTTGGACGTGACAGGGACAACGGTCACCACGCCGCGCCCGAGCCTCGTTGCGGTGGAGTTGGCTCCGTCATTGCTGACGATGATGGCGGGGCGTTGCTTGTCGGCTTCGGATCCCCTCGCCGGGGCCAGATCGACTAGGCAGATCTCGCCTCGGCGCATCAGCGGGTGACGCCGTCCGCGGCGACGGTCTCCCAGGCGGCTGCCTCACCGGTTGTTTCCCATTCGTGCCAGGCGCCCTCGTAGGCGTCGCTCAACTCCACCGCCTTGAGGAGCCGCACTGCTTTGTGCAGCACGGCGGACCGAGAGTCGAAACCCGCTCCGCGGCGTACGCGTCGAGGAACTCGACATCTTCGTCGGGCAGGCTGACACTGACCTTCATACGGCGATCCTACCCAAGTAGGACCAGGGTAGCAAGGCCTTTCCCGTCCACCCGCCTGGACGCGGACGCGCTGTGAAGGTGCCGTTCAACGGTGACGGACCACCTGTCGTCCACGCCGTCGGGGGTGATGGCGCGGAGATGAGAACGTTCGCGTCGAGGACCACGAGTTACAGGTTCGGACGCTCGACCTTCCTCAACTAAGCTTGAACCCGAGCATCGGGAGCCCTGCGAGATCCACGTAGAGTGCGCCACGTTCTGCCGAATCGAGGCCGAGCCGGTCGCCCAGCCGCGCCCCGACCAGCCAGGTATCGGCGACGGCTGGCACGTGATCGAGCAGCAGGCCCGCGCCGATTCGGCCGGGAGCTCGAAGGTCAAGCCATGGCGGAGGGAGAGTGGGCCGGCCGGGTTACCGGACTTGGCGAGCAGCGTGTCGAAGTCGTCCAGTACGAGGACATGTACCGGCTTTGCTACGTCCGGGGACCCGAAGGACTTCTGGTCGGGCTCGCCCAAGAGCTGCGTTGAGCCCCTGGAAACCTGCGCCCCTGCGCGCACGGGCCGCGTCGTGACGACGCGGCCCGTGCGCGATATGACCGTCACGCGAACTGGCAGCTCACGGTCGGGTTCCAGTCCTCGTTCATGCCCGCGGGGTTGTGCTTCCAGATCCACGCGTGCAGCTCGTAGAAGTCGGGCAGACCGTATCGGTTGCCCGCCGGAACGAACTCGAAGTCCTGGCCGAACAGTCGCGGCGGCGCGCTGTTGCCGGCGTCTTCCCAGGCCTGCTTCGTGACGACGTACTCCACGGCGACAAGTCGCAGCTCACCGTTCTCCTGTGGCTCGTAGATCACGGCTTCCGGGGCGGACGCCGTCTCCTGCGCGTCGCCGATCCGGGCCGGGTTGACGAAGTGGATCCCCATGCCGCCGGCCGGGTTGTCGATACACGTGATGTTGTTCTGGTCGTAGAGCTGGGCCCAATCGGAGTCGTTGGTGATGACGCTGCTGTCGTGGTAGGCGGCCGTACCCTGACGCGCCAGCGCGGCGTCGTTCGGTGCACCGGAAGCCGGCAGCACGGTGAGCCCGACGACGGCGGCGGTTGCCGCTGCGAGCAGACCTGTGCCGGTGAGCAGCTTGACGGTCATGGTTCCTCCCGAAGGATCTGGACGCGTCAGCGAACGTCGCTGAGCGAGTGGTAGAAGTACGGATCCAGGACGCGGACACTCGGTGACCGAGTCGACGGGAGGCCGTTGGCGGCGCCGACCGGTGGATGGACTCGGCGCTGGGACCGTCGTAGATGCAGAACGTCTTCGTCTGTCGTTCGAGACGAACGAGGTCACCCAGGTCACGTGCTCTTCGGCGTTGTTCGCGATGACGTAGAGACACGACTTCGCGCCGGCCCAGTCGCTCGGGATCTCAAGCCCGTCCGGGAACGTGCGTTCCACGAAGTATCGGGGCATGTCTGCGCTCCTTCTGCGCTGCCGGGCGGCGTCGCTGCCGGCATCGAGCACGGGCCGGTCCAGCCGTGGTCCAGGCGGGATCCGGGTGGCGAGCGGCGCTCCCGGTGACGGCCTACCGGTACGTTCGCGGCGTGCGGGTCGGCCTTCTCGGGCCGGTTCAAGTGGAGCGACGACCGGGCACCGTCAACCTCGCTGAGCGCCGCCAAGGAGCGTTCGCTGCTCGCCACGCTCGCCCTTCGTGCAGGAACGATCGTGTCGATCGATGCCCTGATCCGTTCGCTGTGGGGCGACGAGCCACCGTCCTCGGCACGCAAGACGCTACAGACCTACATCTCGAACCTGCGTCAGGCGATCGGAACCGGACGCGATCTCGACGCATCCGTCTGGCTACCGTTTGGACGTCGATCCCGATGACATCGACATCCACCGGTTCCGTGCCCTGGTACGAGCGGCGGACGATGCGTTGCGCGGCGACAGCCTCGCGCTCGCACGACGGCAGCTGCGCGAGGCACTCGACGCTGTGGCGCGGCGGCGCGTTCGGCGATGTGGCGTCCCACACCGGTCTGGCGAGCGAGGGCGTCCGCCTCGAGGAGGAGCATCTTGCCGCGCGTCGAGGCCCGAATCGCGGCCGACCTCGCAGCTGGTGCTCACGGCGAGCTCGTCGGCGAGCTCGAGACCCTCGTCGCGCGACCACCCGTTTCGGGAGAGGCTGTGGGGTGCACTTGATGGTCGCGCTGTACCGGTGCGGCAGCCAAGCGGACGCGTTGGCCACCTACCAACGCGCTCGACGCCAACTGGTCAACGAGCTCGGCCTGGAACCCGGCGGCGAGTTGCGGCGCATCGAGGTGGCGATCCTCAACCAGGACGAGTCGCTGGCGGGGCCGCCGAGCGTGGACGATGCCATCGCCGCGGGCACGCCCGAGCGGCATCCTGAGGTCACCGGTTCGTTACACCCGCTCGAGCGATGGGGTGAGCATCGCCTACCAGGTCGCGGGCGACGGTCCGATCGACATTTTCGCCATCCCGGGCTTCGTGACGCACCTCGACATCTGGTGGAACGCTCCGACCGATGGGCTCGTGCGTCGCCTCACGTCGATCGGCAGGCTGATCTCCTTCGACAAGCGCGGCATGGGGCTGTCGGACCGACCCGACACGATCGATCCGACCGACTGGCTCGACGACGCGCTCGCCGTGCTCGACGCGGTCGGCGCCGAACGTGTGGTGTTGTTTGGCGTCAGCGCCGGCGCCTTGACGGCGCTGCAACTGGCGGCCACGCACCCCGAGCGAGTGCTGGCACTTGTCATCTTCGACGGCTTCGCCAGACAGCTCGCTGCCCCGGATTACGACATTGGGCACGATCCGGAACGCGTGGACGCGTATGTACGAATCCTCGAGGCCGGCTGGGGTACCGGAGTCGAACTGTCGTCCGCGGCGCCAAGCCTCGCGCACGACCCGACGGTGAGGGCCTACTGGGCCCGCTACCAACGACTGTCCGCCAGTCCTGCCGCGGCAATGCGGTACCTCCGTGCGGCGGTGGAAGCCGATGTGCGGTCCATCCTGAGCGATATACGCGTGCCGACGTTGGTCGTGCACGCCGAGCGTGATCTGCTCGTCCCCGTGGAGCAGGGCCGCTATCTGGCCGAGCACATTCCTGGCGCCGAGTTCGTCACCCTTGACTCGGACGTGCACCTGATCTGTGTCTCCGATGTGATCGACGAGCTTGCGGAGCACGTCCACTCGTTTCTCGGTCGTGTCCCCGCCACTGTCCGCAGCGACGAGTAGCAAGAGGCATCTTCGTCCGTATCTCTCCGAACAAGACCGTCACTCAGCATCTCAGCGTTCCGGTTCAGCGGATCAACGAACTCGTTCGCGGCAAGCGAGGAGTCACGCCCGAGACGGCGTGGTTGCTCGCCGGCGCACTCGGCACCACCCCCGAATTCTGGATCAAGCTCCAGGCGAATCACGATCTGGCGCGGGACCGCCCTGACAGGAGGATCCGCCAGCTCACAGTTGCTGGGTGATCACGAGCAGCACCGTCCCCGACCGCCGATCATGCACGAGGCGCCCACGTCCATCAGCCCGCCTGCTGCGAGGGGTGCTCACTGGCGCGGACGATGTGCTCGGCGATCTCGTGCAGTTTGAGGTGACTGCGCTGGGATGCCTGGACGAGCAGCACGAACGCGTCGTCAGCGTTGATCTTGTGGCGTTCCATCAGGATGCCTTTGGCCTGGCCGATGACGTCGCGGCTGGCGACGGCCTGCTCCAGCTGGCTGACCTTCCGGGCGGCGGCGAGCGCGACCGCCGCGTGCGTGGCGAACACGCGCCCGACGTCTTCGTCGTCATCGGTGAAGGCGTCCGGGTTGCAGGCGTAGAGGTTCAGCGCGCCGAGGCGGTTCTGGGCGACGAAGAGCCGGAAGCAGAGCATGCTTCGCACTCCGTGGGCGCGGGCGCGTGCCGTCCACTGCGGCCAGCGGGCCTCGGCGTTCATGTCGCTCATCCGCATGACCGGCTCGTCCCATAGCGCAGACAGGCACGGGCCTTCACCGGTCTCGTACTGCGCGCGGTCGATGAACTCGGCGATCGGGTCGGTGGCGGCCACCGTCTCGACGTCCCGGCGAGCCATCACCAGCGTCACCGCGGCGTAGTCGGCGCCGGCGACGGTCTGGACCGCCGCTTGCGTGATCGCCTCCAGCGTCGCCTCCGGCGACGGTGCCTGCTGCAGGTCCCGGGCAACCGTTCCGAGCAGGTCGGCCAGGGCGCCGGTCTGGCCCCCACCTTCGACGGTCACGTGTCTCCTGGAGTCGGGCACACCCAAGCTGTTCGCCTGTGTCGTGCCCCTCCAGGCTATTGCTTCGCGTAGTCGGCGAAGCCCTCCCAGTCGATGACGACGACGGCTCGTCACCGACGATCCAGGCGTCGTGCCCGGGAGGGATGATGGCGAAGTCACCGGGGCCGAACTCGAGTTCTTCTCCGTCGTCCATGACCACGTTCATCCGGCCGGAGATGTAGTAGCCCAGGTGCGCCCCCTGGCAGCTGTCCGTACCGGCGATCGGCTTCACGTGCTGTGACCACGCCATCCCGGCTCGAACGTGGCCCTCCCGACCGCCCCCGCATGCATGTTGACCAGGTCGAGCTTGCCCTTGCCGTCCTTGAACGGGCGGCTCTCTTCGGGTGCGTCGAGGCTCATCCTCTTCATGCTGGCCATGTGGTCCCCCAACGATGGGTGCGCGGCTGCGACGATCACCGTAATACCGCCCGGTGACGGCGAACAGAGTCACGAATGACCATGGCGGGGCCACGGTTGGAAGCCGAGTCTCGTGGCGCTCCTAGAGACGATCGAGGAACCAGCGGGGGCCGACCACGTCCGCGCCGGCCGCCCGCGCCCGGTCCCCGAGCTCACGGTCTGCCGTGACGACGGTGACGGCAGGTCCGCCGGCCCCGGCGTCGGCGGCAATCGCGGCGATGGTGTCGTCCCCGCTGCGAGGATGCGTGCACGATGCGCAGGCCGTCCTGTTCGTGTTCCCGACGCCTCGTCGCGCGGCGCCTTCGAGCACCACGACAGCCGAGGGTTCGATGCGACCGCCGTCGACGGCCCGGCCAATTCACGGCAGAGGTCCGCCGCCGCCTTCCCCCGGTCTCGCCACCAGCCGTTCGGGCGCGAGCCGACGACGTTGGCGGCATCGACCACGAGCATCTGCCCATGATCCCCGCCCGCCCCGTCCACTCGCAGACGATCATGGCGTTCCGGCAGAATGACTTGATCCGCAAGCCCTCGGCATGCGGATGTACGTCATGATCGTCGGCGAAGGACCGCCGGTACCCACGGCACGACTCGGTGGGCGACCAGGACGCCGCTCGCCGAGGAGACGCCGTGACGACGTTCCAGACCGTGGCCTACGAGGTCCGTGACGCGCAAGGCCTACCTGACCTTGAACCGGCCGGAGAGGCTCAACGCGATCAACGACGAGATGCCCGGCGAGATCCGGGCCGCGGTCGAGCGGGCCAACGCCGACGACGCCGTCCGGGTCATCGTCGTCCAGGGCGCCGGCCGGGCGTTCTGCGCCGGCTACGACCTGAAGGAGTACGCCGAGGGCGACGTCCGGGGTGGCCGGTGGGAGCAGGGACCGGTCTGGGACCCGATCCGCGACTACCGTGAGATGCGCCGCAACACCGACGACTTCTTCACCTTGTGGCGCTCGCTCAAGCCGACGATCGCGAAGGTGCACGGCCACGCGGTCGCCGGCGGCAGCGACATCGCGCTGTCCTGCGACCTGCTCGTCATCGCCGACGACGCCCGCATCGGCTACCCGCCCGCCCGGGTCTGGGGCTGCCCGACCACCGCGATGTGGGTCTACCGGCTCGGCGCGGAGCGGGCGAAGCGGATGCTGCTGACCGGCGACACCATCGACGGGGCGACCGCGGCGGACTGGGGACTGGCGACCGAGGCGGTGCCCGCGGCCGACCTCGACAGGCCGTCGAGGGGCTGGCCGACCGGATCGCCGGCGTACCGGTCAACCAGCTCGTCATGCAGAAGCTGATGATCAACCAGGCCTACGACAACATGGGTCTGCAGGGAACCCAGCTGCTCGCGACCCTGTTCGACGGCATCACCCGGCACAGCCCCGAGGGCCGCTGGTTCAAGGACCTCGCCGAGCGCGAGGGGTTCCACGCGGCCGTGCAGTGGCGGGACTCGGGCCGACGCATCCCGGACGGCGGCGCTCGCCGGCGGCGCCCCACCGCGGGTGATCGCGCCACCTAGCGACACGGGTCCGACGGCACCGGGACTGGTCCCCTCGTCCGGCGATTACCGCCCGTTCATCCGATAGCGGCGGCTGCCAGGCCGGTGCATCGTCGCCCCATGACCGCGCGAGGCCGCCTCACCGCTGGGATCGTCGCCGGATGCTTCGGGCTTGCCGGGGTTGTTCTGCCGGCGGCCCCGAGCCATGCGCTGACGGTCGGCGTCTGGACGAACTGCGACCACGTTCACCAGCGTTGGCCGCACGGCGTCGGCCGCCTGCACGCCGTCGACCACACCAGCGGTACGCCGGTGACGAGCTTCAAGCACAGTAACCGGCTCTACCGCAAGGCAATGAACCACAACGGCGGGCTCGACCGCGACCACGACCACATCGCCTGCGAGGCGCTCTGAGCGACCGGGCGCGCGTCAGTTGCCGACCGGTGCGAACCGGGCGGTGAAGTGCCGCAGCGACTGCGGCTGCTCGACGATGCGCAGGCCCTGGACGTCGGCGGCGCGTGCCGCGACGCGGGTGACCACCTCGATGACGTAGTCGATGTGGCTCTGGGTGTAGGTACGGCGGGGGATGGCGAGCCGGACGAGGTCCATCGCGGCCGGCTCCTCGGTCCCGTCCGGCCGCCGCCCGAACATCACGGTTCCGATCTCGCAGGCGCGGACGCCGCCCTCGAGGTAGAGCTCGCACGCCACCGCCTGGCCGGGGTACTGCAGCGGCGGGACGTGCGGGAGGAGGGCGCGCGCGTCGAGGAAGACCGCGTGCCCGCCGAACGGCACGACCACCGGCACCCCCGCCTTCTCGAGCGCCTCGCCGAGATAGGCCGTCGACCGGATGCGGTAGCGCAGGTAGTCCTCCTCGACGCACTCGCTGAGTCCCTGCGCGATCGCCTCCAGGTCGCGGCCCGCCAGGCCGCCGTACGTCGGGAACCCCTCGGTGAGGATCTCGAGGTTCCGGCACGCCTCGGCGAGTGCGTCGTCGTTCATCGCCAGCCAGCCGCCGATGTTGGCGAGCGGGTCCTTCTTGGCCGACATGGTCATGCCGTCGGCGTACGACGCCATCTCGCGCACGATGTCGGGGACCGCCCGGTCCTGCTGGCCCGGCTCGCGCTCCCGGATGAACCACGCGTTCTCGGCGAACCGGCAGGCGTCGAGGAACAGCGGCTTGCCGAACCGGTCGCACACCTCCCGGACCGCGCGGAGGTTCTCCAGGCTGACCGGCTGGCCGCCGCCGGAGTTGTTGGTCACGGTCACCATGACGAGCGGTACGTCGTCGGCCCGTGCATTCAGCAGCGCTTCCAGCGCGGCGACGTCCATGTTGCCCTTGAACGGATGGCGGGAGGACGGCTCCCGCCCCTCCGGGATGGGCAGGTCGATCGCTTCGGCCCCGGTGAACTCGACGTTGGCCCGGGTGGTGTCGAAGTGGGTGTTGTTCGGGACCACCCGGCCGGGCCCGCCGACAGCGGTGAACAGGATCTTCTCCGCGGCGCGCCCCTGGTGGGTCGGCAGCACGTGCGTGAAGGGGAAGAGCGTCGTGACCGCGTCGCGGAAGCGGAACCACGACGAGGCGCCGGCGTAGGCCTCGTTGCCGCGCTGCAGGCCGGCCCACTGCTCGGCGGACATCGCGCCCGTGCCCGAGTCGGTCAGCAGGTCGACGATCACGTCGTCCGCGTGCAGGTTGAACAGGTTGTGACCGGCCGGACCGAGGCAGGCCTCGCGCTGCGCCCGCGTCGTCATCCGGATCGGCTGGACGGAGTGGATCCGGAACGGCTCGATGATCGTGTGGAACGGCTGGTCGGTCATGGCGGAATCGTAGGGAAGGATCAACTGACCCGAAGGTGGGCACCAAGGGGTCATGCGGACACCCCACGCCGGCTCGGCGGGCCACCGGGCCGACGTGGAGGGGCTGCGGGCCGTCGCGGTCGGGCTCGTCGTGGCCTACCACGCCGGTGTGCCCTGGGTGCGCGGCGGTTTCGTCGGGGTCGACGTCTTCTTCGTCCTCAGCGGCTTCCTCATCACGGGCCTGCTCGCGGGCGAGCTCACGCGCGACGGGCGGCTGTCGTTCGCCCGGTTCTACGGGCGGCGGGCGCGGCGGCTGCTTCCGATGGCTGCGCTCGTCATCGTCGTCACCGCGCTGGCCTTCCTGTGGGTCGTGTCGCCGCTCGACCGCGGCACCCTCGCCGGCGACCTGCGGGCCGCAGCGCTCTACGTCGCCAACTGGCACTTCGCCGCCTCGTCGCTGGACTACCTCGGCGACCCCAGCGGCAGTCCGGTGCTGCACTTCTGGTCCCTCGGCGTGGAGGAGCAGTTCTACCTGGTGTGGCCGCTGCTGCTCGTCCTCGTCGCCCGTCGCGCGGCCGGCCGCGGCGCGCCGACGCTGGCCGTTCGCCGGATGGTCGTCGCTCTGTCGGTCCTGGCCGTGGCGTCGTTCGCTCTCGGTGTCGTCGCCACCAACCAGAACACCCCCTACGCCTATTACGGCCTGCACACCCGGGCGTGGGAGCTCGCGGCCGGCGGCCTGCTCGCTCTGGGTGGCGCGAGGGTGGCGCGGTTGCCCCTGGCCGCCCGCCCGGTGCTCGGGTGGCTGGGCGTGGCGGTCGTGGTCGCCTCGGCGTTCCTGATCGACGCGTCCACCCCCTTCCCGGGCGTCGTCGCGCTCGCGCCGGTGCTGGGCACCGTCCTGGTGGTGGCCGCCGGCGCCGGCGGCGTGCTGACCGGAGCCGGTCGGCTGCTCGCGAGGGGACCGTTCACCTACGTCGGCCGGCTCTCCTACGCCTGGTACCTCTGGCACTGGCCCGCGCTGGTGTTCGCCGGCGCCGTCGCGGCGCACGGGCTGTCGCCGACGCCGTTCTCCACTCTCGCGCCGGCCCGCGACCTCGTCGCGCTGGGGGCAGTCGTCGTCTCGTTCCTCCTCAGCGTGCTCTCGCACCACGCGCTGGAGAACCCGGTACGGCGCTCGGCGTGGCTGGCCGCGGTTCGGCGGCGGTCCCTCGTGCTGGGCGGGGCCCTGACAGCCGCCAGCGTGGCCGCGACCGTGGTCTTCCTGCCCCCGACCGACGGCAACCCCGGCGGTCCGGTGCTGGCGCCGGTCGCCGCCGTGCGGCCCTCGCAGGCGCCGATGGTGTCGCGGTCCTCCGACCGCCGGGTGCTGCTGGCGATGTCACCGGAGCAGGCCCGGCGGGACGAGCCACGCGGCACCCGCGACTGCTACGTCGGCTACTTCACGACGACCGCCGACGACGACTGCCTGTTCGGCGACCCGGACGGCACGGTGACGATCGCGCTCATCGGCGACTCGCACGCCGAGCAGTGGTTCCCGGCTCTGCAGCGGGTCGCCGAGCAGCGGCACTGGCGGCTGTGGATGTGGGCGAAGAGCGCCTGCCCGATGATCGCCCTGCCTGTCCGGCTGCCGCAGTTCCACGGCAGCTACCCGTGGTGCGACACGTGGCGGAACAACGTCATGGCGCGGCTGGAGGCCCTGCCGCGGCTCGACGCCGTCGTCGTGTCGCACTACGGGAGCCTCGTCACCCGCGGCAGCAGGTTCGGCGGGACGGAGGGCCGCACCCTGAGCCAGGACGAGGTGCCGGACGCGTGGCGCCGGGCATGGGCGGTCACGGGCAACCAGATCGCGGCTCTCACCCGGCGCGTCGTCGTCGTCCGGGACGTGCCCAAGCCCTCGATCGACGTCCCGGCATGCCTGGCCGAGCACGGCACCGACGCGCGCCCCTGCTCCTTCGACCGCGCCTTCGCCTTCGACCGGGCCGACCTGCTCTACGACGCGGAACGGCGGGCGGGAGTGCGCAAACAGGCCTTCCTCGACTTCGACGACCTGCTCTGCCCGGGTGCGACATGCCCCGTCGTGGCGACGGACGGCACCATCGTCTTCCGGGACACCCACCACCTGACCGCGACCATGAGCCGCGATCTGGCGCCCGTCGTGGGACGCCGGCTCAGCCGGCTGCTGCGCCTGAGCATCCGCGCTCAGACGTCGACGGCGACGTACTTGGTGGACAGGTACTCCTCGATCCCCTCGCGGCCGCCCTCGCGGCCGAAGCCGGACTGCTTGACCCCGCCGAACGCGGCCGCCGGGTTGGACACCAGGCCCTGGTTGAGCCCGACCATCCCGGCCTCCAGTGCCTCGCTGACCCGGATCGACGCGCTTGAGGTCGCGGGTGAACACGTAGGCGACCAGGCCGAACTCGCTGTCGTTGGCGGCGCGCGATCGCCTCCTCCTCGGTGGTGAACGTCGCGACCGGCGCCACCGGCCCGAAGATCTCCTCGCGCAGCAGCGTGGCGTCCGTGCGGGACGTCGGCGAGCACCGTCGGCGGCATAGAAGTAGCCGCGGCCCGCCGACGGTCTCGCCGCCGGTGAGCGCACTGGCGCCCCTGCCGACCGCGTCCGCGACCAGGTCGGCGACCTTGCCGCGCTGGCCGCCGTCGATGAGCGGGCCGACCTCGACACCGTCCTCGGTGCCGCGGCCGACCTTCATCGCGCCCATCCGGTCGGCGAGCCGGTGCCGCGAACTCGTCGGCGACGGAGGCGTGCACGTGGAACCGGTTCGCCGCCACGCAGGACTCGCCGATGTTGCGCATCTTCGCGCACCGCGCCTGCTCCACGGCCGCGTCGAGGTCGGCGTCGTCGAACACGAGGAACGGGGCGTTGCCGCCGAGCTCCATCGAGACCCGCAGCAGCTGGCCTCGACGCCTGCTCCATCAGCTTGCCGCCCGACCGGCGGTGGAGCCGGTGAACGACAGCTTGCGCAGCCGGGCGTCGTCGATCAGCGGGCCCGGTCACCGCCGACGCCGACGTCGTCGGTGACGACGTTGAGCACGCCGTCGGGCAGGCCCGCCTCGCCGAGGATCCGGCCAGAGGCCAGCATCGACAGCGGGGTCAGCTGTGCCGGCTTGACGACCATCGTGCAGCCCGCGGCGATCGCCGGCCCGATCTTGCGGGTGCCCATCGCCAGCGGGAAGTTCCACGGCGTGATGAGCAGGCACGGCCCGACCGGCTGCTTCATCGTCAGCAGCCGGCCCGAGCCGTCGGGCTCGTTCGACCACCGGCCGTCGATCCGCACGGCCTCCTCGGAGAACCAGCGGAAGAACTCCGCCGCGTAGGTCGATCTCGGCCTTGGCCTCGGCGAGCGGCCTTGCCCATCTCGAGCGTCATGAGCAGCGCGAGCTCGTCGGCCGCTCGGTCATCAGTCTCGAAGGCGCGGCGGAGGATCTCGCCGCGCTCCCGCGGCGCGCGTCGCCGGCCCAGTCCTGCCTGCGCGGCCACGGCCGCGTCCAGCGCTGCGCGGGCGTCGTCGGCCGTGGCGTCGGCGACGGCGCACAGGGTCTGCTCCGGTGGCCGGGATCCTCCACGTCGAACCGCGTTCCGCCGGTCGCGTCCCGCCACCGCCCGCCGATCAGCACGCCGGTCGGAACCGCCTCGATGACCTTCTGCTCGTGAGCCGTCTCCATGTCTGCAACCTAACCGTGGCGTCGTTTGTTGCCGGGGGCCGTCGGGAACCCCTAGAGACGGATTCCCCGAACACTCACCTGGTTATCGAAGGAGGCCCCGTGGCCGACGTCATTGCGTTGCTCGAGCACGACCACCGCGAGGTGGAGGAGATGTTCGCCGCGTACGAGGCGACGACGGATCCGCAGGAGCGCCGGAACATCGTCGACAAGGTCATCATCGAGCTCGTCCGCCACTCGGAGGCCGAGGAGCAGGCCGTCTATCCGGTGATGCGCAAGAAGATCGAGGGTGGCGAGAAGCTCGTCGAGCACGAGATCTCCGAGCACTCCGAGGCCGAGAAGGTCATGAAGCAGCTCGACGGCATGGACCCCAAGGACCCGCAGTTCGGCGTCCTCATGCAGGAGCTGCATGACCGCCATCAAGGACCACATCCGCGAGGAGGAGGGCGAAGCCTTCCCGAAGTTCCGCACGGTGGTCGACCAGAAGGAGCTCGACCGGCTCGGGACCGTGGTCGAGAACCTCAAGAAGATCGTGCCGACGCACCCGCACCCGAAGGCGCCGGACCACCCGCCGTTCAACGCCCTGCTCGCCCCCGGTGCGGCGCTGGTCGACCGGGTCCGCGACATGTTGACGGGCCGCGGCCAGAGCTGACCGCCACGATCGCGGGCCGAGGGCAACACCCTCGGCCCGCGATCGGTTGCGTTCAGCGCCAGGCTTTGGGTTGCCGGCGACGCGTGCGCGGTCCGGCCGAGGCCTCCCACACGCGCCGCCAGTGCGCCACCGGCGGACCGCTCGGTGCCGGGGTCTCGCCGATGGCGGCGCGGCGGGTCGCGGCGTACCAGTCCGTGCGGTCCTCGTCGAGCAGCGTCGCGACCGCGGCCGAGACCCGCGCGCCCAGGGCACGCGGCTCCTCGCCGGCCACGGGGTGGACCGGCCGGCCGTAACGCACGTGCACCTCGGGCCGCCCCGGCTTCGGCCAGGCCCGTCCGCGCGGCATCGCGGCGAACGACCCGGTCAGCGCCACCGGGACGACGGGCACGCCGGCGGCCGCAGCGAGGTAGGCCGCGCCCAACCGGAACCGGCGGGTCCAGCCGTCGGGGGAGCGGGTGCCCTCCGGAAACATCAGCACCGACCAGCCGTCGGCGAGCAGCCGGGCGGGGGTGGCCGACAGACCCACGCCGCCGCGCTCGATGGGAAACGTCGCGAAGACCAGCGCAGAGCCGACCGCCCGCCACCAGGCGTCGAAGAAGTAGTCCGCCGCGGCGCCGACCGCCACCCGCTGCCGCCACTCGGCGGGAAGCGTCGTCAGCAGCAGTGCGGTGTCGAGGTGGGACGAGTGGTTGGCCACGAAGATGACCGGTCCCTCGCACGAGTCGAGCACGTCGAGCCCCTCGACCCGCAGCGTCGTCTCGCGCCGCACGATCGGCCCGAGACCGCCGCGCAGGATCGCCTCGCGTGCCGCGCGCGCCGGCCGCGACCGCGCCCAGTCCGTGGAGAACTCGCGCGGCTCCGGGAAGACGTGGTGCGGCTCGGCGGACGTCGGCGGGAGCGGCCGGTGCGACCACCGCCAGCCCCGCGCGACCTGCCGGACGTCGCGGACGATGTTGCTCATGCTCGGCTCACCGGACGTGCGCCAAAGCGTGCGGCGGCGAGTGCAGGTAGGTGATCGACGGCGACCGCCCGACCGTGTCGCTGGCCATCTCGAGGGCGTCGGCGAACGTCGACGCCGAGCGCATGCCCATCCGCGCCACTGCGCGCCGGTCGCCACCGACCCAGATGACGTCACCGACGTGGTCGAGAGCGTGCGCGCACCAGTACCACATGTAGAACGGGTGGACGCCGTGGTAGGCGTAGGACGTCCGGTAGAGGTGCGTGTACCAGGGATCCGTCGCGTACTGCTCCTCGAACTTCTGCTCGATGACCCGCGGGTCCGTCGAGACGGACAGCACCTCCTCGAAGAAGTCGACGTACGACGGGTGGTGCAGCGTCGAGAACTCCCACGGCACCGGGTGGTTGAGGATGACCGCGCCGCCCTTGCGCACCAGCGGTTGGCCGACGTAGGAGTTGAAGAGATAGCCGAGCCCGAGGCACGCGGCCAGGATCGGGTTCATCACGCTGTTGACGTTGTAGGGGCACAGGTAGGGCAGGCCGAGCACGAGCACGTCGCTCTGCCCGTCGACCTCGACGAGCTGTTGGCGGTGCACCCGCGCAAGCGCCTGCTCGTGCACGGGCTCGACCGCTCCCGCGCTCACCCCGGTGAGCTGGTAGGGCGCCTCCATCGACTGGAAGAGCTTGCGCCGCGGTTTCGCCGGCAACAGGTCGATGCCGCGCTTGGCGCCCAGGAACGTGGCCTGGTCGCGCAGCGACCACTCCCACTCGCGCTTGGTGAGGAAGCCGTACTGCGACGGGAACGCGTCGTTGTTGAGCGTCGTCTCGATCTGGAACACCTTCACGTGCTGCGACAGCACGCGACCCATCCGCCAGGCCGACGAGTGCAGCTCCGAGTGCTCACGGTCCATGAACGACCGGGAGTGGACCATGCTGTGGCTGTTGTGGTGGTGCCGCAACGACTTGTACGACGCCAGCCCGATCGCGGTCGACTTCCAGCCGCCGTCCATCGCGACCAGGTTGACGTTGACGTAGACGAGCAGGTCCGACTCCGCGGCGCGCCGCGAGATCTCGACGTCCTCGTCCTTGTCGGTCATGCCGAGGTGCGTGAGGTTGGCGCGGTCCTCCGCGTCGAAGTTGACGAGGTCGTCGGGGAAGAACGACCGGAACACCCGCTCGCCGACGATCGACTCGAGCTCCGCGGGCGTCATCCGCCGGTGCAGCGCGTTCGCGGCGATGAGCTGCACGTCGTCGACACCGGCGCGGGCGGCGTGCTCGAGGACGTGCTCGATGATGCGCTGCCGGATGTCGGGCTTGCGCATCGGCGGCAGTGGCAGGGACAGGTCGTCGAAGGCGATGGTGAGCCGCATCCCCGGCCGCAGCAGCTCCGGCAGCGGCTCGCTGTCCAGCGGGTGCAGCAGCGCGTCCTCGATCGCCTCGTCGACGTCGGGAACGCCGGGCAGCGACTCCGGTGGGTAGACGACGCGGGAGCCGAGGGGGAAGTCCTGCAGCCGGAACGACTCGCCTGCGTGCACCAGCAGCGGCGGTGTCCGCTCGTCGACCTCGAGCACGAACCCAGGACGGCTCATCGGTTACGCAGCGCTCCTCAGATCGAAGGCGACCTTGACCGTACCCAGCCGGCCCGCGTCGTGCGCGTGGTCGAGCGCCTCCCGCCAGCGCGCGAGCGGGTAGGCCACGCCGAGCAGGCCGTCGAGCGGTGCCGCCGCCGCGAGTGACATCGCGACGTCGAACGCGTCGCCGGCGCTCGCGTAGGCACCGCTGACCTCGAGCTCGCGGAACCAGGCCGGCGTCAGGTCCACGCCGCCGGCCGGTACGCCGGCCAGGAGGACCCGCCCGCCCGCCCGGGTCGTCCGCAGCGCGGTGTCCACCGACGAGCGGGAGCCGACGGCGTCGATGGCCACGTCGACCCCGCCGAGGAGATACGCCGACCCGCGCTCGGGCTCCAGCCGCAGCGCCCGGGTCGCGCGGCGTACCCCACCCAGCACCTCGCCCGGCGAGACGACGTCCGTCGCCCCGAACAGCCGGGCCAGCTCGGCCTGGCGGCGGTGCTTGGCGACGACGGTGATGGCGGCGGTCGGGGCGAGCTCACGCAGCGCGAGCGTGATGAAGAGCCCGACGGTGCCGGCGCCGACGACGAGCACCGACTCGCCGCCCGACAGCTGTGCCCGGCGGGCGGCGTGCACCGCGCAGGCGAGCGGCTCGACGAGCACCGCCCGCTGGTCGTCGAGCTCGTCGGGAACGGCGTGCAGCTGCGAGGCGTGGGCGATGAGCTGGCCGCTCCAGCCACCGCCCGTGTCGGCGCAGAAGCCGGTCTGCAGCCCGGGGGAGACGTGACCGACGGTGATGCGGTCGCAGCGGTTGCGCTGCTCGGTCCGGCAGGCGGGGCAGGGGTCCAGCCCGCGCGCCGAGCACGCCAGGACCGAGTCGAGGACCACTCGCGTGCCCGCCGGCAGCGTCCGGAGCGTCGTCGAGGGTCTCGCCGACGACTTCGTGTCCGGGCACGAACGGCATCGAGACGAGAGCACTGAGGTAGAGCGAGGCGTGCCCGGACAGGGTGGCGAGGTCGCTGCCGCAGATGCCCGACAGCCGCGGCCGGACGCGGACCCAGCCGTCGTGCCGGGGCTGGGGCGGGTCCCGGTGCACCAGCCGCAACGGCGTGACGGGCCCGGCCAGCAGGCCGGGGAGCCGGTCGCCGACGGCGCGCGCGGCGACGTATCGCGGCAGCGACCGGTAGACCTCCAGCGCGTTGATCACCGCGACGGTTCCAGCGCATCGGCGCGCAGATGCGGCCCGACCGGTGCGGCCGCGTGCCAGTCGACGACGGGCCAGCGCGACCGGCGGGCGAGGCGCGAGAGGGTGACGTCGGGGTCCACGACGACGGGATGCCCGACCGCCCGCAACAGTGGCAGGTCGCTCGCGGAGTCGGCGTAGGCGAACGACGCCTCGAGGTCCCAGCCGTCGCTCGCCGCCCGGTGGCGCAGCCATGCGGCCCGTGCCTCACCGACCAGCGGCGGCCGGACGAGGAACCCGGTGCACCGGCCGTCGGCGCCGACGGCCAGGTCGGCCGCGACGATCTCGTCGAACAGCGGCGCGACCGGCCGGGTCAGCGGGGTGATCGCGCCGGTGACGAGCACGGTGTGGTGCCCGGCGGCCCGGTGCTCCCGGACCGCCCGTACGGCGGCCGCCGACAGCCGTGCCAGCACGATGCCGGTCACGTGCTCGTCCACGATCCGCAGGAGCTCGGCGTGGTCGGCGCCGGCGTAGCGGCGGTAGACCGACCGCAGGAAGGCGCCCCGGTCCCGCCGCTCGGTCAGCAGCCACCGGGGTAGTGCCCGCGCGACGTCGGCGACCTCGCGGGTCCGGGCGGCACCGGACAGCTCGGGCAGCCGCAGCCACAGGTAGGACTCGACCACGTTCGAGGGCAGCAGCGTGCCGTCCATGTCGAAGACGGCGACCACCCGCCCGGCCTCGGTCGTGCTGCCGTCGAGTGCCGCCCGGCTCGGCTCCCGGCGGCGGCCGCCGGAGGTCAGCGCGCGCAGTGTCGAGGTCACCGACGGGACGTGGACCCCGGCGATGTAGTGCGCCCAGTCGATGTCGGCGGCGTCGAAGCCGAACGCCGCGACGTCGTCGGGGTGCAGCGACTCGTGCAACGCGAGCGTCTGCGCGTCGGTGAAGTGCAGCTCCGCCTCGGCGTACGGGCGGTAGAGGTCGAAGTAGCGGCGCAGGAACTCCAGCCGCCGCTTCTGCCGGTCGAGGTCGTGCGCCCACCGCCGGGTCCGCCGGGACCGGGGGAGCCGGGTCACGAGCCGGTCGGCCGTGCCGTGCGCGCGCTCGCCGAGGCGCAGCAGCTGCTCCACCCGCTCGGCGCCCGGCCACTCCCAGGCCGGCACCCGCACCGCGCCCCGGCCGCGCTGCTCGAGCGGGTGCTCGGTGAAGTACTCGCGCACCAGCTGGTAGAGCCGGCTGAAGCTCAGGGGGTTGCGCGCGCCCGAGCAGATCGTGAGGTACGCCGGCGTTCCCGGCTCGGGCGGGGTGGCGGCGGCCGCGAGGGTGGCGTTGACGACGAAGTCGATCGGGATGATGTCGATGGTGCTGTCCGGCACGCCGGGAAAGTCGGGCAGCTCCCCGCGGCCGTAGGCGAGGATGATCGGCTCGGCCATCTTGAAGCCCTCGATCCAGCCCGCGAAGGGCTGGCGGAGCGCGCTCTCGATGATGCTCGGCCGCAGGATCGTCAGCCGGAGACCGGCCGTGTCGTCGCCCGAGCGGAGCCCGGACGAGCCGCAGGTCTCCTCGACCGCGCGCTCGGCCATGGCCTTGGTGAACGTGTAGCAGTCGGTCCAGCCGAGCGTCCGCGCGCGCTCCCGGCCGGCGTCGACCAGCCGGTGGCCACCCACTCCCGGCGGCGGCGCTCCGCGTCCGTCGGCGACGGCCATCGGCCCGGAGGCGGCGTGGCTCGCGCTCGGCCGCGCGCAGGAACTCGGCCAGCTGCTCGGGTGTCCGGCTGGCGTCCTCGGCGGCGGTCCGCATGCGTTCCGCGGCCGCCGCCTCCGCCCGCCAGTCGACGTCGTGGTCCAGCCGGCCTTCGGTGACGTGCCCCTCCCGGCGGCCGGCGACGTAGGCGGTCGAGACGTGCACGTAGTGCGGCCGGCTGCCGCTCGCCTCGATGGCCCGCAGGAGTGCGAGCGACCCGTGGAGGTTCGTGGCGAAGCCCTGGTCGATCGGGGGGTCGAACGACACCTCGCCGGCGCAGTGCACCACGACGTCCAGGTCGTCCGGCAGCGCCGGCACGTCGGGCAGCTCGCCCTCGAGGACGGTGATGCGATCACCGACAAGGGGACCGAGGTCGTCCGGCCCGCGCTCGCGCAGCCGCTGGAAGGCCGGTTTGGTGAGCAGCTGCCGGACGCGGTCCGCGCCGCTCGTCCCGCCCCGCGGGCGCACGAGGACGACGACGGAGGTGTCCGGAAGGTCGAAGAGGATGCGCTCGAGCAGCGCCTCCCCGACGAACCCGGTCACGCCCGTGACGAGCAGGCGCTTACCGGCCAGAGCGGAGGCGAGCGGCGGTCGGGTCACGGCTGCGGAGTCTGTCACCCGTCCTCCCGCCGGGGCCAGCGGGCGATGGCCGCGGCGGTGCTCTCGAACACCGTCCGGGGCAGCTCGGTGCGCCGGAAGAACGCCGCAGCGTCGGTGTCGTCGCCGTGGACGGGCTCTCCGGTGACCCAGGTGGCCGAGTAGAGGATGAAGATCGCCCCGCCGTGCTCCGGCGGGTTGGCGAAGACGTCGACGAGACCGCTGACGGCCACCTGGACGCCGGCCTCCTCGGCCGTCTCGCGGGTGGCGGCGTCGCGGGGGTGCTCGCCCGCGTCGACGTACCCGCCCGGCAGCGACCACAGGCCGCGCCCGGGCTCCATCACCCGCCGGACGAGCAGCAGCGCGTCGTCCCGGAAGACCGCCACCCCCACGGCCACCTTCGGGTCGACGTAGTGGATCCGCCGACAGTCCAGGCACACCCGCCGGTCGGTGCCGTGCACCGGCCTCGTCGTCATGGCGCCGCCGCAGGTCAGGCAGAAGCGCACCGCGTCCGGGGCCGTCGACACGTGTTGCACGCTATGTCGTCCGCTCGCGCTATCGACAGCCGGCGATCGCGTCCCTAGGGTCCGGACTCATCGAGCCACCGGAGGACCCATGACCCGAATCCGGACCACCGTCGACGGCGTTCGTTACGAGGACGAGGTCGAGCCGCGGCTCCTCCTCGTGCACTACCTGCGCGACCGGCTGGGTCGCACCGGGACCCCGATCGGCTGCGACACGTCCAACTGCGGCGCCTGCACCGTCCATCTCGACGGCAAGGCGGTGAAGAGCTGCACCGTTCTCGCCGTTCAGGCCGACGGTGGCGAGGTCACGACGATCCAGGGCCTCGCGGACGGGGAGTGGCACCCGGTGCAGAAGGCCTTCCACGAGAAGCACGCGCTGCAGTGCGGCTACTGCACGCCCGGCATGATCATGGCCGCCGTCGACCTGCTCCGCGACGTGCCCGACCCGACGGAAGAGCAGGTCCGCGAGGGGCTCGAGGGCAACCTCTGCCGCTGCACCGGCTACCAGAACATCGTCGACGCCGTGCTGCAGGCCGGCGGACGGGACGGGCGGGGGGGCGGCGTGAGCGGCCGCGGCAGGTGGCCGCCGAGGGGCGGGGAGGTCTCCGCGGGCGGCGCCGCCGGCGAGGTCGGCCGCCGCCGGCTCCGCAAGGAGGACGCCAAGCTCATCACCGGGCAGACCACCTGGACCGACAACATCCAGTTCCCGGGCATGGTGCACCTCGCGTTCGTGCGCAGCCCGATGGCCCACGCGCGGATCACCCGGGTCGACGTGTCGCCGGCGCTCGAGCGCCCGGGCGTCATCGCCGCTTTCAGCGGCGCGGACCTCGCCGACGAGCAGGGCTCGTTGCCGTGCGCCTGGCCGGTGACGCCCGACATGAAGCACCCGGCCCACCCGCCGCTCGCCGTCGACGAGGTTCGCTACGTCGGCGACGCGGTCGCCGTGGTCGTCGCCCGGGACCGGTACGCCGCCGCGGACGCGGTGGAGGCGGTCGAGGTCGACTACGAGCCGCTGCCCGCGGTCGTCGACATGGAGGAGGCGCTGACGGACAAGGTGCTCGTCCACTCCGACCTGGGGACCAACCGCTCCTTCACGTGGCCGTTCGAGGGTGGCGACTACGCCTCCGTGGCGAAGGACGCCGAGGTCGTGGTCAAGCGCCGGTTCATCCAGCAGCGCCTCATCCCCACGGCGATGGAGCCGCGGGCGGTGGTGGTGGCGCCGCTGGCCGCCAGCGACGAGTACACCGTCTACTCCGCCACCCAGATCCCGCACATCCTGCGCCTCATGCTCGCGATGGTGACCGGGATGCCGGAGCAGAAGATCCGCGTCATCGCGCCGGACGTCGGCGGCGGCTTCGGCTCCAAGCTCAACGTCTACGCCGAGGAGGTCATCGGCCTGCTCGTCGCGCGGCGGCTGGGCCGCCCCGTCAAGTGGACGGAGTCGCGCAGCGAGGGCTACCAGGCGACGATCCACGGCCGCGACCAGATCCAGGACATCGAGGTCGCCGCCAAGCGCGACGGCACGCTGCTCGGGCTCAAGGTCGAGCTGATGGCCGACATGGGCGCCTACCTGCAGCTCGTCACGCCCGGCGTACCGATCCTCGGCGCGTTCATGTTCAACGCCATCTACAAGATGGCAGGCCTACTCGTTCACCTGTCACGGCGTCTTCACGACCAAGACGCCGACCGACGCCTACCGCGGCGCCGGGCGGCCCGGAGGCGACGTTCGCGATCGAACGGATCATGGACGAGCTCGCCGCCGAGCTGGGCATGGACCCGATGGAGCTGCGCCGGAAGAACTGGATCCGGCACGAGGAGTTCCCCTACACGACGATCGCCGGCCTGACCTACGACAGCGGCAACTACGAGGCCGCCACCGCGAAGGCGACCGAGCTGTTCGACTACGAGGGGCTGCGCCAGCGAGCAGCACGCCCGGCGCGAGCGCAAGGACCCGGTGCAGCTCGGCATCGGGGTCTCCACGTTCACGGAGATGTGCGGCCTCGCGCCCTCACGCGTGCTCGGCACGCTGTCCTACGGCGCCGGGCGGATGGGAGGCGGCATCGATCCGCATGCTCCCCACGGGCAAGGTCGAGGTCGTGACGGGCACGTCGCCGCACGGCCAGGGGCACGTGACCTCGTGGTCGCAGATCGCCGCGGACGCGCTCGGCGTGCCGTTCGACGACGTCGAGGTCATCCACGGCGACACGCGCGCGGCGCCGCAGGGGATGGACACCTACGGCTCGCGGTCGCTCGTCGTCGGTGGCATCGCCGTCCACCTCGCCTGCCAGAAGGTCGTCGACAAGGCACGTCGCGTCGCGGCGCACCTGCTCGAGGCGGCCGAGGCCGACGTCGAGTTCGAGGCCGGCACCTTCTGCGTCAAGGGTTCGCCGGAGGCGTCGACGACGATCCAGCAGGTCGCCCTGGCGACGTTCGCGTCGCACAACCTCCCCGAGGGCATGGAGCCCACGCTCAACTCCGACTACGTGATGGACCCGGAGAACTTCTCCTTCCCGCACGGCACCCATCTCTGCGCCGTCGAGATCGACACCGAGACCGGCTTCACGCGCATCCGTTCCTACGTCGCCGTCGACGACGTGGGCAAGGTCATCAACCCGGTCATCGTCGAGGGCCAGGTGCACGGTGGCGTGGCGCAAGGCGTCGCGCAGGCGCTCTACGAGGAGGCCGTCTACGACGCCGAGGGCAACCTCACGACCGGCTCGCTCGTCGACTACTACGTGCCGTCGGCCGCCGACCTGCCCCGGTTCACCACCGACCGGACCGAGACGCCGGCCACGTCGAACCCGTTGGGGGTGAAGGGGGTCGGTGAGGCCGGCACCATCGCGTCGACGCCGGCGGTGGTGAACGCCGTCGTCGACGCGCTGCGCCCGTACGGCGTCGACGACGTGCGCATGCCGTGCAGCCCGGAGCGCGTCTGGCGCGCCCTGCAGACCGGCGGAGGTGTGCGGTGATCCCTCCGGAGTTCGACTACGTGCGGGTCACGTCCGTCGACGACGCGGTGGCCGCGCTCCGCGAGCACGGCGAGGACGCCAAGGTGCTCGCGGGCGGTCAGAGCCTCATCCCGCTGCTGCGGTTGCGGCTGTCCTACCCGACCGTGCTCGTCGACGTCGGTGCGGCCGCAGACATGCGTGGGGTCCGGGACGACGGCGATGCCGTCGTCATCGGCGCGGCGACGACGCACGCCGAGGTCCTCGCCGACCCTCTCGTCGCCGAGCACGCCCCGCTCGTGGCCCGCGCGACGGAGACGGTCGCCGACCGCCAGGTGCGGCACCGCGGCACGTTCGGTGGCTCGCTCTCGCACGCCGACCCGGCGGGGGACCTGCCCGCGGTGGCGGTCGCCCTGGACGCCTCGTTCGTCGTCGCGGGGAGCGGCGGGTCGCGCCGGACGGTGCCGGCGGGGGAGTTCTTCGTCGACTACCTGCAGTCCGCGCTCGGCCCGGACGAGCTGCTCGTCGAGGTGCGCATCCCCAAGCTCGGCGCGGGCTGGGGCGTGCACTACGAGAAGTTCCACCGGGTCGCCCAGGCCTGGGCGATCGTCGGTGTCGCCGCCGCGGTCCGCCGCAGCAACGGCTCCATCGCCGAGGCCCGCGTCGGGCTGACGAACATGGGACGCACGCCGGTCCGGGCGCGCGCGGTCGAGGAGGCGCTCGCCGGTGTCACGGCGGACACCGCCGGGGTGCAGGCCGCCGCGGCGCAGGCCGACGACGGGACCGAACCCCCGAGCGACCTGGGTGGCCAGGCCGACTACCGGCGCGAGCTCGCGCGCGTCCTCACCCGGCGCGCGGTGCTGGCGGCCGCTGCGGGCTGAGTCAGCCGCCCTTCCCGTGGTGCGGCTTGTCCTTGGGCGGCTTCCCGCTGCCCGGGAGGAGCCCGTCGTACTCGGCGAACAGCGTGCGGCCGGTCAGCTGCCGGACGACGGCGCCGTGCGACTCGTACTTGTTCTGCGCGACGTCGCTCGACGTCGGGCACTCCGAGGCGTAGCCGGTGCAGCCGTCGGCGAAGCCGACCATCACCCGGCCGACCTTGTCGATGGTGATGTCGTTGAAGTCCAGCAGGTTGCGGCATTTCGACGACCCGCCGCCGTTCCAGATGCAGCCGCGCTGCACCGGGTCGGTCGGGGTGGCGTCAACGGTCGTCCAGGTGGCGCCGCGATCGTAGGTGGTCGCGACGTAGAGGTGCCACTCGGCGCCCTCGAACGTCGTGCCGTCGGCGCTCTTCCCGAAGTCCGGGCTCTGGTAGCTGCCCTCGGTCGGCGTGCCCAGGAACGCGAAGGCGGCGCGGTCGCCGTCACCGGCGATGACCTCGGAGAACTCGGTGCTGTTGATGCCGAGCGGGAAGCCGACGTCCGTGCTGGGCGACCAGGTCTCGCCGTGGTCGGTCGAGACGGCGATCTTCGGCTTGCCGCTGCCGTCGGCGTACCCGAAGTAGACGGTGCCGTCGCTGCCGGTCGCGACCGACGGGTCGGACGTGCCCGCGATCGAGTCGGGGATCGTGTGCACCGTCCACGTGAGCCCGCCGTCGGTCGAGACCGAGACTCCCTGCTTGCCCTGGCAGTTCGAGGCCGGGAGGTAGACGGTGCCCTCCGGGCCGACCCGCAGGTGACCGTGCAGGACGCCGCACTCGTCGGTGATCGCGGCGACCGCCGGGCCGAAGGTGACCCCACCGTCCTGGGAGCTTGCGCAGAGCGCGGCGGCGACGCCGTTGGTGCAGTAGTAGACGGCGTGCGGGTAGCCGACCGGGCGCTGCAGCGCGGGCGGGAACGGACCCCCGCCGATCGTCTGGTGGTCGATGCCCGTGCCCGCGCCGCAGCCCTCGCTCGGCGCCCACGAGCCGCCGTCGTCGTCGGTGAACTCGGCCGAGCTGCAGGCGAGCAGCAGCTGTGACTCGAACGTCCGGCCCGTCGTGGAGTCGGTGAACAGGATCGGGTCGAGGCTGATCTCGCTGAGCGGCGCGCTGACATCGGTCCAGGTCGCGGCCGGGGCCGAGTCGTCGAAGTCGACCCGGTAGGTGCTCAGGCCCGCCTGGAACAGCGTCGCGTCGGTGTTCCAGTTGTTGCCGATCGACGGCTCACCCGCGTCCGCAGCCTCCGCCTCGGGAGCGGTCAGCTGCGCGTACGACGGCGACGGCCCCTTGGCGTGCTTGGCGCCATCCCGCTTGGCGGTGATCAGCGTGACCGTGCCCGTGTAGTCCTTCGGGGTCGGGTTCTGGAACGGACACGCGACGACCGTGTAGGTGCCGGGCTCCACCAGCGTGACGGCCGCCGACTCGTAGGTCTGGCCGCCGGTGTCCGACTCGGCGACGGTCCTGCCGTCCGGGCCGAGCACGACGAGATGCTCGTCCTCGACGCCGCCGTCGGCCGCGCTGTCCCAGTCGATCGAGAAGAGCGCCGTGACGTCGAGGTCCGGGTCCAGGTCGCCGGGCACCACGACGTCGACGGTGTGCTGGTCCCCGACGGTCGGGTCCGAGGGGTCGCTGCACGCCCCGAGCGGGTCCCCGACGAGGAGGACCTCCCCGCCCTGCGGGATGGTGCCGGTCCAGGTGGCCGCGGCGGTTCCGGGACGGGCGGGCACGGTGAGGGACTCGTCTGCGTCGCCCGATGACGCGTTGGCCACGAAGGTGGCGCCGGTCACGGCGGCGACGGCGAGCAGGGCGGCTGGGCGGCCGAGGCGCATGACACGTCCGTTTCTGGGTGTGGACGGTGGGCTGGTCCCGGCCTTCCTTCGCCGTCGCCAACCGTTCTCCTGCCTTCGGTCCGGCGCCACGCGCCGGGCTACCCTGCGCGGATGACTTCCTGGGCTGCGCACGAACGTGAGGCACTCGTCGAGGCGCTGACCGCGGTCGGGCCGGACGCGCCGACGCTGTGCGAGGGCTGGACCGCGGCCGATCTCGCCGCGCACTGCTACGTCCGCGAGCACCGCCCGGACGCCGCTGCCGGCGTCCTGCCCCTCGGTCCGCTGTCGGCGTACACCGATCGGGTGATGCGCAGCACACTCCGCGTGCACGGCTTCGACGAGATCGTGCGCCGGCTGCGCCAACCGCCCCCCTGGTTGCGAATCGGCCCGCTCGACGACGTCGTGAACACCGGCGAGTACCTCATCCACACCGAGGACGTCCGCCGCCCCAACGGGCTGCCGGCACGTGACCTGCCCGAGGGGCTCGAGCGGGCCGTGGCGGCCCGGCTCGCGAAGCAGGCGCGGCTGTCGTTCCGGCGGGTGCCGCTGCGCGTCCGCCTCGAGCCCACCGTCGGGGCGCCGGTGACCGTCGGCAAGGGCGACGACGTGGTGATCCGCAGCCTGCCGAGCGAGCTGCTGCTGTTCGCCTACAACCGCAAGGCCGACGCGCGCGTCGACATCGAGGGCACCGCGAGGGCCGTCGACATCTTGCAGGGGTCGAAGATCGGGCTGTAGCACCCGGCGGCCGCCGCCGCCATGCGTCAGACTGGTGGGGTGGACGATGTCCCGAGCCCGCAAGCGCTGACGGCGGCGCTGGATGCCCAGGGGTACCTGGCCGACGACGGGGTGGCGACGGCGTCGTACCTCGCCCTGGCGATGCGCCGTCCGCTGTTCCTCGAGGGTGACGCCGGCGTCGGCAAGACGGCACTCGCCCAGGCGCTGGCCGGGGTGCTGGGCGCGCCGCTGATCCGGCTGCAGTGCTACGAGGGCATCGACGCGTCCCAGGCCCTCTACGACTGGGACTTCCCCCGCCAGCTGCTGCACCTGCGCGCGGCGGAGGCCGCCGGTCGCGCCCAGGACCCGGAGGCGCTGGAGCACGAGCTCTACAGCCGCCGGTTCCTCATCGCCCGGCCGCTGCTCCAGGCCATCGAGACCGACCCCGCCGTGCTCCTCGTCGACGAGGTCGACCGGGCCGACGACGAGTTCGAGGCGTTCCTGCTCGAGGTGCTCTCCGAGTTCACGGTGTCGATCCCGGAGGTCGGGACGATCCGGGCCGCGCACCCACCCGTCGTCATCGTGACCTCCAACCGCACCCGCGAGGTCCATGACGCCCTGAAGCGACGCTGCCTCTACCACTGGGTCGACCACCCGACGTTCGAGCGCGAGGTCGCCATCGTGCGGCGCCGGTTCCCGGCGGCCACCGCCCGGCTCGCCCAGGAGGTGACCGGCGCGGTGCAACGGATGCGCGCCGCCGACCTGCTGAAGCCACCCGGCGTCGCCGAGACGCTGGACTGGACCGATGCCCTGCTGGCGCTCGGTGCCGAGCGGCTGGACGAGGACCTGGCCACGCGCACGCTCGGGGCGGTGCTCAAGTACCGGGAGGACCACGAGCGTGTGGTCCGGCAGCCGGGCGGCCTGGCCGGCATGCTCGCGGCGGCAGTCGATGCCGGCTGACGGTGGAGGCCGGTACGGCGCCGTCGACAGCGTCGTCGGTCTCGCCCGCACGCTCCGGGCCGCCGGCGTCGACGCGACCCCCGACCGGGTTCACGCGACCGTCGCCGCGCTCGCCCTGCTCGACCCGGCCCGCCGGGACGACGTCTACTGGGCCGGCCGGCTGACGATGTGCGCCGGTGCCGACGACATCGAGCGCTACGACCGGGTGTTCGCGGCGTACTTCGGGGACCGGCCGGCGTCGCTGGTCCGGCGTCCGGCGGCGCCCGCGACGAGGCTGCGCCTGGTGCCGGCCGCCGACGCGGTGCCGCCGGGCGGGGCCGAGGACTCCGGCGACGCGGCGCCGGCGTCGGCTCTCGCGAGCACGACCGAGGTGCTGCGCCACCGCGACATCGCCTCGCTCTCGCCCGCGGACCGGGACGCGCTCGCCCGGATCCTCGCCGGCTTCCGGCTGACGGCGGACCGCCGCCGGACCCGGCGTACCGGCCCGGCATCGCGCGGAGTCGTGGACCGGCAGCGGACGCTGCGCCGTCTCGTGCGCGCGGGTGGCGAGCCGGTCTACCCGGCGCGTCGCGCCCGGCGGGAACGGCCCCGCCGGGTCGTCCTGCTGGTCGACGTCAGCGGGTCGATGAGCAGCTACGCCGACGCTCTGCTGCGGTTCGCGCACGCGGCGAGCCACCGCGAGCGCGGACCGGTGACCGAGGTGTTCACCGTCGGCACGCGCCTCACCCGGGTCACGCGCGAGCTCGCCCACCGCGACGCCGACACGGCGCTCAAGGCCATTGCCGGCAGCGTCCCCGACTGGTCCGGCGGCACCCGGCTCGGGGTGCTGCTGAAGGAGTTCCTCGACCGCTGGGGCCAGCGCGGCATGGCGCGCGGCGCCGTCGTGGTCGTCCTGTCCGACGGCTGGGAGCGCGGGGACGTCACCCTGCTCGGGGAGCAGATGGCGCGGACGCACCGGCTCGCCCACCGGGTCGTGTGGGCGAACCCCCGGGCCGGCCGCCCCGGCTTCGCACCCGAGGCCGCCGGGATGGCCGCGGCCCTTCCGTACGTTGACGACTTCGTGAGCGGACACAGTCTCGCCGCGCTCGAGCACCTCGCGGTGGTCGTCGCGGGAGCGGGCCGGCGGCCGAGCCCGGCCGCGGAGGTGGCCTATGCGTGATCTTCTCGCCGAGCTCGACGCCTGGTGGGAGGCGCAGGTCCCGTTCGCGCTCGCCACCGTCGTGGCGGTGCGCGGCAGCGCGCCCCGGCAGCCGGGCGCGTCCATGGCCGTCAGCGCGCGTGGCGATGTCGTCGGCAGCGTCTCCGGCGGCTGCGTCGAGGGGGCGGTCTACGACCTCGCCACCGAGGTCCTCGGCAGCGGGGAGCCGGTGCTGACGACGTACGGCATCAGCGACGAGGACGCCTTCGCCGTCGGGCTCACCTGCGGCGGCATCCTCGACATCCTCGTCCGCCCGGTGACGCCGCGGACCCACCCCGACTACCCGGCGGTGACGGCCTCGATCGCCCGGGAGGAGCCGGTCGCGGTGGCCACCGTGATCAGCGGTGCGGCGCCGATCGCCGCCCAGCTCGTCGTCTGGGATGACCGGCGGTCCGGATCGCTCGGCGCCGAGGGTCTCGACGTCGCGGCGGTCGACGACGCCCGCGGGATGCTCGCGCAGGGGCAGACCGGCGTCCGCCACTATGGCCCGCGGGGCGAGCGCCGGCAGGACGAGGTGGCCGTGTTCATCGAGTCCTTCGCCCCGCCTCCGCGCATGCTGGTCTTCGGAGCGATCGACTTCGCCGCCGCGGTCGCGCGGATCGGCAAGTACCTCGGCTACCGCGTGACCGTCTGTGATGCTCGCCCCGTCTTCGCGACGCAGAAGCGCTTCCCCGACGCCGACGAGGTCGTCTGCGAGTGGCCGCACCGCTACCTCGCGGACACACCGGTCGACGAGCGGACGGTCATCGCGGTGCTGACCCACGACCCGAAGTTCGACGTGCCGTTGCTGGAGGTCGCCCTGCGGACGCCGGCCGCCTACGTCGGAGCGATGGGCTCCCGTCGTACCCACGACGACCGGCTGGCCCGGCTGCGCGACCTCGGGCTGGCCGAGGCGGAGCTCGCCCGGCTGCGCTCACCCATCGGGCTCGACCTCGGGGCGCGTACGCCGGAGGAGACGGCGGTCTCGATCGCCGCCGAGATCATCGGCCTGCGGTGGGGCGGCAGCGGCCGTCCGCTCGCGGAGACCAGGGGCGACATCCACCGGGACCGCGTGCCGACGTGACAGCGGGCGGTCTCGTGCTGGCCGCCGGTGCGGGCCGCCGGTTCGGCGGTCCGAAGGCGCTCGCGACCCTCGACGGGGAGACGCTGGTCGACCGCGCCGCGCGCACGCTGCGCGCCGGTGGTTGCGACCCCGTCGTCGTGGTGCTCGGTGCCGCCGCCGAGGACGTGGTCCGGGTCGCCGACCTCGGCGGCGCCGTCGTGCTCGTCAACGACGGCTGGCCGGAGGGGATGGGCTCGTCCTTGCGCTGCGGGCTCCGGGCGCTCGCCGATCTGCAGGCGCCGGCGGCCGTCGTCCTCGTCGTCGACCAGCCGGGGATCACGGCGGAGGCGGTCCGCCGCCTCGTGGCCGCCTGGCGGGACGGTGCCCGCAGCGCCGTCGCGACGTTCGGGGGGCAGCTGCGCAACCCGGCGCTCCTCGACGCGTCCACCTGGGCCGACGTGTCCGCCACGGCCGTCGGCGACACGGGCGCCCGAACCTGGCTGCGAGCCCACGCCGACCGGCTGCGCCTCGTCGCCTGCGACGATGTGGCCAGCGACCGTGACATCGACACCCCGGCGGACCTCGTCCGTCTCTCGGAGGACATGACATGAAGCTCGAGCACGATTTCACCGTCCCGGCGCCCGTCGACGAGGCATGGAAGGTGCTGCTCGACGTCGAGCGCGTCGCGCCCTGCATGCCCGGGGCCACGCTGCTCACGGTCGACGGTGACGAGTTCACCGGCACCGTCAAGGTCAAGGTCGGGCCGATCCAGGTGACCTACAAGGGCAAGGCCAGGTTCACCTCGCTCGACGAGGCAGGGCACCGGGCCGTCATCGAGGCCTCGGGCAAGGAGGCCAGGGGGACCGGTACCGCCGCCGCCACCGTGACGACCGTTCTGGAGTCGGCATCGGCGTCGACCACCAGGGTGCGGGTCGAGACGGACCTCAACGTCACGGGACGTCCGGCGCAGTTCGGGCGCGGGGTGATGGCCGAGGTGGGCGGGAAGCTCATCGGCCAGTTCGCGTCGTGTCTCGCGGAGGAGCTCTCCGCGCCGTCGACCCCCGCCACCGGGAGCGCGGACGAGCCGACGCCGGCGGCGGAGCCCGCCGAGCCCGCGACTGAGCAGGTACCGGTGCAGAGCGTCGCCGCGCCCGACCTGCCACCCACCGCTGCCGGGCCGGTCGAGGCGGCGCCGGCGCCGCCCGCTCCACTGCCCGAGCAGAGCACGGCGTCGATCTCCGCGCCGGCGGGCGGCTCCGGGCCGCGCCAGGTGGCCCCGCCCCGGCGCCCCGCCGAGGCGATCGACCTGCTCGACGTGGCGGGGGGCAGCATCGTCAAGAGGCTCGCGCCCGTCGCCGCGGTCCTCGCAGTCGTCCTCGCCGTGATCCTCTGGCGCCGCCGCCGATCCTGACCCGGCTCCGGCACGTCCCGTGTCCTGACGGACAATGGAGGCGAACGTGTCGATGCGAGGAGGACGAGGATGGCGGGCAGTGACGCGAAGGTCGTCGGACCGGGCGGCGAGCGCTACGACGAGGTCCTGACAGCCGAGGCACTGGCCTTCGTCACCGACCTGCAGCGCCGGTTCGGCCCGACCCGGGAGCAGCTGCTCGCGCGGCGCGCGGACCGGCGCCGGCAGGCGGCCCAGACCGGGAGGCTGGGCTTCCTCGACGAGACCAAGGACGTGCGGGCCGACGACTCGTGGCGGGTCGCACCGGTCGCCGACCTGCAGGACCGCCGCGTGGAGATCACCGGTCCGACCGAGCGCAAGATGCTCATCAACGCCCTCAACTCCGGCGCCAAGGTCTTCATGGCGGACTTCGAGGACGCCAACACGCCGACCTGGCAGAACATGGTCCAGGGTCAGATCAACCTGACCGACGCGATCGAGCGCCGCGTCGACTTCACCTCGCCGGAGGGCAAGGACTACAAGCTCAAGGACGAGATCGCGATGCTCATGCCGCGCCCGCGCGGCTGGCACCTGCCGGAGAAGCACGTGCTCGTCGACGACAAGCCGATGAGCGGGTCGCTGTTCGACTTCGGCATGTACTTCTTCCACAACGCCAAGCGGCTGCTCGACAAGGGCACCCGGCCCTACTTCTACCTGCCGAAGATGGAGTCGCACCTCGAGGCGCGGCTGTGGAACGACGTCTTCACCCACGCCCAGCAGACGCTCGGCGTCCCGCACGGCACGATCCGCGCGACGGTGCTCATCGAGACGATCCCTGCCGCGTTCGAGATGGACGAGATCCTCTACGAGCTGCGCGACCACTCCTACGGCCTCAACGCGGGCCGGTGGGACTACATGTTCTCGATGATCAAGACGTTCCGCGACCGCGGCGCGGAGTTCCTGCTGCCGGACCGCAACAGCGTGACGATGACGGTTCCGTTCATGCGGGCCTACACCGAGCTGCTCGTGCAGACCTGCCACAAGCGTGGTGCGTTCGCGATGGGCGGCATGGCGGCTTTCATCCCGAGCCGCAAGGACCCGGAGATCAACGAGCAGGCGATCGCGAAGGTCACCGCGGACAAGGAGCGCGAGGCCTCCGACGGCTTCGACGGCACCTGGGTGGCCCATCCGGATCTCGTGCCGACGGCCATGAAGGTCTTCGACAAGGTGCTGGGCGACCAGCCCAACCAGATCGGCAAGCAGCGGCCCGAGGTCAGCGTCACGGCCGACCAGCTGCTCGCGGCGAACGAGACGCCGGGTGAGCAGACGAGCGCCGGGCTGCGCACCAACGTCGACGTCGGCATCCGCTACATCGCCTCCTGGCTGTCCGGCAACGGCGCGGCGGCGATCCACAACCTCATGGAGGACGCCGCCACCGCCGAGATCAGCCGCAGCCAGATCTGGCAGTGGGTGCACAACGACGTCACGCTCTCCGACACCGGCGAGCAGGTGACGGCCGAGCTGGTGCGCAGGTACGCCGACGAGGAGACGGCGAAGATCCGCGACGAGATCGGCGCCGAGGCCTACGACGGCGGGCGGTGGAAGGAAGCGCGTGACATCTTCGAGGAGGTCGCGCTCGACGACGACTTCGTCGCCTTCCTCACCCTGCCGGCGTACGAGCGCCTCGACTGACCCCTCACCCCGTGCTCGGCTGCGCTCGCCGCCGAGTTCGCCGGCGCGCTCGGTGCTCATGCCGTCGTCACCGACCGCGTCGCGTTGCGGACCTACGAGTGCGACGGGCTCGCCGCCTACCGGTGCATCCCGGGGCTGGTCGTGCTCCCGGAGTCGACGGCCGACGTCGCCTACGTCGTTCGCCGTTGCGACGAGCTGGACATCCCGTTCGTGGCGCGCGGAGCGGGCACCGGCCTGTCCGGCGGCGCGTTGCCGCGGGAGGACGGCGTGCTCATCGTCGCGTCACGGCTCACCGCGATCCTCGACCTCGATCCCGACGACGAGCGCGCCGTCGTACAGCCCGGAGTGGTCAACCTCGACGTCAGCAAGCAGGCGGCACCCCACGGATTCCACTACGCACCCGACCCGTCGAGCCAGCAGGTGTGCACGATCGGCGGGAACGTCGCGGAGAACTCCGGCGGCGCGCACTGCCTGAAGTACGGCTTCACCGTGCACCACGTCACCGGGCTGGAGGTCGTGCTGCCGGACGGCTCGGTCGAGCGGGTCGGCGGCCGGGCACCCGACCCACCCGGGTACGACGTGATCGGGGCGTTCGTCGGCAGCGAGGGCACGCTCGGCATCGCCACCGAGGTGACGGTCCGGTTGACGCGTACGCCGGAGGCGGTGCAGACGCTGCTCGCCGGGTTCGCGTCCATGGACGAGGCCGGGGGCGCGGTGAGCGCCGTGATCGCGGCGGGCGTGCTGCCCGCGGCCGTCGAGATGATGGACGCTCTCGCGATCGAGGCCGCGGAGGCGGCGGTGAGCTGCGGCTACCCGGCCGAGGCCGGGGCGGTGCTCATCGTCGAGCTCGACGGGCCTGCCGCGGAGGTCGACGAGCAGGTCGAGCAGGTCGACCGGTTCTGCCGGGAGGCGGGGGCGTTCGAGGTGCGGGTGGCGGCCGACCCGGTGGAGCGCGCGGAGATCTGGCGCGGCCGCAAGTCCGCGTTCGCGGCGATGGGCCGGATCAGCCCCGACTACATCGTGCAGGACGGCGTGGTGCCACGGACCAGCCTGCCGCAGGTGCTGGGCGACATCGCCGAGCTCTCGCGCCGCACGGGGATCCGCATCGCCAACGTCTTCCATGCCGGCGACGGCAACCTGCACCCCCTTGTGCTGTTCGACGAGGACAAGGGCGAGACCGAGCGGGCCGAGGAGGTCTCGGCGCGGATCCTCGACCTCTGCCTCGAACACGGAGGCTCGATCACCGGTGAGCACGGTGTCGGCCACGACAAGTTGAAGCACATGGGGCGGATGTTCAGCGCGGACGACCTCGACACCATGCAGCTCGTCCGCTGCGCCTTCGACCCCGCGTCGCTGTGCAACCCGGGCAAGGTCTTCCCGACGCCTCGGCTGTGCGGCGAGCGCCCGGGACGTCGGACCGAGCCGCACCCGCTCCAGCAGGCCGGGGTCGCGGATGTCTTCTGAGCCGCCGCCGCCGCCGGCGGAGACGGTGCGGCCCGCCTCGGTCGAGGAGCTGTCCGACGCCCTTCGGGAGGCGGCCGGCGCCGGCAAGGTCGTGGGTGTTCGTGGTGCCGGCACCAAGGCCACGTGGGGTGGCATCGGCACGCGCCCCGAGATCGTCGTCGACACGACCGGGATCGCCCGGCTGGTCGAGCACGCCCGCGGCGACCTGATCGTCACCGTCGAGGCGGGCGCCCGGCTGCAGGACGTGCAGGACGCGCTCGCCCCGGCGGGCCAGTGGCTCGCTCTCGACCCGCCCGAGGACGGCGCGACGATCGGCGGGGTGGTCGCGACCGCTGCCTCCGGGCCGCACCGGCTGCGCTTCGGCACCCCACGCGACCTGCTCATCGGCGTCACCGTCGTCTTGGCCGACGGCACGGTCGCGCACTCCGGTGGCAAGGTCGTGAAGAACGTCGCGGGCTATGACCTCGGCAAGCTCTTCTGCGGCTCGTTCGGCACCCTCGGGGTCGTCGCGTCGTGCACGTTCCGGCTGCACCCGACTCCCGCCGCGTGCCGGGTCCTCTCCGTCGAGACCGACGACCCCGCAGCGGCGGCGGCCGAGCTCCGCCGCACCGGCGTGGTCCCGGCGGCCGTCGAGTGGGACGGTGCCCGGCTGCACGTCGTCATCGAGTCGTCCCAGGCGGCCGCCGACGCCCAGGCAGCCGATCGCCCTCGCCACGGTGGGCGGTGCCGTCGCCGAGACCGTGCCGCAGGGGTTCGGCCGCCGCCCGTGGCGCGACGGTGACCTCGCCCTCAAGGTGACGCACCGGCTCTCCGCACTCGGCCCGGTCCTCGCCGCGGTACGACGGGAGCTCTCCGGCGCCCGGCTCGCCGCGCACGTGGGCAGCGGCGTCGTCTGGGTCGGCTCGTCCGCCGAGGCCGAGCAGGCGGCGGCCGCGGTCGCCGCCGTGCGGGCGGTCGCCGCGGAGAACGAGGGGAGCGCGGTCGTCGTCGACGCCCCGGTCGGGTTGAAGCGGCACCTGGACGTCTGGGGGCCGGTGCCGGGCCTGGAGCTGATGCGCCGGATCAAGGACCGGTTCGACCCGGACCACCGGATGAGCCCGGGGGTGTTCGTCGGTGGCATCTGAGCGTCCGGATCACACGCCCGGCGCGGGGCCGGCGTTCGACGCGCACCACCCACCCGGCGACGCGCTGATCGACGACTGCGTGCACTGCGGGTTCTGCCTGCCGACCTGCCCGACGTACCTGCTCTGGGGCGAGGAGATGGACTCGCCCCGCGGCCGGATCTACCTCATGCGCGAAGGACTCGACGGCGAGCCGCTGGCGCCGATGGTGCAGCACTTCGACCAGTGCCTGGGCTGCATGGCCTGCGTCACCTCGTGCCCGTCCGGCGTGCAGTACGACCGGCTCATCGAGGCGACCCGGGCACAGGTCGAGCGCCGTCACCCCCGGACCCGGCGGGAACGCGCACTGCGGGCCATGGTGTTCAACCTGTTCCCCTACCCGCAGCGGTTGCGCAAGCTGCGGCCGCTGTTGCGCGCCTACCAGCGCAGCGGACTCAAGCGGTTGGCACAACGGCTGCACCTCCCACCGACGCTCGCGGCCATGGAGCAGCTGCTGCCGCCGCTGACCGAGGTGGAGCCGGTGGCGGAGGTCACCCCTGCCGCCGGGCTGCGCCGCGCGCGGGTCGGCATGCTCCTCGGCTGCGTGCAGCGGGAGTTCTTCGGCAGCGTCAACGCGGCCACGGTCCGCGTCCTCGCGGCCGAGGGCTGCGAGGTCGTGGCGCCGGCCGTCCAGGGCTGCTGCGGCGCCCTGTCGCTGCACATGGGCCGGGAGGACGAGGCGATCGCGTTTGCCAAGCGCCTCATCGCGACGTTCGAGGGGCTCGACCTCGACGCGGTCGTCGTCAACGCCGCCGGCTGTGGCTCGTCCATGAAGGACTACGGCTGGGTGCTGCGGGACGAGCCGGGCTGGCGGGAGCGGGCGGAGCGGTTCAGCGCGAAGGTCCGCGACGTGAGCGAGCTGCTCGTCGAGCTCGGCGCGGTCGCCACCCGGCACCCGGTGCCCGTCGCGGTCGCCTACCACGACGCCTGTCACCTCGCCCATGCGCAGGGAGTGCGCGCGCAGCCGCGGGCGGTGCTCGCCGGCGATTCCCGGCCTCGAGCTGCGCGAGATCGAGGAGGCCGCGATCTGCTGCGGGTCGGCCGGCGTCTACAACCTGCTCCAGCCGGACACTGCGCAGGAGCTCGGTGACCGCAAGGCGGCGAACGTCCGGGCCACCGGCGCGGACCTGCTGGTGACGGCCAACCCCGGTTGTCTCATGCAGATCGACAGTGCCCTCGCCCGCGCCCGGGCACCGATGCGGCTCGCGCATCCCGTCGAGGTGCTCGACGCGTCGATCCGCGGCATTCCCCTCTCCGCCGTCGGCCGGAGACCGGACGAACGGGGCTGACCCGGCCCGCGATCTTCCGGCGGTCCTTCCGTTGTCCTGCTGTCAGGAATCAGCAGGACGGGAGAACCAGACCATGCGCGCAATCGTTCGCTCCGGCCGACCGCGCCGACCACGCCGGCTGGCGTTCGGCGCGACCGTCGTTGCTCTCACGGCCGCGGCGGTGCCCCTGGTCACCGCCGCCGCGCCGGCGGCCGCGCAGGGCACCGGTAGCGGCCACAGCTACCGGCACGGGCTCGTCCCCACCGTGGAACAGGCGCTCGCCGACACGAAGAAGGGGCTGCTGGGCCTGCCGATCCCGGCACTGCTCAACTTCCCGCTGTCCTACGGCGGCGGCAACTCCGGTGTCGGTGTCACCACCGGCGCGCCGAAGGTCTACCTGGTGTTCTGGGGCTCCCAGTGGGGGCAGGCGGGCACCGACGCAGCCGGCGACACGACGTTCAGCGGCGACCCGGCCGGCACCGCACCGCGGCTGCAGGCGTTCTTCCGCGGCCTCGGCAGCAACAACGAGGGCTGGTCGCGGGTCATGACGCAGTACTGCGAGGGCGTCTCGAGCGGAGCCACGAGCTGCCCGGCGTCCGCCGCCCACGTCGGATATCCGACCGGTGGGGCGTTGGCCGGTGTCTGGTACGACGGCGCGGCGCCGGCACCCGACCAGGCGACGCAGACCCAGCTCGGCCAGGAGGCGGTCGCGGCGGCGGCGCACTTCGGCAACACGACGGCCGCGTCGAACCGCAACGCGCAGTACGCGATCCTCTCGCCGACCGGCACCCACCCGGACGGCTACAACACGAGCACGAGCACTTGGTGCGCCTGGCACGACTGGACGGGCGACGTCGGCGTCGAGCTCGCCGTACGGCGGGATCGCGTTCGCGAACGACCCCTACATCCCCGACATGGGTTCCAGCTGTGGTGCGAACTTCGTCAACCCCGGGGCTGCCGGAGCCATCGACGGGGTGACGATCGTCGACGGCCACGAGTACGCCGAGGTCATCACCGACCAGTTCCCGGCCGGCGGCTGGACCGACATCCAGGGCGAGGAGAACGCCGACAAGTGCGCATGGATCTCCTCCGGTCACGGCGCATCGCAGAACATCACGCTGAGCGACCGGCAGCTTCCCGGTGCAGTCGACGTGGTCGAACGCCACGAGCAACTGCGAGGTGGCACAGGCCTGACCGGTCCGCTGTGCGCGAAATGCCTGTCGGCTGTGCGCCCGGCTTCGCTACGTGTCGCCGGGTGACGTGAGGACGCGGTCGTCGCCGAGGGGTTGGCGCAAGTCCTTGCGGCTGACGTCGGGCGAGGCGCTCCGCGGGATCGACCTCGCGGTACGACGGGGGAGCGTGCTCGGGCTGCTCGGTCCGAACGGCGCCGGCAAGACGACGGCGGTGCGCATCCTCACGACGCTGCTGCAGCCCGACGGCGGCCGGGCCGGCGTCGAGGGGCACGACGTCGTGCACGACGCGGCCGCGGTCGCGCCGTCATCGGGCTCGCCGGGCAGTCGACGGCCATCGTCGACGAGCTCACCGGCCGGGAGAACCTCGAGATGGTCGGCCGGCTGCACCACCTGCCCGCCGACGACGCGCGGCAGCGCGCCGACGAGCTGCTGCAGCAGTTCGACCTCGTCGACGCGGCCGACCGGCCGGCGAAGACCTACTCCGGCGGCATGCTGCGCCGGCTCGACCTCGCGGCCAGCCTCATGGCGCATCCCGCGGTGCTGTTCCTCGACGAGCCGACGACGGGCCTCGACCCGCGCAGCCGGCTCGGCGATGTGGGACGTCATCCGCGATCTCGTCGCGGGCGGCACCACGCTGCTGCTCACGACGCAGTACCTCGAGGAGGCCGACGAGCTCGCCGACGAGATCGTCGTCATCGACCACGGCCGGGTCATCGCCGGCGGGCACCGCCGAGGAGCTCAAGGCGCAGGTCGGCGGCGACGTCGTCGAGTTCACCGTCCCGGAGCGCGGGCAGCTCGCCGCAGCCGCGGCCGTCGCCGGGCTCGGCGGACGCAGCCACCGTCGGCGTCGATGCGGGCAGCGGCATCGTCCGCGTGCGGGTCGGCGCGCCGCGGCTCGGCGCCCTCGTCGAGACCGTGCGCCGCGCTCGACGCCGCCGGGGTCGAGTCGGCGGGGCTCGCGCTGCGCCGGCCGTCGCTCGACGACGTCTTCCTGGCGCTGACCGGACACCCGGCCGAGGAGGAGGAGACCGCGTGAAGGACGCGGTCGCCGGGACGGACGCAGCGGCGGCCCGCTGTCCCGGCTCCGCTGGCGCCGCGAGCGACACCTGGGTGCTGACCTGGCGAAACCTCGCGGTCTGGCTGCGGGTGCCGGCGTACATCATGTTCACCGTCGTCCAGCCGACGATCTTCACGCTGCTGTTCCGGTACGTGTTCGGTGGCGCGATCCCGACCCGCGGGATCCCCGGCGGGTACGTCAACTTCCTGCTGCCGGGTGTCATCGGCCAGACCGCGGCGTTCGCCACATGGCGACCGCCATCTCGCTGGCGGTGGAGGCGCAGAAGGGCGTCATCGACCGGCTGCGGGTGATGCCGATCGCCCGCTCCGCCGTCCTGCTCGGCCGGCTCGCCGCGGACGGCGTGCGCATGCTGATCACCCTGCTCGTGATCGTCGGGGTCGGCTACGGCGTGGGCTTCCGCTTCCAGGGCGGCGCCGGTCCGCGGTGGCGATGGTCGCGCTGGCCGAGGTCTTCGGGCTGTCGCTGTGCTGCGTGTCGATGTTCATCGGGCTGGCACTGCGGCAGGAGGAGGCGGTGCAGGCGTTCGGGTTGATCTGGCTGTTCCCGTTGACGTTCGTGTCATCGGCGTTCGTGCCCGTCGCGACGATGCCTCATTGGCTGCGTGAGTTCGCCGTGAATCAGCCGATAACGCACGTCATCAACGCGCTGCGATCCTTCGCCCTGGGCACCCCGATGGGGGACAACCTGTGGCTGTCCTTCGTCTGGATCGTCGCGATCGTCGCCGTCTTCCTGCCGCTCGCCGTGCGCGCCTACAAGCGGGTGTCGTAGCCCGGTCGGGACGCCGCCGGCGGGTTAGGCTCGGCCCTTCCCATGACTGCTCAGCCCGACTTCACCCTGCCCGCCCGGCTCCTGCGTGGTTGGCAGCGCAGCGCGCTCGACGCCTACTACCACGCCGACCGGGCCGACTTCCTCGTCACCGCGACCCCCGGCTCGGGGAAGACGACCTACGCCCTCGCCGTGGCGCTGAGCCTGTTCGGCCGGCGGGCGATCGACCGGCTGGTCGTCGTCTGCCCGACCGACCATCTCCGCACGCAGTGGGCCGCGGCGGCCGCCCGGGTCGGCATCGACCTCGACCCGGCGCTGTCCAACTCCGCCGGGCCGGTCCGGCCCGACGTCCGGGGCTACGTCACCACCTACGCCCAGGTGGCCGGCGCGCCGATGCTCCACCGCGCCCGCACCGAGTCCAAGCGCACCCTCGTCGTCCTCGACGAGATCCACCACGCCGGCGACGGCCTGTCCTGGGGTGAGGCGGTGGCTGACGCGTTCACGCCGGCCCGGCGCCGGCTCGCCCTCACCGGCACGCCGTTCCGCACCCGGCCGGACGAGCGCATCCCGTTCGTCCGGTACGAAGCGGTCGCGGGAGCGGAGCCAGGCGGTGGTGCCGACGGCACCGGCGGGCTGCAGAGTGCCGCCGACTTCACCTACGGCTACCGCGACGCGCTCGCGGACGGCGTCGTACGACCGGTCGTCTTTGCCGCCTACACGGGCGTCTCACGCTGGCGCAACAGCGCCGGCGAGGTCATGGCCGCGTCACTCACCGAGGCGGCCACGCGGCGCACCGAGGCGGCGGCGTGGAAGACCGCGCTCAACCCCAAGGGGCGCTGGGTGCCGCACGTCGTCGCCGCGATGGACGAGCGGATCACGCACCTGCGCGCCCACGGCATGCCGGACGCCGCCGGGCTCGTCCTCGCCTCCGACCAGGACGATGCCCGCGCCTACGCCGAGATCGTCGAGCGGGTCACGGGCGAGCGGCCGGTCGTGATCCTCTCCGACGACCCCAAGGCCAACGAGCGGATCGGTGAGTTCACGGTCGGCACCCAGCGGATGGCCGTCTGCGTGCGCATGATCAGCGAGGGCGTCGACGTCCCCCGGGCGGCCTGCCTCGCGTGGATGACGTCGTACCGGACGCCGCTGTTCTTCGCGCAGGCAGTGGGCCGGGTCGTCCGTTCGCGGCGGCCGGGGGAGTCGGCGACGGTCTTCCTGCCGGCGGTCCGCCCGCTGCTCGCGCTGGCCGCGGAGCTGGAGTCCGAGCGCAACCACGTCATCCCCCCACCGGACCCGGGCGGCGACGGGCTCGATGTCGTGGTCGAGGTGCCGGAGGAGGCGAGCGACGCGCTCGGCTACGAGGCGCTGGAGTCCGACGCGGAGTTCGCCCACGTCCTGCACGGGGGGCGGGCGGTGCTCGCCGAGCCGCTCACCGACGAGGACGAGGAGTTCCTCGGGCTGCCCGGTCTGCTCTCGCCCGAGCAGACCGCGGCGCTGCTCGCCCGGCGCGACCGCGAGCACCGGCGGCGCGCCGGGGCGCTGTCGGCGGTCGCGGACGACGAGCCGGACGAGTCCGAGCTCGCGGCGTACGAGCGGATCGCCACGGTCCGCCGCCAGCTGTCCGGGATGGTCGCCGCCTATTCGCGCGCGAGCGGCCGCCCGCACGGCTGGGTGCACACCGAGCTCCGTCGCCGCTGCGGCGGCCCGCCGACGCCGCAGGCGACCCTCGAGCAGCTCGAGGACCGCATGGCCGCCCTCCGCCGCGGCCTGTAACGCCCGGGTCCTAAGACTCTGGGCGCCGGGCCGTCGGCTGCCGCACGCTGCTCCCGGTGCACCACGCCGGCCGCGGTGCGACCGGAGGAGGTTCCCATGGCGCGACGCGTGTCCGGATGGCGCAAGCTGGCCGGCTCTCTCTGGGGCCCGCCGAACGACCCGCAGTTCTACGGCGAGATGGAGCTCGATGCCGCCGTCCTGCAGAGCTACATCGCCGACGTACGACGGCGGACGGGCGTCCACGTCACGGTGACCCACCTGGTCGGCAAGGCGGTCGCCTACGGGCTCACCGAGGTGCCGAGCCTGCGCGTGCGGTTCGCGTTCGGGCGCGAGCACCCGCGGGAGAGCACCGATGTGTTCTTCATCGTCGCCGCTCCGGGTGAGCAGCTGTCCGGGCGTGAAGGTGATCGCCACCGACACCAAGCCGGTCCACGAGATCGCGCGGGAGCTCGAGCGGCGCAGCCATGCGATCCAGCTCGACGAGGATCCCGAGTTCGGCCGGACCAAGGCGCTGCTGCAGGCGTTGCCGGGACCGGTGCTCAAGCCGGCCATGCGGGCGTCCGCGTTCCTGACCAACGACCTCAACCTGGACCTGCCGGCCCTCGGGCTGCCCCGGCAGCCCTTCGGCGGGGCGATGGTCACCTCCGTCGGCATGTGGGGCGTCTCGCGTGCGTTCTCGCCGCTGGCCCGGCACTACCGGGTGCCGCTGCTCGTGCTCGTCGGTGCGGTGCAGGAGAAGGCCGTGGTGGTCTCCGGACGGGTGATCGCCCGGCCGATGATCACGCTGACGGCGACGTTCGACCATCGCTACGCCGACGGCTCGCAGGCAGCGGCGTTCGCCGCGGCACTGCGGGCCTACCTGTCGCACCCGGCGGCGTTCGAGCCGCCGCTCCCGGCGTGGGAACCAGGCGAAACGCCCGTCGCGACCTAGCCTCGGACGGGTGACCGCCGCCGTCGAGCTGACGCCTCCCGATGTCGTCGTTCGCCTCGACGACGTCTCGGTGCGCCGCGGCGACGCGGTGCTGCTCCGTGAGGTCTCCTGGACCGTGCGGGCCAACGAGCGCTGGGTCGTCCTCGGCGCCAACGGCGCGGGCAAGACGACGCTGCTGCAGGTCGCGGCCGGCACCGTGCGGCCGGGCACCGGCTCGGTGCACCTGCTCGGGGAGTCGCTCAGCCCGGTCGACGGGGAGGGGCCCGACCTCGACGACCTGCTGCCGCGCATCGGTTGGGCCAGTGCCGCTCTCGCCGATCGGTTGCCGGGTGACGAGCGGGTGCTCGACGTCGTTCTCACCGCGTCGTACGCGTCGGTCCGCCGGGGCACCGAGCGCTACGACGAGGTCGACGAGTCCCGCGCCCGGGACCTGCTGGCCCAGCTCGGCTGCCGCAGGCTCGCCGAGCGCGCGTTCGGCACGCTGTCCGAGGGCGAGCGCAAGCGCGTCCAGCTCGCCCGGGCGCTCATGACGGACCCGGAGGTGCTGCTGCTCGACGAGCCCGCCGCCGGGCTCGACCTCGGTGGCAGGGAAGCACTGCTGCGCACCCTCAGCCGGCTCGCGGCCGATCCCGACGCGCCTGCCCTCGTCCTGGTCTCGCACCACGTCGAGGAGGTGCCGGCCGGCTTCACCCACGCGCTGCTGCTGCGCGACGGCGAGATCGTCGTCGCCGGCCCCCTGGGCGAGACGATGACCTCGTCGGCGCTGTCGGCCTGCTTCGGGCTGCCGCTGCGGCTGCACCGGCACGCTGATCGCTACACAGCGCGGGCCGCTCTCGTCCGGCTGGGCTGACGCCGGAGTCGCTCCGGTCAGACGATCAGGGACAATGGGCGCATGGGTCCCGTCGTACTGCTCTCGCACCGCGGGCCCGCCACCTTTCGCCGGACGAAGTCGGGCCTGACGCTCAAGCGGGGTGCCGGCGGTCTCGTCACCGCCCTGATGGGGCTGGCTGAGCACCTGGACGAGGCCGTCTGGGTGTGCGCCGCCGCGAGCCAGACCGACGTGCTAGTGGCCGCCGAGCACGAGGGCCATCCGATCGAGATCGCGTTCACCCCGGAACTCCAGGTGGTCGAGGAGGAGGACACCGCGCCCGGGCCGTCCCTGAACGTCCGGTACGTCGAGGTCGACCGCGACCGGCACGAGCAGTTCTACACGCAGATCGCCAACCCGCTCTTGTGGTTCGTGCAGCACGGGCTCTACGGCCTCGCGACCGCGCCGGAGATCACGGCCGAGATCCACGACGCCTACGACCATGGCTACGCGGCCGTGAACGAGCAGTTCGCGGCCGCCGTCGTCGAGGAGGTCGAGCGCGCCGGGGGGCAGGCGATGGTGATGCTGCAGGACTACCACTTCTACCTCGTCGGTGACATGGTGCGCCGGCAATGCCCGGACAGCGTCATCAGCCATTTCGTGCACATCCCGTGGCCGGGACCGGACGGCTGGCGGGTGCTGCCGGCGCGGATGCGCGAGGAGCATCCTCCGCGGCCTGCTCGGCTGCGACGTCGTGGCGTTCCACACCACCCGGTTCGCGCGCAACTTCCTGTCCTGCGCCCAGGAGATCCTCGACCTACCGGTCGATTTCCGGCGCAGCACGGTCGAGGTGCCGGGCCCGGGCGGCACCACGCGGACCGTCACCGCCCGTGCCTATCCCATCTCCGTCGACGTCGAGTCGGTGGAGAAGCTCGCGGCGAGCGAGGAGGTCGCCGCGCACAGGCAGTCGCTGCAGCGCCAGTTCCTCGACGAGGGACAGCAGCTGATCGTGCGCATCGACCGCACCGACCCGTCGAAGAACATCGTTCGCGGCTTCCGGGCGTTCGGCCTCCTGCTCGACGAGCATCCCGAGCTGCGGGGCCGGGTGACGTTCCTGGCCTCGCTGATGCCCAGCCGGCAGGACGTGCCGGAGTACGCCGACTACCTCGCCCAGGTCGGCGGCGTCGTGGCCGAGGTGAACGCCCGTCACCACATGGAGGGCTGGCAGCCGATCGACATGCGGCTGCAGGAGGACATGGCGTTCGCGGTCGCGACCTACCAGCTCGCGGACGTGCTCGTCGTCAACGCGGTCAACGACGGGATGAACCTCGTGGCGAAGGAGGCCGTCATCGCCAACCAGCGCGACGGGGTGCTCCTGCTGTCCGAGAACACCGGCGCCCATGAGGAGCTGGGCGACTTCGCCCTCACCGTGCACCCGTTCGACCTGCAACAGCAGGCCGACGCGATGTTCGAGGCGCTGACGATGGACCGGGAGCGCCGGCGGGGGTTGATGACGGCGGCTGCGGACACGGTCCGGGCGAACGACGTGGAGCGCTGGCTACGCACCCAGCTGGCCGACCTGGAGCGGCTGACCTGACGGCTTGACGGCGACCAACGGGGTCTGCCGGGCGGTGGGCCTACTGGGGACCGCCGAGCACGCCCTCCTCGTCGCGGATCTCGATCGCGACGTTCTTCAGCTTGGCCGCGTGCTGACGACCGTGGTGGGCGCAGAACAGGAGATCGGAGCCGCCGGGGAGGGTCGCGCGAACGGCGGCGCGGGCGCCGCATCGGTCGCAGCGGTCGGCCGGCGACACCGGCGGGGCTGCGGTTGTGGTCGTCATCACGTCCTATCAAACACCCGGAGTGGCCTAAGGCTTCCAATCCTGCCCCGGTGTGTCTGGGGCCACACCGCCACGGAAGAATGACAGGCATGTCACTGGATCTCGGAGCCGGGCAGCAGGCTGCGCCTGCCCGGGCACGCGCCGACATCGCGGCGCGCACGCTGCGGCAGGACCGGTGGTGGCTCCAGCCGCTGATCATCGCGGTCGGTTTCACCGCTTTTGTCATCTATTCGACATGGGCGGCGTTCAACCATCCCATCGTGGCGGGGACCGGCCACCGCATCTACTTCGCCGACCCCTACCTGTCGCCGTTCTATTCCCCGTGCTTCATCAAGGGGTGCCCCACCGAGGTCTCGTGGGCGCAGCTGCCGGGGCCGCAGTGGATCTCCCCGGCGATCTACATCCTCATCTTCCCGCTGGCCTTCCGGGCGACCTGCTACTACTACCGGAAGGCCTATTTCCGGTCGTTCTGGCTCTCGCCGCCGGCGTGCGCGGTCGCCGAGCCGCACGGGAAGTACACGGGTGAGACGCGGTTCCCGCTGGTCCTGAACAACATCCACCGGTACACGTGGTACTTCGCGATGATCTTCGCGGCGATCCTGACCTGGGATGCCGTCATCGCGTTCGACTTCCCCGGCGGCCTGGGTGTCGGGGTGGGCACCGGCGTTCTCGTGGTCAACGCGCTGCTGATCTGGGGCTACACGCTGGGCTGCCACTCCTGCCGGCACATCACCGCCGGCCGGATCAACAACTTCTCCCGGCATCCGGTGCGCTACCGGCTGTGGGGCTTCGTCAGCCGGCTCAACAACAAGCACATGCAGTGGGCGTGGGCGTCGCTCATCTGGATCGCGGTGGCCGACGGATACATCCGGCTGGTGTCCAACGGCACGATCCACGACTACCACCACATCTTCTAGGCGAGCGGCGGAGCGTCAGGTGGCTGAGTACGAAACCCACGACTACGACGTCATCGTCATCGGGGCGGGCGGTTCGGGTCTTCGCGCGGCGATCTCCGCGCACGAGTCCGGTGCGCGCACCGCGATCGTCTGCAAGTCGCTGCTGGGCAAGGCGCACACGGTCATGGCCGAGGGCGGGATCGCCGCCTCCATGGGCAACGTGTGGTCCGAGGACAACTGGCAGGTGCACTTCCGCGACACGATGCGCGGCGGCAAGATGTTGAACAACTGGCGGATGGCCCAGCTGCACGCGCAGGAGGCGCCGGAGCGGGTCTGGGAGCTGGAGGAGTGGGGGGCGCTTTTCGACCGCACCAAGGAAGGCAAGATCTCCCAGCGCGACTTCGGGGGCCACCGCTACGCCCGGCTGGCGCACGTCGGCGACCGCACCGGGCTCGAGATGATCCGCACGCTGCAGCAGCGCGCGGTCGATCTCGGCATCGACGTCTTCATGGAGTGCACGGTCACCCAGCTGCTGAAGGACGGCTCTGCCGGCGGGAATGGGCGCGTCGCCGGCGCGTTCGGCTACTGGCGCGAGACCGGGTCCTTCATCACCTTCCGGGCGCCCGCCGTGGTGCTCGCCACCGGCGGGATCGGCAAGTCGTTCCAGGTCACGTCGAACTCGTGGGAGTACACCGGCGACGGCCACGCGCTGGCGCTGTGGACCGGCGCGTCGCTGCTCAACATGGAGTTCGTGCAGTTCCACCCCACCGGCATGGTCTGGCCGCCGTCGGTCAAGGGCATCCTCATCACCGAGTCGGTGCGTGGTGAGGGCGGCGTGCTGCGCAACTCCGAGGGCAAGCGCTTCATGTTCGACTACATCCCGGAGTTCTTCAAAGCCGAGACGGCGGACAACGAGGCCGAGGCCGACGCCTGGTACGACGACCACGTCAACAACCGCCGCCCGCCCGAGCTGCTGCCGCGCGACGAGGTCGCCCGCGCGATCAACTCCGAGATCAAGGCCGGCCGTGGCTCGCCGCACGGCGGAGTCTTCCTCGACATCGCCTCCCGTCGTACCAGCGAGGACATCAAGCGCCGGTTGCCGTCGATGTACCACCAGTTCAAGGAGCTCGGTGACGTCGACATCACCAAGGAGCCGATGGAGGTCGCCCCGACCTGCCACTACGTGATGGGCGGCATCGAGGTCGACGCCGACACGCAGGCGGCGACCGTGCCCGGCCTCTACGCCGCCGGCGAGGTCTCCGGCGGCATGCACGGCTCCAACCGCCTCGGCGGCAACTCGCTGTCCGACCTGCTGGTGTTCGGCAAGCGGGCCGGCGAGCACGCGGCGTCGTACGTCGCCGGTCTGTCCTCGCGCCCGCGCCCCAACGAGGCCGACGCGCAGGCGGCCCACCAGGAGGCACTCGCGCCGTTCGACAACCCGGGCGCCGAGAACCCCTACGCGGTCATGCGCGACCTGCAGGAGGTCATGCAGCGGCTCGTCGGCATCATCCGCCGGGGCGAGGAGCTCGAGCAGGCACTGAAGGAGCTCGACGGGCTGAAGGAGCGCGCCAAGCACGTGAGCGTCAAGGGCACCGGCCGCGAGTACAACCCCGGCTGGCACACCGCTCTCGACCTGCGGTCGATGCTGACCGTGTCCGAGTGCATCGCCCGCGCGGCGCTGGAGCGCAAGGAGAGCCGCGGTGGGCACACGCGCGACGACTACCCGACCGCCGATCCCGAGTGGGGTCGGGTCAACCTCGTGCTCCGGCACCGGCGCGGCGCGCTCGAGATCGACCGGCAGCCGCTGCCGCAGATGCCCGACGAGCTCAAGGAACTGTTCGAGGAGAGCAACTGATGGGACACGACCTCAACATGCGGGTGTGGCGCGGAGACGCGTCCGGCGGTGACTTCGCGTCGTTCACCGTGCCCGTCGAGGAGGGCGAGGTCGTCCTCGACGCGATCCACCGGTTGCAGGCCGAGCAGGCGCCCGACCTGGCGGTGCGGTGGAACTGCAAGGCCGGCAAGTGCGGCTCGTGCAGCGCCGAGATCAACGGCAAGCCCCGGCTGCTGTGCATGACGCGGCTGTCGACGTTCGACCCGGCGGAGACGATCACGGTCACGCCCATGCGGACCTTCCCGGTCATCCGCGACCTGGTGACCGACGTGACGTTCAACTTCGAGAAGGCGCGGGAGGTACCGGCGTTCCGGCCGGCGCAGTCCAACGCAGGCGGCACGTTCCGGATGCAGCAGATCGACGTGGAGCGCGGGCAGGAGTTCCGCAAGTGCATCGAGTGCTTCCTCTGCCAGAACACCTGCCACGTCGTCCGTGACCACGAGGAGAACAAGCCGGCGTTCGCCGGCCCCCGGTTCTTCATCCGCTATGCCGAGCTCGACATGCACCCGCTCGACACTCTCGACCGCCGGAAGATGGCGCAGGAGGACGAGGGGCTGGGCTACTGCAACATCACGAAGTGCTGCACCGAGGTGTGCCCCGAGGGCATCCACATCACCGACAACGGCATCATCCCGCTCAAGGAACGGGTGGTGGACACCAAGTACGACCCGGTCTTCCTCGGCCTGCGCATCGGCCGGCGCAAGGACCGCCGCCCGGTCGGGCCGGCCGGTGGCAACGGCGCGTCGCCGATCAAGCGGCCCGCGGCGGCCGCCGACCTGGTGACCGCGGGGGAGTCGACCGCCCCGATCTCGACCGCCTCGCTGGCGCCCGCGCCCGCCCCGACGACGGCCGACCGGGTGGCGTCGACGGCGACGTCGGCCGCCAGCAGCGCGGTCTCGGCCGCGGGCTCGGCGGTGTCGGCGGCGGGGTCGGCCGCGGGGTCAGCGGCGTCGAAGGTCGGCGGGGTGGCGGGAAGCGCCGCCGGGAGCGACAAGGCGAAGAACGCGGTGCCGGCCGCCGGAGCGGCTGCCGGGGTGGCGTTCCTGCTCTGGGCGATCCGCCGCTCCCGCCGCCACTAGCCGTCAATTGCGCGCTCTCCGCCCTCTAGGTCAGGCAGCGCGCAATTGGGGCGGGTCCACGAGGCGGACGGCTGCAGGAAGGCCGCGACCGACGTTGCCGACATAGGTCTGCTCGAGCCGCTGGAGCAGCAGGGTCGGCTCCCGCCGAATCCGCAGCGGGGTCGGGTGCAGTACGACGAGCCCGGCGGCCGTCAGGCGCTCGTGGCGGGCGTGCATGTTCTCGAACTGGTCGGCCCAAGCGTGGTAGCGCCGCCCTTCGACCTCGGTGACGAGACGAGCCTCTGGATGTAGCGCGTCGACACACACGAGGGGGCCTCCGTCACCGAGGTCCAGCCATTGGTTCCATCGCGGCTCAGGCAGGATCGTGCTGGTGAGCATGAGGTCGCGCATGTCCTTCTCCGCCGGTGAGCGGACGCCCACCCCGACCGTCACGAGGGCGGCGTCGACGCCGCGGCACCATTTGTGGCCGATCAGGTCGCGCGCATCACGGAGCCCCGCGAGGGTCACATGCTGCTGCTGAAGCGCACGGCTGAGCAGCGCGACCGCGGCGCGCGAGCCGGAAGCGCTGCGGGCCGCGACGACGACGGCGGTGGCGGTGTCGACGTAGGGGACCAGCGTCCGCGCGCCGATCGCTATCGGCGCCATCGCTCGGCGGACGGTGACGAACGACTTGGTCCGGACACCGACGCCGTACGGCGCGACGACATACACCATGTGCCTGTCGTCCGACCCGGTGTCGACGCCGTACCAACGGCAGGCAGACGGGCCGTCGATCGCGGCGGACGGGACCCGCCCAAAACCAGGCGGCGTACACGCGCTGTCGCCGGCTCGGTGTGCCGCTCTGGGTCAGGACGACCCCGGGGAGGATGCGCGTCCACTCGCCCCGGTCCACGCGGTGCTGGACGGCGTCCGGCCCGAATCCGTGCTGCGTCAACTGGGAACGGGTGACGACCCTGTCCTGCTCCTGGAACAGCGAGGCGAGCGCGGGGGTGATCCTGGTGGTCTTCGGCATGGGGCGATCGTGCCGACGATCCCCGGGCCTGGCGCCGGCCCGGGATCGGCCTGTGCGCAACACCCACCCTGTGAATTGCGCGCTGCCTGACCTAGAAGGCGGGGAGCGCGCAATCGGTCAGGTGAGGCAGGCGGCGGGCAGGTCGAACCAGCGCAGCGCCTCGAAGTCCTCGCGCACACCTCGGGTGTGGCCGCTGCAGTCGGGCTCGTCCCGCTCGGCCGCGAGCTCGTCCGCCTCCTGCAGATGCTCGGCGAGAACCGACACGTCCGCCCGCACCTCGTGCCGCGGATAGCACATCTCGCCGGTCTCCGCGTCGTAGCGCACATCCGTCAACCGCAGCGGCGGTTCGATCGGGCCCTTGCGGTGCCGCCACAGGCCGGTGTGCGGGTCGAAGCCGTAGTCGGTCAGGAACCGCGCGCCATTCCTCGCGACGAACCGCACCGCATCGATGATGTAGTCGGCGACCTGCTCGTCGACGAAGTAGGTGAAGTTCACCCGGACCCAGCCGGGCTTGATGCCTTCGCAACCGCGGGTGATCTCGCGCTCGAACGCGTGCGAGCGTTCCAGGTCGATGCCCAGCAACCGATGGCCGTAAGGCCCGGCACACGAGCAGCCCCCACGCGACTGGATGCCGAACAGGTCGTTGAGGAGGGCGACGACGAAGTTGTGGTGCAGGTAGCGCTGGTGGCCGGCCGCGTCCGGCGGGCGTCGTACGACGAAGGACAGGATCGACAGGCGTTCCGCGTCGACGTTGCCGAGAACCTCGATCCCGGGCTCGTCCTGCCACGCCTCGACGGCGCGCCGCAGCAGCGTCTCCTCCGCGGCCCTGATGACCGGCACCCCGACCGCCTCCTTGAGCTGGAAGACCAGTCCCGCGCGGATGGACCCGACGATGTCCGGCGTGCCGCCCTCCTCGCGCATCACGACGTCGTCGAGGTATACGTGCTCCTCGGGGTTGACGTAGGCGACGGTCCCGCCGCCCGGCACGGTCGGCACGCGGTTGGTGACCAGCTCCCGCCGCACCGCGAGCACGCCCGGCGTGCCCGGGCCGCCGATGAGCTTGTGCGGGGAGACGAACACCGCGTCCTTGTGGGCGCCCGGCTCGCCCGCGGGACACATCGTGATGTCGACGTACGGCGCGGCCGCGGCGCAGTCCCAGAACGACAGGGCGCCGTGCTCGTGGAGCAGCCGGGCTACACGGATGGTGTCGGTGACGATGCCCGTCACGTTGGACGCGGCGGAGAACGACCCGATCCGCAGCGGCCGGTCGGCGAACTCGACCAGCCGCCGCTCGAGCATCGCCAGGTCGAGATGCCCGTCGTGGTCCTCCGGGATCTCGACCACGTCGGCGATCGACTCGCGCCAGGGCAGCTCGTTGGAGTGGTGCTCGAACGGACCCACGAACACCACCGGTCGCTCGGCCGCGGGGACGGACGCCGACCAGCCGTACCGGTCGTCGAGCTGCACCGGCACGCGCAGGCCGAGGATCCGCACGAGCTTGTCGACCGCGCCCGTCGTGCCGGAGCCGGTGAAGATCACGACGGTGTCGTCGTCGCCGCCGAGGGCGTCGCGGATGATGCGGCGGGCATCCTCCCGGAGCCGGGTCGTCTGCAGTCCGGTCCCGCTCGCCTCGGTGTGGGTGTTGGCGTAGCGCGGCAGGACCTCGCACCGGATGAAGTCCTCGATGAAGCCCAACGACCGGCCGCTCGCGGTGTAGTCGGCGTAGGTCACCCGCCGCGGCCCGTACGGACCGTCCATCATCGTGTCGTCGCCGATCACCGAGTCGCGGATCCTCGTCAGCAACGGCGACGTCGGAAGCGCACGGTCGATACCCACACGGGCATCGTATGCAGCCTGCGGATCGGGTGGGCCAGGATGAGCAGGTGACCGCCGACCCGATGAGCCTGCTCGGCGTGGCAGTCGACGTCGCCCGCGCCGCGGGTGAGCTGCTCCGCGCCCGACCTGCCGACCTCGATCCCGGCGCGAAGAGCACCCCGACCGACGCCGTCACCGTCATGGACAAGGCCGCCGAGGCCCTGATCCTCGACGAGCTCGCCCGCCGGCGGCCGGGCGACGGGGTGATCGCCGAGGAGGGCGGCGGCCGCTCGGCGAGCACCGGGGTCACCTGGCTGGTCGACCCGCTCGACGGGACCGTCAACTACCTCTACGGCCTCCCGCAGTACGCGGTGTCCGTTGCGGCGGAGATCGACGGGGTGGCCGTGGCGGGGGCCGTCTACGACGTCTGCCGGGACCAGCTGTACGCCGCCACCCGCGGTGGCGGGGCGAGCTGCGACGGTGCCCCGCTGCACTGCTCGCCGCAGGCCGATCCGGCGTTCGCGCTGGTCGCCACCGGGTTCGGCTACGCCGCCGCCCTGCGCGCCCGGCAGGCGGAGGTCATGCGGACGGTGCTGCCGCAGGTTCGCGACATCCGTCGGATGGGGTCGGCCGCGCTCGACCTCTGCGCGGTCGCCGCCGGTCGGGTCGACGCCTTCTTCGAGGCGGGCATGTATCGCTGGGACTGGGCCGCCGGGGCGCTCATCGCCACCGAGGCGGGTGCTCGCGCCGGCGGGCTCGATGGCCGGCCGCCGGGGACGTGGACCACGCTCGTCGCCAACCCGGAGCTGTACGACGCGCTGGAGCGCGTCCTGCTGGAGGCAGGAGCGGCCGGGGTCGACGTCGAAACCTGACCTCGACCGAACGCGGGGGCTGGAAGCGAGGTGGACGCACGTGCCCGGCCCACGCGACCCCCGGACCCTGGCCGCGATCGCCGCGGGACTGGCGCTGGTGACCGCTGCCGGCGTCGGAGTGGCGCATGCCCGTGGGCCGGCCGGCGAGTCCGAGCCGGCGACCGTGGCGAGCCCCGCCCGGACCCTCCTCCCGCCGGCCCCACCCGGGCCCGAGCCGGCAGGCACCGTCGCGCCGCTGCGGCGCCTCACCGCCCCCGACGTGCTCGTGTCGACGTCGCGGCGGGCGGACCGGCGTGACGTGCGGCGACTGCGTCGCGTGCCGGGTGTGCGGGCGGTCGCCGTTCTCGACGCCGGTCACGTCCGGCTGGGCAAGCGCCGGCTGCCCGCGGTCGGCGTCGACCCGGGCGAGGTGCGGGGCTTCACCCCGTCGCTGACGGCCGGCTCGGACCCGCTCTGGCAGTCCATCGCCGGTGGCGAGGCCGCGCTGTCCTACGCCGTGTCCCGGCCGTTCAAGCACTCGCTCGGCGCCACGGTGGCGGTCCGCGCCAAGCGAGCGATGCCGGTGCGCATCGGCGCGTTCGCCTCCCTGGGGCTCGGCCGCGCCCAGCTGGCGGTCGCCCGGCCGGTTGCCGACGCTCTCGGCCTGCGCCCTGCCCGGCGGCTCGTCGTCTCCGCGCCGCACCTGACGGTCGACGCCATCGCCGCCGCCGTGCACCGCACGATGGGCCAGGGGGCGAAGGTGCACAGCGTGCGCCCGGACACGACGGCGGCCGGGGTCAGCGACTACGCCCGGGCGACCGTCCCGGCGTCGTACCTCGCGCTCTACCAGGGCGCATCACGGACGTGTCCGGGCCTGCCGTGGACGGTCCTCGCCGGGATCGGCGCCGTCGAGACCTGGCACGGCACCAACGTGCACCGGTCGTCGAAGGGCGCGGTCGGGCCGATGCAGTTCCTGCCCTCGACGTTCGCCGCGTACGGCATCGACGGCGACGGCGACGGGGTCGCCGACGTCCAGGACCCCGAGGACGCCGTCTACTCGGCGGCGCGCTACCTGTGCCTGTGGGGGGCCGGCCGCGGTGGCCAGGCGCTCTACGACGCCGTGTGGGCCTACAACCACGCGGACTGGTACGTCCGCCGGGTGTTCGCCTTCGCCAACGCCTACGCCGGCTGACGTACCCATACGTCGCGATCGGGGGTCAGCGCTTGCGGGCGTACTTCCAGTCGTCGAGGCGCTCGACCAGCTTCGGCAGCCAGGACGGCCGGTCGAAGGCCATCATCTCCATGGGGACGGCGTACTTGCGCCGCGCGATCGACTTCGGCCGGGTGAACTCCTTCAGCCCGTCCTCGCCGTGGATGCGCCCGAAACCGGACTCGCCGACGCCGCCGAACGGCAGCGCCGGGAACCCCGCGAACGACAGCACCGAGTTGACGCTGGCCATCCCGCTGCGCAGCCGCCGGGCCGCGTCGTACGCGCGCTTCTTGCCGAACACCGCGGCACCCGAGCCCGTACGACGTGCGGTTGGCCTTCTCGACCGCCTCGTCGATGTCGCGCACCCGGCTGATCGCGAGGATCGGCCCGAACGTCTCCTCCTGCATCATCAGCGCGTCGTCCGGCACGTCGACCAGCACGATCGGGTCGATGTACGGCGCCCGCACGCTGTCGCCTGCCGCCGACGACGGCTTTGGCCCCGCGGTCGAGAGCGTCGTCGAGGTGCGCCTTCACGACGTCGACCTGCTTGGGCATCGTCATCGGCCCGAGCTCGCGCGCCCTCGCCCGCGTGCACCGGCTCGGCGAGGCGGGCGACCTCGTCGACGAACCGGTCGTACACCGCGTCCACGACGTAGACCCGCTCGACGCCGATACAGGTCTGGCCGGCGTTGGAGCAACCGCCCCACAGTGCCGCGCGCGCCGCGGTGTGCACGTCGGCGTCGGAGTCGACGAGGAGCGGGTCGTTGCCGCCGAGCTCCAGTACGACGGGCGTGAGCGTCTCGGCGCAGGCGGCCATGATCTTGCGCCCGGTCGGCGCGGACCCGGTGAACGCCAGCTTGTCGACCCCGGCCCGGCAGAGCGCGGCGCCGGTGTCACCGAAGCCGGTGACGACCTGGAAGACCGGCTGCTCGGGCACGGCCTCGGCGAAGGCCTCGGCCAGCCACACGCCCACCGCGGGCGTGTACTCGCTCGGCTTGAAGACGACTGCGTTGCCGGCCGCGAGCGCGTAGGCGATCGACCCCATCGGCGTGAACAGCGGGTAGTTCCACGGACCGATCACGCCGACGACGCCGAGGGGCTGGTACTCCAGGATCGGCTGGACGTTGGCCAGCATCATCGACCCCTGGACCTTGCGCGGCTTCATGATGCCGCGGGCGTGCTTCGACGCCCAGGCGATGTGCTCGAGCACCAGCGTGTGCTCGATGAGCGCGTCGACGCGCGGCTTGCCGTTCTCCCGGGAGATCAGGTCGAGGAGCTCGTCCCGCCGGCGGGCGAGCACACCCGCGAACGCCGTCATCCGCTTGCGGCGGCCGTCGAAGCCGAGCTCCAGCCACCACTGCGAGGCCTTCCGCGCCCGCTGCACGGCCGCGCGCACCTCGCCCTCGTCCTGGACCGGGAGGGTGGCGACGACCTCGCCCGTGGCCGGGGAGAGGGACTCGAAGGTCTTGCCTCCGCTGGTGGACTTTCGGGAAGTGGTCACCGTCATGGAGCAGCTCCTCGTCGACGTCGGCGCCCTCAAGGTTCGCATGGCGCCGGAAGTCGGTAGCCTCGGGACCGTGTCCGATCCGCACTCCGCGACGAAACCGCGTTCCGTCACCTCGCTCGAGTCCCGGCGATCAGCCATCGCCGCCGCGCTGCATGCAGTCGGCATCGAGCCCGTGCCTGCCCGCCGGCCACGGACCGACGCCGCGGCGCCCGGTCGCCTCGAGGTCGTGAAGCCCCCCGCCGTGCCCGACCCGGAGCTGGCCGCCCTCGTGACAGAGGTACGTCGGCTGACGGAGCGGCTCGACCGGGTCGAGGACACCGTGGAGATGATCCGCGCGGACCGGGACGAGCCGCTCGACTGGCCAGTGGCCGTGGGCGACGACGAGCGCCGGCTCGAGGTCCCCCCGCTCGACCTCTCCCGGGGCACCAGTCCGGCGTTCGACGTCCTGCTGGGGCCGTCCGCCGGCTCCTGACCCCGCGGGGCGAGGATCACCGCCCCCGGACCCGACAACCGCCCGCCCCGAGGCGACAACCGCACGCCGGCAGGATCCGGCCGACGGACGGCGAAGGGTGTCGTTGCCCAGCGCTGCCGTCCCCTGGGGGATCCCGTGCCCGCATCGTCGACCGCCCGCCGTCGCCTCCGTCGAGCGGCCGGGGCCGCCCTGGCCGTCATGGCCCTCGGAGCGCTCCCGGCGCTCGCGAGCGGTTCGTCCGCGGGAGCCACCTCGTCCTCGCCGTTCGTCACCTACCCGGCGCCGGACGGGCTCGCGACCGACGCCGGTGAGCCGTCGATCGGCGTCAACTGGAACACCGGCAACGTCATGTTCCAGGCCTACACGCAGACCCTGCGGGTCGCGTTCGACGACGGGACGGCGCCGGCGACGGCGACCTGGGTCGACAAGAGCTACCCACTCGCGGTCACGAGCATGGACCCGATCCTCTACACCGACTCGCAGACCGGGCTGACGATGACCTCGCAGCTCATCACCCCGGCGGGGGTGGCGGGTGTCGGCGTCCTCGGGTGCTCGATCGGCGCGACCACGACGGACGACGGCGAGAGCTGGACGCCGTCCGAGGGCTGCTCGACCCCCGGCGGCACCGACCACCAGACCGTCGGTGGCGGGCCGGTCGTCGACGCCGTCGGGACCGAGCCCGGCGGGGCTCGGCCTGTTCGCCGCCTCGGACGGTGTCCTGCCCTCGTGCTCCGGCGACTCGACCGGCGACCCCGCGCCACCGACGCTGCCGCAGTGCCGGCAGCCGAAGTCGCACGCGCCGGCCTGCCGGCCGGACGGGGCCGTCGATCGCCGGCCGGAGCGCAGCCTCAGCCGAGCGTCAGGCTGACCTCGACGTTGCCCTGGACGGCGTTGGAGTAGGGGCAGACGCGATGGGCTCGCTCGAGTGCGGCCTGCGCCTGGTCGCGGTCGGGGATCCGTGGCAGGGTCGCGACGAGGTCGACGGTCAGCCCGTAGCCGGGTGATCCGACGGCCGGCCCGAGACCGACCTTGGCGGTCACCGTCGAGTCCTCCGCGTCGAGCTTCATCCGCGCCGCGACGAGCGTGAGCGCGGAGTGGAAGCAGGCGGCATAGCCCGCGGCGAACATCTGTTCCGGGTTGGTGCCGGTGCCCTCCGGTGGTCCGCCCAGCTCCGGCGGCGGCGTGACCCGGACGTCGAGCCGCCCGTCCTGGCTGGCGGCGCGGCCGTCGCGTCCGCCCTCGGCCGTGGCGACGGCGGTGTAGAGCACCTTGGTGAGCTCGATCATGCCGCGGCGCCGTCCAGGACGACGGCGGCGACGGCCGCACGGTGCTCGCGGCCGTAACCCTCGAAGGCCTCCAACCACTGGGCCCGCTTGTAGAAGCGGTGCAGCACGTGCTCCCAGGTGAACCCGATGCCGCCGTGGACCTGGATCGCCTTCTCGCAGGCGGCGACGGCGCCCTCCGTACTCGCCGCCTTGGCGGCTGCCGCGGCGGCGTCCTGCTGCGGATCCGCTTCACTGACGGCCCACGCCGCCCAGTAGGCGAGCGATCGGCCGAGCTCCAGCGCGACGAAGATGTCGGCGACCTGGTGCGAGACGCCCTGGTAGGTGCCGATCACGCGACCGAACTGTTCACGCGTCTTGGCGTGCTCGGCGGCCAGGTCGAGCGCGCGCTGCGCGACACCGGTCGCCTCGCAGGACGCGAGCGCCAGCGCCCGCCGGCGTACGGCGTCGAGGCCGTCCGGCCCGGTGTCGAGGCGCCGGGCAGGCGTGCCGTCGAGGTGCAGCTCCGCCAGCCGGCGGGTGCGGTCCATGGTCGACCGTGGCACGACCACCTCCGGGTGCGCGGCGACGTCGACGACGACGAAGCCGTCGGTGACCGGGACGACGACGTCGGTGACCGAGCCGAGGTCGGGGACCAGCGTGAACCGGCCGGAGACGCTGCCGCCGGAGTCATCGGCGGTTCCGGTGCGGGCCAGCGTCGCCGCCCGCTCGCCGGCCCCGACCGCCTCGCGCAGCTCGGCGTCGAGCAGCGGACCGGCCAGCGCCACGGTCGCGAACCACGGTGCCGGCAGCAGCGCGTACGCCGTCTCCTCGGCGAGCACCGCGTGCTCGAGCATCCCCAGTGACGGGTCGAGCCAGCCGAGGTCGGCCAGCTCCTTCCAGCTCGCGGCGTCGAACGACGGCTCGGCGTCCGCCGTGGCCACCACCCGGTCGAGGGGCCAGCGGTCGGCGAGGTAGTCGCGCGCCGCGGCGCGCAACAGGTCCTGCTCCTCGGAGAAGGCGAAGTCCATCGTCCGGTCCCTTCCTGTGCTCCGCTACCGCGACCCTGCTTGTCTCTGCTCCGCTACCGCGACCCTGCTTGTCTCTGCTCCGCTACCGCGACCCTGCTTGTCTCTGCTCCGCTACCGCGACCCTGCTTGTCTCTGCTCCGCTACCGCGACCCTGCTTGTCTCTGCTCCGCTACCGCGACCGCGGGAGGCCGACCACGCGTTCGGCGATGATGTTGCGGAGGATCTCCGACGTCCCCGCCTCGATCGTGTTGCCGCGCGAGCGCAGCTGCTGGTACTGCCAGAACCCGTCCCAGATGCCACCCTCGCCGTCGAGCTGGGAGGCAAGGCCCTGCAGCGACAGCGCCAACCTGGTCAGCCGCTGGTTGGTCTGCGACCAGTGGAGCTTGGCCACCGACCCCTCCGGACCCGGCACACCGGTCTTCTCCAGCGCGGTCAACGACCGGTAGTTGGTGAACCGCAGCGCCTGCAGGTCGATCCACTGCTGGGCGATGCGGTCGCGCACGACCGGGTCGTCGGCCGGGCGGCGGTCGCCGGCCACCGGCATCCGGGCGAGCCGGACCAGGCTGCGCAGCTGCCGCTCCAGGGCGGCGGTGAGAGCGAAGCCGAGGGTGCCGCGCTCGTGCAGCAGCGTCGTCATCGCGACGTTCCAACCGTCGCCCGGCCGGCCCAGCATCGACGCCTGCGGGACCCGGACATCGGTGAAGAAGATCTCGTTGAACTCCGGGTCCCCGGTGATCTGCTTGAGCGGCCGGACCTCGACGCCGGGGGAGTGCATGTCCACGAGCAGGTAGGACAGGCCGCGGTGCTTGTCCGCGTCGGGGTCGGTGCGCACGACGAGGATGCACCAGTCGGCGATGTGCGCCCACGACGACCAGACCTTCTGGCCGTTGACCACCCACTCGTCGCCGTCGAGCACCGCGCGGGTCTTGGCACCGGCGAGGTCCGAGCCGCTGCCGGGCTCGCTGAACCCCTGGCACCAGACCTCCTCGCCGGACAGCAGCGTGGCGAGGTAGCGCTGCTTCTGCTCGTCGCTGCCCCAGGCGACGATCGTCGGGCCGGCCATGCCGAGGCCGATGCCGCCGATGTGGTCGGGCGCGCCGATGCGGGCGGTCTCCTCGAGGTAGATGCCCTGGAACGTGTGCGGCAGGCCGCCGCCGCCGTACTCCTTGGGCCAGGTCAGCCCGACGTACCCGGCGTCGTACAGCTTCCTGCTCCACGCCCGGCTGACGTCGACGTCGAACCGGCCGACCGCCGGCTCCCGCTCCGTCCAGTCGGCGGGGAGGTTCTCGCGGAGCCAGGCACGCAGCTCGGCGCGGAACGCCGCCTCTTCGGGAGTGTCACGGAAGTCCACGCGCGAAGGGTACGGCGTGCCCTCACGAACCGAGGCGGGGGAGGACCTCCTTCTCGTAGAACGCGATCATGCCTTCCTGGTCCGGCCCCATCTGCGCGACGTAGACCTCGTCGAACCCGGCGTCGACGTAGGTGCGCAGGGCGGCCACGTGCACCTCGGGGTCCGGGCCGCACGGCACCTTCGCCGCGACCATGTCCTCGGTCACCAGCTCGCTGGCCTGCTCGAAGTGGGTGGGGGTCGGGAGGTCCTGGGCGAGCTGGCCCGGCACGAAGGAGTTGCGCCAGGTCTTGTGCGCGATCTTGACCGCCTGCTTCTCGTCCTCGTGCCAGCACACCTTCGCGCCGCCCTGGGTGCGGCCCGCGCCGCCGTGCTCGCGGTAGGCGACGATGTCCTCGGCGCTCGGAGAGGTCGTGACGAACCCGTCGCCGATCTTCGCCGCCACCTCGATCGCCTTTGGGCCGAAGCCGGAGACGAGGATCTCCGGGGTGACGTCGGGGAGGGTGTAGAGCCGCGCGTTCTCGACGACGTAGTGCTCCCCGTCGTGGTCGAGCGTCTCGCCGGTCCAGAGCGCGCGAATGATCGCGACCGCCTCCTCGAGCATCGCCAGCCGCACCTCCGGGCGCGGCCAGTGGTCGCCGAGGATGTGCTCGTTGAGCGCCTCGCCCGTCCCCACCCCGAGGTCGAACCGGCTCCGGCCGTCGACGGTGCCGAACAGCTCGGCGGTCGTCGCGGCCGCCTGGGCGATGACCGCCGGGTGGATGCGGACGGTCGGTGCGGTGACCGCCGTCGTCACCCGCAGCCGCTCGGTCGCGGCGGCGATGCCACCGAGCACCGACCAGACGAAGGGGCTCTGGCCCTGCTCGTCGAGCCAGGGGTGGAAGTGGTCGGAGATCCAGGCGGCCGGGAAGCCGGCCCGCTCGGCCAGAGTCGCCGCCCTGACGAGCTCGCTGCCCGGGTGCTCCTCGCTGGACAGGAAGTAACCGATGAGAGCCATGCCGTCGGGTTACCCGGGGTCAGTCGAGCCGACGCAGATCCTGCCGGTAACGCTTGCCGTTGGCGACGTACACCTCGACGTTCTCGCCGAACGCGCCGGGAGGTACCGCGTCCGGACGCACCGTCGCCGGTACGCCGAGCGCCATGGCTCGGGCCGGCACCTCCATGTCGTTGGGCACCACGGCGCCGGCACCGACGAGGGCGCCGCTGCGGACGACGGCCCGGTGCAGGACGACCGAGCCGGACCCGACCAGCGCGTGGTCCTCGATCGTGCAGCCCTCGAGGTGCGCGATGTGACCGATCACACAGTCCGAGCCGATCCGTGTCGGGTGTCGCTCGGTGGCGTGCACGACGGTCCCGTCCTGGACCGAGGTCCGGGCGCCGACCGAGATCTCGCCGTAGTCCCCGCGCAGCACGGCACCGGGCCAGACGGTGGCCTCGGCGCCTATCGTCACGCTCCCGATGACCACGGCGTCGGGGTGGACGAAGGCGGACGGATCGACCGCCGGGACGCGGTCCCCGAGGGCGTACAGCGGCATGTTTTCCTCCTCCTGGCGCCGCGATCCTGGCAGATCAGTTGTTCTTCAGGTTCACGCTGGTACGGTGCGCGGCGCGACGCGGTGGAAATCGTCGCCGCGATCGGGCACAACGGAGACCGATTCTGCGTTGTACCCGCGCCGGGAGAGGGAAGGCAGGACTTGATGGCAACCGATTACGACCAGCCGCGCACCGACGACGACCTGGGCGAGGACAGTCTCGAAGAGCTCAAGGCGCGTCGCGATGCCCAGGCTGGTGTCGTTGACGTCGACGAGGCGGAGCTCGCCGAGAACCTGGAGCTGCCTGGCGCGGATCTGTCCGGCGAGGAGCTGAACGTGCGCGTCGTCCCCAAGCAGGTGGACGAGTTCACGTGCATGAGCTGCTTCCTCGTCCGGCACCGCAGCCAGCTGGCCAACGAGAAGAAGATGATCTGTCGCGAGTGCGCCCAGTAGAAGACGACCCAGTAGAAGCCGACGGTGACGCCGACGACCTGAGACAGGTCGTCGCCCGACTGACCGACGACGAGCCGCTCGACCGCCGCACCCGTGCGGGCCTGGTCGGGCGGCTCGCGGTTCTCCTGGCGGGCCAGGGACGCCGGCTGGTCGACGTCGTCATCGACGTCGCGCCCCACATCCCCATCCGGGACCGGGCGACCCTGCGGGAGCACTACCACGGTGCCGACGGGGAGGAGCTCGCTCAGGCGCTCATCGCCACCGCCAGTCGGGTCACCGGTGCGGTCGGAGTGGCCGGCGGCGTGCTCTCATCGGTCGAGATGGCGGCCCCGCCACTGCTGCTGTCGGCACCGGTCCAGGTGGCGGCCGAGACGCTCGCCGTGGTCGCGGTCGAGGTGAAGCTCATCGGTGAGCTGCACGAGGTCTACGGCCAGGCGCCGGCGGCGGGCACGGCCGCCCAGGCCGCGGGTTACCTCGGCGCGTGGGTGCGGCGGCGGGCGATCGACCCCTTCACCGGCAGCGGCGGCCTGTCCGGTGTCGTCGGCGGTGCCGCCCGCCGGGAGCTGCGGCAGCGGCTGGTCCGCCGGGCCGGGCGCAACGTCACCACCGTCGTGCCGTTCCTGGCCGGGGCGGTCGCGGGAGCGGCGCTCAACCAGCGGGAGACCCGCCGTCTGGGCGAGCGGATCGCGGCCGAGCTCAGGCGTCGATGAAGGACCGGGTCAGCTCCGCCGTCTGGTCCGGGTGCTCGAACTGCGGGACGTGACCGCTGTCGTGCAGCACGACCGAGTCCGCGTGCGGGATGGCGGCGACGATGTGCCGCTCGAACGACGCCGGCACGAGCCGGTCGTGGTCGCCCCAGACGAACAGCGCGGGGGTGGTCATCAACGGCAGCCGGTCCCAGAAGCCCTCCTCGCCGAACGCCTCCTCCAGGTAGATCTGGCGGAGCGCGGCGACAAAGGCCCGCCGGTGCCGGTAGTCCCGCATCACCCTGCGGTGCTCGTCGGCGGCCGCGTCGTACCACTCCCGGGACAGCCGGGAGGGCTTGGCGAACATGGCCCGGATGCCCGCGACGATGGCGCGGTGGCCGAGCGGGATGCGGGCGACGACGGCGTCGGGGGGCAGCAGCTTGACGAGGGGAACGAAGTGCCGCATCCGGCGGAACGCCGGTGACGGGCAGAGCAGGACCATCCGCGAGACCGACCCGGGGTTGAGCAGCCCGGCCTCGATGGCGATCCGGCCGCCGAGCGAGTTGCCGACGAGCGCCGCCGGGTCGGCGCCGACGTCCTCCTGGAACGCCTTCAGCCAGCGGGTGAGGTCACCAGCGGTGTAGCGCCAGCGCGGCGCCGCGGATGCGCCGAACCCGGGGAAGTCCGGTGCCAGGACCCGGTGGTCGCGGGCGAGGTCGACGAGCAGGGGGAGCATCGACGCGTTGGTCGCGCCGAGGCCGTGCAGGAGGATCACCGGGGGTGCGTCGCGCGGGACCGGCCTCGAGATAGATGGTGCGGACACCGAGCACGGTCTGGACGCGGGCGACCGGGTGGGTTGGCGGCCGCTCGCCCACGTCGAAAGCGCCGTCCATCTGGAGGGCCAGGGCGAGGTTCCCGCGCACCACGAGGCCGTGGTGGAGGAACGCCTCCACACCGCTGATCCGACCCTCCAGCACGGCGGCCAGGGTGGCGGGCTCGGCGGTCACCGTCGCGTCCGGCTGACCGACCGAGCCGCGGGTGAGGCGCACCCGGCCGCGGTCGAGATGCAGCGTCCAGGCGCCGACCGGCGGCGAGGAGAAGACGACCCGTCCCCGCGCCTCGGCGAGCGCGGCGCCCACGCCCTGCCGGACCCGGGCGCTGAACAGCGCGTCGAGGTTCGGGATCGCCGCCAGGCGACGGGCGCTCGGCAGCGGTGCGGGCTGCGCCATACCTCCACGGTACGCCGCGGTCACGCTGGGTAAACACGATTCGGCGCGGCGTGTCGGTCCCTTCACCCGATCGGCGGTCGCCGCTCCACCCAGCCCGCCACCGCTTCGAGCCGGGCGGCGAGGCGGAGCAGCGTGCTCTCGCTGCCGCGCGGCCCGACGAGCTGGACACCGACGGGCACACCGCCCGGCGTGGCCCCGAACGGGACGTTCAGGGCGGGCAGGCCGCTGCCGTTCCACGGCCCGGTGAACGCGGCCATCGGGAGCATGGTGCGCAGCGTCGCGGGCAGGCCGCGGCCGAGGATGGCGCCGGCCGGCACGGGCGGCCGGGGAGCGGTGGGCGTCACGAGGACGTCGACGGAGGCGAAGAACTCCTCCATGCGATCACCGAAGGCCTGACCCTGCCGCCGGCCCCAGGCCACCGTGCGCGCCGGGAGCGCGCGGCCGATCCGGGCCAGGTGACGGGTGCGTCGTTCGGTGGCGGTCGGGTCGGCGAGGTGGTCGACGTCGTGGGCGACCCCGGCGAGGTAGCGCACGCTGTTGGCGTTGCCGACGGCGCCGTACGCCGGGTGCCGCTCGTGGACCCCGTGGCCCAGGTCCCGCAGGGTGGTCAGCGCCGCCTCGAAGACCTCCCGAACCTCCGGCCGCACCCGCACGGGCAGGGTGGGTTTCGCCGACCAGGCGATCCGCAGCGCGTCGGGCTCACTCCGGGCTCCGTGAGCACATCGGACCAGCCGGGTGCGGGCGCCACCACCGCGTCGAGGACCAGAGCGGTGTCGCCGACCGATCGGGTGAGGACCCCTGCGTGCGACAGGCCGGCCCAGTGGTCGGGGTCGGGCCCGAGCGGGACGGTGCCGTGGGTCGGCTTCAGCCCGACCAGGCCGCACGCGCTGGCGGGCAGCCGGATCGAGCCGAGCCCGTCCGTGGCGGTCGCGACCGGGACGAGACCGGCGGCCACGGCCGCCGCCGAGCCACCACTCGAGCCACCCGGCGCCAGGCGGTGGTCCCACGGGTTGCGGGTGACGCCGTGGTGCGCCGACTCAGTCGCCGCCCAGAGCGCGAGCTCCGGCAGGTGGGTCAGGCCCAGCACGACCATGCCGGCCGCGCGCAGCCGGCGGATCAGCTCGTCGTCCTGCGTCGCCACGACCTCGGGCGACCCGGTGCCGATGAGGGCCGCCTGCCCCGCGACCGGGACGTTGTCCTTCACCGCGACGGGCACACCCAGGAGCGGCCGGGTGTCCCCGCCCCGCCGCGCCTCGTCGGCGGCCGCGGCGCCGCGCCGCGCCTCGTCGCCGAGCACGACACGGAACGCGTTGAGCGAGGGCTGGAGCCGGTCGATGCGCCGCAGCAGCAGGTCGACCAGATCGACCGCCGTCAGCCGGCCGTCGGCGAGCATCCGCGCCTGCCCGGCCACCCCGGCGTACGCGACCTCCTGCTCGCTGGGCCCCCCGGCGCGGGTCACGCCGCGCTCTGCTCCATGCCCGGTGGGAGCGCCCCGGTGGAGCGGTGCCAGCTGCTCGCGACGCGCTTCTGCGCGACCACCCGGGCGAGGCCGACGACCGCGCCGGACACCACGGCCCACGTCGCCGCCTCCGCCCACGTGACATCCGGGTGCTCGGGGTTGGCCGGCGGTTCCTTGCCCGTCATCGACTTCCAGGCGAAGGCCATGCTCTTGCGCGCTACCAGCGCGCCGACGAGTGACGCGGCGAGCGCCAACAGCTTGTAGGCCGACTTGCCGCTCTGCTCGTCGTCGCTCATCCGGTCCTCATTCCGTCCGCACGCCGGGTGGTGGGCCTTGCTCGTCAGTCTCCTACCCGCGTGTCCCGTGCGGGCACACGGGGCGGTGCGGCAGCATCCATGGCATGCTGATCGATCCTCAGGGGGTGCCGTCGTGACGGGCGGTCCCGATCTCGACGAGCTCCTCGCACTCATGCCGTTCGCGGCCCACCTCGGCGTCCGCCTCGAGGAGGCCGGGCCGGACCGTGCGGTCGCGACCCTCGACCACGCCGCGCACCTCTGCACGGCGGGAGGCGTGCTGCACGGTGGTGTCCTGATGGCGCTGGCGGACTCCGTCGGCGCCCTGGTGACCTTCCTCGGTCTGCCGCCCGGCGCCACCACCGCCACGGCGACGTCGACGACCCAGATGTTCCGGCCCGTCACCGACGGGGCGGTCCGGGCGGTGTCGACGCCGGTCCACCGGGGCCGCGCGTTGGTCACTGTGGCGACGGACATCACCGACAGCGCGGAGCGGCTCGTCGCTCGCGTCACGCAGGTGCAGGCCGTCCGCAGCTGATGGCCCGCACGCTGGCCGCGGTGGCACGGTCCCTGTCGCCGGCGCAGGCGCGGCGGATCGCGCTCGCGGCGCAGGGGTTTCACCGGCCCCGGGTGCCGGCCCGCGTCGACCGGCGTCACCTGCGCCGGATGCTCCGGGCACACCCAGCTGCTCCAGATCGACAGCGTCAACGTGCTGCGTGCGCGCGCACTACCTGCCCGGCTGGTCGCGCCTGGGCGGCTATCGACCGGCCCTGCTGGACGCGGATGGCGTTCCGCCACCGGGAGCTGTTCGAGTACTGGGGCCACGAGGCGTCGTTGCTCCCGGTCGACGCTGCACCCGCTGCTGCGGTGGCGGATGAAGCGGCGCCGAGCGAGAAGTTCGAGACCTGGGGCCGGCTGGCGCGGCTGGCGCCGCGAGCACCCGGGCTACGTCGACCCACGTCCTGTCCCGTGGTCCGCGACCGGGGCCCGCTGACCGCCGGCGAGCTCGCCGCCGAGGAGCGGCGGGCGAACGGAGGACTGGGGCTGGAACTGGTCCGACGAGAAGACGCGCGCTGGAGTACCTGTTCTGGACCGGCCGGGTCACGACGCGCGAGCGGCGGAACTTCGAGCGGGTCTACGACCTCACCGAGCGGGTCCTGCCGTCGGCCGTGCTCGACCTGCCGACGCCGACGGAGGAGGAGGCGCACCGGGCGTTGCTGCTGCTGCGCGGCGCGTGCGTGCGGGGTCGGCACCGCCGGCGACCTGGCCGACTACTTCCGCATCCGCACTCCGCAGGCGCGGCCGCGCCTGGCCGAGCTGGTCGAGGCGGGAGAGCTCGAGGTGGTGCAGGTAGCGCGGCTGGCGGCGCCCGGCCTATGTCGTCGCCGGTGCGGCCGTGCCGCGCCGGGTGCAGGCGCGCGCCCTGCTCGTGCCGTTCGACCCGCTGATCTGGGAGCGCGACCGCACGGAGCGGCTGTTCGGGTTCCGCTACCGGGTGGAGATCTACGTCCCTGCCGAGCAGCGGGTGCACGGCTACTACGTGCTGCCGTTCCTCCTCGGCGACACCCTCGTCGCCCGGGTCGACCTCAAGAGCGACCGGCAGGCCGGCGTACTCCGCGGTGCAGGCGGCGTCACGCCGAGCCGGGCGCTCCGGCGCACACCGCCGAGGCCCTGGCGCCGAGCTGCGCGGCGCTCGCCGCCTGGCTCGGGCTCGACGACGTCGCCACCGTCGACCGGGGTGAGCTCGCGCCGGCCCTGCGCGCCGCCCTCAGGGCGTGACCGCGCCGTCGCGCTCCAGTGCCGCGAGCAGGCGCTCCGGGTGCCGGGTGGAGACGAGCCAGTACGGCGTCGCATCCGTGCCCGCCGGCGCGGACCAGCACCGAGCCGCGGATGAAGCCGCGGACGACCAGGTGCGCCGCCGGGTCGCCACGAGGCCCGAGCCGCTCCTTGGTCGGCGGCCGGTCCGAGCTCCGTGGCGGACGGCGATGTCGGCGACCGGCAGCGTGCGGCCGCCGGCGTGGAGCCCGGCGGCGTCCACCCGGACCTCGGCCCAGCCGGCCGTGACGAGAAACAGGGCCACAGCGGTCCCCATCACCGCGTAGACGACCACGGCGACCGTCCAGCCGAAACCGCCGAAGACCTCGGCGCCCCCGATCCCGACGCCGATCGTCGCGATCAACCACCAGCGAACCGGGACATGCAGGCGTTCTCGGAACAAAGGGGCGTGAGCCGGCCGGTCCGCGGGCATGCAGACGAGGGTGGCACAGCCACGGCTGACCGCTGCCGTCGTCGAGAAGGAGATCCCCATGCCCGAAGGCCTGTTCATCATCCGGGCGGCGATCGGACTGCTGCTGTTCGCCCACGGCACCCAGAAGCTGTTCGGCTGGTTCGGGGGTTACGGCCTCGACGGCACGGGCGGCTTCTTCGAGTCGGTGGGCCACCGGCCCGGTCGGCGGATGGCGATGATCGCGGGTGGCACCGAGGCGGTCGGCGGCTTGTTCCTCGTCATCGGCCTGCTCACCCCGTGGGCCGCGGCGATGGTGATCGGCACCGATGGTCGTCGCCGCGGTCTCCGTCCACGCGCCCCAGGGCCTGTGGGCCACCAACGGTGGCTATGAGCTGCCGCTGACCAACGCGCTGGTCGCCACCGGCCTGGCCTTCACGGGTGCGGGGAGCTGGTCGATCGACGGCGCCGTCGGGATCCCGTGGACGCGCGGCTGGGGGACCGGCCTCGGTGCGGTCGTGCTCGCCCTCATCGCCGCGATGCTCGTCCTGGCCCGGCGCGGGCAGATGGCCGCGGAGGACGCGTACCCGGTGGAGACCCCCGCCGCCGAGACCGACAGCGAGGCCGCCGGAGAGGCGGCGCGGGGCCCCGGACCGACGCGGACCTCAACGCCTGAACGGCGGCAACCCCGGCAACCGTCGCAACCCGGTCGCGAGACCCTTCACCGCGTCGGTGACCGCCGTCGGGACGAGGCGCTCGGCGAGGACTCCGCCGACGGCGTCGGCGCCGACGAGGTAGCGCGCGAGCGGCACCGGGCTGCCGAGGGCGAGCCGCACCGTCCGCGCCACCCACACCGGGTCCGGCATCACCCGCGACGCCGAGCGCCGTCGCCCGGCGGGCCCGGTCGTACGCGGCGGCGTAGGCGTCGGTGCCGCGGCTCGGCCGGGTAGCGCGCGCCGGACCAGATGCCCGGTGCCGAACGCTGCCCGGCTCGACCAGGCGACACGCGCGATGCCGTGCGGCGCGACCTCGATGCGCAGCGAGTCGGTCATCGCCTCGATGCCGTGCTTGGCCGCGCAGTACCACCCCATCAGCGGGATCGACATCCGCCCGGCGAGCGAGCGAGACGTTGACGATCCGCCCGCCGCCGCGCTCGCGCATGCCCGGCAGCACGAGCCGGGCGACGCGTGCCGGCGCGACGAGGTTGACCTCGAGCTGGTAGCGGACCTCGTCGTCGGTCGACGTCCTCGATCGCTCCCGCCTGCGCGAAGCCGGCGTTGTTGACCACGGCCCAGATCGTCGCTGTGTGCCTCGATCTCGGCGAAGCCTCGCGCGGTCGACTCGGCGTCGGCGACGTCGAGGATCGCGGTCCGGACGGACAGACCCCGGGCTGCCGCCGCCGCCTCGAGGTCCGCCGCCTTGGCCGCGGAGCGGACCGTGCCGGTCACGTCGTAGCCGGCCCCGGCCAGCTCCAGCGCGGTCGCCAGCCCGATGCCGCTGTTTGCTCCGGTCACCACGACGCTTCGACTCATGGGGGTAGGGTCCCGCGCCGTGGAATCGACCAGCCCGCGGGTCCTGCGTCCGTCGCCTCGACCCCGACCTCCCGCTGCCGTCCTACGCGCACCCCGGTGACGCGGGCGCGGACCTCGTCGACCGCCGTGGACGTCGAGCTGGCGCCGGGGGAGCGGGCCGTGGTGCCGACCGGCGTCGCCGATGGCGCTGCCCGAGGGTTATGCCGGGTTCGTCCACCCACGGTCCGGGCTCGCGGCCAGGCTCGGGCTCGCGCTCGTCAACGCTCCCGGGACGATCGACGCGGGCTACCGCGGCGAGATCAAGGTCATCGTCGTCAACCCCGACCCCCGCGAGCCCATCCGGATGTCACGGGGCGACCGGATCGCCCAGCTCGTGGTGCAGCGGGTGGAGACCGCCGAGTTCGCTGTGGTCGACGAGCTGCCCGACTCCGCCCGCGCCGAGGGTGGCTTCGGCTCCACCGGTGGCTACCGTGGAGTCGGTAGCGACGCGAGGAGCTGACGTGTTCCGACGACGCCGACATGGCGACGACGACCAGACCGCGACGGCCCGGCCAGACGAGGGCCGGCCAGACGAGGGCCGGCCGACGAGGGCCGGCCCGGTGAGACCGCCGCCGGCGGGTCGGGCGGCAGCTCCCCCGCCGCCGCCGCGGCAGCGCCGGCGCCGGCCGGCCCGTGGGACGCAGCGGACGCGCCCGACGACGGGCTGCCGCGCCTCGACCTCGGAGCGCTGCAGATGCCGGTGCCGGACGGCGTCGAGGTCCGGGTGGACCTGCAGGACCAGACGATCGTCGCCGTGACGCTGGTCGACGGGCCGAGCGCGATGCAGGTGCACGCGTTCGCCGCGCCCCGGTCGGCCGGCATCTGGCCGGAGGTCCGGGCCGAGATCGCGGAGTCCATCCGGGGCAGCGGCGGAATCGCCGACGACGCCGAGGGGCCGTTCGGCCCCGAGCTGCGCGCCCGCGTGCCCGGTCGGTACGCCGGATGCGCCGCCCCGACCGGGGGCGCCGCCGCAACCGATGCGCTTCGTCGGCATCGACGGGCCCCGGTGGTTCCTGCGGGGGCTGCTGACCGGCCCCGCGGCGACCGAGCCCGAGCGGGCGCGGCGGCTGCTCGACGCCTTCCGGGGGGCCGTGGTCGTCCGTGGCGGCGAGGCGATGGCGCCACGCGACATGCTGCCGCTCCGGCTGCCCAAGGAGGCGATGGAGCACGCGCCCGCGGCCGAGCCCGGCGGCCCGGCCGGGGCTCGAGATGCTCGAGCGCGGCCCGGAGATCACGGAGACCAGGTAGGCCGGGATGAATCGTTTCCGGCGGGCGGTCCGGAACCTCACCGCCGAGACCCGCCAGCTCGAGGCGGACGAGCTGCAGCAGCAGGCCACCGAGGCCGGGGCCACCACCGTCGACCGCTGCCCCGACCGGGTGCCGGTGGCGGTGTTCGGCACCGTCCGCGCCATCACGATCCGGCCGCGGGGCGGGGTGCCGGCCCTCGAAGCCGAGCTGTACGACGGCACCGGCACGGTCACGCTGGTCTGGCTCGGCCGGCGGACCATCGCCGGCCTCGGCCCGGGCCGGCAGGTTCGCGCCTTCGGGCGGATCACCACTGCGCACGGCGAGCGGCTGATCTACAACCCCCGCTACGAGCTCACCGCCGTCGACGGCTGAACGCCCCGGGCGCGTCAGCCGCCGCGGGCGATGAGGTCGTGCAGCTCGTGCTCCATCTCCGGAGCGGCCACGAACATCAGCTCGTCCCCGGGCTCGAGCGGGTCGTCCGGGGTCGGAGTGATGACCCGTTCGTCCCGCAGGATCGCGACCAGGGCGACGTCCGGCGGCCAGGTGATCTCGCCCACCCGGTGGGCCGCGATCGGCGCGTCGGGCGGCAACGTGACCTCGACGAGGTTGGCCTCGCCCCGCCGGAACGACAGCAGCCGCACGAGGTCGCCGACCGTGACGGCCTCCTCGACGAGTGCCGACAGCAGCCGCGGGGTGGAGACGGCCACGTCGACGCCCCACGACTCGTTGAACAGCCATTCGTTCTTCGGATGGTTGATGCGCGCGACGACGCGCGGCACGCCGTACTCGGTCTTGGCCAGCAGGGACACGACCAGGTTGACCTTGTCGTCGCCGGTCGAGGCGACGACGACGGTGCAGTCCTGCAGCCGCGCCTCCTCCAGGCTGGTGAGCTCGCAGGCGTCGGCGAGCAGCCAGTCGGCACCGGTCACGGTGGCCTTCTTGATGGCGTGCGGCTCGCGCTCGATGAGCAGCACCTCGTGGCCGTTCTCGAGCAGCTCGCGGGCGATCGACCGGCCCACGTTGCCGGCGCCGGCGATGGCGACCCTCATCCGTGCTCCCCGGTCGGGGGGTCCCCGGCGAGCATCGAGCTCACCTCGTCGACACGGCTGCGGGTGGCGAGGACGTGCAGCACGTCGCCGTCCTGGAGGGCGGTGGACTCGGTAGGCAGCATGGCGTCGCCGTAGCGGGTGAGGAAGGCGACCCGCGCCTCGGTCAGCTCCTCGACCTTCGCGACCGAGTGCCCGGCCCAGCTGGGCGCGTAGTGGACGTCGGCGAGCACCACGTGGCCGGAGGGGTCGCTCCACAGGCTGTGCGTGCCATCCGGGATCAGCCGGCGGAGCATCTCGTCGGCGGTCCAGCGCACCGTCGCGACGGTGGGGATGCCCAGCCTGGCGTAGACCTCCGCCCGGCGCGGGTCGTAGATGCGCGCGACCACGTTGGCCAGGCCGAAGGTCTCCCGGGCGACCCGTGCCGAGATGATGTTGGAGTTGTCGCCGCTGGAGACGGCGGCGAAGGCCTCGGCCTCCTCGATGCCGGCCTCGACGAGCGTGTCCCGGTCGAAGCCGACGCCGGTGACCTGGCGGCCGCGGAAGTCGGGACCGAGCCGCCGGAACGAGTCCGCGTCCTGGTCGACGACCGCCACCGAGTGACCCGCGGCCTCCAGGCTGTGCGCGACGGTCGACCCCACCCGGCCGCACCCCATGATCACCACATGCACGATGGGTCACGCTACACGCGGCAGCCGGGCCGTACTCTGTCCGCCGTGTCAACGCTGGGTGACATCTCCAAGCGGCTGCTCGTCGGTCGGCCGATGCGCAGCACCCAGCTGGGCGAGACGCTGCTGCCGAAGCGGATCGCGCTGCCGGTCTTCGCCAGCGACGCCATGTCCTCGGTCGCCTACGCGACCGAGGAGATCCTGCTCGTGCTGTCCTTGGGCGGTCTCGCGCTCTACCACCTCGCCTGGTGGGCCGCCGCGTGCGTGGCGCTTCTCATGCTCGTCGTCATCGCGTCGTACCGGCAGAACGTGCACGCCTATCCCAGCGGCGGCGGGGACTACGAGGTCGCGACCACCAACCTCGGGCGGCCAGCCGGGCTCACGGTCGCCAGCGCGCTCCTCGTCGACTACGTGCTCACCGTTGCGGTGTCGGTCAGCGCCGGCATCGCCAACCTGACCTCGGCGATCGAGTCGATGCAGGGGCACGAGGTCGCCATCGCGGCCGGCGTCGTGGTCGTCATCACGGTCATGAACCTGCGCGGCGTCCGCGAGTCCGGCACGCTGTTCGCGATCCCGACCTACGCCTTCATGTTCGGGCTCGTGCTGCTCATCGTCATCGGCTTCTCGAAGCTGTCCCTCGGGCACTCGGTGGTGGCGGAGAGCGCCGGCTACCGGGTGCATCCGGAGCAGCACTACGCCGGCTTCGCGTTGGTGTTCCTCTTCCTGCGGTCGTTCGCCTCCGGGTGCACGGCGCTGACCGGGGTGGAGGCGATCAGCAACGGCGTCCCGGCGTTTCGCAAGCCCAAGAGCAAGAACGCCGCGACGACGCTTGCGCTGCTCGGGACGATCGCCATCACGTTCTTCCTCTGCATCACGGCGCTCGCGCTGAAGAGCCACGTGCACGCTGCGGCCAACCCGGCCGACCTGATCGGCCTGCCGGAGGGCGAGCAGCCGAAGACCGTCATCGCGCAGGTCGGCGCGGCCGTGTTCGGCGCGGGGTCGGCCGGCTTCCTCTACCTGCAGTTCGTGACCGCGCTGATCCTCGTGCTGGCGGCCAACACGGCGTTCACCGGCTTTCCGGTGCTCGCCTCGATCCTGTCCCGGGACGGCTTCCTGCCCCGCCAGCTGCACACGCGTGGCGACCGGCTGGCCTTCAGCAACGGCATCCTGCTGCTGTCCGGCTTCGCGATCCTGCTCATCGTGTCGTTCAACGCCTCGCCGACCCGGCTCATCCAGCTCTACATCGTCGGTGTCTTCGTCTCGTTCGTGAACAGCCAGACCGGCATGATCCGGCACTGGAACCGGCACCTGCCCGGCGAGACCGACCCCGCCCGCCGCCGGCAGATGCAGCGATCGCGGGTCATCAACTCGATCGGCGCGGTCGTCACGAGCGTCGTGCTGGTCATCATCCTGGTGACCAAGTTCCTGCAGGGCGCATGGATCGTGGTCGTGGCGATGCCCGTGCTGTTCCTCATGATGCGCGCGATCCGCGGTCACTACGACAAGGTGCGGCTGGAGTTGGCCCCGACCGACGAGGAGACGATGCTCCCGTCGCGCGTGCACGCCGTCGTACTCGTCTCGAAGGTGCACAAGGCGACGCTTCGCGCCGTCGCCTACGCCCGGGTGTCCCGGCCGTCCCACCTCGAGGCGGTGACGGTCGACGTCGAGCCGGCGGAGACGGAGGCGCTGCAGCGGGAGTGGGACCTGCGGGGCATCCCGGTGCCGCTGAAGATCCTGGCCTCGCCCTACCGAGAGGTCACCCGGCCGATCGTCGACTACGTGCGCAGCATCCGACGGCAGAGTCCGCGGGACCTCATCGCCGTCTACATCCCGGAGTACGTCGTCGGTCACTGGTGGGAGCAGCTGCTGCACAACCAGAGCGCACTGCGGCTGAAGGGACGGCTCCTGTTCACGCCCGGCGTGATGGTGATCAGCGTGCCGTACCAGCTCGAGTCCTCGGACCGGTTGCGTGACGAGAACCGCGCGTGATCGTCGACGTCGACCGGGTCGCGCACGGTGGTGTCTGTGTCGCCCGGTCCGAGGACGGCCGGGTCGTCTTCGTGCGGCACTCGCTGCCGGGCGAGCGCGTCCGCGTCGTCGTCACCGAGGAGCGGGCGAAATACCTGCGGGCGGACGCGGTCGAGGTGCTGCGCGCCGCGCCAGCGCGCGTCGACCCGCCGTGCCCGTGGGCCGGGCCGGGCCGGTGTGGCGGGTGCGACTGGCAGCACGTCGCGCTCACCGAGCAGCGGGCGCTGAAGGCGGCGGTCGTCGCGGAGCAGCTGCAGCGGCTGGCCGGCATCCGGCGGGACGTCACCGTCGAGGCGGTGCCCGGCGACGCGGACGGGCTGGGCTGGCGGACACGCATGCGCCTGGCGGTCGATCCGGCGACCCGGCACGCCGGGCTGCGCCGGCACCGCTCGCACGAGGTGGAGCCCATCGACGACTGCCTGATCGCGGTGCCGTCCGCGGACGTGCCGGACGTGACCGGCCGGGTCTGGGAGTACGCCGACGAGGTCGTCGTCGACGTCTCGAGCACCGGCGAGCGGGCCCTCGCGACCGGGCGGCCGCGCGAGCTGCTCACGGAGCGGGCCGCCGGTCGGGACTGGCTCGTGCCGATCGGCGGGTTCTGGCAGGTGCACCGCGGCGCGGCCGACCTGCTCGTCGACACGGTCCTGCGGGCGGCGGCACCGACGGGCGCGGACCGGTGCATCGACCTCTACGGCGGAGTCGGGCTGTTCGCGGGCGCGCTTGCCTCACGCGCAGCGTCGGTGACCATGGTCGAGTGGGACACGCGCGCGGTCGCGGCCGCGCGGCGGAACGTGCCGGGGGTGACGGTCGTGCACGATCGGGTCGACCGCTGGCTGCGCCGCGCGCCGGCCGGAGCCGACGTGGTCGTGCTCGACCCGCCGCGGCGCGGCGCGGGCCGGCAGGTGACGGAGGGCATCGCCGCGCTGGCACCACGCGCCGTCGTGTACGTCGCCTGCGATCCCGCCGCGCTCGCCCGTGACCTGGCGACCTTCGCCGCGCAGGGCTACGCCCTGGTCGACCTCCGTGCGTTCGACCTGTTCCCGATGACCGCTCATGTCGAGTGCATCGCCACCGTGGCGCGGTCCGGTTGAGCGCCCTGCCGCCCGGCTGGCCGCAGGAGGTGGCGCCGCCGCAGACGCCCGACTGGGAGCGCACCGCCGCCGCCTGGCTGTTCGACCAGTGCCCGCCCGGCTACCGCGACCACGAGGTCCTGCGCAAGCAGCCGATCGTGCTGGCCCGGTTCACCGCGACCGCTGTCGACGCGGCGCTCGCGGCGACAGAGGCGGGGCTCCGCACGGTCCGGGTCGCGCTCCGCGGCCGGGTGCCGCCGGAGACCGTCGAGGCCGCGGCCGCGGCGTACGAGCAGGAGCGACAACGGCTCCACCGCGTGCGCCGATCGGCCGACCTCGTCGAGCGCGCGCTGCACGGCGAGCGCTGGGTCGAGCGGCTGTGACCGTGGCCGGGCCGGGGCGGCGCCGTAGACTCCCGGTGTGGAGTTGTTGAGGTCGATCGCGTCTCCCGACGACCTCAAGACGGTTCCAGCGGCGCAGCTGCCCGCACTGGCCCGGGAGATCCGGGAGTTCCTCATCCGCGCGGTCGCCCGCACCGGTGGCCACCTCGGGCCCAACCTGGGTGTCGTCGAGCTCACCCTCGCGCTGCACCGCGTGTTCGACTCGCCGCGGGACGCGATCGTCTGGGACACCGGTCACCAGGCCTACGTCCACAAGATGCTCACCGGCCGGCTCGACGACTTCGACCGGCTCCGCCAGGCCGGTGGCCTGTCCGGCTACCCGTCCCGCGCGGAGAGCCCGCACGACCTGGTGGAGAACTCGCACGCGTCGACCGCGCTGTCCTATGCCGACGGTCTCGCCAAGGCCTTCCAGCTGACCGGCCAGGGCGACCGCTCGGTGGTGGCGGTCGTCGGCGACGGCGCGCTGACCGGGGGCATGTGCTGGGAAGCGCTGAACAACATCGCCGCCGCGCCGGAACGGCCGGTGGTCATCGTCGTCAACGACAACGGCAGGTCCTACGCGCCGACCGTCGGCGGCGTCGCACAGCACCTCAACCGGCTGCGACTGTCGCCGTCGTACGAGCAGGCGCTGGAGCTGGTGAAGAACTCGCTGACGCGGACGCCGGTGGTGGGCGTGCCCCTCTACGAGGCGCTGCACGGCATGAAGAAGGGCCTGAAGGACCTGCTCCAGCCCCAGGCGATGTTCGAGGACCTGGGCCTGAAGTACGTCGGCCCGATCGACGGTCACGACGTCCAGGCGGTGGAGGGCGCGTTGCGCCGCGCGCGCGGCTTCGGCGCGCCGGTCATCGTCCACTGCCTGACGCGGAAGGGCAACGGCTACCCGCCGGCGGAGAACGACGAGGCGGACAACTTCCACGGCGTTCCCGTCATCGACCCGGTGACCGGCGAGCCCGTCGGTGTCGCTCCCCGGTCGTGGACCCACGTCTTCGCCGAGGAGATGGTCGCCCTCGGCCACGAGCGCTCCGACGTCGTCGCCGTGACGGCCGCGATGCTTCGCCCGGTCGGGTTGCACCCGTTCGCCGCCGCTTTCCCGGACCGGGTCTTCGACGTCGGTATCGCCGAGCAGCACGCGGTCACGTCCGCGGCCGGGATGGCCACCGCCGGCCTGCATCCGGTGGTGTGCCTCTACGCGACGTTCCTCAACCGCGCGTTCGACCAGGTCCTCATGGACGTCGCGCTGCACCGCCTTCCGGTCACGTTCGTGCTCGACCGGGCCGGGGTGACGGGGGAGGACGGCCCCTCGCACAACGGCATGTGGGACCTCTCGATCCTCGGCATCGTGCCGGGAATGCGCGTGGCGGCCCCGCGAGACGCCACCCGGCTGCGTGAGCTGCTGCGTGAATCGCTCGACCGGTCCGACGGCCCTACCGCGCTGCGGTTCCCCAAGGCCTCGGTCGCCGACGACGACGTCCCGGCCGTCGGCCGGGTCGGCGGGATGGACGTGCTCCGCCAGGACGACGGCGCGGACGTCCTGCTCGTCTCGGTCGGTGCCATGGCCGCGACGACGCTCGAGGTGGCCGAGCGGCTGGACGCGCAAGGGGTCGCGGTCACCGTCGTCGATCCCCGGTGGGTGCTGCCGGTCGACGCGGGGCTCCCCGCCCTGGCAGCCGGTCACGGGCTGGTCGTCACGATCGAGGACAACGGTGTCGCCGGGGGCGTGGGGGACGCCGTGGCCCGTGAGCTGCGCTCGCGCGGCGTGCGCACCCCGGTGCGGTCGTTCGCACTGCCGCAGGAGTTCCTCGAGCAGGGTCGTCGGGCCGACGTTCTCGCCGCCGCCGGCCTGTCCCCGCAGGCGATCGCGCGGATGGTGGTGGAGGCGGTGGCGGTCGCGGACACCGCACTGCAACGGTCGATCGACTGAGCGGCGCGCATTGTTCAGCGACCGGTTGAGCCCCAAGGTCAGCGTCAGCGTCGTCTACGTGCTGGCGATGTTCATGACCATCATGGACACCACCATCGTCAACGTCGCCCTTCCGTCGCTGGGGCGGGACTTCGGTGTCCCGGCCGCGCACGTCGGCACGGTCGTCGTGGGCTATCTCGTCAGCCTGGCCGTCTTCATGCCGGCGTCCGGCTGGCTCGGTGATCGGCTCGGTCCCCGCCGGGTCTTCCTCGGCGCGCTCGTCTGCTTCACCGTCGCGTCCGCCATGTGCGGGGTCGCGCAGACGCTGGGTCAGCTGGTCGCCTTTCGCGTCCTGCAGGGCGTCGGCGGGGGCATGCTCGCGCCGGTCGGACTCGCCATGCTGTTCCGGACGTTCCGGCCCCACGAGCGCGTCCGCGCATCGCGGATCCTCATCATCCCGACGGCCTTCGCACCCGCGCTCGGCCCGGTCGTCGGTGGCCTGCTCGTCACCGATCTGTCGTGGCGCTGGGCGTTCTACGTCAACGTGCCGATCGGTGTCGTCGGGCTGGTCTTCGCGGCGCTGTTCCTGCGTGAGCAACGCCAGGACAGCCCCGGCTCGTTCGACGTCGCCGGCTTCCTGCTGTCGGGTGTCGGCCTCGGAGCCCTGATGTTCGCGCTGAGCGACGGGCCCGGCCGCGGCTGGACCGCGCCGGAGATCGTCGCCTGCGGGGTGGCCGGCATGCTGCTGCTCGTCGTCCTGGTCCGCGTCGAGCTCCGCGCCGAGAAGCCCATGATCGACCTGCGGTTGTTGCGGAACCGGCTGTTCGCGGACACCAGTCTCGTCATCGTGCTGGGGACGACCGCGTTCCTCGGCAGCCTGTTCCTGGTCGCGCTGTTCTACCAGGACGGGTTCGGTGTCTCCGCGCTCCAGTCCGGCCTCAGCACCTTCCCGGAGGCGCTCGGCGTGATGGGCGGTGCGCAGGTCGCCAGCCGGCTCTACCCGCGGGTGGGTCCGCGCCGGCTGATGACCGCGGGGCTGCTCGGTGTCACCGCGACCCTGGGGGTGATCGCCACCGTGCCCTTCACCGCCAGCCTGTGGGAGATGCGGGCGCTCATGCTCCTGCTGGGCTGGTGCATGGCCCACGTCTTCGTGCCGGCCCAGGCGGCGGCCTTCGCCACCGTCTCGGCCGCGTCGACCGGTCGGGCGTCGACGATGTTCAACGCCGGGCGCCAGCTCGGCGGCGCGGTCGGTGTGGCGATCCTCAGCACGGTCATCTCCGCGGTGGGAGTCGTGCACCGCGCGCAAGGGGGAGTCGTGCACCGCGCGCAAGGGGAGGTGGTGCCCGACGCGCACGCTTACCATCTGGCGTTCCTCACCGCGGGCGGCATCGCGCTGCTGGCCGCGGTGCTGGCACAGCGGATCAGTGACGCCGAGGCGGCGCCGTCGATGCGGCGCCAGGACTCCTCACATGCGGTGGTACAGGACGTCCCGGAGGTCGATGACCGGCGCGATCTCGTCCTCGACCACTGACGCGACGACGTCGCCGCCCTCCGGCGCCAAGGTGACCTCCTCGCGGGTCACGAGCAGCGGGCGGCTGAAGCCGCGGTCCTCGACCGTCGTGAGGCGGGCCGCCGCGGCGGAGAAGGCGGGGTCGATGCGCGACAGGTCGAGCCAGCCGCGTGACCGCATGGGTACGGCGAGGGTCCGCATGCCGTCGGGGACGTCGTCCACCATGGCCACCCGCATTGTCATCGACGCCAGCAGGGTCACGACGTCGCAGTCACCCATGGGCCGTAGCGGCGCATCCGGGACGCGGGCCATCCGTTCGGCAGCCATCCGCCCCATCTGCTCCAGATAGACGACGGCGGTCGGCCACCAGGCGTCCGCATCGACCCCGGTGGACTCCAGCAGTCGCTGCGGCACGGGCAGGACCTTGTCCGGGTCGGACGGGTCGAGCCCGACGAAGCCGAGGCCGATGTCCAGCGCGTCGCCGAGCACCCGCCGCCGTACCCAGTCCAGGCCGGGGTGCAGGGGTGACTCGACCGCGGCGCCGTAGGGCCGGGCGCGCTCCATCAGGTCCTCGAGCGGCCGGTCGGCGAGCCAGCGTCGCAGCAGCAGCCAGCGCGCCAGCCGGTGCCGCCCGTCGTCGGTCTCGGGCTCGACGCCGCCGAGTGCGCGCCGGCACTCCGACCAGGTCACCTCGACGGTCGGCGGGCCCGGGAGCACGATGCCGTCGATCGCCGGAATGACGTCGAGGTCGTGCAGCACGGCGACCCCCAGGGCACACCGGCGGAGCTCTGGAGGCTCGGGCCAGGTCACCATGCGAGAAAAGTACCCGTCCGCGCCCGAGACTTGATCCGGCAAACGGGTGAATCCGGCGACCGCTTTCTGTCGGGCGAGCCGGATGAGCCGGACGAACCGGATGTCTCGGGCGGCGCGGCGGACCCGGTCAGCCGGTGACGGTGAACGCCGTCCGCACGTCGTCGCCCTCGGGCTTGCACGCGAACTCGTAGCTGCCCGCATCGAGTGACACCGTCAGCGTGCGGGAGGTGCCGTCGGCGATTCCCTCGACCTCGTCGACCTTGTCGCCGTCGGCGGTGTAGACGTAGGCCTCCGCCTCCTTGCCGCTGCTGTTGTCGATCTCGAATGCGGTCTTCCCCGACTCGATGCTCGTGCTTGCCAGGTCGCAGGAGGCCTTACCGATCGTCACCGCGACGGATCGGTCGGCGCTGCCGCTGCAGGCGCTGGCGGTGGCGGCGAGTGCCAACCCGGTGCCACAGACGAGGACGAGGCGGGCGCGATGGTGCGTGGGCATGACATGGCTCCTTGATGGCCGGGCGAGGGGATTGGTCGAACGGGTCGGGTCAGCCGGTGCGGGAGTGACTCCCGGCCGACTGCCGGACCGAGTGCGGGTCGGGATCGACGACGGCGGCACCGGTCACGGCGGGAGCGGCCGCGGCCGTCGGGACGGACGGCCGCGGCTTGCGGAAGAACAGCACCATGACCGGTACGACGTAGCCGACGAAGGCGGCCAGCTGGAGCCAGGTCGTGTTGGGGGTGAACCCGACGATGCCGTGCAGCACGGCGCCGTACCAGCTCGACAGCGGGATCTGCGCGCTGACGTCGAAGGCGAGTGAGCCGAGACCCGGGAGCAGGCCGCCCTCCTGCAGGTCGTGGACGCCGTAGGCGAGGACGCCCGCGGCGACGACGACGAGACCGGCGCCCGTGACCTTGAAGAAGGTCGCGAGGTTGAGCTTCACCGAGCGCTTGTAGAGCAGGTAGCCCAGGACGACGGCGACGGTCAGCCCGAGTGACGCCCCGATGACGGGCTGGGCGCCGTCCTTGGTGGCCTCGATGGCGGACCACAGGAACACCGCGGTCTCCAGCCCCTCCCGGCCGACCGCGAGGAAGGCCGTCAGGGCCAGGGCGGCGCTGCCCATCATGAGCGCGTGGTCGAGCTTGCCCTGCAGGTCGCGGCTGAGGAACCGCGACGTCCGCCGCATCCAGAAGATCATCCAGGTCACGAACGCCACCGCGCCCAGGCTCACGAGCCCGGCGAAGGTCTCCTGAGCGGAGCCGGACAGCGTGGCCGAGGTGTAGGTGAGCACGGCGCCCACCCCGACCGACAGGGCGACCGCGGCGAGCACGCCGACCCAGACCGCGCCGAGCCGGTTGCGGTGGTCGGTGCGGACCAGGTAGGCGACGAGGATGCCGACGACGAGCGCCGCCTCGAGACCCTCGCGCAGCCCGATGATGAAGTTGCCGAGCACCCACGCGCTCCTTCACGGATGGTTCGGGTTCGTCGAACTTAGGTTGCCCTTACCATCGCATCGCGGGGGGCAAACCGTCAACCCGAGGTCGGTGCCGGTGAGGGCGGTGTGGGTGATCGGTGCGGGCGGCTATGCCGCCGAGGGATGTCGGGTGTGTTCGGTGCCGGTGGGGCTGGTGAAGGTGAAGCTGCGGTCGGGGTTGCGGCGTAGTGTCCAGCGGCCTTCGTGGACGAGCCAGTGGTGGAAGGCGCAGAGCCAGGCGGCGTTGTCGAGGGTGCCACCGCCGCCCCATCGGCGCCAGAGGATGTGGTGGCAGTCGAGGACGCGGCGGCGGCAGCGGGGGAACGCGCACCGGCCGTGTTGTTCGAGGTAGGCGGCGCGGCGGACGTCGGCGGTGAAGTCGCTGCCGGGCCGCCGGTCGCCGACGACCGCGGTGAACCCGTCGATGCCGGTGAACCCGGCTCCGGGGAGGATGCCGGTCGGGTCGTCGGTGCGGTGATCGACGGCGACGGGGAACAGTGTCGCGTCGCAGGCGAGGCGCCGGGCGGTGTCGGGGCTGATCTGCGCGCCGGAGGGCAGCAGTGCGCGGTCGCGGCGGTGAGGCGTTGTTCGAGGACGTCGAGGGGGACGCTGACGATGACCCCGACCGGGGTGCCGGCGAACGACGGCTGCACCTCGCGCTGGGCGAGCCACTCGCGGGCGATCTCGACGAAGGAGTCGTGGTCGCGCTGGCGTTGGGTCCGCTCGTCGTCGTCGCTGCGCTGCTCGCCGGCGACGCGCAGCGCTTCGGCGACGATCGCCGCGCCGTCGGGGGTGAGGGTGGCGTCCAGCACGGTGTTGCCGGCGAAGGTGCGGGTCAGGCCCAGCCCGCGGTCGCCGAGCTTGTGCTCCCGGCGGGGGTCGGAGTCCTTGTCGTAGCCGAGGCGCTCCAGCAGCGCGTCGACGAAACCGGCCAGCTCGCTCGGCGGGTACTCGGCGGCGTAGCCGATCAGGTGCTCCTCGACGGTGCCGCGCAGCTCGACGTCGCGCAGCCGCAGCAACGCCCGCACGATCGCGACCGCATGGTCGAACCCGATCCGGGTCGCGTGCAGCGCCGCCTCGGTGGCCGGGAACTGGTCGAGGAAGCCCACCAGCAGCATCAGCCGGCATGCCTCGGCGCGGGTCAGCCGCATCTCCTGGACCAGCCAGTCGCGGGTGGTGCGCCCGGTGACCCGGGCGATCGCCTCGCACCGGTCCGCCTCCCGCAGCCGTCGTACCGTCGAGGCGAGCAGCCGGGTGCGGGAGTCCAGCAGCGACTCGACGTCGCCGACCAGCCGCTCCGGATCCGCGACCAGCCCGTCGTCGGCCAACACCGCACGGACCGCACCGTCGACCGCGTCGACGGCGGGGCTGAGGCAGGCCAGCACGGCAAGACCTTCCGGAGCGAAGGGGGTGGGGACAGCCACGCATCCGAAAGGCAGAGAGGGGAGTCGATAAGCCGCGTCGTCATCAGTCGAACGTACGTTCGAGTATAAGGGCATTCGGGGGGATGTCAAGCGCCCGGGGTGCCGACGCCGTACCGCAGGTGGCCGTCGCCGCGCGCGATGAGCCGGAAGCCGAGCCGCTCGAGCAGCCGCTTGGAGGCGAGGTTGTCGATGGCGACCTCCGCCGCCACTGCCGTCACGTCCGGCCGGGCGAGCAGCATGGCCACGAGGAGCCGGACGGCACGGGTGCCGAGGCCCCGGCCGCGGCTCGGTGCGGCCAGCCCGTAGCCGATCTCCACCACGCCGGCCTCGTCCGGAGGCGCCTTCGTCCCGAGCTCGCCGACAACGATGCCGTCCACGACGACGAGCCAGGTCCAGCCGCCGGCGGCGAGGAAGGCGAGCGCGTGCGCGGTGTCCTCGTGCGGCCAGCCGCGGCCGGCGGACAGCCGCGTGCGACCCGGCGGTCCCCAGGCCGGCGAACCGGCCGGCGAGCACCGCCTCGGCCTGGTGCGGCGGCACCGGGACGAGCCGGAGGCCGTCGGCGTCGACGGCGGGTGCGGCCGGTCCCGGCTCAGTCGTCACGGGGCGCCGGGTCGGCCCCGGGAGCGGGCTCGGGGTCGACCAGCGCGGCGGCCAGGAGGCGGCTGGCGAGGCTCACCTGCCACGGTCGGGCCCCGCCGGCAGCGAGCGCCGCGGCCACCGCCCCTTCCTCGGCCGGGGGAGGAGACCAGGTGATGCGGCGCAGCAGGTCGGGAGCGAGCAGGTTCTCCACGGGTACGCCGTGCTCCTCGGACAGTCCGGCCATGACCGCGCGGGTTCGCACGAGTCGTTCGGCCGCGACCGGGTCGCGGTCGGGCCACCGGCTCGCCGGCGGCGGGCCGTCTCCGGGGGTGGAGGAGCGGGGGAGCTCACTGTCGGGCAGCGCCAGGGCCTTCTGGACCGCCGGCCACATCGTCGGCACCAGCCGGCGGGTGTTCTTGCCGCCCCATCCCGGCAGCCGGCCCATCGCCTCGGCGGAGCTGGGAGTTGCTGCGGCGGCGGCGACGATGGCGCTGTCCGGCAACAGCCGCCCGGGGGCGATGTCGCGACGTTGGGCGATCTCGTCCCGGTTCTCCCACAGGGCGCGTACGACGGCGAGCTGGCGCCGTCCGCGGAGCCGGTGGATGCCGCTGGTTCGGCGCCAGGGGTCGGCCCGTGGCGGTGCGGGCGGAGCGGCGACGACGGCAGCGAACTCCTCGTGCACCCAGCCGAGCTTGCCCTGCCGGTCGAGCTCGCCCTCGAGCGCGTCACGCAGGTCGACGAGGATCTCGACGTCCAGCGCGGCGTAGGCGAGCCAGGGGCGCGGCAGCGGGCGGCGGGACCAGTCGACGGCAGAGTGCTCCTTCGCGAGCTGCTGGCCGAGGACGATCTCCGACATCGTCGCGAGCCCGACCCGCTCGTAGCCGGCGATGCGCGCGGCGAGCTCGGTGTCGAACAGCCGCCGCGGGCGCATGCCGACGCCGGCGAGACAGGGCAGGTCCTGGCTGGCCGCGTGCAGGACCCACTCGGCGTCCGCGATGGCGGCGGACAGCGCCCCGAGATCCGGGCAGGCGATCGGGTCGATCAGAGCGGTGCCGGTGCCGGCCCGGCGGAGCTGGACGAGGTAGGCGCGCTGGCCGTAGCGGTAACCGGAGGCTCGTTCGGCATCCACGGCGACGGGCCCGCTGGCCGCGCCGAACCGGGCGACGACGTCAGCGAGTGCGGTCTCGGTGTCGACGACCGGGGGAATGCCGCCGCGTGGCTCCAGCAGTGGCACGGCGGACGCGACGATGCCGTCCTCGTCCTGCTCGCTCACCCGCCCAGGGTACGGACGTGACGCGCCCAACCGGGGTAGCCGCGCGGCCGAGGGGCCCGCGAGTCCCGAGGCTGTCTAGCGGATGACCCCTGCGCGCATGGCCATCGCCACCATCTCGGCCCGGTCGCCCGTGCCGAGCTTGCGGGCGATGCGTGCGAGGTGGCTCTTGACGGTGAGCGCGGACAGCCCGAGGGTCTCGCCGATCTCCTTGTTGGACCGGCCGTCGGCGACGAGGCGGAGGACCTCCACCTCGCGACCGGACAGCTCGGAGACGCCGTCCTGCTGCGGGCTGCCGCGAAGACCGGCGGCGAGCAGCGACGCGACCGACGGATCGGCGTAGACGCCGCCGTCGAGGACCCGGCGCACACCGTCGGCGACGACGAGCGGCGAGGCGGACTTGAGCAGGTAGCCCTGGGCGCCGGCGACGAACGCGGCGCGCACGGAGTAGGGGTCGTCGGCCGCGGACAGCACGACGAGGCGCGGCCAACCGGCGGCACGCAGGTCCGCCAGCAGGTCCAGCCCGGAGCCGTCGGGGAGCCCGACGTCCAGGACGCAGAGGTCGCGCGGGCCGCCGGAGTGCGCCCGGGCGCGAGCCTCGGACACGCTGGCCGCCTCGATCACGTCGCGGGCACCCATTGCCATCAGCCGGGCGACCATCGACTCCCGGACAAGCGGATGGTCGTCGACGACCATCGCGGTGAAGCCGGGCCCGGGTCCCGGTGTCGGGACGGCCCGTTCTGCCAGCGCTGTCACGGGTGTGCCTCCAGTTCGAGGGCGACATGGTCAGGGTCACGCCTTTGTGTGGCCTCTGTGACCTGTTTTCGGTCGCGGCCCGGCCGGGCTGTAGCCCGAATCCCGGATTGGCTGCTCCGTTAGGCCCACTGCCCGGATTGCCCGGTTCGCCGCGAGCGCGGGTGAGCGGGCGCTGCTCCTTTAGGGGGAACGTGCGGCGCAGCCTGCAAGTCAGGGCGCGCGGATGCCGACGAAGGGGGTTGTCGCGGCCATGTCTTCCGCCGCGGCGGGAGGAGTCACCGTGCGTCCAGGTCGCAGGGCCGTGTCCCTCGGTGTCGTGGTGGCGGCGCTGTCCGCCGGCGCCGCGCTCGGTGCCGCACCGGCCGGGGCGGCTTCGGCCCCTCCCGGGCCGATGCTCAACGCGCTCGTCGTGGCGAAGCCGGGAGTCACCCTTCCCGTCGAGGTGCCCGGTGGCCGTGTCCTCGACGTCTTCGACCGGGTCGGTTCGGAGCTGGTGCGGGCGCCGGCGTCCGCGCTGGCGGCGCTGGCCGGCGACCCGCGCGTCGCCGGTGTCTCTCCCGACCGGGCGGGCCATGTCTCCGGACACGCGTACGGGAAAGAGGACGGTGTCCGTTCTGCCGGCGTCTTCGCGAGCGAGTGGCTCGGCGGGACGGCGGGCCGGGCCGGCACCGGTCAGGGCGTGAACGTCGCGCTGCTCGACACCGGCGTCTCCGACACCCCCGCCCTCAACCGGGCATCCGGCCGCATCACCGACGGGGTCGACGTCTCGACGTTGTCCTCCGGCGGTGCGGCCGACACCGCCGGCCAGTTCCCCGACGGCTACGGGCACGGCACCTTCCTGGCTTCGTTGATCGCCGGTGGCACGGCCCCGGGGAGCGGCTCCCACAACCTGGGGGTCGCCCCGTCCGCGCGGATCGTCGTGGTGAAGGTCGCCGACGACAACGGTGACACCACCCTCGCGCAGGTCCTCGCCGGGATGGACTGGGTAGCCGCCCACGCCCGCACGATCCAGGTGCTCAACCTGGCGCTCGCGGTGACCCGGCCGACCGCGCCTGCCTACGGAGCCGACCCGCTCACCGTGGCCGTGGAGCACGTCCGCTCCTCGGGAGTCCTGGTCGTCGCGGCTGCGGGCAACGAGCCCGACCAGGTCGGTGACCCCGGGATGGCGCCGCAGGCGCTCACCGTCGGAGCCGCCGACCTCACCGCGACGTCGCCGCAGGTCGCCTCCTTCTCCGGCAGCGGTGTCGTCGCGGGCGTGGCGAAGCCGGACGTCGTCGCCTCCGGAGTCCGGCTGCTCGGCCTGGTGCCGGCGCAGTCCACGGTCTCGACGGACAACCCGTCCGGCTGGCAGTCCAACGGCCTGTTCCGCGGCTCCGGCACCAGCGAGTCGACCGCCGTCGCCTCGGGTGTGGCGGCGGCCTGGCTGAGCGACCACCCCGGCGCCGGTCCGGAGCAGGCCAAGTCGGCCCTTCGCGCCGCGGCCCGCCCGGTCGACCACGATGTCCGCGCGGGTGCCGGGCTGCTGCGCATGGCGCAGGGCAACGGCAGGACCCGGGACGCCGACCTCGGTGAGACGGGCTTCGACGCCGACGCGTGGCAGCAGGACGCGTGGAGCGTCGACGGCAGCACGGCCTGGGAGCAGTGGCTGGCGTCGTCGTGGTCCGCGTCATCCTGGAGCGCGTCATCCTGGAGCGCGTCGTCGTGGTCCGCCTCGTCGTGGAGTGCCTCGAGCTGGTCCGCATCCTCGTGGTCTGCATCGTCGTGGAGCGCGTCGTCCTGGTCGGCCTCGAGCTGGTCCGGCGCCACCTGGTCCGCATCCTCGTGGAGCGCGTCGAGCTGGTCCGCCTCGTCGTGGAGCGCGTCGTCGTGGTCTGCATCCTCGTGGTCGAGTGCCGGCTGGGGTGACGACGCATGACCGCCGCCTCGAAGGTCCGCACCCTCGCCGCGGTCGCGCTCGTCGCCGGCTCGGCGACGGCCGTGAGCACCGGCTGGGGGACCGCCGCCTGGTGGGCGCCGCTGGCGCTGGCCGTCGCCGTCGTCGTGGCCGAGACCGCCGTCGTCCACCTGTCGTTCGGTCGGCAGCGGTGGACCTTCAGCCTGACCGAGGGCGCGATCGCCGCCGCCTTCGTCTACCAGCCGGGTGCATGGACGGTCGTCGCCGTCGTCGCGGGCGTCCTGGTCGCGCAAGCCTTGCGCCACCAGGAGCGCCTGAAGGTGGAGTTCAACGTCGGGCAGTTCGCGGCGGGCACCGCGTTCGGCGCGGCGTTCGCCCACGTGCTCGGTGGCGGTGTCGCCGGCGCCATCGGCGGCATGGGCATCTTCTGGCTGGTCAACAACTTCATGGTCGCCTGGGCGATGTCGGTGATGTCCGAGCAGCAGCTCTGGTCGCTGCTCTGGGCGAGCGCTCCGCTCGCTGCCGTGCACTCGGCCGGTACGTCGAGCATCGGTGTCCTCGCCGCCTGGTTGGCGGAGAACGCCCCGCTCGGGTTGCTCGGTCTCGTCGTCCCGCTGCTGCTGCTCTGGCTCTCCTACGACGAGCAGACCGCCCGCGCCGCGGAGGCGCGGCTGTTCGCCGAGCTGGCCCGCCTGCAGGAGCGCGCGAGCGGCCGGTCGATCGACGTGTCGGCCCAGGTGGTCCTCACCGCGGCCGCCCGACTGTTCGGCGGTGCCGACGTCGAGATGGTCCTCATGACCACCGAGGGCGCCGCCCATTACGTCGGTGACGAGCACGGGGTCACCCGCAACCGCGTCGACCCCGGGGTTCTCGACAGCGACTGGGTGATCCGGGCGCTCGGTGCCGGGACGATCTCGACGGGTGTCGAGGGCGGCCGGCCCTACTGCGCGGCGGTGCTCGGTGGTGGCGACGCCCCGCTCGCGGTCCTGGTCGCCTGGCGCCCCGAGGGCAGCCAGGGGTTCGGCCGGCGCGAGTCGATGCTCGCCGCCGTGCTCGCCCAACAGGCCGAGTCGTGGCTGTCGGTGGCCGAGCTCGCGAAGTCGCGGGACGAGGCGCTGGCACAGGCCGAGGCGGCCGAGGGCGCCACCCGTGCCCTGGGCGACCTGGGGGCGGACACCGCTCCCGCCCTCGTCGTACTCCGCGAGTCGGCCAACCGGCTCGCCCGGCTCGCCGAGTCCCGCGGCCCCGCATCCGTCGGCGAGATCGTCGACGAGCTCTACTCCGTGGAGCGGGCCGTGGCGTCGCTGCTCGGTGCGATCGCGCTCGCGGCGGACCCGGAGATCAACGCCCTCGACGCGGCGGCACCGGCACCTGCCGGCCAGACTCCGCGGGCCGTCACCGACTGGACGACGACCGGTGTGATCGCCTGACATGAGTCGAACCCGCGAACGCCTGGCCCCACTCGTCGCGTGGGTGGTGATGTCGGTGCTGGCCGCGTGCGTGAGCACGCTCGCCGTCGCCGCCATCGTGCTGCACGCCAACGCCCGGCTGTCGGTGCCGGTCTGGCAGGTGCTGGCCGCGGGCGCTCCGATGGCGCTGCTGATCGCGATCGCCGCGGCGTGGGTCGCAGCGCGCTTCGCCCGTGCTCTCCGGCTGCTGCGCGGTGAGGCCATGCGCCGGCTGCACGACCCCGCCGCGCCCGTGACCGGTTCGACGGCAGCCGCGGTGCCGGACTGGTCGGGCAGCGAGATGGTCGAGCTCGCCCGCACCCTCGACGCACTGCACCTGCGTGTCCGGATGGCTGACGAGGTCGCGGAGCGGCACCGGCGATCGGCCGAGACGGCGAGCGCAGGCATGTTCGAGCTGCTGGCGGGGCTGGTCGAGGCGGAGGAGGGCGCCCGCGGCCAGCTCTCCGCCGAGCTGCACGACACCGTCGCCCAGTCGCTGATGACCGCCCGCAGCCTTCTCGCCGGTCCCGCCTCCGGCATCGAGGCCGCCTCCGAGCTGGTGGCGGAGGCCGAGGAGCAGGTGCGCGCCGTCATGGCCCGCACCCGCCCGCCTGCGCTTCGCGACGGCGACCTTGCCCGTGCGGTCGCCGCACTGCGTGACGACATGGACAACCGGTACGGCCTGGCAGGTCACGGTCGGCTGGCCCGAGCAGCCCTACCCGCTGCCGCTGGTCACCGCGGTGACGGTCTACCGCTTCTTCCAGGAGGGCCTGCTCAACGTCGTGAAGCACGCGGACGTCGACACGCGCGCAGGTCACCCTGCGCGTCGACGACGAGTGGGTCGTCGCGATCGTCGGCGACGACGGACCCGGCTTCGACCCCGACGACGTGCGATCCGAGCGGGGACGGCACGTCGGCCTGGGGCTGTTGCGGGAGCGGGCCCGGCTCGTCGGCGGCTCCCTCGACGTCGTCTCGTGGCCGGCGAACGGCACCACGCTCACGCTGCGGCTGCCGCGGGGCGCCGCCGGCGGAGCGGTCGGTCTGCTGCCGCAGCCGCGGCACTCGGTGGCCTGACCTCAGCCGCGCCTCGGCTTGCGGGTCCGTCGGGTCGCCGGCATCGGGACCACGCCGGGCGGCGTGGGCGGCAGCCCGGCCGCGGTGCACAGGAGCTCGGAGAAGGCGACGAGGTGGGCGGTGAGGTCGTCGCCGACCGGTGACCAGGAAGCGCGGATCTCGATGTCGGCCGCGGTCGGATGGTCGGACAGGGCGCCGAAGCGCTCGGAGGTGGTCCGGGTGACGGTCCCGCCGGCGGCGACCGACACCGCGCCGGCGAGCTCCAGCGCCTCGGTCAGCCAGGCCCAGCCGACGCCCGGGAGCAGCGGGTCGTTCGCGATCTCGACGTCGACGGCAGCCTGCACGTAGGCGACGCACCGCGTGGTCGACTCCCACATCTCCTGCCCGGCGGGGTCGTGCAGGATGACCAGCCGGCCGTCGGCGAGCTCGTCGCCCGCGACGAGCACGCTCGCGTGGACGGCGACCGCGTAGGGAGCCAGCCGCTGCGGGGCGGGCAGCTCCGAGACGACGACCTCCGGGCGCAGGGCAACACCGGACAGGCCGGCCACGGCGCGGCGGAAGTCCGCCGGGAGGTCGGCCGGCGCTGACAGCTGCACCGACACGGGGTCAGCCTAGGTCGGCGTCGCCGCACCGCGGGCTGCGACACGCATTTGAGAACCTGCCCGGATGGCCGTCACGCTCGCGTTGCTCGCCAGCGTGCTCTGGGGCGGTGCCGACTTCCTCGGCGGCACTGCTGCGCGGCGGCTCCCGGTTGCGGGTGTGGTCCTCGCCTCCCAGGGAGCGGCGCTGGTCGGGCTGGTCGTGGTCGCGGCCGCCGTCGGCGCGTACGACGACGCGCTGGGCTATCTGGGCTGGGCGGTGGCCGCCGCCTGCGTGGGCGTGGTGGCCCTGGTCGCGTTCTACGCCGCCCTGGCCGCCGGCACGATGGGGGTCGTGGCGCCGGTCGCGGCTCTCGGCGTCGTCGTACCCGTCGCCGTCGGCGTTGCCGCGGGGGACCGGCCGGGCCCGGCCCAGGCGGTGGGGGTCGCGGTGGGGATCGTGGGCGTCGTCCTGGCCTCGGGTCCGGAGCTGCGTGACCCGTCCGGCGGCGTCGTTGCGGCCGCCCGCCGGCCCTCGTGCTCGCCGCGGTGGCAGCGGTCGGCTTCGGGGTGGTCATCGTGTGCGTGTCGCACGGCGCGCGGTCCAGCACGGTGATGACGCTCCTCGTGATGCGGGCGGTCAGCGTGGTGGCGCTGGGTGGGCTGGCGCTGGCGGGCGCGGTCGAGGTCCGAGCGGGCAGGCGTGACATCCCGATGTTGCTCGCGATCGGCGCCGGCGACGTGGGCGCCAACGCGGCGTTCGCCGTCGCCTCGACCCGGGGCCTGTTGTCGGTGGTGGCGGTGCTGTCGTCGCTCTACCCGGCAGCGACCGTCCTGCTCGCCCGCTGGGTGCACGCCGAGCGGCTGCGCCCGGTGCAGGTCGGCGGCGTCGCGGCCGCGCTCGTCGGCGTCGTCCTGATCGCGTCAGGCGGCGGTGTGGCCGGCTGAGCGCCGGGCCGGGGCGTCGAGGCCGAGCCCCCCGTGCAGGAAGGCGGCGCCACAGTCGACGCAGACCCACTCCGGGCACTCGTCGTGCCCGTCCTGGCACGGGGGCTGCTCGACCACGCGCTCCTCGCCGCAGGTCGCACAGTGCGTCGTCGTCATGGCCCGACGGTCGCACGACGTGCCGACAAAATCGGGCAGGCACGCCGGGATGGCACGATCGAGGCATGGCCGATCCGCGGGACAGCCCGTTCGTCCGCGCCTGCCGCGGCATGCCCGTCCCGCACACCCCGGTGTGGTTCATGCGCCAGGCCGGCCGGTCCCTGCCCGAGTACCGCGCCGTGCGGGAGGGGCGCGGCATGCTCGAGTCGTGCCTGCAGCCCGACGTCGTCGTCGAGGTCACGCTGCAGCCGGTCCGCCGCTACGGCGTCGACGCCGCGATCCTCTTCAGCGACATCGTCCTTCCCGTCCGGGCCGCCGGCGTCGACCTCGACATCAAGCCAGGGGTGGGCCCCGTCGTCGCCGACCCGGTGCGTGACCGAGCGGCCGTCGATCGGTTGCCCGCCCTCGACCCGGTGGCGGTGCAGCCCGTCGCCGAGGCCGTGACCGCGCTCGTGGCGGAGCTCGGCGGCACGCCGCTGATCGGTTTCGCCGGTGCCCCGTTCACGCTGGCGTCGTACCTCGTCGAGGGCGGTCCGAGCCGCGAGCACGCTCGCACGAAGGCGCTGATGTACGGCGACGAGCCGACCTGGCACGCGCTGGCCGACCGGCTCGCCCGGATCGCGCTCACCTTCCTGCAGGTGCAGATCGCTGCCGGCGCGAGCGCGGTGCAGCTCTTCGACTCGTGGGCCGGCGCGCTGTCCGCGGCGGACTACGAGCGCTACGTGCTTCCCCACAGCCGCACGGTGCTCGACGGGGTGCGTGCTGTTGCCGACGTACCCCGGATCCACTTCGGCGTGGGGACGGGAGAGCTGCTCGGTCTCATGGCCTCCGCCGGCGCGGATGTCGTCGGCGTCGACTGGCGGCTGCCCCTCGACGCCGCGGCCGGTCGGGTGCCGCCCGGCACCGCACTGCAGGGGAACCTCGACCCGGCCTGCGTGTTCGCGCCGTGGGAGGTGGTCGCCGACCGGACCCGTGACGTCCTCCGGCACGGCAAGGCCGCCGCGGGTCATGTCTTCAACCTCGGTCACGGCGTGCTGCCCGACACCGATCCGGACGTGCTGGCCCGCGTCGTCGAGCTCGTCCACCGGGAAAGCGCCACCGGGTGACGACCGGCGTCCTCGTGATGTCCTACGGCACGCCGCGGGACCGTTCCGACATCGAGGCCTACTACACCGACATCCGCCGCGGTCGCCCGCCGACACCGGAGCTGCTCGCCGACCTCGTCCGCCGGTACGACGCCATCGGCGGCACGTTTCCGTTGCAGGCCATCACCGCTGCCCAGGCGGCGGCCATCGCCGACGGGCTGGGTGAGGGCTTCGTCGTCCGGCTCGGCACCAAGCACTCGCACCCGTCCGTCGAGGACGGTGTCGACGCGCTCGTCGGCCGAGGGCGCCGACCGCATCGTCGGGCTCGTGCTCGCCCCGCACTACTCGCGTTTCTCGATCGGTGACTACGCCCGGCGGCTGGCCGAGCGCGCGACGGCGGCGGGCACGCCCGCCGTCACGATCGAGTCCTGGCACCTGCTGCCGGCGTACGTCTCGTTCCTGGCGGCGGCGGTGCGCGGACGCGCTCGCCCGCGTGCCCACGGGCAGCGAGGTCGTCTTCACCGCCCACTCGCTGCCGGAGCGGATGGTCGCCGACGGTGACCCGTATCCGCTCCAGATCCGGAGACGGCGGCGGCGGTGGTCGCCGCGGCGGGCGTCGGTCACTGGTCGGTGGCGTGGCAGTCCGCCGGCCGCACGGCCGACACGTGGCTGGGGCCGGACGTGCTGGAGGTCGTCCGGTCCCGTGCGCGCTGCGGGTGCCCCCGGCCTGGTCGTGTGCGCGTGCGGGTTCGTGGCCGACCACCTCGAGGTGGCCTACGACCTCGACATCGAGGCCGCCGGGGTGGCCGCCGAGGTGGGACTGCCGTTCGCGCGCACCGACTCGGTCAACGCCGACCCGGCCGTCATGGCCGCGCTCGCCGGGCTCGTCGCCGGACGGGCCGCCTGATGCCGGACGTCGTCGTCATCGGCGCGGGCATCGCCGGGCTGGCGGCCGCGCACGCGCTGCGCGACCGCGACGTGCTGGTCATCGACGGGTCGGGCCGCGTCGGCGGCAAGCTGCGCACCTCGGCGATCGCCGGCCTCGACGTCGACGAAGGGGCCGAGGCGTTCCTCGCCCGGGTGCCCGAGGGGCTGGCGCTGGCCGGTGCCGTCGGGCTGGGTGCCGCCCTCGCCCATCCGGCCACCACCAGCGCGAGCCTGTGGGCGCGGGGCGCGCTGCGGCCGATCCCGCGCGGGACGGTCTTCGGCGTGCCGGCGAGCCTGCGCTCCCTGTCCGGCATCCTCACCCCGGCCGAGACGGCGCGGGCCGCGGCTGACCTCGTGCTCCCCGCGGGCGACGGGGGTGACGTCAGCGTCGGCCATCTGGTCGGCCGCCGGCTCGGCCGGGCGGTGGTCGACCGGCTGGTCGACCCGCTGCTCGGTGGGGTCTACGCCGGCCGGGCCGACCTGCTCTCGAGCCGGGCCACGCTGCCGCAGCTCGCGGGCGCGCACGGGTCGCTCATCCGCGCGGCCGCACGCGCCACGGCGGGGCGGCAGCGGCGCGCCGGTGTTCGCCACGGTGACCGGCGGGATGGGGCGCTCGCCGAGGCCGTGGCGGCCGGCGCGGGCGCGCGGATGGTCCTCGGCCGGCTGGTGCGCCGGATCGAGCGGACCCCGACGGGCTTCCGGGTGGTGCACGGCCCCGACCACCGACGAGCAGGCGGTCGAGGCGCCGGCGGTGGTGGTGGCCGTGCCGGCCGTGGCGGCCGCCCGGCTCCTCGCCGACGTCGCGCCCGCGGCCGCGGTCGAGCTCGCGCAGGTCGAGGTGGCGAATCTGGCCATCGTCACGACCGCCTGGCGGCGGCGCGACCTGCCCGCTCCCGCCGGCAGCGGCTACCTGGTGCCGGCCTTCGCCGGGCGGCCGGTCAAGGCCGTGACCTTCTCCTCCCGCAAGTCGGGCGCACCTCGACGGTGGCGACGTCGTGGTCGTGCGCTGCTCGATCGGTCGGTACGGCGACACCGCCGAGCTGCACCGCGACGACGACGACCTCGTCGGCCCTTGCCGTGGGGGAGCTGCGGCGGACGGTCGGCGCCACGGGGAGTCCGGTCGAGTCGCGGGTGACGCGCTGGGGCGGCGGGCTGCCGCAGTACGCGGTCGGCCACCTCGACCGCATCCGGCGGGTCCGGGCGGCGGTCGCCGACGTGCCCGGCCTCGCGGTGTGCGGCGCGACGTACGACGGTGTCGGCATCCCGCCTGCATCCGCTCCGGCCAGGCGGCGGCGCAGCAGGTGACTGTTCCCTCCTCAGGGCCTACGGTCGGGGGTCCCGACGAGAGAGGAACGGGATGAGCGAGAACCCGTACGACCCGCCGGACCTCCGCCGCGACCGCCGCCGGGGCCGAGCCGCCGCCGCAGTACGCCTACCAGCCACCGGCCGTGCCGGGAGCGGTGGGCAGGATCCGCCGACCGGCCTGGCGATCCTGCTGTTCATCGTGACGTTGGGGATCTACGGCCTCTGCTGGTACTACGCCGTGCACGACGAGATGAAGCGGCACAAGGGCGATGGGCTCGGCGCGTCCTCGCGCTCGTGCTGGCGTTCTTCATCGGCATCGTCATGCCCTACCTCACCTCCGACGAGTGGGGACGCTCTACGAGCGGCGCGGCCAGGCGCGTCCGGTGAGCGGTCCACCGGGCTGTGGATTTCCCGGCATGTTCGATCTTCGTCGGGCCGATCATCTGGTTCGTCAAGACCGAACGGCGCGCTCAACGACTACTGGGCCTCGCTCGGCGCCACCCGCTGACCGCTCCCCGCACTCAACGAGGTCATGACCAGCTCGACGAGCGCCTTGGCTCGCAACAGGTCCAGGACCTTGGGACGCCGGACACCTCGAGGCCGTCGCCGTCGCCGGTTCCACAGGAGCGTGTAGAGGTCGGCGGCCGGCCCGGAGATGACGTAGTCGCCACGGGCGGCCGCGGCGTACTCGCGGCTGGTGGCGGTGATGGTCATCGTCCACGTGTCGCCTTTCGCGGCGTCGGTGGTCTGTACGCCGAGGGTGAACCGCGGGTCGAACCGCGGCGGGCTGCGACGCCGGGAGAAGAAGCCGAGCAACAGCTCGTCGATGCCGTCGACCGCGAACCTCGTCCCAAAGGCGCACCGTTCCCGTCGGCGCGCTCGACGTCGACCCGATGGATCGCGGTCTCGTGGGCCTGCCGCCGGGCCGAGAACGCCAGCGGCGACGGCGCGGGCAGGAACGTCCAGCACTTCATGACCGGCGACGCCTTCTAGCAATACGTACTCGTAGTAGTCGAAGCACGCAGAAC
>CAWIFV010000005.1:0-348835 GCA_963835405.1 uncultured Actinomycetota bacterium
CACTACCGGGGGGCCACCTGCGTCGTGGCACCGAGCCACTACGAGGGCTTCGGGTTGCCGCTGCTCGAGGGGATGGCCTGTGGCACGCCGTTCCTCGCGACCGACACCGGTGCGGCGGCCGAGCTCGCGGTGGCGCCGCGCGAGCAGCTGCTGCCGCTCGACCCGCAGGCGTGGCTCGACCGGCTCCTCGACTGGGCCGGCGGCGACCTCGGCGGGCTGCGCGCCGCGTCGGTCGAGCGCGCGGGGAGGTGGACCTGGGAGCGGAGCGCGCACGCGCTGGCGGACGTCGTGCGCCAGGTCTCGGCGACCCACGTCACAGCGAGAGAGGGCGCAGCTCCTGCCACAGGTCGCCGTTCAGTCGGGTGACCGACCGCGCCTCGGTCTCCGTGAGCACGCCCGTCCAGTAACTGTTGACCGCTGCCGGGTCGCGCCGCCCGCCGTGTGCGCGGTGCCCGGTCGGGACGGCGGCGCCGCTGACGGCAGCCGACTGCGCGACCTGCCGCTCGACCGCCGGGGTCCACGGCAGGGCGAGCCGGTCGAACAGCCCGCGCATGACCGGGACCCGGTCGGTGACCAACCGGTCGAGGTCGAGGAACTGGATCCCCGGTGCGCTCGCGGCCGTGCGCAGCAGCCAGTCGTTGGCGACGTGCCAGAGCGCCGCCGCATCGTCGACCGGCCGGCCGAGCCGGACCCCCGCCAGCACCGGGCGGTAGCGGTCGCCGGCCGGCCCGAGCCGGTCGACGAGGTCGGCGACGTCGAAGCGCCACCCGAGCCGCTTGAAGCTCGCCGCGACGGCCTCCGGAGGGCGCAGGGTCACGACCACCGGTACGCCGTGCACCGCCGCCACCCGCGGCGCCAGGAACATCGCGAACGGGTCCTTCCACACCACGGTGCGCAGCCCGCGGCGCAACCGGCAGCGCCGGTAGGTCCACCGCGTCTGGCTGCCCGTCGCCCGCTTGACCAGCCGGCGGGCGCCGCGGTCCTCGGGGAACAGCCCCGGCCGCAGCCGCAGCCGCAGGTCGCGGATCGCCGCGACCAGCTCGTCGCAGCGCTCGGCGGTGAACTCGCCGCTGCCGAGCGTCTCGAAGTAGCGACTCACCCGGCGGTCACCGACGTGGAAGTTCAGCGGCTCGTAGAGAGCGCGGGTGCCGGGTGCCGCGGCCAGCAGGTCGCCGACCGGCGTCGTGCCGGACCGCGGCGTGCCCGTGACGAGCACCAGGCGCCGATCCGCGCTGGTCACGGCAACCACGAGGAGTCGGTGCGGGAGAACACGACGTCGGTGCGCTCGGTGACCGGCCCCCGGAACCGGCGCGGCGGGGCCTGGCCCGTGCGCAGGTAGGAGACGAGCCGGTAGTCGTTGTCCAGCCGGTAGGTGTGGAAGCCGCGCTGCCGCAGGAGCCGGACGGGATCGTCGGCGCAGTCACCGGCGTCCGGAGTCACCTCCACGACGAGCTCCACATCGGCCGGCATGTCGTCGAGGACGGGGAGCAGACCGGCGAGCACGGCGGGCTCGGCACCCTCGACGTCGATCTTCACGACCCGCGCGGTCGCCACCTCCTCAGGGCTGAGGAGCGCGGCGAGCGGCGCCGACCGAACCTCGGCGACCCGGGCGAGCCCGGTGGCGGGGATGGTGCTCGTCGTCCCGCTGTTGTGCCGCTGCCCGCCGTACAGGGTGACCGCGCCCTCATCCGCACGCCGCCGCGACGTTGAGCGCCCGGACGTTGCCGGCGGCGTTGCGGTCGAGGTTCGCGCGCAGCCGGGCGAAGGTCTCGGGGGAGGCCTCGACGGCCACGACCCGGCCGGACCCTCCCATCCGCCGCGCGGCGAGGAGGCTGAAGTAGCCGATGTTGGCACCGACGTCGACGAACGTGCGACCCGGGCGCAGCCGCGGCCGCAGCCACGCGGTCAGCGCCGGCTCCCACTGCCCGAACAGGTAGAGATAGCGCTCGATCATGTCGCCGGTCCGGCCGGCGATGCGGGCCCCGTCCACGGTCGTGGTGTCGAAGGCGCGGTCGGTCCGCCGCAGCGTCGGCTCCAGCAGCCGGCGCAACAGCAGCGGCTTACCGAGGGTGCTCTGCGCGTGCCGCACGTAGGCGCGGGCGGGCACGGCGGCGCCGGCCGCCACCGACCGCTTCCCCGGGACGCCCACGACTTCATCAACGCGGGAGGGGAGGCAGGCTCGCGGCCCGGCCGCGGCGAATATGGTCCGCATGTCCGTGCTCGACACCCGCTGGCAGCGTGCGCGCCGCCGCCTGGGTCCGGTCACCCGCCGGCTGCCCTACGGGCACCTGGTGTCCGCTGCGGGGACCTACGCCCGCCTCGGCCTCCCCCTGCTGCCGCGTCCGCAGCAGCGGTTCGTCATCTTCGCGCAGGGCCGCAGCGGCAGCACGCTGCTCACCGAGCTGCTCAACTCGCACCCACGGATCTTCTGCGCGGACGAGATCTTGACCTGGCACCGCCGTTATCCAGCCGTGTATGCCAAGGCGTGCAGTGTCGGCCACCGCGCGGACATCTACGGGTTCAAGGTGAAGCTCTACCAGCTCACCGACGCCCAGCGGATGGACCAGCCCGGCGACTTCCTGCGCCGGATGCACGGCGAGGGATGGTCGGTGGTCCACCTGCACCGCCGCAACGTGCTGCGCCAGGCCCTGTCGGCGATGATCGCCGAGCGGCGCGACGTCTACCACCTCGCCGTCGGCGCGTCCGGGCCGCGACCGGTGCGCATCGACCCGGACGAGCTACTGGCCCGGACCGCGCAGCGGGTCCGGTTCGGCGACGCCGAGCGGGCGGCGCTCGACGGCGTTCCGCACCTGTCGCTGGTCTATGAGGACGACCTCCTGCGACCGGAGCGCCAGCAGCAGACCGCCGACCGGCTCTTCGACTGGCTGCGGGTGGAAACGGCCCCGGTCGCGGTGCGGCTGCGCAAGATCGTGGGAGGGCCGGTCAGCCAGGTGGTCGACAACCACGCCGAGGTCGTGGCGGCCGTGGCCGGCACGCCGTACGCCGACCTGCTCGGGCAGGACTGAGTCCGGTGCGCCGCCGGGTGAGCATCGTCGTGCTCAACTACAACTACGCGACCTACCTGCCGCTGGCGGTCGACAGCGCGCTGGCCCAGTCGCACCCGGACGTGGAGGTCGTGGTCGTCGACGACGGATCGACCGACGGCTCGGCGGCGGTGCTCGACCGGTACGCCGACCGGGTGCGCGTCGTGCGGAAGGCCAACGGCGGCCAGGCGATCGGCGATGAACGCGGGCTTCGCCGCGACGACCGGTGACGTCGTGCTCTTCCTCGACGCCGACGACCTGCTCGCTCCGGCGTGCGGCGGCCGAGGTGGCGGCGGTGTTCGACGCCGACCCGGTCGCGGCGTGGGTGATGTTCCGGTTGCAGCTGGTCGACGGCGCGGGTCGCGACCTCGGTCGGGTCCGACCACACCGGGGTCAGGTGATGCCCGACGGTGACCTGCGCGGCCATCTCGCGCGGTTCCGCTGCTTCCACTGGCAGCCGACGAGCGGCAACGCCTTCACGCGCTCCGCGCTGTCGGCGGTGCTGCCGATCCCCGAGGACGACTACCGGATCTCGGCCGACGCCTACCTCGCCTCGGTCGTGCCGCTGTGCGGCGCGGTGCGCTCCACCGACGCGGTGCTCGGCAGCTATCGGCTGCACGGCAGCAACAACTTCGCCGCGGCCGCGGTCGACGCGGCGTACTTCCGTGCGCAGATCGACCGGCAGGTGGTCAACCACGGGCATGCGCTCCGGGTCGCGTGCACGCTGGAGGTGGCGCTGCCGGAGGACGTCCGGGCCCCGGCGGACGCGGCGTTTCTCGGGTTCCGGCTCGCCTCGCTCCTGGTCGAGCCGGGCGGTCATCCGTTCCCGGACGACCGGCGAGCCGGGTTGGTCCGGCGTGGCCTGTCCGCGTCGCTGCGCAACCCGGAGCTCGCCTGGCCCAACCGGCTGCGCCGGGCCGGGTGGTTCCTCGCCTGCGGTGTCACGCGCGGGGCGACCGCCCGACGCGTCGCGCTGGATCATGCGCCGGATACACCGCTGCGGCGGGCGCGCCTGGTGGCCGCTCCCCCGGCGTGAGGCGGGCGCGGCTGCGCCGAAGGACGCGCGTCGTCCGCGCCCTGAGCCGCGCGAGGCGAAACTCGAGCCGTCCGTTGATGCGGTCGTACTGCCGCTGGATCTCCTCTCGGCGCACCTCGTGAAGGCCGGGGTAGGGCCTCCAGGTCCGGCTCGCCCGCTGGGCGTCGAAGACGGGGAACGGCGGCAAGCCGTACGACGACCGCAACGCCGCCGTCTCGGGTGCGAGCCGGTTCAGGAACTCCTTGCGCTCCTGCGGCGACAGGAACTCCCGGTATTCGCTCGGCTCGCGGCTGAGCAGCCCCAGCCGTCCGTCCAGCAAGCACGAGATCCGGAACTCGATGTGCCGCTCGTTGTCCGGCGTCGTCTTGTTGCGCTGCCTCTTGAACTCGAGCACCTCTCGACTCAAGCGCTCGTTGGCCCGCTCGCCCCGTCGCGTGAACGACGCCGTGTCGGCGATCCCCAGCACGTGCGGAGGAAGTCCGGTCCACGCGTCGCCCGGCAGGGACTCATAGCCTTGAAGGTGCAGTTCGACTTCCCGAAGACACCGGACCAGACGATGCCTGCCCGTGCGTAGGAGAAGAGCGGCTCCACCAGTCGAAGGAAACGATCGAACGGCTCGGAGAAGTTCTCGTACTTGATGCGCTGGTTGTACAGCGACTCCGCGAACCGATCGGGGCGACGGAAGTAACCCACGATGCGGGTGTCGGCCACGCCGCCGGCACCACGCCAGTGCAGGCGGTCGACCGCAGGACGATCCGCTCCTGCGTGAGCGCGGCGTCGGGCTCCGGTTCGCGCCAGGGCCGCCGCCACGACGCTCATGCCGTAGAAGTTCTCCGCGGAGACGACGATCGTGTGGGCGTCCTGTCGTTCGGCCACCTCGAGATGGGGGTTGAAGAAGTCCCGAGCGCGTCGGCATCGCCGGCACCCACGGCATTGGCGACGGCGTTGGCGTTCATCGCCGGCCCGAACGTCGCGTAGTGGAACCCGTGTCGCGCCAACGCCAAGCGGTTGGCGGTCAGGAACCGCTGGACGGCCGTCGTCCCGGTCTTGTGAGTGCCGACGTGCAGAAGCAGCCTCATGTCCGGACTAACGGGGTCGGAGCCGGGACGTCGCGGGTCCGCGCCGCGACGGCTCAGCGATCGCCGAGGAGCGGCCGCTCCACCGGGCCTCGATCTGGTGCTCCTGGCCCTCCTGCTTGAGCCAGGCGGCGCGTCCAGCTCGCGGCCGACCCGGAACCGCAGTCGATGATCGACGCTCCCGCGCCGCCGCCTCGGGTGGTGAAGTCCACCGCGGCAGTATGTACTGTCAGCGGATGCCGCTCGATCCCGACATCAAGGCCATGTTGGACGCGCTCGCCGCGCTGAACGCTCCGGCGATGAGCGAGGGAACGCCGGAGGAGGCCCGGCAGGCGTTCCGGTTCATGACCGTCGAGATGCGCCGGCCCGAGCACGTCGTCGGGGTCAAGGAGACCGAGGACACCGTGGTCCCGACGTCGGACGGCGACGTCGCCGCGCGCATCTACCGGCCGGACCGGGACGGCCCGCTGCCGAGCGTGCTGTTCGTGCACGGCGGCGGGTTCGTCATCGGCGACATCGACACCCACGACAACCAGAGCCGGGCGATCTGCGCCGGCGCGGACGCCGTCGTGGTGAGCATCGACTACCGGCTCGCGCCGGAGGCGCCGTGGCCGGCCGCGGTCCGCGACGCCCACGAGGCCGTCCGCTGGGTGGAGGGGAACGTCGGCGAGCTCGGTGGGGACGCGGACCGGATCGCGATCGCGGGCGACAGCGCCGGGGGCAACATCTGTGCCGTTCTCGCCCAGGTCTGCCGGGACGAGGGTCCGCGGTTGGCGGCGCAGCTGCTCATCTACCCGGCGACCGACATGGACCCGGACGGGAACTACCCGTCCCGGGTCGAGAACGCGGAGGGCTACTTCCTCACCGCCGAGGACATGGCCTGGTTCCGCGACCACTACATCGGCGCGACGACCGACGTCAGCGACCCGCTGATGTCGCCGATCAACGGCCGGCTGTCCGGCCTGCCGCCCGCCGTCGTCGTCACCGCCGAGTTCGACCCGCTGCGCGACGAGGGCGAGGCGTACGCCGCCGCGCTGGCCGCGGCCGGCGTCGAGGTCGACGCCCGGCGCTACGACGGGATGATCCACGGCTACTTCGACCTCGGGCCGCTGTCGCCCGGCGCGCGGGCCGCGACCGACGACACCATCGAGCGGTTCCGCGCGCTGCTCTGGGCGGTAGAGGACGACGCGATGACGACGAGCCGGCTGGTGGTGAAGCTCACCGCCGGCGCCGACGCTCCCGAGCGCAGCGCCCAGGGCCTGACCGTCGCCGCGACCGCGGCCGGCGCGGGCGCCGAGGTGTCCCTGTGGCTGACGGGCGAGTCGGCCTGGTACGCGCTGCCCGGCCGGGCGGCGCGAGGTCGAGCTGCCGCACTCGGCGCCACTCGCCGACCTGCTCGAGGCGGTGCTCGCCACCGGACGGGTCACGCTCTGCACCCAGTGCGCGGCCCGCCGCGGGATCGGTGCCGACGACGTGCTGTCCGGCATACGGGTCGCGGGAGCGCAGACGTTCGTCGAGGAGATCCTCGCCGACGCCACCCAGGCCCTCGTGTACTGATCCGGTCCGGAAGCCGTTCCGGCGCGGCCGGCTACCGGTGGCGCGCGCCGAGCCGCGGGGGCTGGCGCTGCCCCGGGATCCGCGGCGGTCCCCCGGCGCCCGGCGCGTCGTCGTCGCCGTCGCGCTGCCGGCGGCGCCACCACAGGAGCAGGCCGAGGACGAGGAGCAAGGCGACGACGAGACCCACCGCGAGCGGGACGAGCACGTGGCGATCCCGGGTGAGGGGCACCGGGTGGGCCTCGACCGGCGGCGCCGACGTACCGGCCGCCGCGGGGAAGGTGATGTCGCCCTCGGCGGTGCGCGAGAGCAGCCCGCTGCGCAGCGCGATCCGCGCGTGCCAGGGGCCCGCGGGCAGCGCGTCGTCGAGGGGGACCGCCACCGGTTCGCTCTGGCCGGGGGCGAGCGTCGTGCCGAGCTTCGCCGGGAACGGCCCCGCCGACAGCCCTCCGGGGCCGTCGCTGAGGGCCAGCGTCCCGCGCATGTCGAGAGCCCGCTCGCCGGTGTTGTGCACCTGCGCCTGCACGACCGGGCGCCCGTCGGCGTCGCGTTGCGCGGTCAGCGTGTCGATGGTGAAGTCGACCTTCGGTGCGCCGTGGCCGACGTCGATGTACATGCGGACGCCGACCCGGTTGCGGACCCGGACACCGGGACCACCGGCCGGAGGCAGGTCGGCGATGACCGCGGCGTAGCGCTCACCGCGGGAGGCATCCTGCGGGACCCGGACGACGACGGTCGCCGTCGCCCTCCCGCCCTGCGGCAGGTCCACCGCGGACGGAGTGACCGTCGTCCACGACGTCAGCTCGTTGGCGGTCTCGCCCGCCGCCGGGGCGAACTGGCCATCCTCGACCGTCGCGGCGTCGGCGTAGAGGAGGAGATGAGCCGCGTGCCCGGTGTCGTTCGTGACCTCGACGTGGCGGGTGATCGTGGCGCCGGGCGCAAGGCCGTCGATGACATAGGCGTGGGCGCGCGGGTCGTCGACCAGGCTCGAGGGCGCGTCGACCAACCGGATGCCGATGCCGACGTGCCGACCGTCCGACGGCGCTGCGGACGCCTGCGCGGCAGCCGGCCCGAGCAGGGCAGCGGCGACCGCGGCGAGAGCGGCGAATCGGCGGGCGGCGGACACAGTTTCCTCCTGGGTGGACGCCAGGCCGGGACACATAGGTCCTCGGCCGGACCCGCGCGAGCCTTGACCGGCGGGGGTCAGGTCACCGTCTGGGTCACGACCGTGGAGTAGCTGTCGGCCGCGGTGTTGGCGGGGACCGTGAGGGTGATCGTCGGGTTGTAGGTGAACGTCCCGGCACCGAATCCCGGGGCGGCGACCGCGACGGTGACCGGGCTCGACGGGTTGAGCGAGCCGCCCGCTCCCGCGGCGACGCTGGCGCTCAGCGCGCTGCCGCTCGGCGTCACCGCGCCGGTGACGAGGGTGAGCGGGCCGCCGGCGACGGTCGTGCCCAGGGAGATGGTGTGGCTGGTGCCGACGAGGTCTCCGTCGGTCACGGCGGTCACGGTCCAGCCGGCGAGCAGGCCGCTGTCGTCGGTGACGGTCGTCGTGCCGAGGCTGCCATTGAGGACGGTGCCGACGTCAGGGCTGCCGGAGAGGTTCACGGCCGCCGAGGGCTCGGTGATGCTCAAGGTGCCCGTGGTGGCGAGGGTCACGTTCACCGTCGTACCGGCATCGGCGGTCGCAGGGACGAGCGCCGCCAGGCCGACGGTGACGGCCGCGGTCGCGATCAGGGCGAAACGCTTGCGCATCGGTAGTCCTCCGGGTGATCGACGTCGCCACGAGGGGCAGGGCGAGTGCTTACAGAGGACTAGATCGGGATAGTTCCGGGCTACCTACATGACGAGTTGTGACTATCCGGCCGCTGCTCCGATCGGAGCAGCGACGCGGCAGATGGCGGCGGGCAGACCCGGACAACCCCGCCGATCGGTCACGGTTCGGGCGCCCCGGCCCGGGCCCCGGACGCATAGGTTGTGCCCGTGCCGATCCCCGACCCGCCCCCTTCCGTGACCCTGGACCACTCCGGACTCGCGCTCCTCGACCAGGTGCTGCTCGGCCTGCTCCCGGACGACACGCTGCCGGCAGCCGCGACCTATCTCGACGAGGAGGGCACCCCCGTCGCCGTCCGCGAGGACGGGCGGCTCGTGGGGCTTCGGCCGATGCCTTGGCAGCGCCCGGAGCAGGTCCGGGCCGGCGGCGGGCGTCCCGTCGTCGTGGCGGTCGCCGAGCGGGTGCCGGGCGGTGCGCTGCCGGGCGGTGCGCTGCCGGGCGATGCGCTGCTGCTGCTCCCGACCGGCGGGGCCCGGCTCGACGACGCCCGGCGGCCCGCCTGGGTGCACGCCTGGACCGACGCGGCGGTGAACGTCGGCGCCGAGGTCGTCCCCGTGCCGGTCGCCGCTGCCGACGCGGCGACGCGGGCGGGCGCGCTCGCGGCGGCGTACTCCTCCGGTCCGCTCGTGGAGGTCGCCACCGTCCCGCAGCCGCCGGGGACGGGCCGCACGGTCTTCTTCACCGGCTTCTCGGGGTCGGGCAAGTCGACGGTCGCGCGTTCGGTCGTCGAACACCTCGCCGGCACGCGGTCGGTCACGTTGCTCGACGGCGACGTGGTGCGCACGCACCTGTCGAAGGGGCTGGGCTTCTCGGCCGAGGACCGCGACACGAACATCCGCCGGATCGGCTGGGTGGCCGCCGAGGTCACGAAGCACGGCGGGCTCGCGGTGTGCGCACCGATCGCGCCGTACGACGCGACGCGCCGCTGGGTGCGCTCGACGGTCGAGGCCGCGGGCGGGCCGGGCTCGTTCCTCCTCGTCTGGGTCTCGACCCCGCTCGAGGTCTGCGAGGGTCGGGACGTCAAGGGCCTCTACGCCAAGGCGCGGGCCGGACAGATCAGCGGCTTCACCGGGATCGACGACCCCTACGAGGAGCCGGCCGACGCGGACCTGGTCATCGACACCTCGGTCGTGCCGCTGGACGACGCGGTGCGGCAGGTGCTGGCGCTGCTCTGAATCGCCGGCCGGCGCCACCACCCGTGCCCCCGGGCATCCATGCACTCACAGCATGAGTCATGCAGTGAGTGCATAGGTCGGTGGCCGGGTGGGTGCGGTCCGGGGGCGACCCGGGCGGCGCCGGAGACCCCGGCGGCCCGGGCGGTTCAGCGCTCGGTGGCGTCCTTGCCCGCCAGGCCCTCGACGGCGGCCAGCAGCTCGTCGGTGAGTGCAGGGTGGCAGATGACGAGATCGAGCGTCAGCCGCTCGGCGGTGTTGAACTCCAGCGGTGAGCCGTCGAGGCGGCTCACGTGCAGGCCCGCGGCCGCGGCCACCACCACGGGTGCGGCCGAGTCCCACTCCTTCATCCGGCCGCTGTGCACGTAGGCGTCGGTGTCGCCCAGCACCACCGACATCGCCTTCATCCCCGCGCTTCCGATCGGGGCGGCGACCCCGCCGACCCGCTCCGCCACGGCGTCGAACCACTCCGGCCGGCGGGTCCGGCTGACCGCGAGCCGCGGGGCGGCCGGTGGCTCCGCCCGCGACGGCAGGCCGCCGCCGGTGGTCAGGGTCCGGCCGAGCGCCGGCAGCGCGACCGCGCCCGCCACCAGGCCCGCGCCGCGCTGCCACAACGCGACGTGGACCGCCCAGTCGGTGCGCCCCTCCTCGCCGAACTCCGTCGTCCCGTCCAGCGGGTCGACGATCCAGACCCGGTCGGCGTCGAGCCGCGCGAGGTCGTCGCTGCCCTCCTCGGACAGCACCGCGTCGTCCGGGCGAGCCGTCGCCAGCTCGGCGGCGAGCAGCTCGTGGGAACGCCGGTCCCCCGCCTTGCGCAGCGCGGTCGGGTCGTCGAACCCCATCTCCTCGCGCAGCCGCAGCAACAGCTCGCCCGCGCGCGTGGCGAGCTCCCCCGCCAGCTCCGTCGTCGTTCACAACATCATGCCGGCGCCGACGGTCGCGCCGCTCGCCTCGTCGATCAGCAGGAACGAGCCGGTGATGCGGTTGCGCCGGTACTCGTCGATGAACAGCGGCTGCGTCGTCCGCAGCTGCACCCGGCCGATCTCGTTGAGCTCCAAGGAGTCGACGCCCTCCTGCCGGTGCAGCGTGTTGACGTCGATGCGGTACTCGAGGTCGCGGACCTGCGCGCGGACGTTGCGGGTGGTGTGCTTGATCGCGTACATCCCGCGCACCTGCAGCGGGATGTCCGGCGACAGCCAGCAGATCATCGCCTCGACGTCCTGGCTGACCCGCGGCTGGTTGTGCGGCCGGCAGATCATGTCGCCGCGGCTCACGTCGACGTCGTCGGCGAGCCGGACGACGACCGACATCGGCGCGTGCGCCTCGCTCACCGGCCCGTCCGCGGTGTCGATCGACTCGATCCGGCTGGACAGCCCGCTGGGGAGCACCACCACGTCGTCGCCGGGCTTCATGACGCCACCGGCCACCGTGCCCGCGTAGCCGCGGTAGTCGTGCAGCTCCTGGTGGGTCTGCGCCTGGGGCCGGATGACGTACTGCACCGGGAAGCGCACGTCGATGAGGTTGCGGTCGCTCGCGATGTGCACCTCTTCGAGGTGGTGCAGCAGCGACGAGCCCTCGTACCACGGCATGTTCGGGCTGCGGGTGACGACGTTGTCGCCGTGCAGCGCGCTGATCGGGATGAACGACAGGTCGCCGACGTCGAGCTTGGTCGCGAACTGCCGGAACTCGTCCCGGATCTGGTCGAAGACCTTCTCGTCGTAGTCGACGAGGTCCATCTTGTTGATGCACACGACCAGGTGCGGCACCCGCAGCAGCGAGGCGATGAACGAGTGCCGGCGCGACTGCTCCACGATCCCGTTGCGGGCGTCGACGAGGATCAGCGCCAGGTTGGCCATCGACGCCCCGGTGACCATGTTCCGCGTGTACTGGATGTGCCCCGGCGTGTCCGCGATGATGAACTTCCGCTTGGGAGTCGCGAAGTAGCGGTAGGCGACGTCGATCGTGATGCCCTGCTCGCGCTCGGCGCGCAGGCCGTCGGTGAGCAGCGCGAGGTTCGTGTGCTCGTCCCCGCGGTCCCGCGAGGTGCGCTCGATCGACTCGAGCTGGTCCTCGAAGATCGTCTTGGTGTCGTAGAGGAGGCGGCCGATCAGCGTGGACTTTCCGTCGTCGACACTGCCCGCCGTGGCGAACCGCAGCAGTTCCACTAGAAATAGCCTTCCTTCTTGCGGTCCTCCATGGCGGCCTCGCTCATCCGGTCGTCGGCCCGCGTCGCGCCGCGCTCGGTGAGCCGGGTGGCGGCGACCTCCTCGACGATCTCCTGGTACGTCGACGCCGACGACTCCACCGCCCCCGTGATCGGCATGTCCCCGACCGTGCGGTAACGAACCGTCAGCGTCGCCACTTCCTCGCCCTCGCGCGGCTTGGTGTAGGGCCCGATCGCGAGCCACATGGCGTCGCGGCGGAACACCTGCCGCTCGTGGGCGAAGTAGATCGACGGCAGCTCGATCTGCTCGTCGGCGATGTACTGCCAGATGTCGAGCTCGGTCCAGTTCGACAGGGGGAAGACGCGGATGTGCTCGCCCTTCTGGTGCCGGCCGTTGTAGAGGCTCCACAGCTCGGGGCGCTGGTTCTTCGGGTCCCACTGGCCGAACTCGTCCCGGAACGAGTAGACCCGTTCCTTGGCCCGGGCCTTCTCCTCGTCCCGGCGGGCCCCGCCGAAGACCGCGTCGAACTGCCCCTCCTGGATCGCGTCGAGCAGCGTCACCGTCTGCAGCGGGTTGCGGATGCCGTCCGGGCGCTCCCGGACCCGACCCTTGGCGATCGAGTCCTCCACGCTCGCCACGACCAGCCGCACGCCGAGCCTCTCGACCGTGCTGTCCCGGAAGTCGAGGACCTCGGGGAAGTTGTGGCCGGTGTCGACGTGCATGACCGGAAACGGGATCTTGGCCGGCCAGAACGCCTTCTTGGCGACGTGCAGCATGACGACCGAGTCCTTGCCGCCGCTGAACAGCAGCACCGGGCGCTCGAACTCGGCCGCCACCTCACGGAAGATGTGGATCGACTCGGCCTCGAGGGCGGCCAGGTGCGACAGTTCGTAGGTCTGCGTGCTCACCCGACCAGTATCGGGCACGCCCGATCGCGCGATGCCGCGGGACACCGCGGACCGGCGGCGCTAGCCTCGCAGCGATGATCGCGCAGGCGCCGCGGGTGGACGTGGGCGTCGTCACCTGGAACACGCGCGACCTCACCGTCCGTGCGCTGCGCCGGCTCCTCGACTCCGACCAGAGGGCGGACCTGCGTCTGCTGGTCCACGACAACGCCTCCGCCGACGGCACCGTCGAGGCCCTGCGCGACCGGGTGCCCGAGGCACACGTGGAGACGGGCGACCGGAACGAGGGCTTCGCCGCCGGGATGAACCGCCTGCTCGCGCGCTCGGACGCACCCTGGTTCCTCGCGCTCAACTCCGACGCCTGGCCGCAGCCCGGTGCCGTGGGAGCGCTGCTCGCCGCCGCCGGCCGGCACCCGCGCGCCGCCGCCGTCGCCCCCCGCCTCGAGCGCCCGGACGGCTCTCTGGAGCTCTCGACCCACCCGTTCCCGTCTGCCCGGACCGCCCTCGCCGCCGGGCTGCGCCTGAGCGGGTCCTGGGCGCGGCGGCACCTTGTGCCCACGGCCTGGCCGCACGACGTCGAGCGGCCGGTCGACTGGGCGGTCGGCGCGGCCCTGCTGCTGCGCCGGTCCGCGGTCGAGGAGATCGGCGCCTTCGACGAGACGTTCTTCATGTACGTCGAGGACCTGGAGTGGTGCCATCGCGCCCATGAGCGCGGGTGGGAGGTCTGGTTCGCTCCCGACGCCGTCGTCGTCCACGTCGGCAACGCCTCCGGGGCGCAGCGGTTCGGCACCGGCCGCGACGCGGCCTGGGTGGCCAACACCTACCGCTTCCACCGCCGGCACCACGGCCCGGCTGGCGACGGCCGGGCTGCGCGCCGCGAACGCGGCCGGCGCGCTGCTCGCGGCGGCCCGTGCCCGGCTGGGCGGTGACCGCGACCGGGCGGCGCACTGGCGGCGGCAGGCCCGGCTGCACCTACGGGGGCGGTAGATGCGCGTCCTCGTGGTGACGAACCTCTACCCGCCGCACGCGCTCGGCGGCTACGAGCGCTCCTGCGCCGACGTGGTCGAGCGCTGGCGCGCCCGCGGTCACGACGTCGAGATCGTCACCACCACCACGCGCCTCCCCGGCGTCCCCGACGCCGCCGAGCCCCAGGTACGCCGCAACCTGCACTGGTACTGGCGCGATCACCGGATCGTCCAGCCGCCCGGCCGGCGCAGCGGTGGCGGATCGAGCGGCACGACCGACGGGTGCTCGACGCGGGCGCTCGAGCGAGACCGGCCGGACGTCGTCTCGGTCTGGGCGATGGGCGGGCTGCCGCATGGGCCTCGTCGACGTCGTCAATCGCAGCGGGCGTGCCCGCGGCGTACGTCGTGTGCGACGAGTGGCCGGTCTACGGGCCCCGACTGGACGGCTGGCTCGCGCTGTTCGCGGGCGCGGTCGGGCGCCGGGTCGGCGCCGTGGCGGGTCGCCTCACCGGCCTGCCCACCCGGCTGGTCGAGCCGCGCCGGGCGACGTACTGCTGGCTCAGCCGGTTCGTCCGCGACACCGTGCTGGAGGCGACGGCGTGGCGGCCGGCGCACGAGACCGTGACCTACAGCGGCATCGACACCGGCGACTTCCCGCTCGCGGACAGCCGCGCCGGCACCGACGCGGGAGAGCCGTGGCGGTGGCGGCTGCTGTGCGTCGGGCGGGTCGAGCCGCGCAAGGGCTTCGCGACGGCGGTCGCGGCCCTCGCGCAGCTGCCCGACGCGGCGACGCTGACGATCGTCGGCCCGGACGACGGCACGCACGCCGCCGAGCTGCTGGCGCAGGCGACCCGCGCGGGTGTCGCGGACCGGCTGTCGTTCGCCGTCGCCGACCGGCGCGACATCGCCGCGCACTACCGGGCGGCCGACGCGCTGCTGTTCACGAGCGCGTGGGCGGAGCCGTTCGGGCTGGTGCCGGTCGAGGCGATGGCCTGCGGCACGCCGGTCGTCGCGGCGGCGACCGGTGGGGCCCGCGAGTTCCTCGACGACGGCGCGAACTGCCTCGTCGTACCGGCCGGCGACGCCGACGGCCTCGCCGCGACGGTGCGCCGCCTCGCCGCCGACCCGCAGCTGCGGTCCCGGCTGGTGCGCGGCGGGCTGGCCACCGCGGCCGACCTCACCGTCGACACCCTCGCGGACGTCCTGGAGCAGTGGCACCTCGCCGCCGCCATCGGCTTCCGCGACGGCGAGCCGCCGCACCGCCCGCCACCGGCCGCGGGGCCGTCGTGAACACCGCGCCCGTCACCCGCTCGGTGACGAGCAGCACCTGGGACGACAGCGCCGCCGCCGTCTCGGTCGTCGTCGCCACGCGCAACCGCGCCGGGTTCCTGCCGGGCCTGCTCGCCGCGCTCGCGACGCAGACCGCCGACGTCGAGGTGGTGGTCGCCGACGACGGCTCGACCGACGACACCTGGGCGCGGCTGGAGCAGCTCACCGCCACCAGCCCGGTGCCGGTCTGCGCGCTGCGGCTGGAGCCCACCGGCGGCCCGTCGGTGCCGCGGAACACCGCCGCGACCCGCGCCCGGGCGCCGGCGCTCGCCCTCACCGACGACGACTGCCTGCCGGATCCGGGCTGGGCCGCCGCGCTGGCCGCGGTGCTCCGGGATGTCGCGGTGGTCCAGGGCCGGACCGTGGCGGTCGACGCCGCGCACGGGCCGTGGGACCGCACCGTCGCGGTGGTCGAGCCGAGCGGGCTGTACGAGACGTGCAACCTGGGCGTGCGCCGCGAGACGTTCGCCGACCTGGGCGGCTTCCGGGCGCTCGACGTGCTGCCCACGGCCGCCCGCGGCTTCGGCGAGGACGTCGTGCTGGGGGTGCGCGCGGCCCGCGCCGGGGGGCCGGCTGGGCACCGGACGCGGTGGTCCGGCACCGATGGATCCCGACGACGTACGCCGGGCACCTCGCCGGCCTGCGGCGCCTCGAGGGGTTTCCCTGGCTGGCGCGCGAGCTGCCGGAGGTGGCCGACCGGCTGGTCGCCGGGACCTTCCTCAGCCGGCGGACGGCGTGGTTCGACCTTGCGGTCGCCGCGGCGGTGGCGGCGGCGGCGACCCGCCGTCCGGCGCTGCTGCTCGCGGGCGCACCGTGGCTGCGCGACGCCCTCGTCCGGGCCCGGTCGCGGCCGGGCCGACGAGTGCCGGCGCGGCTGGCCCAGGAGGCGGTGGCCGACGCGGTCGCCCTCGCGGCCCTCGCCGCCGGGTCGCGGCGACACCGGCGGATGGTGCTCTGACGCAGAGCGCCGGGCGCTCAGTTCCTCCTCGCCCAGCCCCAGGTGAACAACGTGCCTGCGCCGCTCGTCGCGACCAGCGTCAGGCCCGCGTCCGCGAGCATCGCGCGCATGTCGTCGACCGGCACCCGCGAGCCGAGGAACGCCGGGGCGTCCCGGCCGTAACGGTCGCCGCCACCCAGCCGCGCCCGGATCGAGCGGAACCCGCGCGCGACGCGCCACCGCGCCGGACCCGGGCTGCCGTTCCACTGCAGCACGAACGCACCCCGGGGCGCAGCACCCGGCCGGCCTCCTGCACGTAGGACCGGATCACCGGCACGGACGGGATGTGCTGGAAGACGGTGAAGGTCAGGACGAGGTCGGCCGACGCGTCCGCGACGCCGGGCAGGGTGGCACCGTCGGTGGGCCGGAACTCGACCGCCCGTCCGGACGAGCTCGCGCGCGCGCCGCAGCATCTCGGCGGAGATGTCGACACCCACGACGTGGTCGAAGCGGGTCGCCAGCGCGCGGCAGAGCCCGCCGCAGTCCGCAGCCGATCTCCACTGCGAGCGCGGAGCCGGGCGGGCGGAAGGCAGGCGGTTCGTCGAGCGCGGTCGACACGATCCGCTCGCCGGTCGCGAGAAACCGCTGCATGTCCGGCGCGTCGTAGTCGAGGGTGGTGTCGACGTAGAACGCGGGGTTGAGGCGGGCGCGCTCCTCCCAGTACCGCCGCATCCTGGCGGTGTCGCGCACGCATGTCGACCCTTCGCTCCGGCTGCCGCAGATCGTAGGGGGCGGCCTGCCCGCGCCCATAGACTCGCCCGGTGCTGACGGTGATCCTGTGCGGCGGCCGCGGCACCCGGGCCTGGCCGGCGACGGCCGAAGTGCCGAAGCCGATGCTGGAGATCGGCGGCCGTCCGGTGCTCACCACGTGATGGAGATCTACGCGCAGCAGGGGTACACCGACTTCGTCCTGGCCACCGGCTACAGCGGCGACGTCATCGCCGAGCTGGGTGGAGTCCCTGACCGAGGGTTGGTCGGTCAGTGCCTGTCGACACCGGCGACGAGGCGGGCACCGGTGACCGGCTGCGGGCATGCGCCGAGGTCGGCCGGCGGGACCTTCCTGGCGACCTACGGCGACGGTCTCGGCAACGTCGACCTCGCCGCGGTCGCCGCCCGGCACGGCGAGCACGGCGGCCGGCGACCGTCACCGTCGTCCCGCTGCCGACGCAGTACGGCACCATCGACACCGACCGGGCGGGGCGGGTCACGGCGTTCCGCGAGAAGCCGGTGCTGCGCGACCACTGGATCAACGCCGGCTTCTTGGTGGTCGACGCCGCGACGCCGTGGCCGGCGTCGGCCGGCGCGCAGCCTCGAGCGCGACGTGCTGCCGGCGATCAGCGCCGCGGGCGGGCTCTACGTCTATCGTCACGAAGGCTTCTGGAAGTCGATGGACACCCACAAGGACGTCGTCGACCTCAACGCGATGGCGAGCGAGGAGGGCCACCCGTGGCTGCAGCTGCCGACGCGCTGAGCGGCCGGCGGGTGCTCGTCACCGGCGCGTCGGGGTTCATCGGCTCGCACCTCACCCGGCGGCTCGTCGAGATCGGCGCGCGAGGTCCACGCGCTGACCAGCGCCGTGTCGTCGGTCTACCCGACCCGGCTGGTCCCGCTGCGCGGACCGGATCACGCTGCACGAGGCGAGCCTCACCGACCGCGGGGCGATCGAGACCGTCGCCGCCGCGGTGCGACCCGAGTTCGTCTTCCACCTCGCCGCCTACACCCACGTCGGCAAGTCCTGGCAGCGCGTCGACGAGTGCGTCCAGGTCAACGTCCAGGGCACGGTCAACCTGCTGATGGCGCTCGAAGCCGCACGGGTACACGCGGTTCGTCAACACCGGCACGAGCGAGATCTACGGCGACATCGAGGTGCCGTTCCGGGAGGACCGGCAGCCGCACCCGGTCTCGCCGTACTCGGTGAGCAAGTACGCCGCCGAGGAGTACTGCCGGCTGTTCGCCGAGTCGCACGGCTGGCCGATCGTGCGGCTGCGGCCGTTCAACGCCTACGGGCCCGGCGCAGAGCCCGGACCGGGTGATCCCCGAGATCATCACCCGCGCCCTGCGCGGCGCAGCCGCTGCGCATGACGCAGGGCCGGCAGACCCGCGAGTTCAACTACGTCGACGACCTCGTCACGGCTTCGTCCAGGCGCGCGACCGCGCCCGGCATCGACGGCGAGCTGTTCAACCTCGGCTGCGGCGTCGACGTGTCGATGCGCGACCTCGCGACGACGATCCTCGACCTGATGGGCAACCCGGTCGAGCCGGAGTTCGGCGCGATCCCGGACCGGCCGACGGAGATCTGGCAGATGCGGTCGGACGCGTCGAAGGCCCGCGACCTGCTGGGCTACGTCGCCGCAGACGTCGCTCGAGGACGGGCTCGCCCGCACCATCGACTGGTACCGGGACGAGCTGTCCGCGCCGTCGTCGTCGTTCGTCGCCCCGTGACCGCATGCGCGTCGCCCTCGTCCACCCGTTCAGCTGGCCGGACGTCCGGCGCGGCGGCGAGCGCTACCTGCACGACCTGGCCTCCTACCTCACCCGGCAGGGCGTCGAGGTCGACCTCGTCGTCGGCGGGGCGCCGGGGTCGAGCCCGGGCCGAGACGGCCGGGTGGTGCGGCTGCGGCACCTTCGCCGGCTCGCCGTCGGCGGGCTGACCCCCGTCGACACCTTCGGTCTCGCCGCGGCCGGGCTGGCTGGCCCGGCACCGCTACGACGTCGTGCACGCCCTGACCCCGACCGCGGCGCTCGCGGCCGTCGGCACCCGGCCAGCGCACCGCCTACACCGCGCTCGGCCATCCGACGCCGTACGTCGATCGCCCGGCGCCGCCTCGACCTGCCGATGTTCCGGACCACCGTGCGCCGGGTGCACGCGCCGCTCGCGCTCAGCGAGTCGGCGGCGGCCGCGGTCGCCGACCTGACCGGGCGGCGCCCCCGGGTCGTGCCGCCGGGCCTGCGCACCGCGGACTTCGCGCTGCGCGACCGCCCGCGCGTCGGACCGGCGCGGATCCTGTTCGCCTCGGACGCCTCCGACCGCCGCAAGGGGCTCGACGTGCTGGTCGAGGCGTTCGCCCTCGTGCTCGACGCGCTGCCGGACGCGCGGCTCGCCCTCGGCGGCGGTGGCGGCGGGGCGTGGGCGCTCGACCGGCTGCCCGCCGAGGTCCGGCAGCGGGTCGCCGCGGCGACCGACGACATCGGCACCGGCTCGCTCGACGACGTCCCCGCCCGGTATGCCGCCGCGACGACGACCGTGCTGCCCAGCCTGGACGAGGCGTTCGGCCTCGTCCTCGTCGAGTCGCTGGCGACGGGCACCCCGGTCGTCGCCACGGCCTCCGGCGGTCCGCTCGAGATCGTCGACGACGACGCCGTGGGCCGGCTCTTCCCGCCACGGGACCCGTCCGCGCTCGCCGCCGCGATCCGGGCCACGGTGGCGCTGGCCGCCGACCCGGCGACGCCGGCCCGGTGCGCCCGGCAGGCGCGGCGCTGGGACTGGGAGACGACCGTCGGGCCGCTGCACCTCGACACCTACGCCGGCATCGCCCGCGGACGATCGCGATGAGGATCAGCGTCGTCGTGCCGACGTACCGCCGGCCCGACCTGCTGCGCCGTGTCTCGACGCGCTCGCCGGTCAGGACCTGCCGCGCGACCGGTTCGACGTCGTGGTCGTCGACGACGGCTCGGACGACGGGACCGCCGACGTGCTCGCCGAACGCGGTGGCACAGACCTCGACCTCGTCGCGCTCAGCCAGCCGGTGAACGGCGGGCCGGCCGCCGCCCGCAACCGCGGGGTCGCTCACGCAACCGGTGAGGTCGTGCTCTTCCTCGACGACGACGTCGCCGCCGCCCCCGACCTGCTCGCCGCCCACCTCGCCCGGCACGAGGCCGCCGACGATCCGCAGCTCGGCATTCTCGGCCGGGTCGACTGGCACCCGTCGGTGCGGCGGACCGCGTTCCTCCGCTGGCTCGACCGGTCCGGCTTGCAGTTCGGCTATGACACGTGGCTGCGCGAGGGACCGGTCGAACCGCCGTACGCGGCGTTCTACACCGCCAACGTGTCGCTGCGCCGCGACCTGCTGATCGACGTCGGCGGGTTCGACGAACGGTTCCCCTACGCGGCGTACGAGGACATGGAGCTCGCGTTCCGGCTGTCCCGGCGGGGGTTCCACCTGGACTACCGGCCGGCCGCGCAGGCGTTCCACACCCGGTCGATCGACCTGGCCGGCTTCTGTGCGCGGATGACCCGGGTCGGGGAGTCGGCGGCGCTGCTGCGCCGGGCGGCGCCGGAGTTCCCGCTCGACGACGCGGCGCTGCGGTCGGCCTACGCCCGCCGCCGGAAGCGGCTGGGTTGGCGGGCGCTCGCCATGGTCGGCAACGCAACGGCGCGTGAGCGGTGGTATTGGTCGGAGGTCGCGGCAGCCTATGCCCGCGGAGCCGTGGGCGGGACGGGCGGCGCGTGACCGACCGGCCTGCCATCCCGGACCGGCGCGCGGCGACGACCCGTCACGCTGACCGGCGCCGGAGCACCAGCTCCACGTGCATCCCGTGCCAGGCCAGCCGTCCCGTGCTCCGGTAGAGCGGTGGCAGCACCCGGCGCGACGGCCGCCTGGCCGGGACGCGTGCCGGCGAGCCAGTCGGTGAACCGGAACCGGCCGGTGAGGGCCTGGCCGTAGTCGAGGCCGCGGGCCCGCTCGAGCCGGAAGTGCGGCTCGGCGGCCCGCCAGAGCCGCCGGCCGGTCATGAACGCCTCGTAGCCGCCGTGGTGCGCTCCCCACGGGTTCCAGTCGTGCCGGCCCGAGCGCCGGTCGGCGAGCCACTTGTGCAGACCGGCGGGGTTGGCGTAGTTCGGCGTGGTCACGTAGGCGAGACCACCGGGGGCGAGGACGCGGGCCATCTCCGCGAACACCGCCGCCGGGTCGGCGACGTGTTCGAGGACCTCGGTGCACACCGCGACCGCGAACGCCCCGTCCCGGAACGGCAGCCGGGCGCCGTCGGCCACGACGACGGCGCCCGCCCCCGCGGCCACCCGCGCCGCCGCGAGCGAGATCTCGGCACCGACGACCGGGCAGCGAGCGGTGAGAGCGGCGAGGTTCCCCCCGACACCGGCTCCCACGTCGACCACCGGTCCGACGACGCTCCACTCGTCGACGAAGCGGAGGAGCCCGGCCCGGACCTCGGGAGGTGCGGTCTGCGAGTCGGCGTCGACACGGGCGGCATAGTGCGCCGCGACCGAGGCGTCGTCGACGTCGTCCGTCACGGCGCGAGAGTATCCAGGCACCAGTCATGAACGACGCGGAGGAGAACGCCGGTGCAGCGACGGCCGACCAGGAATCGTGCGCCCGCGGTGCCGTCGTACCTGCAACCACCGAAGCTCCGTGTCATCGACTTCGCGTTCGAGCGGTTCGGTGTCCGGAGCTTCGCCGACCTCGGCGGCGTGTGGGCGGTCGGGGCGGGCTACACGTTCTACGCGCTGGACCGCCCGGGGGTGGAACGCGGCGTGCTCGTCGACACCGGCATCACTCCCGCGGTCCGGGACCGCGCGCGCGAGGACTCGCGACTGTCGCTCGTCGACGGCGACTTCGGCGACCCCCGCCTCGTCGAGGAGATCGAGCCCGTCGACGCGGTGCTGCTGTTCGACGTGCTGCTGCACCAGGTGGACCCGGACTGGGACGCCGTGCTGGCGACGTGGGCACGGCGCGCCACCATTTTCGTCATCGTCAACTCGCAGCTGCGGGACGCCACCGAGGCGGTGCGGCTGCTCGACCTCGGCCGCGAGGAGTACGCCGGCTACGTGCCGCGCGACCACATCGAGGTCGAGTGGCAGCGACTCGACCAGGTCGACCCGCGCTACGGCAAGCCGTTTCGCGACATCCACGAGTACTGGCAGTGGGGCATCCCCGACGCCGCGCTGCACGAGGTGATGAGCGGACTGGGCCGCCGGCTGCACTACTACGCCGACCACGGGCCGTGGCGCGACGTCCCGCCGTTCGAGAACACCGCCCTCGTCTACGCGCCGTGACCGGCGACCCCGAGCCGCTGCCCCGGCTGCTGATCGTCGGTGCCGCTAAGGCCGGGACGACGTCGCTCGCGCGCTGGCTCGACGACCATCCGGACGTCAGCGTGGCGCGCACCAAGGAGGTCGACTTCTTCAGCTACGACCGCGTCTGGGCGCGCGGGATCGAGTGGTACCGCGCGCAGTTCGCCGGGCTGCCCGGACGCATCCGCTGCGACGCAAGCCCCAGCTACCTGCCGTCCGCCGCGGCGCCCGCCCGCATCCGCACGCACCTGCCGGACGCCCGGCTGGTGGCGCTGTTGCGCGATCCGGTGGACCGCGCCTATGCCCACTACCAGTGGACGCGTGACTGGGGGGTCGAGCACCGGGACTTCACGACGGTCGTCCGCGAGGAGCTGCAGCGACGGGCCGACGCCGATGGGGTGCATCGACGCGAGCCGGTACGCCGAGCATCTCGAGCGCTTTGCCGAGCACGTCCCCCGCGAGCAGTTGCTGCTCGTCGACTTCTCCCGCCTCCGGCAGGCGCCGGAGGCCGTGTTCCACGAGGTGTGCGACTTCGCCGGTGTGCCGCGCTGCACACCGGAGTCGGTGGGCGCGGTCTTCAACCCGCGCCGCCGGGTGTGGTCGCAGCGCACGTGGCGGTGGCTCGACCACCGGCCGGGACGGCGATCCTGGCGCGAACAGCCGAAGGGGCTCGACCGCCTCCTCGCGCCACGTGCCCGTCGCCCGGCTCTGCCGTCGGCGACACGGCAGCTGCTCGAGGAGTACTTCGCGCCGTACGACGACCGGCTCCGGGCATTCTGGGGGCGCACCGAACTCCCGTGGGACGGCTGATGGTCAGCGCGGCTCGGCGAGCACGTAGGCGTGCGGGTCCCCGCGCAGGTGCATCGCCACCAGCTCCCGGCCTTGCGCGCGGAGGATCCGGCGCACGGTGAGCCGGGGCAGTGGCTGGCTGGCTCCGATCGGCAGGTAGACCCGACGCGGCCCGGCCACCACGCGGAAACCCCCGACCTCGACCAGCCGCTGCAGCCCGGCGAGGTTGGGCTTCCACCACCACGGCCGACCGACGCCGTCGAGGACGGCCACCGGGCGGCTGCGGACGCGCAGACTCAGGTCGAGGTCGACCGCGTCGACGGACAGGAGGTGGCCGCCCGGACGCAACACCGACCGCACCGCCTCGAGGGCGCGCACGGGGTCACGCAGGTGCAGCAGCAGGCTGCCCAGGTAGACGAAGTCGAACGTCCCGACCGCCTCCGGGCTCAGGTCGTAGACGGACAGCTCCTGCCGCCGTACGCGGGACCGGAGCACTGCGGCGGCGATCTCGAAGCCGGTGCCCGCGTCCTTGCGTTCCTCGAGTGCGCGGACCACGGCGTCGTCGCTGCCGAGCGGCCAGTCCCAGGCCCACGGGTCGAGGATGTCGATGGCGACGACCTCGGCGGCGCCGCGGCCCTCGAGCTGGAAGGCCCAGAACCCCTCGAACGTGCCGATGTCGAGCGCCCGCTTCCCGGCGAGCGAGGCAGGGATCGGCAGCCGGCTGGCAAGTTCGCGCAGGTCGAACCAGCCCGGCGTGACGACCCCCGGCCGCAGCTCGAGCGTGTGGTACCACTCGCGCTCGGCCACGACTGCACGCAGCTCGTCGTCGCCGAGGTCCTGCCAGGCGGTCACCGGCCCTCCTCTCGGCCGGGTCCTCCCGGCACGACGGCGATCCGTCCGCTGTAGTCGATGCGGTGCAGCAGCAGCGGCCGCTCCAGCCGCGCGAGGTACTCGTCGACCGCCTGCCGGCTCCCCTGCCAGTGCCCGTAGTCGTCGACGACGAGGACGCCACCGGCGGGGATCCGCGGGTAGAGGTGCTCCAGCTCATGCCGGGTGGACCCGTAGTAGTCGGTGTCCAGCCGCAGCAGCGCGACCCGCTCCGGCGCCTGTGCCGGGACCGTCTCCTCGACCAGGCCCGGCACCAGGTGGATCCGCTCCGCCGGGTACCCGGTGTCGACGAGCAACCGGTGCACCTCCTCGACCGGCAACCACTCGTACGCCGGGTCGAGCGGGGCTCCGGCGGCGAGCCGCGCATGCTGGTCGAGGGCGCGCTCCCCGTGCAGGTCGACGTCCTCCGGCCCGGGCGGGGGCATGTGCGTGAAGGTGTCGTAGAGCCAGAGGTCACGGTCGTCGACGCCGAGGTCCCGCAGGGTCAGCAGCATCGCAAGGGCGCTGCCGCCGCGCCAGACACCGCACTCGACGAAGTCTCCCGGCACACGCGCGGCGACGAGGTAGCGGACCGCGGCGCACAGCGCGGCGACGCGCTCAGGGGTGGTGAGCGTGTACGGCGCGACCACCCGTGCGGTGGCCGCGGTGACGTCGTCGAGGTCGGCCGGGATGGCCGGCCACGGCTGCGCCGGCGTGTCCCCGGAGCGGCGCACGAGGTCGAAGCCGAGCCGACGGGCACCGCGTCGGACGAGCGCGCGCAACGGGCGACTCACGCCGGTCCCGACTCGAACCGGCCGTCGAGGTCGGCGATGCCGTGGACGAACTCGCGGCCGGCGACGAAGAACCGCAGCTGCGGGCAGCGCGCCAGCAGCACGGTGCGGCCGGCCACGTCCGTCCGCCGCCGGACGGAGGCGTCGACGACGTAGCTGCCGGTGGCCAGGCGTGCGGACAGCCGGGCGTCGTACGTCGCGCGCTCGCCCGCGCGCAGGGCGGGGAAGGGTTGGCGCAGGCTGACGTCGCTGTAGGCGGTCAGCCCCGTCGACGTGTCGATCCGGACAGCGAGGAACGGCGCGCGGATGTCGCGCTGCGCCTCGACCACCACGCGGAGCACCGCCTCGGTTCCCGCCTCGAGGTGCGAGACCGGCTCCTCGGAGGCGTCGAGGAGCTGGGTCGAGACGACGCGGAGCGCGTCCGGCTCCGGCGCCTCCTCGTTCGGGTTGTCGTCGCCCGTGGACGCGAGGACCTCGTGGTAGGCCCCGACGGCGGCGGTGGTCTCACCGTCGAAGACGACCCGGCCGTGCTTCAGGACCACACCGCGGTCGCAGAACGTCCGGACCGCGCTGAGGTTGTGGGTCACGAGCACCACGGTGGTCCCCCGCTGCCGGATCTCGTTCATCCGGTCGAAGCAGCGGATCTGGAACGGCAGGTCGCCGACCGCGAGGACCTCGTCGACCAGCAGCACGTCGGGCTCGGCCTCGACCGCGACCGCGAACCCGAGCCGCACGAACATGCCCGACGAGTAGAACTTCACCGGGGTGTCGATGAAGCTCTCCAGCTCGGCGAACGCGACGATCGCGTCGAACCGCTGGTCGATCTGGCGGCGGGTGAGCCCGAGGATCGTGCCGTTGACGTAGACGTTCTCCCGGCCGGTCATCTCCGGGTGGAAGCCGACCCCGACCGAGATGAGCGGGGCGATCCGGCCGACCACACGGACCCGTCCGGTCGACGGCGCGGTGACACCGCACAGCATCGCCAGCAACGTCGACTTGCCGGCCCCGTTGCGACCGAGGATGCCGACGCTCTCGCCCGGCTCGACGTCGAGGTCCACGTCCCGAAGGGCCCATAGCCAGCTGCGCTGCGTACGCGTCCACAACCGGGTCGCCACCGCGGACAGCATGGGGGTGTCCTCGTACTTGATGTAGCGCTTGCCCACGCCGCTGAGGGAGATCGCGGTCACAGCCGGTCCGCCAGCACCCGGTCGCGGGCGCAGTGCAGGGCGAACCCCAGGACCCCGACGACCACCGTCCACGTCAGCGTGCTGAGCACGCACGTCACCCACCGGTCGTCGGCGGCGCCGACCGACAGCCGGAAGAGCTCGACCGGACCGGCGCCCGGCAGCAGTGCGAGCGCGCGTCCCAGCGAGTCGGGGACGCGGTCCAGCGGGTAGATGACCGGCGTCAGGTAGAAGAGCATGAGCAGTCCGGCCCCGACGCCGTACCGGAGGTCACGGACGTAGACGTGCGCGGCGGACACCAGCACGGACACGGCCGTCGCGGCGCCGACCGCGAGGGCCATGCCGGGCAGCACCCACAACGTCCGCCAGCCGATGTCCGGGCCCAGCGTGAGCTGCAGCAACAGGAGGATCCCCGTTGTCACGAGCAGCGGGAACGTCGCCGTCCCGACGGCGACGAGCGGCAGCACGAGCCGGGGGAAGTAGATGCGCCGGGCGAGGCCGGTGCCGTCGACGACCGCCGTGCCACCGGCGGCGACAGCCGCGTTGAAGAACGACCAGGGCACCATCCCGGCGAAGACGAAGACGGCGTAACCGACGCTGCGCCCACCCGCGACGCCGCGCGCGCCGGCTCCCCCGACGAAGTGCGAGAAGACGATCCCCAGGACGATCGCCTGCACCGCCGGGAGGATCACGGCCCACAGCAGGCCGAGGGAGGTGCGGCGGTAGCGCACCAGGAAGTCCTTGCGGGCGAGCACCGAGATGAGCTGCCGCGACGCCCACACGGCACGGACCATCTGCGGCGGGGAGGTGCCCGGACCGGTCAGCTCGAACCCGACCTGCCCACTCGCCACGGTCGCCGACGATAGCCGCTCGGGCACCGGTGCCCGACTCACCGCGCTCTGCGATGCTGGTCGTCCGTCGTGTCCCGCGCCCGTTGGAGGCGGTGGCCATCCGCTCTCGACCACCCCGCGTGGCCGTCGTCGTCGCCACCCGGCAGCGCGGCCGGCTGCTCCCCCGGCTGATCCGCGCGCTCGAGGCGCAGGTCGGCGCCCCGCCGTTCGAGGTGGTGCTGGTCGACGACCACTCGACGGACGACACTCCGGCGGTCGCCGCCGAGTTGGCCGCCACGGCGACCGTGCCGGTCCGGGTCATCCGGCTCGACCGGCGGTCGGGCCCGGCCGCCGCGCGCAACGCCGGCTGGCGGTCGACGAGCGCCCCCCTCGTCGCGTTCACCGACGACGACTGCGTCCCCGGACCGGCCTGGCTCGCGACGCTCGCGGCCGCCCTCGACGATGTGGATGTGGCGCAGGGACCGACGCTGCCCGACCCCGAGCAGGCGGACGATCTCGGCCCGTTCGCCCGCACCATGGACGTGCGCAGCGAGACCGGCTACTACCAGACGTGCAACGTCGCCTACCGCCGCGACGTCCTCGAGCAGATCGGCGGCTTCGACGACGAGCTGCGACTTGCAGGAGAGGACATCGAGCTGGCGACGCGCGCGCTCCGCGCCGGGGCGGCCACCCGCTTCTGCCCCGACGCCGTCGTCCACCACGACGTCCGCGCATCCGACCTCGCGGCCCATCTCCGCGGGACGCTGCGCTGGAGCGGGATCGTGCTGGCCATCAAGAAGGAGCCGGCCCTGCGCGAGCGGCTCGACCACGGCATCGTCTGGAAGCCGTCCCACCCGCCGGCGCTGCTCGCCGCGGCCGGGATCGCGGCCGCGCTCGCCGGCCCCGACCCACGAGCCCGTCTCGTGGGCGCGGCCGCGGTCCTTCCCTACCTGCGGCACCGGCTGGTGAGCCATCCGCTGCCGCACACGTCGCGGCGGCAGCGGGTCGCGCTGCTGCCGGCCGCGCTCGTCGCCGACCTCACCGAGGTGGCGGTGCTGGCAGCGGCGTCCGTTCGCTACCGGACGCTGGTGCTGTAGTCGGGCTCCGAGAACGGCCCCGGCCAGATCCCGGGCGGCGGCGTCGACGCCGCTGCCGCGCCGCTGCGCCGGGCCACCATGAGCACGTGGCAGCCCAGCCGGCTGACCAGTGGCGTGCGGGTGCACACGGCCTCGATGACGTCGACGATCCGCTCGCCCAGCCGGCCGCGGTCGTTGAGCCGGCGTGCCGTGCGGCTCTGCGGCGGCGGGAACTCGAACGTCGACGCGTGGACGGTGTCCAGCCCGGCGGCAGCGAACATGCGGCGCGTCTCGGCCTGCTTGTGCCAGGTGTGGGGCAGGTAGACCTCGGGCGCTCCGGCGGGCAGGATCTCGCGCGCCACCGGGTAGGGCCACACCCACGGTCGGTGCGAGATCACACCGTCGTGGGTGAAGCCGACGGCCTTCTCCAGCCACGACAACGGGTCGGTGAGCGGCGAGCGCAGGGGCATCTCGGAGGCGTTGTTCGTCGTCATGACGAGCATCCCGCCGGGCCGGAGCACGCGGGCCACCTCCCACACGGCCAGCTCGGGCCGGAGCAGGTGCTCGATCACCTCGCTCATGACCACGACGTCGAACGCGGCATCGGCGAAGGGCAACCGGCCGGCGTCGCCCCGCACGAACCGGCGCCGGATGCGCGTGCCCGGCCCGCCGCCCGGCTTCTGCGCCGCGAACGTGATGTGGTGCCCGCCGTAGTCGAGGCCGACGTAGTCCAGCGGCAGGTCGGCGAGCCGGTCGGCGACCAGCGCGGCGCCGCAGCCCACGTCGAGCACCGCACCGGTCGCCGGGACGTGCCTGCGCACCATCGTGGCGACGAGGTCGTAGCGCATCTGGTGCCGGTGGGCGTGGTACTCCCCCCAGATGTCCAGCTCCTCCTCCAGAGTCGGCACGCACTCGTTGTAGTGGCGGGAGAACGCCTCGAGCGTGGCCGTGCGCAGCAGCTCGCGCTCGCGCGCCGTCGCCGCCAGCCCGCGCCGGCGGTAGCGCGCATAGACCGCCGTCCACGTGGCGACCAGCACAGCGGCGGCCGCCGCGCGCTGCCGGCCCGGCGCTCCCGGCCGCACGGCGGCGGCGAGCAGGGCGGGGGGGACCACGACGCGCGCGACCTTCAACGGGTGGGAGCGCACCCGAGCATTATCTTTCAACGATGTTGCGGCAGGCAGCGCGCCGGACGGTCGAGGCCGCCAGGGTCTCCGCTCCGGTGCTGACCCGGCTCCGGTCCGGCACCCGGCGCGCGGTGTTCGTGTCCCGCCTGCGAGCGACGGCCCTGTGGGCCTCCGCCGTCGTCGAGCTCGACGTCGCCGACGACGTGATCATCGGCCGCGGGGTGCGGGTGACGGTCGAGCCGGGGAGCCGCAACCTCCTGCGGATCGGGCCGGGGTGCCGCCTCGACGACGACGTCCTCATCCAGCTCAAGGGCGGCAGCATCGAGCTGGTGGAGCGGGTGGAGCTGCGCCGCAGCGTGGTGCTGAACGTCGCGGGGAGGCTGCGACTCGAGGGCGACAACCCGGTCAGCTGGAACACCGTCATCCACTGCAGCAACGAGGTCACGCTCGCGGCCAAGGTCGGACTCGCCGAGCAGGTGACGGTGGCCGACTCGAGCCACTACTTCACGACGCCCGACGAGCACTTCTGGCACAACGTCCGGACCGGCTCGGTGACGGTCGGCTACAACACCTGGATCTGCCCCAAGGCCACGCTCGCCCGCGGCGCCGCCGTCGGGTCGCACTGCATCGTCGCGTCGAACTCGGTGGTGGTCGGGCCGGTGCCCGACGGTTCGCTCGCCAGCGGCGTCCCGGCCGAGGTCAGGCCGCTTCCCCTCCCGTGGACGCGCCCCTCCGCCGGCTGACACCGGCGGCGGCCTCACGCAGCGTGCCGGCGTACCGGACCAGGTCGCAGCCGAGGTGGAACCGCGCGGCCGGACGCGACAGGCCCTCCCGGCGGCGGGCGCGCAGCTCGTGCCGGAGCCAGGCGTCGACGACGTCACCGCGACGCGCAGCCCCCCGGCCCGGCGGTCGGCATGGTCGAGCCGCTCGAGGATCCAGTCGGACCGCCCCTGCAGGTAGGCGCGACGCAGCAGGTAGCGGCGGCGCAGCCGCTCCCGGGGCAGCTCGTGCACCACCACCGCGGCCGGGCACGTAGGAGATGGTGCCGCCGGCGCGCTGCAGCTGGCGGACCAGCCGGACGTCGTCGGCGACGAGGTGCATCCCGCCGCGCGGACCGAAGCCGGCGTCGAAGCCGCCGACCGCCGTGAGCGCAGACCGCGCCACCGCCAGGTTGGCGGTCAGCAGGAACTCCTCCGGCCGCACGGTCCGCGGCTGCTCGCCGAGCGAGAACGACGTCAGGTAGCCGCTCAGCCCCTCGTCCAGCCAGCGCGGCCGGGCGACGTCGGGGTCGAGGACGACGGGACCCCCGGCGGCGACCGCCGCGCCCGACCGCACGGGCGGCGCACACGGAAGCCAGCCAACCCGGTCGCGGCACGACGTCGTCGTCCAGAAACGCGACGACCGCCGCGGTGGTCTCGGCCAGGCCCCGGTTGCGGGCGAACGCCGCGCCGGTGGAGGGCTCGGTGACGCGGCGCACGTCGAGCCCCGCGGCGGCCGCCCGCGCCACCGCGTCGGCGGCCGAGCCGCGCGGGTCGTTGTCGACGACGACGACCTCCCAGCCGAACGGCGCCTCCTGTCCGGCGAGGCCGGCAAGCGCCCGGGCGAGCGGCCCCGCGCGGCGATAGGTCGGCACGACGACACTCACGTCGGGTGCTCGGCTGGCCATGGCGGCCCTACGATCGCATGTCGTGACCGCTCCGCTCGTGAGCGTCGTGATCCCGGTCCGGGACGGCGTCGCCGACATCGGCCGCTGTCTCGACGGGCTCGCCGCGCAGGTCGCGGCGCCACCCTTCGAGGTGCTCGTCGTCGACAACGGCTCGACCGACGGCACCGCGACGGTCGCGCGGGCACACCCACTGGCACCACGGGTGCTGACCGAGCCCCGGGCGGGCTCCTACGCCGCGCGAAACGCCGGCCTCGCGGCGGCGCGCGGCAGCATCGTCGCGTTCACCGACGCCGACTGCGTTCCCCGCCCCGGCTGGCTGGCCGCCGGTGCCGCTGCGCTGGCGGACGCCGATCTCGTCGGCGGTCGGATCGAGACTGCCGGCGCCGGCGCCGGCCCTGTCGCGCGGTACGACGCAGCGAACTACCTCGACCAGCGGGACTACGTCGAGCGGCAGGGTTTCGCCGCCACCGCGAACCTGTTCGTGCGCGCGGAGGTGTTCGCGGCGGTCGGCCGGTTCGACGCCGCACTCGGCTCGGGCGGCGACCTCGAGCTGTGCCTGCGGGCCACCGCCGCGGGCTACCGGCTCGCCCTCGCCGCCGGGGCGGTCGTGGTGCACGCGCCGCGCGCGTCGTACGGCGAGCTGTGGCGGCTGCATCGGCGGCTCGGCGCCGGCTGGGCGGCCCTCGCGGCGCGGGGGCTGCGCCCGCCGTGGTGGCGCGACCAGGCGCTGCGGTGGCCGTCGTTCGGCATGGCGGTCGACCGGGTCAACACGACCGCCCCCCCGCTGCGGCGGCGGCAGGTCTTGCCGGCTCACCTGACCGCCGTGACCGCCCGATGGGTCGGCCGCCTCACCCGCCGCTGACCCGCTGATCTTCGCGGCTGTGACCGCTTGGACGGCGTGTCGCGCCAGCCAGTGGTCGTAGCGGCGAAGATCAGCGCGGCGTATTCAGGTCGCGATGAGGTCGGTGTAGAGCCGTTCCAGGTCGGCCACGCGATCGGCGAGCGAGAAGTGCGCGGCCGCGTGCGCCCGCCCGGCCCGGCCCATCGCCGCCCAGCGCTCGGGCGCGGCGACGAGCGCGGTCACTGCGTCGGCGAGGGCGTCGACGTCCCCCTCCGGCACGAGCACTCCCGCCTCGCGCGCGACGGCATCGGCCAGGCCACCGTGCCGCGTCGCGACGACCGGCACGCCCGCCGCCTGGGCCTCGACCGCCACCAGCCCGAGAGACTCCGCGTCCCCGTCCGCGGCCGTGCGGCTGGGCATGAGCAGCAGGTCGGTCTCGGCGAGCGCTGCGCGCACCGCACCGGGCTGCGAACCGTCCCGGAACACCGCCTCCAGCCGCCGTTGCTCGGCGCGCGCCCGGACGTCGGCGGCCAGCGGACCGAAGCCGACGAAGACGGCGCGCACCTCCGGTCGCTCCCGCCTGACGCGGGCCAACGCGTCGACCGCATCCAGCCCGCCCTTCTTCTCGACGTACCTGCCGGCGAAGGTCACCGTCACCCCGTCGCTCCCGACGCAGCGCTCCCGGAACGGGATCGCGTCGACGTCGATGCCGGCCGGGACGACCCGGATCCGGTCGGAGGCAAAGCCCGCTTCCCTCGCGGCATCGGCGAGGAAGCGGGACGGGACCACGACGGCGTCCGCGTGACGGAGCACTTCTCGGTCGGGGGCGAACCGGTCCTCCACCAGCAGGTCGTGCCCGTGCAGCGACAGCACCCACGGCCGACCGAGCCGGGTCGCGACCCGGCCGGCATGACCGCCCCAGTAGCCGAAGTGGGCGTGCAGCAGGGCGGCCCGGTCGGCCACCGCGACCGCCGCGAGCAGGGCACGCAGCGCGCGCGACCCCCGGCCGTGCTCCCAGCCCGGAACCAGCCGACCGATCTCCCGCACCCGGACCCCGGCGGGCACGACCGTCTCCGCCGGTGGCCAGCGCCGGCCGCACGCGACGCTCGCGCGGGTGCACCGCACGGACCGGACGACGTCGAGCACGAACGCCTCCGACGGCCGCACGAAGTCGCGGACGCAGTGCAGCACGGTCGGCCGGGGCACGCATCGAGGCTATTGCCGTGCGCGCCCCTACAGTGAGGCCGATGGACGCGCCGCTTCCCACGTTCTTCGTCGTGGGGGCGCCGAAGGCGGGGACGACGAGCCTGCACGCCTACCTCGCGTTGCACCCGGACATCGCGATGACGTCGGTCAAGGAGCCCATGTGCTTCGTCGGCCCGGACTGGCGCGAGCGACTCGCCAGGTACGCCGAGCTGTTCCCGCGGCCGGCAGCCGTGCGCGGGGAGGCGTCCACCGCCTACAGCGCGTTCCCCTGGGAGCCCGATGTCGCCGACCGAGTCCGCTCGACGGTGCCCGACGCCCGCATCATCTACCTCGTCCGCGACCCTGTGGAGCGGACGCTCGCCCACTACGCCCAGAACGTCTGGGACAGCCTCCCGGTGCGGCCGTTCCCCGAGCTGATGACCGACCTCGAGGACCCCATGAACATGCCGGTGTGGTGCAGCCGGTACGCGACCCAGCTGGAACGCTGGGTGTCGCGGTTCGGCACCGAACAGGTGCTCGTGGTCGACGCGCAGGCGCTGCGCACCGACCGGGCGGCGACGGTGCGGCAGGTCGTGGCGTTCGTCGGGGCCGACCCCGGTTTCACCGCCGACTGGTCCGCCGAGCACAACACCGCGGCCGCGCACCGGGTCGAGACGGCACTCGCCAGACGGCTGGCGGCAGCCGGAGGCCCCGCGGCCCGGGTGGCTGCCCGGCCCGCGCTGCGGCCCGTCCTGACCCGGCCGGTACGACGACCGCGGCTGACCCCGGCCCAGCGCCGGCGCCTGTGCGCGGTGCTGGCTCCCGAGGCCGACCGGCTGCGAGCCATGACCGGCTTGGCGCTGGCGCACTGGAGCGTGTAGCGCCAGCCCCGTCAGCCGGCCGGGTCCCTAGACTCGCGCCGATGACAGCGCCGGGTGAGCTTCGCGCGCGGGTGGACGAGTTGCTCTGGTACCACACCATCGAACTGCCCGGTGGGGTCGTGACGCCCGGCTGGTTCGACCTGCGGCCCACCGTCCACGCGCTGCCGTGGCCGGACGTGCAGGGCAAGCGGTGCCTCGACGTCGGCACCTACGACGGCTTCCTGGCCTTCGAGCTGGAACGGCGCGGCGCCGCCGAGGTCGTCGCCGTCGACATCAACGACCACGCGCGCTGGGACTGGCCACCCGACATGCGCGCCACCGGCGCCGCGAACCTCGCCCGGCTCGCCGGCCCGGAACGGGGCGGCGGCTTCCGCCTGGCGGCGGCGGCGCTCGGGTCACGGGTCACCCTGCAGAGCGTCTCCGTCTACGACCTCGACCCGGAGGTGCACGGGAGCTTCGACGTCGTCGTCTGCGGGTCGTTGCTGCTGCACCTGCGCGACCCCCTGCGCGCGCTCGAGAGGATCCGTACCGTCTGCACCGGCGCCTTCCTCTCCACCGAGGAGATCGATCTGGCGCTCACCCTCCGGCACCGGCGGCAGCCGCTCGCGCGCCTCAACGGGGTCGGCAGCCTGTGCCAGTGGTGGGTCCCGAACCGCGCCGGCCACCTGCGGATGCTGCGGTCGGCGGGCTTCGACATCGCCCGGACCGTGCCGCCGTACGCGAACCGGTTCGGCACCTCCCACCCACCGCGCACGGGGCCGCGGGCACGGGCGCGGGCGGCGGTGCAGCAGGCGGCGCTCCACGGCGTCGGCGTGCCGCACAGCGCCGCGCTGGCCACCCCGGGCGCGTGGGCGGCTGCGTAGGATTCGGTGGTGCACGAGGCGAGTGTCCGGCGGCTGCTGGAGACGCTTCCCGACGACGCGGTGGTCCTCGACATCGGCGCCTGGGGCCGTCCGTTCCGGCGCGCGGACTGGGTCATGGACCACATGCCCTACGAGACGCGTGGGCTCTACGGCTTCGACGGACCGGAGCCGGAGCGGTTCGACGCCTCCCGCTGGATCCAGCGCGACATCTGCGACCGCGAGCCGTTCCCCTTCGGCGACGACGAGATCGACTTCGTCATCTGCTCGCACACGCTGGAGGACGTGCGCGACCCGGTCTGGGTGTGCCGGGAGATCGCGCGGATCGGCCGGGCGGGGTACCTCGAGGTGCCGTCGCGGCTCGAGGAGCAGTCGTACGGCGTGCAGGGTGACTGGGTGGGATGGGGACACCACCACTGGCTGGTCCAGATCGAGGGCTCCCACGTCGAGTTCTTCTTCAAGCACCACCTCGTCCACGGCCGGCCCCGCGCCCACCTGCCCGCCGGCTTCGTCGACCGGCTGACCCCGGCCGAACGCGTGCAGTCGCTGTGGTGGGAGGGCTCGTTCACCGCCGCCGAGCTGACGTTCAGCCGGTGGGAGGACACCGACCGCTACCTGGAGTCCTTCGTCGAGCAGGCACTCGCGGACCACCCGGCTCCCGCAGGCGCCGGGCCCGGCGGGTGGCTGTCCCGGATCGGGCGCCGGCGCCACGGTTGACCGGACCGGACGGCCGCAGGTGTGTCAGGGTTGGTGGGGCGGAAGTGACGCCAGGTGCCCGGCCCGCAGGACTCGGCCGCGGGCCGTCGAACACCTAGCGCGACCAGGTGCGAGCGGGAAGGTCGGTGCAGATGCGCATCCGGACGTCGGTCGCCGCGTTCGTCGCGGTGCTGCTCGCCGGTGCCGCCCTGCCTGTCGGTGCCGCGACGGGCGCCACCGCCATCCCCGCGGCCAGCGCCGGGCGCGGCTACGTCTCCGCGGACGAGGTGCGGCAGGGCGCACCGATCCACGGGATGATCATCGCGGATGCGAACCGCTCCTTCGACGCGAACCTCACCGACCTGCGGCGCCTCGCCGCGGACGGCGTCAACCAGGTCACGCTCTACGCGACCTGGTATTTCGACTCGACCAGCAGCTCGTCGATCTCCGCCGGACCGTTCACCCCGACCGACGCCGAGGTCTCCAACGCCATCGACCTGGCGCACCAGGCCGGGCTGACCGTGCAGCTCGACCCGATCCTGTGGTCCAGCCCGACCGGGTCGGACGGCTACCACTGGCGAGGGCTGCTCGACCCGGCTGACCCCGACACGTTCTGGACGAACTACGACGCCCTGGTCATGCACTACGCCGAGCTGGCCCAGTCCGACGGCGTCGAGGTGTTCGCGATCGGGAGCGAGCTGCGCGCCCTCGAGTCCTACACCGCCCAGTGGCGCTACCTGGCGGACTCGGTCCGCGCCGTGTACGGCGGGGAGCTGACCTACATGGGGCTCACCGCGTCGGTCCGCACCATCAGGTTCTGGCGGTCGGTCGACTACATCGGCGTCTCGCCCTACTACTGGCTGAGCGGCGACCGCCGCCCGACGTACCGCAAGCTGAAGGCCGCGTGGGGACAGTGGTTCGACATCCTCCGCAAGAGGTCGCAACGCGTGGACCGGCCGGTGCTGTTCAACGAGATCGGCTACCTGTCGGCGGAGCGGTCCGCGGCCGAGCCGTGGAAGGCGGAGAGCCCCTACCCGCCGTCCCAGACCGTGCAGGCACGGGCCTACGCCGCCCTGCTCGACGCGGCCCGCAGCCAGGACTGGCTGCACGGCATCATCTTCTACAAGTGGACGACCTCGACCGGCCCGACGGACAAGTCCTGGACACCGCGAGGCAAGCGCGCCGAGTGCGTCCTGGCCAAGCGCTGGGCGGCCGCGGACTCGCCGCGGTTGCCGGATGGCCAGCCCGTCGGCTGCCTCGGCGCGCGCATGGCCGACATCATCGGCGCCCCCTGACCGGCCCCTGCGGCCTGACGGCGCGCACGAGGAACCCGACGCAGGTCCCCGCCAGCCGCAGCAGCGCGAAGGCGACGCCGCCGCGGTAGCGGTCCCGGGCGGCGCGACCGACGCTGCACACCCCGTCGTCCCAGCCCACCTCGCGCACCACCCGGCGCCAGCGCCGTCGATCGAGTCGGCGCAGCCGGGCCAGCCGCGCTCCCATCCCCTTGCCGTAGCGCCAGTGCAGGGCCAGCGCCTGCCGGCGGGTGCGCCACTGGTCGTGGTAGACGCGCGCGGCGGGCTCGTAGTAGCCGACGTACCCGGCGGCGAGCAGCCGGTCGAACAGCTCCTGGTCCTCCGCGGCCGCCGCCCACGTGCCCGGCCCGAACCGCTCGCTGAACCCGCCGACGGACGCGAGCACGTCGCGCCGGCAGCCACTGTTGGCGCTCGCCCCGAGCGCACCCGCAGCCGCCGCATCGAGCCGGCGCGGCTCGGGTCGCAGCATGACGGGGTTGGGCTCAGGCAGGTGCTGCTGGTGCGGGGCCACGCCGATCCATCCGGTGACGAAGTCGACGCCGTCCCGGGCGAGGGCGGACGCCATCGCCGTGGCCCATCCGGGCAGCACCTCGACGTCGTCGTCAACGAACGCGACGAGCTCGTTCCCGGCGGCGTGCCAGCCGAGGTTGCGCGCGTGCGAGGCGCCGGGGCGCTCCGCGGTGACCAGCCGGACCCCCGCCGGCCGCGCGACGGCCGCCGGCTGCGGGGTCGCCGACGCCGAGTCGACCACGACGACCTCGTCGTGCGGGCCGACCTCGGCCGCGAGCGCGCGCAGGCACGCACGCAGGTGCTCGGGCCGGTCTCGCGTCGCAACGACGACCGTCAGAGGCGGGCGGGTCACCGGTGCAGCCATCGCAGGCAGTGTGGCAGCGCGGCGGCGGCGCACGACGCCGGGCCGGGACCGTCAGCCGAACGAGTCGCCGCGGCAGGGCGGGCCCCACAGCCCGCGCTGCGCGCCCCGCGCCGCGTCGGCCAGCGACCGGAGCAGCGCCGCGTGCTGCGTCTGCGGCGGGTAGGGATAGGCACGCGCCGCGCCGGAAGCCGCGAGCACCGACTCGAGGAACCGGCCGTCCGGCAGCCACACGTCCCACAGCTCGCGGCCGAACCGGTCGAGGTCGCCCCCCGGCTCGTGCGCGGCGCGGATCACCGAGCCCGCGGGAAGCAGGTGCTTGGTGAACGCGGACGCCTGCGGGCCGTAGCAGGCGACCGGCGCGCCCGGCTTGACCGTCTCCGGGGTGTCGACCCCGATGACCCGGACCCGCACCGCGCTCGGCGCCGCCCGCCGTCATGGCGAGCAGCGTGTCGCCGTCGACGACACGGTCGACGCGCGCGACGAACGCGTCGGGGGGGACCGGTGGCGACTGCACCGGGCCGGGGTCGACGACCGGCGGCGCGGCCGGCGGTCGGGTGAGGTGATAACCCACGCCGAGCGCACCGACGACAGCCGCAGCGAGCAGAACGTTGCGCCTTCTCATGCCGGACATGCTCGTCGCCGGCCCCGACACTTCGCCGGGACCGGCGACGAACTGTGGACGAGCTAGAGCGAGATCGTGGTCTCGCTCACGTCGCCCTGCGACGCCTCGACCGGCGCGTCCGCCTTCGCGCCACCCGGACCGAGCGCACGCACGGTCCAGGAGCCGGGCCGGGCGAAGAAGCGGAACGCGCCGGAGGCCGAGGTGACGACCTCGGCGGTGAACTCGCCGGAGGAGTCGAGCAGGCGCACATAGGCGCCGGCCTCCGGCTGACCGCCACGGGTCACCGTGCCCTGGATGATGGTTTCAGCGGCCACGTCGATCCCTTCGAGCGACAGGTCCTGGACGGGAGCTCCGCACACGCTCAGACGTCCTTCTCGATCGGGACACCGACGAGCGAGCCGTACTCGGTCCAGGAGCCGTCGTAGTTCTTCACGTTGGGCTGGTCGAGCAGCTCGTGCAGCACGAACCAGGTGTGAGCCGAGCGCTCACCGATGCGGCAGTAGGCGATCGTGTCCTTGCCGAAGTCGACGCCCTCGCCCTTGTAGAGCTCGGTGAGCTCCTCGTCCGAGCGGAACGTGCCGTCGTCGTTCGCGGCCTTCGACCACGGGATGTTCCGCGCGCTCGGCACGTGACCCGCCCGCTGCGACTGCTCCTGCGGCAGGTGCGCCGGCGCGAGCAGCTTGCCGCTGAACTCGTCCGGAGAGCGGACGTCGACGAGGTTCTTCACGCCGATCGAAGCGACGACCTCGTCCCGGAACGCGCGGATGTCGTTGTCGGGCTTCTTGGCCTGGTACGACGTCGCCTTGCGGTCCGGCACCTCGGTCACGAGCTCCCGGCTGTCGAGCTCCCACTTCTTGCGGCCGCCGTCGAGCAGCTTGACGGCGTCGTGGCCGTAGAGCTTGAAGTACCAGTAGGCGTAGGAGGCGAACCAGTTGTTGTTGCCGCCGTACAGGATCACGGTGTCGTCGGTGGCGATGCCCTTCGACGACAGCAGCTTCTCGAACTGCTCCTTGTTGACGAAGTCGCGGCGGACGGGGTCCTGCAGGTCCTGCTTCCAGTCGATGCGCACCGCACCGCGGATGTGGTTCTTCTCGTAGGCGGCGGTGTCCTCGTCGACCTCGACGAGAACGACCTTCGGGTCGTCGAGATGCTGCTCGACCCAGTCGGCATCGACGAGAACGTCGTTGCGAGCCATGTGGGATGTCCTTTCAGATGGTCTAGCTGGCTTGGGGGATGTATCGAACGACCGGCCGACCGAGCAGCCGGGTCATGCGCAGGTGCACCTCACAACCGAGGCAGACGTCGAACGCGGCGTTGAGGAACGCCGCGGCCAGTGCGAAAGCGGCGGCGGCGACGCCGAGGGCGGGCACGCCGCCGAGGTAGCCGACGGCACCGACCGCCGCGAACACGAGCCCTACTCCCTGCGCGAACCGCGGCGGCGCCTCCGCCTCCATCTCGGTCGGTGGCTGCAGCCGCGGCCGCACGAACCGGCGGTAGAGCACGCCGTACGGCGCGAACCGCAGGCCGGCGAGGGCGCCCACGGCGAAGACCGCCGCCTGGGCGGCGAGCAGCCAGCCGGAGCCGGTCACGAGGACGGCGGCGAGGACGAGCGTGGTGACGGCCGCGCCGAAGCGCGGACCCCGAGGGTCGACGTACATGTGGAGAGCTCCTGAAACGGCGGGTGGGACGGACGCGTCTCGTTCAGGAGGGCAGACACAGGCAGGTGGCCACGCGGCACAGGTCGACCGCGCGCCGGGACCACAGCGTGACGGCGCGCGACGGCGCCGCTGCGGTCGGATGCATGCCGCTGAGACTACGGAACAGATGCTTGCGGCAGCAAGTGGGGTTGAGCCTCACCGGGTCAACCGACGCTGCGTTGCTGGGATGCCGGGGGCTGGGATGCCGGGTGTTGGGATGCCGGGTGCTGGGATGCCGGGGTGGCGGGCAGTTCGGTGAGAGCGGCGAGCACCTCGTGCTTGCGCGGCACGCCGGTCGCCCGCCGGCGCTCGACCCCCTGAGCGTCGAGCAGCAGCGTGGTCGGCGTCGACGACACCCCGAGCCGGCGGACCAGGTCGAGGTGGGACTCCGCGTCCACCTCGACGTGCGCGACCCCGGCGAGCTCCGAGGTCAGGCCGGCGAGGACGTGCCGGGTGGCCACACACGGACGGCAGAAGGCGCTGGAGAACTGCACCAGGGTGGCCCGGTCGCCGAGCGGGCCCCCGAGGTCGGCGGCGGACAGGCGCCCGGCCCCGGACGACGGGGCGCGCGCCGCGCGCATCGCCCCGGCCCGGCGGCGGTGGATCAGGCCGGTGGTGGTCGCGACGACGAGCACCCCGGCCAGCACGAGGATGCCCAGCAGCGACACGGCTCTCCCTCCGGCGGCCCGGTCCGGGCCTGCACGGGACCCACACCCTGGAACGGCACAACCGCCGGGAAGGATGCCGCATTCCCCTCCGAAGCCGCCGGACGGGTGCGATCCGGGCGTTCTCCCGGAAAATCCTGGCCGGGATGTCAACGTGAAGGCTGTCCCGGGCGTTGGCGCAGAGATGGAGGCAGTCGTGACCCTCAGGGAGGGGACGGTGGCCCGACGGGGGCTGCCGCCCTTCGACGAGGTGTTCCCCCGTCTCTACACCGACGCGTTCCGGGTCGCCGTGCGACTGCTGGGCAACCGGAGCGAGGCGGAGGACGTCGCTCAGGAGGCGTGTGCCCGTGCTTACAGCCGGTGGTCGTCGGTGCACGACTATGCCGAGCCGTGGTGTGTCCGCGTCGCCGGCAACCTCGCGCTGGACGCGCTGCGCGCCCGGTCCCGGGCGGCTCGCCGGGACGACCGGCTCCGGGCCGAGAGCGTGTCGGCGCCCGGGTCGGTCGACGACCGGCTCGACCTCTACGCCGCACTCCAGCGGTTGCCCCGGCGGCAGCGCGACGTGGTCGTCCTGCGCTACCTCGGCGACCAGTCGGAGCAGCAGACGGCGGCGACGCTGGGCTGCTCGGTGGGCACCGTGAAGACCCACGCGAGCCGTGGGCTGAGCCGGCTGCGGGAGGTGTTGGCGCGATGAGTACGCCCCCCGACCCGACCGAGGGCCTGTTCGCCCCGCTCGACGACGCCGCTGAGGTCTCACCCGGTCCCGACGTGCTCGACCGGGTGGTCCGCCGCGGCCGGCAGATCCGGGCCCGGCGGCGCGCCGCCGTTGCCGTTTCCGGCGGCGCCGCCGCGGTGCTGGTGGTCGTCGCCGGACTCGGCGTCTCCCAGGCGCTGCGGGCGACCGGCGGCAGCGACCGCGTCGTCACACCGGCGGACCACGGCTCCCCGTCGCCATCCGCGAGCCCGAGCGCGTCCCACCGGCCCGCGCACGAGGGCAGCGGCGGCGGACCGGCCGTGGTGGCTGGCGGCGGTCCGACCGGGCAGCCGGCGCTGGGCAGTCCGACACCGAGCCCGAGCCCGGCCACCGAGGGCGGTTGCGGGGTCCGGCCCGCGCCCTCCGCGTCGCCCTCACCCGCTTCCTCCGGCGGACCCGCCGTCGGCGAGCCGTCCCTGCCGCCGGTCCTGCCGGCGCCCAGCCCCTCATGCTCAGCCTCCCCGACGGGCTCGCCATCCCCGACCGGCTCGCCCTCCCCGACCGGCTCGGTGACGGCCAGCGGCACCCCGTCGGACACCGCCGCCCCGAGCGCCTCGCCGTCACCGTCGCCGCGGCAATCCGCCTCGGCCTGAGGCGTTGCTCCGGCCGCGGCCGGGGTCAGACCGCCGGTACGGGCGCGGCGACGAGGCGTCGGCCGTCGTAGGTCTCGATGACCAGCCGGCGCAGGTGCTCACGGGTGATCGAGGTGGTGCCCTTGATCGTCGCGGTGCCCTGGTAGGTCACCTCCCAGGAGCCGGCCACGTCCCGGGCACCTGTGTCGGACACCGCGATCAGGCGGCACCGCTCCCCGCGGGGGACCCCGGACAGCCACAGCTGCAGCGTCGTCCCGGTCGTCGCCGGCTCGATGTCGACGGACATGCGGACGGCGCCGGCCGAAGCGCTGATCTTCTGCCAGTGCTGCTCGTGGGTCGCCCGCCAGCCGGCGACCCCGCCGGCGGTGCCGCCGACGAGAACGACGACGGCGGCCGCGGCCGCCAGCCAGCGGCGCCGGTCGAGTCGCCCCCGCTCGTGCGCAGCGGCGGCGAGCAGCCGGTCGAGCATCGCGCCGCCGGCCGGGTCGACCGACGGCGGTCCGGCCACGGCCTCCTCGAGGCTGAGCCGCGACATCAGCCCGGGCAGCGGTGCGAGCTCGGCCAGCTCGTCCCGGCAGGACGGGCAGTGGGAGAGATGGGCCTCGACGTCGGCGCGCTCGCGGGGGTCGAGCGCGCCGACGACGTAGGCGCCGAGCGCGAGGGTGGCGTCGCCACAGGACAGGGTCACGACGTCACCCCCCGCTCCTCCAGGGCGAGCCGGAGAGCTCGCAGGGCGTAGAAGGTGCGTGACTTGACCGTGCCGGGAGGAATGCCCAGCACGGCGGCCGCCTCCGCGACCGAGCGGCCGCGGTAGTAGGTCTCCACCAGTACCGCGCGGTGGTCGGGGGAGAGCGCCGCGAGGCCGTCCGCGACGAGCCAGGTGTCGAGCGCCTGCTCGATCTCGTCGACGGCGGGCACGACCGCCAGGGCGGCGTCCCCGACCTCCTGGGGACGCGCCTTGCGGGCGCGATGGGCATCGACGGCGACGTTGCGGGCGACGGTGAACAGCCACGACCGCACCGGCCCGCGCTCGGGCTCGAGCGCCTGCGGGTGTCGCCACGCCCGCAGCAGCGTCTCCTGCACGATGTCCTCCGCCCGACCCCGATCGCCCCCGGTCAGCCGCAGCGCGTAGGCGAGCAACGGCCCCGCGTGCTCCTCGTAGAGAGCCCGCAGCGCCGCCTCCTGCGCCCCGCTCGCGGCGACCACGTTCCTATCCACGCACACCGGAGGTCCCCGGTTCAGGCGGATGGCGGTTCAGCGGCTCAGCCGGTGAGCACGAGCCCGTCGGCGGTGCCCGTCACCCGGATGCCGTCGGCCGTGGCACCTGCATCGGTCAACCGGACACCGAAGGGCAGCCCCGGCAGGCCGATCCGGACATCGACGCCGTCGCCGGAGAGCACCAGCGCGCGTGGCGATGCCTCGAGGTCCGCGTCGGTGGAGACCGTGGCACTCCCGCCGGCGACCGAGCCGGTCCCGGTGACGTGGACCCGCGCCGCCGGACGCAGGCGACAGCCGCACGTGCCGGGGGACGAGCGCGCGGTTCAGGTCGGCGTAGGTGAGCAGCAGGTCGGCCGCGGCGCGGTCGACCGGGACCCGCGACACCCGCTGATGGACAACGTCGCCGAGACCGACGTGGACGCCGTGCAGCCGGGCGGTCAGCCGCTCGACGCGCAGGTCACCGGCGACGATGCCGTGCAGCGTCACGGTCACCTCGTCGTAGTCGCCGGACACGAGCTGGGTCAGGAACGGGAACCCGTGGATCGAGACGTCCGGCGTGCGGTCGAGGTGCTGGTCGGCCTGGATCCGGTCGGCGACGTTGCGCTCGGCCGCGACGACGGCGACCCGGTCGGCGCCGGCGAGCAGGCCGAGGACCACGACGAGGGCGACGAGGAGCCGGCGCACGCGTCAGCCCAGGAGGATCCGGCCGGCGACGTAGGCCGCCGGGCCGGCGAGCACCACCGGCAGGAGGATGGTCAGGGGCGGCAGGGCGGACGCCGCGCGCGCGTCGGCGGGGGGAGCCGCGGTCAGCACGGCGTCGACCGCCAGGTCGGCGATGACCGCGATGAGCGCGGCGACCAGGGCGAGCCGGAGGCCGCGGTCCACCCCGAGGACGCCGGCGCCCTGCCCGTAGGCCCACCCGACCGCGGCGGCGGCGGCGAGGCCGGCCACCAGGCCGGCGAGGCCGCGCCGGCTGCCGGGCACCACGGCCGGCCGCGGCAGGCCGGCGTCGACGACGCGCCCGACCGCGAGCGCGACCCCGACGCCGAGCAGCGCGCAGGCGTCGGCCGGCGTCGCCACCGGTCTCGGCGCGCAGCGTCACGTACGTGCCGGCCGCGAGGACGAGGACGACTCCGGCCATGGCTGCGGCGAGCGAGGCGGTGACGGCCGTCCGGGGCCGGCGGGCGAGCTGGTAGAGCAGGCCGACGACGAACGCGACCCCGACGATGCCGGCACCGCGGCCGATGTCCGGGGTGGTCGCCAACCCCAGCGTCACGTCGACCCCGACGGCGGTGAGCACGACGAGCACGAAACCGCCACCTCCCCCGGCGGCGTCGACCGCGGCGAGCCAGGCGAGGGCGAGCACGACCTGGACGACGAACACACCGGCCGCGAGCGGTGCGGTGCCCACCAGCGCGAGACCCGCGAGAGCCGCGGCAACGGCGCCGGCGGCGAGACCGGTGGCGGCGACGCCCGCGCGCCGGGTCGCGGCCGCCGGGTGCGGAACCGCCGGCGAACGGCGGCAGGACGTCGATCGACCCGCCCGCGGTGAGAGGAACCCGGTCATGGGCGCGGCCTCCGACCGGCGCCTCGTCGACGAGGTAGGAGCACCGATCGAGGACCCTGGCCCAGGTCTGCGCCGTGGGCCGCGCGTGCGGCGGAGAGTGCCTCGGCGAGGGTCGCCGCGTCGTACGGCTCCTCGACCACGCCGGCGGCAGCGCGGGCAGCGGCCCAGTAGCGGATGGTCCCGGTCGCCATCAGCGCGACGGTCCGCGGGCGATCAGTGCGGGCAGGTGGGCGCCGATGCGGTCGACGACCTCGGGGGTCGCGGCGCTCTCGGCGTGACCGAACCCCTCCAGGAGCCACAGCTCCTTGGGCTCGGCCGCCGCCTCGAACAAGGCGTTCGGGTGCTCGACCGGGAAGTAGTGGTCGCTGTCACCGTGCACGAGCAACAACGGAACCGGGCTGATCCGGCCGACGACCTCGACCGGCGACTCCGGCACCTGCGGCCAGCCGTGGGGAGAGATCCGGGTGCCGAAGAACCGGCTGGCCACCAGCCGACCCAGCCGGGTCTCCGCCGCCCAGTGCACCCGTCGCATGGGCGTGGTGTCGCGGTAGAACCACCGGCTCACCGCAGACACGCTCACGACCGCCGCCACGCCGCCGTGCAGCGCCGCCTGACGCAGGACGACGGATCCGCCCATCGACCAGCCGCAGGTGACGACGTCGCGGTAGCCGAGGGAGCGCGCCGCGGCCACGGCGGCCTCCACGTCGAGGACCTCGCGGTCACCCAGCGTGGAGAACCCCGTCGACCCCCCGTGGCCGCGGAAGTCGAAGGCGACGACCCCGGCGTGCCGGGCGAGCGTGGTGCAGATCGCCTGGACCGACGGCTTCGACAGGTTGCCCGTGAAGCCGTGCGCAACCACGATCGCGACCCCCTCCAGGGGCCCCTCGACCGGGCCGGCCAGGTGCCGGGCGGCGAGGAGCTCCCCGTCGTCCGTCCGCAGCGTGAGCGGCGTGCTGGCGGGGCGGACGGGGGTCGACACCGGGACATCGTCCCCGGGGCCCGGTCCGCCGGTTATCCTGGGCGTGTCCCCCGTTCGCTGGGCAGCGTCGCCCGGAGCGTGTGCGTCCTGCGCGACCGTGGTTGGGAGAGGCCGGATGGCCACACTGCTGCTGCTCACGAATGCGCCCGGCTCCTCCGCCGAGGTGCTCCCGACGCTGGCGCTGTTGGGCCACACCGTGCGGGTCCTTCCGCTGGAGGCCGCCGCGCTCGTCGACGCGCCCCCCGCGGACGTCGTCGTCCTCGACGCCCGACGCGAGCTCATCGCCGCCCGGGCGACCTGCCGGGTGCTGCGGACGACCGGCGCGTCGGCACCGCTGCTCGCCGTCGTCACCGAGGGCGGCCTCGCCGCGGTGGCTCCCGACTGGGGGTTCGACGACGTGATGCTGGACACCGCCGGGCCGGCCGAGGTCGAGGCCCGGGTGCGGCTGGCGCTCGGCCGGGTCGCCATCGCCCAACCGGGGTCGGCGGCGGAGGAGATCCGCTCCGGCGAGCTGGCCATCGACGAGGTGACCTACCAGGCTCGGCTCGCCGGGCGTGCGCTCGACCTCACGTTCAAGGAGTTCGAGCTGCTGAAGTACCTCGCCCAGCACCCGGGACGGGTGTTCACCCGCGCCCAGCTGCTGCAGGAAGTGTGGGGCTACGACTACTTCGGGGGCACGCGCACCGTCGACGTGCACGTGCGCCGGCTGCGCGCGAAGCTCGGTCCCGAGCACGAGGCGCTGATCGGCACCGTCCGCAACGTCGGCTACAAGTTCGTCGCCCAACCGGTGACGGCTCTACCCGAGGACCGCACCCCGAGCGCCACGCCGCGCGTCGAAAGGCACCCCTCCCTCGACCGGTGACGGCACACTCGCGGCATGACCCGGGTCGAGCAGCACAGCGTGCTTTCCGCGGAGGAGACCGGCGCAGTCGTGCGGCTCGTCGACGAGGTCACCGCGCACGACGGGGTGCGCCCGCTGTCCGAGCACGTGATGCTGCACCTGCGCTACGGTGGGGACGCGCCTGCCCGCAACTACCTGCTGTACGACGGGGACGAGCTCGCCGGCTACGGCCACCTGGACACCACCGACGCCGTCGAGGGAGCCGAGTGCCGAGCTCGCCGTCGGACCCCGGCACCGCGGAGCCGGGCTCGGCCGCACGCTGGTGGCGGCGATGTCGTCCGGCGTCGGCCCGGGCACGCGGCTGCGGCTGTGGGCGCACGGCCAGACCGCCGGAGCCGTCGCCCTCGCCCGGTCGATGGGTTTCCGCCGGGAGCGCGTGCTGTGGCAGATGCGCCGTTCGCTGTTCTCGCCGCTGCCGGAGCCGCACTGGCCGGACGACGTCAGCGTCCGCACCTTCGAGGTGGGCCGGGACGAGCAGGAATGGCTGGAGGTCAACAACCGCGCGTTCGCCGGGCACCCCGACCAGAGCGAGTGGACCCTTCGCGACGTCGAGCTGCGGGAGCAGGAGCCGTGGTTCGACCCCGACGGGTTCTTCCTCGCCGAGAGGGACGGCCGGCTCGTCGGCTTCCACTGGACGAAGGTCCATGGCGCCGACGACCCGGACCGGCAAGGCGGCCATGCGCACGCCCATGAGCCGATCGGCGAGGTCTACGTCGTCGGGGTCGACCCGTCGGCGCAGGGGCAGGGCCTCGGTCCGGCTCTCACCTTGCGCGGTCTGCAGCATCTGCGGGCCCGCGGCCTTCCGCAGGTCATGCTCTACGTCGACGAGACCAACACCAACGCGATCCGCACCTACGAGCGGCTCGGGTTCGCCCGGTGGGACGTCGACGTCTGCTTCCTGCAGCAGTGAGACCGGGCGGTCAGGGAAGGCGCTTGGCCGCCTGCCGGGTCTTCTTCCGGGCCTGCCGGGCCGCGCGGTGCGGCACCGACTCGCGGCCGCCGGTGTCGGCAGCCGAGACGAGCAGGCCTCCGAGGAGCCCGACGTCGCGGACGAACAGCTTGCGCGTCGAGTCGCGGTCCTGCTTGTCGTCCTCGGCCCAGAAGGCATGGCCGGCCAACGCGTCCGGCACCACGGTGGCGGCGAGCAGCAGCGACGACAACCGCGGGAATCGACCGAGCACGAGCAGCGCCCCCGCACCCACCTGGACGCCGGCGATCGCGCGGGCAGCGGCCTCCGGGTCGCTGATGCCGAGGCTCCCGGCCGCGCGGTCCACCTTGCGGCCCCGGCGACCCGCGTCGCGCAGCGCCTCCACGCCGCTGACGACGAACGTGACACCGAGCATCCGCCGTGCCAGTCCTCGCACCACCATGGGCTCCCCTCGTCCGTTTCGTGGCTGCTGCCTACCCCACTCTGTCAGCGTGACGCTGGCACCTGGTGACCAGGTTTGCTAGACACGCAGGATGCAGTCGCTCGAGCTGGCCGACTTCCAGGCTCTGCTGGCGTTCCGGACCGCCCTGCGGCGGTTCAACCGGTGGAGCGAGGAGCAGGCGAAGGCCGTCGGGCTGACCCACATGCAGCACCAGCTGCTGCTCGCGGTCAAGGGCTTCGAGGGGGACCACCCGCCCGCCATCGGCGACGTCGCCGAGTCGCTCCTGCTCCGCCACCACAGCACCGTGGAGCTCGTCAACCGCGCCCAGGCCGGCGGCTTCATCGAGCGGCACCGCGACACCGAGGACGGCCGGGTGGTGCGGCTGACACTCACCGCGGCCGGCGAGGAGTGCCTGCAGCGCTTGACGGCGCTGCACATCGCCGAGCTCGGCCAGCTCGCGCCGTTGCTCGCCCATCTCGTGAGCGGCGGGCAGGATCTGGTGCACGGCCCGCTGGGCTGACCGCGGTCAACCGCGGCGGAACAGGTCTCGCCAGCTCGTCCGCCGGGTCGCGGGCCCGCCCGGCGTACCACCGGTCGGTGTCCCTGCAGCCGGCGTGTCGGCGGCAGGGGTCTGGGCAGCATGGGGTGGGGCGGCAGGTGGTGGGGCAGGCGCAGCCGACGGGCGAGCGGGCTTCATCGCCGGCTTCGCGTCGTAGTCGGTGCCGGCGATGATGTCCGCCACCCGCGCGGCGTCGAGGTCCTCGCTGTCCGGGATCTGCGGGACGAACCCGACGAGCACCCCGTTGCGCAGCACCATCGCCTCCAGGCCGGCGGCGCCGTCGTTGTCCCAGATCGCCTCCCGGCCGTCCGGGATGACGACGCGCACACCGACGTTGTAGACGCCCGCACGCCGGTTCACCGCGGCGAAGACGTGCCGACTGCGCAGCCTCTCCACCACCTCGGTCGCGGTCTGCTCGTCCATACCTCGACGCTACGTCACACGTGCGCGAGCAGCGGTGCACACATGTCCGCGACCGTCGGCACCGCGAGGACGTCCGCGACGACGGTGGCATGCACCGCTGCGGAGACCGCAGCCGTCACCTCGGCGCGCATGAGCGGCGCTCCGGTCACCGCCAGCGTGGCGCGCAGCGCAGCCAGCTGGGCGGTCGCGGCCGCCCGGCCACGGCCGGTCAGCTCCACCGCCCAGCACGCGTCGTGCATCGCCGCCGCCCACGACCACCCGTCGGCACGGCGGGAGCGCATGGCGGCACCGGCGGCGTGCAGCGCTGCCGGGTCGGCGCTCGCGACGGCGTCCACCACGTGGCGGACAGCCGGGTCGGCGGGCACCGGCGCCCGGCGGGGGGCGAGGAAGGCGCGCCAGGGTCCGCGCAGCTCGGCCACCGCACGCACCCGCTCCTGATCCGTTGTCGGCTCATCCGCCCAACCGGCCAACGCCGCGTCGGACGCGACGGCGAGGGCGTGGGGGTGCAGCGTCACGGCCACGTCACCGGTCCGGTCCCACGCCGTCCGCAACAGCTCGTCACGCACCCACCGCAGCAGCTCGGCGCCGCCGCCCAGTGGTGCCTGCTCCAGCACGTCGAGCGAGGAGGTCCAGGCGGCCAGTCCCGCGGACTCGGACCGCTCCCGCAGCGTCCCCAGGAGATCGAGCGCGCGCGGGCGGGCCCCGACGGCGGCGTGCAGGACGCAGCGGTGCCGCGGGGCCGACGCCACCGGCCGGTGCGCGTCGAGGGCGGCGACGGCGGCGGGGTCGAGGTCGAGCAGGTGCAGCAGGTCCCCGGCCAGTACGCCGCCCGCGGGCCGGCGGGACAGGTCGCGCACCACCGTGGCGATGTTGACGAGGGAGTAGGTGCCCGGCATCACGACGCGCCCGTCCGGCGGATGCGGATCGCGACGATGCCGCCGACGAGGGCGAGCACGACGACACCGCCGACGAGCAGGCCGATGCTGATCCCCCCGCCATCGTCGTCGGAGGCCGCCGACGGCTCGCGTAGCTGCACGAGCGCGTAGGAGCCGAGCTCGGAGACCTGGGACGCCTGGTAGACGTCCAGGCCGACCCGGATGGTGCGGAGGCGCTCCCAGCCCCCGGCGGTGCGACGTTCGAAGACGGGGCCGGGCTGCTTCTGCGTCGGCGCCCGCATCTGCACCGACGGTGCCTGGTTGCCGGTGCCGACGACGCCGACCTGCTGCCCGTCGGCGGTGGCGCTGATGTCGTAGACGTTGGAGACGATCGTCCCGTCGTCGGGCAGCGGCGGCCGGGGCGCCTGCGGCGTCGCGGTCACCTGGATGCTCGTCACGCCGGACGGCACGTCGAGCGCGCCCGGCGGCACATAGACGCTGATCTGCGGTCCCTGCTCGCGGCTGTTGGCGAACTGCCCGCCGCTGACCCCGTCCCGCACCTCGACCGTCGCCTTGGCCGGCGTGGGTGCCTTCGACGTCGCGGCGGTCGACGGGGGATCGACATAGCGGTAGGGCTCGTCCGGGTTGGCCAGCCCGTCGTAGACCGGGACCGCCGCCGGTGCCAGCGTCCAGGCGGCGAGCAGGGCGGCGAGCGCCAGGGCGGTCCAGCGCAGCGGATGGCCCCCGGTCCGCCTCGTCACACCAGCCACCACCCGACGAGGTCGGCGCCGACGTGTGCGACGGCGGGGGCGGTCCAGGACCCGGCCACTACCCGCATCGCGCCGAGCGCCAGCCCGACCGCGAGGTCGAGCGGTACGACGTGCCAGCCGTAGAGCGGGACGTGCAGCGCGGCGAAGGCGGCCGCGGTCACGACGACGGCGGCATCGATGCCACGCCGTCGTTCGACGGCGGTGAACAGCGACCCGCGCAGGAACGCCTCCTCGGCGGTCGCGACGACGGCCGTCGCCACCGCCCAGCCGGTGAACCCGCCGGCCGGATGCACGTCGGCAACGCCTCGCGAGACGACGGCGGGGGCAGCGAGGAGCAGCGCCCCGGCGAGCCCGGTCACCACCACCCGCACGGTCATCGCGGTGGGCGGGCGCACGACCGCCACCACGGCGAGCAGCACCGCGGCGAAGGCGAGACCCGCGGGGACCGACGACGCGCCCGCGACACCTGCCAGGCCGGTGCGGACGCCGACCGCGCCCGCCAGCAGCACCGAGAGCAGCACCGGGCCGGCGACGGCGCGGGGAGCGGTGGCCGAGACGACCGTCACCCGCCGTCCCCCCCGACCTCGTCCGGCCCGACCTCGTAGACCCGCCGGCTGCGCTGCGGCAGCCGGTCGACGAGCCGGCCGAGACGCTCGGTCGCCCCCTGCAGGGGGCTCACCGTCATGTTGAGCGAGGCGACGGCGTTGTTGAGCTGGGCGACCGCTTCCGCCACCCGCTGCAGCGTGTCCCGGGCCTGGGTGAGGTCCTCCGCGGAGGCGGCGCGCAGCAGCCGGCGTACCTCGTCACCGGTGTCGGCGACCCGGCGCAGGTCGTCGGCACTGTCGGCGAGACGCTCGAGAGCCACCGCGATCCGCGGCAACGACAGCGCGACATCGGCGCTCCGCCGGGCGACGGTGACGCCGGTGCGTACCACTCCGAAGACGTCGGGCATCCCCTGTCAGGGTAGTCGCGTCACCAGGGCGACAGATGGACGACGACCGCACTGGTGACCGCTCCGGCGGCGAGCGTGAGACTCACCAGGGTGAGCCGGGACAGCCCGCCGGGCACGCCACCGCGGCCGGGCGGGGTCCCCCCGACCAGCAGCCGGACCGCCGACACCGTCCGGACGAGGACGTGGAACCCCACCGTCACCAGCCAGACCGCGAAGGCCGCCTGGTGCACGGTGACGGCGTCCACCCGGGAGCCGAGGACGGTGAACAGCGTCCGGTGGTCGGCCTCGCCGAGAGCGACCAGGGCGAGGCCGCTGCCGAGCACCGCGAGGGCGCCCAGGACGACGAGCGGGCCGGCGACGCGCAGCACCAGCGGCGGTGGACCGGCGACGCGGTACGCCGGGCTGCCGAGGTAGTAGCGCAGCATCCGCCAGCTCGTCGTCGCGGTCTTCAGCAGCGCGAGCGGGACGAGCACGGTGCCGATGACGATGTGCGCGGTGAGCATCGACCGGACCGACAGCAGGGTGGCCGTCTCGGCGAGGAACAGGACGAGCAGGAGCATTCCGGCCCACGCCGTGAGCCGGGCGTTCCCGGCCGGACCGCCCAGCCGCGGGGCGACCGGGTCCTCGCGGTGCATCGTCCCGAGCGCGGTGGCCACGACGTCGGCGATGGGCTGCGCGACGACGCGGTCGGTGGGGAGGCGAGTCGCCATGGTGCCGTTGTAGCCCGGCCCCGGCCGGCGGATCCGCCGCCGAACCGTTCCTTTGCCAGACCCTTACCGGTCGTCCTGCTGCGATCGGCTGAGCGAGGCCGCACCATCGAGAGGTGCCGACGCGACCTGCCACGAGCTACGCGCTGTTGCCGTTGCGGGCCTTCCTCGCCTTCACCTTCGTCTTCGCCGGCCTGCAGAAGCTCGCGAGCCCGGCCTACCTGGACGCGAGCTCACCGACGTCGGTGCAGGCGACGATGCTGTCGCTGCGCGACCAGAGCCCCATCGGCTGGCTGCTGTCGTTGTCCGCGCACGCGCCGGTCCTGGTCGGGGTGACCATCGCCCTCGCCGAGCTCGCGGTGGGGCTCGCGACCGCGGTCGGGCTGTGGACCCGGCTGGCAGCCGCCGGAGGCATGCTGCTGTCGCTCACGTTCTTCCTCACCGTCAGCTGGCACACCTCGCCGTACTACTACGGCTCCGACATCGTCTTCGTCTTCGCCTGGACCGTGCCGCTGCTGCGCGGCCGGTGGGACGGGCCGACCGTCGACGCCTGGATCCGCAGCCGGGCGGCCCACGACCCCGACCCGAGCCGGCGGGCGCTGCTGCTCGGGGGAACCGGTGCCGCGGCCCTGGCCGTTTCGGGCGGCGCCCTGGCCGCCGTCACCGCGGCGGTGGGGCGGGCGCTGCACGGCTCGTCCTCCTCGGCGGCGGCGGCGACCCCGACGCCGTCACCGTCCTCCTCGCCGGCGAAGCGGCCCGGCTCGAACCGGTCCAGCCGGGGCGGGCAGGCACCGGCGGGCGGTCGCAAGCTCGTCGCCACGGCCGACCTGCCGCAGGGTCGAGCGCTGCCGTTCCGCGACGACAGCGGCCGGCCCGCGTGGCTGATCCATGACAGCTCCGGCTTCCACGCCCTCAGCGCCGTGTGCACGCACGCGGGCTGCACGGTCAGCCCGAACAACGGCGAGCTCGTCTGCCCGTGCCACGGCGGCGTCTACAACGCCTCGACCGGCGCGGTCATCGCCGGCCCGCCGCCCGCGCCGCTGCCACCGGTGCACGTGAAGGTCACCGGCGGCGACGTCTACCTGGTGTGACTTACCGCGCTGCCGGCTGCCGGCCGCGCGCGGCGGGGAGGTCCACCCGGACCGTCGTGCCCTGGCCGGGTGCGCTGCGCAGCGACACCGTCCCGCCGTCGGCGGTGACGAGGCGGTGCACGATGGCCAGTCCGAGACCGGCGCCGGCCGGGCGGTCGGTGGCGAAGCGGTGGAAGGCCTGCTGCTGCTGCTCCGCCGTCATGCCGGCGCCGTCATCGGTGACCGCGACGACGACGCGTCCGTCGTACGGCGTCACCACCAGGTGGACCACCCCGCCTTCGGCGACCGCCTCGAGCGAGTTGGCGAGCACGTTGTCGAGCACCTGCTCGAGGTGCCCCGGCGTGACGGAGGCGACCGGGTTGCCGGGCTCGACGTGGACGTCGATCGTCACCCGGCGCTCGTCCGCGACCGGTTGCCACGCGGCTCGTCGTTCGGCCGCGAGCCGCGCGACGTCGACCGGCTGCGGTGCGACCTCGGCGTTCTCCGCCCGCGCCACCGCGAGCATCCCGTCGACGAGCCGGGACAGCCGGTCGACCTCGTTGAGCGCGCCGGCCACGTCGTCCTCGGCGGCACCGGACAGCTCCCCGCGCACGAGCTCCAGCCGCAGCCGCATCGCGGCAAGCGGGGTGCGCAGCTGGTGGGAGACGTCCGCGACGACCGCGCGCGATCCGTGCAGGAGCGCCTCGATCCGGCCGGCCATGGCGTTGAACGCCGCGGCCACCTCCCGCACCTCGGGCGGCCCGTCCGCGACGTCCGCGCGCTCGTCGAGCCGGCCGTCGGCCCAACCGTGGGCGGTGCGCTTGAGCCGATCGAGGGGGCGCGCCACCCACCGCGCGGTGAGCACGGCCAGCGCGGCGGCGACGGCGAGCGCGGCGACGGCGATGGCGGCGAGCACGAGCCACAGGCGGGCGATGCGATGCTCGACCGGCTCGTCGGGCACCGCCACCACGACCAGCCCGCGAACGTGGCCGTCGGGCGCGACCGGAGCGGCCGCCACGACGTCGTCCGCGCGCTCGGTGCTGCCGACCGCACCCGCAGCGGCCGCCCGGCGCAACGCGGCGGGCACCGGGAGCGGGCCGCCGGTGCTCGCCATCACCTCGCCGGTCAGGTCGATCACGGCGACCCGCGCGTCCGGTCCGGCGGCCCGGGCGAGCCGGTCGCCGCTCAGCCCGCCGGGGACCCGCTCGTCGAACTGCTCCTCGGCCAAGGTGGCGAGCGAGCGAGCGAGCTCCTCGGTGCCGACGGCGTACTCGCGTCGGTCGCGCGCGGCCGTCGACAGGCCGAGCGGCAGAACCGAGACGACCAGCAGCACCGTCGTGAAGAGGAGCAGCATCGCCGCGAGGCGCCTGCTCACGACGGCGACCCCAGCCGGAAGCCGCGTCCGTAGACGGTCTCGATGAGCTCGGGCCGGCCGAGCTTGCGGCGCAGCGATGCCACGTGGACATCGAGCACCTTCGTCGGGCCGTACCAGTGGCCACCCCACACCCGCGCGAACATCTCCGGCCGGCTGAACACCCGGCCGGGGTCGGCGGCCAGGCACTGCAGGATGTCGAACTCCTTGGGCGTCAACGCCACCTCGGCGTCGTCGACCCGCACCCGGTGCGCGCGCACGTCGATGGTGAGCGGGCCGTGGGTGAGCAGGTCGCCCTGGGGCTGGGTCCGGCGCAGCACCGCGCGGATACGCGCACACAGCTCGCTGAAGCCGAAGGGCTTGACGACGTAGTCGTCCGCGCCCGCGTCCAGTGCGGCGACCCGCTCCGGCTCCTCGCCGCGCGCAGTGACCACGACGATCGCAGTGTCGGACGCGGCGCGCAGCCGCCGGCACAGGTCGACGCCGTCGGCATCCGGCAGGCCGAGGTCGAGGACGACGACGTCCGCGGGCGCGGCACGTTCGGCGTCGGCCGCGGTGGCGACGCGCTCGGTGTCGTAGCCCTCGCGGGTCAGGCCACGGGCCAGCGCGGCGCCGATGCCGTCGTCGTCCTCGACGACCAGAACGCGCACCACAACCCGAGGCTAGGTCCCGGTGCTGAGGCGTGGCTGAACCTTGGCCGGATCTTCACCGGTCCGCGTCGCGCGCGGGCCCGGTCGCGCCTGTCAGTCGCAGGCGTGCAGCCCCGACGCCTTCTCGAGCGCCTCCCGGGCGCGTTCGGGCATCCGGCTCAGGCGGCTGCCCGGCTCGTCAACGGCGCCGTTACCGAGACCGTTGCCCCCGTTGCCCTCGCACCGGTGACCGGTGCCGTCCGCCACATCGCTCTGCGTGGTCTCGGCCCGCGGGCCCGCGGTCGTGCCACGGGACCGCCCGTCGCTCGTCGGGGACGTCGACGTGGCCGCTCGGTGGTCCGCCGCCGCTGCGTGGTGGTGCCGGTGGGTGGCCGTGGCCCGAGCGTGGTGGTGGTGACGGGTCACGACGGTGACCTCGTCCTGCACCGGAGCGCGCTCCGCGACCGGGACCGACGGCGGCATGACCGGGACCGGTGGCAGCGCCTCGACGATGGCGGGCGGCGCGGGCGGCGGAGACGCGTCCGCGGGCACGGCCGCCGGTCCACCGGCGATGGCGACCACGGCACCGGCGCCGGCACCGGCGGCGGCCGGGCCGCTGCCGATGAACGCCGCCTGCAGCCGGGGCATGCCGGCCAGCAGCGGCACCTGGGTGAGCCAGACGACCGGACCCATCGCCTTGCGCAGCCGCCCGAGCGAGATGCTGAGGAACGCCCGCACCACCATCGGGTCGAACTGCGCGCCGGCGCAGGCGGCCAGCTCGGTCCGCGCCTTCTCCGGGCTGACGGGGCGGCTGTAGGGCCGCAGCGAGGTCATCACCTCGAAGGCGTCGGCGACGGCGACGATGCGCGCGCCGAGGCTGATGTCGGTGCCGGCCAGACCGGCCGGGTAGCCCTCACCGTCCCACCGCTCGTGGTGCTGCTCGATCGCGGCCGCCCAGGGCCCGAGCCAGTCGGCGAGCGGTCGGGCGATCTCGGCGCCCCGGCGGGGGTGCGCACGCAGGACGTGCCACTCGTGTGCCGTCGGCCGGCTGGGCTTGTTGAGCAGGCGGCGCGACACCTTGAGCTTGCCGATGTCATGGATGAGGGCGGCCCAGCGCAGCCGCTCGCGGTCGGCCTTGGACAGGCCGAGCTCCTCGGCGAGCAGGTCGTTGTAGGCGCGGACCCGCTCGCAGTGGCCACGGGTCCGGCGGTCGTGCGCGGCCAGGCTCGCGAGCAGGCCGACGATCTGCGCCGCCGCGTCGGCGGGGGCGGTCGGTCGCTCGTCGTGGCTCTCGAGCTGCTCCCGCAGCCGGCGGCTGCTCCACGCGCGGGCGGCGACCCGATACCGCCGCGGCGCCTGGTCGGGGAACAGCAGCGACAGCCGCAGCAGCACGGCCAGCGGCAGCAGCCGGCGGGCCACGCGGTCGATGAGGACGAGCGCGATGGTCGACCCCACCACCACCACGGCCCACCAGAGCAGGGCGGAGCCGACGTCGGTGGCCCGAGGCAGGGACGCGCTCAGCAGCGCGGCGCAGCCGAGCGCACCCAGGACGGGGACCGCCAGGACGACGAGCTGCACGATCCGGGCGGCGGCGGGACGGGCGACCCAGCGCTGCTCGCCGAACTCGTCCTGCTCGTCCGGGTCCGCGTCGGACCTGGGCGTGGGCAGGGCAGAGAGCACGAGACGTTTCGCGCTGAGGCGCCGCACGACGGTGGGAACGTCGGGCTTCACCGGGTGCCTCCTCGGGGGCGGAAGCGTCCGAGACAACAGCCGGACGCTACCCCTGACATCACCCACGGAAACAGGGGTTCAACGCAAAGTCATTTCGGCACGAATCGGAGCGTGAGAGCGCATTTCGGGCCGCCTCCGGGACCGTCGGCGGCTGCCGGTCAGGCCTCGCGGGGCTCGAGGAGGAAGACGGGGATCTGCCGGTCGGTCCTGCGCTGGTAGTCGGCATAGCTCGGGAACGCGGCGACGGCACGGTCCCACCACTGCCGGCGCTCCTCGCCGTCGAGCTCGCGCGCGACCATGTCCTGCTTCCGCGGCCCGTCCTGGACCTCGACGTGCGGGTCGGCGCGCAGGTTGTGCACCCACTGCGGATGCTTCGGGGCGCCTCCCTGCGAGCCGACGGCGGCGTAGCGGCCGCCGTGCTCCACCCGCATCAACGGCGTCTTGCGGAGCTTGCCGCTGCTCGCGCCGCGGTTGGTGACGATGACGACCGGAAGGCCGGTGTCGCGCAACGTCGTTCCCTCGGCCCCGCCGGAGCTCTCGTAGAGCTCCACCTGGTCGCGGACCCATTTCTGCGAGCTGGGCTCGTACTCACCGGTGAGCGGCATGGCTCCATGCCACCACGTCCCGATGAATCTCCTAACGGATCTCTTGACGTCCTAATGCGTTAGGACATGCTACGCCGCATGACGACAGAGCCGGTCCCGCTGGACCGCCGGCAGCGACGCCGCCAGGAGACGATCGAGGAGGTCCTCGACATCGCCGTCGAGATCATGGCCGAGCAGGGTGTCGCCGGGCTGTCGATCGGCGAGATCGCGCGCCGGATGGGCATCCGCCCACCGTCGCTCTACGTCTACTTCGACTCCAAGAACGCGCTGTACGACGCCCTGTTCGCGCGCGGTGCTCGCGGCGTCCTCGAGCACGATGCGCGAGCACACCGAGAACCTTCCGACCGATGACCGGCCGCTCGAGACGATCCTGCTCGACCACGCCCAGCGCGTTCGTCCGCTGGTCGGTGGAGCACCCGGCGTACACCCAGCTCCTGTTCTGGCGACCGGTGCCGGGGTTCGTGCCCTCGCCCGAGGCATACGCCCCGGCCATCGACATGATCGCGCTCAGCCGCGAGCGCGTTCCGGCTGCTGCCAGGAGCGCGGCCTCATCCGCGCCGACGCCGATCTCGACGCGGTCCTGCGCGACTGGACCTGCCTCACCTCCGGCGTCATCAGCCAACAGCTGTCCAACGCGCCCGACGAGCCGTTCGACCCGGGGCCGGTTCGTCGCCGCGCTTCCCGGCCTGGTCGCGATGTTCGCGCGCCACTACGCCGCTCCCGCCGCACCTGCGCCCACGAGGAGGGCCCGCGATGTCCGCAAGTGAAATCCGAGACGAAGGTCGACCAGATCGCCGACCGCATCTACCGCATCTCCACCTGCATCCCGGACCTCGCGCCGGGCGGGTTCACCTTCAACCAGTTCCTCGTCGACGCCGAGGAGCCGCTGCTCTACCACACCGGGATGCGGCAGCTGTTCCCGCTCGTGCGCGAGGCGGTCGAGCGCGTCATGCCGGTGGACCGGCTGCGGTGGATCGCCTTCGCCCACCTGGAGGCCGACGAGTGCGGCTCGGTGAACGAGTTCCTCGAGGTCGCCCCGCACGCGCAGGTCGCCCACGGCGCGCTCGGCTGCATGCTGTCGCTCGAACGACCAGCTCGTCCGGCCGCCGCGCCCGCTCGCAGGACGGCGACGTGCTCGACATCGGTGGTGCGTCGCTCGCCCGCCGCGTCGTCGAGATCGCGACCCCGCACGTCCCGCACAACTGGGAGTCGCACATGTTCTTCGAGCAGGAGAGCGGGACGCTCTTCCTCGGCGACCTGCTGACCCAGGTCGGCGACGGGCCCGCCGTACGCACCGACGACCTCGTCGAGGACGCGATCGTCGCCGAGGACCTGTTCCACCAGACCTCGCTCGGTCCGCTCGTCCCGCAGACCTACCGCCGGCTCGCCGACCTCGCACCGAAGCGGCTCGCGATCATGCACGGGTCGTCGTACGAGGGCGACGCGGCGACGCTGCTGCGGACGATGGCCGACGTCTACGAGGAGCGGTACGGCTGCGGTCCGGCTGCGGTGCCGGCCCAGCCGCTGCCCGGCGCACGACGAGCCGGTCACGGTCTCGGCGTGAGCGGAGCCGACCACGACGGCCGAGGTGCCGGCTCCCGTGCGGGGGCCGGCGCTCGACCGCGACGTCGCGATGCGGCTGGCGGCGACGGAGTACGAGCGCCTCGCCGCCGCCGCGCAGGCGCTCGACGCCGAGGACTGGCACCAAGCCGACGGCCAACATCGGGTGGGACGTCCGCGACATGCTCGGCCACGTGCTCGGCATGACGCGGATGGCGGCGTCGCTGCGCGAGCAGCTGAGCCAGATGCGCGCGGCGCGCGCCCGGGGCGGGCTGTTCATCGACGCGCTGACCGCGCTGCAGGTGGAGCGGACCGCGGGCCTGTCGACCGACGACCTGGTGGCCGAGCTCGCGAGCACCGGCGGGCAAGGCGGCGCGGGCCCGGCGGCGGGTACGCCGGCGCTGCGTCCGCCAGCGCCGGATGCCGGAGCCGCAGCCGGTCGCCCCGCCCGACGTCATGGAGAACTGGACGTTCGGCTTCCTGATCGACGTCATCCTCACCCGCGACCCGTGGATGCACCGGTCCGACCTCGCGCTCGCCACCGGCAAGCCGATGGAGCTGACCGCCGACCACGACGGCGTGCTCGTCGCCGACGTCGCGGCCGAGTGGGCGGCCCGGCACGGCCGGCCGTGCACCCTGACGCTGACCGGCCCGGCGGGCGGCTCATGGACCTGGGGCGCCGGCGGGCCGGCGTACGAGCTCGACGCGGTCGAGTTCTGCCGGATCCTGTCCGGCCGCGGCGCGGGCGACGGCCTGCTGACCACCCGCGTCCCCTTCTGACCCCACGTTGAGTCCGCGAGCGATGAGATTTGTGTCGGCCGGACGTCGTACTGTTCGGACAGCCACGACGGAGGGGTGGGCATGAGCGGCGTACGAGTTCTCATCGGGACGCGCAAGGGCGCGTTCATCGCGACGGCGGACGGCAAGCGGCAGGACTGGACGATCGAGGGGCCGCACTTCGGCGGCTGGGAGATGTACCACCTCAAGGGGTCGCCGGCCGACCCCGACCGCATCTACGCCTCGCAGTCCACCGGCTGGCACGGCCAGGTCGTGCAGCGCTCCGACGACGGCGGCACGACGTGGGAGCCGGTCGGCAACGACTTCCGCTACGAGGGCGTGCCCGGCACCCACCAGTGGTACGACGGCACCCCGCACCCGTGGGAGTTCGCCCGCGTCTGGCACCTCGAGCCGTCGCTCACCGACCCCGACACGGTCTACGCCGGGGTCGAGGACGCCGCGCTGTTCCGGTCGACCGACGGCGGCAAGTCCTGGCAGGAGCTGCCCGGCCTGCGCGAGCACGGGTCCGGACCGCACTGGCAGCCCGGCGCCGGCGGCATGTGCCTGCACACGATCATCCTCGACCCGACGCAACGCGGACCGGATCTACATCGCGATCTCCGCCGCGGGCGCGTTCCGCACCGACGACGGCGGCAAGACCTGGCAGCCGATCAACAAGGGCCTGCGGTCGGGGCAGATCCCCGACGAGGACGCCGAGGTCGGCCACTGCGTGCACCACATCGCCATGCACCCGTCGCGGCCGGACACGCTGTTCATGCAGAAGCACTGGGACGTCATGCGCACCGACGACGCCGGCGACCAGTGGCACGAGGTCAGCGGCAACCTGCCGACCGACTTCGGTTTCGCCATCGACGTGCACGCCCACGAGCCGGAGACGATCTACGTCGTGCCGATCAAGAGCGACCTGGAGCACTACCCGCTGGACGGCGAGCTGCGCGTCTACCGCAGCCGCACCGGCGGCAACGAGTGGGAGCCGCTGACCAAGGGGCTGCCGCAGGAGCACTGCTACGTCAACGTGCTGCGCGACGCGATGGCGGTCGACTCGCTCGACGACTGCGGCGTCTACTTCGGCACCACCGGCGGGCCAGGTCTACTGCTCCCCCGACGGCGGCGACACCTGGGCGGCGATCGTCCGCGACCTGCCCGCCGTGCTCTCCGTCGAGGTGCAGACGCTGCCGTGCGCATCGATCCGCGTCGTGCTGCCCGGGCACCTGCGCGCGCTCGCGCAGGTCGGCGGCGAGATCACGGTCGAGGTCGCCGGCGCGGCCACGCCGGCGGTCCGTCCTCGACGCGCTCGAGGCGCGCCTACCCGGTGCTGCGCGGGACCATCCGCGACCACGCCACCCGGCGGCGGCGCGCCTTCGTCCGCTTCTACGCCTGCAACGAGGACCTGTCGCACGAGCCGCCGGACAGCCCGCTGCCGGCCGCGGTCGTCAGCGGGGCCGAACCGCTGCTCGTCGTCGGGGCGATGGCCGGCGGCTGACCGGCGATTTGCTCCAATGACCCCATGGGTGGATGGAGCGCGAAAGATGTCCCGTCGCAGCGCGGCCGGGTCGCCGTCGTCACCGGCGCCAACAGCGGCCTCGGTCTCGTCACGAGCCGCGAGCTCGCGCGGGCCGGGCGCGCACGTGGTCATGGCGTGCCGCGACGCGGGCCGCGGCAAGGCGGCGGAGAAGCGCATCCGCGCCGAGGTCCCCGACGCCGACGTCACGGTGGAGTCGCTCGACCTCGCCTCGCTGTCCTCGGTCCGCGCGTTCGCCTCGCGGACGGCGTCGTCGCACGACGGCATCGACGTGCTCGTCAACAACGCCGGCGTCATGGCCATCCCGCGCAGGGAGACCGCCGACGGCTTCGAGATGCAGTTCGGCACCAACCACCTCGGCCACTTCGCGCTGACCGGGCTGCTGCTGCCGGCGCTCCTCGGCCGGAGCGGGTCGCGCGTCGTCACGGTGAGCAGCACCGCCCACAAGCCGGGTCGCATCGACTTCGACGACCTGATGGGCGAGCGGTCCTACAAGAAATGGGGCGCCTACTCGCAGTCCAAGCTCGCCAACCTGCTGTTCGCCTACGAGCTGCAGCGGCGGCTCGACAAGCAGGGCGCGTCGACGATCAGCGTCGCCGCGCACCCCGGGTACGCCGCGACGAACCTGCAGGCGGTCGGCCCCCAGCAGGCGGGCAACGCCGTGGCCGGGCTGTTCATGAAGCTCGGCAACGCCGTGTTCGCGCAGTCCGAGGAGGACGGCGCACTGCCCCAGCTCTACGCCGCCACGGCGCCGGAGGTGCAGGGCGGGCAGTACGTCGGTCCGTCCGGGTTCATGGAGCAGCGCGGGTCACCGAAGGTCGTCGACTCGAGGCCGGCGTCGAAGGACGAGCAGGTCGCCGCCCGGCTGTGGCAGGTGTCGGAGGAGCTCACGGGCGTCCACTACGACGCCCTCGCCGGCTGAACCTGTCGCCGAGGTGAGACGTTCGTCGGCGCCGGGTCGCGGGCAGGAGCCGGGGCGTGGGCGACGAAGAGTGTTCCGTGCCTGACGCGTCCCGACCCGCCGCCTCGAGGCGCCCGGCCTCCCGCCCCGAAGCCGTCGTCATCGGCGCCGGTCCCGGCGGGCTCGCGGCCGCCGCCATGCTGCAGCCTGCGGGCGTCGCACACCGTCGTCGTCGACCGCGCCGACGACCGTCGGCCGCGAGCTGGCGCGGTCACTACGACCGGCTGCACCTGCACACCGTGCGCTGGCTCTCGCACCTGCCCGGCTACCGGATCCCGCGCCGGTATCGGCAAGTGGGTGGCCCGCGACGACGTCGTGCGCTACCTCGAGGACTACGCCGCCCACCACCGGCTCGACGTGCGGCTCGGCATCGAGGTCGACGCGCATCGACCGCGACGGTGACGGCTGGGTGCTGCGCAGCCCGCGACGGCGACATCGAGGCGTCGTACGTCGTCGTCGCCACCGGCCACAACCACACCGCCGGCGCTGCCCGACTGGCCCGGTCGCGACGGCGTTCACCGGCGAGCTGCTGCACGCGAGCCGCTACCGCAACGCGACGCCGTACGCCGGGCAGTCGGTCCTCGTCGTCGGCTCCGGGCAACACCGGCGCGGAGATCGCCGTCGACCTCGTCGAGAGCGGTGCGCGCGAGGTGCGCGATCGCGATCCGCACGCCGCCGCACATCGTGCTGCGGGAGGCGCTACGGCGTCCCGTCCCTCGCCCTGGGCGTGCTGTTCCGGCACCTGCCGCCGCGGGTGTTCGACCCCGTCGCGGCGGCGATGCGCAAGGCCGACATCGGCGACCTGTCCGCCTACGGCCTGCCGACGCCGAAGGACGGGCTCTACGAGCGCATCCGCCGCGACGACGCGATCCCGCTCATCGACGTCGGGTTCGTCGACGCGCTCAAGGCGGGTGAGGTCGATCGTCACGCCGGCGGTCGAGGGCTTCGACGGCGACCGTACGTCTGCTCGCCGACGGCGGCCGTCGCCGCCCGATGCCGTGATCGCGGCCACCGGCTACCGCCGCGGACTCGACCCGCTCGTCGGGCACCTCGGTGTGCTCGGCACCGGACGGCCGGCCGACGCGTGCGCGGTGCGCGCACCCACCCGGCCGCACCCGGCCTGTGGTTCACCGGCTTCACCAACCCGATCAGCGGCATGTTCCGCGAGCTCGGCATCGACGCCAGGCGCATCGCCCGCGCGGTCGTCCGCGACCGCGCCGCCGGGCGCCGCCGGTGTCGCCGCTGCTCGACGCGCTGCGCGTCACCGTGCCCCGCCTCGTCCCCGGAAAGGAGCCCGTCCCGCTCATGACCGACGCCGCCAACGGGGGGTCACTCCGGCGGGGGCTGCTGGCAGGGACGACAGCACTGGGCGCAGGCGCCGTCGGCAGGTGCGCGCGCGCCGGCAGGCCCGACCGCGACAGCCGACGGCGACCCGACCGCCAGCGACGGCGACACGCGCCGCGACGTCGACGTCGTCGTCGTCGGTGCCGGGCTGGCCGGCCTCACCGCCGCGCGCCGGCTCGCAGCACGCGGGCAAGACCGTGCGTCGTCCTCGAGGCCCGCGACCGGGTCGGTGGCCGCACCCTCAACCACGACCTCGGCAACGGCCACCACGGCGACATGGGCGGCACCTGGATCGGCCCGACCCAGGACCGCGATCGCCGCGATGGCCAAGCGCATGCGGCGTCCACGCCTTCGACCAGCCCGACGACGGGCTCGCAGGTCTACTACGACGGCACGAGGCGGCTCGACCTACGACGACTCGCACGCCGGTGATCGGGACCGCACCGCCCGACCCGACGATCCTCGCCGACATCGCCGCGATCGTCGCGCTCATCGACACCGATGGCGCACCGAGGTGCCGGTCGACCGACCGTGGGACGCGCCGCACGCCGCCGAGTGGGACCGGCAGACCCTCGACACCTGGCTGCGCGAGCACACGCCAACCCGAAGACCCGCAAGGTCGCCTCGGCCGCGTTCGAGGCGATGCTCGGCGCCGAGGCGCGCGAGGTCTCGCTGCTCTACGCGGTCGCCTACGTCGCGACGGCCACCGACGGGTCGACGTACGGGACGTTCGAGCGGCTCATCGGCACGCGCGGCGGCGCGCAGGCGCAGCGGTTCGTCGAGGGCGCGCAGGACGATCGCGATCCGGATGGCCCGCCGCGCTCGGCCACGGCGACGGTGCGTGCTGTCCGCGCCGGTCCGCCGCATCGAGCAGCACCGCGCACGGCGTCACCGTGCACGCCGACGGGTACGACGGCGCGCGCCAAGCACGTCGTCGTCGCGATCCCGCCGACGCTCGCCGGCGCGCATCGACTACGACCCGCTGCTGCCGCCGGACCGCGACACGCTGACCCAGCGGCTGCCGCAGGGCGCGCTGATCAAGGCCGAGGCGTTCTACGACAAGCCGTTCTGGCGCGACAAGGGGCTGACCGGTGCGGCGGTCAGCGACAGTCGGGCCGGCGAAGACGACCTTCGACGTCTCCCCGCAGGACGGCGCGATCGGCGGGCTGCTCGGCTTCGTCGGCGGCGACGAGGCGCGCGCGGTACAGCGGCCGACCCACAGGCGCTGCGCAGGGCGGTCCTCGCCAACTTCGCGACGTACTTCGGCGACGACCGGGCGCTGCACCCGACCCAGTTCGTGGTCAGGACTGGACCCGGGAGGAGTGGACGAGGGGCTGCCCCGTCGCGATCGCCGGTCCCGGCGTGCTCACCGAGTACGGGCCGGCGCTCGCCGCGCCGGTCGGGCGCATCCACTGGGCCGGCACCGAGACGGCGACCTACTGGCACGGCTACATGGACGGCGCGGTGCGCTCGGGCGAGCGGGCCGCCGACGAGATCCTGGCGCCGCTCGTGAGGCGGCGCGGCGAGCCGCGCTCGTCGGGGCCTGGCCTCGCGTCGACGGCGCGGTCGTCGCCGGCGACGGCGCGCGCCGGCGCCGGCGACCGCGCGGGCGACGTCCGCGTGCTTCGCGCACGTCCCCGCCCCCGGCTATCCGGCGCTGTCGCCAGTCATGCCGGACCAGACGGTCTACGTCGGCACCTTCACCGGCGTCGACCGGGGCGACGACCGGCGCCGTCGAAGGTGTTCGCGCTACTCGCCGTCCGGCCGGCTGCTGCGCACCTACACCGTCACCGGGCAGACGCCGGGCGCCGACGCACGCGGTGCAGGTCGCCGAGCACGACGCGCGCGGCCGGCTCTACCTGCTCGACCAGCACCCGCCGCGGGTGGTGCGTGCTCGACCCCGCGCACCGGCCGGCAGCGACCTACGCGACGTTCGCCGACGTCCCCACGTGCACCGCCGCCAACCGGCCGGCGCGACTGCTCCAACACCCTGGCCGACAACCCGCCGGAGCCCGACTACGCCGCCTGGCTGCCGGACGGCTCGCTGCTCGTCACCGACTACGCGCAGCAGCTGATCTGGCGGGTGCCGCCCGGCGGCGGTCGCGCGCACGTCTGGATGAACGACCTGAGCCTCGACGGCGAGCAGTTCGGGCCCGCCGGGCATCGTGACGCTGCCCCGGCCACCGGTCGCTGCTGCTGACCGTGTCCGCGGGCGGTGGACGTCACCAGCGGCGCGGGCAACCCGACGGCCGGCAAGCTCTACCGGATCGGCATCGACGCGCGCCGGTCAGCCGACCGGGCTGCGGCAGCTGTGGGCGAGCGGGCCGGCCGAGGCGCCGGACGGCTTCGCGCGTCGGCCGCTCCGGCCACGTCTACGTCGCCGCTGTCGGGCCCGGCCGGCAACGCCGTGGCCGAGCTCGCGCCGGCCGGCTCGGCCACTGGCGCGAGGTCTGGCGCGTGCCGGGCGACCCGGTGACGAACGAGAGCGCAGGAGGTGCCGTTCGACACGCCGACCAGCGTGGCGTTCCTCGGCCACCGGCTGCTGGTGACCAACCAGGCCTACTTCACCGGGGACTCGTCACACTGGGCGCTGTTCGACGTCGAGGCGCACGAACGGGCGGCCGCGCGCCCGTCATTCCCAGGTCCTGCGTTCCGACGGGCGGCGACGGTGACGGTGGTGCGGACGGCGGCGGCGACGAGCGCCAGCGCCGCGAGGAGCACCAGCGGGTGGTGCACCGCGAGCTGCGGCACGAGCCGCTGCGGCACCGCCGTCGCGCCGAGCCCGGCGCCGACGAGCCCGAGGTAGGACCCGACGGCGAAGTCGCGGTGCACCCGGCGGCGGTGGGTGCGCGCGGCCCAGAGCGCGACGGTGAGCGAGACGACCGTCCACGCCGACAGAGCGTGGATCCAGCTGAGGTGGCCCGGGTGCAGCTGGCGCACACCGAACGAGCTGAGGGCGGTCCAGTACATCGCGACCATCCAGACCCGGCCGAGCCGCCGGTGGCGCCGGTCGCCCTTGCGCCGGCGGAGCATGACGACCGCGCCGAGCCCGAGAGCGAACGTCGCGCCCGCGGCGTGCGCGGCGACGAGCCAGGTCCATCCCCGCACGGCCGGCCTCCCTCGGTCCTCGCCTAAGTCATAACAGCGTTATTGATAACGACGTTATAGTCGGCCGGTGACGCCCGTCAAGGCCCATAACGCCGAGCTCGCGACCCGGCTGGTCGACGAGGCCGGCCGGCTGCTGTCGGCCGAGGGCGCCGCCGCGCTCACCCTGCGCCGGCTGGCCGGCCGCACCGGGACCTCGACGATGGCCGTCTACACGCTCTTCGGCGACAAGCAGGGCCTGCTGGCGGCGATGTACCGCGAGGGCTTCGCCCGGCTGGGGGCGGCGCTGCGCGACGCCGCGGCCGGGCACGACGACCCGCTCACCGCACTGGCGGCGCAGGGCATGGCCTACCGGGAGACGGCGATCGCCAACCCGCACCTCTACGACCTCATGTTCGGGCGGCCGGTCCCCGGCTTCGAGCCGGACCCGGAGGCGCAGGCCGTCGCGCAGGCGGCGTACCAGCCGTTGGTGGACGGCGTGCGAGTGTGCGCCGCCGCCGGCGCCCTCGTCGCGCCCGACGCCGAGCGCACCGCGTTCTTCCTGTGGGCGGTCTCGCACGGGATGGTCAGCCTCGAGCTGGCCGGCCACCTGTCCGGCGACGCGGACGAGCGGGAGGCGGCGTACCGGGACGCGATGATCTGCGCCAGCATGCCGTTCCTCCCGCCCGGCTGAGCGGGCGCAGCGTTCAGCCGCCGACCGGCCGGCAGGGCTGGTTGCGCAGGGCGCCGCACGGCCGCTCCGGCGGGAACGACGTGCCCGCGGCGAGCGGGACGAGCGGCAGCGCGACCGAGCTCGGGTGGTCCGGGTCGGTGGCGATGCTGTTGACCGCCGGCGCCGGCAGGCCGGCGAAGCCCCACAGCTCCGGCTGCACGTTCGGTGCCTCGACGTGATCCGCAGCCGGGTCCCGGCGCGGAAGACGTGGCCGAACGGGAAGATCTCCACCCGCATCGGCGTCACCTCTCCCGGCACGAGCGGCTGGGTGTCGAGCGCCTGGTGCGTCTGGTAGGGGCGCAGCGGCGTCGACTCCGCCTCGTCGAGCGCGCGGTGGTGGCGCGCAGCCAGCCCTTGCTGACGTACTCCTCCTGCCAGGCCCCGGCGCCGTCGTGGCGCAGCTCGCTGACCATGACCTCGAGGTCGGTGTCGGGCGCGGTCGAGGACATGCAGAGGTCGACGCTCCCGTTGCCGGTGAGCATCTCATCCTCGGGCAGGCGGCGCGGTGGTGAACGACGCGGTCGTGCCCGCCGGCGGCTGCTCCTGCCAGCACTCGTGTCGATCGCCCGGGGTCGATGCGGCACGGAAGTCGTTCATGTTGCGGTAGGAGTTGGTGCCGAGGCCGGGCATGTAGGTGTAGTCGTCGCGGGCTCGGCGGGCGCCGGCGCGCGCTCGTGAGGGGCCGCCGTCGCGCAGGTACCACCTGTCACGGTGTCGGTGACCGGCCACGTCGCGTGGCGGTGGACGAACGTCTGCTCGGCGCCGCCGGGAGCGGCCTCTCGACGTCGTTGAGGATCGTCGACGCGCGGCTCGGCCTGGTAGCAGGCGAGGCCACCGACGGCGGCCGGGCGTCGGCGCGACGCCGTTGCCCTGCCCCTGCGCGTGGCCGTTGCCGTGCGGGACGTACGACGTTCGCGCAGGGGTCGCCCGCCGGGGGCTGGTGCTTCAGGTAGAAGGAGAGGAACCGGAAGATGCGGTCCCGGAGCGACGTCGGGCCGTAGTAGGCCCCGTGCGACGCCGTTCATCAGGACCGCGCGCCAGGGCGTCGTCGCGGGGAGACGGTCGAGTAGTCGATGGCGCGGGCGGCGAGCTCCTCGTCCTGCCACGCGAGCTGCGCGATGACCGGGACCTTGACGCGGTCGACGGGAAGAGGTCGGCGAGCTTGTAGGGACCGCGGTCCTGGTACGGGTCGGCGTCGTCGAACGGGTGGCTGTTCATCTGGATGAACGGGTTGTGCGGCGGGTTCTGGCCGTGTTCGGCCTGGGCCTCGATGCAGTTCTGGTCGAGGCCCTGCAAGCCACCGAACACCTGATCGGCCTGTTCACCGGCTGCGAGCCGAGACTCCAGCCCGCGACGAAGACGACGTTCTGGATGCCGCCGGGGTAGCCGACGTCGCGGTAGGAGTCGGCGAAGAACGCCCCGGGCACGATCGCGCGTAGGTGCGGCGGCTGCGTGGTGCGACGAACACCTGGGTGATGCCGGGGTAGGACTTGCCGACCATCGCGATGTCGCCGTTGGTCAGCGGGGCCCCGTCAGGGCGCTTGCCGGTGGCGAGGAACTCGATGGCGTCGTAGCCGTCCTGCCACTCGATCGGCTCGAAGTAGTCGAACGTGCCGCCGGAGCAGCCGGTGCCGCGCACGTTGACGCCGGCGACGGCGTACCCCTGGGTGAGGAAGGTGTTCTTGATGCCCGTCGAAGAAGGTCGTCGCCGGCTCGTAGCCGGAGTAGTCGAGGACGGTCGGGTAGGGGCCGGGCCCCCACGTGGCGGGGTCGGGCGGTGTAGATCTGCCACATCAGGGGCGTGCCGTCCGCAGAGGTCTGGAAGTAGCCGCCGCAGTGGCGCTCGCCGCCCTGCGAGCCGGAGCCGGCCGGGCAGCCGTAGTCGCCTGCGGGCGCGTCCTGCGCGAGCGTCGGTACGGCGACGGCGGTCGCGGCGGCGACCGCTATGGCCGCGAGGATCCGGATCGCGCGCTTCACGGCAGCGTCACCCCGCCGACCGGGACGTCGTCGAGTGGCGGTGTCGCAAGGTCCTGCGCGTCGTACGGCGCACACGTCGGCGGCTCGGTGACCGTCCAGTCGGTGCCGAGCTGCGACGCGAGCGAGATGCCGGTGCACATCACGTGGTCGCCGATCGTCGGCGAGACGTTGAAGATGATGTTGTCGTTGACCGCGGCCTCGGCGGCGATGACCGGCACGTAGCTGACCGGCGCGATGAGATAACCGAGCTGGTCGTTGGCGAGACCGAGCTGGAGGACGTGCTCGGGGCCGGAGACCGCGTCGGCGACACCATGGCGGATCGACGGGAAGCCCTCGCCCGGCGTGCCGTTGAACAGCAACGTCCCGACGCGGACGTCGGAGACGACCGTCCGCACGGTCTGGCCGACCATCCACGGGCTCTCGTGCGAGCGCATGAGCGGTGTGCCGGTGTGGCTGCCGCCCATGAAGAGCGCGTTGACGAAGGGGCCGGAGATCGCCTCGCGGATCGTCCGCTGCGCTGCGGCGACCGGGCCGGTCACCGGCGTCGCGTGGGCGAGCGCGTCGGCGGCGTGCGCGGAGTAGTTGGCCATGATCGCGTCGAACCGGCTGCTCATGTCATAGCCGGGCTCGTTCGGATCGGTGAACGCGCACGTCGGCCGGCACGGCTGGGTGCCGCCGTTGGCGCCCTCCATGCCCATGCCGACGCCGCCATAGACGTCGGCGAGGTGGTCGCCGAGGAACTGCGGCCAGTCGCCGTCGAGCGGCGAGCCCATGTTGGTCGTCGAGTGCGCGGCGTAGACGACGAGCGTGACGACCGTGTCGCCGGCCGGGCGTCGGTCGCCTGGACGACGCGCATCTGCCCGTCCTTGCCGGGAGTGGCGCAGACGTCGGGACCGGTGTAGTCGGGCTGCTTGCTCTGGTTGAGCGCCTCGGTGCAGGACTGGTTGTAGATCAGGGTCGAGCGCGTCGGACTCGCCGGCGACGACCGACGCGAAGGTGCGCTCGGCGTACGCCTGCTCGATCGCCCGCACGGTCCGGTCGAAGACGAGCTGCAGGTAGTCGTCCGGCACGCCGCCCCAGGCGCCGATCGTGTCCGGCCCGTGGTGGGTGTGGTCGCTCGCGATGACGATGTGGTCGGCGGGCAGCCCGGGGAGGTCCGCGCGCCACCTGCTCGGCCATGTCGTGCAGCCCGTAGGGGCCGTCCTCGTACGCCGCGAACATGCCCTGTGTCTCGATGTCGGCGATCGCGACTGCGGTCGTGCCGTCGTCGAAGACGATCGCGCGCGAGCGGATCCGCGGCTGCCCGCCGGGGTTGCTGCCGTCCCAGGTGCCGCCGCGCCCGACGAGGTCCTGCGGGAAGAACGAGCCGTCACCGAGACCGAAGCCGCCGAGGTTGACGCCGTACGACGGGGTGATGTCGGCGGTGGCGGCGCCGACGAGGTACGCCGGCAGCGTCGACGCTCGTCGTCGCCGGGGGCGAGGTGAAGGACTGGTGGCCGCGGCTCGCATGTGCGACGACGGCGTACGTGTGCACCTGTGCCGGCGCCACGTCGGTGTCGGTCCAGGTGGTCGCGGTGCCGTCGACAGTGGCGACGTCGGCGCCGTCGCGGCTGATGTCGACCGCGTCGACGGTGCCGCCGGGCGGCGCGCTGACCGGATCCCAGGAGAGGGCGACGGCGCGCTGCTGCACGGTCGCGGTCAGGCCGGTAGGGGCGGCGAGGTCGGGGGCGGCGGCAGTCGCGACTCCGACGGCCGCGGCGACGGAGGCGGCGGCGACGAGGGCGACGAGTGGGCGACGGGTCACGCTGCGGAGGGTTCGCGGCCGGTCACGCCGAATCCTGCCCACTGCCCGTCAACCGCACCTTTTCGCCCGTTATCTCCCGTTCTCCCGCGATTGAGCGCGACGCCCGTGTCTTTGAGGCGTCATGAAACAGGGCGTCGCACTCGAGGTGGCGGGGAGGAGGGGCGGGTAGAGGATGTCGGCCGTGGATGCGGACGTCATCGTCGTCGGAGCCGGTCTCGCCGGCCTGGTGGCCGCCGCCGAGCTCGCGGACGCGGGCCGGTCGGTGCTGCTGCTCGACCAGGAGGGCGAGCAGTCGCTCGGCGGGCAGGCGTGGTGGTCGTTCGGCGGGCTGTTCTTCGTCGACTCGCCGGAGCAGCGGCGGCTGCGGATCAAGGACAGCCATGAGCTCGCCTGGCAGGACTGGCTCGGCACCGCCGGCTTCGACCGCGACGAGGACCACTGGCCGCGCAGGTGGGCGGAGGCCTACGTCGACTTCGCCTGCGGCGAGAAGCGCGCCTGGCTGCGCGGCGATGGGTCACCGCGTCTTCCCGATCGTCGGGTGGGCCGAGCGCGGCGGCTACACCGCGACCGGGCACGGCAACTCGGTGCCGCGCTTCCACATCACCTGGGGCACCGGACCCGGCATCGTCGAGCCGTTCGAGCGGCGGGTGCGCGCGGCCGCCGACCGCGGTCGGGTGCAGTTCCGGTTCCGGCATCAGGTCGACGAGCTCACCGTGACCGGCGCCCCAGGTCAGCGACAGAGTGTCGACGGCGTACGCGGCACCGTCCTCGAGCCGACGACGGTGCTGCGCGGGCAGGCGTCGTCGCGCACGCCGGTCGGGCGAGTTCGAGCTGCACGCGCAGGCGGTCGTCGTCACCAGCCGGCGGCATCGGCGGCAACCACGACCTCGTGCGCAAGGCCTGGCCGAAGCGGCTCGGCAAGCCGCCCAAGCACATGATCTCCGGCGTCCCCGAGCACGTCGACGGGCGGATGATCGGCATCACCGAGCAGGCCGGCGGGCACGTCATCAACCCCGACCGGATGTGGCACTACGTCGAGGGCATCCACAACTGGAGCCCGATCTGGCCGATGCACGGCATCCGCATCCTGCCCGGCCCGTCATCCCTGTGGCTCGACGCGACCGGACGCCGGCTGCCGGTGCCGCTGTTCCCCGGCTACGACACCCTCGGCACGCTCGACCACCTGCGGCGTACCGGCCACGACCACAGCTGGTTCGTCCTCACGCGGAAGATCATCGAGAAGGAGTTCGCGCTGTCGGGCTCGGAGCAGAACCCCGACCTCACCGGCCGGTCATGGCGCGACGTCATCGGCCGCGCACGCGAGGGCGTGCCGAAGCCGGTGCAGGCGTTCCTCGACCAGGGCGAGGACTTCGTGCAGGCGACGACGCTGCCGGAGCTCGTGGCGAAGATGAACGCCGTCACCGCCAAGCCGCTGCTGTCCTACGACGTCGTCGAGCGGGAGGTGCTGGCGCGCGACGCCGAGATCGCGAACACGTTCACGAAGGACCTGCAGATCGCGGCGATGCGCAACGCCCGGACCTACCTCGGCGACAAGCTCATCCGGGTGGCGAAGCCGCACCGGCTGCTCGACCCGGACGCCGGCCCGCTCATCGGTGTCCGGCTCGTGGTGCTCACCCGCAAGACACTCGGCGGGCTCGTCACCGACCTCGACGGCGCGCGTGCTCGACGCGGCCGCGGCGAGCCGGTGCCGGGGCTCTACGCCGCGGGTGAGGTCGCGGGCTTCGGCGGCGGCGGCATGCACGGCTACCGGTCGCTCGAGGGCACCTTCCTCGGCGGCTGCCTGTTCTCCGGCCGGACCGCCGGTCGCGCGGCGGCCCGCGCCGTCTCCTGACCGCCGATCACCTGACCGCCGATCACCTGACCGCCGATCAATTGCGCATTCTCCGCCCTAGAAGGCGGAGAATGCGCAATTGACAGGGAGGGTCAGCCGGGTTTGACCTCGTGGATCTCGTCAGCGACGAGACCGTGGGCGTCGCGGTGGACGGTGTTCGCCGCCTCCGCGTTCGGAGCTTCGACGAGACAGAAGATCTTGCCGCCGGCCTCGTCGACCCAGTAGTTCTTGTAGTCGACCCCGTGATCGCCCTGGATCGCGAGATCCGCCTCGTGCGCCTTGGCGACGTCGTCGGCGTTGACCGGACCGTCCATGTGATGCACGTCCATGTACAGCGGCATGTGCGCCCCCCTTGTCGTGGTGGCGGAACCGTACCCCCCGTCACGGCCCCAGCCAACCGGTCGCGGCGCGATCAACTGCGGGCGGCGGCGATGGCCCCGACGCAGGCGTCGACGTCGGCCTCGGTGGTGCGCCAGCTCGACACCGAGATGCGCATGAGGCGCCGGCCGCCCCAGGTGGTCGCACCCATCCAGCAGACGCCTGACCGCTGCACCGCGGCAACGACCCGGTCGGTCTCCGCGTCACTGTCGCCGAACCGCACGAGCACCTGGTTGAGCACGACGTCGTTGACGACCTCGACGCCGTCGTACGACGCCAGCTGCTCGGCGAACCGGCGCGCGAGCGCACAGCACCGGTCGACCAGCTCGGCGACGCCGCTGCGGCCGAGCTGGCGGAGCGCGGCGTAGGTCGCGAAGCCCCGGGCCCGGCGCGACGACTCGGGCACGTAGTCGCTCGGGATGCGCAGACCACCTTGCCCCTGCCCGGTCAGGTAGGCGGCCGTGAAGGACATCGCGGCCGCGTGCGCCTCGGGATGCGCGCAGAACACGTAGCCGCTGTCGTAGGGGACGTTGAGCCACTTGTGCCCGTCGGTCGCCCACGAGTCGGCGGCGGACAGGCCGGCGACGAGGTGCCGGGTCGCCGGGCTGGCCGCCGCCCACAGGCCGAACGCCCCGTCGACGTGCACCCACGCGCCGTGCTCGTGCGCGACCTCGGTCGCGGCCCCGACGTCGTCGAACGCGCCGGTGTTGACGTTGCCCGCCTGCAGGGTCACGACCGTCGGCCCGGCCTGACCCGCGGCCAGCACGCGCGCGAGGTCGGCGACGTCGATGGCGCCCTGCCCGTCGACCGCCACCGGCTCGACCGCGGCCGCGCCGATGCCGAGCAGCCGCAACGACCGCTCGATGGTGGCGTGCCGTTCACCGGTGGCCACCACCCTGACCCGCGGGGCGCCGGCGAGGCCGTGCTGCTCGACGTCCCACCCGGCCTGCGCCAAGACGTGATGGCGCGCGGCCGCGAGCGCGACCGTGTTGGCGGCCTGGCCGCCGGTCACGAACCCGAACGACGCCGTCGGCGGCAGCCCCAGCAGGTCCTTCAACCAGCTGCCCGCGACGTCCTCGACCGCCGCCGCTCCCGGAGAGGTGACGGCGTTGAACGCGGGCTGGTCCCAGGCTGTCGTCAGCATGTCGGCCGCGGTCGCGGCGTGGAGCGAGCCACCCACGACGAAGCCGAAGTAGCGGGGGCCCGTCGTCGCGACCAGCGCCGGCTCGACGACGTCGGCGAGGAACCGCACCACGTCGGCAGCCGGCGACGGCCCGTCCGGCAGCCCCCCGAGCCGGGCCCGCACGACCGCCGGATCGGCGTCGGCCGGGAAGACCGGCGCGGTCGCCACCCGGTCGCGGTAGTCGGCGCCCCGGCGCGCGGTCTCGATGAGGAGGTCGGCGAGCTCGTCCATCCCGCCATCCTGCCCGCACACCCCACACCGCGATCGCCGCCTCGCGCCCGGAGAGGGGCGCGCGGCGGCGATCGCCGGGGGAGGCTCTCAGGCGGCGTCTGGCCGAGTCTGCTGCTGCCGCTGCTGCTGCGGGGCCGGCGGCGGGCCCGGCGGCTCGCAGATCAGCCGCGCCGTACCGTCGTCGTTCGCGACGACCAGCACGTGGTCGCCCGCCTCGATGTCGGAGATGTCGCCGCCCTGCGGCCCGGAGCGGACGTGGGTGGCGTCGGTGACGTCGTACGTCGCCTCGAACCCGTCCCGGCTGGTGACGGTGATCGAGTCGGCGGACACCGCGACGACCTCACCCTGCTGCACGTCGACGACCTTGTCGCCGTTGCGCGTCGACACGGTGAGCTCGCCGTGCTCGAGGTGCCGCAGCAGGGCGGGCGGTCGCGGACCGCGCCCCCGCATGCCGTGCGGGCCCGGCGGTGGTCCGTGCCGGTCCTGCTCTCCGCCGCCGCGGGCTGCGACGAGCCGCCTCCGGACCCGGATCCGGAGCCGCCTCCGGACCCGGAGTCCGCAGCCGCCCAGGTGATGCCGCTCACGAGCCCGGCGCCCAGGACCGCTGCCGCCGACCAGGCGCCGACGCGGCTGAGCCGACTGCGCCCGTTGCCGTCCGTGTCGTTCATGTCGTCCTCCTCCTGTTGGGTGCTGAGGCCAGGCTGGCAGCGGCCGTTCACCGCGACGTACGCCGAACGTTCGGGCCCGGTAAAGCCGTCAACGCCCGCGAGGGGCCACCGGCAGCGACACGGTGAACCGGGCACCGCCCTCCGGTGCGTGACCCGCCTCTGCCCGGCCGCCGAGCCGGTCGGCCAGCCGGGCGATGAGCGCCAGCCCGATCCCGGAGCCGACCCGGCGCTCGCCCCGGTAGCGGTCGTGGAGCGCGGACCGTTCGAACGCGACCGCCAGGTCGTCGTCGGACAGACCGGGGCCGCCGTCGCGCACCTCCACCTCGACCCCGCCCACGTCCCCGTGCCCGTCGACCCCGTGCCCGTCGACCCCGTGCCCGTCGACGCCGCTGCCGTCCACCCGGCGCGCGGCGAGCACCACCTGGGCACCCGCCGGAGTGACGCGCAGGGCGTTCTCGGCCAGGCCGTCGATGATCTGCCGCACCCGGCCGGCGTCGGTCGTCACCGTCAGAGCCTCGTCCGGCACCTCGACGGCGAGCCGCACGCCCTCCCGGGCGCAGCGCGCCGACCAGACCTCGCCCGCCGCCGCGAGCAGCGCGACGAGGTCGACCGGCGCGGGCTCGATCGGGAACTCGTCGGCACCGATCCGCGCGAGGTCGAGCAGGTCGTCGACGAGCCGGTGCAGCCGCTGGGCCTCGGCGAGCATCGTCGCGCCCGCCGCGGCCGCCTCCCCCGGCGGTACGACGGCGTCGGCCAGGGCCTCGGCGTAGCCGACGATCGCGGTCAACGGCGTCCGCAGCTCGTGCGAGACGGACAGCAGGAACTCGCGCTGCCGCTTCTCGCTCGAGGCGAGCGCCGTCGCGAGCTCGTTGATGGAGTCCGCGACAGCGGCCACCTCGGTCGGCCCTTCCGGCTCCAGCCGCACCCCGCGCTGCCCATGCGCGAGCCGAGTGGCGGCGCCCGCCGCGTGCACGAGGGGCCGGGCGAGCCGGCGGGACAGCACCCATCCGGCGGCGACCGCGACAGCGAGACCGATGAGCAGCGCGCTCACCACCCGGCTGCGCAGCGGCGTGGTCAGCTGGGAGGTCGCGGAGGTCGGCTGCAAGAGCAGCACCGAGCCCCCGGGCGGGAGCTGCCGGGCCTCGGCGAAGTAGCGGTCGCCGCCGACGGTCACCGTGCGGTCGACGGGCTCGCCGCGGGCGGCGGCCGCGACGACGTCGGCGGGCACCGGACCCGGAGCCCGGCCGATGACCTCGCCGCCGGGCCGCACGAGCAGCGGCACGATCCGGGACACCTGGAACAGTGCCCGGACGCCGGGTCCGACGCGGTCCACCGGCTGACCGGGACCGCCGACGCCGAGCGGCCCGCCCGCGGCGAGGTCGGCGTAGTGACCCAGGGTGGTGCGCGCTTCGGACTCGGCGGCGCCGCGGATCAGCCGGGCCGACACGAGGAAGGTCACGACCACCGCGACCACCGTCACGAGGGTCGTGACCGCACCGATCTGCACGGCCAGCGACCACCGGCGGCGCCGCTCAGGCATCGGCGCAGTAGCCCACACCGCGGACGGTGCGGATCGGGCTGGCGTCGCCGAGCTTGGCGCGAAGCTGCGACACGTGGACGTCGACGGTGCGCGTGCCCGCCGCCGCCTCGTAGCCCCAGACGCTGCTCAGCAGCTGCTCGCGGGTGTGCACCCGGCCCGGGTGCCGGGCGAGCTCGGCGAGCAGGTCGAACTCGGTCGCGGTGAGGCCGACGTCGGCGCCGTCGACCGTCACCCGTCGCTGCGTCACGTCGACCGTGCACCGCCCGGCGACCAGCCGCCGCTCGGTCGCACCGGCGCCGCCGCGCCGCAGCACCGCCTTGACCCGGGCGACCAGCTCACGCGGGCTGAACGGCTTGGTGAGGTAGTCGTCCGCGCCCATCTCCAGGCCGAGGACCCGCTCGACCTCCTCGTCGCGGGCGGTGACGAAGAGGATCGGCGTCCAGTCGTCGTCGGCGCGCAGCCGCCGGCAGATCTCCGTGCCGTCCAGCCCCGGGAGCCCGACGTCGAGCACGATCGCCACCGGATGCAGCCGCCGCGCGGCGGCGAGGCCCGCGTCGCCGTCGTACTCGACGTGCACCCCGAACCCCTGCCGGGCGAGGTAGAGCCGCTCGAGGTCGGCGATGGCACGCTCGTCCTCGACAACGAGGACGAGGCCCCTGCTCTCGGACATGCGCCCATGGTGACGGACGGGTGCCGCTCCGTGTGTTCGCGACAGGTAAGAGGAGTGTCAGGCGCTAACCACGGGGACGCGGGACCGTGAGCATCCGCACCAGGCGGCGGCGGACGGCGAAGGCGACGGTCTCCAGCGGTGGATGGGCGCCACCGGCCCCGCCGAGCTCGTTCGAGGTCCGGGTGACGACGTCGTGGATCTCCGTCGCCCCGAGGGCTCCGCTGTACTCGACCGACAACCGGTCGTCGAGCAGGCGCAGCTCCGCTTCGTACTCGAGGTCTGCGATCAGGGTGATCCTCCCTCGTCCGTGGTCCAGACCATGGAAGGCCACGGATGTGTCAGGACGTCGCCGGCAATGTGACCGTCCTGTGTCATCAGGCCGCCGGGGGGCGTCGCGGCGGTCAGCCCGCCCGCTTGTCCTCGGCCCGGCTCTCCAGCGACGACAGCACCTTGCGCAGCAGCTGGTTGAGCCGGCTCAGCTCGGCGGCGGACAGCCCGCTGAGCACGTCGATCTCCTTGGCCGCCTGCTCGGTCACCGCCTCGTCGATCTGCTGCTCGCCCTGCTCGGTCAGCTCCACGAGCACCCCACGGCGGTCGCGGGGGTCGGGAACCCGGCGGACCAGCCCGGCCGCCTCCAGCCGGTCGAGCCGGTTCGTCATCGCTCCGGAGGAGAGCATCAGCGCCCGGCTCAGGTCCCCGGCCGACATGCGGTGGTCCGCGGAGCGGGTGGCCAGACGCAGGAGCAGCTTGTACTCGCCGTGGTTGAGCCCGTGGCCGGAGAGCGTCTCCTCGAACGCGCGGGAGACGTGCTTGTCGATCGCGGCGACGCGGTCGACGACCCCCTCGACCTCCGGGTGGATCTGCTCGTAGCGCGAACCGATGTCGGTGATGCAGAAGTCGACCGAGTCCGACTCGTCCATTGGCCGAGCATAACTTCCATGTCAAGTCTCTTGACATCAAGAGATCTGTAGGAGAGTATCTCGATGTCAAGAGGAATAGGGAGGGGCCATGTACGACCCGCTCGCGCTGGACCGCCAGCGCATCGACCAGGACCGGATCCGCCGTACCAGCGAGCACCGGGCCCGCACGGGCTCCGGCCGCTCCACACCGGCGCCGAAGGACCCCCGCAGACACCACTCAGTGCTGCGCCTGACCCTGCCCCTGCTGCGGCCCCGCCCGGCCTGCGACTGCTGAGGCCCCGCCTGCGACTGCTGGGCCGGCGCCGGTCACGAACCGTCGGGGCCGGGCGCGGGCTCCGATCGGGACGGCAGCCGCGGGTACTCCGCCGCCACCTCCGCCCCGAGCAGGAACACCGCACTCGCGAGGTAGACGAAGAAGAGGAACGCGACGACCGCGCCGAGCGACCCGTAGACCCGGTTGTAGTCGGCGAAGTGCGAGACATACACGGAGAAACCGAACTCCAGCGCGAGGAAGCCGACCGCCGCCACCGCCGCACCCGGCCAGATCTCCCCGACGCGCGTCGACACCGCCGGTACGACGCGGAACAGGAACAGGAACGTCCCGAAGAGCAGGAGCAGCGCGAGCAACAGGCCGAACGTGGTCAGCGTCGGGGCGGCGAGGCCGCTCAACACCCCGGGTAGGTGGGTGCTCCCGCGCCGGACCAGGCTCGTGAGCACGGTGATCCCCAGGGCCGCCCCGACCGCGACGACGGCGCCGAAGACGAGCAGCAGGTCGATCGCCTTGCCGCGCACGAACGGCCGCCGCTGGTCGGTGTCCCAGGCCACGTTCAGCGCGGTCCGGATCGCGGCCATGACCCCGCTCGCCGACCACAGCACGCCGGCGATCCCGATGAGGCCCAGCGCGCCGCTCCCCCCGCTGACCGACGTCAGCAGGTCGTGCAGCTGCTGCTGACCCTTGGGGCTGAGCGGCACCACCCCGAGCACCGCCTCGACCACGTTGTCCCGGGCGGCGGCGCTCTGGGTCACCAGCCCGATGACGCCAACGGCGGCGATGGCCAGCGGGAAGATGGAGAACAGCAGGTGGAACGAGATCGCCGCCGCCATCTGCTGGCAGTGGTCGTCGCGGAACTCGCGGACTGACCGCCGGGTGAGCAGCCACAGCCGCTCCCGCTCCTCCCAGACGCTCCGCACCCGCCTCACCGTATGCCGGACGGGTCGGCGAATCGGTACTTCCGACCCCGTCCCTGGTGACCTTCGTCCACTGCCGGGACGGCCCTGCGACCCGAATAGTGGACGGCAGACCGGAGGCAAGCAGGAGGCAGCCGCCATGTTCCAGGTGCGCATCCACGGCCGCGGTGGCCAAGGCGTGGTCACCGCGGCGGAGATGCTGTCGGTGGCCGCGTTCGACGAGGGCCGTTACGCCCAGGCGTTCCCGAGCTTCGGCTCCGAGCGCACCGGCGCGCCCGTCGTGTCGTTCTGCCGGATCGACGATCGGCCCATCCGCGTCCGCGAGCCGATCGACCGACCGGACGCGGTCATCGTGGCAGGACCCGACCCTGCTGCACGATCCGGCCGTGTTCGCCGGCCTGCAGGCCGACAGCTACGTCCTGGTCAACACCAGCCGCACGGTGAGCGAGCTCGACATCGACGCGCTCGTCGACCGCGTGCCGCGCGAGCACGTGCTGACGGTCGCCGCCTCCGACCTCGCCCGCGAGCACCTCGGCCGGCCGCTGCCCAACGCCGTCCTGCTCGGCGCCTTCGCCGCGATGACCGGACAGCTGCGGATCGAGTCGGTGGAGCTGGCGATCCGCGCGAAGTTCTCCGGCGCCGTGGCCGACGGCAACTGTGCGGCTGCCCGCGCGGCGTACGACGGGATCCGGCACGAGATCGAGGGGCTGGCTCATGCTGCAGCAGATTGAGGGCTCGCAGGCCGTCGCAGCGGCGGTCGCCGCCTGCCGGCCGCAGGTGATCTGCGCCTACCCGATCTCGCCGCAGACGCACATCGTCGAGGCGCTGTCCCGGACGGTGAAGTCCGGCGCGCTGGCACCCTGCGAGTTCGTCACCGTCGAGTCGGAGTTCGCCGCGATGTCGGTGGCGATCGGCGCCTCCGCCGCCGGATCGCGCGCCTACACCGCGACCGCCAGCCAGGGCCTGCTGTTCATGGCCGAGGCGGTCTACAACGCCTCCGGGCTCGGCCTGCCGATCGTCATGACCGTCGCCAACCGTGCGATCGGGGCGCCGATCAACATCTGGAACGACCACAGCGACTCGATGAGCCAACGCGACTCCGGCTGGATCCAGCTCTACGCCGAGGACAACCAGGAGGCGGCCGACCTGCATGTGCAGGCGTTCCGGTTGGCGGAGGCGCTGTCGCTGCCCGTGATGGTCTGCATGGACGGGTTCATCCTCACCCACGCCTACGAGCAGGTGGAGGTGCCGGACCAGGAGGCGGTCGACGCGTTCCTGCCGCCGATCCACGTGCGGCAGCTGCTGACGCCGGACGCGCCGGTGTCGATCGGCGCCATGGCCGGGCCGGAGGTCTTCGCCGAGGTGCGCTACCTCGCCCACGCCAAGCACCTGCAGGCGCTCGAGGAGATCCCGCGGATCGCCGGAGAGTTCCACGCCGCCTTCGGTCGCGACACCGGCGGGCTCGTCCGGCCCTACCGGATGGACGGTGCCCGCACCGCAGTCGTGGCCCTCGGGTCGGTGCTCGGCACGGTGAAGGACGCGGTCGACGAGCTGCGCGACGACGGCATGCCCATCGGGGTCGTCGGCGTCACGACGTTCCGCCCGTTCCCGGCCGAGGCGATCCGCACCGCGCTCCACGACGTCGACCGCATCGTCGTCATCGACCGCGCGCTGGCCGTCGGCAGCGGCGGCATCGTCGGTGCCGACGTACGCACCGCTCTCGCCGGCGACCCACGCCCGACGTACGACGTCGTCGCCGGGCTGGGCGGCCGGCCGATCACCAAGCAGTCCCTGCTCCGGCTGTTCGCGCAAGCCGCCGGCGACGGGCTGCCGCCCCTGACGTTTCTCGACATCGACGTCGGTCTCGTCGACCGCGAGCTGGCCCGGCAGCAGTAGGAGACCGCGATGCCCTACCAGCAGATCCCGTTCCACCAGACCGGCTCGCTCGTCGTCGGCAACCGGCTTCTCGAGCCGCACCAGCGGTCGGTGCAGGCCGACGTCGCGCGAACCAACGCGCTGACCTCAGGCCACCGCGCCTGCCAGGGCTGCGGCGAGGCGCTCGGCGCGCGGTACGTCCTCGACGCGGCGATGCGAGCGACCGGTGGGCAGCTCGTCGTCGCCAACGCGACCGGCTGCCTCGAGGTGTTCTCGACGCCGTACCCGGAGTCGTCCTGGCGCATCCCCTGGATGCACTCGCTGTTCGGCAACGCGCCATCGGTCGCGACCGGCATCGCCTCGGCCCTCAAGGCGCAGGGACGCGAGGACATCCGCGTCCTCGGCCAGGGGGGCGACGGCGGCACCGTCGACATCGGCTTCGGCGCCCTGTCCGGCATGTTCGAGCGTGGCGACGACGTGCTGTTCGTCTGCTACGACAACGAGGCCTACATGAACACGGGCATCCAGCGCTCCGGTGCGACGCCACCGGCCGCGCGGACCGCCACGACGGAGGCGATCGGGCCGGAGCCGGGCAACGCGTTCGGCACCGGCAAGGACGTGCCGCGCATCGCGATCGCGCACGACGTCCCCTACGTCGCCACGGCGACGGTCGCCGACCTGCGCGACCTGGAGGCGAAGGTCACCCGCGCGTTCGACTTCCGCGGACCGCGCTACCTGCACGTCCTGGTGCCGTGCCCGCTCGGCTGGGGCACCAGTCCGGCCGAGACCGTCGAGGTCGCGCGGCTCGCCAAGGAGTGCGGGCTGTTCCCCGTCTACGAGGCCGAGCACGGCGAGATCGTCAGCGTCCTGCCGATCCGTCGGCAGGTGCCGGTCGCGGACTACCTGCGGCTGCAGAAGCGCTACGCCCACCTGTTCGGCGAGCACCCCGCACCGACGTCATCGACCGGCTGCAGGCGATCGCCGACCGCAACATCGCCCGCTACGGGCTGCTGGGAGACGAGTCGTGATGGACACCCCGTTCGGCATCACCCTCGAGGTCGGCTCGAGTCTCGCCAACAAGACCGGTAGCTGGCGGACCGAGCGGCCCGTCTACCGCGACCTGCTCCCGCCGTGCAACAACGCCTGCCCCGCCGGCGAGAACATCCAGCACTGGCTCTACGCCGCGGAGGCCGACGGCTGCACCTCCGGACACGCGGAGCAGGGCGGTTACGAGCTCGCGTGGCGGCAGATCATGGCCGACAACCCGTTCCCCGCGGTGATGGGCCGGATCTGCTACCACCCGTGCGAGACCGCATGCAACCGCGCGCAGCTGCAACTTCCTGGGCGCGCGGAGCACGACGAAGCGGTCGGCATCAACTCGGTCGAGCGCTTCCTCGGCGACCTCGCGATCGAACGCGGCTGGGCCGCCCCCGCACCGGCCGCGCCGACCGGCCGCCGGGTGCTCGTCGTCGGCGCCGGCCCCTCCGGGCTGTCCGCGGCGTACCACCTGCGCCGCCTCGGCCACGACGTGACGATCCACGACGCCGGACCGATGCCCGGCGGCATGATGCGCTTCGGCATCCCGCGCTACCGGCTGCCGCGCGAGGTGCTCGACGCGGAGATCCAGCGGATCCTCGACCTGGGGGTGCACCTCGAGCTGAACCACCCGGTCACCCACCTCGTCGACGAGATGCGCGACGGCGGGTTCGACGCGGTCTTCCTCGCCGTCGGCGCGCACATCGGCAAGCGCGCCTACATCCCTGCCGGTGAGGCGGCCCGCATCGTCGACGCCGTCGGCCTCCTGCGCGACGTGGAGACCGGCGAGCAGCCGCTGCTCGGCCGCCGCGTCGTCGTGTACGGCGGCGGCAACACCGCCATGGACGCGGCGCGCACGGCGAAGCGGCTCGGTGCGACCGACTCGATCGTCGTCTACCGGCGCACCCGCGACCGGATGCCCGCCCACGACGAGGAGGTGCAGGAGGCGGTCGAGGAGGGTGTGCTCATCAAGTGGCTGTCGACCATCAAGCACGTCGACGCCGGCTCGCTCCTCGTCGAGAAGATGGAGCTCGACGACAGCGGCTTCCCGCAGCCGACCGGCGAGACCGAACGGCTCGACGCGGACTCGGTCATCCTCGCTCTCGGCCAGGAGGCCGACCTGTCGCTGCTCGACGGCGTCCCCGGCATCGAGGTCACCGATGGCGTGGTGCGCGTGGGGCCGGACCTCATGACCGGGCACCCCGGCATCTTCGCCGGCGGCGACATGGTGCCCGCCGAGCGCACCGCCACGGTCGGCGTCGGGCACGGCAAGAAGGCCGCCCGCCACATCGACGCCTGGCTGCGCGGACTCGCTCCACCGCCCCGAGCCGAAGCCCGACCTCGCGAGCTTCGAGGGGCTCAACACCTGGTACTACGCCGATGCGCCGCACGTGCTCCGACCACGGCTCGAGGCGGCCCGGCGGGCGTCGACGTTCGACGAGGTGGTGCAGCCGCTCGATGCCTCGAACGCGCTGTTCGAGGCCCGCCGCTGCCTGTCGTGCGGCAACTGCTTCGAGTGTGACAACTGCTTCGGCGTCTGCCCGGACGCCGCGGTCATCAAGCTCGGACCGGACCTGCGTTACGAGATCGACCTCGACTACTGCAAGGGGTGCGGCGTCTGCGCCGCCGAGTGCCCGGCCGGCGCGATCGAGATGGTGCCGGAGAGCACCTGAGCATCGTCCGCCGAGTCGGGACCTTCGGCCCTGGCGCGCGCGCTTGCCGGTGTCAGCGTGTGGTGCGGGGCTCAGGCCCGGGAGCCGAGTCTGGTCTCCGGGAAGGAGCAACCGCCATGACTACACGCCGACGTGCGTTTCTGGCGATGGCAGCCGCGAGCGCCGTGACGGTGACCCTGGGAAGCCTCACTGTCGCGCTGGCCGCCGATCCGGCGGTGAGCCAAGGCCCGGGGATCACCCAGAGCTCGTGCGAAGCCGACGGCGGGACCTTCGCCGTGGCCCGAGGTGGGGCGAAGACCTGCACCACGACGACGACCATCACCTTCGGTGAGGTGGAGCACCACGTGGACGGACCGTTCGAGACGAGCCCTGACGACCCCGGCGGCTACATCCAGTACGACGGTGTCTGGCAGAGCTTCGACGTCATGTCGTTGTCGACGGTCCAGTCGCAGCGGGGCTCGGGCCCGGTCACCGAGACGACGACACAGTCGCTCGACTCCTACGAGAGCATCCCCTTCGCCGTCTGCATGGCATGGGGCTACGACTCCACCGGGCAGCGGCAGGGTGGCGGCCTGACCGAGCTCAACACACCCTGCATCGAGCGGGGCCTGCTGCCGCCGGGGGCACCGGTTGAGCAGACCTGGCCGGAGGGCTGACGGCCCGGAGGCAGGGCCCGCCACCACTACGGTAGGGCCGTGGCGACCTCCCCGCCTGCGCTCGATGCTCGCGCCCTGACCAAGTCCTACGGTCGGCACCGCGGCATCGTCGACGTCGACCTGCAGGTGCCGGCGGGGTCGGTCGTCGGCCTCGTCGGGGCCAACGGCGCCGGCAAGACGACCTTCATGCGCACCGTGCTCGACTTCATCCGCCCGACCGGCGGCGCGGTCGCGGTGTTCGGCCTCGACAGCGTCCGGGACTCGGTCGAGGTACGGCGGCGCACGTCGTACCTGCCCGGTGAGCTCGTCCTGCCGCCACGGCTGCGCGTCCGCGACTCTTTGCGCCGGTTCACCGTCGCCCGTGAGCGCCTGGACGAGTCCCGGGTCCGGGCACTCGCCGACCGGCTCGGCCTCGACCTGTCCCGCCGCGTCGGCGACCTCTCCAAGGGCAACAAGCAGAAGGCCGGCCTGGTGCTCGCCCTCGCACCGCGGGTCGACCTGCTGGTCCTCGACGAGCCGACCAGCGGGCTCGACCCGCTGCTGCAACGCGAGTTCGCCGCGATCGTCACCGAGCGCACCGCCGAGGGCACGACGGTCCTGCTGTCGAGCCACGTCATGTCCGAGGTGGAGCAGATCGCGTCGAAGGTGGCCCTGCTGCGCGACGGGCGGGTGGCGGCGTTCGACGACATGGCTGCGATCCGGGCCCGCTCGCGACGGCGCGGGCGGGTCCGCCCGCTCGACCCGGTGGACCTGCCGGACGTCGCCGCGGCGCTCGCGCGCACGGCGGGAGTCTCCGACGTCGCCGTCGACGGCGACGCCGTCGTCTTCGCCTGTGTCGGTGAGATGGACGCGGCGGTCAAGGCGCTCGCCGGCTTCGGCGTCGCCGCCCTCGACGTCGTCCACGCCGACCTGGAGGACGCGTTCTTCTCGGCGTACGACGAGAGCACATGATCGGACCCGCCGTGGGGCTACTGCGCAGCGAGGTGTCGCTGCGGCTGCGGTCGATCGCCGTCTGGTCGGTGTCCATGGCCCTGCTCGTCCTGCTCGTGGTCGCCGTCTACCCGTCGGTGCGGGACAACAAGTCGCTGGACTCCATCTACGGCGACCTGTCCCCCACGGCGCAGGCGCTCCTCGGCGGCTCCGACCTGACCTCGCCGGTGGGCTACCTCGCCACCCAGCTCTTCGCCTTCTTCCTGCCCGCCGTCCTGCTCGTCTTCGCGATCGGGCGCGGCGCCGGCACCGTCGCGGGCGAGGAGGAGGAGCACACCCTCGACCTACTGCTCGCGCAGCCGGTGCGCCGCCGGTCCGTCTACGCGCAGAAGGCGGTGGCGGTCGGGTTGGGCGTGCTCGCCCTGGTCATCGCGAGCTGGGTGCCGCTGGTCGCGTTGGACTCCGCCGTGCAGTTCGACCTGGCTGTCGACCGGCTCGGAGCGATCTGCCTGCAGATGGCCCTGTTCTGCTGGGCGGCGGGGCTGCTCGCGCAGGCGGTCGCCGCCACCGTCGGGCGGCGGGCGGTCGGGATCGCGGTGACCGTCGGCTACACCGTCGTGTCCTACATCGTCTACGGGCTGAGCGCGACCGTGCACCCACTCACCTACCTGCGCCCGTTGACGCTGTGGCGCTGGTACCTGGCGAACGACCCGCTGCGGTCGGGCGTCGGGACGACCGAGGTGCTCGTCCTGGCCGGGGTGTGCGCCGCCGCGCTCGCCGCCGGGGCCGCCGGCTTCGGTCGCCGGGACCTGCGGGCCTGACCCGGCCCGGCGCGTCAGTTGAGGACGCGCTTGGTGAACGATCGCATCGCGAGAACGGTGAGCAGGACGGTCCCGCCCAGCAACGCGGACAGGTAGGCCCACGTCGCCATGTGGCCGACCTGCGGTGTGAGCGCGGCACGCAGGCCCTCGGAGACGTAGACCATCGGGTTGAGCAGCACGGCCACCTGCAGCCAGCGGATGGAGTGCAGCGCCGCCCACGGGTAGTAGACGCAGCCGAGCATCGTCGCCGGCAGCAGCACCACGGCGAAGAGCACCTGCATCTGCCGCGGGTCGATGACGGTGCCGAGGAAGAGCCCCAGCGACGACGAGAGCGTGGCGCCGGCGACGAAGACGCAGAGGAACAGCGGCCAGTCGGTGATGTGCACGTGCGGCGCCTGCCCGGGGGCGTGGACGAGCAGCACGATCGGGAAGACCAGCAGGCCGCCGATGACCGCCTGCAGGGCACCCGCGGCGATCTTCTGCAGGCCGAGCATCGGCACCGGAAGGGGGGCGAGGACCCGGTCCTCGATCGTCCGCTCCCACGACAGCTCCGCGATGAGAGGGAACGTCACGGCGATGACGCCCTGCATGAGCAGTGCGGACGCGACCATCCCCGGCACGAGGATGGTCGAGAACGTCGCGGCGCCCGCGGTCGCGCCGGTGAAGGGCCCGGCCTGACCGCCGATCTTCGGCATGACGTAGGCGAAGACGAAGACGAACAGCAACGGCTGCATGACGACCCGGGTGAAGGTCGAGACGAACGAGCGTCGGATGACCCGCAGCTCGCGCGCCATCATCGCCAGGAACGTGCCGAGCTGGGTCGGCTCGATCGGCGCGACACTCACCCTGCTGTCGACCGGATGGGTGGCGGTGCTCATTCGCGGTACTCCCGTCCGGTCAGTGTGAGGAAGACGGTCTCGAGGCTGGGCTTGAGCTGGCTCGCGTCGCGAACCGCCACCCCCGCCCGGGAGCCCGCCGCGATGAGCTCGGCGAGCAGGCCGTCGCTGCTGCGCGTGAAGACCCGCAGCTGCTCGCCGTCGACCTCGACCTTGCTCACCCCCGGTCTGTCCTGCAGCGGCGCTGTGCTGCAGCGGCGCTGTGTCCTGCAGCGGCGCTGTGTCCTGCAGCGGCGCTGCAGCGGCGCTATGGCGGCACCGGCCCGTCGTACGAGACGGTGATGACGGTGTCCGCGCCCGCGCCGGCCTTGAGCCCGGCGACGGTGTCGCAGGCGAGCACCGTCCCGCGGTCGATGATCGCGACCCGTTGGCAGAGCTCGTCGGCCTCCTCCATGTAGTGCGTCGTCAGGAGGATCGTCTGGCCGTCGGCGTGCAGGTCCCGCAGCGTGTCCCACAGGTTGACCCGGGTCTGCGGGTCGAGCCCGGCCGTCGGCTCGTCGAGGAACAGCACCTCCGGCCGGTGCACCAGCGCCCGCGCGATCATCAGCCGGCGCGCCTGCCCGCCCGACAGCTGGTCGGACATCGCGGCGGCGCGGTCGGCCAGCCCGAAGACGTCGAGCAGCTCCGCGGCGCGCCGCCTCGCGTCGCGGGCCCCCACCCCGAAGAAGCGGGCGCGGAACTCGAGGTTCTCGGCGACGGTCAGGTGCCGGTCGAGAGTGTTGGTCTGCGAAACGACCCCGATCCGCCGCTTGACGCCGACGGGGTCGTGCACGACGTCGAGGCCGGCGACGAACGCCTGGCCCGACGTCGGTACGACGAGCGTCGTCAGCATGCCGATCGTCGTCGACTTGCCGGCGCCGTTGGGTCCCAGGAGCCCGAAGAACTCTCCCGGGGCCACGTCGAGGTCGATCCCGCGCACGGCTTCCACGGCCGCGTGGGCGCTCCGATAGGTCTTGTGCAGGTCGACCGTTCGGATCGCCGCGGCCACCCTCGCACTAGGGTTGCTCACCTGGCGCCTCCGGCCACGACGGTATGACGCCACCGGGACCGATGAGTTCGCCGCCCCGGGCCCGTCTGTCTCACCGGAACGCGAGTCGAGGAGGGACAGTGTTCGATCTCGAGCCGGCAACGGCCGCGCTGACGACGATCGTGCAGGGGGTCCGGGACGACCAGCTGGGCGCCCCGACGCCCTGTCAGGACATGACCGTCGCCGACCTGCTCGACCATGTCGACACGTTCGCGCAGGCCTTGGCAGCCGCTGCTGCCAAGGCGGACGTCGGCCAGCCGCCACCGGTGGACGGGGCGAGGCTCGGAACCGACTGGCGCGCGCGCATCCCCCGGCGGCTGACCGAGCTCGCCGGGGCATGGCGCGTCGAGGCGGCATGGGCCGGGGTGGCGAGCGCCGGCGGCCTCGAGCTCCCGGGGGAGGCATGGGGCGCCGTGACGGTCGACGAGCTGATCGTGCACGGGTGGGACCTCGCGGTCGCGACCGGCCAGACCTTCACCTGGGACCCGCGGCTCGCCGAGGTCGCCTACGGCTTCGTGCAGCCGACGGCGGCGCGGAGCCCGGAGGGGGTTCCGGGCCTGTTCGGGGCCGCGGTGCCGGTGCCCGCCGACGCGCCGCTCCTCGACCGGCTCCTCGGCCTGACCGGGCGCGACCCGGCCTGGCAGGCCCGCGACCCGGCCGGCACCCGGGACGACTAGTCGCCGTCGCTCTCGTCCTCGGCGTTCGGGCCCGGCGGCGGCGGCGACGCGTCCGCGCCGTACACCGCATGCCAGAGGATCCGGTCGAGGACGTGCTGCGGCACCTTGTCGAGGTCGTCGAAGTCGAGCGAGGCGGACAGTGCCGCGTCCGGACTGTCCGCGGTGTTGACGGCCAGCCGGTCCTGCGTCGGGATGATCGCGTCGTACGGCGCCGCGTTGCCGGGCTCGGCGGTGAAGACGTCGTACATCGGCACCGCGACGGCGTCGTTCATGCCGAGCGGCTCCATCCCGAGGATCAGCTCCATCGACCGGATGACCGACAGGAAGTCGTAGCGGTGGTGGACGACCGCCCCGGCACGGGTGAACGGGCTGATGACCTGGGCGGGGATGCGGTGGGCGTCGACGTGGTCGGCGCCGTCCTGGGAGTCGTCCTCGACCACGAAGATCGCCGACGAGTCCCAGATCGAGGAGTGGCTGATGGCGTCGACGATCTGGCCGAGGCCGTAGTCGTTGTCGGCCACGAGTGCCTGCGGCGTGCGCGCGCCCGGCGTCGTCCCCATCGTGTGGTCGTTGGGCAGCACCAGGTAGTTGAAGGCCGGCACCGTGCCGGTCGCCAGCTGCTCGGCGAACCGCTGGTTGAAGCAGTCGAACCGCGACTCGACCTTCCCGCCGGCGCCCGGCGGCGGGCTGCCGTCGAAGGTCGGGCTCTGCGTGATGACGTTGGTGGCGATGTCCGCGTCGTTCGGGTAGCACTCGCCCACGGCGGTCGCGCCGACACCCGTCGGCCCGCCGGCGCCGAGGTCCGAGTGGGCGAACTTGCGCGCCACCTCCGCGGTCATGGCGGCGTCGCGGTCCTTGTCGGGCAGCGGTACGACGCCGGCGATGGCCTCGCCGTAGTTGAAGTAGCTGATGCCCTGGCGCTCGGCCTGGTCGAAGAGGAAGCCGTTGCCCGGCCACGTCACCGCGTAGACGCCGAAGTCGTACGGGCGGCCGCGAGCGGCGTAGTTCTGCATCCAGTTCTTCTGCACGTAGTCGGACACACCGGCCGCGCTGGTCCAGAAGTGCCCGTCGATCGACGCCTCGGAGTTGGCGAAGACGTGGTCGAGCAGGGGGAACCGGGAGGCGAACGCGTGGACGTTGGGTGTGACGGACGGGCCGAACAGCTCCAGCGACGGGTCGCCGTCACCGCGCGCGACGTCGCCGAGGATCTGGTCGTAGGTGCGGTTCTCCTTCACGACGAAGAACACGTGCTTGATCGGCCCGTCCGGCCGCAGCGGGGTGTCCTCCGGCGCCTGCACCCCGTCGACGGGCAGCATCTGCCGGGTCGCGACCGGTGTCATCCGGGCCAGCGTCTGCTCGCTCGGCACGGGCAGGCTCCCGACCGCACCGCGGACCGCCGACGGCAGGTAGGTGAACGAGTTGATCTGCGTCGTCGTTGTCACGCGGATCGGTCGGCACCGGCCCGTCCGGGTTGGGGCCGAAGCCGAAGCCCTTCCCCGACAGCCACGTGAGCCGGCCGTGCCCGACGGCGACGTCGGTGGGGAACGCCGCGGTGGGCACCCGGCCGACGAGCCGCGGCTGGGGCGGCTGATGTCGAGCACGGCGAGGTCGTCCGCGCCCTCCTCGGCGACGTAGAGCCGGCGGTGCCTGCGGTCGACCGCGGCAGCCACGGGGATGGCACCGAGCCCCTGCGGCCGCTCCAGCGACAGGTCGCCGACGACGCCGAGGGTGTCGAGGTCGATGACGACGACGTGGTCGGTGTTGGCGACGGTGACGTAGGCGCGATGACCCTTCGGGTCGACGGCGATGCCTTCCGGGTGCGACAGGCGGGGGCCGACGGTGATGGTGTCGGTGACGCTGCCCGCGGCCAGGTCGACCACGGAGACGGTGCCGTCGGTCTCGTTGGAGACGAGCCCGGTCTTGCCCGTCCGGGCTGATCGCCGCGCCGTAGGGGTAGTGCCCGACGCCGACGTACGTCGTCTCGCGGGTGCGGGTGTCGACGATCGCGGCGTGGTCGGCGAGGTTGAGCGGGACGAGCAGCCGGCCGCCGTCCGGGGAGACGGCCAGCCGGTCCGGCCAGGACAGCCGCGCCGAGTTGGTGGGCGGGAAGTTCTGCGGCGGCCCTTCCATCCCCGGGACGTCGACGACGCCCTGCGGCACGGGTGACCCGGCCGGCGGTGGCACCTCGAGCAGGTGCTCGAAACGCGCCCGGCCGGTGTGGCGGTCGTACCGGTAGACGTGCACGACGTCGCCCTGCGCGTCCGGGCGCACTCGGCCGCTGCTGGTCCAGGTGGCTCGGAGTCCGCGACGCCGGAGACGTAGGCGAGCGGCCGGCGCGGGTCCATGGCGATGCCGCCCGACGCTCCGGGGATCGGCAGCGTCTGCACCACCCGCCGGCTGTCGGTGTCCACGATCCGGATGTCGTTGTACCCGCGACCGGTGGCGACCGCCCAGTAGAAGCGCCCGTTCGGCGTCACGGCGCCGCCGGTGGGGAAGTTGCCGACCGTCGTCATCCGGCCCGCGGGGTGCAGGACCCGCCCGTTGGCCGTCTCGTGCGTCGACGGCCCGATCGTGCCGGTGGTGCTCACGGCGTAGCCGACCGCAGCGGAGGCGGCGAGGGCGGCGGCGGCCACGGACAGGAGTCGCGGGGAGCTGATCACGAGGACTCTTTCGTCCTCGTCGACCGGAAACCTCCCGACCGTCCGGCGAACGGCGGGCGAACACCGGGAGAACGCCGGCCAGCGGGACGGGCGGGAGCGCCGGTGCGGCTCAGTCGGGCCGGACGGTCAGGGCTCGCACAGGAAGTCCTCCGGCGCCGACCGCGAGTTGAGGACGGCCGACAGCAGCGCGCCGCGCACCGGCAGCGGCTCGGCCGGCGCCACCGGCGCCGTGCGGTAGCCCACTGGCCGCACGTTCGCCGTCCCCGACCTCGGCTTGACCACCTTGAACTGCGCCATCAGTCCGTGGTCCTCGTGGTCGAGCATGTGGCAGTGGATCATGAACGTGCCCCGGTAGTCGGTGAAGCGGGCCGCGACCGTCACGTACTCGCCGGGGTCGAGCCGCCAGGTGTCCTCGAGCCCGCGCTCCCACGGCGGTGGCCGCTTCCCGTCCCGGGAGACGGTGTGCCACTGCTCCTCGTGGATGTGGATGTAGTGGGTGACGGGGCTGTTGTTGACGAGCTTCCACGTCTCCTTCGACCCCAGCGGAACGCGATAGTCGACGCGGTCGGGGTCGAACATCTTGCCGTTGACCGTCCAGTAGCTGCCGGTGTCGGGGTCGCCGGCGACGTCGAACCTCCAGACCTTCGACACCTGTCCGGCGCCTTGAGCCGCGGTGGGGACCGGAGCAGGTCGCGGGATCCGGGTCGGGTCCCGGTCCGCCGTGCGCACGACCCGGAACGCCATGATGGCCGCCGACGGCGAGCCGATGCCGCCCGGCGCGTCGTCGGTGCGCGGGATGCTCTCGAGCACGACGTTGTCGCCGAGCTCCTTGTGGAAGTCGACGATCACGTCGGCCCGCTGCGCCGGGCCGAGCAGGATGTCCTGCCGGACGACGGAGCGCCGCAGCAGTCCGCTGCCCGTGCCGATCTGCACGAACGGCCGGCCGTCGGACAGGTGGAAGTCGTACGACGTCAGCGGCGAGGCGTTGAGCAGCCGCAACCGGTAGCGGTGGGTCGACACCTTGAGGAACGGCGCATACCGGCCGTTGGCGAGGATGTGCGTCCCTACCGTGCCGTCGCCGGGAGGCGCCTGCGGCCCGGTGACCACCATCGACGGGTGCTTCGGGAAGGGCTTGGTCAGCTGGTTGTCGTCGGTGAAGCTGCGCTCGGAGACCATCAGCGGGACGTCGTACCTGCCGCGCGGGAGGTTCAGGGTGTTCTCGCGCCTGTCCGTCGTGACGAACATGCCCTGCAGGCCCATCCAGTTGTTGCGCGTGGTCCGGTCCATGCGGTGGTCGTGGTACCAGTCGATGGACGCACGCTCGGGCTTGCCGTCGTCGACGAGCGGATAGTCGTAGGTGCGGCTGTGCCCGTGCCGCACGAGGTGCCGGGTGGGCTGCCCGTCGTTGGCCGACGTGTGGTGGTCACCGTGGAGGTGGACGGTGACCGCACCGGCCGTGCCTGGGCAGCTTGTTGACGAAGGTGACCGTCGTGTCGTGACCGACCGGCCGCTCGATCAGCGGGCCGGGGTAGCTGCCCCCGAAGGTCCACATCCGCGTCAGCGGGCCAGTGGGCAGCACCCGCACGTCCGCCGCCTTCATCGGGATCCTCAGGTGGGCGTCGGTCAGCACCTTCGGGACCACCAGCGGCTGGTCGAACGACGGGGCTGTCGGCTTGACGCCACCGCCGCTGCTGCCCTCGATGACCAGCGTGCCGCGCATCACCGAGTGGAACAGGCACCGGAAGTCGTAGCTGCCCGGTGCCAGCTTGCTCGCCCCGGGGACCGACACGGTCGAGCCGGGTGAGACGTAGGTGTTGAACAGCGGTTTGCCGTCGGCGCCGTAGCCGGTCGACGTGACGGTGTGCTGCATGCTGTCGAAGTTGACGACGCTGAGGCTGCCGCCCTGCGCCAGGGTGACCCGGGTGGTGTCGTAGCCCTTCGTCGCCGCGCCCTTGCTGATCACGATCGACGCCGAGCTCGGCGCGTCCGCCGCGGACGCGGCCGGCGTCACCGGCCCCGCGAGCCACGCCGGCGCCGGCAGGCCGCCGCCGCCGATCGTGGCGAACACCAAGGCACCGACGACGGCCGCGCGCCGCCACCCCCGAGCAGTCACGGCCGGGAGTGTCACACAACTGGCGGCTCGCCGAGCCCGATTCGACAAGATCGACGACGCGCAGCCGGGTCATCCCGGATGACCAGCCGGGGCGGGTCTTAGTGCCCTACCCGGGCCGGGCCCGATCCCAGAGGCTCACGGGCAAGTGCGGCATTCGCGCCGCCACGACGGTCGACGGGCGAAAGCGGGTGCGCCATGCGCGGTGGTCAGGGATTCTCCCGGCTGCGACGGAGCAGTTGGCTGGTGGCAGGGGTGACGGTGGCCGCGGCTGCTGCGGTGGCGGCGCCCTCCGCCGGTGCCGGGTCGACCACGCCCACGAAGACCACGGTCACGCGCACGATCGCCCCCGCCGACGGTGCGGACACCAGCGCGGTCGGGCTCAGCTATGGCGCCGGTGAGCCGACGTCGGTCCCCAAGCGCTTCTCCACCAAGGGTCTGCGCTCCCTGGTCTCGTTCGTGCAGATGACCGACCTGCACGTCACCGACGAGGAGTCCGCCGGCCGGCTCGAGTTCCTGCGCTTCTTCAACGACCGGTTCTCCGGCGCCTACCGTCCGAACGAGAGCCTGTCGCCCCAGACCATCGAGGCGCTCATCGAGGCCGTCCGGCACTCCGTCTCGCCGGTGACCCACACCGCCCCGGCGTTCACCGTGGTCACGGGAGACGGCGCCGACAGCGAGCAGTGGAACGAGGTCCGGTGGCTCATCGACCTGCTCGACGGCAACCGCGTCATCAACCCGGACACCGGCGCCCCCGGGTACGACGGCGTGCAGGGCACGCCGTACTACGACCCGACCGGCGTCGACAACGGCTTCCCCGACCTGCCGACGTTCCCCAACCTCGACCTGCTCGCCGTGGCGCAGCGCTCGTTCCGCGCGGTCGGCGTCGGGATGCCGTGGTTCGCGGCGTTCGGCAACCACGACTCCCTCGTCCAGGGCAACGTCCCGCTGGCCTATGTCGGCCAGGGCGGCGACGAGGACTCCGGTGCGGGCGTGCCCGCCGACCAGCGCGGCCACGTCGAGATCCCCAGCGCCAGTTACGAGAACGCGGTGACCGGTGACCAGAAGCTCGGCGGCTTCCCGTCCGACGCCGACCCGCTGCCGACCCTGCTGCAAATCATCATCGACCCGTCCGGTGCGCTGTCCAACCCGGACCTCGCCCCCTTCATCTCGACCGTCCCCGCCGACGTGACCCGGTGCTACCTGTCGAAGGTCGACAACACCGTCGCCGGCCTGCCGCAAGGCGCCCGGCCCGTGCGCGGTGTCGAGCTTCACCAACGAGATGCACAACACCAGCGGCACGCCGGCTGGGCACGGGTTCCGCCCGGCGAAGCGGGCCGCGGGCTTCGGCTGGGCCGGGACCGCGATCGCCAACCACGACGGCTACTACTCGTTCCACCCGGCCAAGGGCTTCCGCTTCATCATGCTCGACACCGCCACCGAGGAGTGCGGCTGGGCGATGCAGTACCTCTGCGACCTCGGCTCGCTCGACTCGGTGCAGTTCGACTGGCTGAAGGCCCAGCTCAAGCAAGCGACGGTGAAGGGCCAGCGGGTCGTCGTCATGTCCCACCACCCGCTCGACGAGCTGCTGCCGACATCGTCCGACCCGTCCGAGACCTGGGTGACCTCGGCGAAGGTGGAGCGGGTCCTCTGCCGGCGACCCGCCGTGCTCGCCACCCTGGCCGGTCACACGCACGACAACGTCATCGACTACGCCGACTGCGGCACGAACCCCGGCTACGCACGGATCCAGACCACGAGCGGGATGGACTGGCCGCAGCAGGCCCGGCTGGTCGAGGTGGTCAGCAACGCCAAGGGCAAGCTCGCGCTCGCGACGACGATGATCGACCAGGCGTCACCGCCGCAGATCGACCCGGCGGCGACCGATGCCACGACCACGCAGCTGGCGTCGATCTCCCGGGTGATCGCCTACGACCTCCGCGAGCCGGAAGGAGCCGGGACGAAGGCCGACCGCAACGTCCTCATCCCGCTGCACCGGTCGGCCGGCTGAGCGGCTGCCGGTTGAGCGGCGGCTGAGCGGCGGCAGGCCGCTCAGCCGTCGACGTACAGCTGACCGTCACGTTCGCTGACCGTGGCCCGTCCCAGCGGCAGCACCCGGGTCAGCAAGCGGAAACCGGTGCCGAGTCCGGGGATCTTGGCGAACACGCCCTGCGGTCCCCGCACCATCCGGCCGGTCCCGACGTCGTACGCCGACCCGTGCCACGGGCAGACGAGGCAGCCGTTCGCGTCGATGCTGCCGCCGGCCAGGTCGGCACCGAGGTGGCGGCACCGCCGGGTGACGGCGAAGCGGCGTCCGGCGGCGTTGCCGACCGCGTAGCGCCCGGCGCCGACGACCGTCCCGGGCGGGACGTCGCCGACCGCCCCTACTCGCTGCTCGTCACTCATGCTGGCCTCCTGCTCCGACGGGCGCCGGCCGCCCGGTCGACACCGACCGTAGAGCAGGGTCAGCGGGCGTCGGCCGGGGTGCTCCTGCCGGCGAGCGCGCAGATCTCGTCGGCGAACCGCGGCCACAGCGCGCGCGGCAGGTCGTGACCCATCCCGTCGAAGCCGACGAACCGCGCTCCGGGGATGGCTTTCGCCAGCGCCTTGCCGCCGCTGACGTTGACGAGCGGGTCCTGCCTGCCGTGCATGACGAGGGTCGGGACGCGGATGTCCCGCAGGTGCCGGGTGCGGTTGGTCTGCGCCACCACGGCGGCCAGCTGGCGCAGGTAGCCCTGCGGGTCGTAGGACCGCTCCCAGCTGCGGGTAGCAAGACCGCGCAGGTACTCCTCGTCGAAGGCGAAGCCCTTCGAGCCGATGATCCGGAACGTCTCGACCACCGCCTCCGCCGCCTCCATCTGGTCGGAGACGACACGGCGGCGCAGCAGCCGGGCGAAGACCTTCGGCTTCGGGTGGCCGACCAGCCGGGAGCCGGTGGAGGTCATCATCAGGGTCAGGGTCCGGACCCGGTCGGGATGCCGCCCGGCCAGCACCTGGGCGATGAAGCCGCCCATCGACGCGCCGACGACGTGCGCGGCGTCGATGCCGAGCGCGTCCAGCAGGCCGACGGCGTCCGCGGCCATGTCGCCGACCGTGTACGGCGGGCGGCGGCGGCGCAGCAGCAGGTCACCGAGCGTCGGGGCCGGCCGGTCGGACAGGTGCGTCGACAGGCCGGCGTCGCGGTTGTCGAAGCGGACGACGTGGAACCCGCGGTCCGCGATCGCCTGGCACAGCTCGTCCGGCCAGGCGATCATCTGCGTGCCGAGACCCATGATGAGCAGGACCGCCGGGTCGGCGCTCGAGCCGAACGTCTCGTAGGCGATCGTGAGGCCGTTCGCGTCGGCGTACCTGGTCTCTGGCATCGTCAACCTTCTGCTGTCGGGGACGTCGTCGACGCTAGCCCGGCGGGCGGCGGCACGAGGAGCGAGCATGCAGACACGGCGGCTGGGGCGGACCGGCCACGAGAGCTCGCTGGCGGTCCTCGGCGGCATCGTCTTCCACTTCCTCGACGAGGACACCGCCGGCGGGACCCTGCACCGGGCGCTCGACCGGGGCGTGAACCACCTCGACATCGCGCCCGGCTACTTCAGCGCCGAGGAGACGGTCGGCCCGCACATCCCCGCGGTGCGCGACCGGCTCTTCATCGGCGAGAAGAGCGGCAAGACGACCCGCGACGAGGTACGACGGCAGCTCGAGCGGAGCCTGGGACGCCTCGGCATCGACCGGGTGGACCTCTACCAGCTGCACGGCGTCACCGACCTCGACGACCTGGACGGCCGGGAGGACGCGGTGCGCGCGCTCACCGAGGCGCGTGACGAGGGTCTGTGCCGGTGGATCGGCATCACCGGGCACAACGTCGGCACACCGGTCGCGCAGCGCGAGGCCCTGCGCCGCTACGACCTCGACACGGTGATGTTCCCGATCTACCCGCGGCTGTGGGCCGACGCCGATTACCGGCGTGACGCCGAGGGCCTCCTCGCCGAGGCCAGCGCCCGCGACGTCGGGGTGCTGGTCATCAAGTCCGGCGCGGCGCGGCCGTGGCCGGCGCCGGGGGCGGGATCGCCGGAGAGCGGGATCGTCCGGGCCGGAGCAGCGGAGCGCGACCACCTGGTACGAGCCGCAGCCCACGGCCGACCTCGTCGCGCGCGGGGCGCGCTTCGCCCTGTCCACTGCGGGGGTCACCGCGATCTGCACGCCCGGCGACCCGCGGGTGTGCGAGTGGGCCCTGGACGCCGCCGCGGGCTACGAGCCACTGACCGAAGCGGAGCGGGAGGCCGCGATGGCCGCCGACCCCGACGACGAGCTGATCTTCCCCATCCCGGTCTGAGCGAGACGTCCCCGGCCGGCACCCAGCCGACGATCAGCCGCGATCAGCCGGCGCGCGAGCGGCGGCGTGCGTCGATCGTGTAGCTCCAGTTGCGGTCCTGCAACGACCCGAGCTGGTAGTCCGGGCCGAGCCCGAGGTACTCCCCGCGCGAGCGTTCCGACCAGGCCCGTGCCTCCGGCGACTTCGTCTTCCAGAAGTTGACGAGGTAGCCGCCCTCGAACAGCCGGACCACGGTGTAGCCGCCCGGGTACTCCTTGACCGCACCGCCCTCGAAGTAGGGGACGGACCCGGTCTCGACGTTGGTGGAGAAGTTGTTGCGGTGGGTGTGGCCGGCGTAGACGCCCGCGACGTTGTCGTGCCTGCCGAGCAGCTGCCGGAACGCGAGCGCGTCCTGCTGGTCGAGGCCGTCGGTGACCGGCGGCACGCCGGAGGTGCTCGCGGTCGCGCTCGCCGGGTGGTGGAAGAGCGGGATCGTCGCGTCACCGCGCTCGAGCTCGGCCGCCAGGAAGTCGAGCTCGCTGCGACGCAGCACTCCGGTCGACGAGCCGTCGTTGGAGTCGAGGCCGACGAACCGGTAACGCGCGTGCTTGTCGCCGAACGTCACCGAGAAGTGCTGCGTCCCCGGCACGAAACCGGCGTTGAAGGAGTCGTCGAAGCAGTCGTAGAGCCCGTCGCCCCGCGCCGTACAGGCGGTGTAGGTCTTGCCGCTGTGCCAGCGGTCGTGGTTGCCGCGCGTGACGAAGTAGTGCCGGCGTCCGTGCGGATGGACGTGGTCGGTGCCACCGAGCCGGCCGAACGAGTCGAGCGCGCCCTTGCACTCGGCGAGCGCGGCCGGCTCGGCCTCGTTGGACAGGTCGCCGTTGGCGAGCAGCAGCGTGCACCCGCGCTCCGCGGCCGCTGCGACCGCGCCGCGTCCCATGAACCGCCAGTACGGGTGCTCGGGATCGACGGGGAACCCGGGTGGCAGGCCGCCCCGGGGCAGGTCGGAGTTGCTGTAGGCGAGGCCCGCCACCTGCTCGCCGTAGTGCAGGTCGTTGAGCCACGCGACCCGGCCGATCTCCCGCCCCGGGGGCCGGGTCAGTGTGGTGAAGACGGGCGGCGCGGAGCCCCGCAGCGGGTCGGTGCGCGGCACGACCGTCGGCACCGCCGGCCGGCCGGCCGACTCGGCCCGCCAGTAGTACGCCGTGCCCGGGCGCAGCCCACGGACCTCGACGTAGTGGTACGGCGTCGGGCCGTGTGCGCCGACCTCGACCCAGCCGGTCGGGTCGGGCGAGGTGCCCATGAGCACCCGGCCGGGCGCCGCGACCGGCAGCGGCCGGCCGAACTCGTCCAACTGCGTCGGGTCACCGGTGAACCAGGTGATCGCCGCCTCGGTGTCGGTGACCGTCACGAGCTCGAGGTTGATCGGTGCGGCGAGCCCGGAACCGGCCTGCGCGGACAGCGCCCAACCCCGGTCGAGCGCGCTCGCGACCGGGAAGGTGGCGCCGACGAGCGCCGCGTAGCGCAGGAGCTGGCGCCTGGTGAGGCTGGCCTGGCACATGCGGGAGCAGTTCGCCGCCGGCCGCCCGCCTCCGCCCCCCTGCCGGCCGGTGTCAGTCGGCGAGGTAGCGGCAGGACGCCGCCGTGATCGTGCCGACGACCGCGAGGTGGGTGAGCGCCCCGCGCCAGGTGACCCGCTTGCGGGCCGCGGCCGCGAGGCTGTTGACGCAGTACGCCGACCCGACCGCGGCGCCGGCCATGAGCAGCCGTTCGCGCTCGTCCTCGCTCTCGGCGAACTGCAGCAGCGCACCGAATCCCGTGAGCCAGAAGCCCAGCGCGCGCGTCGCCGGGATGGTGACCCCGACGTCGGGATCGGCGCCGGCGATCCGCGCGCTGATCCGGGGGAAGGCCACCGCGGCCGAGCCCATCGCCAGGCTGCCGATCTCCACCGTCGCCAGAAGGTCGTCCCTGCTCACCGTCACGCTTCCTCCTCTTGGGGCCGTCACGCTTGTGGTCCGTCCGACCTCCAGAGTTCCCCACCGCGGCCGGCCGCACCGCGCCGGGTGGGTCGGTTTCAGGTCCGCGAGCGGTAGTGCAGGTGGACGGCACCGCCGCCGGCTCGACCCACGTGCGTGCGGTCGACACGTACCGTTGCTCCATGACAGCGCTCAACGTTCTCGGTGATCCGCTCGAGCCGTGCGGCACCGACCCGGTCACCGGCTTCTACCGCGACGGCTGCTGCGAGACCGGCCCGGAGGACGTCGGCAGCCACACGGTCTGCGCGGTCGTCACGCGCGAGTTCCTCGAGCAGCAACTCCGGGTCGGCAACGACCTCGTCACGCCCCGGCCGCAGTGGCAGTTCCCCGGTCTCACGCCGGGCGACCGGTGGTGCGTCGTCGCCGCCCGCTGGCTGCAGGCGCACGCCGACGGCGCCGCCTGCCCCGTCGTCCTCGCCTCGACGAACCTCCACGCCCTCGACGTCGTTCCCCTCGACGTGCTCGAGCAGTACGCCGCCGACATCCCCGCTGACCCGGGTCCGCTCACCTGAGACACCCTGTTGAGGGGTGCCGGTGCCGGGTTCAGAACCAGGCGCGGAGGTCGAACAGCCAGGAGTAGTCACCGAGCCGCTCCGGCAGCCGGAGCCGGTCGGCCACGGCCGCGCCGCTGAGACCGCTGCCCCCGACGGCGTCGGCGGCGTCCTTCTCGGGCCGCGGGGCGCGCGCCTGCGGCCGCGCCACTGTGCCGGAGCCGGCGACGACCGGCCCGTTGCGGACCGCTCGCCGCTGCGGCTGCGGCTGCGGGGTAGCCGGGGGCCGGCGGGCCCGCCGTGACGGTCGGCGCCGGCCGCTCCGCCGCGGGTCGGGGGGTCGCGTCACCCCCGACGAGCGACACCGTGAGCGCCGCCGCACCCGCGAGCACCGCCGTCGCGGCCGCACCGGCCAGCACCGGCAGCCGGCGGCCGCGGGAGGGCCGGACCGGCGGCGAGTCGGCCAGCCGCGCCCGCAGCCGTTCCCGCACCTGCGGCGGAAGCGCCCGCTCGGCGTCGACGTCGGTCAGCACCGTGGCGGCCGACTCGTCCGGCGCCACCCCGGCCGCGGTCTCCGCCCGCAGCGCCAGGTCGAGACGGGCCCGCAGGTCGGCGGGCAACGGCCGGGGCGCATCGGCGCGGCCGAGCAGGGCGTCGAGGTCGTCAGTCATCGCGGTCCTCGAGCTCCTGGCGCAGCCCGGCACGGGCGCGCTGCAGGAGCGACTGCACCTGCACCCGGCTGCGACCGGTCTCGGCGGCGATCTGCTCGACGGTGAGGTCGTCGAGGTACTTCAGCACCAGCACCTGCCGGTGCAGCGCGGGCAACCGGCCCAGGGCCCGGGTGACCTCGTCACGGCGCTCCACCTCGTCCGGGTCGTCGCGGGTGGAGTCGACGAGCCGCAGCTGCGCGCGAGCCACCTCGTCGCGGCGTTCGCGCTCGTAGTGCCGGGCCAGCCGACGTCGGGCGATCGCGCACGCCCACGTCGTCACGGCGGCGTCGCCGCGGAAGCCGGTCGCGGACCGGACGACCTCGAGCAGCGTCTCCTGCAGCAGGTCCTCGGCCACGCCCCCGTCGCCGCCGACGCGGGCGAAGACGAAGCCGTAGACGACCGGCGCGACGTCGTCGAGCAGCCAGTCGAGCGCGTCCGGGTCGCCGGCGGCGGCCGCGGCCAACCGGCCGCGGTCGTCACCCGCTAGTGGAACGGCAGCCATGTCTGCGTCGCCAGCGAACCGAGGTCGCTCGCCAGCACCCCCTCTCGGGACACCGTGTAGAGCAAATCACCGACGACGAGTGCGCGCTCGATCTGCGCGTCCCACGGGCGCTCGCCCGGGTGCCGGACCCGACCCACCTCCTCCAGCGCGCCGCTGCCGGACACGTGCAGCACGACGTCGGAGAAGGCCTCCGGCCGGCCGCCGGCCCCGTCATCGATCGGTACGACGACGAGGCGCGCGTCCGGCCACCACAGGAACTGGTGCGGGTCGTTCTCGGCCGGGGACCAGCTCCCGGCGAACGTCACCCGGTCGCGCAGGCGCGGGTCGGCCGGGTCGGAGACGTCGAAGACCGACGTCTGCACGCCCTGCTGGCGCAGGTGCGAGTCGACCGACTGCCCGAGGCCGAAGAGCAGGTCGTCGCCGAGCGGGTGCAGGTACGACGAGTAGCCCGGCAGCTCCAGCTCGCCACGCAACGCCGGAGCGGTCGGGTCGGACAGGTCCAGCACGAACAGCGGGTCGGTCTGGCGGAACGTCACGACGTAGCCGGTGTCGCCCAGGAACCGGACGCTGTAGATCCGCTCGCCGCGACCCAGCTGACCGACGTGCCCGACGCGCACGAGCCGGCCGTCGCGCGGCTGGAGGACGACGACGCGGTTGTTCGACAGCCGGCCGGCCGGACGCCCCTCGCCGGGAGCGGGCGACGCGAAGCCCACGGTCGTCGCGACACGCAGGTAGCCGTCGTACTCGGACAGCGCGTACTTCCCCAGCAGCGAGCCGCGCACCGACCCGGAGCCGAGGTACGTCGGCCGGTCGGGGTCGGTGAGATCGAACGCGTGCAGGTGCGTCCGCACGCCGTCGCGGCTCGGGCCACCGCGCAGCAGGAACGGCCGGTCGGACCAGTCGTTGGTCGCGAGGTAGAGCGCGTCGGTGCTCGCGTAGACGGTGCCGGGGTCGGCGAAGACCGTCACCTGGTGCCCGGGCAGGTCGCTGCCCGGGTCGATCGAGGTGACGGAGACCGAGCCGAGCCCCGACTCCTTCCGGGGCCGGTAGGCGGTCCGGCAGTCGGCGGGCCACTCGCGACCGTCGCTCGAGCGCACCGCCGGCAGCCAGTCGCCGAGCGTCGACCGGTCGATGACCTCCACGTTGGCGACGAGCGCCCGGCGGCGGGCGAGCGGCCCGGAGCCGTGCGGCGGTGTGAACCGCAGCGCCGGCCCGGAGCGGGTGACGGTGACCACCCGGCCGGACTCGAGCCGCGCGTCGACGAGGCCGCCGGGCACGGTGAGCCGGTGCTCGACCGTCGGCGTGGCCACGTCGGTGATGTCGACGACGACCACCCTCGTCGAGGCGTCCGGCCGGTCCCACGGCCGGTAGTAGCGGTCACTGCCCGCGGCCGTGCCCAGCACGACGACCCGGTCGCCGGTCAGGAACAGCTGGCCGCCGGCGATGCCCGGCAGCCGCAGCGAGCCGGCGAGCGCCGCCGTGTCGCCCGAGACGTCGACGAGCTGCAGCAGCGTCTCCCCCCTGATCCCTGCCGGATCACCGCGAGGACGCGACCGTCGGTCTTGGCGAGGTCGGGCTCGTCGACCCCGACCTCCTGGTTGTTGGTGGTGGAGTAGCCGTCCGCGCCGGTGCCGCCCGCCGTGCCCGTGCCCACCGAGTCCGCGGCCGCCTGTGGCACGGGCGCGGCGATCATGGCCGAGCGCATCGCCGGCCCGTGGGCGACGATGCCGGTGCCCAGGTAGCCACCGCCCCAGAACGCCGGCAGGCCGTACGCCGTGACCTCGCGGCGGGCCTGTCGCTTGAGCGCGGCGAGCAGCCGCCCGCAGTCGTCCGCCCGGACCAGCCCGCCGGAGACGGCACGGCCGAGAACGCCGGGGGACGGCGTGCTCGCCGGGGCCGGTGAGCGGGGCGGACGGGGCGGGCCGGACGACGTGCAGCCGGCGGCCATCGCCGTGGCCGCGACGAGCACGACCGAGGTACGCAGACGGGACACGGCCACCTCCGGGGTGGGTTGCTGTGTCCGGTTGGTGGCGCGTGCGCCGCGAAATCAACCGCGGCCCGGCCGACCAGTTCAGCCCCGGTCAGTTCAGGGACTGGGGTCAGTTCAGGGACTGGGGTCAGTTCAGGGACGGCGGTCAGTTCAGGGACTGTGATCAGTTCAGGGACTGGGGCGGCAACGGCGGCTTCGCCGCCGGCATGGCCCGCAGCTCACGGACGAGGGCGAGCTCGCGCGCCAGCAACCGGGCCTCGGCGCCGAGTCGGCCGGCGGTGTCCGGCGCCTCGAGGAGCGCCTGCCGTTCCGGTAGGTCGATCGCCATCGCGGCCGCGACGGCGTACGACAGCGTCGTCGGGTCACCGGGCAACTCCGCCGCCTCCTCGCCGGCCCCGAGCGCGGCGCTGTAGGAGGCGAAGGCCGTACGCACGTCCGCCGCGGCCGGGCCGACCGCGCCGCCGGACGGTTCGTCGAGGAGTTCGACGTCGGCCTGCAGGTAGGTCCGCGAGCGGTCGAGGCCCAGCACGCGGAGGCGGTCGGCGCCGACCACCGTCAGGGCGAAGCGACCGTCCGGCAACCGGCGCACCTCGTCGATCACGACGAGGCATCCGACGTCGTACAGCGAGCGCACGCTCTCGGTCCCGACCTCGTGACCCTCCCGGATCGCGACCATGCCGAACGTCCGCGGCTCGTCCTGCTCGAGCAGGTCGTGGACGAGCGTCCGGTAGCGCTCCTCGAAGACGTGCAGCGGCGCCACGACGCCGGGGAAGAGCACTCCCCCGATCGGGAACAGCGGCACCCGCTCGGCCACGGTGCGGACGATAGCCGCCCCCGCTTGTCGGTGCGGACGTTGCCGGTGCGGACGTTGCCGGTGAGGACGTTGCCGGCTAGGACGTTGCCGCGATCGGGACCGGTCGCGGGATCCGCGGCAGCCGGGCCATCCGCTTGCGGTCGTACATGGCGGCGTCGGCGCGGGCGAGAAGCGAGGCGACCGTGTCGCCGGCCTGCCAGGAGGCGATGCCCGACGAGAAGCGGATCGACGTCGCCGCGTGCAGCCGGCGGACGACGTCCCTGGCCTGCGCCTGGTCGGTCTCCGACAACAGCAGGGCGAACTCGTCACCGCCGATGCGGGCCAGCAGGTCGCCGCGACGGAGCACCGAGGTCCAGGCCGCGACGACCTCGACCAGCAGCGCGTCCCCGGCGGCGTGGCCGCCGGTGTCGTTGACCTGCTTCAGCCCGTCGATGTCGCAGACCACGACGGTCGTGCTGCGGCCCTGGGGAAGGGGTGTCGCCAGGGCCGCGGCGGCGAGCCGGTGGAACCCGGCCCGGTTGGCCACGCCGGTCAAGGGATCGGTCTCGCTCTGCCGGTGCAGGCCCGCGACCAGGGCGGAGGTCGCGAAGGTGACGACGGCAGTGGTCGCGCTGACCATCACCCATGCGCCGAACAGGCCGGTCAGGCCGGTGAAGGCGATGCCGACGCCGAAGGCCGACGGGATCAGCACTGCATAGCCGAACGCCCCGCGCCGGGAGACGAAGTGGGCGGCGTAGAGCGCGATCCAGGGGTAGGCGAAGGCGCTGAGGACGACATCGAGCTGCCGGTGGGCGGTCGCGACCAGGACGGTGACGACACCGACCGCCACGACGAGAAGCACGTTCCGGACCGGGCGGGGGCATTCGCTGGGGAGGTAGACGGCGACCGCGACGACCGAGCACAGCACCGCAAGGCCGACGAGCAACCCCACCAGCGACGGCGTCGAGCCGCGCCCGGCGACTGCCGTGGCGGCACGCACCGCGTGCCCGGCAAACAGCAGCGACATCGCCCAGGTGGACGACGGCCGGCTGAAGCGCACGGGCATACCTCGGTTCGGCTGCACGCGACACCCCCACCTTTCCTCGGGGAAAGGCATCGTCGGCCGAATGCGCGCACAGCATGGCCCCTTCTGGCCATTCGGACCCGCCCATCCGGTGTGGCCCCTGGGACGGATCACCGGCCGTGGCGGATATATGCGGATTCGCCCGGCACCGGACGGCGCGAGGCAAACGCGGCCACGATCGGCGTGGGCGGCCGCCCGGCCGGCCACGGTCTGCTCCGCCGGAGTGGCGGGGCCCTTCGGCCCTGGTCACGCCGACCGTGGCACGGGCACGCTCGGGCCAGGCACGCTCGCGCTGGGGGCGCAATGATCCTCGTCGTCGGGGCAACAGGTCAGCTCGGCTCGACCGTCGTTCAGGAGGCCGGGCGCCGCGGCGTCTCGGCGCGCGCACTGGTGCGTCCCGGGTCACACCACGACCACCTGGTCGGTCTCGGCGCCGAGCTCGCCTGGGGTGACCTCCGCGACCGCGCGAGCCTCGCCGCCGCCGTCAACGGCGTCGACGTAGTGGTGGCGACCGCCAATGCGATCGTCCCGCGGTCGCCCGCGGACACCTTCGCCGCGGTCGAGGAGCGCGGCTATCGGGACCTCGTTGACGTCGCGGCGACCAGCGGAGTCCGCAAGTTCGTTCTCGCGTCCGTCCCGGTCACGCCGTACGACGGCCGAGTCGCCGCGCTGCACGCCAAGCGCGTCGCCGAGAATCTGGTCACGGACGGCCGCCTCGAGTGCGTGATCGTCCGTTTGGCGCCGTTCACCGAGGTCTGGCTCGCACTCGCCGGCACCCGAATCGCCGAACGCGGCGAGCTGAACCCGACGACGCGACGACCGTTCGGCTTTCTGCGCATCTTCCGTCGGTTCACCGCGGGGTCCGTGGAAGGGCGGGGCGTGCTCTTGGTCAACGGCGCACCGGCGATCCGGAACGCCTTCATCTCCGTCCACGACGCCGCGCGTGCTCTCGTCGCGGCGGCGACCGACGACGGATTCCGCAACCGAATCGTCGACCTCGGCGGTCCGGAAGCACTGTCGTGGCACGACGTCGCCGCCATCGTCTCAGCCGGACTCGGCAAGCCCATCCGTGTCGTCGCGACACCGCCACAGCTGCTCGGGGCGATGTCCCACCTGCTCCGGCCGTTCACGCCGGCCGGTGCGGAGCTCCTGGCGTTCAACGCCGCGGTGTGCCGCACCTCGACCGAATGGGACTCACGCGCGGTCGTCGACGAGCTGAACCTCGCGCCGCTGCGCACGGTCGAGCAGGTCTTCAAGGAGAAGCTGGCGCTCCGTCGGAGTGATCTCAAGCTGTGTCTCGACGCGCGCTGCCATCGCGTCGCGGCCCAGCAGCCGCAACGCCTTCGCCTGCCACCACGGCGCCCGCGCCGACGTGAACAGCCCTAGCGCCTGCTCGGCGTACGACGGGCCGTCGTCGAGCCGTGCGTGCAGCAGCGCCGCGAACCCTCGGGCCAGGTCGGAGTACGTCGCGTCGACACCGCGCTCGTAGAGCGCCAACCCGGCACGCGCGTCGTCGAGTCGCCCGGCCTCGATCCAGGCGAGGAACGCCTCCTCGGCGGAGGCGAACCAGCTCGGGCACTGCCCGTTGATCCCCCACGACTCGATGATCGCGACCGATGCCTTCTCCGGGCCGAAGCCACCACGGGCAATCCAGCGGTTCCAGGCCGTGGTGTGCATCAGGCCGAACGGCGTCGGCGGGAAGTGCGGACCCGCGACCTTGAACCACTCGGCCAGCTCGCGCACGATCCCGGCGTCACCACGGGCCACGCCGATCGTGGCGAACGGCCCCATCGTGCGGCCGATCACCCGCCGGTAGCCGTGCGCGAACGCCCGCTCCAGCGCCGACCGCGCCGAGACGAGAGCGCCGTCCCAGTCGCCGGTCACGAGCCGGGCTTCGGCGAGCAGATAGTCGGCCCACGCCACGCTCTCGCCGACACCGTGCGCCCGCGCGATCTCCCTCGCCTCCATCGCGGAGCGCGCCGCGTCGTCGGCGCAGCCGCTGACCAGCTGCACGAAGCCGCGCGCCTCGCGCATCGCCCCCACCGTCACCCCGTCGCCGCTCTGTTCGGCTCGCGCGCGGATGCGGTCGAATGCGTCGAGCCAGTCGGGCATGGCGACGTGGAACGCTGTGGCGTGCGCGACGACGGCGCGGTCAAGGTCGTGGTCGCCGGTTTCGATGGCGATCCGCTGCGCGCGCGCCGTGTCGGCAGCACATCGCTCGGTCGAATTGGTCAGCGTGAGCGTCGCTATCGCGCGGAGCACCAGCGCCTGACCGACGGGCGGGTCGTCGACGTCACCCAACTGGTCGAGGAGATCATCGGCAAGGTCGCCCGCGAGGTCGAACCGCAGCTGCTCGATGAAGAGGAGCCCCAGCGCGAGGCCGGCGCGACCGGTCCCGGCACGGTCTCCCGCGGCACGGTAGAGGTCGAGCGCCTGGCGGCCGGCCTCGACCCCGGCGTCCATGTCGGCGGTGTAGGCCGTGGCCCGGCCGAGTAGCTCCCACCGGCGAGCCAGGTCGAGGGCCGGCGCGCCTGCGCAGAGAACGAGCGATTCGCGGGCCAGCGAGCGGGCAGTCTGGTACGCGCGGGCGTCGAGCGCCCGGCCACTGGCGCGTTCGAGCCACATCGCCGCGAGCAAGGTGGTCGCCGCACGGTCGAACCAGCGAGCCAGCTCAGGCGCCGCCTCGATCGCGGCGAGGTGATGCCGGGCGATGACCTCCGCGACGTCACCGGCGCGCGGGCCGGCCGTACGTTCCAGCCAACCGGCGATCGCAAGGTGTAGCCGGGCGCGCTCGGCGCGGGAGAGGGTGGCGTACGCCGCGTCGCGCAGCAGCGCGTGCCGGAACATGTGCGTGGGCCCGAGTACGGCGTTGGGGATGGCGCGCTCGACAAGCGCGGCCCGCTCCAGGGCCGCCACCACGTCGGCCACACCGTCGAGGTCGAGGCTCGGCAGCATGTTGTCGGGAAAGCGGCGCCCGGCCACGGCCGCGCGCCGCGACAACGTCCGTTCAGCGACGGGCAGGTCGTCGAGCTGCGCCGCATAGACGGCCTGCACCGTCGTCGGCATGGTGACCGCGACGTCGCCGTTGACGAGGTCCCAGCGGTCGTCGCGGCGAACGAGCGCCCCCACGCTGACCCACGACCGCAGCAGCTCCTCGATGAACAGCGGGTTGCCTGCAGAGCACTCGGCGACGGTCGCCACGATCTCGGGCGGTAACGCATCGCCGACGAGGTGGCGGACCAGTGCCGCCGCGTCGGGCGGGTCGAGCGGATTCAGCTCGAGGACGTCGTCCACCCACTCGGGGGCGTGCTCGTACAGTGCAGGGCGCGCGGTCGCCACGACGAGTCGCGTCGATGACCGACCGGCCGCGGCGAGCAGAGCGAGCGTGTCGTTGCTGGCCCAATGCACGTCTTCGACCAGCCATACGGTCGGTCCCGCGCCGGCCACGGCGTCGAAACCTTCCAGCCACGCGTCGAACAACGCCTCCCGATCCGCAACGACCGCGGGCTTGGCGGTGACGTCGCCGGTGACCAGCGCGAGCAACGTATCCACGACGACCTCGGTCCGGCGCGCGGTCGCTCCCGCGGCGCGGACCCGCCGGACCAGGTCTGCACGATCGCCCACACCGGCCGAGGTGGCGAGCTGGGCAACAGCGGCGTACGGCGCAACGTCCTCACAACGGGTCCGAGCGCGCCACACGGCCGTACAGCAGTTTGCGGCGAACTCATCGACGAGTCGTGTCTTCCCGACGCCAGCTGCCCCGACGACGACGAGCCGGCCACCGCGACGCAAGCCGTCCTGGAGCCGAGTCAGTGCCGCGCCGCGACCGACATGCGGCGCGCGCAGTGCGCCCATGGCGGCGCTCGAGACGGCGCGGGGAGCACACCGAGCGCGACCGCGGCGCGCACCGGCGCAGCCTTGCCTTTCAGCGGGTAGTCGATGATCGGTCGAGCGCGATGACGTGGGCGACCGCGAGCGCGGTCGTCTCGTCGACGAGGACGCCAGCGACGGGTGCAGCCGCCTGCAGGCGTGCGGCGACGTTGACAACGTCACCGGTGATCAGGGCCCCGTCGACGCCACCCGCGACGACCTCCCCGGTGGTGACACCGACACGGAGGTGCAGGGTCCCCGCGTCGAGTCCGACGCGGGCGGAGCAGCTGCTCGACCGCACTCACGATCGCCAGCGCGCACCGCACCGCGCAGATCGCATCGTCCTCATGGGTGCGGGGCAGACGAAGACGGCCATGACCGCGTCACCGATGTACTTCTCGACCACGCCGCAGTACCGGCCTACCGCGTCCGCGACCGCCGTGAAGTAGGACTGCTGGACCGTGGCGACGTCCTCGCTGTCAAGGTGCTCGGACAGGCTGGTGAAGCTTGCGAGGTCGCAGAAGAACACCGACACGATGCGGCGCTCGACGAGTGGCACCGGCGGTTGCGCGTGCGCAGCAGACGGTGCCGAGGTGGCCAGCACCATGTCGCCAGGGTGCAGCCGTCAGGAGCGGCCGGTCAGGTCCGAAAGTCCCTACTTGTCGGATGCGGGCGCCGGGGCCAGTAGCGACCATTGACAAGGGGGGGCGAAGGGGCTCGGCGAGCTGCAGTACGAAGCGCCGGCTGTTGCTGCACCTAGCCTCGACGGATGGCGCGTTACGTCGATGTGCACCCACGCGACCCGCAGCCGCGGAGCATCGCGCAGGTGGCGGCTCTGCTGCGCGAAGGCGCGCTCATCGCCTACCCGACCGACTCCTGCTACGCCCTCGGCTGCGCGGTCGACAGCCCGACCGGCGCCGACCGGATGCGACGGATCCGCAAGCTCGACCCGCACCACCACTTCACGCTGGTGTGTGCCAACTTCGCCCAGCTGGGTCAGTACGTCCAGCTCGACACCGCGCCGTTCCGTGCGATCAAGGCGGCCACCCCTGGGCCCTACACCTTCATCCTGCCGGCGACCAAGGAGGTGCCGCGACGCTTCGCCGAGCCGAAGAAGCGAACCGTCGGCGTGCGCATCCCGGACCATCCTGTGGTCCGCGCCCTGCTGGAGGAGCTCGGCGCGCCTCTCGTCTCGACCACCCTGCTCCTGCCCGACGCCACCGAGCCGATGTCGGACGGGTGGCAGATCAAGGAGGAGCTCGACCACGTGATCGACGTCGTCGTCGATGCCGGCGAGTGCGGCACCGAACCCTCGACCGTCATCAACTGGGTGGACGGCTACCCCGAGGTGATTCGGGTCGGCGCCGGTGACGTCGCCCGCTTCGAGCAATGACCGCCGTGGACGGGCCTCTCGATGGCCGACGCGACGGCCGCCGGCTCTCAGCTCAATACTCACCGCCGCCCGGCGGCGCCTGCCATGATCACGGCGAGGGTAGGGGGGACGCCGTGGGAGACAGGTTCGCGGGGCAGCAGGCGCTGTTCGTCAACTGCTCGATCAAGAGCGACAAGGCGCAGTCGCACACGCAGCTGCTGATGGACAAGGCGGCGGCGGTGATGACCGCGGAGGGCGTCGACGTCGAGCAGCTGTATGCGCGCGACCATGCGATCGCGGTCGGCATGATCAAGGACGGTGCGCAGGACGGCGTGCCGGACGAATGGCCCGCGATCCAGGCGAAGATCCTGGCAGCGGACATCCTCGTCCTCGGAACGCCCATCTGGCTCGGGGCGGTCTCCAGCGTCTGCTCACTCGTCATCGAGCGGATGTATGCCTACAGCGGTGACCGCAACGAAAAGAACCAGTACCTCTACTACGGCAAGACCGCCGGCTGCGTCATCACCGGCAACGAGGACGGCATCAAGCACTGCGCCCGCGACATCCTCTACGCGATGCAGCACATCGGCTACATGATCCCGCCACAGGCCGACTGCGGCTGGATCGGCGAGGCCGGCCCCGGGCCGAGCTACGGCGACACGACGTGGAACGGCGAGCCCGTCGGCGACGGCACGACACCGCTGGGCTTCGACAACGACTTCACCAACCGCAACACGACGTTCATGGCGTGGAACCTCATGCACACCGCGGCGATGCTCAAGGCGAACGGCGGCATCCCGGCCGTCGGCAACACCACCGACGGCTGGCGGCACGTGAGCCATGTCGACGCGGAGAACCCCGAGTACCGCTGACGGCCACCCGCCGCTGACGCGGCCGCACCTGTCACTTGTGCCGGCCGAGGTCAGCGCAGCGTCCGCACCCCACCGGTCCGTGGCGCGGGAACGATCGCTGCCGGATCGGCCGTCGGCACCACCGTCCCGGCGCGGACGACCGTGTGGGTCCGCCCGAGCGCGCCCGGGTCGTCGAACGGGTTGCCGGCGACGGCGAGCAGGTCGGCGTCGTACCCGGGCGCGATCCGGCCCTTGCGTTGACCGAGCCCGCAGACCGCAGCAGCCTCCGACGTCATCGCCCGGAGCGCTTCGACCGCAGTGAACCCGCCGTGCACCGCGCGCGGCAGGCTGAACGCCAGGACGTCGGGCTCCTTACCGGGCCCGATGCCTGAGTCGGACGCGAAGACCAGTCGGACACCGGCGTCGCGCATCCGCTGCGCGACGGCCTTCAGCGCAGGCAGTCGCGCACCGATCGCCGGCGGCAGCGCCGCCGGATCCATGAGTCCCCGCCCGGCGGGGGTGAGCACGACGAACGTGCCGTTGCGTGCCATGAGGTCGAGCGCCTCGACCGTCACCTCGGCGCTGGTCTCGGTCCAGAACCCGCCGTGCTCGATCGCGTCGAACCCGGCCGCGACCGCGTCGGTCGCGCCCTGCGCACCGTGCGCATGAGCCGTGATCGGTACGCCGGCGGCGTGCGCGGCCGCCGCGAGGATCTGCAGCCGGTTGCGCTCGAACTGCGACTCGTGGGACCTCTTGCCCCCCGGTGTCACCTCACCACCGGTGGCCATCACCTTGACGACGTCGACGCCGCGCTCGACCCGTTCGGCGACAGCGCGCCGCAACTCCTCGTCGGACTCCGCCTCGCCCCCGAGAAATCCGCAATGACCGCCACGGGTCGTGATCGGCGGACCGGCGGCGACGACCTCGACGCCGAGCCTCGGATCGCGCCGCCACTCGTCGCGCAGCCCAAGCGTCACGTAGCCGCGGTCACCCAGGTCGCGCACCGTCGTGATGCCGACACCGAGGGCGGCCGCCGCAGCCGCCCGTGCCTGCTCGATCAGGGCCGGTTCGTCGGCGCTCGACACCCGTGCGACCGCCTCGCGTGTGGCGTCCCATGTGAGGTGCGTGTGCGCGTCGACCAGTCCCGGCAGCAGTGTGACGTCGCCGAGGTCCTCGACCGGCACGTCGACCGCGAGCGGGGTGGGTGGTCCGACCTCGACGATCTGGCCGCCGTCGACGACGACCTGCATGCGTCCGCTGCCGCGGACCTCGACGCCGTCGAACAGCCGCGCCGCGCGAAGAGCGAAGACCATGACCGGCAGCATCGCAGCGCCGACGACGCGGTGTCCGGCGAATTCCGTCTGCGCGCCACGGAAGGTGTCGGGACGCGCGCACGAGGACCGGCCGCCGATCCGGCGAAGCGCCGGACATGTCAGATCTGCGCGCTTACGCTCCCGGTGTCCGCGCCGTCCGCGCAGCGAGGGAGCTCCCATGGCTCGTGCCTGGGCCCTGACCGCTGCCCTCGGTGCCGTCGCCGGCTTGCTCGCGCTGCCCGCGGCCGCCGACGCGCCGGTCGACCACCGCCTCACCGGCTCGGCGATTCAGATCGGCTTCGACCCGGCGAACCCGGAGCGGGTCGCGGCGATCACCTGGACGACTCCGACGGATTCTCATTCCGACTACGTCGCCGACGGCGGCGTCACCCGCTGCGTCACCCCCGCCGAGTTCTTCGGCGAATCACTACGTACGGCGCCCCATCGCCTCATCCACGACGTCGGGACCAGCAGCACCGGCACCTGGTCGAACCGACGCGCGTGGACGACGACACACTCGCGCGTCGCCGACCCCGGCTGCTCCGCCGAAACAGTGCCGGTGACGACGTCGTACACGATGGGCGCCGGAACGCACGCCAACACGGTCCACGTGACGCGCACCTTCTCCTTCCCCGACTCGTCGACGAGCAGCGAGTCCTTGACTCCGTACGTCGTTCGGCTGCCGGCGGCGTTCGGAACCCTGCTCTATCCCGGCTACGACGGCCTGGTGACCGCGCCCGCGGCCGCCCTCGGCGACATCGTCGGTTGGGCCGGTGACTGGTTCGCGCAACAGGCTGCGGACGGCCACGGCGTGCTCGTCATCACCGGGCGGGATGACGGCGGGCCGATCCGCGGCCCGCTCGCTCCGGTGCCGATAGCCGAGCCCGACGCACTGGCCTGGTCGCCGGCGTACTCACCCGCCTTCGACGGCCCGCTTCCGGGCCCGGGGGACCGATCGCCGCTGCCGGCGGCCTCATGGCACGGCTCGGTCCGGTTCGACACGTTCCTCTGCTTCTACGACGACACCACCTGGCCGCAGGCGCTGCGCGAGACGTCGCTGCCGGCCGGGTGTGGCACGTTCGTCCGCTCCGCCGGGCCGGTTCACGTGCGGTCGTGGACGACCGGCCACGCCTCGCACGACACGTTCGGCGTCGACGTGTCGACGGCACGCCTCGACCCCGGGGCCAACGCAGTCACCGCGTGCGCGCGCCGCGGCCGCACGCGTATCCACTCCGTCGACGACTGCGACGCCAGGTTCTCCTACGCCGGTGCTGTCCGGCCGTCGTACCGGCTCTGGAGCCTTGCCGCGCACCGGACCTACCGGTTCGCGCTGTTCCCGCGCTACGAGCAGGGCGGGCTCGGCGCCGCGGGACCGGCCCGCAACAGCCATCTGATGCGGGGCACCCGGATCCGCCTCCGCGACTGCGGCCGCATCGTCTATGGCGTGCCCTGCCGGTTCCGGACCACGCTGACCGACGCGCGGTCGGGTCTCAGGATGCCCGGCGCCGACGTGTCGCTGTGGGCATACGAGGGCGAGCCGACCCCGTCCTGGAGCAAGGTCGCGAGCGCGACCACGGACGAGGCCGGCAAGGCCCGGGTGCGCATCCTCGTCGGTAGCAGGCACGTCTACGCCTGGCGCTACGACGGCGGCCGCGCGCACCTGGCGAGCGTGTCCGGCCACTACCACCTCAACGTCGCGTTCCATGTCACCGCGCACGTCACCGACCGCGACGTGCCGGCGGGTCACCAGGTCACCGTCTTCGGCACGGTCGAGCCGGCCGTGCCAGGACTGACCGCCGACCTGCACGACTGGTACGGCGCCAACCACGGGTGGTCGTCCGACCCGACGGATCCGTCCGCGCACGTGCCGGTGAAGCGTCAGCGTCTGCCGAACGGCCGGGTGGCCTTCGGCTACGTCTTCCACGTGCGCGCCGCGCCGGGCCGCAACAGGCACCTCGTCAGCGTGGGAGACAACGACGACAGCAGTGACGAAGGTGCCGGTGGCGGCGACGCCTACATCGACGGCAACGCGCTGGTCCCGACGTTCACCGGCCACTGACCCCGCGGACACGGGTCGAGGCGGCCAGCCCGGCACCGGCGAGCAGCAGCAGCACGCCTGCCAGCGGCACCAGTGGCGACTGGCCGGTGTCGGCGAGCGGGCTGCCCTGGGCGCCGTTCGCCCCCGCGCCCGAGCCACCCGGCGCGCCGCTGCCGGCGTTGTTGCCGTGGCCGGCGGCGGCCGCCGGCTTGGGGTCGTACCTGGCGAACAGCCCGAGCCCCGACATCTGGTGGGCGATCGCGCCCTGGTCCTCGAAGGTGTTGGCCTTTGCCGCCACCGAGTGGACACAGTCGCCGGTGCAGCCGTCGGCGTAGCCGACCATCACATGGCCGGTCTTGTCGACCGTGATGTCGTTGAAGTCGAGCAGGTTGCGGCAGTGCTTCGAGCCGCCGCTGTTCCAGATGCAGCCGCGCTGCACCGGGTCGTGTCGGCGTCGCGTCGACGGTGGTCCAGGTGGCGGCCGCGGTCGTAGGTGGTGGCGACGTAGAGGTGCCATTCGGCGCCGGTGATACGTTCGTCGCCGGCCTTGTTCTTGCCGAACGCCTCCGCCTGCGTCGACCCGCCGCGTCGGGGTGCCGAGGAAGGCGAACGCGGCGCGGTCGCCGTCGCCGGCGATGACCTCGGCGAACTCGGTGTTGCGGATGCCGAACGGGCCGCCGGCGTCGACCGATCGCGACCAGGTCTTGCCGTGGTCCCGGGACACGGCGACCTTCGCGCGGCCGGTGCCGTCGGCGTAGCCGAAGTAGAGGGTGCCGTCCGCGCCGGCGGAGACCGACGGGTCACTCTGCCCGGCGAAGGAGTCCGGGATCCGTGCGCACGCGTCCAGGTCTGGCCGGCGTCCCGGGAGACGGCGACCCCCTGCTTGCCGTGCGCAGTTGGTGTTCGGAACGTAGACGGTGCCGTCGTCGGGCGCGACGCGCACGTGCCCGTGGATGCCGCTGCACTCGCTGTGGAAGATCTCGACCGGGTCGTTGAAGGTCAGCCCACCGGTGTCGCTGCGCGCGCAGGTCGCGCCGCCGAGGGCAAGGGCCTGCGCCTGGGAGCAGTAGTAGACGGCGTGCGGGTAGTCGAGGAGCGGCGACACGCCCTTGGGGTAGGGCCCACCGCCGAAGGTCTGGTGGTCGAAGCCGTTGATGCCGGACCCGCAGCCCTCGCTCGGGGTCACCGGTGAGGCGAAGTCGTCGTCGGTGAACGCGGCACCGGAGCAGACGAACAGCAGCTGGCTGACGAACGTCCGCCCGGTGACTTGGAGTCGGTGAACCCGATCGGGTCGAGCGAGATCTTGTTGGACGGGTCCGCCACGTCGTCGTTGACGAGCGTCCACTTCGACGTCTTCTTCGCGAGGTTGAACGTGACGACGTACTCGTCGGTGTAGGCGGTGAACAGCGTGTTGCCGGACTTCCAGTTGTTGCCGATCGACGGCTCGCCGGCGTCGGACGCCTTCCCCTTCGGTGCCTCGAACTGGTGGTACGTCGGCGCGACGACGCCACGCCGCCCGTGGCGACGGGGGCGGCCGCAGCAACGACGCCGTGACGGTGCCCGTGTAGTCCTGCCCGTCCGGCGTGGTCTGGAAGGCGCAGACGACCATGTCGTAGATGCCACCGATCGGCGCGGTCACGTTGACGCCCTCGGAGGTCTGGCTGCTGTCGGACGAGGCGACGAGCTTGCCGTCCGGGCCGTAGAGGTCCATCCGGATGTCCTGCATCGGCTCGGAGTCGGTCGGGTGCGGCGTCCAGTCGATCTGGAAGCGGATGAGGACGTCGTACCTCGGGTTGACCTTGCTCGGGACGTCGACCTTGACATGGTGCTCGTCCCGGAGCACCTCGCCGTTGGCGTCGTTCGGGTTGCATGCCCCGGTGGCGTCGTCGAAGAGCAGGTTGGCCTGGCCGTTGTTGAACGGCGCGTGACCGTCGAAGCTCACCGTGTCGCTGCCGGGCTTGGCCGGCAGCGTCACGCTCGCGTCATAGGCGGCTGCCTCGACCGAGGTGGCGAGAAGGCCGCTGCCGGCGATGGCCAGCGCGGCGGCGAAGACGGTCCGGCGGCGGGGAGGACGTCGCATGAGACTCCGAACGAGAGAAGGTGGACGCGCGGACAGCGACGCCAGGTTAACCGTTCCCGGTGCTCCGGAGATCGAACCGGACGCGGGCCGAAACGCGCGGTCTCCACAGCCGGCGGGCGGACGTTTGCGGGGCTGGCTAGCGTCGAGGCCGTGACGGACCTGCGTGCGCGAGCCGAAGAGCACCTGCGCGCGCTCGCCGGCCCGACCGCCCGGCTCCGCGACGACCAGTGGACGGCGATCGAGTCGCTCGTCGTCGGCCGCCGCCGAGCCCTCGTCGTGCAGCGCACCGGCTGGGGGAAGTCGGCGGTCTACTTCATCGCGACCGCGCTGCTGCGCCACCCTGTCTCCGGCGGAGGGGGCGCCGGCGCGACCGTGATCGTCTCGCCGCTGCTCGCGCTCATGCGCAACCAGATCGAGGCGGCGCGCCGGGCGGGCATCACCGCCCACACGATCAACTCGGCCAACCTCGAGGACTGGGACGACGTCGAGGCCGCCGTCCACCGCGGCGACACCGACGTCCTGCTCGTCTCACCGGAGCGGCTCAACAACCCCGGCTTCCGCGACAGCGTCCTGCCGCGTCTGGCCAAGGAGACCGGGCTGCTCGTCGTCGACGAGGCCCACTGCATCTCCGACTGGGGCCACGACTTCCGGCCCGACTACCGCCGGATCCGCACGCTGCTGGAGGACCTGCCCACCGGGATCCCGGTCCTCGCGACGACCGCGACCGCCAACCAGCGGGTCGTCGACGACGTCGCCGAGCAGCTCGCGGAGGGGACCGCGGAGCCGCCGCTCGTCCTGCGCGGCAGCCTCGACCGGGAGAGCCTGCACCTCGGCGTCCTTCGGCTGCCGTCCAACGCGCACCGGCTGGCCTGGCTCGGCGAGCACCTGCCCGACCTGCCCGGCAGCGGCATCATCTACGCGCTGACCGTCGCCCAGGCCGAAGCGGTCGCGGCGTTCCTGCGCGACCAGGGGCACGAGGTCGCGTCCTACACCGGGCGGACCGAGACCGCCGACCGGCTCGCCGCGGAGCAGGACCTCATCGCCAACCGGGTGAAGGCACTGGTCGCGACCTCGGCGCTCGGGATGGGCTTCGACAAGCCCGACCTCGGTTTCGTCATCCACCTCGGCGCGCCGCAGTCCCCGATCGCCTACTACCAGCAGGTCGGCCGCGCCGGCCGTGGCGTCGACCGCGCGACCGTGCTGCTCATCCCCGGCACCGAGGACGAGGACGTGTGGCGCTACTTCACCAGCGTCGGCTTCCCGCCCGAGGACGTCGTCCGGCAGACGCTCGACGTGCTCGCCGAGTCGGACCGGCCGGTGAGCGTGCCCGCGCTGGAGGTGTCGGTCGAGCTGTCCCGGTCCCGGCTCGAGCAGATGCTCAAGGTGCTCGACGTCGACGGCGCGGTACGACGGGTGCAGGGCGGGTGGATCGCCACCGGTCAACCCTGGGTGTACGACGCCGAGCGCTACCGCAAGGTCGCCGCGGTCCGCGCCGCGGAGCAGCAGGCGATGCGCGACTACATCGCGCGGCGACGGCTGCCGGATGGAGTTCCTGCGCCGCCAGCTCGACGACCCCGGGGCGGCGCCCTGCGGGCGGTGTGACAACTGCACCGGCCAGTCGTGGGCGGCCGAGGTCTCGGAGACCGCGGTGCAGGCGTCGCGCGCGCAGATGCTGCGGCCGGGAGTCGAGATCGAGCCGCGCGCGATGTGGCCGAGCGGGCTGGCGAAGATCGGCGTACCGCTGTCCGGGAAGATCGCGCCCGAGGAGCGCGCGTCGTCCGGCCGGGCGATCGGGCGGCTCAGCGACATCGGCTGGGGCCCACGGCTGCGCCGGGTGCTGCACGAGGGCGCCGGCGACCTGCCACTGCCGGACGAGCTGTTCAACGCCGCCGTCGAGGTGCTGCGGACCTGGGGCTGGGAGCAGCGGCCCGTCGCGGTCGCGGCGGTGCCGTCGGCGACCCGGCCGACGCTGGTCACGACGCTCGGCGAGCGGCTCGCGACGATCGGCCGGCTCGAGTGGCTCGGCCCGCTGGCCGCGTCGCCCGCACCGGCGGGCGCCTCGCGGACCAACAGTGCGCAACGGGTCCGGGCGCTGCAGGGTGCCTTCACCGTCTCCGGCGAGCAGGCCGAGTCGATCGGTCGGCTGGGCGAGCCGGTGGTGCTGCTCGTCGACGACCGCGTCGACACCGGCTGGACGATGGCCCTGGCCGCCCGCGAGCTACGGCTCGCCGGCGCGGGCGCGGTCCTTCCGTTCGCCCTGGCGGTGGACGCCTAGGCCCCGCGGCCTGAGCCCTGGCCACCGAAGGCCTGCGCGACCGCGGCCGTGCGGGTCGACACCTGCAGCCGGGCGAAGATGTTCTCCAGGTGCTTGCGCACGGTGTTCGGGGTGACGAACAGCGGCGCAGTGGATCGGCGACGAGGGCGCGACGACGTTCAGCTACTGACGGCGCACCGGCGCCGCCGGGACGGTGGGCGCCCGGCGTGGGCGGTCGCCGCGGCGTGCACCTCCGCGCTGCTCGGCGGCGTACCGGGCAGCCGGTTGTCCGACGGGCGAAGACCGTCGAGCACGAGCCCGAGGTAGCGGCGGAGGAGCAGCTCGACGTCGGGCGAGTCGATGTCGGTGACGGCGGCGAGCATCTGCAGGAGCACGCCGAGGTCCGGCGGCTCGACGTCGCGGCGGACCCGGCCGGCTCGCTTGGCGCGGGTGAGGAGCTGCTCGAGCAGCGGGTTGACCCGTTCGTCGAGCCGGTCCATCCACTCGCCGGTGTAGCTCGCGGTGAAGACGTCGTGCAGGCCACGGTTGTCGGCCATCAGGTCCAACGTGCGCGTGAGGAAGTCGCAGACACCCTGCCAGGGGTCGTCGGCCGCCGCGGCCTCCTCGGCGATCACGATCGTCTGGTCGAGGATCTGGGCCAGGAAAGCCCGCGCGAGCTCGTGTTTGTTGGTGAAGTGCCGGTAGGCCGTCGCCACGTTGACGCCGGCCGCGGCCGCGATGTCGTCGAGGGTGACGGCGAGCCCGCGGGTGGCGAACAACCGCTGCGCGGCCTCGATCAGCGCCTCGCGGTTGCGAGCTGCGTCCGCCCGCAGCCGGCGGTGCTCGACCCCGGCGCTCATCAGACCGGCACCAGCGCGTCCATGCCCTCGTTGGCGCTGAGATCCGGTACGCCGGGGCGCAGCAGCAACCCGACGACGACCGCGGCACCGAGGAAGATCGCGGCACAGATCCAGAAGGCGACGACGTAGCTGTGCACCGCCGCCTGCGCGACCAGCAGCTGGGTCGGCCGGCCGGTGGCGTGGCCGGCGATGTAGCCGGCGGCGGCACTCGTCGCGATCGTGTTGAGCAGGGCCGTGCCGATCGAGCCGCCGATCTGCTGCGAGACGTTGATCGTGGCCGAGGCGACGCCGGCGTCGTGCGACCGGATCCCGAGGGTGCCCAGCGCGAAGCTCGGCGCGAAGACCAGGCCGAGCCCGAGAGCGACAACCGCCATCGGGGGCAGGATCGTCGTGGCGTAGCTCGAGTCGACGCCGATGCGGGTCAGCAGCGTCATCCCGACGGCGGCGACGAGCAGGCCGCCCGGCGACGAGGAACCGTGGGCTGACCCGGCTGATGAGCACCGTGGTGGCGACCGCGGCACTGACGATGACGATGCCGGTCATGGGCAGGAACGCCAGCCCGGCCTTGATCGGGCTGTAGCCGAGGATCGTCTCCAGGTAGTAGATGAGGAAGAGGAAGACCCCGAACATGCCGACCGAGGCGAGGAACGTCGCCGAGTAGGCGCCGGCGCGGTTGCGGTCGGTGAGGACGCGCAGCGGCAGCAACGGGTGGTCGGCGTGCCGCTCCACGAGCACGAACGCGACGAGCATGGCCAGCCCGGCCACGAGGAAGCCGATCGTCTGCCCCTCGGCCCAGCCGGCACTGCCCGACTTGGTGGCGGCGTGGGCGAAGCCGTAGACGATCGCGAACATGGCGCCACAGGCGAGCAGCGGCGCCGAGCTTGTCGATCCGCTCGCGCAGCTCGCCGGCCACGTGCCCGGCGAGGAGCACGATGCCGCCGGCGGCGGCGACGACCGCGAAGACGATGTTGACGTACATCGTCCAACGCCAGTCGAGGTACTCGGTGAGGACGCCGCCGAGCAGCAGGCCCAGGGACGCGCCCGCACCGGCGATGCCGCCGTAGATGCCGAAGGCCTTGCCGCGCTCTCTCGGCTCGGTGAACGTCGTCGTCAGCAGCGACAGCGCGGCCGGCGCGAGCAGCGCGCCGAACGCGCCCTGGACCGCGCGCGCCGCGACGAGCATCCCGAACGACGTGGCGGCGCCGCCGGCGGCCGACGCCACGGCGAAGCCGATGACACCGGCCAGGAAGACCCGCTTGCGGCCGAAGTCGTCGGCGAGGCGACCACCGAGCAGGAGCAGGCTGCCGAAGGCGAGCGAGTAGGCGGTGATGATCCACTGCCGGTCGCCGTTGGAGAAGCCGAGGTCGCGTCTGCGCATGGGGCAGCGCGATGTTCACGATCGTGGTGTCGAGCACGACCATGAGCTGGGCGATGCCGAGCACGGCGAGGATCCACCAGCGCCGGGCGTGGTTCGGGTCCGACGCCGCCGGGGCCGGCGGCAGGCGTCGCTTCGAGAGTCGTCACAGGGGTCGCTCCAAGAAGTGCAGTCGGGATCTGCGCTTAGGCTACCCGCAAACGCAGGTCCCGGACTGCGGTTACGTCCGTGACCTTCGTCACCAAACGCAGTCGGCGGGCTGCGGTGCGTACGCCCCTGGCGGTCGGCGGCCACCTACGATGCTCGACGTGCGGCTGCTGCTCATCGGTGCGCCGGGTGCCGGCAAGGGCACCCAGGCGACGCGCATCGCCGAGCACTTCCAGGTCGCGCACATCTCGAGCGGTGACCTGCTCCGCGACCACGTCGCCCGGGCCACCTCGATCGGGCGCACGGCGCAGGGCTACATGGAGCGCGGCGACCTCGTCCCGGACGACGTCGTCCTCGACATGCTGCGCAAGCCGGTGACCGCGGCGGTCGCCGCGGGCGGCTATGTCCTCGACGGCTTCCCCCGCACGGTGGAGCAGGCCGAGACGGCGTACGCCGTGGCGAAGGACCTCGGCGTCGCGATCCAGGTCGCGGTGCATCTCGCGGTCGACCAGGAGTCGCTGGTCGCCCGGCTGGTCGCGCGGGGGCAGGAGAGCGGCCGCTCCGACGACACCCCCGAGGTCATCGCGCACCGGATCGAGGTCTACGAGAAGCGCACCCAGCCGCTGCTCGACTATTACGCCGAGCGCGAGCGGCTGGTGAGCGTGAACGGCGACCGGCCGGTCGAAGAGGTGACCTGGTCGGTCATCGTCCAGCTCCAGCGCGTCCAGCGCCTGCTCGACTGAGCGTCGCCCGCCGTCACGGCCGCAGCACCAGGAGGGCGCCCTCTCCCGGGTCGACGACACCCGCTGAGCGCAGTCGCGCCGAGAAATCTGGGATCGGTCCAGGACTAGCATCAGTCCGCAATCCGCTCTAGGTTCGACCCATGGCCGTGGAACGCCCCCTCGACAACCCCCCGGCCGACAGCCCCCCGGCCGACGACTCCCCCGCCGACAACTCCCCCGCCGACAACGCGGCGCTGCTGCGCCTGCACGGCGTACAGGTCACCGCCCAGCGACTCGCCGTCCTGCGCGCGGTGCCGCGAGCCCCCACAGCACGGCCGAGGACATCGACCGCGCGGTGCGCGCCGACCTCGGCGCCATCTCCCGGCAGGCGGTGTACGACGCGCTCGTCGCGCTCACCGGCAAGGGGATCCTCCGGCGCATCCAGCCGGCCGGCTCACCGGCCCGCTACGAAACCCGGATCGACGACAACCACCACCATCTGATCTGCCGGACGTGCAGCCGGATGGTCGACGTCGACTGCGCGGTCGGGGACGCCCCCTGTCTGACGGCCGCCGACGACAGGGGCTTCGCCATCGACGAGGCCGAGGTCATTTACTGGGGCCGCTGCCCCGACTGCGCAGCCGGCGACGCCGGCGCCGCACGTGAAGAGCCATCGAGCAGGACAGGAAGGGATCGACGTGTCTGACAGCGTCAGCGAGAGCGAAAACCCGGTCATCTCCGCCCCGGAGCCCAAGGCGCACCGACCGCGGTCCAACCGCGACTGGTGGCCGGACATGCTCGACCTGCGGGTGCTCCACCAGCACTCGCCCCGCGGCAACCCGCTGGGCGGGGACTTCGACTACGCCAAGGAGTTCAAGACCCTCGACGTCGAGGCGCTGAAGCGTGACGTCGCCGAGCTCATGACCCGGTCGCAGGACTGGTGGCCGGCCGACTACGGGCACTACGGACCGCTGTTCATCCGGATGTCCTGGCACGCCGCCGGCACCTACCGCATCCACGACGGCCGGGGCGGCGCCGGCGACGGCTCGCAGCGCTTCGCGCCGCTCAACAGCTGGCCGGACAACGCCAACCTCGACAAGGCGCGCCGGCTGCTCTGGCCGGTCAAGCAGAAGTACGGCCAGAAGATCTCCTGGGCCGACCTGCTCGTGCTCGCCGGCAACGTCGCCCTGGAGTCGATGGGCTTCCAGACCTTCGGTTTCGCGTTCGGCCGCGAGGACGTCTGGGAGCCGGAGGAGATCTTCTGGGGTCCGGAGGACACCTGGCTCGGCGACGAGCGCTACAGCGGCGAGCGCAACCTCGCCGACCCGCTCGGTGCCGTGCAGATGGGCCTCATCTACGTCAACCCGGAGGGCCCGAACGGCAAGCCCGACCCGGTGGCGGCGGCCCACGACATCCGCGAGACGTTCGCCCGGATGGCGATGAACGACGAGGAGACCGTCGCGCTCATCGCCGGCGGCCACACGTTCGGCAAGACCCACGGCGCCGGCCCGGCCGACCACGTCGGCCCCGAGCCCGAGGGCGCGCCGCTGGAGCAGCAGGGCATCGGCTGGAAGAGCACCTACGGCAGCGGCAAGGGCCGTGACGCGATCACCAGCGGGCTCGAAGGTGCGTGGACACCGACGCCGATCCAGTGGGACAACAGCTTCTTCGAGACGCTCTTCGGCTACGAGTGGGAGCTGGCCGAGAGCCCGGCCGGGGCCAAGCAGTGGAAGCCCAAGGGCGGCGCAGCCGCCGACGCCGTACCGGACGCGGAGGACCCGAAGGTCCGGCACGCACCGATGATGGCCACGACGGACCTCGCGCTGCGGATGGACCCGACGTACGAGAAGATCTCGCGCCGGTTCATGGAGAACCCGCAGGAGCTGGCGGAGGCGTTCGCCAAGGCCTGGTACAAGCTGCTGCACCGCGACATGGGCCCCGTCTCGCGCTACCTCGGCCCGTGGGTGCCCGAGGCCCAGCTGTGGCAGGACCCGGTCCCCGCGGTCGACCACCCGCTCATCGACGACAGCGACATCGCCGCTCTCAAGAGCAAGCTCCTCGGCTCCGGCCTGTCGGTGTCCCAGCTGGTCCGCACCGCGTGGGGCGCGGCGGCCTGCTTCCGCGGCACCGACATGCGGGGCGGGGCCAACGGTGCCCGCATCCGGCTGGCGCCGCAGAAGGACTGGGAGGTCAACGAGCCCGCCGAGCTGGCCAAGGCGTTGTCGACGCTCGAGGGGATCCAGCAGGAGTTCAACGGCTCGGCGTCGGGCGGTAAGAAGGTCTCCCTCGCCGACCTCATCGTGCTGGGCGGCTGCGCGGCCGTCGAGAAGGCGGCGAAGGACGCGGGCGTCGACGTCACGGTGCCGTTCGCGCCAGGGCGCACCGACGCCTCGCAGGAGCAGACCGACGCCGACGCGTTCACCGTCCTCGAGCCGACCTCCGACGGTTTCCGCAACCACCTGCGGGCCGGCGAGAAGCTGCCGCCCGAGCAGCTGCTGCTCGACCGGGCGAACCTGCTCACCTTGACCGCACCCGAGATGACGGTGCTCGTCGGCGGGATGCGTACCCTCGGTGCCAACACCGGCGGGACGACGCACGGTGTCCTCACCGATCGTCCGGGGACGCTGAGCAACGACTTCTTCGCCAACCTCCTCGCCATGGACACGGAGTGGAAGGTCTCGTCGAGAAGGAGAACGTCTACGAGGGCCGCGACCGCGCGACGGGTGACGTGCGGTGGACCGCCACCGCCGCGGACCTCGTCTTCGGTGCGAACTCGCAGCTGCGGGCGCTCGCGGAGGTCTACGGCGCGGCAGACGCGAAGGAGAAGTTCGTCCGTGACTTCGTCGCGGCGTGGGACAAGGTCATGACCCTGGACCGCTTCGACCTCGACTGATCCACCCCGCGCCGGGTCTTCACCGGATCGGCTCCGCCCCATCAGGAAGCGTTCACGTTCGGCCGACATGGTGAGCGCGTGGCTACCGATGACGGCTTCGTGTCCACCGCACAGCGGCGAGAGCAGCGACGTCGAGCGGCGACCATGCTGATCGTCGACCCGCGTCGATACCAGCGGCATCGCGGCTACCTCCTGCTCGCCGACCGGGTCTACCTCGGCCGGATGTGGACGCCTCTCGTCAGGGTGCGGGCGCGATTGCCACGGGCAGCCGACGGCGGCACCGAGATCTGACCAGCGGTGTCGGCGCCGCCGGGGCCCGGGCATGGGCCCGCACAGGTGACCAACGGCCCTGCCGCGAGGGCGACGCGCCCCCGAGGATCGGTGTGAGGAGGTCCCTGATGCTGACCTACGAGGTGGAACTGATCGAGCTCGAGCCGCAACCCGCTGCCATCATCCGCGGCTACGTCACCGAAGCGGCGATCCCGCAGTTCATGGCCACGGCGTTCGCCGACGTGCAGCGTGCCCTGAAAGAACAAGGCGTCAAGCCTGCCGGGCGGCCGCTCGCCCACTGCACGCCGTCCGGCGAGGAGTTCACGATCGAGGCCGGGTTCCCGACGTCGGCACCCGTGAAGCCGTCGGGCCGGGTCTGGCCGATCGAACTTCCGGGCGGACCCGCCGCGCGCACCCTTCACCAGGGCGCGTACGACGCGATCCGGGCGGCGTACGACGCGCTCGACCAGTGGGCCACCGAGCACGACTACGTGCACACAGCGCGGGCCTGGGAGTCCTACCTCGACACCCCGGACGTGCCCCACCCGCGGACGCTCGTCACGTTGCCCTGCCGACCTCGCGACTGAGTGCCTCCACACGATCGCGCGGCAGATAGCCGGAGCCGGCCGACAGGACAGGCTGCGACCGGGCATGCTGGGGACGTGCGCGTCGTGGGGTCAGGTGTTGAGCGGCCGCGCGTCGGGCTCGTCCTCGGAGCCGGCGGCGTCCTCGGCGGCGCGTGGCTCGCCGGCACCCTCGCGACCCTCACCGAGCAGACCGGCTGGGACCCGTCCTCGGCCGACGTCATCGCCGGCACGTCGGCCGGGTCGATGATCGGCGCCCTGCTCGCCTCGGGAGTGCCGCCGTGGTTCATGGTCGCCCACTCCGCGGGCGAGTCGTTCCCGGGGCTGCTCGACGCGCAGGGCAACCCGACCGACGAGGCCGACCGCTCGGCCGGCGGCGTCCTCGTCCGCCGCCGCGGCCTGCCGGACCTGCGGCCGCACTCACTCGCTCTCGGCATGCGCGCGCTGACGACACCGCGCCGGCACCGCGCCGGCGTCCTCGCCGCGGCATGGGCACCGCGCGGCCTCATGTCGACCCGGCCGCTGCGCGAGACGATCCGGCGGGTCGTGCTGCAGGGGTGGGCACCGCACCCGGCGTACTGGGCCGTCGCAACCGACCTCACGAGCGGCCGCCGGGTCGTCTTCGGCCGCCACGGGTCGCCGCCGGCCAACCTCGACGAGGCGGTCGCCGCGTCGTGCGCGGTGCCGGCGGTCTACCGGCCGGTCCGGATCGACGGGAAGCTGTACGTCGACGGCGGCGCGTGGTCGGTGTCGAACCTCGACAGCGTCGCGCAGCAGGACCTCGACCTCGTCATCTGCCTCAACCCGATGTCGTCGTGGCCGCACGAGCTGGCCCGCGCCGGCCGCGGTGCGATCCGCGGGCAGATGCGCCGCGCCAACGGCCGTCGGCTCGGATGGGAGGCGCGACGGCTGCGCCAACGCGGCACCGCCGTCGTACTGATCCAGCCGGTCGCCGAGGACCTCGAGGTGATGGGCGGCAACCTCATGAGCACCGCGCGGCGGCACCTCGTGCTCTCGCGGGCACAGCACACCGCGGTGCAGCAGGTCGAGGAGACCGACCTCGCGCGGCTGCTCGACGGGCAGCCGCGCTGCACGCCGTACCGGCTGCGACGCCCGGAGGGGTCGGCCTCGACCTGGCCCGCCGAGGCACTGCCGCCGGGTACGACGGTCGGCCGCGTCGGCCGCGCGGGCCCCGCCTGAGCCTCGGCGTCACAGCGCGCCGCAGGCACCCGCGTCGTCGGCAGGAGGCGCCGCCGATCGGTCCGGGCTCGAGGTGTGAGCCTGTCGATACGCCAGGACGACCTCCGGGCGCAGGCGGCCCCGGTCGGACACGTCCATCCCCGCCGACCGCGCCCACGCGCGGATCTCCGCGGGAGTCGGCTCGCGAGGCGGCAGCTCGCCCGCCGGTGCGAGCCCGGCCTCCAGGTCCGCCGTGTCGCGGTCCGCAGCCAGCTCGGCCAACGCCGCACCGAGGAAGCGGAACGTCCACTCCTCCGCCAGCGGCCGGGTCTCGGTGAAGACGATCGGAACGGCAGGCCATCGCACCTGCGCCCGCCCCAGCAGCTCGGCGACATAGCCCGCGCGGACGAACTCCAGCTTGAACACATCGGCGTACCTGTCCTCGACCACGACCGCCGCACGCGGCAACGCCGCGAGCTCGGCGAGCGCGTAGCCGAGACCTCCGTCGACGAGCGAGCGAGCGAGGTCGTCGAGCGACTTGCGTTCGACCGCGGCGACGACCCGACCGCCGAGCTCGACGCCGTAGTCGCCCGCCGGCAGCCGCCGCCGGGTCGTGGTGGCTTTCTGGTGGGCGAACCGATACGGGTAGCGCTCCCGGTCGTCGACGAGGATCGGGAGCTCGTCGATGCCCGCGACGCGCCGGGTCGGCAGCCGGACCCCTGGCCGCGCCTTGCGGGTCGTCTTCGGCGACTGCCAGAAGACCGCCTCGCGGCCGTCCTTCAGCCGCGCGAAGACGAACTGCGAGCGGTTCTCTCGGCCACGGTCGAGGACGAGGTCGATCGCCGGGCCGCGCCGCTTGCACTGTCGTACCGGCCACCGCTCGACGATCTCCGGCTCGGCCGGCCAGGTGGCACCACGGTGGCAGAAGACCTTGCTCGTCCGCGGCCAGGGCTCACGCGCCTTGAGCACCACCCCGTCCCGGCCGAGCGGGAGCCGGATGAGGTACGGCAGCTTCGAGTCGGGATCCGGGTTGCGCGCCACCACGAAGTCGTCCGGCACCCGGTCGAGTCTGCCGTACGCCGCAGAGATGTCGTCGCAGGCGGCGCCGCCGCTTTCGGTCGGGGGAAACTCAGGCGACGGCTGTCGGTCCCCGCGCGTAGCGTCGACGCCGTTATGACCGTCGACGCGCTGAGTCCCACCGCCGTCGACCGCCCGGCGGCGCCGCCGCCTCCCGACGACCCGGCCGGCCGGCTGATCACGCTCGCGCGGCTGCGCCGGCCGGTGACGTGGTGGTCCCTCGGTGCGGCCGCGCTCGCCGCGGTCGGCTACGCCGTCGGCACCGTCGTCGCCGGCCGGCTGGCGGAGCGGCCGTCGGCGGCCCTGGTCGAGCTGCTGGCCCTGTGCGTGGTGGGGGCGGCGGTCCTCGACACCGCCGGCCGGGCCGCCTGGGCCGCCGTGGTCGACGTCGCCGAGGGGCGGCTGCGCGGCGACCTGCTCGCGGCGGCGCTGCGGCAGCCGCTCGCCACGCTGTCGGAGCAGGCGGTCGGCGAGATCCTCGACCGGGTCGACGACGACACCCACGAGCTCGGGCTGCTGCTGCGCCGGATGACCTGGGACCTCGCCCGCACCCTGCTCGGCGCGGTCCCGATGTGGATCGTCGCCGGGCTGACCTGGTGGCCGGCCTGGGTGCTGTTCCCGGTGACCGCGGCGGTCACCACCGTCGCGATCCGCCCGCTCGCCGCCGAGGTCTCCCGGCGCAAGGTCGTCGAGGAGATCGCCTGGACCGACCATGCCGCCGTCATGGAGGAGGGCATCGCGGCCCGCGACGACCTGCGGTCGAGCCTCGGCCAGGCCTACCTGATCCGGCGCTGCGCGGAGCTGTCGGCGGTCGTCCACGCCCGGGTGGCGGACACCTGCCGCGCGGCGGCCCGGCTCGGGCGCCGCGCCGGCCTGCTGCTGCACGGGCTGCTGGCCGCCACCGCCGTGGCCGGCGTCGCCCTCGTCGCCGACGACCGGCTGTCGACCGCGGCGCTCGTCACGCTGTTCCTCGTCACGACGCGCTTCGTCGGTGAGATCGACCGCGTCGCCCGGCACATGCCCGACCTGCAGGCCGGGCTCGGCGCGCTGACCCGGCTGCGGTCGATGATGGCCGTCCCCGCGGAACCGACCGGCGGCGCCGCCGCACCGTCCGGTCCGGTGGGCGTCAGCATCCGCGACCTGCACTTCGCCTACCCGCACGGCACGTTCGCGCTACGCGACGTCGACCTCGAGGTGCCGGCCGGTACGACGGTGGCGCTCGTCGGTCGCACCGGTTCGGGCAAGTCGACGCTGGCGGCGCTGCTGTCGCGGGCGGTCGAGCCGCCGCCCGGCAGCGTCTTCGTCGGCGGCGTCGACGTCACCACCGTCGACCTGCAGCAGCTGCGCGCCACCATCGGCGTCGTCACGCAACGGACCGAGATCCTCGCCGGGACGCTCGCCGACAACGTCACGCTCTTCGCCGACGTCCCGCGCGCAACCGTGGCCGGGGCGATGGACGAGCTCGGCCTGTCGTCCTGGGTGGCCGGGCTGCCCGACGGGCTCGAGACGGTCCTCGGGCCCGGCGGCACCAGCCTGTCGGCCGGCGAGGAGCAGCTCGTGGCGTTCGCGCGGTTGCTGGTGCGCGACGTCCAGGTCGTGGTGCTCGACGAGGCGACCGCGCGGATGGACCCGGTCACCGAGGCCCGCGTGGTGGGCGCCGCCGAGCGGCTGCTCAGCGGCCGCACCGGCGTCCTCATCGCCCACCGGCTGTCGACCACGACCCGGGCCGACACGGTGGCGGTGCTCAGCGCCGGCCGCGTCGTGCAGCAGGGCGACCGGGCGACGCTGGCGTCCTCGCCCGGGCCGTTCCGCGACCTGCTCGACGCCGCCGGTGTGGGCGACGATGCGGCGTCGGTGCACCTCGACGGCCGCGAGACGGCGACCGCCCGGCGTACCGGCGATGTCCCCCCGGAGGACCGAGCCCGGTCGCGGGCCCGGGCTCGCGCGCGAGCACCGTCTCCATGCTCGGCATCCACCCGCGCTGGGGCATCGGCGGTGCGGCGCTGTTCCTGGTCTCCGCGCTGACCGGCGCGTTCGGCGCGGTCACCGGGTTCGTGTGGGGCAGGTTGGTCACCGACCTGCAGTCCGGCCGCGACGTCACCGCGCTGACCGTCGCGCTGGTCGGCTGCCTTCTCCTCGCCCCGCTCGGGCTCGCGGTCGCGTTCCGGGTCTACCCGCAGTGGTGGTCGGCGGTGATGCTGCGCGTGCGGCACGCGGTGCTGCGCGGGCAGACGATGCAGCACCGGCTGCCGCGCACGCCGCCGGGCGAGGTGGTCGCCCGGGCGATGGACGCCGACCGGTTCGCGCGGTACGCCGACCGGTGGGTCGACTTCCTCAACGGCATCGCGATCGTCGCGGTGACGATGGCCGCCGGCGGCAGCCTGCTCGCCGGCGCCGTGCTCGTCGCGGTCATGGTGGTGTCCGCGGCCGCGTCGGCGGTCGGCGCGCCGCTCGCCGGCCGGTCCGCCGCCGCGTCGTCCACGGCCCGGGCGCAGTTCGGCCGGGCGCTGGTGTCCGCCCTCGATGCCGCGCGCACGGTGAAGCTGGCCGCCGCCACCCCGGCGGTGCACCGGCACCTGCAGCGCGTCGACGCCGGCCGGGTCAGTGCCGCCGTCCGCGAGCACCGGGTGCAGGCGGTGCTCGACGGCGTACCGATCGTCATGGTGCAGTGCGGCGTCGTCGCCGGCTGGCTGATCTACTTCGCCGACGGGTGGGGGCTGGCGACGGCACTGCTGGTGACGACCGCGGTCAACGGCTTCGACTGGTTCGGCCGGGTCGCCGGCGCGGTCGTCACCGAGGCACCGGGCGTGCGCGCGTGGAAGGACGCGACCTCGCGGCTGGCCGGTGGCGTCGACCTCATGGCGGTGCCCGCCGGCGTCGACCTCGTCACCGGGCGGGCACCCACCCCGCCGCTGCCGCCGCGGACACCGTTGCGGCGGCTCACGGCCTGCGACCTCACGGCCGTGCACCCGGACGGCACCATCGGCGTCGACCGGGTCGGCTTCACCGTCGCCGCGGGCGAGCTGGTGCTGCTGCTCGGGCCGGTCGGGTCGGGCAAGTCCTCGCTGCTCGGCGCGCTGGCCGGGCTGGTGCACCACACCGGCCGGGTGCAGTGGAACGGCGTCGACGTCGAGGACCCGCAGGTCTTCCTGCGCCCCGGGCAGGTCGCCTACGTCGCACAGGTGCCGCGGGTGCTGTCGGGCACCTTCGCCGACAACGTCCGGCTCGACCACCGCCGATCGCTCGACCAGGCGGTCGCCGACGCGCGCCTCGGTGCCGACATCACCGAGGCGGGCGGGCTCGACGCGATCGTCGGGCACCGCGGCGTGCGGCTGTCCGGCGGCCAGGTGCAGCGGCTCGCCTTCGCGCGGGCGCTGGCGACCGAGGCCGAGCTCGTGCTCGCCGACGACGTGTCGAGCGCGCTGGACGCGCGGACCGAGGTGGAGCTGTGGGAGGCCCTGCGCGAGCGGGGCACGACCGTCATCGCCTCGACGTCGAAGCGCGCCGCGCTGCGCCGGGCCGACCGCGTCCTCGTGCTGGTCGACGGCCGGGTCGCGGCGAGCGGGCCGTGGCGCGCGCTCGCGCCGGACTGGCAGCACCTCGCCGGCTGAGCCACGGCATGCCCGGGGGCCGGGCGAGACGCGCCTACTGCACGACCATCAGGGTGTTGCCCTCGTTGTCGCGGAACCAGAACATCGGCGGCACCGGGGCACCCATCCGCTGCACCTCGGCGTCGACGTCGACACCCGCGTCCTTCAACCGCGCGTGGTAGCCGTCGATGTCGTCGGACTGCAGGCTGATGCCGGTCTCCCGGCCGCCGGTCGCGGCGCCCTCCGGCGGTGGCGCGAGCGCGATCGTGGTCGACTCCCCGGGCAGGCCGACCTCGATCCAGCGGTAGCTGGCGCCCCCGCCGAACGGGATGTCCACCCGCTTCTCGAAGCCGAGCGCGCCGCAGTAGAACTCGACCGCCCGGTCCTGGTCGGCCACCGGCACGATGACCGTCGCGACCTTGTTGACGCCCGTCGTGGTGTTGGGCATGGCTCCTCCTGGTGGTTGCCGTCCGTCGCTGCGACGGACACCATTACGACGTCGCGACTGTCCCGAACTCATCGGCCGCGGCCGCACCGAGAATCTCTAGCAGGTCGCCCGGTCTCCCGCACGGACCAGCCCGGCGAGATGCGCCTGCGTCTCCGGATCGACGGAGTGGACGACCGTGCCGACCATGCCGCGGGTCAGCAGCACCTTGTAGACGTTGTGGAGCAGCCGGTCCGCCTCGGCGTCGTCCACCCCGCGAAGGCCCGGGTCCTTGGACGCCGACCGCTGGACCGCCCACCGGTCGCCCCGGCGTACCAGGTCCGGGCCGAGGATGACGCCGTTCCAGTCGTACTCGAAGCCCTGGGCCGTGTAGATGCAGCCGACCTGGCCGAAGCCGGCCGGGTCCGTCGCCCACAGGCTCGACGGCGGGGCACCGCCGACGGCTCGTTCACCCTTGACGTTCCACGGCCGCCGCCACGACCCGATGGCGACGTCGTCGACCAGGGTGCCGTCCGGCCGCGGGTCGCTCCACGGCCAGCAGAACCCGGCGGTCATCCGGGCGCCGTACCCCTCCGACGCCTTCAGCCGCAGGAACTCCTCGACCGCGGCGGGCGAGTCGGCGACCCGCAGCTCGAAGTAGGTGTCGCCCTCCCATCCGACCGCACCGCCGGACTCCAGCCCGAGCAGCCGCAGCACCCACTCCTCGTAGGTCCGGCTGCCGCCGCAGCGGAACTGCGCGTCAAGCGACACCTCGACGACACCGATCCCGCGCTCGGCCGCCGCCGCCCGGATGAGGTCCGGCGTGCCCGTCTCCCCCGGCCGCACCACCTGGTGCTCGTCGAGCAGGAACACCGGCACCCGCGCGGCGTCGATGAGCTCGGCGACCTGCGCCTTGCCGGTGCGCAGCTCGGCCTTGGTGTAGCGGTTGACCGAGGTCTCGCGCATCCGGTGCGCCTCGTCGCAGACGAGGACGTCGAGATCGTTGGGGTCGGCGCTCATGAAGCTGTTGAAGTACTTGAACAGCGCCTTGACGCGGGAGTTGCGCGCACCGGCGACCTTGCGCAGCGTCTCGGTGAACGACTTCGACCCGGTCGCGTGCAACGCCGACCGGCCCTGCCGCCACAGCTCGCCCAGCACCGCGAGCGCGATGACGCTCTTGCCCGAGCCCGGGCCGCCGGTGACGAGGACCACCTGTTTGCTGTCGGCCGCGCGCGCCCGCTCCACCGAGGACAGGACCAGCCGGTAGGCCACCTGCTGTTCGTCGAGCAGCGTGAACTGCTCGCGCTGCTGCACCTCGGTCGCCGCGACCTTCAGCAGCTGCCGGCTCGGAGCGACCGCGCTCGCCAGCAACACGTCGGCGGACCCGACGCCCGCGTCGGGCGCCAGCCGGCGGCGGAGGAAGTCGAGGAAGTCGCCGCGCCGCTCGCGGGTGAACAGCTGCCCGTGCTCGTCCTCGGGCAGCGCACGCAGGCCGCTGACGCCGAACTCGGTCGCGTTGTGCAGGTACGCCGCGCCGGCCAGGGCATCGGGGGAATGCTCGAGCGCGCGGGAGAAGTCGGCGAGGAAGGTGCAGTAGCGGCGTACCTGCTCGGCGGGGTGCAACACCGGGTGGTGGCCGTAGCTCTCGACGTAACAGAGGTCGGGCGCGTCGTCGTACGGCTCGGCCTGGCTCCACTGCTTGAGCTCGACGAGGACGTACGACGGGCGGCCGGTGCGTGGGTGAACGCCGGCGAGGAGCGCGTCGACGCGCTTGCTCGACAGCGGCAGCTGGTATTCGACCAGCACCTCGACGTCGGTCAGCCCCGCCTCGCGGAGGTCCTCGGCCAGGACCGGGAGGCTGCGCTCCCACGACCGCACCTCCGACTCGGCGGCGCGGTGACCCATCGCGAAGGAGTACTGCTCCGCCAGATGCCGTGCCAACCGCCCCGCCTGCGCCTCGGACCGCAGGGCCTCGGCGGACGCTCGGAACAGCAGCACCGGACGGACTCCCCAAGCAGCACGAACTCGTCGTGCGGGTGGGGGCATGTCCGGCGAGGAAGCCCGTCGGGCCGCAGCGCGGCCGACCTTACCCAAGCCCCGCGCTCTGTCCACAGCAGGCGCGCGGCCGGCTGCGCGGGCGGCGACGAGATCCCAGGGTGGGCGGCGGCACCGGACACCTGAGGAGGAGCGATGACGACGGAGTGGTTGGACGAGCGGGTTCGGGAGATCCGCGAGCGGATGAGGCCGGAGGACGAGGCGTCGCTGTGGACGCTGTTCTTCGACGACCCGGCGGGGCCGCCGTTGGTCGCGCAGGCGGTCGACGCGCGATGGACGAGATGGACCTCGAGCTGCTGCGCAACTACGCGCGGATCATCGACAACATGCCCGCGACGGCCTATCTGATGGTGGTCATCCGTCGGGACGGCCGGCCGCAGCCGGAGGACCGGCAGCTGTGGCGGGACCTGCAGGTGCTGCTGCGCGGGAGTGCCTGCCAGCCGCTCGGTCTCGTGGTCGTCGGCACGTCGGCCTACTGGCGTGCTCCCGACGAAGGCGCCGGCGCAGCCGCCTGAAGGCGTATGCCAGGTGTGCGTTCTGTGTATGGCGCGCGCGACGACGAGCACGCGCGGGGACTGCGTGGCCTGTTGGGACGGGCGACGCTGCTGCCGCTGGACCGCGACGACTGGGCCGGGGCCGCAGCGCTGCACCGCCGCTGGGCAAGCGCGCGCCCGCCGATGGGCTATAGCCCACCCATTTGCGCACGCTTCGTTCGCCTCAGCCGCCTTGCATGATGGGCACGGGACGGGGTTTGCCGGCGTACCCGCTGCCGCCTGCGGCGGTCCAGATCTCGCCGCGTCTCAACCCGCGTCCAGGCCGACGGCGTCGATGAAGGCCTGATCGTCACTGGCGTGCGGGCTGGCGGCGACGGCTTGTGATTGTCGACGTGCCTCGGCGGCGAACTTGGCCGAGCGCACATCGGGCACCCAGATCTGAATCGGTCGAAGGCCTTGTTGCCGCAGCCGCTCACGATGGCTGCGCACCCGCTCGCGGACCGGCGATACCTCGTCCTTGGCCATGAACATGACGTTACATGTAACGCGTCCGGCTGGTCGACCCCCGACAGTCTTGCCGCCGTCCACGTTGTCGCAGTGTTCGTGCTGTCGAGCGAAGGCAATACCGAAGAGGCGCCGCTATTCGACGAGCATCTCACCGAGCTCGGACCAGTCTTGCTGGTCCACCGACACACTCACGATCCTCGGGGTCGCTACAAGGTGCGGCGGGATGGCGCTCTGAGCTTGGCGAAAGTGGTCGGACTGCACGTGCGCCGCGCCGGCATCGCCGTCAGAGAATGCTTCGACGAGGACGTACTCGTTCGGGTCGTCCAGGCTGCGCGACCAGTCGAACCACAGGCACCCGGGCTCGGCCCGTGTTGCCTCGGTGAAGCTGCGGGTGATCTGCGGCCAGGAATCAGCATCGTCCGGTCGCACCCGGAACTTTGCGGTGATGAAGATCATGCTGCTCCCCGATACGTCGGCGTCGCTGCGACCCCATCACATCAGAGGTCCACGTCGGACTGGCTGCTGCTCTTGGCGAAGACGAACACGCGCCCTGCCGGGACGTCCGCGGGGCTATGGCCTTGCCGATTGCGCACGCTCTGCGACAGCCTTGACTCTTTCGAGGGTGCGGAGCATGTCGCGCTTGTTGCGGCGCTCCCGGAGGAATCCGCCGAGCGGACGCCAGACTTTGGTGAACAGGTTGCTGCCGAGGTCGAAGGACTCGGTGGCGTCGGTGCCGCCGCCGTCCGTGGCGCGGAATTCGTAGCGCCAGGTGTTCACCGGCCGGTCACGGAACATGACCGCGAATTCGAACACCTCGCCGCGCTTGCACTCGGTGATCTCGCAAGTGGTCCAGTAGAGAACGGGCCAGATCTCGTTGCGCTTCACGTGACCCCGGTACCGGGCCCCGACCTCCGGACCGGTGGCGCCGTCGATCCACTCGGCCTCGACAACTTCGGGGCTGTACTCGCCCATTCTCGTGATGTCGCTGACGATGCCCCAGACCCGGTCCGATGGCGCGTCGATGTGAAGACTGACCGCAGCACGCATGCTCAGACCCTAGAACGCGTCGAGGGCGGGCCCGACCGGGTCAGCTGGCCTGCCGCTTCGCACTCCCATGGGCACCGCCGAGATGGGGTGACCCGCGGGAACCTCCGTTGACGCGGCGGTCCGGCTGAGTAACCCTCCTACTCGATAACGACGCTATCGAGCTGCAGGGGTGCCCGTGCCGGACCGCCGACCGGGGCGCGCGCAGGGGCAGCGGGTCCGCGAGGTCACCCGCGAGCGGCTGCTCGCGGCGGCGGCGGACGTCTTCTTCGTCAGCGGTTACGGCGCGGCGTCGGTCGACGCGGTCGCCGCGGCCGCCGGCTATACGACCGGCGCCGTCTACTCGAACTTCGGCGGCAAGGCCGACCTGTTCATCGCGGTGCTCGAGCGCGTCGCCGAGCAGGACCTGGCGGCGATGCGGGCCGCGCTCGACGCCGCCGCGTCCGACGAGGGGGTGCTCACCGCGCTCACCTCGTCGGTGAGCGACGACCTCGTGCGCTGGCGGGCCCGGGTCGCGGCAACGATGGAGTTCATCGCCACCGTGCGCGACCGGCCCGACCTGGCGCAGCGCGTCGACCAGGCGCAGCAGCGGGTCGACGAGACCCTCGGCGAGGTGCTGCTCGCGATGAGCCGCAGCCTCGGGCTCCCCGCCCCGGCCGACCTCCCGGGGCTGAGCCGCGCGGTCAACGCGTTGCTGGGTGGGTTCGCCGTACGCGCACTGTTCAACGACGACGTCGATCTCGTCACCGACATCTCCCACGGGGTCACCGCGCTGCTGACGGGCACCGCGGCGATCGCGACCGACGAGGAGCCCGCGGATGCCGCGCGTTGACAGCGACCCGGGTGACCGGACGACGCGGCGGACGCCCGTGACGCGGGTCGCGCGGGCGATGACGGGTGCGACGGTCGCCGTACTGGTCGCGGCGTGCGGCAGCACGGTCCCGGCGGTGCAGCTCGGCGCGCCGGCCGCGGGCGCTCCCGCGGGTGGGCTCGCGGCGCCGCCGAGCCCGACGCCGGGGCGTGGACGACCGGGCCGGGTGGCACCGTGACCGGCCCCGGCGCGACCGTGACCGGGCCGGGTGGCACGGTCACCGGGCCGGGCAGCAGCGGCACGAGTTCGCGGCGCGACGTCGACCGCCGGCCCCGCGACCGGCACCCTCCCGCCGCGCGTCCGGGAGCACCCGGGTGACGGCACCGATCTCGCTCGGGGTCCTGTACGCCGTCAACGACGGCGCCGAACAGGCCGGCATCAACAACGGCAACACGATCACGCCCGGCCGGGTGATGCACGCCTACGTCGATGACTGGAACCACAGCGGCGGCATCGGCGGCCGCCGGATCGATCCGGTCTACGTCGGCATGCACTCCTATGACAACAGCTACGAGGGGCAGCTGGCGGCGGCGTGCTCGTCGTTCACCGAGGACAACCACGTCGCCGCGGTGCTGATGCAGCTGCAGTACTACAGCGAGCAGCTGCTCAACTGCCTCGGACGCGCCCACGTGCCGCTCATCAGCGGTGACTTCGTGGCGCCGGACCGGCAGGACGCGCGGCGCTTCCCCCTGTTCGTGACGCCGCTGACCCAGGTGGGCGAGGACCGCGAGTCGGCTGTGGTGCGGCACCTGGCCGCCGACGGGTTCCTGACCTCGCGCAGCCGGGTCGGTGTCATCGTCGAGGACTGCCCGGTCGACAACCGGATCTACGGCAACGGCGTCGTGCCGGCGTTACGTCAGGCGGGGGTGCCGCTCACCTCGACGTTCCGCACGCAGTGCTTCCAGTCCATCCAGGACTTCGGCACGCAGACCTCGCAGATGTCGAGTGCGGTCCTGCAGTTCCGCCAGGACGGGGTCGACCGGGTGATGGTGGTCTCCGCCGGGGCGGAGGCCAACATCGTCTTCGCGTTCTCCGAGGTGGCGGAGAACCAGGGCTACCGGCCGGGCTACGCGCTGTCGACCGTCGCGATCCCGATCGCGCTGCAGCTGAACGCGCCGCCCCAGCAGATGCAGAACATGCGTGGTGTCGGTTGGATCCCGGTGCTCGACACGACGGAGAAGGCGCAGGCGCCGGTGACACCGACCGGACGCGCGTGCCTGCAGCGGCTGCGCCGTCAGGGGGTCGTGACCCAGACGGCGACCGACCGCTGGACGGCGTACTCCGGGTGTGAGGCGTTCACCCTCTACGACGAGCTGCTGCGCGCGACCTCGGGGAGCTCCGACCCCGCAGCCGTCCTCGGTGCGCTGCCGCAGGTCGGGCGGTCCTACGTCGCGGCGGCCACGGTCGGCGGGCGCCTCGGTGTCAGCGACGGCCGGGTGACGCCGTCGGTCGGGCGGGTGTTCGCCTACGACGCCGCGCACACGTTCCACTACGTGAGCCGGTCGTTCGGCCTGTGACCTCATCGCTCCAGGCGGCGTTCGACGAGGAGGCGGCCGGCGCCCGTGTCGCCGGGCTCGTCGCAGGTGTGACCGTGCGCGGAGCCCCGGTCTTCCAGGCGACGCATGCTGCCGATGACGCGACGCTGTTCCGGGTCGCGTCGGTGACGAAGACGTTCACGGCGGTCGCGGTGATGCAGCTCGTCGAGCAGCAGCGGATCGGGCTCGACGACCCGGTGGGCTCCCACCTCCGGACACTGCGGGTGCGGCAGCCGGCCGGCGCGCCGGCGGTGACGGTGCGGCACCTGCTCACCCACCGGGCCGGGCTGCCCGACCCACTGCGGTGGAGCGACCTGGTGCGCCCGGCGCGGTTCGTCGGTCCACGCGCCGGCCGCCCGGTGCCGCGGCTCGTCGACCTCTACCCGTCGGGAGTGACGGCGACCGTCGAGCCGGGGACGGCGTGGAACTACTCCAACGACGGCTACGCGATCCTCGGTCAGCTCGTCGAGGACGTCACCGGCACGTCGTACGCCGACTACGTCGCGGACAACGTCTGGCGGCCGCTGGGCATGGGCGACAGCACGTTCGCGCCCGATCCGGTGGCGGAGGTCGCCGCCGGGCACCGGTTCCGCGGCGGTCGCGCCCGCCCGGTGCCGGAACGGATCGTGGTCAAGGCGGGCGCGGGCGGGGCGTACTCGTCGCTGGCCGACATGCTCGCCTACGCCGGGACGGCTCGCGCGACCGGCGGCCGGGGCAGCGCTCCGGGCCGGGACCCTGCGGCAGATGTACGAGCCGCAGGTGCTGCTGGGCGACCGCGTCCCGTACACCGGGTTGGGATTGTTCCTGGACTCACTCGCCGGTCACCGCCTGGTCTTCCACCCGGGGGACTTCCCGGGCTACGAGGCGGCGGTGTTCGTCGCGCCGGACGACGGCGTGGGCGTCGTCGTCCTGTGCAACAGCACCGCGCGGGGGGCGGCGCTGCGTCTCGGCCGCCGGCTCATGGCGCGGGCGCTCGACGTCGACGACGGCCGCGCCTGCGCCCGCGCCCGCGGCGTCCGCGGACGTGATCGCGGCGGTGACGGGTGACTACCGCGCCGAGCCGGGGTGGCGCCGCAACATGCGCATCGCCGGCCTGGCCGCCGGTGGCCTCACCGTCGACGCGCGCGACGGCGGGCTGACGATGCGCGGCCGGTTCGGGGCGCTGCGCCGGCCGGCCCCGTTGACCCGGATGCCCGGCGGCGACGACCTGCACTTCCGGATGCTGCTGCGCGGCGCGCCGTACGACGGGGTCCCGATGGACGTCGTGTTCGTGCGCGGCGCCGACGGGCGGATCTCGCGGGTGGATCTCGGCCTCCTCGGCGCGCGCTTCCATCGCCGGGCCTGACCGGCCAGGTGCCCACGCCCTTTGTGGCCATGGCTATCCGCGCCCGGTGTCGCGATGCTGAGGCGAGGAAGCCATCTCGAAGGGACGTCCATGACAAAAGCCACTGACAACGCCACCCTCATCCGCAAGGGTTTCGAAGCCTTCAACAAGGGCGACGTCGCGACACTCAGCACGATCCTGTCCGCCGACTGCATTCAACACATGCCCGGCAACAACCGGTTCAGCGGCGATCACAAGGGTCTCGACAACATCCTGAAGATGTACGGCGAGCTGGGCTCGTTGACCGACGGCACGATGCAGGCGGTGCTCAGCGACGTCTACGCGAGTGACCACGGTGCCGTCGCGACGTTCACCACGAAGGCGACCCGCAACGGCAAGAGCACCGAGCAACGCAACGTCCTGGTGTTCACGATCGTCGGCGGCAAGGCGACGGACATGGACGAGGTAGCGCTGAACGGCGAGGTCGACGACGCCTTCTGGGCCTGAGACACGCGGACGGTAGGGGCCGGCGACTCGTTCAGGACGCCGGCCCCCGCCGCTCGAGGTGATGGTCGCGGCCGGTCCACATGCGCTGGTAGGCAGCGGAGGACCCGGGGCGGTCCACATGTTTCGCTCGTCGCTTGCCCGCCACAGGTCCGGTGCTCATAGTGGAGCCGTGGAGACGGTCATCAGCGCCGGTGCGCTCACGGCGGCGTTCGCCGCGCTTGGCCTGCTCGCGACCGCGCTGTTTCGACTCGACGCGAAGATGGAAGCCGGCTTTGCGCGGTTGGACTCGAAGATCGACTCAGGGCTTGCGCAGGTCGGCGGCAGAATGGAGGCCGGCTTCGCGCGCGTGGACGCCCGCTTCGACCGGGTGGACGCCCGCTTCGACCGGGTGGACGCGCGCCTGTCGGCCCTGGAGATCGACGTAGCGCACCACCTCGGCCGCCACGGCTGACCATCACCGGTCGGTGTCGACGGACTCGTGCGCTACAAGTACCGCGGCACCGATCCGAACCACTCGGACAACCGCGCCCTGCGCCAGGCGATGCGGCAGCGGCTACCGCTGATCTACTTCGTCGGCATCGCGAGCGGCGTCTACTCAGCGCACTACCCGGTGTGGATCATCGCCGAGGACCGGGGACGGCTGGAGTTCGCCGTTGCCGTCGACGAGGCCCAGCGGGCCATGAGCACTGTCGACCTCGCGTGGGCCGACCGTGGCTACGCACTCCGGCTGACCAAGCAGCGGCTGCACCAGCCGGTGTTCCGGACCCGCGTCCTGCGCGCGTACGCCGACACGCTGTGCGATGTGCCGCGCTCGAGCACGCCGAGCTGCTCGACGCGGCGCACATCCTGCCGGACACCGCACCGGCGGGCTCCGGTCGTGCCCAACGGGCTGGCGCTCTGCAAGATCCACCATGCGGCGTACGACATGAACATCGTCGGCATCCGCCCGGACTCGTCGTCGAGGTCGCAGCAGAAGGTGCTCGCGGAGATCGACGGGCCGATGCTCAAGCACGGGCTGCAAGAGATGAAGGGCGTGCAGATCACCGTCCCGCGGGCGCGCGCCGCGCAGCCGGACAAGAGTCAGACTCGAGGAGCGGTACGAGGAGTTCCGCGCGGCCGGCTGACTCTCCCGACCGGCAAAGTGCATCCCAAACCGGTACCATCACGTCGTGAGTACCCAGATCGCGGTTCGGCTCCCCGACGAGCTCGTCGCGTACGTCGACCGCGCCGTCGCGGCCGGGCGGGTCAAGAGCCGCGCGGAGCTCGTCGCGCGGTTGATCGAGCGGGACGCTCGCCGCCATCGGGCCGAAGAGGATCTGCGCCGGCTGGCCGAGCACGGGGCACTCGATGATCCGGAGCTGATGCGCATCGTCGACTCGGTGTCGGACACGCCGTTGCCGATCGACTGATGCGCCCCATCTGCTGGGTCACTCTCGACAAGCGCCGTCCCGCTCTCGTGCTGACCCGCGGGCTCATGGTGGGACGGATGTCCACCGTGACGGTGGCGCCGATCACCTCGACCATCCACGGCATCGCCACCGAGGTGCTCGTCGGCCGCCGGAACGGCCTCGAGCAGGAGTGCGCGGTCAAGTGCGACCAGATCGTCAGCGTCGTCGTCGACCGGTTGCAGGGACGGTGCGGATGGTTGCTCGAGGAGCAGGAGCTCGCCCTGCACGAGGCGATCCAAGCCGCCTTCGATCTCGTCTGAGCCGCTCGGTGCGAACGAGGGCTGACGCCGCCCCGGCAGCGCAGTCAGAACCGGAAGCGGGTCAGGCCGCCCGGCTCCTCCCCCAAGCACACGATCGCCGAGCGAGGGTCGATCCGATAGACGTTCCACGGCGGCGGGCCCTGCGCCGGTGCGTTGAACGGCGCGGTGATGCCGGCTCCGCTCGGGTCGGGCTCGGCCGGCCACCCCTGGTCGGCCCAGGCCTTCGCGATGCGCTGCACGGCCTCCGGGTCGGTCACGCGCACGGCCTCACCCTCGACGACGACGTCCGCGCCGGGGACGGAGATGGCGACCGAGCAGCGCGGGTCGCGCGTGACATTCCGGAACTTCCGCGTCGTCGTCCCGGTCTGGAACCAGAAGACGCCGTCCACCCAGAGCGCCCCGACCGGGGTCACGTGCGGGCTGCCGTCGTCGTTGATGGTGGTCAACCACGTCGTGCGCGAGTTGTGCGCGTCCCGCGGCGGCGGCTCCCCGCTCCCGAGCTTCTCGGCGACGACGGGCCAGTCCACCGTCGGCAGGTCGTCCGCCGTCCCCAGGTTGATGGCCTCCATGTCCGCTCCCTCCGTGGCCTGCGAACGCCGTACCGTCCGCCCGTCATAGATCAGACGGACGGCGCACGCAAGACTCATCGGTGAGCGGAGTGCGTTGCCGGTCAGACGGTCAGGTCAGCAGCGGCGAACCGCACCGGGAAGGGCCGGTCGAGGTCGCCGGCCGTCCGACCGACCAGCCGGGCGCTCACGTCGTAAGCGCCCTCGATCAGCTCGAGCGCCACGACTGACGGCTCGACGATGTCGACCATCCAGTACGACGGAATGCCCATCTCGGCGTAGACCTGGCGCTTGACGGTCTCGTCGAAGCGACGGGTAGACGGCGACAGGACCTCGACGACGAGCAACGGCCGGCCTGCGGTCGGCGGCGCGTCGAGGTCTGCGGCGCGGATGACGGCGACATCGGGCTGGAGGTTGGTCGCCGGCTCCACGTCGACGTTGATCGTGCCCAGGACGATCAGCTCCGGTGGGCAGACGGCTGCCAGGATCTCCTGCAGCCGCCGCGCGGCGAGCGCGTGCCGGCGAGAGGCGAACGGAGACACGATCAACACGCCGTCGACGAGCTCGCGGCGACGTCCGGAGTCCTCGCTGGCGGCGTAGTGCTCGGCGAGCGTGAGCCCGGCGTCCGTCGATGCCATGGGGCCCATGGTGCCTGCCGGCTCGGCCACGTCAACCGGCCAGCTCGTCGAGCTCGTCGTCCTCCGCCGCCCGCGCCTGCGCGCCGAGCTCGCCACCCTCGTCGTCATCCGCGACGGTTTCGAGCGCTCTGCGCAGTACGTCGATCGTCGACCGATCGATGGCCGCCTGGGCGAAAGCCAACAAGGCGAAGCCACGCCTCGGTGGCGTCGCCGCGGACAGCCGCCAGGCCGCCGTCGCAGCGCCGCGTTGCCCGGCCAGATAGCGGATCGCACCCGCGAGCACCGGTCCGCGGTCGAGCGAGTCGGCTGCGCGCTGTGCCCACGTGCTCGCGGCGGTCGGGTCGTGCGCGTGGGCGAGCGCCCGGCGTACGACGTCGACGTGCTCGGCGTCGCAGCGCCGCCAGCCTGCGCGCATCATGCGCCGGGCGAACTCGGAGGGCGGGTGCGGATAGGGAGAGGGGGTGCGTCGTCTGCTCATGCGTCCACGGTGCGGATCCGCGCCGACAGCAATCGGGCCTGCCGCCGGCGGTTGTGGACGGCTCCGCGGCCCTTGTGGATGGGACCCGTCCGCGACAACTCGTCGTACAACATCTCCTTCGTCCGCGACTCATCCCGCATGCCGTTGACGGCGAGGAGGACCGCCGGGCGTTCGGGGATCTCCTTCACGTGGGAGCCAGCTGACACGCAACGCGACAGTCGCTCGCCGGCGCGCCCCGCCGCGGCCGCGGACCGCCGCCGCCGCGAACTTCACGCTGACCGGCCGCGCCGCCGGCTGATCTCCCTACGCCGGTCCACAGCCGAGAGCGCCCAGGCCGCCGCTCCACACCCTGGCGCCGCCGCCACGGTTGTCGTCGGAGGCGGCGGCGATCGTCGCTGCATGACTCACCGATCTTCCTACCGTGGTAGGAACTCTGGCGGTACGATGCGTGCCGTGGGAGTGGAGAAGATGAGCGTGTCCTTCGACCTCCAACTGGGTCAGGACATCCGGGCGTCGGCCGAGGCACAGCACCAGAGCGTTTCTGCCTGGTTGGCGGAGGCGGCCAGAGAGCGGCTCGGGAGAGAGGCGCTGGGTGAGGCCATGCGGGAGTGGCAGCGCGTCCACGGCGAGCTCAGCGAGGACGAGCTCCGCGAGGCAGGTCGCGTGCTGGACCGGTCGGCGAAGCGCCGCCGCTCGGGTGCGGCCTGAGCCATGGGGCTCGTGCTCGACTCGGGCGCCCTGATCGCTATCGACCGGGGCGACCGGCGTGTTGCCGCCCTGGTCGAGGCTGCGCGGCAGCGCGGCGTCCGGGTGGTCACCTCGGCCGGCTGCGTCGGGCAGACGTGGCGCGGCGGGCCGCAGCAAGCACTGCTCGCGCGGATCCTGGCCGGCATCGAAGAACGGCCGCTGGGGCCCGAGTCGTCACGCGCGGTCGGCGAACTGTGCGGCCGGGCGCGCCTCGATGACGTCGTCGACGCCCATCTGGCCTCGCTGGCACGTACCGGCGACGTCGTCGTGACAAGCGACCCGGCTGACCTGCGACGGCTGCTGCGCGCCCGCGACGTCCACGCCGAGATCGTGCGCTGCTAGCCCGGATTCATCGACTTGTTTGGTTGCTACGCCAGCCAACGGGTAGGCGATCGCCCATGCCTACTTACGCTGTGAACGAGGCCGCGGTGAAGCAAGCGCGGTCGCTGATCGACGACGGAAAGTACGACACATCGACGGAGTGGTCGGACGCCGCGCCATCAACGGATGAAGGCAACGACGTCATCAACGACGAGGGCTACGACGACTTCGGCGCCTGGCACCTCGCCATCGACTCGGACGCCTCGGAGGACACGAAGGGCCGCTACGCCTTCCCCTACGGCGACTTCAAGAAAGTCAACCGTGCGGCGCTCATCCACGCGAAGCAGCGTGCCGCCCAGAACGACCACGACGAGATCGAGAACGCTGCAGACGAGCTGCTGGAGTACCTCGACGACAAGGCTGGCTGATCATCGTCCCGCGGCCTCGCGACGCTCAGCCGGAGCAGGACCGGCTCGAGGAGCGGTACGCCGAGTTCCGCGCCGCCGGCTGATCGCCCTGCGCTAGTCCACAGCCAAGCGGCGCGGTGGCGCCCCCTCCGGCGCGGGCGCACAATGGGCGCGTGACCGCGATCGCTTGGAGCCTGGTGGGTCTCATGGCCGCCTCGCTCGGCGTGCTGTCTGCGGCGCTGTTCTCCGGTCTCAACCGCATCGACGCTCTCGGCGCCCGGCTCGACGGGCGGGTCGACCAGGTGGGGGGCCGGATCGACGGTCTGAGTAATCGGATCGACCACCTCGGCGAACAGATTCACGCGCTCGACGTTCGGCTGACGAGGGCCGGCGGCTGAGACCTCGACATCAGTCGACAGCGCGCTCCAACCGCCGCCGGACGGCCTCGCCGCCGAGCCGACCGATCTCGTCGAGGTCGCCGCAGACAACCAGTTGCGTCCGTGCCCGCGACAGCCCGACGTACAGCATCTCCTTCGCGCGCGCCTCGTCACGCATGCCGTTGACTGCCAGCACGACGGCGGACCGCTCCAGGCCCTTGAACCCGAGCATGTGCCCGTAGTACACGGACTGCTCCGCGAAGAAGTCGTCCGCAACGGAGGCGCTTGCGCCAGCTCATGGTCCTCGCGGGCCCAAGGCGTGCACGCCGCCACAGCACTAGTCAGCCAGCACGAGATGACTGAAAGACCTCATCCAAATGCCATTCCAAGAACTCGGCGTTCGGTCGGTCTCTTCGGTGGTCGGGCAGCGCGATGGACTCACCTGCACGCGCGTAGAACTCTTCGCCGTTCTGGAATTCTTCACGCAGGCGCGGACTCACGACGAGGCGGAACCTTGGATCAACGGCCAAATAGCCACGATCGAACAGCGTGTGGACGTCGGATCGGAGGAGTAGCCCGTTATCCAACCGATGCTCCCCGCCCTTCGGTAGCGGCTTGATGTGCGCGGCTTGCAGCACTGGCCTGATGCGCTCTCCCGTGATCGCGCATCGGCGGTGATACGCATCGAGGACCACCGCCTGGAACGAGTGCTGACCAAGCCGATGAGGTGTGAGGCGCGGGTCGCCGTACACAGGGCCCGGTCTGTGCCACGCGACATCGAGAGAGCCCGGCAAGGGAGCCAGCATTCGGCGCAAAGCTTCCTCGAAGTACGAGAACCCCGGCTCCTCGTCCAAGGGATAGCTCTTCCCCTGAACGATGTTGGGTGCGAACGCCGGCGGCGGTTCGAGCTCGTGCCCTGCCGCAAAGAAGCTCACGTCACGTACAAAGATGCAGCCGATCTCTGGGTCCTCACCCGGCAGGATAGGCCGGGCGCGGTACTTACCGACCCGGACCCGCATCTCCTCGAGACCGGCGACTCCATTGGCCGCGCCGAAGAACTCCCACGCCTCGGACAGTCGGAGGCGAGCGAAGCCGCTGAAGAACCCACCACCTACTACACGGTTGTGGGGATAGTGCGTCTTGAAGAGAAACGGTTCGCCAGGCTGCAGCACTGCGAAGCCACGACCGCCGCTGGGCTGCCAGAAGTTAACCTCGGCGATGTCGTGACGCGCGGCAAGAAACCGATACCAGTCGTCGTCAGTGACGCCGACGTACCCCCGCATACCGAGATGATGGCCGAATAGCGTGCCCCGCTCAAGCGTTCGTGAGTTCGAGAACCGTCAGGCTGCAGCCAGCTTGAAGGCTTCGTATGCGTCCGCGGGTATGGGATTCAGCAGCCGCCACGTAATCGCGATGGGATGCTCGCCCTGGTGACTGACGTACTCAGCTGGGCCAAGCAGCATGTACGGCGCGGTCGCGCCCCATGAGTCGGTCTTGGTCTCACGGACGGCGAGCAGCACGCGGGTCCCATCCTCCCGCTGGTTCACGTAGCGCCTGCCCTGGGGCGACGTCAGACTGGTCGTGTGCTGAGTCTCCCAATGAAAGAGTTCTCGGCTTATCGCGAAGTCGCGGTAGAGGGTCTGCGGCGAGTAGTCCTTCTCGCTCTTCTTCAGCGTGATGAAGAGGACCGACGTCGCCGATGGTTCGTGCCACCACGGGCCTGCCTGATGTGAATATCGCTCGCCCGGCGCAAGGCGACCGAACGCCGCGAGTATCTCGTCGCGGGCGTATGTGGCCCCGATGCGCAGGGGAACATCCGGGTCAGGCAGAGGGCGGGACACCCGAGAGACGGAGTCACGGAGTAGCGACAGCGTCTCAATCAATTCACCCCGGATGGCAGGGGCATTCCATAGAGCTTGCGCTGCTTCCTCCAAAGACGAGGGCGCGGCAGGGAGACCCCAGAGCGTGACCAGGAACATCCACAGCTCGCGGCGCGCACGCTCAGTCGTCGGCGCTTCTGGTTCGGTCTGGTCGAGCCACTGCAGGACGTGATCGATTCGGTCGTTGTCATCTACGTGGTAGAGCCGTCTGACGCCTCGCTGCAGTGTGGCCTCGTGTGGCCCCTCTTGGCGCCGCTCTACGCCGGCCCGACGTCGCAGAACTGCCCAACCACCCGCCTTACCGATATCAGGAAGCTCAACCCCCACCTCCTCGATGAAGCGACCGAGCGTGGGCGCGGCCCCGGATTCCGCCGTCATGTGCACCAACTCGGCGCGTAGGGCATGAGCCCCTGCGCCGACAGCCTGCCGAAGACTTTCAAGGATCCATTCCGCAGCTTGTCGCTCGAGGTCGATGTGACATCCGGTCGGGAGGTAGGGAAATCCTTCCTCGACGGCCGCGGCTAGGTCACGTCTGCCCACGCCCGTCAATGCACGAAGTCGCAGGTCGACGCGGAACTCCCGCCTGTAGTTGGCGACGAAGTCGAGCACCGTGCAGACATCCTTGGACGAGTGACGTCTCAGCCCGCGGCCAATCTGCTGAAGAAATACGGTCACTGACTCGGTCGGCCGCAGAAGCAGAATCGTGTCCACTTCCGGGATGTCGACGCCCTCGTTGAAGATGTCGCGGGTAAAGAGGCAGCACAGTTCCCCCTGGACCAGCCGCCGAATTTCGGCCTCACGCTCGGCTGGTGTAGAGGCGGCGCTGAGGGCTACAGCCGGCAGACCCCGTTCGTTGAAGGCCTTGGCCATGTACTCCGCGTGTTCAACCGTGGCGCAAAACCCGAGGGCACGCATCTCACGAGGGCGGGCAATGATGCGCTGGGTCTGACGAACGATGAGCTGTGCGCGGACATCGTCAGCCGTGTAGAGCCGGCCCAGATCGCTCGTGCTGTAGGTGCCGGCTTCCCATCGAACGTCTGTCAGATCGGCGGTGTCCGCAACACCGAAGTACTGGAAGGGTGCGAGCAATTGGCGATCAAGCGCATGCCAGAGCCGCATATCGAAGGCCGTTCGCCCATCGGTCCAGCGCCGAACGTCGAGCCCGTCGCTTCTCTCGGGCGTAGCGGTCAACGCCACCAGCACCCGCGGCTCCAGGCGATCGAGCAGTCGCCGGTACGTAGCTGCCTCGGCATGATGGAACTCGTCGACGATCACTACGTCGAACGCCTGCGGCTGGATCAGGTCGACGCTGTTCGCATGAACGGTCTGGATCGACGCGAACACGTGCGTGCCCACTTGTGGACGAGCCCCGCCGACGTACATCTCCCCGAACGATCCGTCGGCAAGAACCTCTCGAAAGGTGCGGCGCGATTGATTGAGGAGTTGCTCGCGATGGGCCACAAACAGGAGCGACAGGTCGCGGCCCAAGCGGGATCGCAAGCCCTTGTAGTCGAGCGCCGCGACGACAGTCTTCCCTGTGCCAGTCGGCGCGACGACGAGGTTGCGCCAAGAGCCATGGTTGTCGCGCTCGGAGTCGAGCGCTTCCAAGATCTCACTTTGATAGGGCCACGGCACGACAGTGAGACCAGACAAGCTCGATTCACCGTCAGATCCGGCCGTGCGTTGTAAGGCGGCATCCAGCCGGTCGCGGTCCTTCTCAGGGTCGTAGCTCTCGAAGTCAGATGACGCCCAGTAGGCGTCGAACGCGGCGCTGGTCTTCTCGAAGAGCGCAGGCGAAGCGTCGCGAGAGATGCGGACGTTCCACTCCCGGCCATCGAGCAAGGCTGAACGAGTGACGTTCGATGAGCCAACGTAGGCCGTTGAATAGCCGCTCCGGCGGTGAAAGATCCATGCCTTCGCGTGCAACCTCGTGATGGCAGTGTCATACGACACACAAACCTGCACGCCAAGCGCGTGCAAGCGATCGAGCGCCTCTCGCTCCGTTGACCCCGTGTAGGTAGTCGTGAGCAATCGCACCGGTACGCCACGCGAAATGGCATCGCGTAGCTCGTCGACCACCAGCCGCACGCCATACCAACGCACGAACGCCACGATGAGATCCACCGAGTCCGCCGATGCAATCTCCTTCTTCAACTCGGCGGCCAGCTGTGGCTCGCCGCGGCTGTTAATCAAGAGGTCATGCTGTGAAAGCGGAATGTCAGGTCTCAGCGGCACGACCGTCTCACCGAGTGAGCCAGTGCGCGTAATCGCGGTCAACGCCTGCAGAGGCGCGAGAACCGCATCCTCTGAGCTACCCAGCGATTCCATGATGTTCGTGACGAGGCGCAGTTGGTCCTCAGCAGCGAGTCCCGGTAAGTGCTTCTGCACGACATCTTGAATGTGCCGCGCGAGCCGATGCGGAGCGTCGGCTTCGTCAACCGCGGACACCTTCGCGCGAGCCAGGTCCACCATCGAAACAAGGCGGGCCGTCAGAAGCGCGTCGTAGAGGCCCGACGGCAGCGTGCCCTCGTCGGTCATGGCTGCCTCTCGCTCACCAAATCCTGCTCACAAGAATGACGGCAGCCGCTACGACAGTGGTCAGGACACCTGCGAGCCAACCCGCGGCGTAGCGCCTGAGCGCAACGATCCGTAGAGCGACGAAACCCGATCCGAGGGTGATGAGGTAGACGACCGGCCACCACGCATAACTGTCGACGAAAGCCAGCAGGTCAGCCGTCGCCACGAAACCGATCAGGGCGGCGGCGAAGACGGCGAAGTACCGGATGAGGATCGTCAATGCGGAATCTGGTGGCGGTCCGTCTCGTGAGTCGCGAACCCCTACTTGGTGCTCCAGGGCCTGCCAGCAAGCCTCGACCTGGGAAGCATCGAGCCCGAGTGCCGGCAGCGCGTCCCGCCACGCGTCAATTGCTCTGGCCGGCACAACAATTACCCCGTCCAGAGTCCGGGACCTTGACGAGCCGTCCGCGTTCTCGCCGCCGCCCCACAGAACGAGTACGCCCTGGGCCTGACCTGCGCCCGTCGCCCGGATCGGCTGCCAGAGTGACAGGTCTCTTGCATTCGCCTTCGTGTTGCGGACCGCGGCAACCACCCGATCCTCAGGTGGGTCCAGTTCCCACGGGCGAGAGCTCCACTTGGTTTCGATCGCGAAGATTCCCCCTGGGCCCACGAGAACGTGATCGATGTCCCAGGTTCGCAACATGAGGTGATTGACTACGCGCCAGCCACGCCGCTTCAGCTTTCTCAATTCTTGCGCCGTCCATTGCTCCGCGATCTCGCCCATCATCGCGCCGCTCGTTCCGGCCATCTGGGTCACCTGGAACGCGAGGAACCCAAGGATTGTGGCCGTCAGCAGTCCGGCTGTGTACGTGCGAACCGCCGCGTTGGGAATGAACCAGAGGCAGGCGCCGCCGAGAGCCCCAGCTGCGCCTCCGACGACAAGTAGCAACTTCCACGTCCGTCTGATTACCCGAAGGTGCGCGTCCCGGGTCCGACCCCTCGACCAAGCGCCCGTGCGTTGGTCACTAGCGAGCTCTCGCCGTCGCCACGCTGAGTGCAGCCCCCGTGCTACCTGCATGCACACAGCCTGCCAGGTGGACGAGGCTGGCGGACTGGGGACGCGCCGCGTCTCCCGCAGTCCGGGCTCACGCGGCCCGCTGCTCTGCTCCGCACCGTCCCCGCGGAGCTGGATCTCTGCCGACGCCCGCGTACCAACCAGGCCCGGCGTTCAGCCAGCACACGTTCACCGCCGCGCCGCCGGTGAGCCGCCGTCGGACACCGACACCGAGAAGGGCAGCTACTCGGGCGCTGCGAATGGACTACCCCGAGCCAGACGAGCACCAGAGGTGCGTGCGGCGCGAGTGCGTACTACTCGTCGTCAGAGGTCGGCTCTTCTTGAAGCGGGTTCCGGTCAGGCGGCGTCTGCCGCTCGCCGATTAGCCGCAAGTCTCTCTCGAAATTGCGACGGTAATTGCGCAAGTCAGGATCGAGGATGCTTTCCTCTGCCCCTTGCGCTCGCTTGATCGCGTCCTCCAAGAGCGATGTGTCGCTAGTCCTGCGGGCGTAGGTGGCCGCAACCTGTCCGTACACCCGGTACGCGTGCTTGTCCTGGGGGTGAGCGTCAAGGTTCTGCTTTGCGAAGCGAACCGCCTCCGCGAGCATCGCCCGACGATCCTCCTCAAGGATCCCTTCGGTCTCTTCGGCGCGGCGGATCGTCAGGTAGATGCGGTATCGGGCAAGCACCGCTGTCATCCCGATGGCGTCAGCCGCGGCACGCAGAGCAGTTGCAGTCTCCTCGATGGTCCCGGTGTTGAGATACTTGCGGACAAGGGCGTGGCGCACGACGTGATCGCTGGGAAGCAGATCGGCGAGTCTCGTCAGCAGTTCAAGTTGAGCTGGGTCCGACTGGAGGCGCATCAGCCCGTAGTCCTCCCGGCAGAGGGCTCTCGCGGTGTCCAGTTCAAGCCACTCGCCCGGATTCAATGTGTCGATGAGCGCTCGAAACAGGGAATAGAGCTCACCCTGATCCGCGAACTTGTAGTCCGCGATGCGCTTGGCGATCACTTCGTGCCGCGTCTTCCATCCGAAGATGCCCGCCTGCGGTTTGATGTCGAACTCGTCGACGATTCCCTCGAGCATTCTGAGGTGGCTCTCGAGCATGCCGACTTCAATCCCGAGAATGCGAAGGACGAGCTGGCGATGCACCCTCGCATCGAGCGCCTCGAGTGCAGCGACGTTGCGGTAGATGTCTTGCTCCGATGAGTCAAGCTCGGCGAACTCTCGCAGCAGGATCGTGTCGAGTCCTTCAGATGCGAAGATGTTCTTGAGGCATACGAACATGTCGGCAGAGCACCGATCGCGTAGCCGTCGTAGCTGCTCGTTTCGGGGTAGCCGGGCGAAGGTCGTCTCCACCATCGACCGAATCTGAGGCTCCCGCTCAATGAGATTGAGCAGTTGCTCGAGATCGGCATCCACCAGTCTCGAGACACGCTCGGCATGGCCGCGAGAGAAGACGTATCGAGACTTCGACCGCGACTTCCACTGGCCCGTGCTCGCTGTTGTGACGATGAGAAGCGAAGGCTCCTCTGTTTCGCCGAGGGCTTCCATAACACGATTCAATTGACCGAGATGCGGGATGCAGTCGTCCACCACTAAAAGTGCGCGCTGACCATCCTTGCGTAGACGCTCCTCGTATTCGATCCAATACGCAGCGATGAACGGGAAGTCGCTGTTGTGCTCCCAGATGGCAATGTCGTCGTTCATGGACTGAAGCGCGATTTGACGTGCGAGGGTCGTCTTGCCGACGCCCGCAACACCGAAGAGAGCGAGCAGTGGCTTTTGGGGCTTGAGTCCTTCCTGCAGGCGTCGTTGCACAGCGCGCGTGAACGTGAGGCCGCCGACAACGTCGGCGTAGCTCGCTGGGGCTCCGTTAAACATTCGCTTGGGATTTGGTGGCAGCGCGATCGCGTGCCGCACATCGATCGCCGTGGCCAGGATTTCACTCGGGACAGGAGTTGCGCCCTCACGCAGGACGAAGTCGCCCGTCTCGTGCGGTGGTCGCGCCTCGACCAGTGCGTGCATCAGGTCGTCGACGCCGCCGAAAGTAACCGTGATCCCGCGTTGTTCGAAGATCTCTGCGCGATCTTCGTCTCGTTCGTAGGCGAGAAGGAAAACGCGGCCCGTCGTCCCGGCCGAGGCATGTAGTCGCGCGACGTCGTTCACGAGCTCGCGCAGGTGTGGGTCAGCCAGCGACTGCCCCACTATCAGCGCCGTCTTCGTCGTTAGATCCGCCGTCAACTGCCGGAAAGTAGTCTGCCGGTACTTGTCAAACTCCTCGTAGTCCCGAACCGTCAAGAGCATGCGGCTCCGGTGACCGAATACGGTGTCGGTGGTGATGCACCCATGCAGCTTGCAGTACTCAACGACCCCCGGCGACGCCAAAGTGTTGTAGTCACTGTTGCTCCTCCGCACGATCAGGTCAACGTCCGCGATCGAGTACGCGCGTTCCAACAACTGGTCGAAGTTCGTACCGTAAATGCGGTGCCATGGCAGCTTCGGGATAAGTAGGAGACCGCCGGCTGGTGCTAGGCCCTGGAGCTCACCTCGCACCAGGTCGACCAATGCGGCTCTTCGTACCTGCGGTGGGTCACGACAGGTTCGGGTGGCTGAGTCCGCCGCCGACGAGCAGCATGCGTAGCCGGTAGTTGTCGCGGTTGCGGAAGCCGCGGGCGATGCGTCGATGTAGCTCGATCAGTCCGTTGATCGCTTCGGTGCCGCCGTTGTTGGCGCGTCGAGTGTCGAAGTAGGCGAGGAACGCTTCGCGCCATTGCTTGAGTGTCTTGCCGAGCCGTTTGATCTCGGGAATCGGGCAGGTCGGGAACGAAGCGAGGACCTTCTCTGCGATCTTGCGTCCGTCGGTGAGGTTGTCCGCTTGGTAGGCCGAGCGGAGCAGCTGGGCGCATCGCCACGCGACTTCGACCTCGACGTGCCGCTCGTCGGCGTGGAAGGCCTTGTCCAGTCGGGCCTTCTGTTTGTCGGTAAGCCGTTCTCCGCCGCACCGCAGCACGTTGCGGATGCCGTAGAGCGGGTCGCCCTTGCGGCCGCGGTGACCGTGGATCTCCTGCTGCACGCGGCGGCGGACCTCGTCAACTGCGGCGGTGCCGAGCTTGACGACATGGAACGCGTCGAGCACGGCGATGGCGTCTTCGAGCTCGTCGTCGAGGGCATTCTTGTAGCCGTGGAACGGATCCAGCGTCGCCACCTTGATGCCGGCTCGGAAGGTGTCATTGCGCGCCTGCAGCCACTCGGCGTAGACCGCGCCGGACCGGCCAGGGACGAGGTCGAGCAGCCGGGCGCGGGTCTTTCCCTTGCTGTCACGGGAAAGATCGACCATCCCGGTCAGCTCCTTCGGCCCGCGACCTCCGTCGGCGATCGGCTTCGTGGACACGTGATGCCAGATGTGCTCATCGACGCCGAGGCAGGTGACACCGTCGAACCGGGTCTCGTCATCGGCCATCTGCGCCAGCAACGGCCGGACCGCCAGCCACAGGGTCCGCCAGGTCGTGCCGAGCTGGCGAGCCAGCCCGAGCACCGAGGCGTGCTCACGGCGCAGCTGCCGGACCGCCCACCAGCACGCCCGGGTCGTCAGCAACGCCCTGGGCCGGGCGATGCTCTCCTCCTGCTCGGTGAACGCCCCGGCCGGACAGTCTGACTCGTTGCAACGCCAGACCCGCTTGCACCACCGCAGCTCGACCGGCCGCCCGAAACACGGCGCGTCGACCAGCCGCACCACCCGACGTCCGTGACTGGCGGCCACGACACCGCAGGTGCGGCATCCCTCCACTCTGGCCGGCGACTCGACCTCGACCCGTAGGACCGGCCCTCGCTGGCCCGACACCTCCCGGACCGAGATGACGTGCAACCCGTCCAGGCCGACGAGCAAGTCGCAACGGGAGCAGTAACAACTGGCAGAACGCGCACGCGAGCACGCCGTACCCTCGGACATCGTCGAGGCCTTCCGGTCGGTCAGCTTGGTCGCTACCGATCTTCGGAAGGCCTCGGCCCATCTCCCCGCAACTCAGCCCCGCGAGTCGCTCACACCCACCTCAGGTATGAAGAGCCACCAATGCTCGGCGATCATTCTTGTTCTCGAAGATGCTGCATAACTCGGCGAGAGTCAGATCACCGGGTTCGCGCGACAACCTGTGCGCGATTTTCCGCGCCAGCGCCTGCCCGGACGGTGCCCCTGAGGGTATCGATGCGCCTGCACCCAAGATCAAGATCGTCTGCTCGGGAACCAGTACCTCAGCGAGCTGCTTCAGCGACTGCACATGCACCCCCGTGCGCATAGTGACGCCACACCGTAGCGCTCCCTGTGCTGGCGCAACGATGACACGCTTATCGCAGACCCCGGATTACCGTAAGCGGTCCTTCAAGTGCTGCGCGTGGAGCGCTGCCTGCGTCCGGTCGGCCAATTGGAGTTTGTCCAGGATCCGTGACACGTAGTTCTGCACTGTCTTGACCGACAGCCCGAGCGCTCGGGCGATCTGAGCGTTGCTCGAGCCCTCCGCGATCAGCGTCAGCACCTCGCGCTCCCGCTCGGTCAACCCGTCCGACACGGCCGGCGGCCGACCCGCGTCCCCACCAGCCGAGCGCAACACCAGCATCTGCTCGGCCACTCCCTTGCCGAACACCGCACCACCCGCCGCCACCGTCCGCACCGCCGCCGCGATCTCCTCCCCAGTCGCGCCCTTCAGCACGTAGCCCCGCGCCCCCGCCCGCAGCGCCGCCACCACCGTGTCGTCGTCGTCGACCATCGTCACGACCAGCACCGCCGGCGGCGACGGCCGACCAGCAAGAAGCGCCGTCGCCTCCACCCCCGACAGCCCCGGCAGGTTGAGGTCCATCAGCACCACGTCGACCGGCGTCTCGTCCACGACAGACAGCGCCGACTCCGCATCCGCCGCCACCCCCGCCACAACGACGTCGGACAGCGACGACAACAACGCCGCCAGCCCGTCCCGGAACACCGGATGGTCGTCCACCACCAGCACGCGCACGGTCACGACGCCGCCACCTTCGACCCGGCCCGCCGCACCAACCCCGACGACGAGCCAGACCCAGAAGACGAGCCAGACCCGCGCGGCAACGGCAGCTCCGCCACCACCGTCGTACCGTCCGATGACACCACCGACAGCCGCCCGCGCAACTCCTCGGCCCGCTCCCGCATCGTCTGCAGCCCGTGCCCGCCGACCCCCACACCGACGGGCACACCAAGACCGTCGTCCGCGACCGTCAGTCGCAGCACCCGGCCATCCGCCGCAACCCCGACCCGACAACCAGAAGCCGACGCGTGCCGCACCACGTTGGTCACCGCCTCCGTCACGATCCGGTACGCCGCCACCTCCACCGCCGCCGGCAGCGGCGGCAGCTCGCCGACGTCCAACACCAACGACACCCCCGCACCCGCCGTCAGCCGCTCCGTCGCCTGCGCCAACGCCGCCGCCAGCCCCAGCTCGTCGAGCGACGGCGGCCGCAACCCCTCGACCACCCGCCGTACCTCGAGCACCGTCGCCCGCAGCTCCTCCCGCAGCGCATCGACATCGGCAGCAGCCGGCGACGTCGCGCCGACCTTCGCGCCGATCACGTCGAGCCGCAGCAGGTGCCCCGCCATCGCCGGCCCCAGGCCGTCGTGCAGGTCGCGCCGCAGCCGCCGCCGCTCCTCCTCCCGCGCCAGCACCAGCCGCTCGCGCGCACCCTGCAGCTCCGCCGTCAGCCGCGCCGCGTGCAGCACCCCACCCAGGTGCCCGGCCAGGTCGTCGAGCAGCCGCCGGTCCCGCGGCCGCAGCGGCGTCACCGGCGGCCGGTACCGCAGCGACCCCACCACCGACCCGTACGCCGACAGCGGCACTGCCACTCGACCATCTGGCACGCCATCGCTCGCATCGTCAGGTACGACGCCCGCCACCACCGCCCCCGCCGCGTCGCTGATCGACACGTCGCGCAGCCCGAGCGACTCCAGCTCGACCGTCACGTCGGCGAGCAGCCGGTCGACATCCGCCGTCGCCTCCAGCCGCTGGCCCAGCGCCGCGAGCACGTCGTACGGCTCGTCCCACCGGCCGAACGTCAGCCGGTTGACCCCGCGCTGCAACGCGTCGCGCAGGGGCGCGAACGAGATCGCCACCACCGCCGCCGCCACCCACGGCAGCCACGCCGCGCCGAGGTCGACGTGCACTAGCGTCCCGACGCCGGCGATCACCAGCGCGTAGCACCCGGCCACCACCAGCGACAGCGTCACCCACACCAGCGACCGGTTCGCCGCCGTCCGCAGGTCATAGAGCCCGCGCGCCAGCACCGCGAACCCGATCACGAACGGCAATGGCAAGGCCGCCGCGCCGAAGATCCAGCCGCCCCCACCGACCCCGATCGCGATCGGCGCCGCCACGATCGGCAGCAACGCCGCACCCGCGAACAGCGACAGCTGCTGCCGCTCCACCGCATCGCCGCGCCGCCATCGCCCGACCAGCATCACGACCACGGCGACCGTCGCCACCACACTCGTCGGGAAGTGGACGAGGAACACCCCACCGCCGATCGCGTCCCACGGATGATGCAGCCCGATCGGGTTCCGCCACCCGCCGAAGTCGGTGAGATCGCCTTGAGCGTCGAGCACCGGGTCGATCGCCGCCGCGACGGCGATCACCGCGATCAGCTTCGCCAGCCAACGCCAGCGCGGCGACGCGAGCAGGCCGTCGGGGAAGAAGAGAGGTACGGCGAGGGTCACCGTCGTCCAGCCGACCGAGCGGACCGACGCGCCCGCGACCGCGAACGCCGACGCGACCGGCACGCTGCCGGGGTCGGTGACGATGCCGTGCCGAGCGACGTCGACGAGCACCTCGCCGAGGGGCCACAGCACACCGCCGGCAAGCATCAGCCAGCCGACCCGGTTGCGCGGCCGGGCCGCTGCCACCACCGCCCCGACGAGCGCGAATGCGAACCCGACCGCGGCGTTGAACACCACGCCCGGCACCGACCGGTCGTCGTACGCCGTGACCCAGATCGAGCCCGCGACGGCAGCGGCGGACACGGCGACGGCCGCGGCGATCGCCGTGACCGTCCACCGTGCCCGCCAGGCGTCCGTCATCACTCCCCTGTCGTCAGGCACATCGTGACGGGATGCCGCTGCTTTCGCACCTGTTTCGCCCGGCTTTCACACCGTCGCCGGACTGAGTCACACCCTGACGGGAACGGGCGAGGCCGGGATGGCGGCCCGAGTCGCACGGCCGGTCCGCAGCGCCGTGACACTGAGCGCGACCAGCCAGGCGAACCACAGCAGGGTCGAGACGTTCTGCAGACCGATCCGCGCACCCATGACGGCGAGGATGCCGAACGCACCGATCGCGATGCCGCTGTAGGACACCCACCGCGGCAGCAGACCCGTCGCCCGGCCGGCCACGGCCGCCGAGATCATGAAGACGCCGGTCAGGCCGCCGGTCAGGAAGAACGCGAAGTTGCGCACGTTGTTGACGGTCGTCGCCGTCGACAGCGAAGCGCCGTGGTGGGCGCCGTACAGGGCCGCGGCACCGGCAGCAGCAGCAGCGATCGTGACTGCAACGTTGGCGATCGCGGCGCCGCTCATGCACGACGACAGCCAGCCCGTCGTCTCGGTCTCGCCGCGCAGCAGGCGGGCGAACAGCAGCATGGCGACGAGGAGGACGAGGGCGGCGACGTACTCGATGTAGCCGCCGACGTAGTTGCGGGTGAGCGACGTCTCGACCAGCTGCTTGACGCCTTCGCGCGGCGACTGGCCGAGCTGGAGCGTGTACTGGAACACCACGCCGGCGAACGTCAGTACGACGTAGCCGATCGAGAGGCATCCCGCGGTCACCCACAGCCGCCGCTGGGCGAGGGCCGAAGTCTGAGTCATGAGGTTCCTCCTTGGTCGAAGCGGACTGCGACCAAGGTGCGGCCGGCGGTTTCCCACCGGCTAGAGCACCGATTCCCAGCCGGCCTGGGAAGTTCTCCCACCGTCCACAGCCTGCGGGCTGCGGCGCCACCGCGGGGGCCCGCGGCCGCAGTCTCGATGCGACTTGACGTCCATCCGAGGGGATCGCATGGTGACCGTGAGCGAATCGCAGCGACGCGCACTGCACGATGGGCTGGTCAAGAAGCTGGGAGCCGACGTGGCCGACACGTTGATGGACTACCTGCCGCCAGCAGGCTGGTCCGACCTGGCGCGCCGCAGCGATCTCGACAACCTCGAGCACTCGCTGCGTCTCGAGATGCAGGCCATGGAATCGCGACTCGAGGCCAGGATGGCTGACAAGTTCAACAGCCAGACGCGGTGGTTCATGGCCAGCCAGCTCGTCCTGGTCGCGGCGACCATCGGCAGCATCACGACCATCGCGCACTAAGCCAGCAGCGACGGCGGACGCAATCCCTCGGCCACTCGCGGTTCTGATCCCAACTTACAAGCAGTCTTGACGGTTTGTTAGTTCCCTGCCATCCTCCACCAATGGCGCAAATCCGGCGGACTCAGGCGGAGCGCACGGCCGCGACCCGCGCCGCCCTCCTCAAAGCCACCGTCGACACCCTGGTCGAGCACGGCTACCGCAACACCGCGACCCAGGCCGTCGCCAAGCGCGCCGGCGTCTCCTACGGTGCGCTGCTGCACCACTTCCCCACCAAGGTCGACCTGCTCGTCGCCGCCGTACAGCACCTGTTCGACCAGCGGATCGCGGAGTTTCGCAAAGCGATGGCCGACATCCCGCCGGACCGCCCCAAGGTCGACGCCGCCATCGACACCCTCTGGACGATGTTCCAAGGTCCGACCTTCGTCGCCTGGCTCGAGCTGCTGGTCGCCTCCCGCACCGACGCCGCGCTCGCCGCCGCCATCACCCGCGTCGACCAGCAGTTCGTCGACACCAGCACGGAGATCTTCCGCGAGCTGTTCGCCGACGAGACCGCCGTCGACCCTGACCTGCCGCGGCTCGCGATCGGCATGACGTTCACGTTCCTCGACGGCCTCGCGCTGTCGCACCAGATCTCCCACTACCAGCCGCACGACTCCGCCGAGCTGCTCGCCGTCTTCAAGATGCTCGTCTCCACCGCCATGCCCACCGACCCCGGAGCGACCGATGACCGACGTTGACACCCGCACCTCGATGGCGACGTACGACGACACCGACAACAACGCCGTCGCCGAAGAGGTGGTCGTCAGCGACGCCGACGGTCGCTGGCTGAGCCTGCTCGACCGGATCAACGAGCTGTCGGTCACCAAGCACTTCGACGCCTACGCCGACATCGCGTGGGACGATCCGGCCTACGCGCTCGACCCGACCGACCCGCGGTGGGAGCTGTCGGCGGACGACGCCGACCCGCTCGGCGCCACCGAGTGGTACCAGTCGTTGCCGCAGCCGACCCGCGCGCGGCTCGGTGTCGAGATGGTCGCCAGCAAGATGAAGATCGGGCTGATCTTCGAAAGCATCCTCAAGCGCGGACTGCTCGAGTTCGCGATGACGCTGCCCAACAACTCCCCGGAGTTCCGCTACGTCTACCACGAGGTCATCGAGGAGGCGCAGCACTCGCTGATGTTCCAGGAGTTCGTCAACCGCACCGGCTACGACGCCCCCGGCCTCGTCTGGTACGACCGGTTGTCGAGCCGATGGATCATCGGACTCGGCCGGCGCTTCCCGCAGCTGTTCTTCCTGTTCGTCCTCGGCGGCGAGGACCCGATCGACTACGTGCAGCGGCAGGAGCTCCGCAGCGACCGCGAGAAGCACCCGCTGATCGAGCGCATCATGCGCATCCACGTCACCGAGGAGGCGCGGCACCTGTCGTTCGCGCGTCACTACCTCAAGCGCACCGTCCCTGCGCTGTCGCCGTTCCGCCGCGCGCAGCTCGCGGTCGGCGCACCACTCATCCTCGGCGCGATGGCCCAGCTAATGCTCAAGCCTTCCGCCGATCTCGTGCAGCGCTACTCCATCCCGGAAGAGGTCGTGAAGGCGGCGTACGACGACAACCCGCGCCACCGCAGCGAGACGATCGCGTCTCTCGGCAAGGTGCGCAAGCTGTGTGAGGACCTCGGCCTGGTCCGCGGACCGTACGCCGTGCTCTGGCGCAAGCTCGGCCTCGAGTAACCGGTTCGGCGCAGCGACGCGCCGGACGCGTTACGCGCCCCAGCCGACCTGGTCGTGCGTGTCGAGCGCGCGGTAGAACGTGATCTCCGGCGGCGCCGTCGCGCCGATCTCGGCCATCATCGCCCCGATGTCATCGTGACGCGCCTCGAAGAAGCGCTGGAAGCTCTCCGCATCCGGCCACTCGTCGAGCACGAGGATCTGCCCGTCGTCCGATCCATAGAACCGGTGCGCGATGCAGCCGGCCTTCTTCGCGTCGTCGGAGATCGCGCGGATCCTGTCCGGGTCGTTGGCGGCCAACTTCTCGAGCTTGACCGGGTCACCCTTCGCACGCAGCGTCATCAGCACGGACATGTCCGGACCCTCTCGATCGGACACCTGGACAGTGCCGCTGTCCGGACCGTACGCCGGACCGCTGCCGCGCGGATGACCATTCGTGGCCATACACCGAGACCACCGGTCCCACGCCTGCTGGGACATTCCCACCCATCACCGCGAAGATCACGACGGCGAACGACGCCGGCTTGCGCGGGTCGGCGTACGGCCGTCGGGCAGGGTCGACAGCGCCGTCGCGATCTCGTCCAGCGTCAGCCCGACGTTGCGCGCCGCCCGCACGAACGCCAGCCGGCGCAGCGTCGACCGCTCGTACCGGCGCTGCCCACCACCGGTACGCAAGGAGACATCCACCATGCCGCTCGCCCATGACGGCGCCGCCGCGTACCGCCCGTTCCGCTGGGACACCGACTGCGCCTGTCTGGGGTACGACGGGAAACGCCGCCCGCTGGAGTAACGGCCCGCCGGCCGTCATCGCGGCACGACCGTGACCGGACACTGCAGCCCTGAGGCTCGCGCGAGGCGCGCGTCAGCCGTCACCAGGCTGCACTCGAGCGCTTCGGCCAGTGCGACGAACATCGCGTCGTACGCCGTCAGGTTGTCGCGGAGCTCCCACACTCGCGACAGCAGGCCGACACCAGGATGTCGGGTGAGGCCGACGTGCGACCACGCCGTGACGAGCCGGGCGCCGTGCGGCTCCTCGATCCGGCCGCCCGCGACCAGCTGGCGCAGGCCGTGCGCGACTTCCGCATCGACGAGGTGCGGCACGTGCACCTGCTCGCGGCCCAGCAAGTCGCGTGCCGTTCCGACGCGCAACAGCGCGGAGAGCGCCGCTGAGCTGTCCATGACGATCAACGGCGACGGCGTCCGGCCTCGACGGCGGTCACGATCTCCGCCGTGTCGACGTCGGTGTCGGGCAACGGCCCGAGCAGGGCGGCGTTGTCGGCCCGCCGGCTGAGGTCGGCGAGCTCCCGCACGGCCAAGGCATTGACCGAGACGCCTTCGCGCGCGGCCAGCCGCTCGAGGCGGGCGACGACGTCATCCGGCACGTTCCGGAGATAGAGCGTGCGCATGTTGCAGAACGCTAGCACGCTGCTGTCATTCTGCTCGCGGAGCCAGCACGCCGCCGCGGCATTCGACGACGGTGTCGACGGGCAGGCCGTCGATCGCTGCGAGCAGCGCTCGGTTGTCGTCGATCAGTTCCGGGGCGACAGAGTCAACACTGCGAAACCAGCCGCCGGTGACGTACGACGCGGCGACCGCCCGCTCCCACTCGGGCTCGGTCATGTCCGCATCCGCGACGACCGCGGTCGTCGTACCGCTCTGGCTGTCGACGCCGGCGAGCGCCCTGCCGCACCCGCACGGACCGTCGGGACCTCGGCCGTCGCAGCAGACGAGTGCCGGCAGGACCACGAGCTCGCCGTCGCGGCAGAAGTCGAAGTCGTTACTTCGCTGTCCCTGGGTCCGGGACGTCGCCTGCAGGACTTTCATCGTGCGCCTCCTCGATCAGGTGGAGCCGCCACGATGGCCGTGATCTACGACGAACTCTGGGGCCCCGCGCGAGGCTGTGGAGACGACGGCGGATGTCCATAGGCGAGCCCGCAGCGAACCGCTGCTGCGGCACGGCCGTCAGGAGATCAACGGCGGGCGCATCGTCGTGCCGCGGGCGCGACGCGCAGCCGCCGACGCCTGACGGATGTGCGGCCCGAAGAAGGTCGCCGCCGCCGACGACGCGTGACGGGTGCGCGACGATGTGCCATGCCGTTTCAGGACCTGATGCCGGACAGCGCCGAGCGCGTCAGCCGCCCGGCCGCCGCCCGTAGACGCGGCGCGGCGTGACGAGCACCGCCGTACGACGCTCCTCCGCCATCACCCGGTCATAGGTGTCCCAGTCGTCGTGGGTCCCGCCGGCAGCGACGAAGACGTCGCGCAGCAACGCACGCACCGCCGACGCGTCGACCGACGGGTACGGATCATCCGGCCCGATCAGCTCGGCCGAGCCCTCGACCGTCGCCCACTGCCACCCGGCCCGAACAACAACCGTCACCCGCGGGTCGCGGCGCAGGTTCGCCAGCTTCCGCGACCCGCCGATCGCCACCAGTCCGACGACCTCTGCGCCGGTGACCGGATGCGCCAGCACGCCCGCGTTGACCACCGACGCCTGCACGCCGCCGTCGGGCCGGAGCGTCGACACCACGCACAGCCCGTGGTCGCCCGGCACCAGCTCGGCGAACGCCGCCAGGTCGGTCACGACGACGCCTGCCCGCGCAGCACGTACTTCTGGATCTTGCCGCTCGGCGTCAGCGGGAACGCGTCGACGAACTCCCACCGCACCGGCGTCTTGTACGGCGCCAGCCGCTCCCGGCACCACCCGCGCAGCTCGTCCGCCGACACCGCGTCCGACCCCGGCGCCAACCGGATGAACGCCGCCACCACCTCGCCCCACGTCTCGTCCGGCCCCCCGACGACCGCGACCTCGGCGACCGCGGGATGCGCGAACAGCACGTCCTCGATCTCCTTGGGGTAGATGTTCTCCCCGCCGCGGATGATCATGTCCTTGAGCCGGCCCTCGATCCGCAGGTAGCCACGCGCGTCCATCGAGGCGAGGTCGCCGGTGTGGTACCAGCCGTCCTCGTCGATCGCCGCCGCCGTACCGTCCGGATCACGGTGATAACCACGCATCACCAGATAGCCCCGCGCGCACAGCTCCCCCAGCTCGCCCACCGGCACCGGCTCTCCCGTCGCCGGATCACTCACCTTCACCTCGGTCTGCGGGAACGGCTGCCCCAGCGTCTCCGCCCGATCAGCGGCGGAGTCGTTCGGCCGCGTCATCGTGATCAGCGGCGAGCACTCCGTCGTCCCGAACACGATCGTCACCGGGATCCGCACCTGGTCCTCGATCCGGCGTACCAGCTCCGCCGGCACCGGCGACCCGCCCGAGACCCCCGCCCGCAACGACGACAGGTCGCGCGTCGTTGCGTCGCCCTTCTCGGCAGAATGAGCCTCGAGCATCGCGATCCACATCGTCGGCACCGCTCCGAGGAACGTCGCCCGCTCCGTCTCGACGAGCTCGAGCACCAGCGCCGGGTCGAACGCCACCACCGGGACGTGCGTCACCCGGTGCTGGACCGCGCCGAGCACACCCATCCCGCACCCCGCGGTGTGGAACATCGGCATCGGGTTGACCAGCACCGACCCCGGCCCCATCCCGAGCCGCGCGCCGTAGAACCGCGCGTTGTTCGTCAGCCCGCGGTGGTGCAGCTCCGCGCCCTTCGGGAACCCGGTCGTCCCCGACGTGTACTGGATCTGCGCCGCGTCGCCCGACCCCACCTCCGGCAGCGCCGCGTCCGCCGGCGCGGTGTCGAGGAACTCCGCCCAGTCGGTGAAGAAGACGACCTCGCGCAGCGCCGGCAGCTCGCCGCGCACCTCCTCCAGGTATGCCGCCATCGGGCTGCGGAACTCGGGCACCAGGAAGATGCCGGCCGCCTCGGACTGCTCGAGCACGTAGCGCAGCTCGCTCGGCCGGTACGCCGGGTTCACCGTCACCAGCGTCAGCCCCGCAAGCCCGAGCGCGAACTCGAGGATCACCCACTCCGGGATGTTCGGCGCCCACACCGCGACACGCTCGCCGGGATCGAACCGCGCGGTCAGCGCCCGCGCCGCCTGCTCCGCCTCGCGCAACAGCTCGGCGTAGGTCCACCGCCGCCGCTTCCCCGGGTCGGCCGACCCCTCGACCAGCGCGACGACGTCCGGTGCGGCGGCCGCGGCCTCCCGCAGCACCCCGCCGACCGTCGTCTCCAGCACCGGCTCGGAGACGTCCGCCGCCCAGTACGCCGCCCCGCTCCTCTGGCAAGCGTGCGTCAACGGGTGGGGCATGGCCCATCAGACGACGCACGCTCGCGGCTGAGTGCCCGCGAGCGTCAGCCGCCGATCCAGGTCGAGCGCAGGTCCTCGAGCCACGGCGGGAAGTCCAGCGGTACGTCAGGCAGCGGCTCGACACCGTGCTCCGCCCGCACCCGGTCGAGAGACTCCGGGTCATCGCCCCACGACCGCGGGTCGCCCATCATCACCTCGAACAGCGTGGCGCCGCTCGCGCCCGCGCGGATCGGCCCGAACGCCGCGCCCAGGGGCAGCTCGACGTGCGTGCCGGCCGGGCAGTGCCGCTCGCCGATCCACACCTCGCCGTCGATGACGAACAGCACGTGCGGGCTGAAGTGACCGTGCCGCCGGACGATCATCCCCGGGTCGTAGCGCGCGTAGAGCGACAGGTACGGCGGGTCAGGACTGAAGGCGAGCCACTTCTCCCAGACCGACGACTCCGAGCCGTCGGCGTTGCGTTGCCGCTTCACCTGCTGCCACGGCACGTCCGCGTCGTCGAGGTGCCGAAACGTCGGCACGACGCCCGGCCGCCGCGGGTCATCAGGTCCGCTCATCGCCAGCAACGTAGCGCGCAGCCTGGTAAGCGTGCGTCATCTGGTGGGACATGGCCCATCAGATGACGCACGCTCCACGACGCCGGTGGCTCGACTCGCCACTTCCGGCCGGCCGTGCGAGAGCCGTGTTCGGGCGCATCCTCGGCCTGCTGGGTCGCGACCCGCAGTGACGCTCTGAGCCCGGTACGGCGCGACCCCGGGAGGCGACATATGGCTGACGCGGCGGACGTCCGCCGGTTGGCGATGGCGCTCCCGCACGTGGTCGAGATCGACAGCGACGGCTTCGACTTCCGCGTCGGCAACAAGGGCTTCGTCTGGTCCTATCCGGAGCGCAGGCCGGGCAAGCCGCGCGTCATCCGCACCGACATCGCCGTGCTCTACGTCGGCGACGAGGCGGAGAAGCAGGCACTGCTGCTCGGCGAGCCGGAGCGGTTCTTCACCACCGACCCCTACAACGGCGCGCCGCTGGTGATGCTGCGGCTCGACGAGGTCGACGTCGACCGGCTGCGCGAGCTGATCACCGACGCGTGGCGCATGCGGGCACCGGCCGGTCTGCTCGACGGCCGCGACTGACCCCGCCGCACGGCGGTCACCGGCCGAAGCGGTTCAGCCGCTGCCACGGCCAGTCGGTGCCGATCCACTCCGCGACGGCGTCGGCGAGCGGGCCGTCGAGCGCCGCCCGGTCAGCGCGCACCCACGACTGCACGGTGACGTCCCATCTCCGGGGACTTCGACGGGTAGAGGTAGACGCACCCGATGACGTCGCCGTCGGCCGGGTCGAGGACGGTGAAAGTGAAGCCGACGCGGTCGGTGAAGTGGCCGGCGTGCCGGCGCAGATCGGCAAGGTTCTCCTCCAGCGTCATGCCACCGGCCGGCGGCCATCGACCGTCGGGGTAGCCGGGGGTCGCGCGGATGTGCTCGATGCTCGACGTCCACGCGGCGTGGTCGGACTCGTTGTGCTGTGGCCCGAGCGGCTCGAGGCGGAAGTCGGCGGTGACGAGGGAGGCCGGCGGTTCGAAGTCGGCCGGCACGAACTCGTCCCCGGACATGAACGCGACCGTAGTGACACCTGCCGGTCCGACGCATCCCATTTCCGCCGGCGCCGCCGCGCCTACCTGCCGCCTCATCGTCGTACCGAGCGAGCGACCCGACGGAGGAGCCTTGCTGCGCAGCGTGATCTACCTGCGACCCTGATCGTCGTACGCAGCGAACGACCCGACGGAAGGACTCCGATGCGCAGCGTGACCTACTCGTTGAGCGTCCGCCGACGGCTACATCGTCGGGCCGGACGGCGGCTTCGACTGGGCGGCGCCCGACGACGAGCTCTTCCGCTTCGCCATCGACCAGCTCCGCGAGGTCGGCGTCCACCTGCTGGGCCGGCGGCTCTACGAGACGATGCTCTACTGGGAGACCGCCGAGGAGGACCCGATCACTCGACGCCGCGATGCGCACGTGGGCGGTGCTCTGGAAGCCGCTGCCCAAGGTGGTGTTCTCCACCACGCTCTCGTCGGTGCAGGGCAGCAACACCCGGCTGGCCGGCGGCGACCTCGCCGCGGAGATCGCGCGGCTGCGCGCCGAACCGGTCGCCGGCGACATCGCGATCGGCGGCGCGACGCTCGCCGCCGAGGCGGCGGCGCTCGACCTGATCGACGAGTACCGCCTGCGCGTCCACCCGGTGCTGGTGGGCGGCGGCCTCCCCTACTTCCCCCGCGACGACCGGCGGGTCGACCTTCGACTCGTCGAGAGCCGCACCTTCGACACCGGCGTCGTCTACCTCCGCTACCGCGTCGCGCGACAGCGCTAGCCCTGGAGCGTGCGTCATCTGGTGGGGCATGGCCCATCAGACGACGCACGCTCCAACAGGACAGCCTGTGGACGACCAACCCGCCATCGCCTCCGCTGAGGCAACCTCTCCCGGGTGACCGCCGCAGCCGCCCGCGCCAACACCATCCTCGAGGTGGCGCGCGACCAGGCCGGGCTGCTCACCCGCGCCCAGCTGCGACGGCTCGGCGTCGACTCCGGCGCGGTCCGCGACCACGTCCACGCCGGCCGCTGGCGGGCACTCAGCCGCCGCGTCGTCGCGCTGCAGACCGGACCGCTCAGCGACGAGCAGGTCGCCTGGTTCGCGGTCCTCGACGGCGGTGACGACTGCGCGCTCGCCGGGCTGTCCGCACTGCACTCCCACGGCCTGCGCGGCTTCCCCGTCGACCGGCTGCAGGCCGCCGTACCCCTCGCCGGCAAGCCCGGCCGGCACGACCTCTTCGTACGCCGTCGCTCCCGCCGGATGTCCGCCGCCGCCATCCACCCGGTACGACGGCCACCGGTCCAGCGTCTCGACGTCGCCGTCGGCGATGCGCTCGCCCACATCGGCCCGCCGCTGCGGGGGTGCGCGCTGCTCGCGGCTCTCGTCCAGCAGCGGCTGATGCGTGCCGACCGGCTCCGGCCACTCGTCGGCGCCGAGCTGACGCTGCCAGGTCGCGGCCTCTACCTCGCCGTCGCCGGCGACATCGAGGGCGGCGCCCACTCGCTGCTGGAGATCGACTTCTTCGCCCTCGCCCGCCGCGCAGGCATCCCGCCGCCGGTCGGTCAGTCGGTCCGAATCGACCGATCCGGACGACGCCGCTATCTCGACGCCGACTTCGGCGGCTTCGCTGCGGAGGTGGACGGTGCGATCCACCTCCGGCCGCTGGCGTGGTGGGACGACATGTGGCGCCTCAACGACATCGTCATCGGCGGCAAGCCGACGTTGCGCTTCCCCTCGGTCGGCATCCGGCTGCAGCCCGAGCGGGCGATCGAGCAGCTCCAGCAGGCCGCCGCCCGCTGGCTGTGATCCGACCGGAAGCGTGCGTCAACCAGTGGGCGATCCCCCATCAGACCGCGCACGCTCTCAGGACGGCCAGGCTACTTGTCGGCCCGCGCCGCCCTCCCGAGCGCCCCGCAGCGGGCGTCGCTCGGCCCCGGGATCCGGTAGCAGTAGATCCCGCGCCCGAACGTCGACGCGATCAGCAGGTTGCGCGCCCCCGGGAAGGTCCGGATCGCCGTCACCGGCACCGCCGGCATGCTGCGCCCGCCGAGCACCGACCAGCGCGTCCCGCGGCGGTTCTTCGACATGAACGCCCCGACGTCGGTGCCGACGACGAGGTGCTTGCCGTGGATGCCGACGAACGACGCCTCGGTGTTGGGCAGGTTGAAAGTGATGTCCGTGAAGTGGTCACCGGCGTCGTGCGAGACGAACACGTGCCCGTGGCCCAGCCTCGTGTTCTTGTCGAGGTAGGAGCCCGCCGGCGCCCATTCGCGGTTGGCATAACCGCCGAGCGCGACGTAGATCGTCTTCCGGTCCTTCGGGTCGACCGCGATCGAGGTGACGAACCGCTCCGGGAGACCCCGAGCCTTCGCCTTGTGCCAGCCCTGCGACGTCATCCGCTTCGGCGGCTGGTCCCCGCCGACGTTCGTCGCGATGCCGCTCCGGAACAGCTCGAACCCGCTCGGGTAGAAGTCACAGTTCTTGCAGTAGCCGACGTACGCGGCATTGCCGCGCAGCTGCACCGTCGACATGGTGTCGTCCGACCCGAGGTCGAAGACCTCTGCCCAGTCTCCGCTCGCCCCCGTGTTCGGACCGTACGTCGTCTCGACGACCTGCTGGCCGGCGGTCAGGAGGTGGAAGGGGTCCTTCGGGTCCATGACGAACGGGTTGGCGAACGACGCACCGTCGATCGACGGCGACGCGTCGTGCCAGGTCTGACCGCCGTCGGTCGTCACCGACATCGTGGCGCCGGTGTACTCCTCCCACGCGTAGTTGCTGTCCCTCGGGTCGGCCGCCGCATAGAACGCGTCGCCGCCGAAGGTCATGAACTGCTTGCCCGAGGGCGTCATCTTCGCGTGACCGTTGTCCTGCAGGCCGTACCAGATCGTCCCGTCGTTCGACACGGCCACGTCGTAGGCCAGCAGCGTGTGGAAGCCGTCGTTGTTGCCCCGGCCCCAGTTCTTGTTCGTCAGGTCCTCGCCCGCGTCCAGATGCCGCACGTAGGCGCCGCCGTCATTGCCGACGACGAGATCGACGCCGCCCCCTTGCCCGGAGGGGATCCAGACCGCGTCGTGCTGGTCCGGGTGGGTGGTCTTGTCCGTCGGCGTGGTGCCGGTCGACGGGCAGTAGGGCAGCCCGGTGTTCAGGAACAGGCAGGTGTCGCCGGAGAAGTACGGCCCGACGACGTGGTAGCTGTTGTCGTTGGCCGCCTCGGTCTCGTCCTGCGGCTCGTCGAGCCGGTTGGTCCAGACCTCCTCGAGGCCGAACGCGAGCCGCGTCGGCACGCCGTTGGCGTCCTGCCGGGTCGGGTCCGGCTTGATCCACTCGTTGTACCAAGCCTGTACGCCGGGCGCGTAGAGCTGGGCCTGCGCGGTGCCGGCGAGCGCCGACCCGGTCGCCGGCGAGTTCGACAGCTCGTTGTCGTCGGCCAGCCGCGTCCAGGTCGAGCCGAAGTCGCCCGAGTAGTAGATGCCGTTGAAGGAGGTGTTGTTGGGGACACCCGCCTGCGGGTCCTCCGGCACGTCGATCACGGGCACGCCGCCGTTGAACAGCGCGGCGTCCTCGACGATCGCGTAGACGATGTTGTGGTTCTGCTTCGGGCCGGTCGCCACCCCCATCTCGGTGCGGCCGATCCGCTCCCGCGGCGCGAAGCCGACCGGGCTGTTGCCGTCGCCGCTGACGTCGAGCCGCTTGAACGTCCCCGGCCGGCCACTCCTCGACCGGTACAGGCCGTTGCCCGGCGCCTGCTTCTTGCCGTTCGGGTACGTCGCCTGGGTGCCGGCGCGGAAACCGACGACGGCCAGCACGCGGCCACCCTTGCCCTTCGTCGTACCGCCGGGCGCCCGGACGACGACGTCGGTGACGAAGTTCGCCATCTCGCAGCGCCCGAAGCCGGTCTTGCCGGCGCAACGCTTCGACGTCGGCAGATCGACGTTGGTGTAGCTGTGGCCGGCGTTGCGCGACCGGAACAGCCCGTGCGACGTCGCGACGTAGACGACGCGTGGCCTTGCCGGGTTGACCGCGACCTGGAACGTCTGCAGCCCGTCCCGGATGCCCTTCGCGTGGTGCCACGACTTGCCGAGGTCGTCGGTCCAGTAGGCACCGAGACCGGCGTAGGTGTCACCGCCCATGAGCGGCTCGCCACCGGCCACGATCAACGTCCCGCCGCGGGCGGGCGACCAGGCGACGGCGCCGACGAACTGCGTGGGCAGCCGGTCGCCGACCGAGCGCCAGTGCCGCCCGTTGTTCGCCGACATCCAGACACCGCCGGTGCCGACGCTCGCGAACAGCCGCGCGCCCTTCGGGTCGTAGTCGAGGCTGTCGATCCGTCCGGCCAGGTCGCCGAGGCCTTCGCCGTTGACCTCGTCGTACCGCGGGCTGTCGGCGATCAGCGGTGTCGTGCCGAGCGGCTTCCATCGGCCGGTTGCCGCCCCGATCCGGGCGGCCTGGCCGGTGCCGGACAGCATGGCCGTCCGGGCCGCGTACGCGGCCTGCATCGCGCCGGCCGGCGCGCGGGTCAACGGCGCGAGCTTGGCCGTCGCGCGCTGCGCGGCCATCGCCAGGAGGTCGGTCTGCGTCTCGGGGTGCCTGCGGTTGAGGCACAGCCGGAAGCCGCCGTCGCCGGTCGCGCCGTCCAGGGCACGGCTGAGCGTCACGCCGGTCCGGCCGGCGGCGAGGAAGGCCGCGTAGTCGCGCTCGACGGAGGACCGGCCGGCGAGGACGAAGCCCGGCGGGCAGACCGTGGCCGCTCCGGCCGCCGCGGCCGCCGCGCCGGAGCCGCCCGCCGCCGTGAGGGCCCCGGCGCCCAATGCGCCAGCACCCGATGCCCCGGCGCCCAAGGCTGCGGCGACCAGCCCGACAGCAGCCGCGAGCGACAGCCGGCGCCCGGAAGGACGGCGGAGGACGGATCGGCGCATGGAAACTCCCCGTGACGGACGACGCTGGACGCCAGTATCACCGGGATCGGAGCTCCAGGCAGCCAGTCCAGCGTCCGGTCGGGGCGGACCGCGGCGGGGCCGGATATCGGCGTCCACAACTCGCTCCGCATGGCCCCGCAACCGTCCCTTCCGGTCGCTAAGGTGCCAACCGTGCCAGCCGTCAGCCCGGGCGATGTCGTCTTCGTCCCCGACGACCCGCCCCGCCGCGGGTCCCTCGCCGTGCTCGGTCCGCCCACCCGGCTGCGCTCCTGCGACGACACCGTCGAGCTGGTGACCTCCGTCGGCGGCGGCGCCGGCGTCCGGCGCATCCATCGCGAGGCCCGCTGGATGCCGGTCGCCGACGCGCTGCCCGCGCTGCTCGCGGTCGACCCCGCGAAGGTCAACCGCAGCACCGCCGCCTGGGCGGCCGCGACGCGTGCCGGGCTCGGGCTGATCGCCCGCGGCCGGCTGCTGCCGGTGCGCACCGACAAGGGGTACGACGGCTGGCGGGTCGGACCGCTCGACGAGTCCGACGAGCGCTACCTCACCAGGCTCGCCGCGGCATTCCCGCCGCAGGCGCACGCCCTGCCGCTGGCGGGGCACCGGCCGATCCGCATCGCCTCGCCCGAGGCGGCGATCAGGCAGTGGTGGGACGCGATCGCCGACAGCCTCGTCCGCACGCCGGCGGCGGCCGCCGTCGCCGGCCACGACGCCTTCGCCGCCGTCGTACCGACGAGGGTCGACGAGCTCGCCGGCTGGCTCGCCGAGGCGACCGCGAGCCGTGACGCCGCCCGGCTCGGCCTGCGGATCGAGCTGCCCGACGGGCCGGACGAGCCGGCCACCGCCACCGTCGAGGTGCGCAGCCCGCGCGACGCGAGCCTCGTCGTCGACGCCGCCGAGCTGTGGCGGGCCCCGCCCGCGGTGCTCGCGCGGTTCGGCGAGCAGGCCGACGTCGACCTCCTGCTCGGCCTGCGGCGGGGCGCCCGCGCCTGGGCGCCGCTCGCCCGGCTGCTGGCCGAGGAGACGCCGGACGCGCTGGCCCTCGACGACGACGAGCTCATGGACCTCTTCGGCGACGCCGCCGACGCGCTCGCCGGCGCCGGCATCGAGGTCCGCTGGCCCGCCGAGCTCGTCGCCGACCCGCTGGCCCTGCGCGCGACGACCACCACCCCGGCGCCGGGGTCGGTGACCGCGGCCGGGCTCACCATGGAGTCGCTGCTCGAGTTCGAGTGGCAGCTCGTCCTCGGCGGTGACGCGCTCACCAAGGACGAGGTCAGCGCGCTCGCCGAGGCCAAGCGACCGCTGGTGCGGCTGCGCGGTCGCTGGGTGCGCGCCGACCGCGACAAGCTCGCCCGGCTGCTCGACCGCCGCCGGCGCCGCCAGCTCTCCACCGCCGAGGCGGTCGCGGCGGCCCTGACCGGGACCGTCGACGTCGACGGCGAGGCGGTCGAGTTCACGCCGCCGGCGCCGGTCGCCGACCTGGTCGGCCGGGTCACCGCGGGCGGCCGCGCCGACGTCGACCCGCCGGCCGAGCTCGCCGCGACCCTGCGCCCCTACCAGCAGCGCGGCCTCGCCTGGCTCGCCGAGATGACCGCCACCGGCCTCGGCGGCTGCCTCGCCGACGACATGGGCCTGGGCAAGACCGTGCAGGTCATCGCCCTGCACCTGCACCGTCGTACGACGGTCCCCGGCGCCGGGCCGACGCTCGTCGTCTGCCCGACCAGCCTGCTCGGCAACTGGGAGCGGGAGATCGCGCGGTTCGCCCCCGGCACACCGACGCGCCGCTACCACGGCGGCGGCCGGCACCTCGACGACCTCGCGCCGGACGAGGTCGTGCTCGTCACCTACGGCGTCGTCCGCCGCGACCGCGCCGCGCTCGCCGAGGTGACGTGGGGGCTGGTCGTCGCCGACGAGGCGCAGCACGTCAAGAACCCGCTGTCCCGCACCGCCCGCGAGCTGCGCGCCATCCCCGCCGCCGCGCGCGTCGCCCTCACCGGCACCCCGGTCGAGAACCGGCTCACCGACCTGTGGGCGATCCTCGACTGGACCACCCCCGGCCTGCTCGGCCCGCTCGACCGGTTCCGCCGCACCGTCGCCGTACCGGTCGAGCGCTACCGCGACGAGGACGCGACCGAGCGGTTGAACCGTGTCGTCCGGCCGTTCCTGCTCCGCCGGGTGAAGTCCGACCCGGCGATCGCGCCCGAGCTGCCGGCGAAGACCGAGCTCGACCAGGTCGTGCCGCTCACCGCCGAGCAGACGACGCTCTACGAGGCCGTGGTCCGCCAGACCCTCGCCGACATCGCCGCGACGGAGGGCATCGAGCGCCGCGGGCTGGTCTTCAAGCTGATGACCGGGCTCAAGCAGATCTGCAACCACCCGGCCCAATTCCTGCGCACGAGACCGGCCCGCTGCCCCGCCGCTCCGGCAAGCTCGCCGCGCTCGACGAGCTGCTCGACATCATCCTGGCGGGCGAGGAGTCGGTGCTCGTCTTCACGCAGTACGTCGAGATGGGCTCGCTCGTCGTCGCCCACCTCGCCGACCGCGGCATCGAGGCGGCGTTCCTGCACGGCGGCACGCCGGCCCGCCGCCGCGAGCAGCTCGTCGCGGAGTTCCAGGCCGGCGCGGTGCCGGTGTTCGTGCTGTCGCTGAAGGCCGGCGGGGTCGGGCTCAACCTCACCCGCGCCACCCACGTCGTGCACTACGACCGCTGGTGGAACCCGGCCGTCGAGGACCAGGCGACCGACCGCGCCTACCGCATCGGCCAGGACCGGCCGGTCACCGTGCACCGGCTGGTCGCCGAGGGCACCGTCGAGGACAAGATCGGGGCGCTGCTCGCGACGAAACGCCAGCTCGCCGACGCCGTCGTCGGGACCGGCGAGGCCTGGCTCGCGGAGCTGTCCGACGCCGACCTCGCCGACCTCGTCTCGCTCGCCCGGCCCGGCCACCGATGCCGGCGACCCGGCGGTCGAGGAGGACGCGTCGTGAGCCCGCCGCGCCGGCGCCGCCCCGACCGCCGCCCCGACCGCGACCGCCCGCCGTACCTGCGGGTCGTCCCCGACTGGGTCCGCGAGGAGCGCGAGCGCGGCGAGCCGTCGTACCGGCCGCCGGCCGCGCGCGGCAAGGGCGCCCGGCGCGGCTACGGCGCGACGTGGTGGGGGCAGGCGTGGGTCGACGCGATCGAGGGGCGCGCGCAGCTCGACCCCAACCGGCTGCCGCGCGGCCGCAGCTACGCGCGGTCGGGGGCGGTCGGCGACGTCGAGCTGTCCCCCGGCATGATCCGCGCGGCCGTGCAGGGGAGCCGGCGCGAGCCGTACGACGTCGCGGTCCGGGTGCGGGCGTTCACCGACGCCGAGTGGGACCGGCTCCTCGCGGCGGTCACCGCGCAGGTCGGCCACGCCGCGGCGCTGCTCGACGGGGAGGTGCCGCCGGAGGTCGCCGCCGACGTCGCGGCCGCCGGGCTGGAGCTGCTGCCCGGCCCGGGCGAGCTGCAGCCCCGGTGCAGCTGCCCGGACTGGGCCGACCCGTGCAAGCACGCCGCGGCGGTCTGCTACCTCGTCGCCGACGCGCTCGACACCGACCCGTTCGCGCTGCTGCGGCTGCGCGGCCGCACCCGCGAGCAGGTGCTGGCGGCGCTGCGGGCGCTGCGCAGCCCCGGTGCGGCCGGTGCGGCCGGCGCGGCCGGCGCGGCGGCGGCAGCGGAAGGCGCCGACCGCGGCGTGGCGGCGCGCGACGCGTTCGCCCCCGACCGGGTCCTCCCGCCACTGCCGCCGGCACCGTTGCCGCCGGCGGCTCCCGGGCAGCCCGCCGCACTGGCGGGGGACCCGCCCGCCGAGTCGGCGGTCACGACGGCGTCGCTCGCGGCGCTGGCCGCCGACGCCGCGATCCGCGCCCACGCGTTGCTCGTCGGCGACGACCCCGCCGGCCGCCGACCTCGACGCACCGTCGAGGACGACGTCATCCGTCGGGTAGCGGCCGGCACGACCGTGGACGCCGGCGACGTCGCCCGGCCGGTCGCTCCTGGTCCGGCGCGGAGGTCGGGCGTCGCGCGGCGGCCTGGCGGGTCGGCGGATCCGCGGGAGTCGGCCGCGCTCGACCGAGACGTGGGACCGGCACCGGCGGTGCTGCTCGCCGCGGCCGTCGAAGCGCTCGGCGCAGGCGCGCGCCGGCGGGCCAACCGGGTCACCCGCGGCGACGTTCAACTACGCCTCGACGAGGCGGCGGCGGTGGCACCCGTTCGCCCGGGACGAACGGCGAGTGGCGGCTCGCCGGCCCGTGCTCCGACGACGCCGCGACTGCCCTGCTCTGCGCACAGCCTGCCCAGCCGTCTTGACGTGCGCGTGCGGCCCAGCCCGACTGTTGGATGCGGAGCAGGTTGCCGGCCGGGTCGCGGACCGCGCAGTCGCGCACGCCGTAGGGCATGTCCGTCGGCCGCTGCACGATCTCCGCGCCCCTCGCCTGCAGCCGCCCAAAGACCTCGTCGAGGTCCTTCGCCGCCAGCAGGATCCGCAGGTAGGTGCCCTTCGCCATCATCTCGGTGATCGTGCGACGCTCGGCGTCGGTGATGCCCGGATCCATCGCCGGCGGCTCTAGCACGATCGACGTGCCGGGTTGCCCGGGCGGGCCGATCGTGATCCAGCGCATCGTGCCAGTGCCGGCGTCGTTGCGGACCTCGAACCCGAGCACGTCGCGGTAGAACGCCACCGACGCGTCCGGGTCGCTGTGCGGGAGGAAGCTCGCGGCGATGCTGATGTCCATGCCGGTCACGCTAGGTGCAGCTCGGCCGCCCGCGCTTCTCGATTCCTGACCGGTCTCGTCACCTGCTTCGTCACGCACGAGGGCACACCCGCGGCCTCGGTCGCCGCCCGCCGGTATACCCGCGGCGGCACTCCCACCAACTCGGTGAATCGCGTCGTAAACGTCCCCAGCGACGAGCAGCCGACCGCGAGGCACACGTCCGTGACACTCAGATCAGTGCCGCGCAGACGCGCCATCGCGCGCTCGATCCGCCGCGTCATGAGATCGGAGTACGGCGACTCGCCGTACGCGGCCTTGAACTCGCGGCTGAGATGTCCGGCCGACATGTTCACGCCGCGGGCGAGCGCGTCGACGTCGAGCGGCTGTGCGTAGTCGCGGTCGATGCGTCACGGACGCGGCGGAGCAGCGCGAGGTTGCACAGCTGCTGCTCACGCGCGCTCGTGCCGGCCACGGGCGCAAGCCTGCCACGACGTCACGGCCGACGCCGAGCGATCAACCCGGCGCGGGTACTTCGCCTCCACAGGGTCACGCGGGTCCGTTCTCTGTCCACTGATCGCGAGCCAGGCCACGATGAGCAGGCAAACCATCCGAGCCCGTCAGCACGCTAGGCGCATGAAGAGAACACGCATCGGCGGCGAGGACGCCGCAGCGGCACGGCGGCGCTTGACCGCCAGGCCAGGTGGGACGCATCGTGACGGTGAGTGAGGCGCAGCGCCGAGCGCTGCACGAGGGTCTGGTCAAGAAGCTGGGAGCCGACGTGGCTGAGACGCTGATGGACTACCTGCCGCCGGCAGGCTGGTCCGACCTGGCCCGTCGGGGCGACGTCGACGATCTTGGTCAGACGTTGCGGCTCGAGATGCAGGCCATAGAGTCGCGAAACGACGCCAAGTTCGCTGAAATCCGCGCTGAGCTGGCCGAGTTGCGGGTCTGGACAGGTGAAAAGATCAACAGCCAGACCCGCTGGTTCATGGCCAGCCAGCTTCGTCCTCGTCGCCGCGACCATCGGCAGCATCTCAAGCATCGCGCACTGAGCGCGCCGAACTGGTGACGGCGGCGTACGACGAGGCCGCCAGCAGCGTCCCGGGGCCAGCGCGTCTGTTGCCCTAGGGACCGCGCACGCCGCGCGTCGTCCACAGAGCTGTCCTGCGCGCAACCTGTCCCCAGCACCGTGGTGATCGCGGAGACCTGCTGGGGTCACGAAACCACCGTGGAGCGGCGGCGGGCCGATGGCCGCATCGCGGCCACGGAGGCACAATGTGGGCAGTCACACCGATCGAGGTAGCAACATGCTGGCTTTCCCGGAACGCTTCACGAGCCACGACGACTACCTCGCCTGGGCCGACGCCCGGACTGGCACGGAGCGATACGAAGTCGTCGAGGGCTACCCCGTGATGAGCCCCGGTGCGGGCTATCGGCATCAGCTCTGCCAGTCGGTGTTGCTGGAGATCCTGCGCGCCGCGTCCCCGCCCGGGCATGACGTCCTCGCCGCGCCGTTCGATTGGGTGCTCTGGGAATTGCCCGCTCTTCAAGTGCGCGAGCCTGATCTGCTCGTCATTCGGCGCCCCGATGACATGCACACCCGCCGTCTGGTTGAGCCTCCGGTACTCGCAGTCGAAATTCTCTCACCGTCCTCGATCGAGATCGATCTCTTCACGAAGCGGCGCGAATACGCCCGGGCCGGACTCGCGAACTACTGGGTCGTCGACCCTGAGGCGCCGCGGACGATCGCCTACCGTCGCCGTGGCGCCGACATGGTTGCGACGGTCGACGCGGCCGGCGACGCGCCCTTCGCCGTCCAGGAGCCCCTGACCGTCACCTTCGCCCCCTCAGACCTCCTCCGCTAGGAAACCGTCGGCCCCATTCCCTAAGGTGCGTCGACATGGAGCGCCGGCCCTGGCGAGCAGTTGATCCGGACCTGTTCCGGTTCAGCACGACCGATCTGCGTGAGTTGCACATCGCGATCATGGTCGCGTTGGAGCAGGCCGCCGTGCTGGCACCTGCACTCAATCTCGACCAAGTCCGCAGCGCGCTGGTCTCGACCGGATGGGACGAGCCGACTCCGGACGACGTGCTCCAAGGGGCGCTGCGGTCGCTGACCGGCTGGCGGCTGCTCGAAGCCACCCAAGACCATTCCGCCCGCTACAGCACCCCGGAGGAGTTCGAGCGCAAGAACCTCCAGTGGTCGCTGACGGCGCGCGGAGAAGCGGCCGCCACCGGCCTGCTGCGCGCCATCGACGCCCTCCGGCACACGATCGGCCTTCAAACCGCCGTCATCGACGCGATCGGCGACGGGCTGACCGAGATCACGGCCCTCCTCAGCACGCCCGCCTCTCGCGAGGCGGATGACCGCATCCACGTCCAACTGATCCAGATCGAGCAGCACCTCGCCGGGCTCGTCGCCAGCGTCCGGCAGTTCAACGGCCATCTCCAGCGACTGCTCCGCGACAGCGGCGCCGACGACGACGTCTTCGCCGACGTCAAGCACCGCACGGTCACCTACCTCGAGGAGTACGTCGAGAACGTCGAGCGACCGCACCGGCGGGTCGCCACCGCTCTCACCGGCGTCGAGGACGAGGGCCTTGCCACGTTGTTCGATCGCGCCCTGTCCGGCGCACACCTGGCGCCGACACCCGACCATGATCCTGGTCCGGAGTGGCTGGCCGAACGCGAACGACGATGGGCGGCCCTGCAGGCATGGTTCGCGCCGCATGACGGGACCCGCCCGCTCGTCGACGGACTGGTCGACGTCGCCCGCACCGCCATCATCGAACTGCTGCGCGTCCTGGAGCGACGCTGGGAAGGCCGTCGCCGTTCCGCCTCGATCGCCCACGACTTTCGCGCACTCGCCCGCCTCTTCGCAGCAGCGCCCGGCGACGACGAAGCGCATGCACTGTTCGCCGCGGCGTTTGGGCTATGGCCGTCACGACACGCCCACCTCGCATCGATCGACGGGCAGGAACGGCTGCCGTCGACACCCTGGGTCGACACCGAGCCGGTCGAGGTCGCACCCGCTCTGCGCACTACCGGCACGCTAGCCAACCGCGGCCGATCCCGCCCGATCACCGACCCGCGGCACGTCCGTGCGGCCCGCCAGCGAGAGCAGGCCCAGCGCCTGGCCCACGACACTGAGCTGCGAGCCGCGCTCGCAACCGACGGCGCCGTACCCCTGTCCGCGTTCAACCGGCTCGGCCGTCGAGGAGTTCGCCGAACTCCTCACACTGTTGGGCACCGCACTCGACGCGGCGCGTGACAGCGACGGACAGCGACGCGCACTCTCCGCGGACGGCGCCGTCGAGGTCGTCTTACGCGGTCCGGGCGACGGACAGGTCGCATCCCTCGTCACCGACGACGGCGAACTGCATGCGCCAAACCTGTTCGTGACGATCAGCGTGATCAGAGCCCAGATCGACAGCCCGCGGGAGGTGGCCAGTGGCTGATCTCGCGACCGCACTGGACGACGAACGCGCAACGGCGATCCGCACCTTGTTGGCGGCATCGCTCCTCGACTCCGGCGCCGACCTGGACGGGTTCCGCCTCGTCGTCCGGCACGCTGAGTGGCTGACGGCCTATTTCGAACGGACTTGCGGTTGGACACTCGCCGTCGACTCCGCCGCCGGGTTCGCCCGCCTTACAAAGCGCTCCGCCACCTCAAACCAGCCGCGGCCGCTGCGACGTACTCGCGGCGACCGCAACGCCTTCGATCGACGCCGCTATCAGCTGCTCTGCCTCGTCTGCGCTCAGCTCGTCCGTCACCCGGTGACCACGATCGGGCTGCTCGCCAGCGCCGTGGCGGCAGATGTCGAGATCGATACCAGCAAGTACGGCGAACGCGCAGCGTTCGTCGACGCGCTGCGGGCGTTAGTCGCTTGGGGCGCGTTGCGGGTCAGCTCCGGCGAGATCGACACCTTCCTCGACAGCGAGAGCGCCAACGCGTTGTTGATCAGCGACACCGCGCGACTGCATCGGCTGTTGGCCAGTGGGGTGCCACCGAGCGCGTTGCCCGGCGACCTCGACACCGTTGCGGCGACCGAGGCACTGCGCGCCGAGGCGAGGTACGACGCCGCGGACACCGCCGGTGACGAGGGTCCGCCTCCGCTGGGCGCGACACCGCGTCGGCCGTCGACTGCTCGACGACCCGGTCGTTCACCTCGACGAGTTGGCCGCCGCGGAGCGCGATTACCTCACCAGCCTCAGCGGCCGGCGGTGGGCGCGCGACCGGGTCAACGAAGCGGGATTCGAGCTCGAGGAGCGTGCGGAGGGAATGCTCGCCGTCGACACCCGACGCATTGCGACCGACGCAACTTTCCCGGCGCCACAAGGCAACGCGCACCAGCTGGCGCTCCTGCTCGTCGACAAGCTACTTCCGACCGACGAGGCCGGACGGCGACGGCTCGGCCGGCTCGACCCGCAGCAACTCGACCGCGCAGTTGCCGCTGTGTTGGCCCGCTTCCCGTCCTGGGCACGTGCGGCGCGAGACGACGACGGCGCCGCCCGGCTGTCCCGCGAGGCCGTTGACCTGCTGGTCGGCTTCGGCTTGGTCCACCGCGACCCCGACGGCACCGTGACGGCTCGACCCGCCCTCGCCCGCTATCGCGTCGCCGAACCCTCCACGGAGGGTCCGACTCTGTTCGAGAAGGAGCAGCCGTGACCGACTCCCTCGTCCTCCTCGACGAGCCCGACCGCTGGCGGCCGACCCGGGCCGGGCTCATCGGCCTCTGGCGGTACGCCGAGGAAACCTTCACCTTCCACCGCGGCCGGCTTCTGCTGCGCGGACCCAACGGCTCGGGCAAGTCGATGGCGCTGGAACTGCTCCTGCCGTTCCTGCTCGACGGTGACACGTCGCCCACGAGGCTGACGTCGGCGACGAAGTCGCGCGGCCGCCTCTTCGACCGGATGATGTCGAGCAGCGACGAACCGATCCGGACGGGCTTCGCGTGAGTGGAGTTCCGGCGGCGCGGCGAGGTCTTCACCGTGGGCGCACGCCTCCGTGCCTCCCAGTCGACCAACAAGGTCGACTCGGTCTTCTTCACCACAAGCCTGGCCGTGGGGGACGAGCTGCACCTGCTCGACGAGATTCGGACGCCGCTGTCCAAGCAAGCCCTCGCTGAGGCCATCGGTGACACCGGCCGTGTGCACGGCAGCGCGGATGATCATCGGTCCGCTGTCCGCGAGACGCTGTTCCCTGGCTTCGGCCCGGACCGCTACTCCTCGGTGGTCAATGCACTGCTCGCGCTGCGCAAGGAGAAACTGTCTCAAGACCTCGACCCCGGCAAGCTGTCCGCGGTTCTGTCCGATGCGCTCCCTCCGCTCGACGACCAGGACGTCGCCGTGCTGGCCGAAGGCTTACGAGCGACTCGACCGGCGCCGAAGCGAACTGGCCCTCCTCGAGCGTGACGTCACCGAGGTCAAGGCGCTCGCCCGCCAGCAACGGGACTACGCCCGCGCGATCGTCGTCAGCGCCGCCCGCAACGTGCGCTCAGCCGAAAGCCAGCGCGACGGGGTCACCCGCGTCGAACGCGAGGCGCGCGAGGCCCTCCAATCCGCGCTCAACCGTCGCAGCGCGGCCGACGACGAACGGCTGACGCTGGAGACGCGCTTCACCGCAATCGGCGTGGAGATCGACGCGTTGAAGGACAGCGACGCCTACCGGGCGGGTGCCGGGCTCACCGACCTACGCCGACTGGCCGAACACGCAGCCGCCGGCGCCGAGCAGGCGAGCCGGGCGGCGGCGCAGCGACAAGCCGAGCACGCCGCAACGGCCGGAGAGGCTGGTGTCGCGACGAGCGAATGTGCCGTCGCCGCAAGCAATCTTGATCTCGCCGAGCGCGATCTGCGCGCAGCAGCCGAGCCGGCGGGTGCCAGTGCCGTGGTCGACGAGGCAGTCTCGATGGAGGACGCCGACGAAGCGGAGCGCTTGGTCCGAGCCTGGGCGCGAGCACAACGCACGCGCCTCGACGAGGTGCGCGCACGGCTCGACGCGCACAACGATGCGGTCAAGGCCCGCGACTTCCTCGACGAGCAGGTCGCGGCCGACGAACGCGCCGTCGACGAGCGCATGCAGGCGCAGGCCACGGCGGACGAGGCGCTGCACGCCGCCGCGGCCGCTTACGCGGCGGCCGTCACCGAGTGGGCGGGCGGCTGTGAGCACCTCGGCGCCGAACTCACGAGCCACCTTCCGGCCCCGCCGGACGACCCGGACGCCGTCGTGGCGGCGACCGCCGAGGTCGCTGCCGGCCTACGCGAGGCGCTCGCCCGAGCGCGGCAGACCATCTCTGCGGCCCGCGACGCCGCCGAGACCGAACGCGCTGCACTCCTGGTCGAACGCGAACGTTGGGAGCACGGTCAACTCGTCGACCCCGACGGGCCGTCCTGGCGTTCCGGCCGGAGCGGCTTGCCCGGCGGGCCGCTGTGGCGGCTCGTGGACGTCCGGCCCGAGACGGCGCCGTACGACGTCGACGCTCTCGAAGCCGCGCTCACCGGCGCCGGTCTCGTCGACGCGTGGGTGCGCGACGACGGCACCGTCGAGATCGGCCCGGAGCGCGCCGATGTCGTCCTCGGGACGCGTCCCGCGGCAGGTGAGACCCTCGCCGACCTGCTCTTCCCGGCACAGGGCGGCGCGGTCGCCGCCGGAATCGTCCACAGCGTGCTGGCTTCTATCCCGGTCTGCGCGACCGCGGCCGAGGCGGCGACCGACGTCGCCATCGGTCGCGACGGCAGCTACCGCCTGGGCAACGCAGTGGGGCGCGGACCGCAGCGACCGGCGATGCTGCTCGGCGCGGTCGCGCGGGAGCGACACCGACTCACCCGTCTCGCCGAGATCGACGCGGCGCTGGCCGTCCTCGACGGCGGACTCGCCGAGCTCGACCGCGAGGCTGCCGGACTCGACCGCCGGCAGGCCGCGGCCGACGCCGAACTGGCTGCGCAGCCCTCAGGCGAGCCGGTTGACGCTGCGACCCGAGCGCTGGCCGACGCGATGGCACGGCTGGACGACGCACGCGAACGGCTCGCGCAATCGTCGGACCGTCGCCGTACCGCCGAAGATGCCGTCCGCGCGTCGCTACGGGAACTCACTGCGCTCGCCGCCCGGCACCGCCTGCCCGCCGATCGCGACGGGTTGGCCCAGCTCCGCACTGCACTCGATCGTCTCGAGCAGGCGCAGTCAACGTGGTCCCGCCGGGCGCGGGAGCTGCAAGCGGCGACAAGGCTCGAGCGGCGGGCGCTCGAGCGGGCCGCAGCGGCGGCGGCCGCCGCCGACCGCGCGCGCGCCGACGCCGAGGCGGCGGCAAGGGTGTCCGCCGAAGCGGCGCAGCGGTGGGCGACACTCGAGGCGTCGGTCGGCGCGGACCACACCGAAGTCGTCCACCGCATCACCGCCTGCGAAAACGAACGAGACGCCAACCGGGCCCGGTCACGTGAACTCGACGCCGACAAGAGCGCGCTCGACGAGAAGATCGGTGAGCTACGGTCCCGCGTCCAGGTCGCAGAACGGGAGCGCGCGGATGCGGAAGCAGAGCGTGACCGGACGCAGCAGAGGCTGGTGAAGGCGCTCACCGATCTGGGCGCCGACGCGGATGTCGTCGTACCGGAGGGGTTGGCGACAGCCACCGCAATCCTCGCCGCCGCGCGGCGGGCCGCCGCCGATCACGAAGACGTGGACGTCGACGAGCAGACCGTCGAGCGACTGTCTGGCCGCGTCGTCGACGGTGTCCACCACACGCAGACCGCGCTGGGCGCGCGCATCGACCTCGACCGTGTGCTCACCGACGACGGGTGGTGGGTGCTACGGACGACGGCGTCGGGTGTGCACCGGAGAGTGGGAGAGCTTGCAACCTCACTGCGAGCCACGTTGGATGCCGGGCGCGCCGAGCTCGCGAAGGAAGAAGAGGAGCTGTTCGAGCGCACGCTGGCTGGCGGCGTGCGCCGGGCACTTGCCGACCGCATCCGGCAGGCGAACGCTCTCACTGCCACAATCAACGCTCAACTCACCGCCGTGCGCACGGACGCGGGCGGAGTTCAGGTTCGGCTGAGTTGGGAGGTCGATCCGGAGCAGCCGCCCGCGGTGCGTTCGGCCCGACAGCTGCTTCTGCGCGATCCTGCGGATCTCTCCGACGGAGAACGCCGGGCCTTGCAGGAGTTCGTGCGTGCACGCGTTGACCAGGCGCGTGCCGAGCTGGAGGAGAGCGCACCGTGGGAGGCGCGGCTGCGCGAGACGCTGGACTATCGATCCTGGCACCGGTTCACCTTGCAGGTCGCGCATCGCGACTGGCCCGGCTTTCAGCCGGCCACGGCGAAGAGGCTCGCTCGGCTGTCGACCGGCGAGCGGTCGATCGTCCTGCATCTGCCGATGATTGCCTCGGTCGCAGCGCATTACACGAGCGACGGTGCGCCGTCGACCTGCCCGCGCCTGATCCTGCTCGACGAGCTGTTCGCCGGCGTCGACGTCGCCAACCGCGCGCAGTTGTTCGGCACGTTCACCGACTGGGACCTTGACGCGATCTTCACGAGCGACAGCGAGTGGTGCAGTTATGCCACCCTGGATGGAATAGCGATCCACCACCTGCATCCGCCGGTCGGCGAGGACGAACCGGTGACCTCGACGCGGTTCACCTGGGACGGACGGGTCAAATCCATGGACCCGGCGGCGTGACTTCGCGCGCGTTGACTGCCCACCGTCGGCTATCTGGAAGCGAGCTGGCGCCGTTGGTCGACGAACTCGCGCGTCGGTACGGCGAGGGGGTCATGCCACGCACGATCTCCCTGCAACGACTACCGGAGTCGACTCTGCACGCCGTCGCCGATCTCCTCGGAGTCGACCGATTGCCCCGCGCGACCGCGAGGCTGTCGCTCCATCGTCTGATCAGCGCGCTCGGCTTGACCGACGAGTCGCAACTGCGTGCCGCGGTGGAGGATCTGCGCGGGCCCCTGCCCAACCGGCGGGCCGCTCGCGAGGCGGACCGCGCTGCGCGGGACGACATGTGGCGGTGGTTCGCCGGCGCTGCCGAGCAGGCTCGACTGGGCGACCTGTCGCGGTGGGTCACCACCGTGCGCGCTGCCGGTGCCCGTGGCGGTGTGGAGGCCCATCGCCGTCGGCTCGCGACCGCCATCTCCGTGCTCGATGCTCTCCCGGCCGACGGCGTGCCGCTGGCAGCGCTTGCCGCCGACTGCACCGGCGACCCGCACGTGCTGGACCCGGGTCGTTCCCTCTGCGGTCTCGTCCTCGATGCCATCGCCGCGTCCACGGAAGCCCCGCACGCGACTGACGCGGAGTCGATGCGGTCGTTATGGGAGAGCGTCGGCGTCGTACCGGATCCGCTGTCCTCAACGGTTCTGGTGCTGGGTCTCAGCGGCGAGGAGGGCACACCCATCGGAGCATCCCTCAGAGCCCACGCCGCGGCCGGCGAACCGGTGGTGCTCACCTTCGCATCGCTGCGCCGCTGGCCCCAACCGCCTTTACCTCCAGATGCGTCGGCCTACGTCGTCGAAAACCCGTCGTTGATCGCCGCTGCAGCTGCGCTCGGCTGGACCGCGCCGCCCCTCATCTGTAGCTCGGGCCGACCCACGATGGCAGTGGTGACGCTTATCCGACAGCTCGCGGCCGACGGCGCGATGGTGAGACAACACGCCGACTTCGATCCCGCGGGCCTGGGCATCACACAGTGGCTAACCGAACGAGCCGGTACGACGCCTTGGCGAATGACCTGCGGCGACTATGAGCGAGCAGTGGACAGGGGGAGCGGTCACGCCGCGCTCAACGGCCCCGTGCCTGCAACACCGTGGGATCCGGACCTCCACGCCGCGATGTCGGCGCGCGGCGCCGTGATCTACGAGGAGTCGCTTCGCACCAGTCTGCTGAGAGAGGCCGTCAGTTCGTGACCACGATGGACAAGCCGCCCGCGGTGTGGGCGGGCATCGCGCACCGAGCGCGCGGGTCTGGCCGACTCAGGCCCGTCACCGTGCTTAGGTGACGCGGTGGGGGTACCCAGCGGGAAAATCGTGCAGGCCGCCGTCAGGCAGGGTGGGACGCATCGTGACCGTGAGTGAGGCGCAACGCCGAGCGCCGCACGAGGGTCTGGTCAAGAAGCTGGGAGCCGACGTGGTGACACCCTGATGGACTACCTGCCGCCGGCGCCTCAGGGGGCTGCGTGCGCCACGCGATAGGCGTCGGCGACGACCCCGCGGCAGAGCTCGACCCGGACCTCACCGCTGACGACGACGTCGTGCGGCGAGTGGCGGCTCACCGGCCCCGGTGTCGACGACCCGACCGACGCGGTCCGCCCCTGACGTCGGCGCGGGCAGTGCGGCCGCCCCCTCGTGCGGGGCCAACGCCCCCGGCGGCGCCCGGACAGTCGTCACCACGGCGAGCGTCAGGAGCCGGCCCGGCGCGCCGCGGACGTGCCCCGACGCAGCTGCACGGCGAGCGCAACGTAGGCGGCGGTGAGCAGCAGCGGGGCGGCCGGCGGGCCGAGCGGGCCGCCCAGGAACCAGCCGACCCACCACAGCGCGAGCACCTTGCGGGGCAGCAGCCCGGTCCGCCACAGCCCGGCCACCAGCAACCCCAGCCCGACGTCGGTCGCGAGTACGCACAGCAGGTACGTCGGCCCCCACGACGTGGACTCGCCGATGACGAGGTTGTCGATGAACAGAGCCGTGAACACCAGCGCCGGCACCGTGAACACCCAGCCGCCCCATTGCCCCCGCCGGCCGTCCCGCCCCGCTGCCAGCGCGTGCATCGCGTGCACGATCACCAGTCCGCTGAGACACAACGGGATCCCGAGCCCGATCATCCAGTAGTCGGCCGTGTGCTGGAGCGGCTGGTTGTCCTCTCCCGTCGTCGTCGTCGCCAGCTCGACGTACGTCAGCGCGAAGCCCCACAGCACACCGACGGCCAGCGCCGGGTAGAGCCATCGCCGCACGATGCCGCCGTCCACCCTGCCGAGCAGCCCCGTCGAAGAGCCCGATGTCGTCGTCGTCACTGTGCTCATCAGCCAGCCTCCCGAGTCGATGTCGAGTCAGGACGCTAGGCGCGCCGCCACCCCGCCGTCGTCACGCCCGGCGGCTATTTCCCCCCTCATCCGGCCGGTGCAGGAGACCACCTGGCCACTACCCCGCTGGTATGACGACGACCACCGGGAGATCCCGCCGCAACATGACGCGGCGACCACCCGAAGCCGGTTAGCGTTCCGATCGATGGCCGAGCTGTGGCGCCGGTACGGCGACTGGGTGCTCGCGATCGTGACGGTCACGGTCGGCGAGCTCGAGTTCTGGCTTGGCCAACCCGCCGACGCCGACCTCGTCGGCCGCGGCGTCCCCAGCGCGATCCTCTTCGCGGCCGTCGCCGCCGCCCTCGTCTGGCGCCGCAGCCGACCGGCGCTCGTCGTCGCGGCAGCCACTGCCTGCTTCCTCGGCGGCGGCCTCTTCGTGCTGTCGCCGGTCGACACCGGCCCGGTCGCGTTCTTCCTCGCGCTGCTCGTCGTCTACTACTCCGCCGGCGCCTGGGGCCAGGACCGCCGCACCGTCCTGACGACCGCCGCCGCCTTCGCCGCGATGGTCGCGCTCGACGCCACCCGCGGCGTGTTCGACGTCAACGGCCCGCGGCAGCCGGTCGCCTGGGTCGGCTTCGTCGTCGTCTGGTTCGTCGGCCGGGAGATCGGCCGGCGGCGCGGCGACGTCACGCTGCTCGAGGCACGTACGCGGCAGCTCGAGCGCGACCGGGAGGAGCGGGCTCGTGCCGCGGTCGACGAGGAGCGCGGGCGGATCGCCCGCGAGCTGCACGACGTCGTCGCGCACAGCGTCAGCGTCATGGTGGTGCAGGCGCAGGCCGGGCCGCGGCTGCTCGCCGACCCGGAGCGAGCGGCAGCCGCGTTCACGTCGATCGAGCGTGCCGGCCGCGAGGCGCTGGTCGAGCTGCGCCGCATGCTCGGCATCCTGCGAACCAGCGACGAGCGTGCAGACGTCGGACCGCAGCCCGGCCTGCGGTCGCTGGACGGCCTCCTCGCGCAGGTGCGCGACGCCGGGCTGACCGTCGACTGCGTCGTGGACGGCGACGAACGTTCCCTGCCGGTCGGCGTGGACCTGTCGGCGTACCGGATCGTGCAGGAGGCCCTGACCAACACCCTCAAGCACGCGCACGGTCGCCACGCCGAGGTCGCCGTTCACTACGGCGCCTCCTGGCTCGACATCGAGGTCGTCGACGACGGCCGGGGCGCCGACGTACCGGCCGTGGACGGCACCGGCCACGGCCTGATCGGGATGCGCGAGCGCGTGGCCCTTTACGGCGGCGAGCTGTCCACCGGACCGCGTGACGGCGGCGGGTTCGTGGTGCGCGCGCGGCTGCCGCTGAACGGAGGCCGACCGTGATCCGCGTCCTCATCGCCGACGACCAGGAGCTCGTCCGAACCGGCTTCCGCGTCATCCTCGACGCCGAGGACGACATCACCGTCGTCGCCGAAGCCGGCGACGGCGAGCAGGCGCAGCGGTTCGCCGCCGAGCATCGGCCCGACGTGGTCGTCATGGACGTGCGGATGCCGGTCTGCGACGGGCTCGAGGCGACCCGGCGGATCACCGGCGCATCGGATGCCCCCCGCGTGCTCATCCTGACGACGTTCGACCTCGACGAGTACGTCTTCGACGCGCTCCGCGCGGGCGCCAGCGGGTTCCTCCTGAAGGACGCCGGCGCCGACGAGCTGCTGCACGCGATCCGGGTCATTGCCGCCGGCGACGCCCTGCTCGCGCCGTCGATCACCCGCCGGCTGATCGAGGACTACGCCCGGCGACCGCCGGCGGCGGGATCCCCACCGGCCGCGCTGAAGGACCTGACGCCCCGGGAGACAGAGGTCCTGCGCTTCGTCGCGGGCGGGCTGTCGAACAACGACATCGCCCGTGAGCTGGTCGTCAGCGACGCCACGGTCAAGACCCACCTCGCGCGGATCTTCACCAAGCTCGACCTGCACGACCGCGCCCAGGCGGTCGTTCTCGCCTACGAGTCCGGGCTCGTCCGGCCCGGGGAGTAGCCGCGGCAACGGCGATGCCTGCTGAGCTGACACCACCATAGCCCAGCCGGGTGTCACCGTGCGTCGGCGATCTCCGTCGCAGCGACCGCTCCACGCCTCCAGCGCCGCCAGGTGACCGCGGTCAGCGTGACCCGGCGCTCGCAGGTGGGGCAGGCGGCCGAGAGCAGCCGCCGGGCCGACGACCAGTAGGCGAACGTGTCCGCCGCGATCGGCTCCCGGCAGTACACACACGGCACCATCCCGACAGGGGTCGCCGCGGCGTCGCCGCCCAGCTCAGGAAGCAGTTCGGTCATACCGGCCTCGCCGCCTTCAGGCGTCAGTGCAGAAGCGGCGAGGGAGCACGAGGTCCGGACAGACCCAGGCGCGCAATGTGGCGTCAGTGTCGCACGGATCGGCGCCTGCGGCAGCGTTTCCGCACCGCCGGGCGGGGGCGCATCGTCGCGCGGAGGCGTACCCTGGGCCCTCTTCGAGCCCTGGGCTGTCCGGCCCCCGCGATCCTCGGCCCGTCCCCTCAACGACGGGTACGACGATGACCACCCCCATGACACATGCCGGACGTGTTCGACCTCCCTCGGACTACGGGCAGCTGCTCGCCCAAGTGCATCGAACCGGGCTGCTCGACCGGTCCCCTGTGCGCTACGTGCCCCGGCTGGTGACGCTCGGCGTGATGGCCGTGGCCGGACTCGCCGGGTTCCTCCGCCTCGGCGACTCGTGGTGGCAGCTGGCCCTCGCGGCGTACGTCGGCGTGCTGCTCGCCCAGCTCGGGTTCCTCGGGCACGACGCCGGCCACCAGCAGATCTTCCGCGGCAGACGCTGGAACGACCGGCTCGGCCTGGTGCTGTCCAACCTGGGCGTCGGGCTCAGCTACGGCTGGTGGGTGGACAAGCACAACCGCCACCACCAACACCCCAACGAGGTCGGCCGGGACCCGGACGTGGAGCGAAACGTCCTGGCCTGGACCGAACAGCAGGCGCGAGCGCAACGCGGGCCGCTGCGGGTCATCGCGCGGCATCAGGCGGCGTTCTTCTTCCCCCTTCTGCTGCTCGAGGGGTGGAACCTGCATGTCGGAAGCATCCGGACGCTGCTCGGCGGGAAACGCGGCAGCCGGCTCGAGGGGGCGCTGCTCTCGATCCACACCGTCGGCGGGCTGGCGCTGCTCCTCGTCGTCCTCTCACCGCTGAAGGCCCTGGCGTTCCTCGTCGTCGCGCAGTCGATGTTCGGGCTCTACCTCGGTTCGACATTCGCGCCCAACCACAAAGGCATGCCGATCATCGACGGCACCGCCCGGCCCGACTTCTTCCGCCGGCAGGTCCTGACCGCGCGCAACCTCACCGGGGGCCGGTTCGTCGCCGCGATGTTCGGCGGGCTCAACTACCAGATCGAGCACCACCTCTTCCCGAGCATGCCGAGCCGCAACCTGCGGCGATGTCGACCCCTGGTGCGGGCCTTCTGCCAGGCGCACGACGTCCCCTACACCGAGACGAGCGTGCTCGACTCCTACCGACGGTCCCTGCACTACCTGCGCAGCGTGCGACCCGACCGCCAGAAGAGTGCGAGGGTGCGGACCGTCAGCAGCGGCATCAGCTGATCTCGCCGGCCAGCACGCGTCTCTTCGGCTGCCACCGAGCGGGCCGGTCACCGCCGCGACGGCGGTGGGCCGAGGATCTCGATGTTGTGCGTCGCGGCCGCGTGTCCCAGCGCCGCCGGGTCGAACGGCGCCCCCTCCTCCGGACGCAGCCGACCTGTGGACCGAACTACAGAGCAACCGCCGGGCAGGGGCGCAGATGGTGATCGAGCACATGAGCGGGCTGCGCAGACTGCCGGTACCCACCGAGGTCGCGATCGACGTTCTGTGGACCTACAACGACCCGGCGCTCTACGGCGCGCTCGTCAGCGACCGTGGCTGGCCGAAGGCGCGCTTCACCCCCTTGGCTCGCCGCGGCAGTGCGTTGCGGCCTCGACCTGAAGTAGTCATGACGTCGTACGGCGCCCGACGATCTCGTCCGCCGTGGATTGTTCGTGTCGCGCGGCGAAATACCTCACACCACGATGCGTCGGGGTTAGTCTCTCCGCCGGATCACCGACAATGGGGGAAGGGGCTCACATGCGGGCATCCGCGTACCGCCGGAGCATGATCGCCGGCATAGTCTTCGTCGCCTTGTTCGTCATCGGGGTGTTCTTCGCCCTCGACGGGCCGGACACCAAGTCCTCCGACAGCGCCGACACGGTCGCGCAGAAATGGGTCACCTGGCTGTCGACGAGCAGCCACCGAACCGAGCACATCATCGGTGGCTACCTGCTCATCGTGGGCGGTGTCGCGTTCGTCTGGTTCTGCCTGGGCATCCGGCACCGGCTCGAGCAGGCGGGACCGGCCGAGATGGCGACGGGCCGGTTCGTCTCGGCGCTCAGTGTCCTCGGCGCCGGCGCGATGGCTGTGGCCGCCATGATGGCGGCGGACATTCCGGGTGCGGTGAACTTCGGCGGCGAGAAGGCCCCCACGAGCGGCGACGCGGCGCACTGGATCACCGGCCTGACGTTCCCGTTCCTGTTCGTGGTGTTCGCCTTGGCCAGCGCGGCGCTCATCGGGGCCGTCACGGTCGCCACCATGCGGTCGAACGCGTTCCCGCGCTGGGTCGCCTACACCGGCTGGCTCGCCGTGTTGGGGGCCATCGCCGCCGTCATCTTCCTGCCCATGGTGCTGCCGCTGTTGTGGTACCTGGCGATCGCCGTCGCCGGCCTCGCTCGACCCGCGCCACCTGCCGTCAGCGCGCCCGGCAACGCCTGACTCGGCGTGTCCTCCGGCCCGGGCCAGGGACGGAGGCTCAGAGTGGCTCGGGTGCGTGGTGGCTCGCCGGACTCGCAGTTCAGGTGGCTGTGGGGCGCGTTCGCGGTCAGCACGTTCGGCACGTGGCTGGCGTTCGACTCGTTCCCGATCGTCGCGATCCTGGCGCTGCACGCACGGCCCGTCGAGGTGTCGCTGCTGGCGGCGGCGGGGCTCGCCGTCGGCGCCGTGGTGGCCGTCCCCCTCGGACCGTGGGTGGAGGGTCGCCGGAAGCGCCGCGTGATGATCGCGATGGATTGTCTGCGCTTCGTCGCGCTGGCGAGCATCCCCGCCGCCTACGCGCTCGGGTGGCTCCGGTTGGCCCAACTGCTCGTCGTCGCGGTGCTGGTCGGCGCCGCCGACATCTGCTTCCGGGCGGCGACCGGGGCGTACCTGAAGACCCTCGTGGCGCCCGAGCACCTGCTCGACGGCGAATGCCCGGTTCGAGGCCACGACCTGGACCGCCACGATGGTCGGGCCGCCGCTGGGAGGTGCGCTGATCGGGATCTTCGGCCCGGTCACGACCGTCGTCGCCGACGCCGTCAGCTACCTGCTGTCGGCGCTCGGGCTCAGTGCGATCTCCCGGCACGACGTGCGGCCGGTGCGCGCCGGGTCCGCCCGCCGCCGCCGCGGTGAGGTGCTCGAGGGGTGGCGCTACATCCGGCAGCACCCATCGCTGCGGGCGCTGCTCGCGAACACGGCGGTCGTCAACGGGCTGATCATGGCCACCGCCCCCCTCATCGCCGTGCTGATGCTCGGCCGGCTGCACATCGCACCCTGGCAGTACGGGCTCGCCTTCGCCGCTCCGTGCCTCGGCGGACTCATCGGCGCTCGGCTGGCGCGACGTCTCGTCGCGAGGCACGGACAGCACACGGTCCTGCGCCGCGCGGGGACGTGGCGAGCATGCTGGTCGATCGGGCTCGCGTTCGTCCCCGGCGGCTGGGCCGGCGTCGGGCTCGTCGCGCTGGTCCAGCTCGGGCTCGTCACCTGCTGCGGGGTCTTCAACCCGGTGTCCGCCACCTACCGGCTCGAGCAGACTCCCGAACGACCGCCTCGCCCGGACCCTCGCCGCGTGGACGATCACCACCAAGCTGGCGGTCGCCGTGCTCACCGCGTCGTGGGGTGTCCTGGCCGGCGTGCGTCGGGGTGCGGGTCGCGATCGCGGTCGCCGGCGTCCTCATGCTCGCGACCCCGCTGCTGCTTCCCACGCGAAGCCGGCTCGGCGCCACTGCCCCTGACGTCGCCGCACCCGCAGCCCTACCGCTCGGCCTTGCTCGCGACGACGTCACCGACGACCACGGAGATGTTGTCGCGACCACCGCGGGACCGGGCGAGGTCGACGAGGTCCTCGGCGGCCGCGCGGACATCGTGAGCGCCGGCCAGCACTGACGCGATCTCGTCGTCGCACACTTCGTTGAACAAGCCGTCCGAGCAGAGGAGCAGGCGATCGCCCTCAACCGCCGGGTACGTCGCGGTGTCGATCTCGACGGTGGGGCCGACACCCAGGGCACGGGTCAGGTAACCGTGCATGGGGTGCAGGTGTGCCTCGCTTTCGCCCAGCTCGCCACGCGCCACGAGCTCGGCCGTAACGCTGTGGTCATGGGTGAGCCGTCGTAACGCGCCCTCGTGCATCACGTAGGCGCGGCTGTCGCCGACGTTGACAACCGCGAGGCATCCGTCGTCGGTGAGGCCGGCGGCGCAGACCGTCGTACCCATCCCCTCCAGCCTCTTCGTCGCGCTCGCACGTTCCCAGATCGCGCGGTTGGCGGCTCGCACCGCGGCTTGGAGCTCGTCGACCGACCGTCCGGTGTAGGCGGCCTCCACGAGCGACACGGCGACCGCTGAGGCGACGTCGCCGCCCGGCGGGCCACCCATGCCGTCGGCGACGACGGCGAGTCGGTCGCCGACCGCGACGGCGTCCTCGTTGCTCTCGCGCACCCGACCGACATCGCTGCGGCTCGCCGCATGCAACTGCGTCATAGCTGTCTCTCCTCCGGGGTTGCGGTCAGATGCGCGGGGCCGGCGGTCTCGACGACCAACAGGTCTCGCGCGACCTCGAGCGCCTGCTGACGCTGCCGGGCATCGACCTCCACGCGCTCGAGCCACGCGTCGAGGTCCTCGCCCGACGGATCGCGAAGGAAGGCGGCGATGTCCGCCAGCGGCATCCCTGCCGCGCGCAGCGCGTCGATCAACCGTGCGGCGTGCAGCTGCTTGGGCGAGTAGTACCGATAGCCCGATGACGGATCGACTGAAGCGGGGACCAGCAGCCCCGCCGCGGCGTAGCTCCTCAGCCGCTTCGGCGACAGGCCGGACCGCTGCGAAAACTCACCGATCGGCACCAGGTCGGTCACGGGATGCAGCATGGACTCTGACCGCAGGTGAGGGTCAAGCACCGTCCAAATCCTGCCCGCAACTGGTGTGTCCATCGCGGGATCGGGCACCAGTGGAGGCGACGTCGACCGCCACGGGGGTAGTCGTGAGCGAAATCAGGAGTGACATGCGAGAGTCCCTCGATCAGCACCCGGCGGGCTCCGCCGGCGTTCCGATCCGCCCCATGGAGTTCGAGAAGTGGGTTGCGGACCTGCCGAAGTACTTCGCCGCGGACGGCGACATCGTCATGAGTCACGTCCTGACCGTGCTGTCGTCGACGTTCCCCGAGGGCGAGAAGTACTTCGTCCGGTCGGTCGCGGCGGTTCGCGACGAGATCACGGATCCGCAGCTGCTGGCCGACATCGACGGCTTCATCGGCCAGGAGGAGATGCACGGGCGCGAGCATCAGGTCCTCAACGACCGCCTCGCCGAGCACGGCTATCCCACCCGCGGCATCAACGCCTACGTCCGCGGCCTGTACCGGGTGCGCAAGCCGATCCAGAGCAAGAAGGTCAACCTCGCCTTCACCGCGGCCCTGGAGCACTACACCGCGACCCTGGCCGAGCTCCTCCTCACCGACGAAGAGGCGCGGCAGGCCGTGGGGCAGCCCGGCGCTCGCGACATCCTGACCTGGCACGCGCTCGAGGAGTCCGAGCACAAGGCCGTCGCCTTCGACGTCTACAAGGCCGTCGGTGGCTCGGAGACCATGCGGATCGCCATCATGGTTCTCACCGACCTGCTCTTCATCCTCGAGACATCCGTCATGGGGGTGGTGTCCATCGCCATGGATCGCGACGCCCGGCGCCACCCGGTGAAGCTGGCCCGCAGCCTGGCCCGCCTGCCCCGGTCGCCGTTCGTCTCGCTCCGCGCCGCCCGCATCCTCGCGCAGTACCACCGCCCGGGGTTCCACCCGAACGACCGCGACACCAAGCAGCTGATCGCCGAGTGGCGACAGGCACTGTTCGGGCGGGACGGGCAGCTGACCGAGGTGCTCGCCGGCTAGTCACCCCGAGGGGATCACCTCGACGTAGCCGCCGGTTCCGTTCACCCGGATCCGCTGACCGTCCCGGATCCGCTGCGTGGCGCGCTCGACCCCGACGACGGCCGGCAGCCCGTACTCGCGGGCGATCACCGCACCGTGCGTCATCAGGCCACCGACCTCCGTCACCAGGGCCGTGACCGTGACGAACAGGGGCGACCAACTGGGGTCCGTGTAGGCCGTGACCAGGATGTCGCCCGGCCGGAGGTCGGCCTCCGCCATGTCGAGCACGACCCGGGCCCGCCCCTCCACGGTCCCGGCGGACACGGGCAGGCCGACCAGCGCCCCGGCCGGTAGGCCGTTCCGCCGGTACGAACCCGTGAGGGCTTCACCGTCAGAGGTGAGCACCCGCGGTGGCGTGAGCGCGTGGTACGACGTGAACGCGTCCTTGCGTCGACGGATGAGCTCGTCGTCGACCTGGCTCGTGCGGACGACGTCGTGAAGTTCCTGGAACGTCAGGAAGAAGATGTCTTCGGTTGCCCGGAGCACTCCGGACCGCACAAGGCGCTCGGCTTCGTCCAGCAACGCCTGCTTGTACACGAAGTAACGACTGACCATGCCGTACTTCGGATACTCCCGGTAGCCGATGAAGGTCCGGACCCGGTCGATCATCCGCTTGGTCTCCTCGGCCTTCCGCTCCCCGTCAGGCAGGGTGCGTAGCCGCTCCAACAGATGCTGCTCCTGCCGCCAGGCCTCCTGTCTCCCCAGCTCGAAGCGGCGTTCACCGGCGCCAGCCTCGAAGGTGTCGACGTTGGTGAGGATCACGGGCACGAGCGCGGTGGGGCGTTCGCTCCACCGCGGCCTCGTGATGTCGATCTCGCCGACGCAGCGCATGCCGTACCGGTCGAGGAAGGCCCAGATCGCGTCGTACGCCTCGCGCCCTTCCGGGAGCTCCGCCAGCTCGTCGAGGAAGTCGTCGCTCTCGACCCGGCGCAGGAAGGCCACCACCTCCGGATGCGGGCGGATCACGTCCGCGACGTCGAGCAGTGCCAGCCCCATCTCCGAGGTGACGTTGTGGGGCACGGACCGGGTGAGCGTGTCGGCCGCGTTCTTCGCTCCCAGCCACTCCTCCAGGTGCTCGTTGAGCCACGAGGTCGCGTCCATCGCTGTCCCGAACACCTGGTGGCTGTGCGGGTCGAACAGGATCCGCCTCAGCTCCTGGATGTCCGCCCGGATGAAGTCGAGCAGCGCCGGTCCGGACTTCGTCCGGATGTCGCGCTTCATGGCATCGATCGAAGCCTGGGTGTGCGCGATCAGCTCGGCGACGACGGCCGGATCGGTCTCGATCGCGGCCGGCGCGCCGCCCGGCGCCGGGCGGACCGGATCCGCCTCCTCCGGCAGCGACGGGACGAAGTCACCGCGATCGAGGACGGTCTGCAGGGCATCCCGGGTCAGCGGGTCGGACCTCCCGATCAACTCGAGGAGCCCGGCACGGCCCGTCGGCGACGCCAAGCGTGGCGTGGCGTCGACGAAGAGCCGCCCGCCGGCCTCGTGCATCCGCGGGAGGGCGGTCAGCTGCCAGAAGGAGATGCCGAGCGGCTTCATGGGGTCGGTCATCATCTGCTGATGCCCGACGGAGAGGTAGACGTGGTTGCCGCCGTCGTCGGCCGCCGGGACGGGGAACAGCGTGGTGATCGGCCGGCTCTGCACGATCTGGAAGGCGCCGTCGACCAGGCACCACTCGATGTCCTGGGGGCAGCCGAAGTGCGCTTCGATCCGCCGGCCCAGCTGGACGAGCTGGACGACCTGCGCGTCCGTCAGCGCGGGCTCCGACTGCCGCGCCGGGTCGATCGGCACCTCTTCCGTCCCGCCGCCCGGCGAGGCGTGGACGGCGCGCTCCTTGGCGGCGATCGCCTTGGCGACGACGGCTCCGTCGCGCACCGTGTAGGTGTCCGCGTTCACCCGGCCGGAGACCAGGGCCTCGCCGAGGCCGATCGTCGCCTCCACGGCCGCGACCTTCCGGTTCGACGTGACGGGGTCGGCGGTGAACAGGACGCCGGCGGCCTGCGGGAAGACCATCCGCTGCACCACCACGGCCATGTGGACCTTCCGGTGGTCGAGGCCGTTCCGCAGCCGGTAGGTGACCGCGCGCTCGGTGAACAGGGAGGCCCAGCACCGGCTGAGCTGCCGGAGGATCGCGGCCGGCCCGACGACGTTCAGATACGTGTCCTGTTGGCCGGCGAACGACGCCCCCGGCAGGTCCTCGGCCGTGGCACTCGATCGGACGGCGTACGCCGAGTGCTCGCCGAGCCGGACGACGGCTCGGGTGATCGCCGCCGCCAGGTCGGCCGGGATCACCACTTCCTCGAGTGCTCGGCGGATCTCGGTGCTGAGCGCGCGGATCGATCCCGGGTCGTCCCGGCCCAGGCGCGAGAGCCGGTCGAGCCGATCGCCCATCGATGGCGCTCCTGCCGCGATCCGGCGGAACGCGTCGGTCGTCACGCAGAAGCCGGCGGGAACGTCGATGCCCTCGATCCGCGAGAGCTCCCCCAGGTGCGCGCCCTTGCCGCCGACCAGCGCCACCTGCGTCCGGTCGACCTCTTCCAGCGCCAGCAGATAGCTGTCCCCCGATGCGGCACCCGCCCCCGTTCAACAACACTAGGAGACGGGTTCGAGCTCCCGAAGGCGCCGGCTCGCCCGTCGGCTCGCACGCAGCTGGTTGTCGGGCAGCACCGCTGCGGCGAGCTGGCCCGCCATCCACTCCTCGAAGTCATCCGGCGACCAGCCGCACCGGGTCACCAGGGCGGTCCAGAACACGTCGGGGGCGAGAGCCCACACGGCGTCCGCCGCAGCGTCGTCGGTCAGCCCCTCGCGCATCTCCCCGACACCGCGCAGGTCGGCGACGAACAGGCCCATGCCGAAGCGCCGCTGCTTCTCGACCTTGTCGAGCACGGCTCTTGCGTCCCGGTCCGCGTCGGCCGCGGACCGCAGCATCTGCAGCGTCGGGGCGAGCCTGGCGGCGACGAAACGCTGGTGGCGGGCGAACCGCGCGCACTTGCCCGCCGCTGTCGGCTCGTCGCGGACCGCCTGGATCGTCGGACGGTCCTGCATCGCGACCGGCTCGTCGTCGCCGACGATCGTCCAGTCGAGCACCGTCGACAGCAACCCGCGCTTGCCGCCGAACGCCGCGTAGATGAGCTGCGTCGACACCCCGGCGGCGACCGCCACCTCTACCAGAGTCGTCGCCGCATACCCCCGCGCGACGAACAGATCCCGTGCGGTGTCGACGATCGCCACCCGCAACTCGCGCGACTGCTGCTGGCGGCGGCTGCCGTCGTACGGCCGTTTCGCTCGGGTCTTGACGTTTCGGCTGGGCACAGGCAATATTCCTCCGATCGGATAGAGGGTACCTCTATGCAATATCGAGGAGAGGAAATCAGATGTACGCCTTGTTCACCGAGCTCAACGTCCCGGACGGTGCCTCGCACGACGACGCCCGCAAAGCGCTGACCGACAACGCCATCCCGATGGTCAAGTCCCAGGGGGCATCGACGGGCTTCTGGCTCACCGAGCACGACGGCCGCAGCGTCGCCATGGTCGTCTTTCCGGATGAGGCCTCCGCGAAGCAGATGGCATCGATGCTCAGCGTCGGCCAGGCCCCTCCGGGAGCACCCGACGGCGTGACGTTCGGCACTGTCGAGGTGCGCGAGGTGCTCGCGAGCTTCTGACCACGTTCAGACGGTGTCGGTGGCTCGGCCGGCTCCCTCGACACGGGACTTCGGACCCTGGACAGGTCGCGTCGCGTCTTGAAGCCTCGATGACCCGGGGACCAGGAGCCGTCATGCCCGTGAGCCGCCCAGCAGCGATGCGCACAGCGACCGATCCGCGGGCGGACCGTTACCGGCGACTGCGTGCCCTCAACCTCGCCGCGGCTGCCTTCCTGGCCGCCGAGGGCGTCTACATGCTGGTCGGCGAGAACCAGCCTCGCGCTCCCGGTGACCGCGTCGTTCCTGCGCGACGACCCGGTGCGCACCGCGCCGACGCACGGCGCCGGAGACCGTGTTCTCGCTGCGCATCGGACCGGCCGTCGCCTGCTTCCTGCTTCTCGCCGCGATCGACCACGCGCTCGTCGCCGCTCCGCGCGTGCACCACTGGTACGAGCGCGGCCTGGACCGCCGCGTGAACTACGCCCGATGGATCGAGTACTCGGTGAGCGCGTCGGTCATGATCGTGCTCATCGGCTTGTTCGTCGGGATTCGCGACCTCGCCGCCGTCGCGGCTCATGTTCGCCGCGAACACGGCGATGATCCTGTTCGGTCTGCTGATGGAGCGCCAGCAGCGTCCCGGCCGCAGCGACTGGAGCGCGTTCTGGTTCGGCTCGCTGATCGGCGTGGTGCCCTGGGTGCTCATCGTGGTCTACCTCGCGCAGCCGCCGACCGTTCCCGGCTTCGTGTACGCGATCACGGTCGTGCAGTTCGTGCTGTTCTTCAGCTTCGCTGTCACCATGGCGCTGCAGTACGCCCAGGTCGGCTGGTGGCGGGACTACCTGCACGGTGAGGTCACCTACATCGTGCTCAGCCTGACGCGCGAAGTCGCTGCTTGCCTGGCTCATCTTCGCCAACGTGCTCCGCACATGACGTGGACCGAGCGGCTCCTCAAGTGGATCGAGCCTGAGGACAACCCCCGCAACACGATCTACGGGGCCATCGCCGTCGGTCTGGTCGTCGCCGCGGAGAACCCCGCCGCCGAGACCTACCCGCGCGTCGTCATCGCGACCGTCGTCGCCGTCGCCGCCTACTGGCTCGCTCATGGCTACGCGCATTGGGTCGACGAGCGGCTGCGGCGGGTCGATGACGGGAACGATGCGTCGTCGCTCCGCCGCCTCGGCATCGCGCTCGCCCGACGAGTGGCCGCTCGACCGAGGGCGGCAGCGATCCCGCTCGTCGCCCTGCTCATCGCCTGGGTGGCCGGCACGCCGTTGCCGACGGGGGCCACCGCCGCAGTCGGCGACCGCGGCCGCCGCCCTCGTCGGCTTCGAACTCGCCGGCGGGCTGCGACAGAGGCTGAAGCCGCTGCACCTGCTGGGTAACGCCGCCATAGGACTCCTGCTCGGCGGAGCCCTGTTCGGGGTGAAGATGGCCCTGCACTGAGCAGCGCAACCAGCCCTGCCCCGACGCCGCCGGCATCCCCTCATCGGCATGTCCGGATCACGGCCCTCGACGAGCAGACCCGTGCTTAGGTGGATCGGTGGGGACGGTCGTGCCGGCCGACTACCTCGTGGTGGGGGCCGGAGCCATGGGCATGGCGTTCACCGACGCGCTCGTCGACCACGCCGAGGTCCACGTCGCCCTCGTCGACCGGCGCCACGGCGTCGGCGGGCACTGGCTCGGGGCCTACCCGTTCGTCCGGCTGCACCAGGCGTCGGCGTTCTACGGGGTCGCCTCGACGCTGCTCGGCGGCGGTCGCGTGCAGCGGGAGGGCCCGGAGACCGGCCTGCACGAGCGGGCCACCGCCGCGGAGGTCTCCGCCTACTACGGGCACGTGCTCGCCGGGATGCTGTCGCTCGGGGAAGGTCGAGCACTTCCCCAGCTGCGAGTACGTCGGCGGCCGGCAGTTCGTCTCCCGCGTCTCGGGCAAGCAGTTCGCGGTGCCGGAGCGCTGCCGGATCGTCGACGCGCGCTATCTGGCCCCCGACATCCCGGCCGAGACACCCCCGCCGTTCGAGGTCGGGGACGGCGCGCGCGTGCTGGCAGTCAACGACCTCGTCGAGATCGACGAGCCACCGAGCCAGTACGTCGTCGTCGGCTCGGGCAAGACGGCGACCGACGCCTGCATCTGGCTGTTGGCGCACGGCGTCGACCCGGACGCGATCTGCTGGGTCCGGCCGCGCGACCCGTGGATGCTCAACCGCGCGGTGGTGCAGCCCGATCCGGCAGTGTTCCTCGGCATGGTCGCCGACACCCTGCAGGCCGCCGCGTCCGCGGCGTCACTCGATGACCTCTTTCTCGCGCTCGAGGACGCCGGGATCATGCTGCGCATCGACCGCTCGGTCATGCCGACGATGGCGAAGACACCGACGCTGGCGACGTGGGAGCTCGAGCAGCTGCGCAGCATCGGCAACGTCGTCCGGCTCGGCCACATCCGGCGGGTGGACCGGGCCAGCATCACCCTCACGGGCGGGTCGGTCACCACCGCGCCGGATGCACTCGTGGTGCACTGCGCCGCGTCCGGGCTGAAGTACCCGCCGAGCGTGCCGATCTGGCGGCCGGAGGCGATCACGCTCCAGGCCATCCGCGCCGGCTTCCCCTGCTTCGGCGCGGCCCTGGCCGGCTTCGTGGAGGCGACCCGCGACGACGACGCGGAGAAGAACCGGCTCTGCCCACCCACGCCGTACGGCGACTCCCTGGCCGAATGGGCTCGCATGAACGTCCTGGGGACGCGGGCGGTGGCGTCGTTCGCTGCCGAGCCGGACATCAAGGCGTGGGCCGACTCGGTCGCCATCAACCCGGCGCGCGTCGGCCCCGAGCACGCCGGGTCGGCGGCGGTGGCCGAGGTGCTCGGCCGCCTACAGCAGCGCGCCGCACCTGGCCTGGCCCGGCTCGCGCAGCTCGGCGGAGCGGACCTCGACTAACGCGGCCGCCGGGACGGGCGCGGCGGGTCCAGGGCGAGCAGCCGGACCAGGGCGTCCCCGAGCCAGTCGGCGTACCTTCGCGGCGACGAAGTCAGCCGCCCATGGCCGCGGCCGCGCGCTTCTGCATCTCCTCCGGCGGGACGTCCTCGACGTGCGACGCGATGTGCCACACATGCCCGAACGGGTCCTCGAACTGACCGACCCGGTCGCCGTAGAACTGGTCCTCGACCTTCCGGGTCGCGGTCGCCCCGCCGTCCAGCGCCCGCTGGAAGCAGTCGTCCACGTCCTCGACGTACACCATCACTGTCACGGGGGTGCCGCCGATCGTCTTCGGCGACTTGCCGCCCATCTCCGGGAACGTGTCCGCCAGCATGACGAGCGAGTCCCCGATGCCGAGTTCGGCGTGCCCGACCTTGCCGCCCGGCGCGTCCATCCGCACCCGCTCCGTCGCCCCGAACACCTTCTTGTAGAACTCGATCGCCGCGGCCGCACCGTCGATGCTGAGGTACGGGATGACGCGGGGGTAGTCGTCGGGGATCGGCTTGATCGTTGCCATGAAGCCTCCTCGGGTGTGCCTGTGCTCAGAACCTAACCGGGTCGGCCCAGCCGGTCGAGGAACTCCCGCGAGCGGCTCCTCGCCGCGTCCGGGAGTGGCCAGGATCGTGACGCAGCGCGTCGGAAGGTCCACAGTGTGGGTCAAGATCGGCAGCCGCCGGTCAGCGTCTCCAGGGGGTCCGACATGGGCGTCTACGCCGAGCGAGTGCTTCCCAGAATCATCAACGTCGCGTGCGGGATGAAGGAAACCCGTCCGCTGCGGGAGCGGGTGTGCGCCGGCCTGCACGGCGAGGCGGTCGAGATCGGATTCGGCACCGGGCACAACGTGCCGTTCTACCCGGACACCGTGACGAGCGTGACCGCCGTCGAGCCCTCGGACCTGAGCTGGAAGCTGGCGTCGCAACGGCTGTCCGCGTCACCGGTCCCGATCGAGCGGTCGGGGCTGGACGGCCAGTCGCTGCCGTTCGCCGACGACAGCTTCGACGCGGCGCTGTCGACGTGGACGCTGTGCACCATCCCGGACGCGGTCGCCGCCTTGACCGAGCTCCGTCGAGTGCTCCGGCCGGGCGCCGCCCTGCACTTCATCGAGCACGGCCTGGCGCCCGACGAGAAGGTGCAGCGCTGGCAGCACCGGCTCGAGCCGCTCAACAAGCGCATGTTCGGCGGATGTCACCTGTCACGACCGATCATCAGCCTGCTGGAGACCGCCGGCTTCACCATCAAGGACGTCGACGTCTTCTACGAGAAGGGCGCGCCCAAGCCCATGGGCGCGGACTCGCTCGGCGTCGCCGTCGCCGGCTGAACCGGCCACCCGTTCGGTGCTCGTGCGGACGGCGGGGTCGAGCTCGCGGCTCTCCGCCAGGCATCCTGGACTGATGCCAACGTCCCGCGTCCGGCTCGCCGAGCTGGTCGCCACGATGTCGATCGTGTCCGACCTCGGGATGGGCCGACCGGTCGAGCGGGTGCTGCGCCAGACGGTCATCGCGATGCGGATCGCCGAGGCCGCGGGCGTCCCGGCAGAGGTCCGGACGGCGACCTACTACACCTCGCTGCTGACCTGGGTCGGGTGCGGGGCCGACACCAGCGAGCTCGCCGACCTGTTCGGCGAGGAGGCCGACCTGTACGCCGACACCCACGACGACGATCTCGGCGGGCTCGGCATGGCGGTGTTCGTCGCCCGTCACCTCGGGCGCGGCTCGTCGCCGGTACGCCGGATCGGCATGGTCGGCCGGTTCCTCGCCACGGCCGGCCGGTCGGTCCAGGCGGTCATGGAGTCGCACTGCCAGGCGGCGAGCGATCTCGCCGGGCGCCTCGGCCTCGGCGCCGACATCCAGGACCCGCTCCGCCACGCGTTCGAACGTTGGGACGGCAAAGGCGTCCCCGGCCGGGTCGGCGCCGACGCGATCGCACCGGCCATGCGCATCGTGCATGTCGCCGACAACGTCGAGGCGTTCCACCACACCGAGCGGGGCGGTCGGCCGCGGTCGAGGTCGCCCGGCGGCGCCGCGGCACGCAGTTCGACCCCGGGGTCGTCGACGCGCTTCTGCGACCACGCCGAGGACGTCCTCGCCGGGCTCGACGAGATCTCCGCGTGGGACGAGGTCATCGCCCTCGACCCGACGCTCGGGCTGGAGCTCGACGACGACGGGCTCGACGACGCGCTCGCCGCGCTCGGCGACTTCGCGGACCTCAAGGCGCCCGACCCGGCTCGGCCACTCCCGCGCGGTCGCCGACCTGTGCCGGGACGCCGCGACCACGCTCCGGCTCGCGGACGACGACGCCGGTGCAGCTGTACCGCGCCGCGCTCATCCACGACGTCGGCATGATCGGGGTCTCGAGCACGGTCTGGAACCACCCCGGACCGTGGTCGATGGGCCAGCGGGAGCGGGCCCGCATGCACCCCTACCTGACCGAGCGGATGCTCGCCCGCATCCCGGCGCTCGCTGCCGATCGGCCAGTGCGCCGCGCTGCACCACGAGCGGCTCGACGGCTCGGGCTACCCGCACGGGCTGCGCGGCGAGTCGATCCCGCTTCCGGCCCGGATCCTCGCCGCCGCCGACGTCTACGCGGCCCTGCGCCAGGCCCGGCCGCACCGCCCGGCGTACGCCGAGCGACCCGCCGCGGTGATGCTCGCGCGAGCAGGCGCGCGCCGGCGCGCTCGACGGCGAAGCGGTCGAGGCCGTGCTGCGCGCCGCCGGGCACCGCGCGCGCCGCAAGGTGGAGGCGCCCGGCGGGCTGACCGCCCGCGAAGTCGACGTCGTCGCGCACTGCTCGCCCGCGGCCGGTCCAACCCGCAGATCGCCGCCGAGCTCGGCGTCTCGCGGCGGACCGTGTCGTCGCACCTGGAGCACGTCTACGCCAAGCTCGGCATCTCCACGCGCACCGAGGCGGCGCCTGTTCGCGATGCGCCACGGCCTCGTCGGGCCGCCGGACTGAACCGCAAAGATCGGTCAGCTGCCCGATGCGTCGGGCTCGCCCGGCGCCGTACAACGATGCGCATGACCTCCTCCTCCCTCCACCACCGCCACCACCACCACCACACCCGGCCGCGTCCGACGCGGCGCCCGAGGCGAGCGCCGACGCCTCGTCGCGGCTGGCGCTCGCCGGCCGCTTCGTCGACGGCCTGTCGGTCCAGGACTTCGACCGGCTGGCGTCGACGCTGTCGGCCGACGTCGAGCTGCGCGCCCTGCTGCCCTCCGGATACCGCGAGTTCCGCGGCGTCCGGCGAAGTCGGGGCGACGTTCGCGCAGTGGTTCGGCGACACCGACGCCTACGACGTCCAGGAGGCCGTCGTCGGCGACGTCGGCGGGCGGCTGCACCTGCGCTGGCGGCTGCGGGTGCGCAAGCCGGCCGTCGGGGACGGCTGGTTCCTCGTCGAGCAGCAGGCCTACGCCGACACCGACGACGCCGACCGCATCCGCGGCATCTCGCTGCTCTGCACCGGCTACCGCCCCGACGGCGGGCGATGACCGAGACGGTCCGGCGCTGGGGCGGGTGGGCGCCCGCCATCCGCGACGACCCCTACCCGCACCTCGCCGCGGCCCGCGCCGAATGCCCGGTGCAGCGGGTGCGGCTCGCCGACGGGCACGACGCGTGGGTCGTCCTCGGCTACGCCGAGTCGCGGCAGGCGCTCGGCGACCGGCGGCTGACCAAGGACATGGTCGCCGCGCTCGACGACGACCCGGACGTCGTCGCCGGAGGGCTGCCCGGCCCGTGGTTCTCCCGGCACATGCTCAACATGGACGGCGCCGACCACCAGCCGGCTGCGCCGGCTCGTCGCGGAGGCGTTCGTCCCGACGCGGGTCGCCGCGCTGGCCCCGGCCATCGAGCGCGAGGCGGCCCGGCTGCTCGACGCCCTCACCGCCCCCGGCGCGGAGACCGCCGTGGACCTGGTCGCCGGCTTCGCCCGGCCGCTGCCGTTCGCCGTCATCGGCGAGCTGCTCGGTGTCCCCGAGCCCGACCGCGAGCCGCTGCACGCGGCGTTCCGGACGCTGTTCCGACCGTACGACGGCGACCCGCCGGCCGAGGCAGTGGCCGCCTCCGACACCGTCGTCGGCTACCTCCGCGACCTCGTCGAGCACAAGCGCGCGGCGCCCGACGACCGGCTGGTCGTCGCTGCTCGTCGCGGCCTGCGACCGGGACGGCCGGCTCACCGAGCAGGAGCTGCTGTCGAGCCTGCTGCAGCTCGTCGTTGCCGGCCACGACACGACGACGAGCCTCATCGGCAACGGCGTCGTCGCACTGCTCGACCACCCCGACCAGCTGGCGGCGCTCGCCGCCGATCCCGGGCTGCTTCCGGGCGCCGTCGAGGAGCTGCTGCGCTACTCCGCGGCGGTGCCGCACGCGACGTTCCGCATGGCCCGCGAAACCGTCACCTACGGCGAGCACACGGTGCCGGCCGGGACGCAGGTGCTCGTGTCGCTCGCTGCGGCCGGTCGCGACCCGGCCGCGGTCGCCGACCCCGACCGGCTCGACGTCACCCGGCGTACGACGAACCACCTGGCCTTCGGCCACGGCCCGCACTACTGCCTCGGCGCGCCGCTGGCCCGGCTCGAGGCACGGGTCGCGTTCGGTGCGCTGCTCGCACGGTTCCCCGACCTGCGGCTCGCGGTGCCACGCTCCGAGCTCGCGTGGACGCACGGTGACGGTCTCGTGCTCCGCGGGCTCGACGCGCTCCCGGTCGTGCTGGGCGACGACCGGCAGCAGCGGTGACGGCGGTGCTGCGCGGGGAGCGGGTCAGCCTCCGGCTCGTCCGGTCGACCGACCTCGACGAGCTGCACGAGCGGCTGTCCGACCTGGCGACGCGCGGCGAGCACTTCCCGCTGGGGCTGACCGGCGAGCCGAGCCTGCGGGCGGCATACGGCACGGGACGGCTTCTGGAGCCAGGACGAGGGGATGCTGCTCGTCACGGTCGACGGCGCGGTCGTCGGCGAGATCGAGTTCTACCCGATCAGCCAATACCTGCAGGGCTACGAGCTCTCCTACCAGCTGTTCGACCCGGCCTGCGCCGGCAAGGGCTACGCGACCGAGGCGGTGGCGCTGCTCTCGGCGTACCTGCTCGCGTCGAAGCGGGTCGCCCGGCTGCAGCTGCTCATCCACCCGGACAACGTCGCGTCGCAGCGCGTCGCGGCCAAGACCGGCTACGAGCTCGAGGGCGTGTCGCGGCGCTGCTGGTTTCACCGGGGGCGCTTCCACGACCTCCAGGTCTGGTCGCTGCTCGGCGCCCGGAGCGACCCGGCCTAGGTCGGGGCGAGGCCTCCGCGCCGGACGCGCGGGCCGGGCGCCTGATCGACGCCCCGCCCCGCGCATGGGCCCCGGGAGGCGCTACTCCCCGAGCGCGGCGGCGACGTAGGCCTGCGCCTCGCGCAGCCGACGCTGCAGCTCGGCGGCGCCCTCGGGCAGCAGCCAACCGCGGTCCAGCGCGGCCGTGATCTGCTGCCGGAACGCGTCGGCGTAGGCCTGCGACGTCGGGTACGCCGCCGCGAGCTCGTCGGCCGTCATCATCTCGGTGCCCCCGACCAGCGGCAGCGCGCCGGTCTGCGAGCACGGCGAGCCGTCCGTCGGGGGGACACCGGCGTAGTACTTCGCGATCGGCACGTCGATGATCGGGCTGCGGATCCCGCCGACGATGTTGCTCATGTCGTCGTAGTGCAGGGTGCCGTCGGTCCGGTCGAACCGCGTGGCCGGGTCGATCCGTGGCGCGTCACCGGTGCGCACCCAGTCGTCGATGGTCACCAGGGCGGCGCTGTACTCGAAGCCGGGTTCGAAGACGTTGAGCTGGCAGTCGCCGGGTGCGTACTGGTAGCCCCAGGCCACTCCCTCGTCCCGGTCGTAGGTGTCCACGTTGCCGTTGGTCTCGTGGTAGACGTAGCCGGAGTTCTGGTACTGGCTGTAGTCGTGCGGCGCGTGCGCCGACCCGGCCATCTCCCACATGCGGAACAGGCCGCTGTCCGGCTCGACCGTCTCGGCGTCGGCCTCGTTCTGGCTGTTGAGCCACAGGACCGGCACGAGGTCACGGCGGACGCCGTCCGGGCCCGAGATCTCCGGCATGAACCCCTCGAAGACACCCGCCTGCTCGGCCCAGTCGTTGATGTAGGTCTTGAGCCGGCCACCCGACTGCGACGCGCCGATGGCGATCCGCCGGGTCACCTTGGGCCGCAGGTCGCCGAGCACGGCCGGATCGAGCACCGCCTCGGCGGACTGGCTGAAGATGTCGAAGGAGTAGTCGTCACCGGGGTGCGACAGCGATCCGTAGCGCACGGGGTCGTACTGCTTCAGCGCGATCGGGCTGCCCTCGATCGCCAGCCGCTGTGCGGCGACCGCGACGTAGACGAACCCGCGATCCATGATCGTCGTGTGCATCGGCAGCCAGCCGACGTCGGTGTCGTCCGGCACGGTGACGTTGTCCCAGTCGAGGATGACCGAGCCGTTGAACTGTTTCGGGTCGCTCGGCCGCCGGACGAGGATGCGACTCTTGTACGGCGCCGTCGTGCCGTCGGCGGCCCGCGCGACGCCCGCGAAGAAGAACTCCTCCTCGACGTAGCCGTGGGTGAGCGGGAACCGGCTCCGGTTGTAGGCACCGCCGCGGATGCCGTGCTGGATCGGGCCGGTGACGATCGGGTTCGGCACGGTCGGGCTGTCCACGTCGGGGTGAGACCCGGCCTTGTCGCTGCTCCTCTGGCCGATCCGGTTCCCGGCGCCCGGGCCGGCGATCGCGGTGCCTGCGGTGAGGAGCGCCGCTGCGGCCGCGACCGCGAGCGCGGCCCTGGCCCCCCGGTGCCGTGGCATGGCTGCTGCTGTCATGGTCCCCCTCCTGGTGCCTGGACGCCGTACGGCGTCGGTCGGCGGGCCATTACGACGGCGACGGCACGAGTCCTGCCGACCTCCACTGACGTGAGACGCCGTCTCAGGGACACTTCCGTCATGTCGCAGCGCGTCGTCGACCACGCTCGCGTGCTGCGGATCGCCGAGCGGATGTTCGACGCCGAGGGGTCGGTCGACATGGCCTCGCTCGCCGACCGCGTCGGGGTCAGCCGCGCCACCCTCTACCGCGTGGTCGGCAGCCGGGAGCGGCTGCTCGGCGACGTGCTGTGGTGGCAGGGGCAGCACGTGATGGAGCACGTCGCACCGCGCGTCACCGCAGGCGGGGCGGAGCGGCTGGTGCAGCTCGCGCGCGCGTTCAACGAGCGGCTGATCGGCTACCGGCCGCTGCGGAGGTTCCTGCGCGACGACCCGGTCCTCGCCCACCACGTGTTGTTCCTGCCGGAGGCGCGGGTGCACAGCCGCTTCGTCGCATTGTGGCGGGATCTTTTCGTCGAGGCGGCCGCGCGGGAGGAGATCCGGCTGCCGTTCGACGTCGACGAGCTGGCGTTCCTCTGGGTGCGCACGGGCGAGTCGATGCTCTACGCCGACCTCATGTCCGGGCTGGAGCCGCGGATCGAGCTGGCCGAGCGCGTCCAGCGGCTGCTGCTCGTCGCCGACGCGACGGCCCTGGCCGCTACCTGACGGGCCGGGCGACCGGACGAGCGGGGCGCCGCCCGGCCCGGTCCCGGTGCCTGACATCGGCGGCTCCGGCTGCGCACAATGGCCGCGCATGGGTACCGCCCGCCCAACAGAGCGACGGGCGGCCCATCGATGCCGCCCTGGGGGCGGCTCGGAGGAATCCGGACATGACCACTGACGTGCCGCAGTCCACGTACCCGGTGCAACTCTCGGTCGACTACCCGGACCGACCGCTCAACCGGCTGACCACCGGGTTCCGGATCTTCGTCGCGATCCCGATCGTGATCCTGCTCGAGGCGGTGTCCGGCGGACAGTTCGTGCCGTCCGACAGCGACCGGGCGGTCGCCTACGGCGCCGGCGGGATGCTCACGGCCGGCCCGCTGCTGATGATCCTGTTCCGGCAGAAGTACCCGCGGTGGTGGTTCGACTGGAACCTCGAGCTGCAGCGGTTCACCACGCGGGTGTTCGTCTTCCTCGCTCTCATGGACGACCGCTACCCGGCGACCGACGAGCAGCAGTCGGTGCGGCTCGACTACGTCTACCCGGACGTGCCGCGCGACCTGAACCGCTGGCTGCCGCTCGTGAAGTGGTTCCTCGCCATCCCGCACTACGTCGTGCTGGCGTTCCTGTCCGTCGCCGCGCTCGTCGCGGTGGTCGTCGCGTGGTTCGTGATCGTTTTCACCGGGCGCTACCCGCGGGGCATCTTCGACTTCGTGGAGGGCGTCATGCGCTGGGCCCAGCGGGTCGGGGCCTACGCGTTCCTGCTCGTCACGGACGCCTACCCGCCGTTCCGCCTGGCCGCCTGACGTCCGCGGCGTCCGTCAGGCGCCGGGTGCCCGCCGGCCGCCGCGGGTCTCCCGCGCGTGGTCGCTCCGGTGTCGGTCGGGTGTGGTAGTCTTTCGAACATCAGTTCGACACCGTGGCATTCGACACCGTGACAGTTGCTTTCATGCTCAGCCTTTCGGACACGTAGCCGGCCCTGCTCGTCCCGTCCGGAAGGCACCCGGTTGCCCGCCATCTGTTCCGACCCCGTCGGCGACGTCGTCGCCGCGGTCGGCAAGCTGCGCGCCGACGACCGGCTGATCACCTCGCCGGACATGCTGCTCGGCGACATCGAAGCGCTGCTGGACGCGGTCACCACCCTGCAGGCCGTGGTCGTACGTCGGCTGCGCGCCGCCGACGCCGTTGACGCCACGACCGAGATCCACGGTCGCAGCACCAAGAGCTGGCTGGTCGAGGAGGAGCGGCTCGCCCGCCCGGAGGCGGCGACCCTGGTCCGGCTGTCCCGGCGCCTGCAGCCCTACCCGCTAACGTCAGCGGCGTACGACGACGCCGAGATCCGCACCGCGCACGCGGCGGCGATCCTCACTGCCCTGCAGTCGCTGCCGCCCGGCATCGCCGAGATCGTCGAGCCGCACCTGATCGAGCGGGCGCGGCACTACCCGCCCGAGGAGATCGGCGGCTTCGTCGACGAGCTGCTCCAGCTGCTCGGCCTCGACAAGCCGGGTGACCCCCGGCGCGAGCGCAAGTACACCACCCGCGGCGTCGACGTCGCTCGAACGATGGCGGGCACCCGGTCCCTGTCCGGCACGCTGACCCCGGAGGTCGATGCCAGTCTCGAGGCGGCGCTCGCGGCCGCTGCGCAGAAGGCAGGCCCCGGCGACGACCGGACCCTGCGCCAGCGACAGCACGACGCGCTGGGCGTGATCGCCGACGCTTACCTCGCCGGCAACGAGCCGTCGTTCACCGGCGCCCCGCGCACCGTCATCGTCACCATCGACCTGGAGACGCTGGAGGGCCGGCTGCGGTCCGCGCTGGTGACGCTTCCCCTCGGCGGCACGGTGTCCGCCGAGACCGCCCGCCGGCTCGCCTGCGACGCCGAGATCATCCCCGTCGTCCTGGGTGGCAAGAGCGAGGTCATCGACGTCGGCCAGGCCGGCCACGAGTTCGGCGCACCCGTCCGCCGCGCCGCCTACGTCCGCGACGGGGGGCGGTGCGCCTTCCCCGGCTGCACCAACGCCTGCGTCGAGCTCCACCACATCGTCTTCCGGCGACACGGCGGCCCGCCGACCCTCGCCAACGCCGCCTGGTTGTGCGCCTACCACCACTGGCTCGCTCACGAAGGCCGCTGGACCCTCGAACGGGACCCGGCCACCGGTGACTACCTGTGGACCGGCCCCGCCGGCCAACACCGGGTCCGACATCTCGGGACGGCATAGCCGTCCAGCCCCGCGCCACCAACACCGCCGCGTCAGCGCTCGGCCATGCCAGTCTTGGCGGGTGGAGACAGCCACCCAGACGCTGCACAGGCTGACGTCGTACCGCAGCTTCGACGAGGCAACGCTGTGGGATCCGCCGGTGGACGATCCGCGGGTAGTCCGTGACTTCGAACCCAACGACGTCGACCGCCTGCCGTGGTTCTACAAGAGCTACGACGGCGCACTGCCGACGCTCCCGCTGCCGCGCGATCTCCCGGAAACGACACCGTCCACCGTGAACGTCCTCGCCGGCACCGCGACCGTCACGCCTCGACGGGTCGACCTGGCACACCTGTCCCGGCTGCTGCACCTGGCGGCGGGTGTGGTGCGGACGTCGCCGCGTCGGTACGGCGAGCTCCTGTTCCGTGCTGCCGGGTCTGCGGGCGGCCGATTCCCGCTGGAGGTCTACGTCGCTGTCCCGGAGGGAGGCGCGCTGCCGCCCGGCGTTCACTGGTACCACCCGCAGGACCATGCTCTCGTCCGTGTGGCTCCGGCGCCGCGCGCCGATGCGCCCGCCGTCGTCGTCACCGGGGTGCCGTGGCGGACCGGGTGGCGCTACCGCGAGCGCGGTTTCCGGCACGTCTACTGGGACGCCGGCACGCTGCTGTCGCAGCTTCTCGCGGCGGCGACGTCGGCCGGTATCGCGCCGTACCTGTACTCCCGTTTCCCGGACGAGTCCGTCGCCGCTCTCGTGGGCGCCGACCGGGTGCACGAGTGGCCGGTCGCGACCGTTGCACTCGGCGCTCCCTCTGAACCGGCACCGGGGGGACCGGCTGCGACGGGTGCGGTCGATGCGGCGCCGCGGGAGTTCCCGCTCGTGACGGCCGCGCAGCGTGCCGGGGATGCAGAGGTGTGGGGCCGGCCGTGGAGCTCTGGCGAGACCGTCGACGTTGATGTGCGAAGCCCGTCGGTCGAGCACGTGATCCGCACCCGTGGATCCCAGCGGTTGCTGGACCCGGCCGGCACGCTGCCGGTCGAGATGTTGCGCCGGTCGATGGCCGGCGCCATGCGCGGCATCGACGTGCCACATCTCATCGCCGCGCATGCGGTGGACGGCCTGACGCCGGGTCTGTACCGGTGGCCGGACCTCGAGACTCCGAGGCGCGTCGGCGACCTGCGTGCGGAGCTCTACCACTTCTGCATGGACCAGGGCCTCGGCCGCGACGCCAGCTTCGTCGTGGTCGCCGTCACTCCCGCCGTCGCGCTTGACGACCGCAGCTACCGGGACGCCCAACTGGCCGCCGGGCTGGTCGAGGGGCGGTTGCACCTGCTCGCCTATGCGCAGCGGGCGGCTGCGTCCGGGATGACGTTCGTCGACGGCCTCGTAGCCACCCTGGTCGAGGCGGACGCCGACGGGCTCCTCGTCACCTGTGTAGGTGTGCCGGAGTACCAGTCGAAACCTGGCGGTCTGCCGGGCGCACCGACAGCTGTCCGCGGCGTCGAACCGCGCTGACGTGCGGGAATCCGGACGGAGCCCCGCCCTCCAGATCTTCGCCGCTGCGACCAGTTGGACGGCGTGTCGCACTGAAAAGTGGTCGTAGCGGCGAAGATCAGTGCGCGGCCCGCGGGTGGGTGACCGCCTCCGGCAGGACCGGGACGCCGCGACGGCGAACTACGCCGGGTGCCCCGCCGACTTCTCGCCGTCCTCGTCGCCGGGGCTATCGGTGCTGCGGCCGCGCCCACCCTCGCCGACACCGGCGGTGGCGGTGGCGGTGGCGGTGGCGAGGACCTGGCCGCACTCGTCCACCCGCTCGCCGGCTCGCTCGGGCCCGGCTTCGTCACCGTGGGGGCAGGCGTCCCGTTCGGGCTCGTCACCCCCGGCCCGGCGACCACCACCCCCGCCGGCGACGACCCGGTCAACTACGTCGGGTACGGCTACCAGGACCCGGAGATCCGCGGCTTCGCGCTGACCCACTTCTCCGGCGCCGGCGTGCACATCGGCGGCGAGCTGCCGTTCATGCCGACCACCGGCGCCGTCGACAGCGCCGACCCCGCCGACTGGGCCAGCCCCTTCAGCCACGCCGCGGAGACCGCCGAACCCGGTTACTACGCCGTGACCCTCGACCGGTACGACGTGCGTGCCGAGCTCACCGCCGGCACCCGCACGGCGGTCGAGCGCTACACCTTCCCGGCGACCCAGCAGGCCAACCTGCTGCTCGACGTCACCCGCGACAACGAGAGCAACCAGGCGCCCGACGCCGGCACCCAGGCGGGCGCGCTGCACGTCGTCGACGACCGGACCGTGACCGGCCGGGTGGAGATCCCCGGCCGCGGGGGCGTGACGATCTGGTTCACCGCGCGGTTCGACCGGCCGTTCACGGCGTACGGCACCTGGACCGCCGCCGCCGGCCTCGCGCCCGGTGGTACCGACGCCACCGGCGACGGCGCCGGGGGCTGGGTCACCTTCGACACCACGAGCGACCCGACGGTCGGCGTGCGCGTCGGCCTCACCTACACCGACCCGGCGGGCGCCACGACCAACGTCGACGCCGAGGCACCCGGCGGCACGTCGTTCGACGCCGTCCGCGACGCCGCCCGGCAGCGGTGGAACGACCGGCTGCACTCCATCGAGGTGAACGGCGGGATCGAGGTGAACGGCGGGATCGAGGTGAACGGCGGGTCCGGCGACCAGCGCGCGACCTTCTACACGAACCTCTACCACGCACTGCTCATGCCGACGACGTTCGACGACGCCGACGGCCGCTACCTCGGCTTCGACGACGGGGTCCACACCGTCGCCGCGGGCCACCACCACTACACCGACCTCAGCCTGTGGGACACCTACCGCACCCAGACACCGCTGCTCACGCTCGCGGCGCCGGACGTCGCGCACGACGTCGGCGTCTCGCTGCTCGACGACACCGACCAGGCGGGCGGTGTCATCCCGAAGTGGGTCCGCGGCAACCGCGACTACTCGATCATGGGCGGCGACTCCGGCACCCCGACGCTCGCCACCCTCGTCACCGGCGGCGCGCTGCAGGGCGCCGACGCGCAGCGCGCGTACGACGCGATGCTGCGGCAGGCGACGACGCTGCCGCCGCCGCCGGGCTCACCGCGCGGCGACCTCGGTGACTACCTCTCCCTCGGATACATCCCCTTCGACCACAGCGACCGCGGCGCGGCGGTGACGCTGGAGTACGCGATCGACGACGCCGCGATCGCCGCGCTCGCGCCGACGTACGGGACACCCGAGCAGGTGGCGACGTTCACGGCGCGCGCCGGGTCGTGGCGCAACCTGTACGACGCCGACGGCTCGACGTTCCTCCGGCCGCGGCTGGCCAACGGCGACTGGGCCGAGCCGACCGACCTCGGCGCGACGCAGGTCTACGACCCGATGTTCCAAGACGGCTACCAGGAAGGGACCGGCTGGCAGTACCTGTGGCTGGTCCCGCAGGACGTCCGCGGGCTCGAGCAGACGCTGAGCAACGGGGAGGCAGGCGCCGACACGATGCGGCAGCGGCTCGACGAGTTCTTCTCCGCACCCGCCCAGAGCGAGGCCGCACCCGCCGTCCCGGCCGCGCAGACGGCCGCGTCGTTCTTCGGCATCTACTACGTGGGCAACCAGTACACCCCGGCCAACGAGACCGACCTGCAGGCGCCGTGGCTCTACGACTGGCTCGGCGAGCCGTGGCGCACCCAGCAGATCGTGCACGCCTCGACCGCGGTCTTCACCACGACCCCCTACGGCCTGCCCGGCAACGACGACGCCGGCACCATGTCGGCGGCGTACGTCCTCGCCGCCATCGGCTTGTTCCAGGCCCAGCCCGGGGTCGACGCGTGGGAGCTGTCGTCGCCGCTGTTCGAGCGGGTCGTCGTCACTCGTGGCGGGAACGCGCCGCCGCGGCTCACGATCTCCGCGCCCGGGGCCGGACCGACGAGCGAGTACGTCGCGGCGGCGGCCCTGTCCGGGCCGGGCAACCACCCGCCCGTGAGCATCGACCGCACCTGGCTCACCACGGGCGAGGTCACCAGCGGCCGCACGCTCACCTTCACCATGGCGCCACAGCCGACCGCCTGGGCGACCGGCGAGGACGCCGCCCCACCGAGCCTGTCCGATCCGGACTAGCCCGGCAGCGGCTGTGGGAAGGTACGTCCCGTTCGTCCGGATCGGGAGGCGAGACATGACAAAGTCTCAGGGTCGTCGAGCCGTCACGGGGGCGGTCACGACCGCGCTCGTGGTCGCCGGCGTCACCGGCGTGGCCGGGTGTGGCGGAAGTGGGTCAGCCGCGGGCGCGAGCGCGAAGGCCGGCGCCGACACCCGGAGCTCGGCGCAGCTGGCGGCCGACCGCAAGCTGGCGCGGGGTGCCCTCCTGACCTTGTCCGACTTCCCCGAGGGCTGGGAGGCGAAGCCGTCGGACGACGCCGAGGGCAGCGACAAGTTCGCCGACGAGCTGGCCGACTGCCTGGACGTGCCGGCGGCACTGCTCGGCGGCGACGACGACGACAGCGTCGACTCGCCCGACTTCGAGTCGCCCGACAACAAGCAGGTGAGCAACTCCGTCGCCGTGGCACCGACGACGGACCTGGCCGCGCAGGTCTTCGACATCCTGCAGCAGCCCAACGCGACGAGGTGCTTCGGCCGCGCGCTCGACGACGAGCTCCGTTACTCGATGGAGCACGACCAGGATGCGCCGAACAACCTCGAGCTCGGCAAGGTCTCGATGGGCGAGCTGAACCTGCCCCGATACGCGGACGAGTCGGTGGCGTTCCGGGCGACCGTGCCGGTCTCGGCCGAGGGCATCAACGTCGATGTCTACGTCGACCTCGTCTTCATGCGTCACGGCCGCGTCGCGTCGTTCGTGAGCTTCCTCGACCTCCTCTCGCCGTTCCCCCTCGACCAGGCGAAGCACTACGCCGGCCTGGCGGCCGAGCGGCTCACCGGTCTCCAGGCCTAGCGCTGCCACCCGTTCGGAAGGAGTCGGCGCCCGCGGCGTCGAAGTGAGCGCGAGACGGCACGCACCCTCGCGCGCCGGGAGGAGACCTCACTTCGTGCGCAACCACGCCTCATCGCTCCGGATCTCACTCGCCGTGGCCCTGATCGCCGGCCTGTTCGTCGGCCTGACCACCGCGACCGCCAGCCCGCAGGCGGCGACCGAGAAGTTCGCCGCCCACGGCAGCGCGCACCAGGTCTACGCCACCGGACTGACCGCGGGCGCTCGCGTCGCGCTGCTCGACAGCGCCGGTGACCGCGTCGCCACGCGGACGGCGAACGAGCTCGGCGGCGTGCTGTTCCGCCACGTGAGGCCCGGCGACGGCTACCGCGTGCGCCAGCTGCCCGACGGGCCCCGGTCGGGCGCGCTGACGGTGCACTCCAACAGCCCGAAGCAGTGGAACCCCGACATCTACGACCAGCCGATCAAGGACGACGGCTACGGCTACATGACGACGCGTGACGGCACGCAGCTCGCCTACCGCGTCTGGCTGCCGACCGAGCTCGGTGGGGCCGAGGGGACGCCCGGCCTCTCGCTGCCGGCCGGCCCGGCGTACGCGCCGCCGTACCCGACGCTGATCGAGTACTCCGGCTACGGCTACGCCAACCCGGCCGGCCCGACCAACGGCATCGCCGCGGTCGCCAACGCGATGGGGTTCGCCGTCGTCGACATCCAGATGCGCGGCACCGGCTGCTCGGGTGGCTCGTTCGACTTCTTCGAGCCGCTGCAGAGCATCGACGGCTACGACATCGTCGAGACCTTCGCCCGCCAGCCGTGGGTCCGGGACAACAAGGTCGGGATGATGGGCATCTCCTACGGCGGCATCAGCCAGCTGTTCACCGCCGCGACCCGCCCGCCGTCCCTCGCGGCGATCTCGCCGCTGTCGGTGATCGACGCGACGGCGACGACGCTCTACCCCGGCGGCATCCGCAACGACGGGTTCGCGGTCGCGTGGAGCAAGGAGCGCCAGAAGGAAGCGCAGCCGGCGGGTCAGGGCAAGGAGGGGACCCAGCCGTACGCCGAGCAGCAGATCAAGGACGGCGACACGGTCTGCAAGGACAACCAGGTCCTGCACCCCGAAGCCGCCGACCTGATGGCGAAGATCAAGGCCAACTCGCACTACCGCCCGAGGATCGCCGACCCGCTCGACCCGGTGACGTTCGTGCACAAGATCAAGGTGCCGGTGTTCATGGCCTGCCAGTTCGAGGACGAGCAGACCGGTGGTCACTGCCCGACGCTCGCCGAGCACATGACCGGCACCGACAAGAAGTGGTTCACGTTCACCAACGGTGCGCACATCGACTCGCTCGACCCGGAGACCTACAACCGCTGGTACGACTTCCTGAGCCTCTACGTCGGGCACCAGGCGCCGGCGCAGAACTCCGCGCAGGTGCAGGCGTCGGCCCCGGTCGTCTTCCAGGCGGCGATGGGCACGCCGCAGGACGACCGCATCACGCTGCCGCCGGACCCGATCCAGGAGGACCCGAGCTACGACTCTGCGCTGGCGGCGTTCGAGGCGCTGCCGTCGGTGCGGGTGCTGTTCGACAACGGCGCCGGGTCCAACCCGGGCGCGTCGAACAACGACGGTGACCCCTACCCCGGCTTCGAGCAGTCGTGGCCGTCGTTCCCGGTCCCGGGCACGACCGCGCAACGGTGGTTCCTCGGGCCCAAGGGCGCGCTGACCGACGCGCCGGCGGACGCGAGGTCGGTCGACTCCTACACCTCCGACGCCGATGCGCTGCCGCGGAGCGACTACGGCGAGAACACCGGCGGCGGCGGGCTGTGGGGCAACGCGTCGCAGTGGGACTGGCAGTGGAAGCAGAACCCGAAGGGCACCGCGGTGTCCTACGTGTCGGCGCCGCTGACGCAGGACACGACCGTGGTCGGTGCGGGCCGGCTCAACCTGTGGGTGAAGTCCTCGACCCGGGACGTCGACCTGCAGGCCACGATCAGCGAGGTCTCCGCGGACGGCAACGAGACGTTCGTGCAGAACGGCTGGATCCGGGCGAGCGAGCGCAAGCTGGCGAACTACTCGGACAACATCTTCAAGCAGAAGAGCACGCTGCTGGAGCCGGTGCCGAGCATGCTGGCCTCCGACGTCAAGCGGATGCCGCGGCACCGGTTCGTCAAGGTCGTCGTGCCGCTGTACTACCAGGGCCACGCCTACCGGAAGGGCACGCGGATCCGCGTCACGATCGCGGCGCCCAACGGCACCCAGCCCATCTGGTCCTCCGACGTGACCCGGCCGCGGCACGGCACGGCCGAGGTGTCGATCAAGATGTCGCCGAAGAAGCGATCGAGCCTGATCCTGCCGGTCGTGCCGGCGTTCGACATCCCGACCGACCAGCCGCCGTGCCCGAGCCTGCGCAACGAGCCCTGCCGGGAGTACCAGCCGGGCTGACGCCACTTGCCGCCGCCCGGGGCGATACTGCCGGAGTGGCGATCCGCGAAGAGGCCGAGCACCGCGACACCTACGGCGAGCGCTACCGGCCGGACGTGCTCGCCGCCGGCCGGCAGGTCGAGCTCGAGGCCGTCGGCACCGACTACGGCAACAACGGGTTCACGACCCAGCGCACAGGCCGACGACCTCGCCCGCCACCTCGAGCTCTCCCCGGCGGACCTGCTGCTCGACGTCGGAGCCGGCGCCGGCTGGCCGGGGCCCTATCTCGCCGAGCGGACCGGCTGCCGCGCTCGTCGTGTCCGACCTCACGCTGCCCGGCATGCGCGCGGCGCTGCGGCGCGCGGACGCAGACGGTACGGCGGACCGGACCCGCGCCGTCGTGGCCAGCGCGCGGCACCTGCCGTTCCGGCCGGACAGCTTCGACGCGATCGTCCACGCCGACGTGCTCTGTTGACTGCGGGCGAAGCTCTCCGTGCTGAGAGCCATCCGGCGCCTGCTCCGCCCCGGCGGGCGGCTCGCGTTCCACACGATCTCCGTCGCGCCGGGCCTGTCGCGCGCCGACCACCGCCGCGCCGCCGCCGCCGGGCCGCCGGCCGCCGCCGGCGACGACATCGGCGGGCTACTGACCCGAGCGGGCTTCGTCGATGTCCTCGAACGCGACCTGAGCGCCGACTACCTCGACACGGCCCGCGGCTGGCTGGCGGCGCGGCTGCGACACCGGGATCTCCTGCGGCCCGGTCGACCCGGCGGCCTACGACGATCGCGTCGCGCACGGCGAGCAGGCGATCGCGGCCATCGAAGCCGGGCTGCTCCGCCGGGCGCTGTACGTCGCCCGCAACGCGAGGCCCTGAGCGGTTCGGTCCGCCACGATCCTCGCCGGGGCGGCTAGCGTGGCGGTGCCGCCCGGGCAGGCAACGAGGCCGCCCGGCGCGTGATCGCACACGTTCCCGATTACCCAGCAGTTCCGAGGAGACCCGGCCATGGCGCGCCGCCGTTCCATGTACCTCGACATCCCGTCCGCCCGCCGATCGTCGTACTCGTCGTACGGCCGCGAGGGCGGTGGCGTGCTCCGCAAGATCGGCATCGTGCTGGTGCTGCTGGTGCTGCTCGCCATCGCTGCGGCCGGCTACCAGTGGAGTCGCGGCGTACCCGACCAGCGCGTCGAGCGGGCGTATGCGAGCACCGTCACCGCGCCCGGGACGGCGAAGCTGCCCTGGCCCAAGGAGGGCCAGGCGGCGGTCACGGTCGAGGGCGGCGCCACCGTCGCGTGGCCGGCCACCGGCGCCGAGCCGGCGCCGATCGCGAGCCTGGCCAAGATGATGACCGCCTACACGATCCTCACCGACCACCCGCTGCGGCCCAACGGTCACGGCCCGTCGTTGCGGATCAGCGCCGCCGACGTCGCCGACTACCGCAAGCGCGCCGCCGACAACCAGTCGGTCCTGTCCGTGCGCGCCGGCGAACGGCTCACCGAACGCCAGGCACTCGAGGCGCTCCTCATCCCCTCCGCCAACAACATCGCCGTGCTGCTCGCGCGCTGGGACGCCGGTTCGGTCACCAAGTTCGTCGCGAAGCTCAACACGACCGCGAAGGAGCTCGGGCTCGACGACACCCACTACGCGGACCCGGACGGGACCTCACCGCGCACGGTCAGCACCGCGACCGACCAGCTGGTGCTCGCCCAGAAGGCGATGAAGCTGCCGGTGTTCGCCAAGATCGTGGCGAAGCCCGTCGCGACCTTCCCCATCGCCGGGTCGCTGTTCAACTACAACTACAAGATCGGTCACGACGGGTTCATCGGGATCAAGACCGGGTCCCACGCCGCGGCCGGCGGATGCTGGGCCTTCGCCGCGCGCCGCACCGTCGACGGCAAGCCGACGGTCGTCTACGGCGTGGTGCTCGGCCAGCGCGACACGAAGACCGGCGGCCTGATCCAGCCCGCGCTCGACCGCGGGCAGCGCCTCGCCGACGCGCTGCCCGGGGTCGTGAAGGAGGTGAGCCTCGTGCCGGAGGGCACCGCCGTCGGCTCGCTGCACGCGCCGTGGCGGGACGACGTGCCGCTGGTCACGCAGAAGTCCCTGAGCGTGGTGGCGACGCCCGGGCAGAGCTACGCCGCCGACCTGGCGCTGCACGCCCCCACGGACAGCCACGTCGAGGCCGGCACGGTCGTGGGCACGCTCACCGTCGGAGGGGTGTCGACCCCGGTCGTGGTGGCGCGGGACGCGGCCGGACCGACCGTGAAGTGGCGCCTTACCCAGCTCTGAGTCCCTGTTCGCTCTCGGCAGGATGCGCCCGGCGGCTCCCGGCGGCACACTCGACCCGACGCCGAGTGCGAAGGAGGGGCCGGTGAGCGAGCCGCCGCACGAGCCCGAGCCACCGCTGCCGGGCCGACCCGAGCCGCCGACCCGGCCGAACCCGGAGCCACCCACCAGGCCGGTGCCGGCGCCGACGCCCGACCCGATCGACCCCCTGCCGCCCGGCGACCCGCCCCTGCCCGGGCCGAACGACACGCGGGGCGGCTTCCCGATTTCCGCTCGTGCGACCGCCGCCACCTGGTACAACGTCGCCGGACGGCTCGGTGGTCGAGCCACCGACGAGCGGGGGGACATATGACCGACGCAGCCACCACGACCGAACGCCCTGCCATCAGCGCGCCGGCCGCATTCGGCCTGGCTGTCCTGCTGGGGGGTCTGGTGATCCTCGCCGGCAACTGGGACGTGGCCAAGGACGAGAACGGCGGGCTGGAACCGGCGATCTCCTCCGCCGTCATCCTCGTCGTCGTGGCGGCGGTGCTCTACTTCGCGGTCCTGCCGCGCGTGCGCAACACCGACCGCACCGCGATCATTCTCGGGGCCCTCGGTGTCGTCGTGTCAGTCATCGTCTTCTGGCTCGGCATCTCGCCGCTGCTCGCCGCGGCTGCGGTCGTCGTGGGCACCCGGTCGGCGCGGCAGAGCAAACCCGCGATCGTCCTCGAGACGCTCGCCGTCGTCTTGGCCGTCGCCTCGGTCGCCCTCACGCTCGTCGAGACCAACCTCTACTGACCGACCTCGACCGGTCGGGCCCTGACCTGACCTGACCTGACCTGACCTGACCTGACCAGCCCGGCTCAGCCGCGCACGCCTCGGAACCGGCGGCGCAGCGCGGCGCCGGACATCCCCGCCAGCACCAGCCCGAGCGCGGCCAGCGGCGCCCGCGCGTCCCCGCCGGTGTCGGCGAGCGGACTGTGCGCCACCTGGTGGCCGCCGTTGCCGTTGCCGTTGCCGTTGCCGTTGTTGCCGTGCCGGTGGCCGCGCCCCCGGTCTTGCCGGGAACGACCTTCGGGACGACGTAGTCGTACGGCGTCGCCTGGTCGGTGACGTTGAAGACGCCCTCGGGGTTGGACTGGAGCGTCGCGACGGTCGTGGCGGTGAACGACTGGACCGAGTAGAGCTTCGTCTTCGGTTTGAGCTTGGGCAGCGCCGCGAACGGCACGTGCACCGTGATCGTGCCGGCCTTCGCGTCGTAGGAGCCCCGGACCTGGTGCGAGTAGTCGAAGGCGAAGTCCACCTGCAGATGGGACGGCTGCTGGGCCGCGTGCGGTTCGTCGGCGAAGAACGTCGGGTCCGCGCCGGCGACCGACTCCATCCCGGCGTAGTAGATCGCGCCGTTGCCCGGCACACCCGGCGTATAGACGGTGAAGCGGGTGATCCACTCGCCGGTCGTCCCGCCGGCGGCCGGGTCGACCTGCAGGCTCGACAGGTCCTTGACCTTCATCGTGACGGCGATGCCCTTCTTCTCCCGGGTCACCGACGACTTGACGAGGTCGAGGTTGTCCCCGGCAGGTGTCCGCTGGCCGAGCGCGGGGAGCGCCGCGTCGCCCGTCGGGTCGGTCACCGCGTCGTACGGCACGCCCGGTCCGGCACCCGGCCCGGTGATGGCGCCCTTGGAGGCGTAGAGGCTCGGACCTCCCACCTGCACCGAGATCACGTTCGGCCCGTTGTTGGCGAAGTCGCCGGAGGGGTTCGTCGGCGCGGTGATGACCGTCGACGTGTCGTCGACGAACAACTCGTAGAGCCGGCCCCGGTCGTCGTGTCCGACCTCCAGGAAGTCACCGAGACTGCGATCCCCGCCGTTGAGCGTGCAGCCGAGCCCCGCCGTGCAGATCGACCCGTACTTGATCGGGTGCTCGCTGACCGTGGCGATCTGGTAGTGCGGGCGCGCCGCGGTGGCGTCAAGGCTGAGCCCCATCTGCGTGCTGAACTCGGCGTGCTTGAGGTCGTCGAGCACGTAGGAGCCGCCCTCACTCGCCTCGTTCGAGGCGTACCAGGCAGCGGCAACGCGACCGTCGGAACCGGCCGTCACCCAGGAGAACGCGTTGGTGCCGTGGTGCGTGATCTGCACCGGGTCGCTCCACGTCTTGCCGTTGTCGGTCGAGGAGACGACGAACACCTGGTAGGGGCCGGTCTGCACCTCGGATCCACCCTGCACGGTCTGCTGGTGCGAGGCGAAGCAGACGTAGAGGTTCCCGGCCGAGTCCTGCGCGATGGTGGCGAACTCACTCGCCCCGCACATCTCCGTCTTGCCCTCGCTGGCCTTGTCGCTCGGGTCGTAGTCCGGGCAGATCTTCTTGTTCAGTACGACGTCGTGCCAGGTCGCCGTCGATGCCCGGGTAGGTCCCGCTGACCTTGCCGATCGACACCGCGACGCCGTTGCTGTCCGAGGTGGTGTGCGGGATGTAGAGCTCGCCGGTCTTCTTCCCGATCACCATGTTGCCGGGGATGCCCTCGTCGGTGCGAGACGCAGTTGACGACCGCCGCGCCCGGGCAGCTGCCGACGTCGGTGTTCACCACGCGGCGCGAACTCGACGCCGTCTGTGCTGACAACAGCGACGAGCTCGTTTCCGCGAGCGCGGGATCCGCCGCGGAGCAAGACCGCGTCGTACTCCTCGTAGATCAATCCGTCGCCGGTGGCCGGGCGTGCCGTCGATGGCGTACCACATCCGGTCGACCGGCGAGTTCGGCACCGACGCGCAGCTGCTGGTGAAGGTCTTGCCGCCGTCAGTGGAGATCGCCGTTGGTGAGATTGGTGAGGTTCTGCAGGTCGGAGAAGTAGACGTTGTTGTCCTCGTCGAGCTGAAGTTCGGTGTCGCCGCCGCCCTGTGGGCACGTCTGCGGCCGGCCGGTCGGTCAGGCTGCCGGGCACGAACTGGTAGCTGTTGCCGTGGTCGATCGACTTCCAGACGAACGACGGTCGTCGTCGACGACCCGCTCGGCACCGAGGTGTAGATCGGCATGTCGTTGCCGTGCGCCGGCGACGACGTCGGGCTCGAAGCCGTCCCGCTGGTGGTCGACCACCACCTCGTGGGAGAACTTCAGGGTCGTCGGCACGATCTCTGCCTGCGTGCGTCGCCGGCGGCGGCGCGACCGTCGGCCGCGCCACGGCCGTGGTGCGTCAAGGTCAGCGTGCCGGTGTACGCCTGCGGTGTCGCGTTGAGGAAACCGCAGGCGAGCACCGTGTACTTGCCCGGCGTCGGGGTTGCTCACCGGCAGGGCTTCCGCCGGTGGTGCTGGCCTCGTCCGCGGAGCCGACGTCGTTACCACCGGGGTCCGTTGCACCGTGATGATCTCGTCGTTCGATGTCCTTGTCGCCGGTCACCGGGCTCCCAGGAGAGCGAGAAGACCGCGCTGCGTCGTGTTGCATCGGTGTAGAGCCCGCGGGGCACGTCGATGCGAGATCGTCGTGCGCGTCGGCTGGTCGCTGCCGCCGGCGGTCGTTGCAGTCACTCGTCGCGACCGATGCCCGGCGGGACCGTGCCGGTCCAGGTAACGGTCTTCGCTGTGTCCGGCACGTGGGAACGGTCGCCGACTGCGAGGCAGGGGTCGATGCCTGGGCTCCGACCCCCAAGCCGGCGACGCTCGCCGCTACCACCCCCAGGAGGGTGAAGCGCGCGCTACGACGGCGGGGACGGGACTGCGGCACCTTGGCCTCCCTGGACGTGGGCTCGGACCCCTCTTCCTTCAAGGGTCGTGGCACGATTCCTGCCTGATTGCCCGAATCAACTGTCCAGGTCGCAGCCGCGCGGCGGATGCTTGGCCGAACGGCTGAGCCGGCTTAGTCCGGCAGAGTCATCTTCGGGCCGAACCCGGCCGATGACCGGACACGGCAGTGCGAGTCGCGGAACGATACGCCTGCGTGGCCGGCAACCGTTGCCGGCCGACGATCACGGGGGTTCCTATGACATCGCAGTTCCGCCGCGGCCTCGTGCGCCCGGCCGTCGTCTCCGGCTTCGCCATGGCCGGCCTGCTGAGCGGCGGCGCCGTCGCGCACGGCGCCGCCAAGAAAGACACCACGACCAACATCGTGTCGCTGATGCGCGGCGACGGTGACGTCCAGCCGGTGCTCGGCAACGTCGACCCCGACCGCCACGGCGACCGGATCATCATCAAGTACTTCAAGCGGCACAGCGGCACGTGGGTGCTGAAGGCCAAGAAGCGCGGCGTCATCGGCAAGGGCGACGCCGCGCCCGGGCCGAGCTGGTTCTACGTCGAGGTGCCCGCCGTCAACCGCGGCCTCTGCAAGGTCGTCGCCAAGTACCCGGGCAACGACACGTACGCGGCCAGCCACGCCAAGGCCGTCGTCAAGTGCGCCACCGGGCTCTCCCGGCAGTAACGCCGACGCCGCAGCACCGTTTCGAGCAGCACCGTTCCGAGCAGCACCGTTCCGAGCAGCACCGTTCCGGCCCCGCCCCGCCCACGGGGGCGGGGCCGGACGCTGCTTGTCAGCAGGCGATTTCTCAGCAGGCGATGTGGACGCAGTCCCCGGCGGCGGTGCGCCGGGCCTCGTCGGTCGGCTTGATCTCGCGTCCGCAGCGGGCGCAGGTCTCGCCGTCGAGGTGCAGGGCGTGGTCGTCGCCGGCTTCGTTGCCGGGATAGACCTCCGGGGCGGGTGTCGACGCAGCTGCGGCGGGTTTCTTGGACCGGATGCTGATCATGACGCCTCCGTGAGGCCGGGACCCGGGCACGTCCGTTATGCCCCTTCGAGCTCAGTTGACCCGTGCGAGATCCCGATCGGTTCCGGCGGCGGCCGGACGCCGGCGTAGGCCGCCGAGCACCGCGCTCACCGAGCGCGAGCCGCGCCGGTCGCTCGGCCACCAGTTCCACCGGCCCAGCAGCGCGGCGGCCGACGGCACGAGGAACGGAGCGCACGACGAACGTGTCGAGCATGAGCCCGGCGCGATCGCGAAGCCCGTCTCCTTCAGCCCCAGCACCGGCGACGACAGCATCGCGACGAAGGTGCCGGCGAAGATCAGCCCGGCGCTCGTGATCACGCCGCCGGTCGCCGCCGACCGCGCGCGCGACGCCCTTGCGCGGTCGCGTGCGCCGACTCCTCCCGCACCCGCGACATCAGGAGGATGTTGTAGTCGGCGCCGACCGCCACGAGGATCACGAACGCCAGCAGTGGTGTGGTGAAGTCGATCGGCTGCCCGAGCAGGTGCTGCCAGACGATCGCGGTGACGCCCATCGCCGCGCCGTACGAGAGCACCACGGACGCCAGCAGGTAGAGCGGCGCGACGAGCGCCCGCAGCAGCAGCACGAGGATGACGAAGACGGTCGCCAGCGTCATCAGCGCGACGAGCCGCAGGTCGTGGTGGGCCAGCGCGTGGATGTCGTCGGACACCGCCGTGCGGACCGGTCACGGCGACGGGTGATCCCGCGAGCGGCGTGTCCGTGACCGCCCGGTCGACGGCGTCTCGCTCGGCCCCGATCCGCGAGTCGTTGTCCTTGGTGAAGACCATGAACCGCGCGGTGCGACCGTCGTCGGACAGGTAGTAGTCGCGTGCGAGCGCGAACCGCGGGTCGTCGAGCGCGCTCGCCGGCAGGTAGAACGCGGAGATGTCCGCGGCCTGCGCGCTGTCCGCGGTGCCGGTCAGGTACGACGACGCGCGGGCCAGCCCGTCCGCGAGCCGGTCGCTCGCCCGCTTCAGCCGGTGCACCCCGGGCGGCAGCTTCGCCGCGCCGGCCGCCAGCGCATCGGCGCCGTCGGACAGCTGGGACAGGCGGCGGCGGAACTCCCGCTCACCCGACTCCAGCCGGTCGATGCCGGCGCGGGCCTTGCGCAGCCCGTCCTGCATCTCACCCAGTCCGGAGGCAAGGTCGCCGTCGCCCCGCCCGATCCGCTCCGCGGCGTCCGCGGCCTGCGCCAGGCCGGGCAGCAACTGGTCGCGCTCGCCCCGCCAGATGCGGCCGAGGTAGATGCGCGAGGTGTTGCAGATCTGGTCGACGTCGGTGCAGATCGAGTCGTTCGAGAGAGTCGCTGGTAGATCGTGCCGAGGCCGCGCACCGCGCGCTTGGTCTGCTTGCGCGCGTCGCGCAGCGCCGTCGGCGAGCCGGAAGGCACCGGCACGCAGCGCGTCGGCGCCCGCCTGCGCGTCACCGGCGCCGTCGACGGCGGCGCTGAGGCCGGAGCGCTCCCGGGCCAGGCCGGCGAGGAACTGGTCGACGGCATCGGTGGCGCGGTCGGTGCCGTCGGAGATGCGGTCCGCGCCGCCGGACAGCCGCTGGGCGCCGTCGCTCAGCCGATCGACGCCGGAGCCGCCGCCCCGCAGCTTGTCCTCGGCCGCCCCGAGCCTGCGGCCGACGTCGTCGAGCTGGTTGGGCAGCTGCGCCTGGGGGATCGGTTCGCCCTGCGGCCGGGTCACGCCCCGCACCCCGGTCACGCCGGGCACCTTCGCCAGCGACGCGGCGACCTGGTCGAGCACCGCCAGGTCGCGGGTGGTCCGCATGTCGTGGTCGCTGTCGAGCAGCACGTAGTCGGGGTTGAGCTCGCGGTCCGGGAAGTGCCGGCCGAGCGTCTCGTAGCCCTGCGCCGACGGCATCGAGGCCGGGATCAACGACCGGGTGTCGTACGTCGGCGTCAGCGTCGGCCAGAAGGCGGCCAGCGCGAGCAGGAACAGCGTCGACGCCAGCAGCAGCGGCCCCGGACGCCGGGCGACCATCGCGCCGACGGCGTACCAGCGCGACCGCCCCGCCGGCCGCGGCTTCGGCGCGATCCGGTCGCCCAGCATCGCCATCAGCGCCGGCGTCAGCGTCAGGCCGACGGCCAGCGTCACGGCGACGGCGACGGCGATGGCCGGGCCGGTGGTGTTGAACAGGCCGAGCGCGGCGAACACCATGGCGGCGCTGCCGATGATGACGGTGAAGCCCGACGCGACGACGACCGGGCCGATGCGCCGGATCGCCTCGACGACCGACCCGGCGGCGGCGGTGCCGTCGCGCATCGACTCGTGGAACCGGCTGATGAGGAAGACCGTGTAGTCGGTGCCGGCGCCGAGCACGAGCGCCGTGACGAACGTCCCGGTGAAGGTCGACACCGGCAGGAACGACTCGCCCATGAGCGACACCAGGGCGCGGGCCACCATGAGGGCCACGCCGATGGTCGCGAGCGGCACCAGCGGCACGATCAGCGAGCGGTAGAGCAGCAGCAGGATCACGATGATGATGACGACGGTGACGACCGTGACGAGCGCGATGCTGTTCTCGATGCTCTCGCTCATGTCGGCGATGCTGGCCACGTCACCGGTGACGTAGCCGGTCACGTCGTCCGGTTTGCCGTGGGCGACCTGCTCGCGCAGCCAGTCGACGTCGCTGCGTCCCGTCGGCGAGCCGACGGGGTGCCGCATCGCGATCGGCAGGTACGTCGCGTCGCCGTCCTCGCTGAGCAGGGCTTCCCGCAGCTGCGGCCGGGTGGCGTAGTCCTGCAGGTCGGCGATGTGCCGATCGTCGCTGCGCAGCCGCTGGACGAGCTGCCGGTAGTAGGCCTGGTCGGCGTCGTCGTGCGCGAAGCCGTCGTCGGCGAGGACGACGAACGCGATCGACTCGCCGTCGCCGGCGCCGAACGCCGCGTCCATGTGCTCGAACGCGCTGATGGACGGCGAGCTCGGCGGCAGGAACGGCGTGGAGTCGCGGGCGACGACGTCCTCGAGCCGCGGCACCGCCAGGGTGAGGACGCCGGCGAGCAGCAACCAGCCCGCGACGACCCACCGACGCCGGCGTACCGCGAACCCGGCCAGCTGTCCGAGCCGCCGCGCCCCGCGCGACGGGCCTGCCATGACGCTGTTATTTCGCGAGAGCCGGCCGCCGAACCTCTCCCGGCCCCCTGTGACGTGGGTCACGCCGGTGGCGGCGGCGTGACCGGCTAGTCGCGGAGCAACCGCTCGACGCGGTCGACCTTGGCCTCCAGCTGGCCGGTGTGGCCGGGCCGGATGTCGGCCTTGAGGACGAGCGAGACCCGGGGCGAGCGGGCGGCAACGGCGTCCACCGCGCGCTTGAGGACGGCCATCACCTCGTCCCACTCGCCCTCGACGTTGGTGAACATCGCATTGGTCTCGTTGGGCAGGCCCGAGTCGCGAACGATCCGGACCGCCTCGGCCACGGCGGCGCCGACGCCACCGGTGTCGTCGCCGGCCGACGGACTGATGCTGAATGCCACGAGCATCCGACGAACCTACGTGCCCGGCGCGTAGGCCCCTGCACGTGCCTCGTCCCGGGCACCGCCGCCGGTGGCGGCGCGCGCCCGCTGCCTCCCGGCGAGCGCCAGCAGGGCGGCGGCGACCGCGACCAGCTCGACCCCGAGGGTGACGTAGCCCAGGACGTTCTCGACGCTGCCGTCGAACTCCTCGCGGTAACCCTGCGGCAGGCCGACGGTGCGGCTCGCGAGGAAGCCGGCGAACATCCCGGCGCTGACCGCCGCACCGGTCGCCCAGCCGGCCACGCGGGTCCGCCGGCCCGGGCTGGCGAGTGCGGGCGCGGCGGCCAGCAGCAGGCCGCTCCCGACGGCGAACAGCACGCCGACGTACGGCTTCTCCTCCAGGTGGTCGGGGGTGAGCGCGAGGTGCACGCCCGCCGACACCTGCAGGGAGATGATCGCCGCCCACCGCAGCGCTGAACCGGCCGTCGTCCGCATCGGGTGCCCTTTCGTCGCCAGAGCTCGGAGCTGGTCGAGGGGTGGTACGAACGACGGGCCACACCGGTTCAATCCGCCCACGCCCGAGCGGCGGGAGGTACGTCGGCGCAGAATCGACGCCAGAAGGGGGTCCGACCATGCCCGTTGAGCTCAACCACACGATCGTGGCGGCACACGACAAGCACGCGGCGGCGGCGTTCCTCGCCGAGATCCTCGGCCTGGAGGTCGGCGGGGAGTCCGGCCCGTTCGTCCCGCTCCCGCTGGGCAACGGCGTGACGCTCGACTACGCCGACCGCAGCGGCTTCGAGCCGCAGCACTACGCCTTCCTCGTCGACGACGAGGTGTTCGACGCGGCGTACGAGCGCCTCCTCGACCGGGGCGTCCGGACCTGGGCCGACCCGGACCACCGGGAGCCGGACACGATCAACACCCGGTGGGGCGGGCGGGGCGTCTACTTCCCCGACCCGGGCGGCCACAACATGGAGATCCTCACCCGTGCCCCGTCCTGACCCGCCCGCGCGGGAGCATGGGCAGGTGGGCGGCGGCCTGCGGGACCAGGGTCTGCGCGCCTTCGACGCGCGGCAATGGTCGGCTGCCTTCGACGCGCTCGCTGCGGCCGACACCGAGACGCCTCTCGGCCCGGCAGACCGGGAGCGGCTCGCCCTCGCCGCCTTCCTCACCGGCCGCGAGCCGGAGGCCGACGCGGCGCGGGAGCGCGCGCACCGCGACCACGTCGCCGCCGGCGACGTCGAAGGTGCCGCCCGGGTGGGGTTCTGGCTGGCGCTCGCGCTGGTCCTGCGGGGGGAGACGTCCCGTGGCGGCGGCTGGTTCGCGCGCGTCAAGCGAGACCTCGACGAAGCGGGCCTGACCGACTCCGTGTGGCACGGCTACCTGCTCGTCCCGGCCGGCATGACCACGCTGTTCGGCGGCGACCCGGACGGGGCGGTCCCGCTGTTCGAGCGCGCCCTCGCCGTCGCCGACCGGCACGACGACATCGACCTGCGCACCCTGGCCCGGCACGGGCACGGGCAGGCACTCGTCGCGCGTGGCGACGCCGCCGCCGGGCTCGCCGAGCTCGACGAGGTGATGGTGGCCGCGACGACCCAGCCGGTGTCCCCGCAGGTGGTCGGGCTCGTCTACTGCGCGGTCATCGACGCCTGCCAGGACAGCTTCGACCTGCGCCGCGGCCGGGAGTGGACCGACGCCCTCACCCGCTGGTGCGCGGCCCAGCCCGACCTGGTCCCCTACCGCGGGCAGTGCCTCGTCCACCGCGCGGAGATCCTGCAGATCCACGGCTCGTGGCCGGACGCCATGGCCGAGGCGCAGCGCGCCTGCCGCCGGCTCGCCGACCCGCCCGGCCAGGTGGCAGCCGGGATGGCGCTCTACCGCCGCGGGGAGCTGCACCGGTTGCGGGGCGAGTACGCCGAGGCGGAGGCGACGTACCGGGAGGCGAACCAGTGCGGGCACGACCCGCAACCCGGCCTCGCGCTGCTGCGGGTCGCGCAGGGCCGGTCCGAGGTGGCGCTGGCCGCGATCCGGCGGGCACTCGACGAGATGCGCCCGCCGAAGCTGCGGACCCGGCTGCTCCCGGGTGTCGTGGAGGTCGCGCTCGCCGCGGGCGACGTCGCGGGCGCCCGGGCCGCCGCCGGCGAGCTGACGGCGCTCGCCGCCGGACACGACGCGATGCAGCTCACGGCGACGTCCCTGCACGCCACCGGCTCGATCCTGCTCGCCGAGGGGGACCCCGGCGAGGCACTGCCGACGCTGCGCCGGGCGTGGGCGGCGTGGCAGGACCTGGAGGCGCCGTACGACGCGGCACGGGCGCGGGTGCTGGTCGGTCTGGCCTGCCGGGCTCTCGGCGACGAGGACACCGCCGAGATGGAGCTCGACGCCGCACGCTGGGTGTTCGACCAGCTCGGCGCCGCACCCGATGTCACCAAGGTGGACGCGCTGTCCAGGCGACCGAGGCGCGCGGCGTCGCCGGGCGGCCTGACGTTGCGGGAGGTGCAGGTGCTGCGGCTCGTCGCGACCGGTGCCACCAACCGGGCGATCGCCGGCGAGCTGTTCCTGTCCGAGAAGACCGTCGCCCGGCACGTGGCGAACATCTTCACCAAGCTCGACCTGTCCACCCGGGCCGCCGCGACCGCCTATGCCTACGAGAACAACCTGGTCTGAGCCGATCTACACAATTCTCCCGACGCGGCGAGGCTCCTCGCGCACCTAACGTCCCCACCGAACGCCACATCGAGGCGACATCGAGCAACGTCGAGGCGATCGGAGCAGGGACATGAGCCACGAGCATGTCGAGACCGTCATCATCGGCGCCGGGCAGGCGGGCCTGGCGACGGCGTACCACCTCACCCGCCGTGACCGGCCCTGCGTCGTGCTCGAGGCGAACGACCGCGTCGGCGACGTCTGGCGCAACCGGTTCGACTCGCTGCGGCTGTTCACCCCGGCGCGCTACGACTCGCTGCCCGGCAAACCGTTCCCGCTGCCGGGGTGGGAGTTCCCGACGAGCCGCGAGATGGCCGACTACCTCGAGGCCTACGCCGCGGAGCTCGCGCTGCCGGTCCGGACCGGCGTGAGCGTCGACAGCCTGCACCGCGACGGTGACCGGTACGTCGTGACATCCGGCCACGAGGTCATCACCGCCGACCACGCCGTCGTCGCCTCGGGCACCTGGCAGCGGCCGATCGTGCCCGAGTTCGCCGACGAGCTCGACCCGTCGATCCGGCAGCTGCACTCGTCGGAGTACCGCAACCCCTCCCAGCTGCAGCCCGGGCCGACGCTCGTCGTCGGCGCGAGCCACTCGGGCGCGGACATCGCACTCGAGCTGTCCCGTGAGCACGAGACGTATCTGTCCGGTCGCATCCACGGCCAGATCCCGTTCCGGATCGAGAGCCGGCGCGCACACGCGATCCTGCCGGTGCTGTGGTTCGCGTGGAACCACGTCGCCACCGAGCGGACACCGGTCGGGCGGAAGATGCGGGCGCACATCCGGCACGGCGGCGGGCCGCTCGTCCGGGTCAAGAAGGCCGACCTCGAGGCGGCCGGCGTGCGCGTCAACCAAGCCCGGACGGTCGGAACGGAGGGCGGGCTCCCGGTGCTCGACGACGGGCAGGTCCTCGACGTCGCCAACGTGGTGTGGTGCACCGGTTTCGGCAAGGACACCGCCTGGATCGACGTCACCCTCGCCGACGACGGCTGGCCGGTCCAGACCCGTGGGGTGGTGCCGGACTCGCCAGGCCTCTACTTCGTCGGGTTGCCGTTCCTGCGCGGCTTCTACTCGATGCTCGTCGGTGGCGTCGCTCGCGATGCGGCGTACGTCGCGAAGCACATCGCGAACCGCGTCGCGAAGGGAGCACCGACGGTTCCGGCGCCCCGAGCAGCCGCCCCGGCAACCTCGGGGTCGCTGCACAGCTGACACGTCGGGACCATCGGCCCTGGCGGCACCGACCGGCACGCCGGATCGTGGGGGGCAGCGAGGGCGGTGAACGCTGATGACCCGGCCGGCGGGAGGGGCACTACGCCACGGGTCCGTCGCGGTCACCGCCCTCGCTTCGCTCGTCGCGGTGCTGAGCGCAGGCTGCGGTGCCGGGACCGACACCGCCGGTCCGGCGCCGTCCCGGAGCGTGGTGGACAGCCCGAGCGGCACGCCCGAGCCGACCCGCGCCTCTCCCGCGCCGACGACACCCGCGTCCACCGCACCGACACCGACGAGACCCGCGCCGACGACGGCTGCGCCGACGCGGACGGCGACGCCCGGCCCGACCGCGACGGCGCTGCCCGCGCCGCTCGCCGGGCACGTGATCTGGCGGATCCCGACGACCCGGCGCGTCGTGGCACTGACCTTCGACGGCGGGTCCGGCTCCCAGGGAGCGGCCTCCGTGCTCTCGACGCTCTCCTCGGCCGGCGTACCGGCGTCGTTCTTCCTCACCGGGCGGTTCGCGGATTCCAACCCGGCGACGGTGGCGCGGATCGGTGCCGGCTACGTCATCGGCAGCCACACGATGACCCACCCGCACCTGACGCAGCTGTCGGCGGCGGCGGCGCGCGCGGAGGTCAGCACCGGCGCAGCGGCGGTCCGGGCCGTCGTCGGCCGGTCGACCGCGCCGTGGTTCCGCTTCCCGTTCGGGGAGTACGACGGGCGCACGCTGGCGATCGTCAATGACATGGGTCAGGCCGGCATCGGCTGGACGATCGACACCCTCGGCTGGGAGGGGCGCAGCGGTGCCGGGTCGGTCGGCGACATCGTCGCGCGCGTCACCGGCAAGCTGCAGCCGGGAGCGATCGTGCTCATGCACCTCGGCGCCGCGCCGGACGGCTCCACCCTCGACGCGGACGCACTGCCCCGGCTGATCGCGGCGATCCGCGCCGCGGGCTACGGGTTCGTCGACCTGCGCGCGCTGCTCTGAACCGGCCCGGAACGTCGACCGCCCCCGGCCGGTGGCCGGGGGCGGTCGCGATGTCCGATGGGTCAGTCGTCCCAGGGACCCCAGTCGTCGTCAATCATGCGACGTCCTTCCTCACCCGGCTCGACGGACGCTGTCACGTAAGAGCGCACGGAACTCGGGGCTTCATCACGCCCCGCCGAGAGTCGGCCGGGGCTTGCGGATCCGGATCCTTTCCGGCGCAGCCACTGTGCGGGCTGCACTGCCAGAGTAGTCGACTCCGGGGCGGGCGCGCTTGAATGACGATTTCGTGACCTGGCTCAGCGCTCCCACGCCGCGCGTCCTCGGGCCAAGCGTGCGCCAGCCGATGGGCTATCGCCCACCCATTTGCGCACGCTCTGTGTAGGCATGTCGACGGCGGGCCAGGCCCTCGACGGCAGCGATCGGCAGCACCGATCGCGGCTCCCACGGCAGCCGCCACAGCCCACCGTGCGCGGCGCCTTCGACGAAGAGCTCGAGCGGGTGCGCCAGAGCCGTGGCCGGTTGCGCGGCCGCGGCGGGGTTGCGCAGGTCGTGCACGAGCTTCGCCGCCATCAGCGTGCAGCTGGTGTCGACGTCGAAGATCTCGACGCCGAAGCTCGACGCCCCGGCGTACGCGGCGGCAAGGACGCGGTTCTTCGTCACCGACCGGGTGCGGGTCGCGGGTGCGACGTTGGCGGACGTCACGACCGACTCACGGGCGACGACGGCGCGCCACCGCTGCAGCCGCTTGGCGAGCGCGTAGTTGGGTCCCTGCTGCGGGACGACGGAGTCGGCGAGGCCGAAGCGCTGCCCGTCCTCGCCGTCGACACTGCGCCGGTAGTTGGGCGTGAACATCCGCCCGCCGCTCAGCATCCGCAGCGGCGTACCGACCAGCCGGCCCCGGCGGCCGGGCAGCCCCTCCGCCCGTGCCGCGTCGCAGACGGAGGTCGGGACGGCGAACACGTCCGTCGGGCTGGCCAGGTAGGCCAACGCGGTGTCGGGACGGCGCGCATACACGTCCGCGGACAGCAGGTCGGCCGCGGCCGCGACCCGCACGAACGCCGCGCCGTCGGCGTAGGCGTAGTTGCCCAGGACGAGCGGCCCGTCGAAGGTGTCGAGCCAGGCGCGGATCTCCGGCAACTCGGTCAGCAGGTCGGTGCCGGCGGACTGCTCGAGGTCGCCGTCGCCGTGGCTTGCGAGCACGGGAGCGTGTAGCCGGCCGGATCCCGCGCGGGCGGCGCCGAGGATGCGTTGCCAGACCTGCGGACGGCGGACGTCGACGGCGACGACCGTCGCACCCCAACGGCTCAGAGCCTCGAGCGGACCCATCTCCGCCGCCGCACCGACGAGGGCCACGGTGAGGTCGGAGGCATCGAGCCAGTCCGGGTTGTCGTCGACGAGCCGCAGGGCGGTCGCGAACGACGCCTCCACCGTCCCTGCGGCGACCCAGGCGTCGAGCTGCCGGCGCAACCCCTCGCCGGTGAGCACCTGTCCCCGGTAGGGCACTTCGAGCCGGTGGGGATGCGTCCCCTCGCCGCCGACGGTCGCCGTACCGAACGTGCCGGTCACAGGTGTGCGGAGCGCGTCGGCCAGCGGCATCTCACCCCCGTCACGGGAGAACACGAGGTGCCGGTGCACGGCGTCGAGCCCGTCCCCCGCGACGAGCAGCGCCGCCTTCCGCGTCTCGGCCGAGGCGGCCTCGACGTCGGCGAGTCGCGGGACGTAGTCGCGGTGCCAGTCACGAGAGGTCTCTATCGCGGCAGCCACGTCGGGTGCGACAGCGCGCGTCGCTTCGGCGAAGACGGCCCGCGATGTCGAGCCGGTGCTGCGTCGGCCGTCGACGAGCGGGAAGAGGACGCCGGTCTCGGCGGCGGGGGCAGGGTCGGCCATGGCGGTCGGACCTCCGGTGTCCGGGGGGCGGACCTCCTCCCTACCGCCTACCCGCGGGTACGCCAAAGCCGGTTCGGCGATCCCGCTCGCGGCGGGCCATGCGCTGGTTACTGTTACCTCAGTCGGACGGGGGGTGAGGCGTGCGATGTCCGGCATGTGACGCGGAGAACCTCCTCGGCGGTCGCTTCTGCGAGGATTGCGGGTCTCCGCTCAGTTCCACCTGCCCGAACTGCGGCGCCGCGGTGACGGCGGGCAAGGCGTTCTGCCGGGAGTGCGGCACTGCCGTCGCCGCCGGACCAGCGGTCTCTCCCGCCAGTGCCCAGCGGTCGTCCGTCGAACGTCGCGTCGTGTCGGTGCTGTTCGCCGACCTCGTCGGTTTCACTCCGATGTCCGAGAGCCGTGACGCCGAGGAGGTGCGGGAACTGCTGTCGCACTACTTCGACACGGCCCGCACGATCGTCGGCAGGTACGGCGGTGTCGTGGAGAAGTTCATCGGCGACGCGGTGATGGCGGTCTGGGGCGTTCCCGCCGCCCACGGCGACGACGCCGAGCGAGCGGTCCGGGCGGCGATGGAGCTCACGGACGCGGTCGCCGCCATGGGTGCCGACGTCGGAGCCGCCGGGCTCGCCGCCCGTGTCGGAGTCGTCACCGGCGAGGTCGCGGTCACTCTCGGCGCCGTCGGCGAGGGGATGGTGGCCGGGGACGCGGTGAACACCGCCGCCCGGGTCCAGACCACCGCCGACCCCGGGACCGTTCTCGTCGACGACACCACCCGGCAGGCCACCGCCGCGGTGATCGGCTACGTCGATGCAGGCGCGCACAACCTGAAGGGGAAGTCCGAGGCGGTCCGGCTGTGGGCGGCCACCCGGGTCGTCGGTGCCGCCGGCGGCAACGAACGGTTCGACGGGCTCGAGGCCGGCTTCCTCGGTCGCGAGCGGGAGCTGCGGGTGGCCAAGGAGGCGCTGCACGGCTGCATCGACGACCGGCGGGCCCGGCTGGTGTCGGTCGTCGGCGCGGCCGGCGTCGGCAAGTCCCGACTGCACTGGGAGCTCTTCAAGTACGTCGACGGGATCGCGGACACCCTGCTGTGGCACACCGGGCGATGCCTGCCCTACGGCGACGGGGTCGCCTACTGGGCGCTGGCCGAGATCGTGCGCGCCCGCCTCGACATCGCCGAGGAGGACCCTCTCGACCAGGTCGGTGCGAAACTCGACGCCGGCCTCACCCGGTGGGTGGGCGCCGACACCGACCGCGAGTTCCTACGTCCGCGGCTGGCCGCGCTGCTCGGAGCGCCCGGCGGCGCCGACGCCTCGCTCAGCCGCGAGGAGCTGTTCGCCGGCTGGCGGTTGTGGTTCGAGCAGCTGGCCGAGCACAACCCGGTCGTGCTGATCGTCGAGGACCTGCAATGGGCCGACGCCGGAATGCTCGACTTCCTCGAACACCTGCTCGACTGGTCCGCCGACCATCCGATCTTCGTCCTCGCCCTGACCCGTCCCGAGCTGCTCGAGCGCCGGCCGACGTGGGGCGCCGGCCGGCGCAACGCCACCTCGCTGACCCTCGAGCCTTTGTCGGCCGCGGTCATGGTCCAGCTGCTCGACGAACTGGTGCCGGGGCTACCGCCATCGGTGGGCGAGCGCATCGTCGCCCGGGCCGACGGCGTCCCGCTCTACGCCGTCGAGCTCGTCCGCTCCCTCGTCGACCGCGACCTCGTGCAGCCGACCGGGGGCAGCTACCGGCTCGTCGGCGAGGTCGAGAACCTCGACGTCCCGGCGTCCCTGACCTCGCTGGTCGCGTCCCGCATCGACGCGCTACCGGCGACCGAGCGTTCGCTCGTGCAGGCACTGGCCGTGCTCGGCGGCACGTTCCCACGCCCAGCCGTCGACGCTGTGAGCGACCTCCCCGCGAACGAGCTCGACGACGTGCTGACGGATCTGGTGCGCAAGGAGATCCTCCGGGTGCGCACCGACCGGCTCTCGCCCGAACGCGGCCAGTACGCGTTCGCCCAGTCCCTGTTGCGCAGCGTCGCCTACGACACGCTGTCCCGGCGGGAGCGCAAGGCGATGCACCTCGCCGTCGCCGCACACCTGCGCCGGACGTTCGCCGACGACGGCGCCGAGGTCGCCGAGGTGCTGGCGCAGCACTACCGGGACGCCTACGACGCGGTCCCGGACGACACCGACGCCACCGAGGTCCGCGAGCAGGCTCGTCGGGCTTTCGTGCGTGCCGGGCAGCGAGCACTCAGCATCGGCGCACCCGAGCCGGCCGAGCGATCCTTCCGGGTCGCGGCCGAGCTCTCGCAGGACGAGGCGGAGCGGGCCGCCCTGCTCGCGGACGCCGGGAAGGCAGCGCTTCAGGCCGGTCGCAGCGAGGCGGCCGTCGAGCTGCTCCAGGACGCGCTGGACGCGCACCGGCGCGGCGGGCGGGACCGGCAGGCGGCCGAGGTGACCGAGCAACTGGCACTGGCGGTCAGCTATGACGGTAAGACCGAGCAGGCGATCGCCCTGCTCGAGCCGGCGCTCGCCGCGCTCGCCGGCCAGAAGCCGGACGAGATCGTCGCCCGGTTGCACAGCCGGCTGAGCCACCAGCTGGTCTTCGTGGGGCGGGCGGACGAGGCTGCGCCGCACATCGAGGCTGCGCTCGAGCTCGCCCAGGCACTGGAGCTCCCGGACGTGCTGGCCGGCGCCGCCACCTCCAAGGCGTTACACCTGATCACCCTCGGCCGGCACGAGGAGGCCTACGCGACCTTCGAGTGGGCAGCCGAGGTCGCGGATCGGCACGAGCTCACCCGGGAGGCGGCCAGCGCACACGGCAACGCCGCCGACGTGGCGATCAACGGCGACCGTCCCGGAGCGACAGAGCACCTCGACGCCGCGCTCGCGTTGGCCCGCCGGCAGGGCGACCCGGCAGGCGAGGGCTTCGTCGTCTACAACCGCACGAGGGTCGACCTGTTCCGTGGCCGGTGGGACGAGGTCGACGAGGCGGTCACCGGGCTGCTCGCCCGGTTCGAACGGGTCCCGGTGGTCCAGCTCTTCGCACACATGGGCTGGGCAGCGCTGCACGCCCTCCGGGGCGAGTCGGCGGCTGCCCACGCCGACCTCGAGCGCCTGGCCGAGCTCGCCGACCACGAGGACGTGCAGGACCGGGCCCTGTACCTGCAGGCGGCGGCGATGGTCGCCGCCGGCGACGGCGACCACGCCGCCACCCTCCGGTTCGGCACCGAGTCCGCGCGGCTGATGCTGGCGGCGTTCGGCAGCCGGCACGAGTGCATGCGCCAGATCTGGCCGGAGGCGGCGGACGCGGCGCTCACCCTCGGCGACCTGACGGCTGCCGACGAGCTCCTCGCGATGCTGGCCGACCAGCCGCTCGGCCACGTCCCGCCGTACTTGCGTGCCCAGCTCGCCCGGTTCCGCGCCCGGGCCGCCGCCGCGCGCGACGACGACGGGAGCGTGGCGGACGACTTCGCGACGTCCGAGCGGATGCTCGAGCAGCTCGGCTACCCCTACGCGCTCGCCTGCGTCCAGCACGACCACGGCGCCTGGCTGGCCGACCGGGGTCGCGGCGACGAGGCTGCTCCCCTGCTGCGAGGGGCAGAGTCGACCTTCGAGCGGCTCCGGGCCGCGCCTGCGCTGCGCCGGACGCAGGAACTGCTGGCGACCGCCGCCCTCACCACCGTCTGACGCTGGGTCAGGAGACGGGCACCGGCTCCTCCGGGCGGGGGATCTCGTCGCCGGCGCCCCGCCGGGACAGCCGGCTCGGCCACCACATGCGGTCGCCCACGTCGAGGTTGAGCGCGGTGACCAGCACCGACCGGACGACGAGGGTGTCGAGCAGCACGCCGAGCGCGACGGCGAAGCCCATCTCGGCGAACCCGACGAGCGGCAGCGTCGCCAGCACCGCGAACGTGCCCGCGAGGACGAACCCGGCGGAGGTGATGACGCCGCCGGTCGCGGCCAGCCCGGTCAGTGCGCCGGCGCGCGTGCCCTGCTTCAGCGCCTCCTCGCGCACGCGGGTCATGAGGAAGATGTTGTAGTCGATCCCGAGGGCGACCAGGAAGACGAAGACGAACAGCGGGAAGCCGGTGTCGGCGCCGCCGAAACCGAAGACGTGGTTGAAGACCAGCGCGCTGATGCCCAGCGCGGCGGCGAAGGACAGCACCACCGTCGCGATGAGGATCACCGGCGCGAGCACCGCGCGCAGCAGCAGCCGCCAGGATGAAGAACACCACGACGAGCACGATCGGGATGATGAGGTCGCGGTCGTGCCGGGCGGCGTTCGCGACGTCGAGGTTGATCGCCGACCCACCGCCGACGAGCGCGTCGGCGCCGGGCACGGCGTGCACCGCCGAACGCGACCCGCTCGACGGTGTCGTAGCCCGCGCTGGTGTCCGGCTGCGCGCCGTCATCGTGCCCTGCAGGTAGGCCTTGCCGGACTCGACCGTCGGCTCGGACACGTCGATGACACCGGCCACGGACGCGAAGGCGGACCGCACCTCTCCGGCGGCGTCGCGCATCGGCGATGACGACGACCGGCGTGCCGGCGCCGGCCGGGAAGTGCCGGGCGGCGATCTCCTCGCCGATGACCGAGTCCGGGTTGCCGCGGAAGGACTCCTTGTTGGTCAGGCCGTTGGCGTCGAGGTCGACCAGGCCGATCGCCAGCACGCCGAGCACGAGCGCGGTGACCGACCCAGACCCGGCGCGGGTGCCGGCTGATGCGCCCACCGGTGCGCGCCCAGAACCCGGTGGCGGTCGGCTCGGCCGTGCCGTAGCGCGGCCGGGCCGGCCAGAACACCCAGCGGCCGCAGATCACGAGCAGCGCCGGCAGCAACGAGATCATCGCGACGAGCGCGATGACGACGCCGATCGCGGCGACCGGGCCGAGGCCCTTCGTCGAGTTGGTCTCGGCGAGCAGCAGGCAGAGCATGCCGAGCATCGACGGTGCCGGCGCTCGCGACGATCGCCGGGCCGGCGCGGTGCAGCGCCAGCGCCATCGCCTCGTGCCGGTCGGCGTGCCGGCGCAGCTCCTCGCGGTAGCGCGCGACGAGCAGCAGCGCGTAGTCGGTGCCGGCGCCGAAGACGAGCACGGTGAGGATGCCGGCGCTCTGGGCGTTGACGGTGAGGCCGTTCTTGGCGAGCAGGTAGACGACTCCCTGCGCCGGTCGACGAGCGCGACGCCGGCGGAGATGACGGGCAGCAGCCACAGCACCGGGCTGCGGTAGGTGAGCAGCAGCGCGAGGATGACGACGCCGAGCGCGGCGAACAGCAGCGTGCCGTCGATGCCCTTGAACGCGTCGGCGGAGTCGGCGGCGTAACCGGCCGGGCCGGTCACGTGCACGGCGAGCCCCGGCGAGCCTGCCCCCGATGTCGCGAATCTTGTCCGCGACGGCGCCGGCGCGGTTCCAGCCGTCGTGGCCCGAGGTCGAGCGGCAGGATGACCTCGGCCGCCTGCCCGTCCTCGCAGAAGACGGGGCCGGTGATCCGGCCGTCGATGTGCCCCACGCCGCCGTACTGCTCGGTGTCGGCGGCGACCTTCGCGCTGGTCGGCGGCGGTCAGGCCCGAGGGTCGCTCGTAGACGACGACGGCCTCGATCGTGTTCGGCGACCGGAACGCCTCCTGCTCGTCGAGCACCTGGGTGGACTCGGCCTTGCCCGGAAGCCACGACTTGGCGTCGTTCTTCTCGACGCCGGACAGCTTGCCGGCGAGCGGCCCCGCGAAGGCGACGACCACGAGCCAGAACAGCAGAACCAGATACTTCGTACGGCGGCCGACGATGACCCGCGTCGCGACGTTGCTCACTGCTCCCCCACTCCGTGTGCGCTGCGGCAGAAACACCTTACGGAACAGGTACGACGCCGGACGAGCCCGTTTCTCATCGGATTGGTCACATCAGACCCCCGAGCAGAGGACTTCCGGACCTAAACCCGGCACGGCCGCAGGCGTCTAGTGAAGCTATGGCTGCCGAACCTCTCCTCGTCGCCCAGAATGTCCGGAAGGTCTACCGGACCGGCGCGGGCGAAGTGCCGGCACTGCACGGGCTCGACCTCGAGGTCGGCGCCGGCGAGACTGGTCGGCGTGATGGGCCCGTCCGGGTCGGGCAAGACCACCCTGCTCAACTGCCTGTCCGGGCTCGACGACATCGACGGCGGGCGGGTGCTCGTCGAGGGCCGCGACCTGTTCGCCATGTCCGACGGCGACCGCACCGAGCACCGCGCCAGGGCGATGGGCTTCGTCTTCCAGGCCTTCAACCTCATCCCGGTCTTCTCCGCCGTGGAGAACGTCGAGCTCCCGCTGCTGCTGACGGGCATCCCTGCGAGGGTGGCTCGCCAGCGCGCCGCAGGCGATGCTCGAGCGGGTCGGCCTCGGCCACCGCGTCGACCATCGGCCCAACGAGATGTCCGGTGGCGAGCAGCAGCGGGTCACGATCGCCCGCGCCCTCGTCGGCAAGCCGGCGATCGTCTGGGCCGACGAGCCGACCGGCAACCTCGACTCCGCGATGGCCGGTGCAGGTGATGGACCTGCTCGTGCGAGCTCAACCGAGGACGACGGCCAGACGATCGTCCTGGTCACCCACGACGCCGCGCATCGGCGACCGCGTGCCGCGACTGGTCCGCATGCGCGACGGGCGGCTCGTGCGACGACGTCCGCCGGCTGCCCGACCGGCCGTGCCGCGCGCGCAACCGTCGACCACGTGGGGTCGAGCCATGTATCCCGAACCTGCTCGTGCCCGCTGCTCACCCTCGTCGGGCTGCTGCGTGCCGGCGCTGCTCGTCCTGCTGCGTCCGCCAGCCGGTCTCGCGGCGGCTCGCCGCCCGACAGCTGTCGCGCCGGCGCAGCGAGGCGGCGCTCGTCGATCATCGGCGCCGCGCTCGGCACCGCGATCATCGTCGGCGCGCTCGTCGTCGGCGACACGCTCAACTTCTCCGTCCGCCAGGACGCCTACCAGACGCTCGGGCCCGATCGACGAGCGGGTCGCTCGCCGCCAACGCCGAGCACCGGCGACTCGCCGCCGCGGACCGCTCGCGGCCGCTCCGCGCGACCCGACGGTCGACGGCGTGCTCACCGCGCATGTCGACCAGGCGGCCGCGGCCATCGCCGCGGCCGGCGCGGCGCGGCCGCGGAACCCCGCGTCCTGGCCTGGGACGTCGAATCTGGACGCCGCCGCGACGGTTCGGCGCCGCCGGGCGGCCCTCCGGCCTCGTCCGGCCCGCACCCCGCGCCCGGCAGGTGCGTCGTCAACGCAGCCGCTGGCCGGACGCGCTCGACGTCGCGCGCCGGCGACCGGATCACGCTCTACCTGTACGGCGTGCCGCAGCACCTCACCGTCGCCCGCGTCGTGGCCGAGCGAAGGGCTGGCCGGGACGGGCCTCGGCGCGCACGGTCAACCGCAACGCCTTCCTGCCGCCCGGGGTGCTCGCCGCGGCGGCCTGCGACACCGGCAACCAGCCGCGCAGCCGTGACCTTCGTGTCCAACCGCGGCGGGGTGGAGAGCGGCGGCGACGCTCACCGCGCAGGTGCCGGCAGCGGATGCGAGCTGCGCTGGGGCCGGTCGCGGGCCGGGCACGCCGTCGAGACGCCGAAGCACACGTGCTCGAGCCGCCGCCAAGGAGACCGGTGACAGCGCTCGGCGCGCTGTTCCTGATGATCGGCAGCTTCAGCATCATCGCCGGCGCGCTGCTGCTCGTGAACATCTTCGTCGATGCTGGCCGAGGAGCGCAAGTCGCAGCTCGGCATGCTGCGCGCGGTCGGGCATGAAGAGGTCGCGGCTCGTCGGCTCGTTGACGCTCGAGGGGGCGGCTACGCCGTGGCGCGGTCGTGCCCGGCGTCCTGCTCGGCATCGGGGTCGGGTGGGCGGTGGCGCTCGTCGCCGCGCAGCATCTTCCAGACCTGGTCCGCCGACGGCTCCGGGCTGTCCATCGCGTTCGCGGTGACGCCCGACGAGCCTCGTCAACGGACGCTGCCCTCGGCCTCGTCATCGCGCTCGCGACGATCCTGCTCGACCAGCGTGCGCATCAGCCGGTTCAACGTCATCGCGCGCGATCCGCGACCTCCCGCCGTCGACGACCGAGCGGACCCGGCGCGGGCGATGCTCGTCGGCGGCACCGTCGCTCGCGGTGCTCATGACCGCCGCTGTCGGTGCCGGCGGTTGCGGCGAGCGCGGCGGTGCCGACGCTGCTGCTTCCCGTCGCTGGCGATGCTGTTCGCGGTCGCCGCTGCTGCAGCGCAGGCTGTCCGCGCGGGCGCGGCGACCGTCGCGGCGGCGCGCGGTCCTCGTGTGGTCGCTCGTCGCCCCGGTGCGTGCGCCCGGCGATCTTCGACACGCCCTCGATGGCCGTCTACGTCATCTCGGGGACGCTGGTCGCGTTCTCCGGCGTCGTGCTGGTCGAGCCAGAACCAGCAGCGTCCTGCTGCGGCCGCTCCAGCGGCTGCTCGACCAGCCCGTCGGAGGCCGGGCTCGCCGCCCGGCTCGCCGTCGCCTACCCGCTGGCGAAGCGGTTCCGCACCGGCGCGACGCTCGTCATGTACACGCTCATCACGCTCGTGCTCGTGCTGCTGGCCGAGATCAGCGGCATGATCAACGCGAGCGTCGACGCCAACGTCGACGAACGCCACGGCCGGCTACTCGCTGCGGCTCGACCTCAACCCGGCCACGTCGCGGGAGGCGCTGGACGACCTGCGTGAACGGCTCGTTCCGGCAGCAGATCACGTCCGTGACGCCGCTGCTCGGCGCGCTGGCGCAGGCGAGCGATCCCGGGCACGGCGCACCACGTCGTTGCTCCGCGCTCAGCGGTCGGCGTCCCCGACGGGACGCTCCGGACGATGACGTTCGAGCGGCGGCTCGACTCGCGTGCGCAGCGACCCGGCGGTGTGGGACCTCATGGCCCGCGACCGCGCTACGTCGTCTCGACGCGTTCTTCGGCGCCACCGGCGGGCCCACCGGCCGGTACTACGACGCCGGGCGACACGTTCACGCATCATCAACCCGCCACCGGCGAGCGCGAGACGAAGACGATCGCCGGGCATCCTGTCGAGCGCGATGGCCTTCTATCCGGCCACCGGCGAGACCGCGAACGCGCTTCCCGTCGTGACGCGGCGCGCGGCGGTGCGTGACCTGTTCGGGCGGCCGCCGACGGTGTCGGCGGCGCTGGTCCGCACTCCGCGTCGGCGCCGACCCGGCAGCTGCTCGCCCCGCAGCTGCAGGGTGCGTACCTCAGCGCCGCGCCTCGTCGCAACGTCGATCGCCGCGAACGTCCGGCGCATGTTCGAGGCCAACACCGCGTTCTTCCAGCTGATGCAGGGCTTCCTGGCCCTCGGCCTGCTCGTCGGCATCACCGGGCTGGGCGTCGTGATGGTGCGGGCGGTCCGGGAGCGGCGCCGCACGATCGGCGTGCTGCGGGCGCTCGGCTTCCGCGTCGCGGACCGTCGCCGCGGTCGTTCCTGCTGGAGAGCGGCCTGATGGCGGCGGAGGGCATCGTGCTGGGCTCGTGCTCGGCGTGCTGACGACCTGGCTGATGTACCAGAAGAGCGCGATGTTCGAAGGCATCCGTGACGGCTTCCCCGATCGAGTGGGGGACGATCGTGCTGCTCGTCGCGCGCGACCTTCGCCGCGTCGCTGCTCGCCACCTCGGCGCCGGCTCGCCGGGCCGCGAGATCAAGCCGGCGCTCGCGGTCCGGGTGGCCGACTGAGCCGCAGCTCGGTGGCCCCGGCCGCGAGGCGGTCGAGCCGGTCGCGCGTGCGGCGCATGTCCGGCCGGTTCCCCTTCTGCGTGAACAGGGTCAGGGCGCGCTCCACCGCGCCGAGCGCCCGGTCGCGGTGTCCGGCCGCCAGGTAGACCTCCGCGTGCTCCAGGTAGTGCCGAGCGCCGGAGACGAGCTGGTCGGCCCGTTCGATCCAGGTCGCCGCCTCGTCGCACAGCTCCGTCGCGCGCTCGTGGTCCCCTGTGCGGGAGAGCAGCTTGGCCTCCAGGCCTCGCACGCATGCCTGGGACTCGACGTCGTAGGGCGTGGTGCCCGCCCGGGCGAGCTCCAGCAGCCGTCGAGCCTCCACCGGGCCCACGCTGTCGAAGAACGTGCAGGCGTAGTTGGCGCCGTACGTCGACAGCCACGAGCGCTCCCCGCGTGACTCGAGCCACTCGACCGCCCGCCGGTGGTAGCGCTCCGCGGCGGTGAGGTCTCCCAGCACCAGCTCGGCTTCGCCCACGTTCTCGAGGAGGATCGGCTCCCACAGGACTCCGGGCTGCCGGCCCAGCGCCTCGACCGCGGCCAGCACGCTCTGCCGGGCCTCGTCCGGGCGGTCGGCCATCGCCAGCAACAGTGCCGAGGGGCCGAGGAACTGGATCTCCGACACCTCCTCGTCGAGCTCCGGAAGGCGGCTGAGTGCCTCGTCGACGCTCATGGGGCCGGCGACCAACGCCGCAAGCTGGAACGACCGGAATTCACCGAGCCGGCTCGGATCACCTGCGCGGCGGGCGTGCTCGACCCCGCGGGCAGCGGATTCATACGACCTGCTGCCAGCGCGCGAGGACGTTGAACGCCGTGACGCGCGCGAGCTCGACGACCGCGAACACCTCCGGGTCGGTGCCGGGGTCGAACCGGTGCTCGACGTCGGCGGTCAGCCGGAGCAGCTCCTCAGGCGCCGCGACCTGGCCCAGCTGATCGGCGCAGTAGGTCCGGTCGAGCCGGGCGATCGTCGCGAGCCGCTCGTCCCCGCGTGCCGTCGCCCGGGCGAGCACCCGGTCGCCCAGGGCGAGACTGCCGGTGAGGTCGCCGGCTGCGTAGAGCGACCGCGCCGCGCGCAGCTCCAGCCAGTCGCGCCGGGGCTCCTCGACGAGGGCGGCGGCACGCGCGAACAGTGACGACGAGCCGCGTGGGTCGATGGTGTGGCAGCGGGCGGCGGACCGCTCCAGCCGGCCGGCCGCGGCCGCCCCCATCGCGACGGTCTCGTCGTCGACCGGGCCGAGCTCGCGGCGCAGGAGGAACGCCTGCTCCAGGTGGTAGCCGACGAACTCGTCGAGGTCGCTGGTCGCATGCCCGGCACGGTCGTCCAGCCAGGCGGCGAACCGCTGGTGCAGGGTGGCCCGCACGGCCTTCGGCAATGTCGCGTACGCCGCCTCGCGGACCAGGACGTGGAGGAACCGGTAGCCCTCCTCCCCCGCGATGTCCGACTCCGCCTCGCGCAGCAGGTCCCGGCGCAGCAACCGCGTGAGCTCCGCCGTCGGCGGCTGCTCCGGCGCCGGGTCCATGAGGTCCATGAGGGCGCCGGCGTAGAACACCGCGCCCATCACCGACGCCGCCTCAAGCACCTGTCGCTCCTCGGCCGGCAGCCTCTCGAGCCGGGCGGTGAGCAGCGCACTGATCGACGGCGGCAGGTCGAGCCGTGCCAGTGGTTCGACCACCGACCAGACGCCGTCGAGCAGCCGGATCCGGCCGTCGTCGCGCAGCATCGCCAGCAGCTGCCCGACGAACAAGGCGTTGCCACCGGATGCCACGGCGACAGCACTGACGACGTCGGGGTCGACCGGCGAACCGGCGAGCAGCTCACCGACAAGGCCGGCGACGTCGGCCTCGGAAAGGGGGGAGAGGTTGAGCGTGGTCGCGTTGAGGGCATCGGCGGCCCAGCCGGGTCTGTTCTCGAGGAAGTCCGGTCGGGCCAGGCAGACGACGACGACGGGAACGTCACGGAGGAGGTTGACGACGTTGTCGAGCAGCTCCAGCAGTGCCGGCTCCGCCCAGTGGACGTCGTCGACCACGAGAACGACCGGCCGCGTCCGTGCGAGCGCCTGCAGCATCCGGCGCACGGCAGACTGGGTCTCGTCCACGCCCGCGGCGCGACCCGGCAGCCCGGCCAGGGGCGCCAGCCGGTCGATGACAACGCCCCGGTTGGGCTCGTCCGGGAGCAGCGCGGCGAGCCGCTCGCGCGCCTCATCCGCGGGCTCGCCGCCGTGCAGGCCGGCCGCGCTCCGCAACATCTCGAGCAGCGGCCAGAACGCGATGCCCTCGCCGTAGGACAGGCACCGGCCCTCGAGCACCGTCGGCGGGACGGGCAACCGGGACAGAAACTCGTGGATCAGCCTGGTCTTGCCGGTGCCGGCCACACCGAGCACGGTCACCAGCTGGCAGATGTTCTCCTCGACGGCGCCGTCGTAGGCGGCGCGCAGGAGACGCAGCTCGCGCTCGCGCCCGACGAACGCGACGTCGACGTCGACGTCGACGGCACTGATCCGGCCGGTGCCTTCCGGCGCCGAGAGGAGCCGCCATGCCCGCACCGGCTCACCCTTGCCCTTGGCGTCGACGGCCGGCACCTCCTCGGCCTCAACGAGGCCGCGCAGCAGCCGATGGGTCGTCTCGCCGAGCAAGACCTCGCCGGCGCTCGCCGCCTGCTCCAGCCGGGCCGCCGTGTTGACGGCGTCGCCGGTCGCGACGGTGCCGCGCTCGCCGTCACCGACGACGACCTCCCCGGTGTTGACCCCGATCCTCGCCGCGAGCTCCACGCCGTAGGTGGCGGCCAGCTCGCGGGCGAGAACGGCGAGCGCCTCCTGCATGCCGGCCGCGGCGCGGGCCGCGCGAAGCGCGTCGTCCTCATGCACGACGGGAACGCCGAACACGGCCATGACCGCATCGCCGATGAACTTCTCGACGCGGCCCCCGTGGCTTTCGAGGACGCGACGCATCTCGGCGAAGTAGCGCGTGATCATGCCGCGCTGGGCCTCCGGGTCGAGCCGCTCGCCGAGGGCGGTGGACCCCACCACGTCACAGAACACGACGGTGACGATCTTGCGTGTCTCGCCGCCCGGCTCGGCGTGGACGATCCGGGTGCCGCACTCCGGGCAGAACTTCGCGGAGTCGCCGGCGTCGGTGCCGCATCCCGGGCATGCGGTCATGCGGGGAGCGTAGGCCCGCTCGTCACGGTTTCGCTGCGCTTTCGCCGCTATCGGCACCCGTGGGAGCGGTCCGGCCCTAGGCTGGTTCCAACCGCACTGAAGGGGAGTGCCATGGCCAAGCAGAGCGAGACCGCCGAGCAGCTGCAGAAGTGCGAGCTCTTCGGCAACCTGTCGAAACGCTCGATGCGCGCCCTCTCCGGGCTGGCGAAGCCCACCGTGCACGCCCCGGGGCACGAGGTCGTGGAGGAAGGCACCCAGCCGTTCGGCTTCCACCTCATCGTCGATGGTGAGGCGACGGTCACCGTCCGCGGTCGCAAGCGCCGCACGCTGGGGCCGGGTGACTACTTCGGAATCGTCTCGCTGCTCGACGGCAAGCCGCGGTCGGCGACAGTCACGGCCGAGACCCAGCTGTCGACCATCTTCGTCTCGCCGTGGGAGTTCCGGCCGCTGCTCCAGGAGCAGCCCTCGATCGCCTACGAACTGCTGCCGGCGTTGTGCGAGCTCCTCCGCTCGGCGGAGGAGGAGCCGGGCGACTGACCGGACCGTCGCACACCGAAGGGGACGACCATACGGTCGTCCCCTTCGGCTGAGCCGGTGGGTTAGCTCACCATGTGCCGGTGGCCCTCGACGTCGTCGTCGTCGCCGGTCGCGCTCACCATGTGCCGGTGGCCCTCGACGTCGTCGTCGTCGCCGGTCGCGCTCACCATGTGCCGGTGACCCTCGACGTCGTCGTCGTCGCCGGTCGCGCTCACCATGTGTCGGTGACCCTCGACGTCGTCGTCGTCGCCGGTCGCGCTCACCATGTGTCGGTGACCCGCGACGTCGTCGTCCTCCGTCGCGCTCACCATGTGCCTGTGACCCGCAACGTCGTCAGGCTCTGTCGCGCGCATGTGCTTGTGGCCCGTCACGTCTTCGTCCGGGACCTTGCTGTCTTCCGCCATGATGGCCTCCTGAACAGTCTCCCGGTCCTTTGTCGACCGGCTCGCGCCCCAGCATGCTCTCTCGCGGGCCTCGCGTCCGTCCCTTCGCCGACAATCCGGCTGTCAAGCTCCTGACAGGCCGGCATGCCTATCTCGTGGCAAACCGCTCTAATGCGCCCACATCGCGCAGGACGACCTGTTGGCCGTTGAGGTCCAGCCAGCCGCGGCGCTCGAACCCCCGCAGGCTCGCGTTGACGCTCTGCCGGGTGGCGCCCACCCGGTGGGCCAGGTCGGTCTGGGTCAGCCCCAGGTCGACCGTTCCGTCCGGTGACCGAGGCTGCTCGAGCACCAGCTTGGCGATCCGGCGGGGCAGGTCGAGGAAGACGAGATCCGCCATGGCATCGGTGAGGCGGCGCAGGTCGGCCGCCATGGCCAGGAGGATGTGTTCGCTCACCGACGGCTCCGTCCGCATCAACCGGAGCACCTCCTCCCGCGGGACGAACAGCAGCAGGCTCTCCTCCAGCGTCTCGGCGTCGGCCGAGCGCGTTCCGCCGTCGATGAGGCTCAGCCCACCGATGGTGTCGCCGGCCGTGACCACGGTGAGGAGGAGCTCACCACCGTCGGCGGTGCGGACGACGACCTTCACCCGTCCACGGACGACCACCAGCAAGGCGTCGCCGGGGTCGTTCTGGCCGAAGACGAACTGGCCGCGCCGCATGGTGCGGAGCCGGCAGGACGACGCGAGCTCGTCGCGAGCGCTCACGGAGATGTCGCGGAACATCTCGATCTCGCCGAGGATCGCAACTGCCGTCTCGGGGTTCGAGCTCATGGCGCTGTGCTGTTGGTCGCCACCGCGCGCAGCACGGTCTTGACGTCGTACGGGCGCAGGTGCGGATGCTTGCTGAGCATGCGCGCGACCAACCCGGTCACGTGCGGCGCGGCGAAGGAGTTGCCGGTGCTCTTGATGGTCCGGCCGTTCTGCCACGGCACCGGGATGTCGATGCCCGGTGCACCGAACTCGACCGGTGGTGACGGGTTGCAGTCGATGCTGAAGGGGTCCGTCCCGTCATGCGCGGCGACCGAGACGACCGAGGCGAACTGCCCCGGGAAGGTCGGGGAGGGCACGTTGTTCACGGCGCAGACCAGCACGCATCCCGCGAAGTAGGCCTCGTCGGCGATCTCGTGGAACATGCCGTAGTAGTCCTCGCGGCCGGTGCTGAGGGACAGGTTCACGACCCGCGCCCCCTGCTCGATCGCCCACCGGATGCCGGCGGCGAACACCGGTCCCTTGCCCGACAGGCGTTCCCCCAGCACCCGCACGGACCAGATCCGGCAGTCGGGAGCGACTCGGCGGATGATGCCCGAGCACGCCGTGCCGTGCCCGTAGAGGTCCTCGTGCGGCCCCTCCTCGAACCGGACCTCCTGCTCCCCGGAGTCCCAGGACAGCGCCATCCAGCGCTCCACGGAGCGGACGTCCGGGTGCGCCGGGTCGATGCCGCTGTCCACGACCGCGACATCGATGCCGGCTCCGGTCGCGCCGCCCCAGGCCCACTCCTTGTCGATGGGCACGCCGAGCGGGGGCATGACGGCGAGCCGGTCGGCCAGGAACGCCTCCGACCAGGCCGGCCTCAGCGGGTCCGTGATGACGACCTCCTCTCGGCGTAGGCCGCCACCTCGCGGAGCACTCCGAGTGCGAGCCGCTGCTCGGCGCTGCCGCGCCGGCTGAGCACCGCGAAGCTGGACGCGAGGTCGGCGAGGTCACGATCGACCGCCGGAAGGTCGGCGGAGGCCTGCTGGAGCGCCGCCTCCAGGTCGCTGCCCTCCTCGGCCCCCCGGGCCAGGGCCGCGAGGAGCACCCGCCCGACGTCGCCGAAGACACGCACGCTCTCCAGAGCGATGGCCGCCTGGTCGGCGAACAGGGTGAGCAGCCGCATGTCCTCGGACGCGCCCGCGCGCGTGGTGTCCCGGTCGAGGAGCGACAGCACGCCGAGCACTCGCTTCGGAGAGTTGACGGGAACGGCGAGGATGGCGTCGGGGACGTAGCCGGACTGCTCGGCGACGTTGCGGGCGAACCGGGGGTCGTTCGCGAGGTCGCCCACGGCGATCGGCTGGCCCGAGTGGACGACCCAGCCGGCGATGCCGACGCTCGACGGGATGCGCAGGCCGGTGATGTCGTCCGCCCCGGCCCCCGCCGCCGTCGTGTAGACGAGCTCCGACTCGTCCTCGGTGAGCAGCGCGAGCGAGCACGCGGCCGCGCCGAAGATCTCGCGGGCGGTGCCGGTGAGCGAGCGCAGCAGCGACTCCGTGCCCACCGGCATCACCGCCGGCCCGAGCGCGGACGCGAGCCGACCGACCTCGCCGAGGATGTCGTCGGCCGGCGTCATGGTGTGGGAGCGGTCATCGGGGCGATCCCTTCGGCGAGGACCGGATGGGTGCGGGCGAGCCGCGCCCGCGCGGTGTCGAGGAACAGGCCGCTGGCCGGGGCGGCCGACAATGCCTGGCGGAAGTCGTCCGCGGCGATGCGGTAGACCTCGGAGGGGATCGCCACGATGATCGTCGCGGTCCGGGGCACCTCGTGCAGCAACCCGATCTCCCCGACGTAGGCCTCCGCCTCGATGGCGCGCGTCAGCGGCCGGCCTCCCGATCCGCCGCTGGTGGTCATCGTCACCTCGCCGTCGGCGAGGACGAACAACGCGTCGGACGGCTCGCCCTCGCGGATGAGGACCTTGCCGGGCGCAACGCGCAGGTGCTCCGCCGCCGCCGCCAGCCGCTCGAGCGCGGGACGGTCCGCGTCCGCGAACAGCCGCAGCCGGCCGAGCAGCTCGACGACCGGCTCCAGCCGCTCGATCCGGGCGCGCGCCTCGCGGTCGATGCGCAGCAGCGACCGCAGGCCCAGGAGCGAGAGCGCCGGTCCGGCGACGGCCACGAGCACGAGCGTCTCGCTCAGCCCGAGCGCGGACAGGACCGGTGGCGTCACGAGGGCGCCGAGCGCGGCGGCCGCGAGCAGCAGGGTGGTGAAGACCCCGAACACGCGACTCAGCAGCTCGGGGGCAACCGCACGCTGCATCGCGGTCACGGCGAGGACGTCGACGAACAACGTGCCGGCCCCCCGGAGCGCGGGAATCGGCAACGCCGGTCCGAGCGAGTGCAACACCGGGATGATCGCGAGCGGCGCGCAGTAGAGCACCATGCCGCCGAAGATGAGCATGGCGACCCGGGTCTGGCCGGCGAGCCGGTTGACCAGCCCGGCCGCGACCACGCCGCCGATCGCCTCGGCGGTGAGGAGATAGCCGTATCCGCTGGTGCCCGCGTGCAGGTGGTGGCTCACCGGCACGTAGAGCACCGTGTCGGCGCCGTAGAAGAACGTCGCCAGCGCGCAGAACATCACCGGCGCCGCCGCGGTCGGCGACTGCATCAGGGCACGGAAGCCGACGCTCACCTGGCGGATCAGGCCGGAGCCGTCGGCCGTGACGTCCGTGGGAGTCGACCGCGCGGACATCCGGGCGAGGATCGCGCCGGCGACGAAGAAGGAGAGCGCGTTGAGGGCGAAGCCGCTCACCGGCTCGCCCGTCGCCAGCAACCCCGCGCCCAGCGCCGGCCCGGCGATGATCGCGACGTGCTCGATCGTCGCCATGACCGAGTTGGCGGCCACCAGGTCGGCCTCGCCGACGAGCTGCGGCGTGAGCGCGGCCACTGCGGGGTTGAACGGCGTACAGGTCGCGGACACGACGGCGGCGAGGCCGACCACCACGATCACCGGCGCGTCGAGAGCGACCGACACAGCCATCCCCGACATGCCGACGCCGGCCAGCATCGTCGAGGTCATGAGCACGGCCCGCCGCTCGAAACGCTCGGCCAGGACACCGGCGTAGCTGCTGAACACCAGGCCGGGGACGAACCGCACCACGGTGCCGGCGGCGACCCAGCCGGTGGAGTGGGTGCGGTCGAAGAGGTAGACCAGCAGGACGACGCTGTAGGCCCAGCTGCCGCCGTCGTTGACGATCAGCGCGACGGCCAGGCGGCGGAAGTCGCGATGCCGCAGCGCGTCGCGATAGCCCCTCCCGCGCATCCCCCGCACCTCCGTCTCGTCCGCGCAAAGACTAGGTGCAAGGCCCGGTCACGCGGAATGATTCGCACAGGTTGGCGCCCGAGCCCTGCCTGGCCTGAGGCCCGGCCTCCGGAGGCGGGCTGCGGCCAACCGCTCGCATTCTCGGCGCGATGGGCGCATGCTGAGGCGAGACCGACTCACGATCAGGAGGCAGTGATGGCCGGTAAGAACAAAGTCGGTCGAGAGGTGCGCAAGCCCAAGGCGGACAAGAACAAGAAGCAGAAGGGCCAGACACCCGCGCCCCGGTCGGCGGCGATCGACACGATCAACCACGCCGGCAACGCCGCACCGAAGGACTGACCCCGGCGAACGCTCGGCGGCCGGGAGGGCCGCCGGGTCGCGTCCGCGCGGCCGCAGGCCGCCTGAAAGGCGACTTCGGACCCACCCGCGGCGGGACCTTCGTCCCTGCTGCCGGCGGCCGATCCCGGCGAGACTGAGCCGGCGGCGGCGCCGACCTCGGCTGCCGTCGTTTGGCTCGACGACCGACCGGCAAGGGGACCGACTGTGCGGGTGCGACAGGAGACCGGACCGAACGCGGCCGGCACCGACGTGGTGCAGGGCACCCGCTCGCAGGCACTGTGGATCGCGACCCTCGGGTTCTTCGGCGGCTTCGCCGGTGTCGCGATCTTCGGCCCGCTCGTGCCGAAGTTCAAGGACCTGCTCGGGCTGAGCCCGTTCGCGGCCGCGATGCTCGCCGCGATCCCCAGCCTCACCGGCTCGATCCTGCGCATCCCCTTCGGGGCCGCGGTCGACCGGATGGGAGGCAAGCGGCCCTTCCTCACGCTGCTCGGAGTGACGAACGTCGGCGTGGTCGGTCTGCTCGTCCTGCTCGCCACGCGCTACCCGGACGGATGGCGGGCACCTACTACCTCCTGCTGCTGCTCGGCGTCCTGATCGGTTGCGGCATCGCGTCGTTCTCGGTCGGCATCGCCCAGGTCTCCTACTGGTTCCGGCGCGAGCAACAGGGCGGCGCCCTGGGCGTCTACGGCGGGCTCGGCAACACCAGCCCCGGACTGTCGACCCTGCTCCTCCCGATCGCGGTGGGCAGCATGGGCATCGTCGGCGCCTACAGCGTGTGGTTCGCCGTCCTGCTCGCCATCACGCTGGTCTACGGCCTGGTCATCAAGGACGCGCCCGTGTTCCAGCTGCGGCGGCAGGGAGTCGAGGTCGAGGCCGCCCGCATCGCCGACTTCGGCGGCGGGGAGACCGTGCCGGCCGGGTCGGCGGCGGCCGGCCTGCGGCACGCCGCGGGCATCCCGGCCACCTGGGTCCTCGTCTTCTTCTACTTCCTCTCCTTCGGTGGCTTCCTGGCCTTCACGTCATGGCTGCCGACGTACTGGAAGGAGATGTACGGCGAGAGCCTCCGGATGGCGGGCGTCCTGACCGCGGTGTTCTCCCTGCTCTCGGCGCTGATCCGGGTGCCCGGCGGCCTGCTCTCCGACCGCCTGTCGATCCGCTACGCGCTGGTGGGCAACTTCCTGTTGATGCTCGCGGGGACGTTGGTGCTCTCGCTGACCGCGACGTTCGCCCTGTCGTTCGCGGCGACGCTCGCGGTCGGCGCCGGCATGGGGCTGCAGAACGCGATCGTGTTCAAGCTGTTGCCGCGCTACGTGCCCGGCGCCGTCGGTGGCGCGTCGGGGTGGATCGGGGGGCTGGGTGCCTTCGGCGGCTTCGCGATCCCGCCGATCTTCGGAGGGGTCACCGGCGCGTTCGGCGGGACGATGGGCTACGCCTACGGCTTCCTGCCCTACGCGGGACTGATCGTGGTCGCGTTGCCGGTGGTGTGGTGGCTCAACCGGTGGAGCACCCGGCACGGCTTCACGCCGCACTGACCCGCGTCGGGCGTCACTTCGCCACGGTGAGCAGGAAGGCCACGTCCTCCAGCGCCGTCACCGCGTGCCGCGCCTGCGGGACGATCAGCAGGTCCCCGGATCGGCCCTCCCAGATCGTGTCCCCCGACCGCAGCTCGAGCCGGCCGTTCAGCACGTGCACGGTCGCCTCCCCCGGGTTCTCGTGCTCGGTGAGATGCTGCCCGGCCAGGAGCGTGATCACGGTTTGCCGGAGCGAGTGCTCGTGGCCGCCGTAGACCGTCTCCGAGCTCCTGCCGGCCCCCGCCTCACGGGCGCGCGCCATCTGCTCGCGGGCCACGGCGACCAGTGACATCTTCTGCATGACCGGAGTCCCTCCTGACGCTCTCAACGCCGGCGCGATGACGGCGGTGTGCCCACCGGCTCCCAGCCGGGCCGGGCGGCGCGGCTGCCGGTGGCGGTCGACTCGCGAGACCGGTAGACGACGTAGGGCCGGGTGAGATATCCCACCGGCGCGCTGAACAGGTGAACCAAGCGGGTGAACGGCCACATCGCCAGCAGCACCCAGGCCGCAAACGCGTGGATCTGGAACAGCAGCGGTGCACCGGCGATCAGAGCGGTCTGCGGGTCGCCGTAGAGGATCGACCGGAAGTACGGCGCGACGGTGGTGCGGTAGTCGTAGCCGCCGGTGGCTCCGTTCCATGCGGTCGCCGCCGAGCCGGCGACGATGACGAGCGCGAGGACGGCGTACATGGCCTTGTCGTTGCGCGTCGTCGCGGAGAAGACCGGGCCCACGGTGCGCCGGCGGTAGATGAGGATCGTCATGCCGACGAGGGTCGCGGCGCCGGCGATCCCGCCGATCGTCATCGCCATCAGGTGGTAGCCGTGCTCGTGCAGGCCCACGGCGTCGAAGGCGCCGTGCGGGACGAGGATGCCGCCGACGTGACCGAACAGGACGAAGATGATGCCGAAGTGGAACAGCGGGCTGCCCCAGCGGAGCAACCGCCGCTCGTAGAGCTGGGAGGACCGCGTGGTCCAGCCGAACTTGTCGTAGCGGTAGCGCCACACGTGTCCCCCGACGAAGACAGCGAGAGCCACGTAGGCGCAGACGACCCAGACGAACAGCTCGGTGCCGGTCACCGGCGTGCTCCCATGTACTCGGGCGGCGCGAAGGGCTCGAGGCCCACCTCCTCGGCCGGCGGCCCGGACCGGGCCAGGGCCAGGGCCCGGTCGAGGTCCCGGGGCGCGGGGTCGGGCAGGACGGCCCGGACGACATCCAGGACGTCGACGTACGGCGAGCCGCGTTCGGCGAGCGCCATCCGGAGCAGCTCGACGGCGGCCCGGTGCTCCCGCAGCAGCCGCAACCCCTCGTCCCGGGCACGGGCGGTGAACTCGCACACCACGGCCAGGTGGTCCGGGAGCTCGTCCGCGGCGAGCTCGAACCCGGCGGCACGGTAGGCGTGGGTGAAGCGGAGGAGCGCCATGCCGCGCTTGCGGGTGTCGCCGTAGGAGTAGTAGGTGAGGTAGGGGCAGCAGCGGCGGCGCAGGTCGAAGGTGTCGACGTAGTCCAGGGCCAGCCGGTCCAGCGGGGCGGTCGCGACATGGTCGAGGAACCGGCGCAGCGGGACGGCCGCGGCCTCCGGCACCCGGTCGGCCGCCGCGGTCAGCAGCGGCCGCCGGTCGAGCAGCTCGGCGTCCGGATAGTCGAGCAGCAGCGACGCGGCCTGCAGCGCGATGGTGTCGTTACTCATGTCGGCGCCTCGTCGTCACGGGGCGGCATCAGCTTCTCGCCGCGCCCCTTGCCGTCCCAGTTGAGCAGGTTGACGCGCTCGCGCCCCTCGGGATCGACGAAGGTGTCCGAGGTCTGGCGCTGCCGCAGCGCGTGGAAGCTCTCGACCGCGACCGGTGTGGCAGGCCCGGAGGACTCGCCGAACGGGCCGGAGCCACCCATGCCCGGGCCGCCTTCGTAGTCGAGGGAGCACTCCGTCGCGAGCTCCTCGAGCTGATGGGCCCGCTCGGCCGGGTCGCCCAGCTCCGCGTGCGCCGGCGGGATGACGTAGCGCTCGTCGTACTTGGCGATGGCGAGCAGCCGATACATGTCCTCCATCTCGGCACCCGTCATCCCGACCGCGTCGGCGATCTCCGGTCGGCGCTCGCGCCCGAGGTTCACGTCGCGCATGTAGGACCGCATGGCGGCGAGCCGGGCGAGCACGTCGCGCACGATGTGCGTGTCGCCCGCGGTGAACAGCTCGGCGAGGTACTCCATCGGGATGCGCAGGGAGTCGATGGCGCCGAAGAGGTTGCCCGCCTCCTCCGCGTCGTGCCCGCCCTCCTTCAGCACGTCGACCACCGGGGACAGCGGCGGGATGTACCAGACCATCGGCATGGTGCGGTACTCCGGATGCAGCGGCAGCGCGACCTGGAACCGGTCGATCAGGGCCCAGACCGGTGAGCGCTGTGCGGCGTCCACCCAGTCGCGGGGGATGCCGGCCTGCTCGGCCGCCGCCTGCACCTCGGGGTCGAACGGGTCGAGCAGCACCTCCCGCTGCGCGGCATAGAGGTCCTTGTCGTCCGGTGTCGACGCGGCCTCGAGGACGCGGTCGGCGTCGTAGAGGACCACGCCGATGTAGCGAAGCCGCCCGACGCAGGTCTCCGAGCAGACCGTCGGCAGGCCCACCTCGACCCGCGGGAAGCAGAACGTGCACTTCTCCGCCTTGCCGGTCCGGTGGTTGAAGTAGATCTTCTTGTACGGGCAGCCGGTGACGCACATGCGCCAACCCCGGCACCGGTCCTGGTCGACGAGGACGATGCCGTCCTCGCTGCGCTTGTAGATCGCGCCCGAGGGACATGACGCCGCGCAGCTCGGGTTGAGGCAGTGCTCGCAGATCCGGGGCAGGTAGAACATGAAGGTCTGCTCGAACTCCAGCTTCACCTTGTCCGACACCTGGCGCAGGATCGGGTCGTCGCGGGTGAGCTCCGGCCCACCTCCCAGGTCGTCGTCCCAGTTGGCCGACCACTCCACCTTCATGTCCTTGCCGGTGATGAGCGACTTGGGTCGGGCGACGGGGGTGTGCTGCTGCGCCGGCGCCTGCGTGAGCGTCTCGTAGTCGTAGGTCCACGGCTCGTAGTAGTCGCGGATGTTGGGCATCAGCGGGTTCGCGAAGATGCTCAGCAGCTTCTTGATCCGGCCGCCGGCCCGCAGCGTGAGCCGACCGCGCCGGTTGAGCGACCAGCCACCCTGCCAGCGCTCCTGGTCCTGGTAGGTGCGGGGATAGCCCTGGCCGGGCCTGGTCTCGACGTTGTTGAACCACACGTACTCGACGCCACTGCGGTTGGTCCACGCCTGCTTGCAGGTGACCGAGCAGGTGTGGCAGCCGATGCACTTGTCGAGGTTCATGACCATCGCCATCTGCGCCATCGGTCGCATCAGTACACGTCCTCCACCCCACCCACCGCCCTGCAACGACGTTCGCTGGCGCTCACTCGTACCTCACTTCCTGGGTACGGCGGCGGATGACCGTGACCTCGTCGCGCTGGTTTCCGGTCGGGCCGAGGTAGTTGAACGCGTAGCTGATCTGGCCGTAGCCGCCCGCGAGATGGGTCGGCTTGACCAGCAGCCGGGTGGCCGAGTTGTGGATGCCGCCCCGCTTGCCCGACGACTCCGCGATCGGCACGTCCACCACCCGCTCCTGCGCGTGGTACATGTACACCGTGCCTTCGGGCATCCGGTGCGACACGATCGCCCGGGCCACGATCACCCCGTTGCGGTTGACCGCCTCGATCCAGTCGTTGTCGGCGACACCGACCTTGCCGGCGTCCTGGGGGGACATCCAGATCGTGGGGCCCCCTCGGGACAGCGACAGCATGAAGAGGTTGTCCTGGTACTCGGAGTGGATCGACCACTTGGAGTGCGGTGTGAGGTACCGGACCGTCACTCCGAGCCCGCCGTCGGCCGTCGGCACGGTGTCACCGGGGTGCGCCGCATCGATCAGCTGGTGCATGTCCAGCGGGGGCCGGAAGACCGGCAGCTGCTCGCCCAGCTCGATGAGCCAGTCGTGGTCGAGGAAGAAGTGCATCCGGCCGGTGAGGGTGTGCCACGGCTTGTCCCGCTCCACGTTGATCGCGAACGCGGAGTAGCGCCGCCCACCGTGTTCGCTGCCCGACCACTCCGGTGAGGTGATGACCGGTGTGGGGCGGCTCTGCGTGTCGGCGAACGTCACCTGCTTGCCCTCGTGCTCGGCGGCCAGGTCGGCCAGGCGGGTGCCCGTCCGTCGTTCGAGTGCCCGGAAACCCTGCACGGCCAGGTGCCCGTTGGTCGTGCCCGACAGCGCGAGGATGGCCTCGCATGCATGCCTGTCCTGCGCGAGCGAGGGCTGACCGTCGGCCACCCCACCGCGGACGGCACCGTTGCGGTGGCGCAGGAACTCGACCGGCTCGGCGAGGTCGAAGGGGACGCCCTTGGTGACGGCGCCGAGGGAGGCCGCGAGCGGGCCGAGAGCGGCCAGCTTGTCGGCCACCGCCCCGTAGTCGCGCTCGACGACGACGAGCTTCGGGAAGTTCACCCCCGGCACCGCGTCGACCCCGTCGTCCCGCCAGTCGCGCACGATCCCCCCGGGCATGGCCATCTCGTCCACCGTGTCGTGCATGAGCGGGACGGCGACGAGGTCCTTGCGCGTGCCCAGCCGGGTGGCGGCGAGCTCGCTGAAGCGCCGCGCGATGGCGTGGAACGCCTCGAAGTCGGTGCGGGTCTGCCACGGCGGTGCGATCGCCGGGTTGAAGGCGTGGACGAACGGGTGCATGTCGGTGCTCGAGAGGTCGTACTTCTCGTACCACGTCGCCGCCGGCAGCACGACGTCGGAGAAGAGCGTCGTCGACGTCATCCGGAAGTCGAGCGAGAGCAGCAGGTCGAGCTTGCCCTGCGGCGCCTCCTCCGCGCCAGGTGACGTCCTCGGACCGCTGCTCCGGTGGGGTCTCCGGGGCGCTCACGGACGACTCGGCACCGACGAGGTGCTTGAGGAAGTACTCGTTGCCCTTCGCGGACGACCCGAGCAGGTTCGACCGCCAGACCGTGAGCAGCCGCGGCCAGTTCTCCTCCGCGTCCGGGTCCTCGGACGAGAACCGCACCCGCCCGTCGCGGACCTGCTGCACGACGAAGTCACCGGGCTGCTGCCCGGCGCGCTCCGCGGCGTCGGCAAGGTCGAGCGGGTTCCAGTTGAACGTCGGGTAGCTCGGCATCCAGCCGAGGCGGGCCGAGGTCGCGATGAGGTCGGCGGTGGTCTTGCCGGCGAACCGGCCGGACCCGAGGGGCGAGGCGAGCACGTCGGCGCGCAGCGGGTCGTAGCGCCATTGGTCGGTGGCGAGGTAGAAGAACGCCGTTCCGATCATCGTGCGCGGCGGTCGCTGCCAGTCGTTGGCGGTGGCGAGCATGGCGTGACCGGTGAGCGGCCGGACCTTCTCCTGCCCGACGTAGTGGGCCCACCCGCCGCCGTTGCGACCCTGGCAGCCGGTGAGCGTGACGAGGGCGAGGAAGGCACGGTAGATCGTGTCGGAGTGGAACCAGTGGTTCGTCCCGGCCCCCATGACGATCATCGACCGGCCGCCGGACTCCTCGGCGTTGCGGGCGAACTCCCGGGCGATGCGCGCGGCGGTCGACGCGGGCACGGAGGTGATCGTCTCCTGCCAGGCCGGGGTGCACGGCTCGTCCGCGTCGTCGTAGCCGGTCGGCCACGACCCGGGCAGGCCGTCCCGATGGACGCCGTACTGAGCGAGCAGCAGGTCGAACACGGTCGTGACGAGCCGACCACCGACGCGCCGGGCCGGCACCCCACGGTGCAGCACGCCCGCCGGACGGGACGGCTCGTCGAAGCGCGGCAGGTCCACCCCGACGAGCTCCGCCTCCGCGCCCGCCACCGTGAGCAGCGGGTCGCTGTCACCGATGTCGAGGTTCCACCGCCCGGCGCCCGCGTCGCCGAAGCGGAACCCGAGCGAGCCGTTGGGGACGACCGGCCGGCCGGTGCTCCCGTCGAGGAACACGGTCTTGAAGGCGGCGTGCTCCTCCTTCGCGGCAGCACCCCCGAGGTCGGCGGCGGTGAGGAACTTGCCGGCCACGTAGCCGTCGCCGCGTTGCTCGAGCGTGACGAGGAAGGGAAGGTCGGTGAACTTCTTGACGTACGACGTGAACGGAGCGACCTCGCGCTCGACGAAGCACTCGCGCAGGATGACGTGGCCCATGGCCATCGCCAGCGCGCCATCGGTCCCCGGCTGGCAGGCCAGCCACTCGTCGGCGAACTTGACGTTGTCGGCGTAGTCGGGTGAGACCGCCACGACCTTCTGGCCGCGGTACCGCGCCTCCGTCATCCAGTGGGCGTCCGGCGTGCGCGTGACGGGCAGGTTCGAGCCCCACATGATCAGGTAGCCGGCGTCGAACCAGTCGGCCGACTCCGGCACGTCGGTCTGGTCGCCGAAGACCTGTGGGGAGGCCACCGGCAGGTCGGCGTACCAGTCGTAGAAGGACAGCATCGGGGCGCCCAGCAACGAGAAGAACCGCGCCCCGGCGGCGTGGGAGACCATGCTCATCGCGGGGATCGGGGAGAAGCCCGCGACCCGGTCCGGCCCCCAGGTGGCGATCGTGTGCACGTGGGCAGCGGCGACCAGCTCCACCGCCTCGTCCCAGGTCGCGCGCACCAGCCCGCCCTTGCCGCGAGCAGTGACGTAGCGCTGCCGGAGCTCGGGAGTGGAGACGATCTCGGCCCAGGCCGCGACGGGGTCCCCGCCGTGCCGGGCCTTCGCGTCGCGGAACAGCTGGAGCAGCACCGCCCGCACGTAGGGGTAGCGGACGCGCGTGGGTGAGTAGGTGTACCAGGAGAACGCCGCACCGCGCGGGCAGCCGCGCGGCTCGTACTCCGGGCTGTCGGGACCGACCGACGGGTAGTCGGTCTGCTGCGTCTCCCAGGTGATGATCCCGTCCTTGACGTAGACCTTCCAGGAGCAGGAACCCGTGCAGTTCACCCCGTGGGTCGACCGCACGACGAGGTCGTGCGACCACCGGTCGCGGTAGAAGGTGTCCGCGTCGCGCCCACCCACCTGGTGCAAGGTGCGCAGGTCGGCGGAAACCTCCCCCTTGCGGAGGTAACGGCCGGCTCGGACCAGCGCCGCACCGAGGCCGTCGTCGATCCCGGGGCCCGCGGGCACCTTCGGTCGTCGAGCCATGCGTGCCGTCCTCCCGCGGGTCAGGGGATGTGGCCAGTGCACTGCGTCCGGACCGAGGCTCCCACGGCCTGTCGAGCGGCTCGAGGGGGGATCCTGGCGCAGCCTCCCTCGGTCGGGTGACCCGTCAGATCGGGCTATGGACTGCCCGCGGGGACGGGAGAAAAGTGCGCGGGTGAGGAGCCTCCCCCGAGGCGCCTCGTCCAGCCGTCGACACGACGAGGGGGTTCACCGTGTACCTGTTCTATCGGTCCGCCCGGATGGGCGCGGGTGACATTCGCGAGCAGATGAGTTGGGCGACGAAGGTCACCGAGAAGGTGAACCAGATCAGCGAGACGCCGGTGACGCTCTGGACGTCGGTGTTCTCCCCCGGCCAGGGAACGCTGGTCTGGACGACGATGGTCGAGCACCTGCACACGCTCGAGTCCAACTTCGACAAGCTGCTCGCCGACGAGGGGTATCTCGACCTGGTGGCCCAAGCGGCGAAGTGGGAGTCGTCGAGCCCCATCGATGACGGGCTCATCCAGTACCTGACGACGCCCGAGGAGCGCGAGCAGCCGCCGGCGTACAGCACCGTCGTCACCGCCACCCTGGCGCCGGGCAGCTTCACGCACGGCGTCGAGGTCGGCCTCGAGATCGCGCAGCGGGCGCAGAAGATCACCGGCATCCCGGTGCAGTTCGCGATCGCGACCACGGGCGCGTACGGCGAGATCGGCTGGCTGGCGGGCTACGACTCGATCGAGCAGCTCGAGCAGGGCCAGCAGGCGCTGAACGGCGACCCGACGTTCGCCGCCTACCTCGACGCGGAGGCCAAGAACTCCTACCTGCCGGGGTCGGCCAAGCAGATCGCCTACCGCCGCATCGTCTGAGCGGGCCGTCCGGCACGCACTGGCACGGGGGAACTGATGGGGCACGGGCACTGGTGGGGCGCGGCGAACGCGCTCCATCAGTGGCCGCGGCGAGGAGTGCGGCACTGCGCCGCGCGGGCGGCGTTTGACGGCTCGCAGCGGGACGGGTAGACCGGGTTGCGAAGGTCAACGCACGATCGACGCCCGGTCCCCGACGGAAGGCTCGACATGCTCACCCTGACCGACGAGGCACGCCTCGCCATCCAGTCACTGACCGCTCCGGTGGAGTCCGCTCCCGGTGCAGGCGTGCGGATCGCGGCCAACGCTCCCGCCGACGGGCAGGGACAGGAGCTCGCGCTGACGGTCGCCACCGACCCCCAGCCGGGCGACCAGGTCGTCGACGACGCGGGCGCGCGGGTCTTCCTGGACCCGACCGCGGCGCAGATCCTCGACGAGCAGACGCTCGACGTGCAGGTCGACACCGCCGCGCAGCAGGTCAACTTCTTCCTCGCGTAGCCGCCCGGATGCCGCCCGAGACCGCGGCCGTGCCGTCGCCGGAGCGGCCTCCGAAGGCGCCGCCGGCGCCCCAGCACGTGCCCGAGATCGACCCGGACGCGCCGGTCCCCGACGACCCGGGGCCGCTGCTGCCGGACACGCCGGAGACCCTGCCCCCGGCGCCCGCCGAGCCCAGCCCGGCCACACCGGCCGAGCCGGCGAACCCCGAGCCCGAACCCGTCTGACCACCCGGTCGGCAGGGGTCGGGCTCGCGCCCTGCCCGCAACCGGGGATGATCGCCGGATGCCGAGCTACGAGCAGATCCGCTACGACGTCGCCGACGCGGTCGCAACGGTCACGCTGAACCGACCGGATGCGATGAACGCGTTCACGCCGACGATGAAGCGCGAGATGATCGAGGCGTTGGACCGGGCCGACGCCGCCGACGACGTACGCGCGGTCGTCATCACGGGCGCGGGCCGGGCGTTCTGCGCGGGTGCGGACCTGTCCGCCGGAGGGGACACGTTCGACGTCCACCGTCGTGGTGGCACTGCCACCGAGGCGCCGCGCGACGGCGGCGGCGAGGTCTCGCTGCGCATCTACGAGATGCGCAAGCCCGTCATCGGCGCCATCAACGGTGCCGCCGTCGGCGTCGGCGTGACGATGACGCTGCCGATGGACGTGCGGCTGGCGAGCAGGGGGGCGAAGCTCGGCTTCGTCTTCACCCGCCGCGGGATCGTGCCCGAGGCGGCGTCGACCTGGTTCCTGCCGCGGCTGGTCGGGCCGAGCCAGGCGGCGGAGTGGCTGATGTCCGGCCGGGTGTTCACGGCGGACGAGGCGCTTGCCGGCGGGCTGGTGCGGAGCCTGCACGAGAGCGACGACCTGTTGCCGGCGGCGTACGCGCTGGCGCATGAGGTCGCCGAGCACACCGCCCCGGTCAGCGTCGCCCTCGCCCGGCAGATGATGTGGCGCGGGCTCACCGCGCGGACGCCGTACGACGCCCACGTGACCGACTCCCGGGCCATGCACGCGACCGGCATGGCTGCCGACGTACGGGAGGGCGTCGAGTCGTTCCTCGAGAAGCGGCCGCCGCGGTTCCCGGGCCGGGTGAGCACCGACGTGCCGGACGTGTTCGGCGACCCCCAGCCGTCATGGGCGGCGGACCTGGTCCGGCGCGGGAGGGGATAGCCCGGCGCAGGTGTCACGCCTTGCGCACCCGCTCCACGTAGACCCCGCGCGTCGGGCAGGAGATCCGATCGGAGCAGCGAAGTCTGCTCCATCTGGCCTCCGCGCGGCCCACCCCCAGCGACCGCGGCCAGAGTCCCGAAGGGGCCTCGCATGCGCACACGTCCGGTTCTGGCCGGTCTGCTCGTCCTGGCGGCGTCCGGCGCCGGTCTCCTGGTGCCGGCCCTGGGCAGCGCGCCGTCGACGGAGTCCGGCAACACCTACGTGCCGTACGCCATCGGCTCGCGCACCGGTGAGCCGTCGATCGGCTGGGACATCAAGCGGCACGTGGCCATGTACACGGGCGGGCTCACCGAGGCCCGGCTCGCCTGGGACGACTCGACGTCTCCCGCCACGATGACGAAGACGATCGTGGACCCGCCCACGAACCAGGAGACCCTCGACCCGATCGGCGTGGTCGACCCCGACACCGGCCGGACCTTCGTCTCGCAGCTGCTGCTGGCCTGCAGCGCGATGTCCTACAGCGACGACGCCGGTGAGAGCTGGACGCCGAGCGAGGGATGCGGCCCCGGCGCCCTGCTCGACCACCAGACGGTCGGCGTCGCCCGCTACCACGCCCCGATCCCGCAGGACGCCAACCCGACCTACCCGAACGCCGTCTACTACTGCGCGCAGAACGGCTACAGCGGCACGTGCGCCCGCAGTGACGACGGTGGGCTCACCTTCGCCAGCGGCGTACCGGCGACCAACACTCCTGCGAACAACCCCGGCGACCCGTTCGGCGGGGCCTGCTCGGCGCTGCACGGCCACCTGCGCGGCGGCCCCGACGGGACCGTCTACCTCCCGCTCAAGGGCTGCGGCGGCGAGCCGACCCCGGAGAACCTCACCAACACCGAGTACTGGGGCGGGCACCCGTCGCTGTCGGTGAGCGAGGACAACGGTCTGACCTGGCAGGTCCGCCAAGAGCCGGACGGCAACAACCAGGACGAGAGCGACCCCTCGGTCGGTATCGCCTCCGACGGCACGCTCTACTTCGGCTGGCAGGACGGCACGAACCCGTCCGCCACCGGCTACGGCGACACGAGCACGGCGAAGATCGCCGTCTCGCACGACCACGGCAAGACCTGGGAGAACCTCGCCGACGTCGGCGCGATGGTCGGCGTGAAGAACGTGCAGTTCCCCGAGGTCATCGCGGGCGATCCGGACCGCGCGGCGTTCGCCTTCCTCGGCACCGACGCCGTCGGTGACGACCAGCACAACGGATTCGTCGGCCCGGACGGCAACCCGGCGGTGTGGAAGATGTACGTCGCGACGACGTACGACGGCGGGCAGAGCTGGAGCGTCGTCGACGCGATGCCCGACGACCCGATCCAGCGCGGATGCGTGGACATGCAGGGGACGTCCAACAAGAACGTCATGGACGACAACATCTGCAACCAGCGCAACATGCTCGACTTCAACGACATCACCGTCGACGACACCGGTCGGGTGCTGGTCGCCTACACCGACGGCTGCACCGGTGACTGCGTCAGTGACCCGACGGTGAACTCGCACGGCACCGACAACTACGTGCTGCGGCAGCAGGCCGGCAAGGGCCTGTTCGCGGCGTACGACGGCACGTTCGGCGGCGGTGACGGCGGCGGCGAGACCGGGCACGGCCACGGCCCGCCACCGCGCTGCGACCCGGACAAGCCGAAGCGCTGCCCGCACGACGCGTCGCCCTGACGCCGCAGGAGCTTCGAACATCGACTCGGACACGGCGAGCGCGGCCTGCCCGGATCACCGTGCAGGGTTCTCGCGCTAGCGTGACCGCGTGAGCAGCCAGCGTGTCCCCGGCGGCGTGGTGCACAAGCTTCCCGCCGACCTTCGCCAGGCGCTGATCGCCAACAGCACGGCACTCGGTGCGTGGAAGGACATCACGCCGCTTGCCCGCAACGAGTTCATCTGCTGGGTCGAGGACGCCAAGCAGCAGGTGACCCGGGAACGCCGCATCCGCCGGACCCAGGAGGAGCTCGAGGAGGGTCAGCGTCGGCCGTGCTGCTGGCCGGGGTGCAAGCACCGGGAACGCACGGGCCGCTGACCCGGATCTGCCGGTCCGCCCGGCTCGGTCACTCCGAGGCGCTGAAGTCCAGGTCTGCAGTGTTGATCGTGCCGGCGGTCCGGCCAGGTGCCCGGTGGCCGGACCAGTACATGTTGGTGTGCGAGATGACCTGGTCCGGCGGCGGTGCGCCCCACTCGCTGAGGTCCTCGGTGGTGTGCGCGTCGGCCACGAGGATCGCGTCGTAACCGCGCGTGATGGCTCCATGCAACGTGGACCGGATGCACTCGTCGGTCTGCGCGCCGGTGACGAACAGCCGGCCGACCTCGAGGCCGGCGAGCACCGTCTCGAGGTCGGTGTCCTCGAACGAGTCGGCGAAGGTCTTGTGCACCAGCGGCTCGGACCCGTCGCGGCGGAGCTCTTCGACGTAGTCCCAGGCCTGAGACCCTCGCGGCATCTCGCTCTCGTCGGAGTGCGCGACCCAGACCACGGGGACCCGCTCCAACCGGGCTTTGTCAACGAGGACGGCGATGTTGGCAATGACCCGGTCGCGCTCGCACGCCTCGCCGACCACGCCGTTCTGCATGTCGATGACGAGCAGCGCGGTCCGTGGCCGGCCGGTGAGGGTTGTCATGGTGTCCCCCCGCTCCCCGGGATTGCCTGCGCTTCGCTGCAGATGATCGACCCGACTCGCGGGCCACGGTAACAGCCAGTGTCGTTCGGCGGGTTGTCCTCCGGGCGTCCGCACCTTTCGGCTAACGGGTGGCCGTGCCTGTCGCTGCTTCGTGGCAGGCGGCGATTGCCGCGGCCGGGCGGCCGAGGTGGTATCCCTGCGCGTAGCGGACGCCGAGACGGCGCAGAGTCCCGAGCTCGTCTTCGCTTTCGACGCCTTCGGCGACGATTTGCGCGCCGGTGTCCGCCGCGAAAGCGACGAGTGACGTCGCGAGGGCGCGACGCACTGGATCCACGTCGATGCCGCTGACAAGGTCGCGGTCGAGCTTGATGAGATCTGGGGCGAGCTTGAGGATGTGGGCGAGGTTTGAATAGCCCGAGCCGGCGTCATCGACGGCGATGCGTATGCCGCGTTGGCGCAACTTGCGCAGGGACTCCGTGAGCCCGGGATAGTCATCGACGATGCTGTGCTCGGTGAGTTCCAGGATGAGGCGTTGTGGGGGGACGTCGCGAATCGTCTCCAGCAGCTGCGCGGACATGGCGGCTTGCGGTCCGATGTTGATGGTCAGAGTCGCGTCACCCGGCAACATCGGCAGCTGAGCAACTGCCCGCGCCGTGGCGAGCATCTCCAACTCGATCCCGAGGCCGCTTTGGTGAGCTTCGTCAAACCACACGTCGGGAGCCCGGTAGGGGTCGCTGTCGAAGCGAGCGAGGGCTTCCACAGCAGCCACCTGGTCGGTGACCAGGTCGACGATCGGTTGGAAGACCATCGACAGGCGGTCCGGGTCGTCAAGAAACGCTTGGATGCGACGGCTCGTGTCCATGCGGGTGACCGTGTCCGGGCTGAGAACGCTCATCACATAGCGGCTCGCCGTCTCGGCCGAGTCGCGCTCGACCCTGCCTTCCGTCGAGAACTCAGTCGGGTGACCCATTTCGAACAGTTGCGCCTGCACACGAGAAAGATCGTGCGCAGAGCCGATGACGACACTGACGAAGTCCGCCAGTCGGGTCAGGGTCGCGACATCGTCGTCGGTGAACGCATCCGTACGAGTGGCGTTGACCGCCAAGACGCCGAGGGTCTCGTCCCTGCGGATCAACGGCACGCACAACAATGACGCCACCGACAACCGACGACACGCCTCGACATCAACGCGTGGATCGATTCCGGTGTTATCGGACCGCTGTACCTGCCCGGTGCGGACGGCGAGTCCGCTCAGGCTGGAGTCCAAGTCAACCCGGGTCCCCAGATACGACACCTGGTTACCCGCTCCGCACATGTAGGTGACGCCGTCTTCGTCGGCCAAGCCGACCATGACCCCGTTGGCGGCTTCGATCAGGTCCAAGGTGCCGTCGGTAACGCGTTGCATCAACACCAGCGGGTCGATCGTGCGGTTAGCACCAGCGGTCAGCCGAGCGGCCGTCACCATCTCTGCCCCGCGGCTGGAGACGGCGCCGGCGCGACACCGCTACGCGGTGAATCGACACACGTCACCCGATCGATTTCGGACGATAAGCAACCCACCTTTATAGGGTGCGCACCAGGCGCGGATCTGGTCAATCCCGGCAAAGGGCATGAAATTGTGCCCACCGCTCAGACCAACTGGCCGCGCTTCCTGCTCAGGTAGGCGCGCTCGGCGGAGTTCTGCGTGGCGGCGATCGCGGCGTCGTACTGCTCCCGTGCCTCGGCGCTGCGACCGAGTCTGCGCAGCAGGTCGGCCCGGGTGGCATGCCATGCGTGGTAGCCGGTGAGCGGCCGCTGATCGACCTGCGCGAGGGCGACGTGCGGGCCGTCGACTTCAGCGATGGCGACCGCGCGGTTGAGCGCGACGATCGGCGACGGGTCCAGCTGCGTCAGCTGGTCGTAGAGCGCGACGACCTGCGACCAGTCCGTGTCGGCCGCCGTCGGGGCGTCGGTGTGCACGGCGTTGATCGCCGCGAGGATCTGGTAGCGGCCGGGGCGGTTGAGCGAGAGGCACTCGCGCACCAGCCGGTGGCCCTCCTCGACCAGTGAGCGGTCCCACCCGGCCCGGTCCTGGTCGGCGAGAGGAACCAGCTGGCCGTCCCGGACGCGCGAGGTACGCCGCGCCTCGGTCAGCACCATCAGCCCCAGCAGACCGGCCACCTCCGGCTCGTCGGGCATGAGCTGCCGCACGACGCGCGTCAGCCGGATCGCCTCGCCGGTGAGCTCGGTGCGGATCGGCTCGCCATCGCCAGTGGCGAGGTAGCCCTCGTTGAAGATGAGGAACAGCACGGTGAGCACGCCGCCGAGCCGCTCGGGCAGGTCAGCGGCCTCCGGTACCCGATATGGCACCTTCGCCGCCGCGATCTTCTTCTTCGCCCGGGTGATGCGCTGCCCCATCGTGGGCTCGGGGACGAGGAATGCTTCGGCGATCTCGGCCACGGTCAGCCCGCCGAGGAGGCGGAGTGTCAGCGCGATGCGCGCCTCCTCGGCGAGCGCCGGGTGGCAGCAGGTGAACAGCAGCCGCAACCGGTCGTCCTCAACCGGTCCGGTGCGGGCATGGGGCGTGTCGTCGTACAGCATGGAAGCCGCCTGATGCTTGGCGTCGCGCTTCGCCTCGCGGCGTAGTCGGTCGATCGCGCGGTTGGCCGCCGTCGTCGTGAGCCAGCCGCCGGGGTTGGGAGGCACGCCGGACCTCGGCCAGGTCTCCAGGGCGGCGACGAGCGCCTCGCCTGCCGCCTCTTCGGCGACGTCGATGTCACCGAAGCGGCGGACAAGCGAGGCGATGACGCGTCCGTACTCCTCGCGGAAGACCCGCTCGACGGCTGCGGCCTCGCGCTGCATCGACTCGGTCGGGGTCGGACCGGCTCAGGCAATGCCCTCGAACGGGCGAACCTCGACCTTGCCGCGGCACGCCTTCGACCCCTCAGCAGCAAGGCGCAGCGCCACGTCGAGGTCGGGGACGTCGACGACCCAGAACCCGCCGATGGCCTCCTTGGTCTCCAGGTAAGGGCCGTCGGTCATGACCGGCGCCGCAGCCTGGCCGTCGACCACGGTCGCCGTCGCTGCCGGCTCGAGACCGCCGGCGAAGACCCAGTAGCCGTCGGCCTTCAGCTTGTCGTTGAACGCGCCGGTCGCCGCGAAGGCCGCCTCCATCTCTTCCTTGGAGGCGTAGTTGCCGAACTCGTTGCGCTCGGCCGGGCCGTGCACACTCAGCAGGTAGTGCGTCATAGCAGTACTCCCGGTTCTGGGCGGCCCCGATGACCGCCTCTCACCCTCACGACGAACGGCGTCCTGCCGATCCGACAGCTCCGCGACAAACTCTCTGCACAGAATGCCAGGGCGAACCGGAGGTGGCCGCGGTCGTGCAGTTGGGCAAGCGGGGAACTGGGCCAGCAGAGCGCGCTCGGAGGGACTCGAACCCCCAACCTTCTGATCCGTAGTGATCATTGAGTAGCTCGGGTTCGACGCCCGGCACGCCTTGCGAAGGCATCGACAGCAGAGAGGACCTCGACTGCACGCCAGACGCGGTCACGCTGACGACCGGTCGACGTGACCACCTCGGCGTCGACGAGCGGCGCCAGGTTCCGATATACGTTCTGCGGAGCGATGCCCAGCTCTTCGCTGATCAGGGCAACATTCACGACGGGGTGCCGCAACAGCAAGTCAGCGATGCGCCAGACCGCTGCGTCGCGTCGCGCCCGTATGCGCGAGTTCCATTCGACGCGGAGCTCCCGGAGGTCGCCGACCAGTTGCCGCCCGTTCGCCACCGCGGCGTAGGCGGCATCGGTGATCCGTTGCACGATGGGGGCTGTGTCTCCGTTCCGGTATGCGGTCAGCGCGTCGAAGTATTCGTCGACGGCGACGAGGAGGCCGGCCGAGATGGGAACCGTGACGTTCCTGACCAGCCCCGCATGCTGGAGCATCGCGTGCATCAGAGCTCGGCCGGTGCGACCGTTCCCGTCGGGGAAGGGGTGGATGGTTTCGAACTGCGCGTGTGCGAGCGCCACGTGCGCCAGCACTGGGATGTCGTCGCGGCGCACGAAGCGCACGAGGTCATCGATGGCAGCACGAACGCGTTCGTGATGCGGCGGAATGAAAGCGGCCTGGTGGGGACCCAGCCAAGAACCGCCGATCCACACCTGCTCGTCGCGCCACGTGCCTGCGATGTCCGGCTCGGTGTGCACGAGCAGGGCCTCGTGCATCGCGAGAATGGCCTCCCCGCTGATCTCGTCGGCCAGAGCCAGCGCAGCTTGCATCGCCTCGACGTTTCCGACGACCTGCCGCGCGTTTGCGCCCGCCGGTACGCCCAGCGTCGCTTCGGCGATGGCTCGCGCCGAAGCAGTGAGGTTCTCGATCTGCGAACTGGCGGCGGACTCGGAACGCAATAGAACTGCCGAAAAAGGCGCGATCTCACCGCCGAGCTCGGCGTCGAAGCGCGCGACCTCCTGCGCCGCCTCAGTGCTCGCTGCGAGCACCTCCGGCGGCAGCTGCATCGCTACCTCCGCGATGGCGGGGGTGACCGCCGCCTGATACGGACCGCTGTGTCGGCGTAGCTGACCCCTCGACGCCGTACCGGGCGCATGCCGGCTCACCCACGTGCGCTCCTCATAGGTCACCGGGGGCCAGCCCGCACGCTCCTTCACCAGGCCTCCGCTGTGTTTTCGTCATCCGCCCTGGTTATCGGCTCCTAGTGTAACTGATAACGAAATCTGGGCGTCTGCTCGCTTGTCAGAGGTCAGGGCTGCCACCGGACGCGCGCCAGGGTTGGCCTGCGGCGGCGGGCGAACGACAGCGGCGTGGTCCTGGGCTGAAAAGAGGCTGCGACCAGGGCTTCCATGTCGGTCCGGAGCAGACCGGCGCCGACTCTGGCTCCCAAGTGGCTGACAGAGCGCGCTCGGAGGGACTCGAACCCCCAACCTTCTGATCCGTAGTCAGATGCTCTATCCGTTGAGCTACGAGCGCATGGCCCACGCGACGGTGAACCGGCTGACCAGACTACCCGAGCACGCCGGCCCCCCACGCTCGGCTCAATCACCATGCGGAGCGGCCGCCCGACCCGGGCTCTCAGGCGTTGCTCGCCAGCCCGCCGGACCACTCCAGCCGCTGGGGAGCGTTCGCCAGCAACCGGCGCCGGCAGTCGAGGACGGAGACGAGGCGGCTGAGCTCCGTCGCGGTGAAGCGGATCGCATAGGGCCGGGCGGCGAGGACGACCAGCGAGGCGTCCGGCGCATCCGGAGCGGCGAGCACCCAGACGCCGGAGGTCTCGTCCGCTGCCTCCTGGTGCAGCGGCTCCGGCGGGCGGGCGAGGCGCTGCACCACGGGCAGCCCGCGCCGCAGCGCGGCCAGCCCGATCGGCCACGCCCTGGCCTCCTCGGCCGTCACCACCACCGCCGGCTCGATGCCGGTGAGGAGACGTACGCCGGTGGCGAGGGAGCTACGCCGAGCCGGCGTGTCCGCGGTGGCCGTCACCCACGTGAGGGCAGTCACGGTCGGGTCGCCGCGCATGTCGCAAGGCGCCACGGACAGCAGGTCGCCGCCGACGCCGGCCAGAGCGCGGCTCAACCCGGCCGAGTCCAGCGGCTCCCCGCCGTGGACGACGATCTCGTCGACCGCACGCTGACCGTCGACCTCGTGGATGACGACCTCGACAACGTTGAGCCCCGCGGTCGCCAGCACCCGGCTGACCGCCGCGAGCGCACCTGGGTGGTCGGGAAGCTCGATGCGCAGCCGGGAGAAGCCGTTCATCGAGCCGCTCGGCAGACGCACAGCCGGCCGACAGCCGCGAGAAGCAGGGTCACGTCCGTCAGCCTCGCCCGCGCACGTGACGAGCGGCGGTCGGCCGTGCAAATTCCGTGTTGCGCGCGCCTGTCAGCGCCGGGCCTCGGCCACCTGCTCCACGACTCCGCCGGAGACCTCTCCCGCCGCACCGATCTGCTCGTAGGTCTCGACGAGCTCGTCCCCCGACTGCCGGCGCAGCGGCACCTCCCGGATGGCGCTCACGGCGAGGACCGCGAGCAGGATCACCGGCGTCGCGACGAGGAAGAGGTGCCCCACGCCCCGGCCGTACGCGTGCTGTACGACGGCGGCGACAGGCGGCGGCAGGGTCGACACGTCCGGGATGGCCGTGCCGGAGTCACCGAGGCTCGAGGCCGGGACACCGAGGTCGGCCAGCCCGCCGAGGACCAGCCCGGAGACCCTGTGGGCGAGGACGGCGCCGAGGGCCGACACGCCCGCCGCCCCGCCGAGCGAGCGGAAGAACGTCACCGTCGCGGTCGCCGCGCCGAGCTCGCGACCTGGCACGGCGTTCTGCACCGAGAGCACGAGGTTCTGCATCGTCATGCCGAGCCCGATACCGACCAGGGCCATGTAGACCGCGACGCAGCACGAAGTCGTCGACGCATCGATGGTGCCGAGCAGCCCGAAGCCCGAGCGCAGCGGTCGAGGTGCCGGCGACGAGGTAGCGCTTCCACCGACCGGTGCTCGTCACCAGCCGGCCGACGACGAGCGAGGCGACCGCGAGACCGAGGATCATCGGCATGCTGCGCAGCCCGGACACGGTGGGGCTCTCGCCCCGCGCGATCTGGAAGTACTGCGCCAGGAAGATCGTCGCGCCGAACATCGCGCCACCGACGAACAGCCCGGCGGTCGTGGCCAGCGTGACGGTGCGGTTCGCGGAACAGGCGGACCGGGATGATCGGCTCGGCCACCCGGAGCTCGACCCGATCGCGAGTGCCAGCAGGCAGCCGCCGACCGACACCGACACGGCGGTCGTCACCGACGCCCAGGGGAACTGCTGACCCGCCAGCGATGACCCACACGAGCAGGACGCTTACCCCACCGGTGATCAGTGCGGCGCCGAGGTAGTCGACCGCTCAGGTCGCGACGATGCACCGGCAGGTGCAGCGTCTTCTGCAGGACGATCAGCGCCGCCGACGGCGAACGGTACGCCGACGTAGAAGCACCACCGCCAGCCGAGCCACGGCGTGTCGACGATGACACCGCCGATGAGCGGGCCGGCGATGGTCGCGACCGCGAAGGTCGCACCGAGGTAGCCGCTGTACCGACCGCGCTCCCGCGGCGAGACCATCGCCGCCATGATGACCTGCGTCATCGCGAGGATGCCGCCGGCGCCGATGCCCTGCAGCCCGCGGAAGACGATGAGCATGCCACCGACGGCGCCAACCCGGCGACGACCGAGCTCGACCATGAAGATGACGATCGCGAGCTGCATGAGCAGCTTCTTGCTCACGAGGTCGGAGAACTTCCCCCACAACGGCGTGGAGGCCGTCGTCGTGAGCAGGGTCGCGGTGACCACCCAGGTGTAGGCCGACTCACCGCCGTGCAGGGCGTGCAGGATCCGCGGCAGCGCGTTGCTGACGACGGTCGAGCTCAGCATCGACGACGAACATGCTGAGCATCAGCCCGGTCATCGACTCGAGGATCTGGCGGTGCGTCATGCGCCCGCCCGTGGCGACGGTCATCACTCCGCCTCTTGCTGCACCGGGCGGGCGGTGAGCGCGTCGAGGGCTCCCATCGCCCCGAGCAGCGCCTCCTGCTGGTCGGCGGGCAGCTCGCGCAGGTGCTCGGCTACGGCGGCGGCACGTTCGGCATGGAAGGAGCGGAGGAAGTCACGGCCGGCATCGGTGAGCCGCACGAGCGTCGCCCGGCCGTCGGTCGGGTCGGGGCTGCGGTCGACCAGGCCGGCGCCGGCGAGCCGGGCGACGAGCCCCGTCATGCCGGGCTGCGAGATGCGCTCGAGGGCGACGAGGTCGGTGATGCGGAGCGGCCCGGACCGGGCGAGCGCGTCGAGCGTCGAGAGAGCGGCGGCGTTGAGCTCGGACGGGCGGACGGCCCGGCGCACCCAGCGCATCGTCCGCTCCAGCGTCGTCGCGAGCTCGGCGAGCGCGGCGTCGGCGACGGCCGTCTGGCCAGGGGGTCTCGCGGGCACCGGACAGTTATATCACGGACTTATATAACTGCCGAATGAGACCCGACGTGCAGCAGCGCCGCTACAGCTGCGACGACATCAGGCCAGGCAGCGCAGCGGCCCGCCGTTGAAGGCCACCATGTCCGCGAAGGCCGCGGGGACGTCGACCGGTCCGCCGCGGGGCGTGTCGCCGAGCTCGGCCATCGCCCGGTGCAGGTTGCCGACGATCCGCTCCGCGTCGCGCCAGCCGGCGAACTCACCGAGGTCGGTCTCCCGCGCCGCGTCCAGCGGGCTGAGCCCGGCGTTGTGGGCGTCGACCGCGGTGGCCGCGACGAACCGCAGGTAGCGCTCGGCGGCTCCGATCGCCGTCTCGTCGCAGATCGGCCCGTGGCCGGGCACGATCGTCCGTGCGCCGAAACCGCGCAGCCGTTCGAGCGCGTCCAACGACCCGACCACCGAGCCCATGAGGACGAAGGGCGTGCCGCCGTTGAACACGAGATCGCCCGCGAACAGCACGCCGTCATCCGGGAGCCAGGCGACGACGTCACCCGTGGTGTGCGCCGGCGTACCGATGTGGAGCAGCTCGACGGCCCGGTCACCGGCGTAGACGTCCAGCCGCTCGTCGAAGACGACCTCCGGCGCCCTGACGGTCAGCTCGCCCCACTCCACCGCACCGAAGACGGCGTCGAGCCCGCCGATCGTCTGCGCGAGCACGGCGGTGCGGCAGTTGCGGTGGGCCACGACAGTGGCCTCGCCGAACAGGCAGTTGCCGTTGGTGTGGTCGCCGTGCTGGTGGGTGTTGACCAGCTGCCGCACCGGCGCCGGCGTCACCCGGGCGATGGTGTCGAGCAGTGCGCGCGTACGCCGTTCGGTCGACGTCGCGTCGACCGCGACGACCGCGTCCGGCCCGGCGACGAACCCGCTGTTGTTGATCCACCAGGAGCCGTCGGGCTGCACGTAGGCGAAGACACCATCCGCCACTTCGACCGTCTCGGCCGGGCCGAGCTCGTCATGACCGTGTCCGCTCATACGGTGGACCCAACCACGACCGGGAGGGTACGGCGATGGGCAGCGCGGCCGAGCGGTGGCGGGACGAGCTCTCGGCCTGGGCGATCCCGCCGGAGATCCTCGATCGGGCGCCGGAGTCGCCATGGGGTTTCCCGGTCGAGCTCTTCCGCGCCGCGCCGGACCCGGCCGACACGCCCTCCCGCGACCGCGCGTTGGAGGCCCTGCCGCCGGGCGGCTCGGTGCTCGACGTCGGCTGCGGCGGCGGCGCGGCCGGCCTGGCGCTCGTGCCGCCGGCCGCGCTCGTCGTCGGCGTCGACGAAGGCGCCGACCTGCTCGCGGAGTTCGCCCGAAGTGCCGACGAACGCGGCGTCGGCCACCGGCAGCACCGCGGAACCTGGCCGGACGTCGCCGCCGAGGTCGACCACGCCGACGTCGTCGTCTGCCACCACGTCTTCTACAACGTGCCCGACCTGCCGCCGTTCGCCACGGCGCTGACCGACCACGCCCGGCGCCGGGTCGTCGTCGAGCTCACCGCCCGCCACCCGCTCGCCGATACGGCCCCGCTGTGGCGCCATTTCCACGGTCTCGACCGGCCGAGCGGCCCGACCGCCGACCTCGCGGTCGAGGTCCTCGCCGAGGCCGGGATCGCCGCCCGGGTGCAGCGCTGGCAGCGGCCGTCGCGGATCGTCAGCCGCGAGGTCTACGTCCGACTCAACCGCCGCCGCCTCTGCCTGCCCGCCGACCGCGAGCCCGAGGTCGACGCCGTCATGGGCCCGACCGACCGCCCCCGCGACGTCGTCACGCTCTCCTGGGACGTGTCCACCGCGGGCTCCCGCGGCCGAGAGGAGCACTAGCGCGATCGGGGCGAGCGAGGAACGAGCGAGAGAGAGAGCGCGTGGCGACGAAGACCGCGGGACCCCGCGGGACGTCGCGGAGTCCCGCGGCCGAGAGGAGCACTAGCGCGATCGGGGCGAGCGAGGAACGAGCGAGAGAGAGCGCCTGGCGACGAAGACCGCGGGACCCCGCGGGACATCGCGGAGTCTCGCGGTCGAGAGGAGCACTAGCGCGATCGGGGCGAGCGAGGAACGAGCGAGAGAGAGCGCGTGGCGACGAAGGCCGCGGGACCCCGCGGGACTCCGCCGGACCCCGCGACCGATCAACCCACGAGGTGCGTCACGTCATGGACCGGTGCGGCCTTGATCTGCGCGGCGCAGAACCGGTCCTTCACCCACTTCTTCTGCGAGAACAGCGCGGTTTGGTCCGCGTAGTGCGGACTGGTCGGGTCGGTCGACTCCGAGTAGGTGAGGATCGTCCGGGCGTTGGGGCACGGCCCGTCGTTCCAGGTGACGACCTGCACGAACGACGACCCGCCATCGGGCTGGGTCACGCCCTTGCCCGGCACCCATCGAGGTCCAGATGGCGTTGAAGTCGCCGTTGAGCGTGCCGATGCCGCCCGGGATCGGGTAGCGCACGCCGTTCTTCTCGATGAACTGCACCTTGCCCTGCGGGACACCGAGCGGCAGCTCCGCGTCACGCAGGTCGGCGATGGCGTCACCGAGGGCCATCGCGACCTCGGGATCGGTGGTGTTCAGCCCGCGCGGGGTGCGCACCGGGTGGTCGGCGTCGAACGGCACCCTCCACCACGGCGCCTGCCCGACCGCGCCATACGCCGTCTGCTGTGACGCACCGATGAGGTTGTCCCAGAACCGGCGGAAGAGGATCGCACCGCGCGAGTCGATGTTCTCGTGCCGGTCCCAGCGGGCGAGCACGCGGCAGGCGTTGCCGATCGCGACCGGGCCGCTCGACGACGGCAGCGTGCCGACCGGCTCCGCCCGGCGGCAGAGGACGAGGAGGTCGTCGAGTGTCAACGCAGCGGCGAACTGCCGGTCGCTGAACACCTCTCGTTGCATCAGCCGCCGCGTCATCCCGCGCTCGGTGCGGTTCTCGGTCATCACGAGCCCCACACGCGTCCGCGGCGTCCGCGGCGTCCGCTCGTCACCGATGATCCGGGCGTAGCCCTCCAGCGGGTGCGCCGGGTTGGACAGCCAGTAGGAGTCGTTGGAGTTGGTGACGTAGTCGGACCGGTAGAGGTGCGGCAGGTGCCGCGGGCCGAACAGCCCGGGCTGCACCGCGTCAGCGTCGTCCCGCCAGTCGCAACTGGTCCGCGAGCCGTCGAGCACCGGCAGGCCGAGATAGGCGAACGTCGCCGCGCCGAGCGCGGTGTCGCAGCTCCTGCGCGACGATCGTCCGGGACGTTGGGGATCGTGCCGATGTCGGCGTAGAGAGCGTGCGCCCCACTTGTCCGCGACGATGGTGTTGACCCACGGGATGCCTTGGTACTTCTTGCAGGATCCGCAGCTCCTCCGCAGCCGTCCGAGCGCGGTTCGTGTCGAAGAAGTGGTTGAAGATGCGGAAGTTGTCGACGTTGGCGTCCGGATCGCGAACGCCGTCGCCGCCGTCCACGGGAGCGGGATGCCGAGGATCGAGTTGAAGACCGGGCCGTAGCGCGTCCACCACAGCGTGTGCGAGACCTGCGACAGCTTGCCGTCGCTTGCCGCGCACCGTGACGCTGACCTTGCGCGGCTCCATCTTGGTCGGCTGGCCGTCGACGAGGTACGACGTCGGGTCGCCCGGCACCAGTGACAGCTGGTACGGCGTGAAGCGGAACGCGGTCGACACCGTGTGGCTCCACGCCATCGTGGCGGTGTGGCCGATGAGCACGATCGGGACGCCGAACAGGCGAGCCGCCGGTGACGTCGACCTTGCCGGGGATCGTGAGGTGGGCCTGGTAGAAGCGCTCGGTGTCGGTCCACGGGAAGTGCGGGTTGCCGAGCAGCAGGCCGTGCCCGTTCCGTGTCCCGTTGCGGCCGACGGCCACCGCGTTGGACCCGAGCCGGCCCATCGCGTGGTGCCAGCCGGTCGCCAGCAGGCGTGCCGTCCGGTCCGCGTCAGCGGCGGGTGGGACCGGCGAGCGGGTTGCCCGGGCCCGGCGGCTCGGCCTGGGCGATGCCGGGCATGACGACGTCCTGCCCGGCGAGCAGGACGAGTTGGTAGAAGCGCAGGAACGCGTCGTCGACGGTGATGGGGTGGACCCACTTCTTGCCGTGGCAGGCCGGGTCGGTGATCCCGTCCGGGCCGCCGACGTCGTGCAGCCAGCGGTTGTAGCCGGCGACGTACCCGGCCACGGCCGTGGGGATCTGCGGCTTCGGCCCGAACGGCGGCTTGCGCGCGAGCAGGCGGTCGATGACGTGGGAGCCGCGCACCTGGGTCCAGAAGATGTCCGAGTCGAGGTTGGACACCGTCACACCGTTGCCCTGCATCGTGTAGTGCCCGTCGGGGCCGAACCAGCGGCTGCGCTTGCCCTCGACCGTCACGTAGTCGGCGGCCATCGTGCAGATGTTGTCCTGCGCGAAGGCGTAGCCGTAGCCGTAGCCGAGCGAACCGTAGTCGCGGGCCACGATGTGCGGGATCCCGAAGTCGGTGCGCGTGATCGTCACGTCGTACCGCGGGCCCTTGCCGGAGCGGCTATCCGCGGCGTTCGGGGTGGCAACGGCGGTTCCGGCCACGGCGGCGACGGCGGCCACGGCGGCGAGCAGGGAGAGTCGTCGGCGCATGCCCTACTGGTTCGCGGACGGCTCGCCGGGTTCCTGCCCCAATGGGCGGACCGGACGGGCCGTTCTTCTCTGGACATCCGCTCCGATCGGGCGCGGCGTTGCCCGGTGGAGGAGGCGGTCAGCGATGAAGTCGACAGCGCGAGCCCACCCGCTGGACGACACCACGATCTTCGGCGGGGGCAGCCCACATGTGAGCGCAATGTGAGCGCAAGCCACCCGCGTGGCCCGTCCATCTCGTCCGGTTGCGACAGGATGGCCACGTGCCTGAGCTCGCGGACGCCGTTCTGCCACTGATCCGCACCCGCGCCGACGTTTGGCGCTATAGCCGGGCGAACGAGCACGGCGTCCAGATGCACGACGCAGTGAAGATCCTGGAAGCGGCGGCAGACACGGAGGACCCAGCGACGGTCCTCGCCGTCACCCAGAAGGCCATCGCGTCCGCGCTGAAGGTGATCATGCGGGCGGATGACTCGAGCGGGATCATCGGCGACGCCTGCCGGGCGCTGCTCGACATGCACCCGCGTGTGGCGGCGCGTGCACAACCGCCGACGTCGAAGCTCGTCGACTGGATGATCAAGTTCCAGTTCGACAACGAGTGCGACTACTTCCACCTCGACCCGGTCGCCTACGCACCCGCGCTCGGCGAGCTCGGTATGGCCGCGTACCGGAGGCGGCTGGCTGAGATCGAAGCCACGCTGGGGCCGCACCCGAGCGAGGACGACCGATGGTCGTCGCCGCACTCGCACGACTGGTTCACCCTCGACCACAACGCGCAGCGACTGGCCGTCCACGACCACGACGTCGAGGCGATCATCCGCACGCATGCGCGCGATCGCCGGGTGGCCGCGTCGCTGCAGGACACCGCCGAGGCGTTCGAGGAGATCGGCGAGATCACCCTCGCGATCGACTGGGCCAAGCAAGCAGCGGGCTTCCCCGGTGGCGGATATCAGTCGCTGAGGGCGGGTGAGTACTGGTGCAAGCTGCTCGCTCGGCACAGACCGGCTGATCTGCTCGGGGCCAGGATGACGACGTTCCGCCGCTGGCCGTCATCGTCGACCGCGGCGCAGGTGTACGGGGACGCCGGCAGCGCGTGGCCGGAGCTTCGCGACGAGATCATGGCCGCCCTGGCTGCCCGCCCGTACGACGCTGTCATGTTCGCGCTACTCACGTTGAAGGACATCCGGCTGGCGTGGGAGCTCGCGCACTCGCTCACCCTCGAGGAAGACCGCGGTTGGCAGGAGCTGGCGAAGGCCTACGAGAAGGTCGACCCGCTCGCCGTCCTGCCCGTGCACGCCCGCCTCGTCGAGCGCGACTTGGAGACGGCGGGCGCGCAGAACTACCGGTACGCCGCCCGACGGCTGGCGAAGATGCGCGAGCTCGCCGCCGGCACCGGCAAGGCCGACGAGGTCGAGGTGTTGATCGCCACCGCGACCAGAACTGGGAGAGAGGCCGCGTGCCGCAATTGAAATGCGGCGCGCGTGTTAGCGCGATGTGAGCGCACATAGATCATCTAGGCAGGAGCGGCCCACGTCGTAGACGCGAAACCGCAGGTCATGGCGGAGGCTCGGGGATTTGAACCCCGGATGGGCGATGAACCCAAACCGCATTAGCAGTGCGGCGCCATAGACCGGACTAGGCGAAGCCTCCCTGCGGCCGAAGCCGCGCAGGCCAGGCTAGCGCAGCGGGACGCCGCGGGAGAGATGGCTCACACCTGACGGGCATTGACGTGACGGCGTTTGCCGTCACATTCTGGAGGGGACACGGGACCCGATCGGCCCGTCCCGCATCCGGAGGCCCCCATGAGCCAGGCAACGCTGCGCCGCGACCAGCCGCTCGACCGCGAGGTGACCGCCGCGCGGTTGCTCGTCGCGAGCGCCGAGCACTCGTTCGACCCCCTCACCGAGATCGACTGGAATGCGCCACTGGAGCCGGGCGCGTTCTTCATGCCGGAGCACCGCGTGTCACGCTCTACGGCACGCCGCTGTGGGAGTCGATGTCCCGCGAGCAGCGGATCGACCTGTCCCGCCACGAGGTCGCGAGCCTCGCCAGCGTCGGCATCTGGTTCGAGGTCATCCTCATGAACCTGCTGTCCCGCCACATCTACGACGAGGACCTCACCAGTTCCCACGTGCAGTACGCCTTCACCGAGCTGGCCGACGAGTGCCGGCACTCCACGATGTTCGGCAAGCTCGTCGACAAGCTCGACGCGCCGGCGTACGGCGTGGGAAGCAAGCTGCACAACCTGTCCCGGCTGATGTTCCACCTGCCGATGACGGCATCGTCGTGGACGGCGATCCTCGTCGCGGAGGAGATCCTCGACACCTTCCAGCGTGAGGCGATGAACGATGACTCGGTGCAGCCGGTCGTCCGCGCGGTCAACCGGATCCACGTCGTCGAGGAGGCCCGGCACGTGCGTTACGCGCGCGAGGAGCTGCAGCGGGTCGTCGCCCGCACCGGTCCGGTCGCGATGCAGCGGGAACGGGTGCGTACGGCGATCATCGCGTTCCAGGTGGCCACGCATCTCATCCACCCGGGTGTCTACGCCGCGGTCGGCCTCGACGTCGACGAAGCGCGCCGCCAGGTCGCGGCGTCGCCGCACCGGGCCGAGACGATGCGCTGGTCGGCCCAGCGGCTCGTCGCCTTCCTGCGCGAGACCGGCCTGGTCGGCGGCCCGAGCGAGCGCCTCTGGCACCGGGCCAAGCTGGCCTGACCCCCGGCCCGGCTTCTCTCCGGCCCGCGGGTGAATGACCAGTGTTACCGCCCGCGCACCCACCGGCCCGCGGGTGAATCACCACTGTTGGTATAGCCCAGCAGTGATTCACCGGTGGGCCTCGGGAGCCCAGCAGTGATTCACCCGTGGGCCTCGCGAGCCCAGCAGTGATTCACCGGTGGGCCTCGGGAACCCAGCAGTGATTCACCCGTGGGCCTCGCGAGCCCAGCAGTGATTCACCCGTGGGCCTCGCGAGCCCAGCGGTGATTCACCGGTGGGGCCGAGGGGCGGTGGGGCCGGGGGCCGCGCAGGAACGCGCGCCGCTACGACAGGGTCTCGACCTGCAGGTCGCCGTCGGCGTAGGCCTTGCGCAGCACCTTCTTGTCGAACTTGCCGACGCTCGTCTTCGGCACCTCGCTGACGATCGTCCAGCGCTCCGGCACCCACCACTTGGCGACCCGCCCGGACAGCCACTCCCGCAGCTCGGCGGGGGTCACCGACTCGCCCTCCTTCAGCACCACCGCGGCCAGCGGCCGCTCGTCCCACCGCTCGTCCGGTACACCGACCACGACCGCCTCGCGAACCGCCGGGTGCGCCATCAGCGTCCCCTCCAGCTCGACGGAGGAGATCCACTCGCCGCCGGACTTGATGACGTCCTTCGCCCGGTCGGTCAGCGTGATGTAGCCGAGGGGGTCGATCGCGCCCACGTCGCCGGTCCGCAGCCAGCCGTCGTCGAACTTCGCCGGGTCGTCGTCCTTGTGGTAGGCCGCGGTCACCCAGGGGCCGCGGACCTCGAGCTCGCCGACGGCCTTGCCGTCGCGCTGCTGCACCTCGCCGCCGTCGTCGACGATGCGACCCTCGACGCCGAACAGCAGCCGGCCCGCGGTGGTCCGGTAGTCCATGGCCGCGTCGCCCTCGAGACCCCTTGGGGAGCGGGCCACCGACCCGAGCGGTGAGGTCTCGGTCATCCCCCAGCCCTGGAGCATGAGGATGCCGAACTCGTCCCGGAACGCCTCCATCAGCGCGCGCGGCACGGCCGAGCCGCCGCAGACGATCCGCTGGATCGACGAGATGTCCTTGCCGGGGGTGGCGCGCAGGTAGTGGAGGATGTCGTTCCAGATCGTCGGCACCGCGGCGCTGAACGTCGGCTTCTCGGTCTCGATCGCCCGCACGAGCGGCTCGGCCTGCAGGAACCGGTCCGGCATGACGAGGTCGGCGCCCGCCATGAAGGCGGCGTAGGGCATGCCCCACGCGTTGGCGTGGAACTGCGGCACGATCACCAGCCCGCGGTCGTCGAAGCCGAGCCCGACGGCGTTGGACGTGCAGACGGCCAGCGAGTGCAGCCACATCGACCGGTGCGAGTAGACGACGCCCTTCGGGTTGCCGGTCGTGCCGCTCGTGTAACACATCGCCGCCGCCGACCGCTCGTCCACGTCCGGCCAGTCGTACGACGTGGAACCGCTCGCCAGGACGTCGGCGTACCGGACCACCTGCTTGCCCGCACTCTCCAGCGGTGTGGCATCGGCGTCACCGACGACGACGACGGTGTGGACCGTCGTCATGTCGCCGAGGCAGCGGGCCAGCAGCGGCACCAGCGACGAGTCGACGATGACGACCTGGTCCTCGGCGTGGGTGGCGATGTAGGAGACCTGGTCCGGGAAGAGCCTGATGTTCAGCGTGTGCAGCACGGCACCCATCGCCGGGATCGCGAGGTAGGCCTCCATGTGCTCCTGGTTGTTCCACATGAAGGTGCCGACCCGCTGGTCACCCTGGATGCCGAGCTCGCGCAGGCCATGGGCGAGCCGCGCCGCGTTGACGGCGACATCAGCGAAGAGCGCCCGCCGGCTGCCAGCGTCGGTGACCGTGACGACGGTCGAGTCGGGGAACACCTGCTGACCGTGAAGCAGGATCGAGGCGATCGAGAGCGGGACGTCCTGCATGGTGCTCTGCACGTCGGCCTCCGGGCGCACGAGGGGAAAGCGGCTGTGCACGCATTGTGCTGTGACCGGCGCCACAGTCCAAAAAGTGGCCCCAGAAGTGCTTGCTAGGTGTTAGCGCCGGGAGCGACCGGGCATACCTCTCACAGCGCGAAAACATTGCGTTTTCACGAAAATTGACCCCAATCCGACGGAGGAGAACAGACGTGCGTATCCCCCGCGTTGACCCGAAGGACGCCACCGGCCTGCTCGACAAGGTCATGGGTCTCGGCAAGGAGATCGCCGGCGAGGTGTTCGACCAGAACAACCTGATCGAGGCCGGCGAGGCCCAGCAGGCCAAGGGCACCGAGAAGCTCAAGGCCATCCGCGAGCAGACCAAGGCCGACGCCCACAAGGCCAAGGCGCGCTCGATGGACAGCAAGGAGCGTGCGGCCCAGCGCGCCAAGTCCTGACGGGCCGGTCCTGACGGACCAGTCACTGACGGACCGGGCGCCGGCCCGACCGCGCGAGGCCGTTCGACAACGACCGCGCAACTGACGAAGGAGCGAAACCGCCATGGGCGTTATGGAAGAGATGAAGGGCAAGATCAAGCAGGCTGCCGGTGACCTCACCGACAACGAGGCCCTGAAGACCGAGGGCGAGGCGCAGACCGACAAGGGCGCCGAGGAGCGCAAGGAGACCGAGGCGCGGGCCGAGGCCCAGGCGCACGAGAAGAAGGCAGCCATGCACGAGCAGAAGCAGGAGGTCGCCGAAGAGACTCGGTGACACCGGCTTCCACCAACGGGGGCGGCCCCGGGAGGATCACCTCCCGGGGCCGTTTCCCGTTCAGGGACGGACGAGCATGCCCGTTCAGGGACGCCCGTTCAGGGACGGACGAGCAGCCGGCGGCTGGGGGACAGCCCCCGCGCCCGGCCGTCGAACGCCCGCACGACGACTCGCAGCACCTTGGTGGACCTGACCTTCGAGTGCGGGGTGAAGGTGAACGAGTAGCTGCCGTCGTCCGCGGTCCGCATCTTCTGCAGCACGTGCCAGCGATGCCGGTAGAACGCCTGCCGTCGTACCGTCACGCCGCCGACCGCCGGGTCGATCCGACCCGAGATCGTCACCGGGTGACCGGAGTGCACCCGGCTGCGCGACAGATGTGCACTGACGTCGTTCGTGACCAGCACCGACACGTCCCGTTGCACCTGCTGCCAGCCGTCGGGCGCGACGAAGGTCAGCCGCAGATCGATGCTGTGCTCGGGCCGGTCGAAGGTCAGCGCATCCCACCCGTGGCCGCCGGTGACCAGCGTCCGGACGACCGTCCACTCGCCGGTGACCTCGTCGCGCCGCTCGAGCCGGACTTCGCGGCCGTCGAGTGGCCGGCCGGTGTCGGTCCGGGTGAGGCGCACCCGGACGCGCGCGTCGTCGCCGTACTCGGTGGTCGGGTCGGGCACCGTCATCGTCACGGGCACCAGCGGGACCTCGGTCACCGGCTCGCTCGCCGATCCGGCACCACGACCGTTCACGCCCGTGACGGTGAACGAGTACTCGGCACCGTTGTCGAGCCCGCCGAAGCGGACGCCGAAGTCCAGCGAGTCCACGACCTTCGTCCGGTCGCCCGGGGTCATGGTGACGCGGTAGCGGCGGATCGGCACCGAGCCGCTGTCGCCGGGCAGCCACGACACGGTCACGACGCCGTCGCCGGACGCGGTGTGCACCGACTGCGGCGCGCCGGGCGTGGACGCCGGCCACGGGTTCGGCGACCGGCCGTCAGCCAAGGTCGACCACGACTCGGGGGAGGCGACCAGCCGGGACATGTCCACCGAGCCGCGGATGCCGCGGACGGAGGCACCGGCCGTGTACTGCCACAGCGTCGCGCTCGGGTCGACGGGCGCGTGGTAGCTCGCCATCCAGAGCGGGTAGCGCGCGAGCGCCGCCGGGTCGCCCATGGCGCCGGTCCAGAACGTCGGATAGGTGTAGATCATGGGGATCCGGCCGGTGAGCTTCCGGGTCTTGAGCAGGAACTCCTGCGCCCACGTCACCAGCGCCCCGCGGCCGAGGCCCCCGGTGGTCTCGAGGTCGAGCGCGGGCGGCAGGGTCCGGTTGGTGGTGGCGGAGCCGTCGAGGCGGGCGACGTAGTACCGCGCCTGCTTCCGCGCGGTCCGCGCGACCGGGTACGCCGGCCGGGCGAAGTGGTAGCTGCCCCGGACCAGGCCGGCGCGGCGGGACCTGCTGTAGTCGGCCCGGAACCATGGATTGCGGTAGAAGGTGCCCTCGGTCGCCTTGACGATCGCGAACTCGTGGCCGGCCCGGGCAACCCGGTGCCAGTCGATCGGCGCACCGTTCGGGTGCTGGTAGGAGGCGACGTCGGGGCCGTCGATGACCCGCCGGTCGGCAGCGGCCGTGCTGCCGCCCCCGCCGGTCCCGACCACGGAGATCGCGATGGCGGCGGCCGCCAGGGCGCCGGTCGCGCGGTGGCCGCCCGTCCGGTGCCCGGCGGCGAGAGGGCCGCCCGTCCGGTGCCCGGCGGCGAGAGGGCCGCCCGTCCCGGCGGCACGACGAAACGACGGGAGGAGCGGCAACGGCATGGGTTCACCGTCGTCGTCATGGCCCTGCCCGTTGAGCCGAACGCGCACAGATAGCCCGAACGGACGATCGCCTCGCGGTCAGCCCCGGCTTACCGGCACCCCGGAATACAGGCTTACCGGCCCCGGAATACTTAGGACAGCCAAATGGTTTGCCTTTCCAAACCAATTCTTCCTAGGGTGATCCGGTGAGTCCTCGTCCCACCGCCGCGCCGGCCGCGGCGTCCACGGAGGCGACCGAGCTGTTCCTCGCGCTCTCCGCGGTGGTCAAGCGGCTGCGGCGGCACCCGCTGCCGGCGGCCGAGACGCTGAACGCGGCGATCCACGGCGCCAGCCCGGCCCCCCGCCACGTCGCCGCGCTCGTGCAGGTCGCCGCGGACGGTCCGGTGGGGATGACCGACCTCGCTGACCGGCTCGGCGTCTCGCTCGCCACCGCGAGCCAGGTCGTCACCGAGCTGGCCGAGTGGGGCCTCGTCGAGCGGTCGACCGACGACGTCGACCGGCGTCGTACCTTCGTCGCCCTCGCACCCGCCCACGTGGCCACGATCCGCGCCGTGCTCGACTCCCGGCTGCGGCCGGTCGATCGGACGCTCGAGCGCCTCGAGCCCGGCGAGCGACGGGGCTTCCTGCGCGGTCTCACCCTCCTCGCCGACGAGCTCGACCGCATGGCCGGGGACGGCCGGTGAGCGAGGGTCAGGACGCCGCCCCGCTGCCGCTGAGCAAGAAGCAGCTGTGGCTGGTCTTCGCCGGGCTGATGTCCGGCATGCTGCTCGCCGCCCTCGACCAGACGATCGTCGCGACCGCGCTGCCGACGATCGTCGGCCAGCTCGGGGGCCTGTCCCACCTGTCGTGGGTGGTGACCTCCTACCTGCTGGCCTCGACGGTCTCCACCCCGCTGTGGGGCAAGCTCGGCGACCTCTACGGCCGGAAGAAGTTCTTCCAGGCGGCCATCGTCATCTTCCTGGCCGGTTCCGCGCTGTCCGGCATCGCGCAGGACATGACCCAGCTGATCGGCTTCCGCGCGGTGCAGGGTCTCGGGGCCGGCGGGCTCATCGTCGGCGCGCAGGCCATCATCGGCGCGGTCGTGTCCCCCCGCGAGCGCGGCCGCTACATGGGGCTCATCGGGTCGGTCTTCGCCGTGTCCAGCGTCGCCGGGCCGCTGCTGGGAGGTGTGTTCACCGAGCACCTCAGCTGGCGCTGGGTCTTCTACATCAACCTCCCGATCGGAGCGCTGGCGCTGCTGGTCGTCGCGGCCGCCCTGCCGGCACGCATCCAGCGGGTCAAGCACACGATCGACTACGCCGGTGCCGCGCTCCTCGGTGCTGCGGTCACCGCGCTGATCCTCGCACTCACCTGGGGCGGCAACACCTATCCGTGGGCCTCGGCGACGATCCTGGGCCTCGGCGTCGCCGCCGTCGTGCTGGGCACCGCGTTCGTCGTCGTCGAACGACGCGCGGTCGAGCCGGTCATCCCGCTCCGCCTGTTCGGGCTGTCGGTGTTCCGGGTCGCCTCGGTCGCGGGCGCGATCGTGGGCTTCTCCATGTTCGGCGCGATCACGTTCCTGCCGCTGTTCCTGCAGACCGTGCACGGGGCGGGACCCACGACGTCCGGGCTGCAGATGGTGCCGATCATGGCGCTGGTGCTCACGATGTCGGTCTGGAGCGGCCGGCGGATCAGCAAGACCGGCCGCTACCGGCCCTATCCCATCGCCGGCACGATCATCATGACGGCGGGCATCTTCCTGCTGAGCCGGCTCACCGAGACGACTCCCTACTGGGAGGCCGCCGTCTACATGGCACTCGTCGGCGCCGGGCTGGGGCTCACGATGCAGGTCATGGTGCTCGCGGTGCAGAACGCGGTGCCGTTCCGGGACCTCGGGACGGCCACCTCGGCGGCGACGTTCTTCCGGTCGATCGGCGGCTCGGTGGGACTCGCGGTGTTCGGCGCGATCTTCACCAACCGGCTCGCCGCGTCACTGCCGGCCGCGCCACGGACCGGCGGGGGTGCGTCGACCCACTTCACCCCGGAACAGCTGAAGGCGCTCCAGCACACCGACCCCGCGGCGTACGCGTCGTACCTGCACGCGTTCGCGCACTCGCTGCACGTCGTCTTCCTCGCTGCGGTGCCGTTCTCCGCGAGCGGGATCCTGCTCGCGCTGCTGTTGCGCGAGGTGCCGCTCAAGGTGACCGCCCACGCGGGCGTGGCGCCGGTCACGACGCCGCGGACGCGCAGGGCGATGCGCCGAGGCGGCGGAGACGGCACCGGTACGAAGGAAGTCCAGCAGCAGCGGGTTGAGTCGGCTCCGGCGCCTCGACCTGCATCCAGTGGCCGGGCCCGTCGAGCCGCTCGTAGCGCCACGGCCCCTCGACGAACGCCGCGCTGTCGACCATCTGCTTCTCCGTGAGCGCGACGTCGTTGCTGCTCCAGACACCGAGCACCGGGCAGGTCACCGGCGGCAGCTGCATCGGCTCCGCGACGAGGGTCCGCGGGTGGGCGTTGGCGCGGTACCAGCCCAGGCTCGCGGTGAGAGCGCCCGGCTCGGAGAGCCGCTCGCCGCACCTCGTCGGCGTCGGGGTGACCCGCGAGCATCGCCGCACCCGGGCCGGCCAGCCACTGCTCGGCGATGCCCTCGAACTGGAAGAGCAGCATGTACCAGCTGCGCATCCGCTGCTCGAAGCCCGCGTGCGCGAACGCGGTCGGGTGCCCGACGGACAGGACGGCCAGCCGGTCGACCTTGTCGGGCACGAACGCGGCGAGCCCCCAGGCGGCGGCCGCGCCCCAGTCGTGGGCGACCACGCTCGCCTTGTCGACCCCGACGGCGGCGAGCACCGCACCATGTCGACGACGGTGTGCTTGAGGGCGTAGGCGTCGACGTCGTCCGGCTTGTCGCTGGCGCCGAGGCCGCGCAGGTCCGGCGCGATGGTCCGGAAGCCCGCCTCGGCCAGCGCGGCGACCTGGTGCCGCCACAGGTCGTGGGTGTCCGGCCAGCCGTGCATGAGCAGCACCGGCGGCCCGTCCTCCGGGCCGTCCACCCAGACCTCGATCCCGACCCCGCCGTCACCCGTCACCCGCATCGTCGGCCCTCTCCCTCCTTGCGGCTGACGCTCGCCGTGTGGTGTCCGACATCTTCGACCCCGGCGCCTGGAAGCCCGTCGAGGGGTTCGACTTCACCGACATCACCTACCACCGCGCGGTCGACACCGGCGCCGTCCGGATCGCCTTCGACCGCCCCGAGGTGCGCAACGCCTTCCGCCCGCACACGGTCGACGAGCTCTACACCGCGCTCGACCACGCCCGGGTGTCCAGCGACGTCGGCTGCGTGCTGCTCACCGGCAACGGCCCGTCGCCCAAGGACGGCGGCTGGGCGTTCTGCTCCGGCGGCGACCAGCGCATCCGCGGCCGGGACGGATACCGGTACGCCGAGGGCGAGACCGCCGAGACGATCGACCCGGGCCGGGCGGGCCGGCTGCACATCCTCGAGTGCCAACGGCTGATCCGGTTCATGCCCAAGGTGGTCGATCGCCGTCGTACCGGGCTGGGCGGCCGGCGGCGGGCACAGCCTGCACGTCGTGTCCGACCTGACGATCGCGAGCCGCGAGCACGCGCGCTTCAAGCAGACCGACGCCGAAGGTCGGCAGCTTCGACGGCGGCTACGGGTCGGCCTACCTCGCCCGCCAGGTCGGGCAGAAGTTCGCGCGCGAGGTCTTCTTCCTCGGCCACGAGTACGACGCGGAGGCCGACGCACCGGATGGGCATGGTCAACGCGGTCGTGCCGCACGCCGAGCTCGAGCAGGTCGCGCTGCGAGTGGGCGCGCGAGATCGCCGGCGATGAGCCCGACGGCGGTGCGGATGCTGAAGTTCGCCTTCAACCTCGTCGACGACGGGCTCGTCGGGCAGCAGGTGTTCGCCGGCGAGACGACCCGGCTCGCCTACATGACCGACGAGGCAGCCGAGGGGCGCGACGCGTTCCTCGAGAAGCGCGACCCGGACTGGTCCGGCCTCGCCGTACTACTACTGACCGCCCTCCAATTGCGCGTTCTCCGCCCTCTAGGGCAGAAAACGCGCAATTGGCTAGTGGTCGCCGCGCCGGGGTAGGTTGCCGGCGGCTCGAGCAGGTCCGCGACGCGGGCGCGACCCTCCTCCGGCCCCTCGGCCGACACGGCGGCGCCGGCCGCGGCGGCACACTGCTCCGCGGTGACCCGGGCGAGGGCGGAGCGGACGACGGGGATCGAGCGCGGGGTCATCGACAGGCCGTGCGCGCCGAGACCGACCAGGACCGGCCGCGAGCAACGGATCGCTCGCCGCCTCGCCGCAGACGGTGACGGCGCGACCGGCGACGGCGCCGGCGCGCAGCACCGTCGCGACCAGGTCGAGGAACGCCGGCTGCCACGGGTCGAGCAGGTCGCCGAGCTCGCCGTCGGCGCGGTCGGTGGCGAAGGCGTACTGCGCCAGGTCGTTGCTGCCGACGGAGACGAAGTCGACGACCCGCAGCAGGTCCGCGGAGCGCAGCGCGGCGGCGGGGATCTCGACCATCACGCCGACGGTGCGGATGCCGGCGGCCGCGCGCCTCGCTGGCGAACCAGACCGCCTCCGCCGTGGTCGCCACCATCGGCGCCATGACCCGGACGTCGGCCTCGCTCTCCCGGGCGGCCCGGGCGATCGCGACCAGCTGGTCGGTGAGCAGCTGCGGGTGCCGGCGGGCGACGCGGAGCCCACGGACACCGAGCGCCGGGTTGGGCTGGTCCCCCAGGCTCACGAACGACACCGGCTTGTCGGCGCCGATGTCGAGGGTGCGCACGGTGACGGGCAGCCCGGGGAAGGCGGCGAACACCTCGCGATAGGCCTCGGCCTGCTCGGCAACGCTCGGCGGCTCGGCGCGGTCGAGGAAGCAGAACTCGGTGCGGAACACGCCGACGCCCTCGGCGCCCGCGGCCACGGCGTCGTCGACCTCGCCCTTGCCGCCGACCGCGGCGAGCAGCGGCACCGACCGGCCGTCGCGCGTGCGGCCCGGCCCGGTCGCCGACAGGGCCGGTGTCCGGGCCTGCGCGCTGACGGATCCGACCAGCTCCGCGTCGGGGTCGGCGGTCACGACCCCCGTCGACCCGTCGACCGCGACCCGCTGCCCGGTGGCGAGGGCCGCGATGCCCGGGCAGGCGACGACCGCAGGGATCCCGAGCGCCTTGGCGAGCACCGCGGTGTGCGAGGTCGGGCCGCCCCGCTCGGTGACGAAGGCCAGCACGCGTTCCGGGTCCAGCGTCGAGGTGACCGCCGGCGAGAGGTCGCGAGCGACGAGCACGTAGGGCGTGCCGGGGTCCGGGATGCCGGGCGGCGGCTCGCCGAGCAGCCGGGCGACGACGCGGTCACGGACGTCGTCGAGCTCCGCGCTGGACGGCGTACCGCGCAGCGGGTCGGAGGCCCGCATGTCGCGGTAGGCACCGAAGCCCTCCCACACCGCGAGCGGCGCGGCCCGGCCGGCGCGGACGAGCTGGAGCACGAGAGCGCGCAGCGACGGGTCGCGGGACATCCGCACCTGCCGGGCGAGGATCGACCCGGACGCGCCGGCGCGGTCGGCGAGGTTGTCGAGCTCGTCGGCGACCGCCGACAGCGCCTCGTCCGCCGGCCTCGGCCTCCGCCTCCGGCGTCGAGCGGCGCCTCCACCCGGGCCGGCAGCGTCGGCCCGTGCACGCGCGCGACCGGCCCGACGGCCATGCCCGGGCTGACCCCGACCCCTGCGTAGCGCGCGCTCACGCTGCCATTCTGCTGCCCGGGCGCCGGCGGGTCAGGAGGTGGTGCGCTTCCGCTGCTCGCGCCGGGCGACGACGCCCATGACGGCGGCGAACCCCGTCGGCGAGAGCCGGGCGAACCGCCACATGCATCCGGGCCTGGCGCGGCACCACGACCATCTTCTTCTTCTTGTCGACGCCGCGCAGGATGTCGAGGGCGAGCGCGTCCGGCGAGTAGAGCTTGCCCATCCGCTCCGCCGACCTCCCGGACACCGCCGTCCATGCCGGCGGGCTTGGGCAGGTCGTCGGGTCCGGTCGAGTCGAGGATCGGGGTGTCGGTCCAGCCGGGGCAGACGGCGATCACGTGCACCCCGTGGGCCTTCGCCTCACCGCCCAGCGCGAGCGAGAGCCCGACGACGGCATGCTTCGTGGCGACGTACGGCGTGAGGTACGGCGGCGTGGTCAGGCCGGCGACCGAGGCGGTGTTGACGATGCTGCCGCTCCCCTGCCGGGCCATCACGGGGTAGGCGGCGAGCACGCCGTGGACGACGCCGCGCAGGTTGATGTCGATGATGCGGTCCCAGTGCGCGGCCGTCAGGTCGAGCGACTCACCGCCGACGCCGATGCCGGCGTTGTTGGCGATGAGGTCCAGGCGGCCGTGTGCGGCGACGGTGTCCTCGACCAGGCCCTGCACCTGGCCGGCGTCGCGGACGTCGACCTTGGCGCTGGTCGCCCGCGCCCCGATCTCACCGGCGACCCGCTCGGCTGCAGCGCCGTCGATGTCGGCGACGACCACGGTGTCGCCGCGCGCGGCCAGCGCCCGGCTGAGCGCCGCTCCGATGCCGGAGCCACCTCCGGTCACGATCGCGATCCGCGCCATGCCTCTCACCCTCTCAGCCCGTGTCGTCCCCGAACGAGGATGACAGCCGGTCCACCGTACGTGCTGTCGCCTCCGTCATCGCCTGCTGGAACGCCGCGACGACCGCCTGGGAGGCCAGCGGCTGGAGCTGCTCGATGACCGCCTGGATCTCGGTCAGCTGCTCCGGCGGCTGCCCGGCCTCGACGTAGGCCTTCCAGCGCACGTCGAGGAAGGTCTGGACGAACGCGTCGGCTACCGCCTGCGAGTGCTCCATGAGCACCTGCACCAGCGTGAGGAGGTGCTGGATGCCGAAGCCGAGGTCCGCGAGCTGCCGGCCGGCGCGCACGAGTGCCGGGTTGAGGACCCGGACGCGGCCGTCGGGAAGCGGCTCGAGGACACCGAGAGCCTGCAGCCGGTCGTTCGGCACCTCGTCGAGCCGCAAGCCGAACTGCGCGGCTAGATCCGCGTCGTTCCAGACCTCCGGTCCTTCCGTGAGCCACGGCCCCAGAACCGTGCGGTAGAACGCCAGCGTCTCCTCCGGGGACGGCGCGGCCGGCCCGCTGATGAGCTTCTGGATGGAGGTGAGGTTGAACCCCTGCTGCTGCAGACCGGTGATGAGCTCGAGCCGGGCGACGTGCTCGGCCCCGTAGAAGCCCGTGCGCCCGCGCAGGTGGGGCGGGGGCAGCAGGCCGCGGGTGACGTGCGAGCGGATGTTGCGGACGGTCAGACCGGTGCGGGCGGCGAGCTGCTCGATGGTGAAGAGCTCGTCGTCACTGGCCACCCTGCGAGGGTATCGACGCGTCGAGGTTGGTCAGGTCGATGACGCGATGCGGCAGCAGCCGGGCGGCGCCACCCACCGACGCCATGGCGAGGAAGACCACCGCGACGCCTGCGACCACGTCGAGGAAGTAGTGGTTGCCGGTCGCCATGACGACGACGGTGATGAGGGCGGGGTAGGCGACCCCGGACAGCTGCACCAGGCGGTGCCGGGCATGCCGGACGAGCTGCCACCCGCACCAGAGCGCCCAGCCGACGTGCAGCGAGGGCATGGCGGCGAACTGGTTGGTGTAGCTCCCCAGCCCGCGCGGGGCACTGGCGTCGCCGCCCCACCAGCCGGCGGTCGAGTACTGCGCCATGGTGTCGATGAAGCCGGGCAGCATGCGGGGCGGCGCGACCGGGATCATGCTGAAGCCGATCAGCCCGATGACGGTGGCGACCATCAGCGTGGTGCGCGCGCGAGGGTAGGCGTCGCGATGGCAGCGCCACATCCAGACCAGGACGATCGGGGTGACCAGGTAGTGCAGCGTGGCGTACATGTAGTCCGCGGGGACGGCCAGGACGGCGTGGGCGGACACGAACGCGTTGAGCGTCTGCTCCCAGGCCATGTTGAGGCCCTGCTCGACGTGGAGGACACCGAGCGCGTGGACGAACGCCGTCGACTGCCGTCCCTCGACGACGAACCGGCTGCCGTCGTACATGAGGTAGACGACCGCGATGAAGAGGAACTCCCGCAGCCCGCGGTGCCGCGCGAGGGAGCCGGGCAACCGCCGCAACCGGCTCATGGCCGCGGGGGCGGGCGCGACGGCGGTGGGGGCTCCTGACGCGGTGGCGAGGCTCACGTCCACCACCGCCCCTCTGCTACGCGCGGGCGCCGCGGTACGACGCCGGCCCCCCGACTCGGCCCACCTTGACGTTAGGCAGGACGACACTCACCGTCAACCGGAATCGTCAGGCGTGTCTTCCCTTTGGGGGAACGCATTTGAGCCATTCGGGTCAACGCCGGCGAAGACGCCCGGTTCCGCCCGTGGATCGGGTCCACCGGCACGTGCGATTCAGGACCTTGGTCACGGTTGTCGGGACTCTCGACCCTGCTGAGGGCAGGCCGCGGTGACCGACGCTGGCTGCATGACTCGGACCTCCGCCAGCCAACGCCGTGCCGGCGGGTCACCCCGCCGGGAGACCCTCGACGCCGTCCGCGAGGAGCAGCAGCGCAAGCGGCGTCGTCGCCAGATCATCACCATCGTCGGCTCGACCGTCGGCGTCCTGGCGGTGGTCGGGGTGATCGCCGGCGTCGGGATCGTCACGTCCGGCGGCTCGGACTCGACGGGCGCCGAGCGGACACCGGCCACGCAGACCCTGAAGGTGGTCGCCGCGGTGCCGGACGACGTCATCAACGGCATCGGCGCGGGTGAGGCGACCAAGCCGCCCACGCCTGTCTCGGACGACGCACTGACCAATGGCGATCTGCCGGAGATCCTCTACGTCGGCGCCGAGTACTGCCCGTTCTGCGCCGCCGAGCGGTGGCCGCTGGTGCAGGCGCTGAGCCGGTTCGGCACCTTCGACGGGCTCGAGCTGACGACGTCGGCGAGCGACGACGTGCACCCCAACACGCCGACGTTCACCTTCCACGGCGCGACGTACTCGAGCCCGTACGTGTCGCTGGTCGCCAAGGAGCTCTACACCAACATCAGGGTCAACGGGCGCTACGAGCCGCTCGACGAGCTCACCACCGAGGAGCAGGCCGTCTTCGAGTCCCACACCGAGGGCTTCCCCTTCATCGACTTCGGCGGCCGATACGTCATCGAGGGCGCGACGTTCGACACCAACGTCCTCGACGGGCTCTCGGCAGGCGCGATCGCCGCCGCTCTCGCCAACCCCGAGAGTTCGGTCGCCAAGGGCGTGGTCGGTGCGGCCAACAGCATCACGGCGTCGATCTGCCGGCTGACGGACGACAAGCCGAGCTCGGTGTGCACCGCTCCGGCGGTGGCGCGGCTTTCCGCGCAGCTCGACCGATGAGCGGACCGGCGAAGGCGCCCGCCGCGCCCCGGTGGGCGGCGTGGGTCACGCTGCCGCTCGTGCTGGCCGGGCTCGCGGTGTCGGCGTACCTCACTTATGTGCACTACACCGAGCCGACCGCGCTGTCGTGCCCTGACACCGGCGCGATCAACTGCGTCAAGGTGACGACGAGCCCGGAGTCGATGCTGTTCGGGACGATCCCGGTCGCCGTCACCGGCCTGCCGTTCTTCCTCGCCATGGGTGTCCTGTGCCTGCCGCGGGCGTGGCGCTCGCCGTCACTGCTCGTGCAGCGGCTGCGGCTGAGCGGAGCGGCCGCCGGGGTGGGGATGGTCGTCTACCTCGTGTTCGTCGAGGCGGTGCAGGTGCACGCGATCTGCCTGTGGTGCACCGCGGTGCACGCGATCGCGTTCCTGCTCTTCGTGGCCGTCCTGGCGGCGTCCGTGCTCGACGCCGGGCCCGCCGCAGCGACGTCAGAACGTCGCCGCGTGCCAGCTGCCAGGTAGCCACGGCTCGCGGCTGTGCTCGAGCTGCAGCCGACCGGGCCGGGCTTCGACGAGCTGGCCGAACACGGTCCCGTAGACCTGGCCGTCGCGCTCCACGCGGACCACGAGCGCGGCCGGGTCGGGCTCCGGCCGGCCCGCCTCCACCAGCGCCCGCCACCCGTCGGGATAGCCGGCGGAGTCGAACGACGCGAGGTAGCGGTCGGCCTTGCCATCCTCCGCACCGCCCGAGGTGACCATGTGCGTGCCCGGGCCGGGCGCCTCGACCTCGAGCCGGGTCCCGTCGTAGGTCCACAGCTGCAACGCCTCGGTGGTGACCAGCAGGAGCGCGAAGCTCGCCATGCCGGTGAGCTCGACGTACGACGGCCAGCCGGCGCCGTGCGCGACGGCGAGCAACGGCAGCACTCCGCGGCTGGGCGCGTCCGGCTCGGCGAGCCGTCGCGGCGGCCGGTTGAGGACGAGCCCGACGGCACCGGTGTCGATGCGGCTCGCGCACCACGTCCCGCCCGCGGTCCGGTCCCGGCCGCCGACGACGGCCGGCTGCTCCGGCCACCACCGACGGGGTCGTCGAACTCGCGGGAGGTGAGCTCGCCGCGCAGGGCGAGGAGCTGCGGCGGGCGCGACGGCTCCCAGCGGACGACGACGGTGCACATGCGGCCAGTGTTCTATGCCCGCGTCGGCTTCGGTGCCGAGGCGTTCGGCAATGAGCCATCCCGCGGCTGGGTAGGTTCGGACGACCGACCAGCGTTGACGGGAGCCCATGCGTGCGCCGCTCCATGATCCTCCGCCTGTCCCTGCTCGTCACTGCCGGCGCCGCGGCGACGGCAACGGCCCTGGCCCCCGCCTCGGCGGGTGCCTCCGCCGGGGCCGCTGATGCCGTGGCCCCGGCCGGCCTGCCGGCCGGCGTACCGGCCGCGGCGCTGCGCGCGGAGCCGGCGCTGCCGCACCCGGCGGCCGCCGTCTGGCCGTTCCCGCGAGTCGTTCCCCCGCACCTCGGGCACCGGCCGGCTGGCCGACGGCGCGAGCTTCTGGACCGACTGGGTCTACGACGACCACGGCGCGGCGAGCCTGGGCGGGTCTGCCGACCGGGCAGGACTCGCTAGATCTCCTCGCTGGCGCCCGACCCAGGGCGTCTACGCCTACCCGGACGGCGCCGGCGCGCAAGAACGGCGCCGACATCTTCCGCGACCGCCGTCGGGCTGACGACGAGCACCGCGTCGTACTGGCGGGTCGACTGGAACACCCTGGTCGACCCGACCGTGCCGATCGCGGAGTGGGCGCTTCGACACCGACGACGACGCCGGCGACCGGCAGCGACGACCTGGCCGGCCGGCGCGCGGGTCGACAGCGCCGGCATCGACAAGGCCCTCGTCGTCTCGAGCCGCGGCGCGCGGCTGCTCGACGCGGCCACCGGCGACGTGCTCGCCGAGCTGCCGGTGACCGTGGACACCGCGGCGCGGTCGTTCGTCGTCCGGGTGCCGCGGGACACGCTGCCCGTCTCCGGCACGTGGCGGGTGCGGCTGGCGGCGGGGCTCGCCGACACCGACGGCACGGGCTTCGCCGAGCCGACGCTGCTGCCGGGCACCCGGTCGCCGGGCTCGCGGGCTGCCGCGCATCTACAACGTGACCTACCGCAGCGTCGACCAGGAGCCGCCGGTCTACACCGACGGGCATGACCGACGCACTCGTGGCGGCGCTCGGCGGCCTGCGCTCCGACCGGCCCGCTGGCCGGCGTCGGCGCCGACGGGCAGACCCGCTTCGTCACCGGCAACTTCTGGAGGAGGACCACCAGGCCGACGCGCTCGTCACCGGGGACGTCGAGCGACTTCTCCCGCGCCGGTCGACTGGTCCGCCCTCGCCGAGCGGTGGCGCGACGCCCGAGCCGCGCCCCGACCGGTTACAGCAACCGCTGGTACGTCACGACGCCTCGACCTCGGCCAGGGCGCGTCGCGAACCCCAGCAACCAGGGCACCGGCGACCTGCGGCCCAACTACCTCGGCCGGGTCCAGCCGTACGCCGTCTACGTCCCGACGACGTACCGCGCCGGCACGCCGACGCCGCTGACCTGGGTGTTGCACTCGCTGTCGGTCAACCTGAACCAGTACGGCGCCTACGACCCGCTGCTGATGCAGCAGCTGTGCGAGGACCGGCACTCGATATGCGCGACGACCGAGGGCTTCGCCCCGGACATGTGGTACTTCGACGAGGCCGAGGTCGACTTCTGGCAGGTGTGGCACCGGCTCGCCTCGTCGTACACGCTCGACCCGGAGCGCACACGGCCCTGACTGGCTACTCGATGGGCGGCTGGGCGGCGTACAAGCTCGGCCTGGCCCACCCCGACCTGTTCGCCGACGGCGCTGTCGCTCGAGGGCCCGCCGACGTGCGGCATCGAGATCGTGCCGGGCTCGCGGTTGCCGTCCGACCAGGACCCTGAGAGCCACTGCAATGCGGACGGCGACGCCACCAAGGTGGTGCGCGAGCGCGCGCTGGCTGCCGTACGGCGTCAGCCAGGGTGCGGTCGACGAGCTGGTGCCGGTCACCTCGGGGCTGGCGCAGGTGCAGCTACTCGACGCGAAGGACTACCGCTACCACTTCGAGTTCTTCCCGGCCGAGGACCACCTCGTCTACGCGACGCAGGACCGGTTCGGCACGCTCGCGTCCTGGGTCGGAGACCGCGACGCGGACCGACGAACCCCGGGCACGTGTCCTACGCCTGGTATCCGGACCTCGACCGGCCCGCGCTCGGGATCGGTACGACGACGGCGTACTGGCTGTCCGGGCTGACGGGACGCTCCGCTGCCCCGGGGAAGGTCGCCGAGCATCGAAGCGGTCTCGCGCGGCATCCGCGGCCGCGCCGTCACGGTGCACCGCACCGGGCCGTCGCTGCAGGTCGCCGACCCGACGCCGGCGACCGTCTTCGACCTGACGTGGTCGTTCGGCGCACGGCGCGCCGCCGCGGACCGGCTGGCGCTCACGCTCACTGACGTCGATGCGGTCACCGTCGACGCCGACCGGGCGCGGCTGTCGTGCCCGACGGTGTCGGTGACGTCGGACGGCCCAACGACCGTGCGGTTCACGTCGCTGCACCCGAACGCGCTCGTGACCGGGGGGACGGCGAGGGCGCGCACCGACCGCAACGGTGACGTCGCAGTCGGCGTGCGCGCGGGGAAGTCGACGGTGACGGTGTGTGCGACGGCAACCGGCCGGGGCGAGCCTGCGGCACCCGTGGCTTCGGGCGAGGACAAGGTGGACGGCTCGACCGGGGCACTGGCGACGACAGGTGCGGGCAGCGCCCTGCCCGTCACCGCGCTCGTGTTGCTCACGGCTGCGGGCATCGCCGTGCGGTGGCGCCGTCGTCTTCCCTGACGCCGCGAGTGCCGGCTGGAACCACCAGGTGGGACTGAGCCGGGGCTATCGTTGCCAGGTGGTGGTCGTCCGCGTGCTGCTCGCGGTCATCGGCCTCGCCCTGCTCCGTTGGGCATACGCCATCCTCGACAACATCTGGAACTACAACGACAGCGGCACGCTCGCCTATGTCGTGTACGCCCTCGTGCCGGGCCTGCCCGGGCTGCTGTGCGTCTACCTGGCACTGCGAGGGTGGCGGAACCCGGTCCGGCGCTGATCTGTGCGTTGAGGAGGCGCCGCGGGACAAACTCGCCGTCTCAAGCCGACGCTACATTCCGCTTGTGGCTGTCCGCGTCCGCGCCGTACGCGAAGGTGACGCCCTTGCCATAGCGGCCATCTACCGTCCGTACGTCGAGAGCTCCGTTGCGTCGTTCGAGGATGTCGCTCCGGATGCCGCCGAAATTGACCGCCGGATCCAGGGGGACCCGCGGCTGCCGTGGCTCGTCGCGGAGGATCCAGGAGTCGGAGTCGTCGGCTATGCCTACGCCACAAGGCATCGAACACGGGCGGCGTATCGCTGGTCCGTCGACTGCTCGGTCTACGTCGCCGGCGTCACACACGGGCAAGGCGTCGGCCGGCTCCTCTATCGGGACCTGTTTCCGCTGCTGCGCGATCTCGGGTACGTCCGCGCATACGCAGGAATCGCCTTGCCCAACCCGGCCAGCGTCCGGCTGCACGAGTCGATCGGCTTCTCCCCCGTCGGGGTCTACCGCCGCGTGGGGTACAAACACGGGGCCTGGCACGACGTCGGTTGGTGGCAGCTGTCCTTACGCGACGACGATCACGACAGCACCGAACCGCCCGAGCCCACGCCGTGGTGGCCACGCGACGAGTAGGTACGGCTTCGGTCCAGTGGACAGATCTTCGCCGTCGTGACCACCTGGACGGCGTGTCGCCCCGACAAGTGGTTACAGCGGCGAAGATCAGCGCGCCGAAGAACGGGAGCTACCGGTTGAAGGCGAACAGCCTGGGAGGCAATGGCTCGATCGCCATCGGGTCGGTGTGCCGGTTCACGCCTACGCCGTAACCGCCGGGCTCTCCCTCGTAAGCGACCTCGTCGAAACCGGCGTCGCCGAACCATTGCCGAACCTGTGGCCGGAGATCTCGTTCGCGGAGTGCACCGCGAGTCCAGATGACGAGGCCGCTGCGTGCCAACATGGCGGGCGCCGTTGAGATCGTCTGTTGGATATCCGCATCCGGCACGTTGCCGAAGATGCCGCATAACATCAGCAGGTCCACTGGCAGGTGCTTGCGCCAGGTGACGCTCAGACCGGCATCACCGACCACTACGGTCGCGCTTACGTCAGCCTCGGCGACCCGTTGCTGAGCCGCGGCGGCCAATTCGGGATCGAGCTCCACCAGGACCAGCTTCGGGCGCTGCTCCGGTGGGCGCTCGACCAGCACGGGGACGATGTCGCGGCCATCGCCAGCGCAGAGGCTGAGGATGCGCTGCGCCGGACCCAACTGGCGAACGATCCCAGAGAGGATCCGGCGCACCACCGTCAGCCGGCGCGACAAAGAGGAGTCAGGATCGGCGTACTCCTCGTGCCAGGCATGCCAATCGGCCACTGCACAAGGATGCACTGCCCAGGAGGAACATGAGGTCCGGAGATGTCAGCCCAGGGAGTGTCCTGCTCGGTCTCGACAAGAGCCGTCGGTAAGGCCTTGATCGCCTCACCGATCTCGATGAGCCGCACCTGGACGGCGTCGTAGACGAGACCGTCGGAGATGCGGCCGTGCGCGACGTACTGGCGGATCACCTCGACCAGAGCCTTCAGGTCGGGTAGCCGCGCCAACGGAAACCTCCTCGGTCGTCGCAGCTCGGGTAGAGGTGCCGCACCCTCGTCCGAGGAGTCAGTTCGGTGCCGGGCTGGCGATCGCCGTGGCGCCGGCGACCGGGGCCACGCCGCGTTTGCCGTCACGCTCGAGCTGCAGAGCGGCGGCGACGAACCAGAAGGGGGCGAGCAGCCAGAACAGGAGGGCTCCCGGGCCGACCAGCGCGAGCACGCCGAGTACGAGAGTGGTGTTCGCGAGCCAGCGTGGGAGTGCGTGGCTGCGATTGCCGGCAAGCCCCATGGCGATCAGGAACGTGCCGGTCGCGGCCCCGAGGATCGGCCAGCTCACGGCGTCGATGTAGCCGAGTGTGTGAATCGACGCCGTGTCGTGGTGGTGAGCGCCAGACAGGAGGGCGAACTTGCCGATGCCGCGGATGATCCCAGCCAGGGCCAGCATCACGGCTCCGCCCAGCACTGCCGCGGCGAGGGTCGAGTTGCCGAGCGCTCGCTGTGCTGCCGCTCCGAAGAGGACCAGGGGGACGGCGAGGGCCATCGAGCCGATCACGATGGCCCACGCGGCCAGCTCGTGAGCGAGCAGCGACTGCTGGATCCGGGTCGGGTCGCCAAGCGTGTCCGGCAGGTTGAGCCAGAGGTCGGCGCCGACCTGGGTCAGGGCCCAGACGACCGCCGTGAGGATGCCGGTGACGGACAGCAGCCGGTCGGGTCTCGTGTTCATGGGTCTCACCTCACTCCCTGGTCAGTGGGACCGGCCGGCCGGTGTGACCAGCAGGCCGAGCTCGATGTGGATGCGGGTGACGACCGTGCCGAGATTCGGGTCTTCTTCGGTGTCGGTGATCTCGAACGAGCAGTCCTTGACCTCGCCCATCTGCTCGGGCACCGCCCCCCGTGGCGTGTAGTCCGGCGAGTCTTCCTCGAACGGGACCGTGCCGTCCGCGGTGGAGACCTGCACATGCACGTCGCGGTAGTAGACCGGGATGAACGTCCCGGAGCCGTGGACGTCGTGCAACGCCCCCCACGGGCTGTCCGTGTCGAGGGTGCTCAGCAGGTAGCTCGACCCGTCTGTGCAGCTGACCTGCACCGGGAGCGTGTGCCGGTTCTCCGGTGCAGCCAGCGCGCTGGGTGCGAGTGCCCCTGTCGCCGCGGCAGCAGCCCCGGCCACGGCCACCGCCTTCGCGGCGGACTTCGGTGAAAACATTTGAGGAAACCTCCGGACGCCTGCCGGAAGCCGGCCGCGGGCCGGCTCCGACACCCCGCTCGGGGTGTCGCCACGAGTGTCGGAGCGGCCGGCCGGTCGCGGATCGGGCAAACACCGCGATCGGGATCCGTGCTGGTACGGAATACGGGGCGACCATCCAGGTCGTAACGTTCGTCCGTGCCCCGGTTGCGCACGCTCACTCTCGTACTCACAGCCACGACGGCGGCCGTGCTGCTCGGAACGGTCGCGTTGGCCGTGCGCTGGCCGGATGTCGACTTGGTCCAGGTCATCTCGACCCTGGTGCTAGCCCTGCCGTCGGCCGTGGTCGGGCTGCTCATCGGGTTGCGTCGTCGCGCGAACCCGGTGGGTGCGCTGATGAGCCTGCAGGCGACCGTCTTCGCGGTGATCATCGGGTGGCAGGGCGTCTATGACGAGGTGGTGCAGGCGCATCCGGGGGCGCTGCCGGTCTCGGCGGGATGCGTGGCCCTGGAGCGAGGCTCCTGGATGGTGCTGTACGTCCCGGTCGCGCTGATCCTGCTTGTGTTTCCGAGCGGCCGGCTGCTCAGCCGGCGTTGGGCATGGGTCGCCGGCGGGCTGTTCGGTGTGACAGGGCTGTTCACGGTCATTGCCGCGATGTCGCCCCGGCCGCTGCCCGCCCCGTACACGGCGTACTCGAACCCCTTTGGCACGGCACCTCAGTGGCTGCGGGTCAGCGGTTGGGCGTTGCTGCCGGTGTTCCTGGGCTTGCTGAGCGCCAGCGCCGCCGCGATGGTGCTGCGGCATCGCCGCACCCGCGACTCGGTGCAGCGTGTGCAGGTGCGCTGGCTGGCCCTCGGCGCATGGTCGCTGCCCGCCACCCTGCTGCTGTGTTGGCTCAGCCTGCTGCTGTTCGGCCGCCCCGACCTGGCCGTCGTCGGGCTGGCGTTCATCGTCGTCGCGATCCCCGCCACCACCGCGGTAGCGGTGTTGCGGCATGATCTGTACGACGTCGATCGGGCGCTGAGCGCCACCGCGACGTACACCGTCCTCAGCATCGGGCTGCTGGCGGTGTTCACCGTCACTGAGGTGGCGGTGGGAGTTCTGCTGGCCCGCGGCTCGGCGGCCGTGGCGGCAGTGACCACAGCGGTCGCCGTCGTCGGGTTGGCCCCGGCACGTCAGCGGGTCCTGCGCGCGGTCGACCGGCGGCTCTATCCGATGCGTGCGGCACTCCACCAGTCGATCGCCGACCTTCGCGTCGCCATCGACGCGGGCGCGGCGGAACCCGAAGACATCGAGTTGGTCCTGCGTCGGGCGTTGCACGCCCCGCAACTGCGGGTCGGTTACCTCGTGCCGGGGCAGACGGTGCCTTGCGACGTCGAGGGCCGGCCCGTCACCGGCGCTGTGCCGGTGCTGCTCGCCGGCAACTCCGTCGGCGTGATCGATCCGGGAGCCACGCTGGCGCACCGGGAGCTGGTGCGCGAGGCCGCTGCCTCCGCCGCTTTGTTCGTCGAGCTCGCCCGGCTGCGCGTCGCCATCAACCACGCCCTGGCGGAGCTCCGGCTCAGCCGGACCCGCATGCTGCGCCACGGCTACCAGGAACGGCACAAGCTGCAACGCGACCTCCACGACGGCGCCCAGCAACGGCTAGTCTCGCTCGGCATGTCCCTGCGTTTGGCGCAGCGGCACCTCGGCGATGCCGACTTCGACATCGACGGCGTGCTGGATCAGGCCGTTGCGCAACTCGGCACAGCCGTCGCCGAATTGCGCACCGTTGCCGCCGGTCTCCGACCCCCGAGCCTCGACGCCGGGCTCGCGGCAGCCGTCCACTCGCTTGCGGCGTCCGTGCCGATTCCCGTCGACCTTGCCGTCTGCGAAGACGAGGTGCCCGACGAGATCGCGACCACGGCCTTCTACGTCGTCAGCGAAGGCCTGACCAACGCGATCAAGCACGGCGAACCTGGTCGCGTCGGCATCTGCCTGACCCGTCGTAACGGCCACCTCCTCGTCGAAGTCCGCGACGACGGAACGGGAGGAGCTCGTCCAGGATCGGGACTGTCGGGACTCGCCGACCGGGTCGGTGCGGCCGGCGGCCAGCTGCTGATCGAGAGTCCCAGCGGGGCGGGAACCCGGTTGGCGGCGATGTTGCCGTGCGAATAGCAGTAGCGGAGGACTCTGCCCTCTTCCGCGAGGGGTTGGCGCGTCTGCTCGAGGACGCCGGGCACGACGTGGTCGCGAAGTCCTGCGACGCGCCGTCCGCCATCACCGCGGTTCGCAAACAGCAGCCGGACGTCACGATCCTCGACATCAACATGCCGCCCGACCACACAGACGACGGCGCCCGCGTGGCGCGCATTCTCCGCGACGACTACCCCAACCTCGGCATCGTGCTGCTGTCGCAGCACGTCGAGTCGCAGTTCTCGGTCGATCTGATGAGCCAGGGCTATTTCGGCTACCTGCTCAAGGACCGCGTCTTCGACGTTGATGACTTCCTCGATGCACTGCGCCGAGTTGCTGCCGGCGGCTCGGCGCTCGATCCCGAGGTGGTCGCCCAGCTGATCAGGCCTAGGAGCGACGACAGGCTTTCCCTGCTCACGGCGCGGGAGCGCGATGTACTGGCTCTGATGGCCGAGGGACTCACCAATATCGGCATCGCCCGGCGGCTGTGGCTGTCCGACCGAACGGTGGAGACCCACGTGAGCAACATCGTCGCCAAACTCGGCTTGGACGAATCCAAAGAAGACCACCGCCGCGTCCAAGCCGTGCTCACCTACCTAGGGCATCGCCTACCGTGAGCATGAGCCTTCGCAAAGAGGATCCCCGTACATCCACGGCAGCGGCCAGGCCGCACGCATCATTCGGCTGAGATGCATGACCCCTTCAGCAGTGGTCACGCCCGGTCACCGCTCCGTCATGACCCGGGCGGGTGCCGCCGCCGCGTATAGGGCGTCACTATCGCGCGCCCGGCCCGCGCGATACCGGCGTCGTAGAACGCCGGTTCGACACCGGCGCCTGCCGATCAGCGTCCGCTCGCATTTCGTTCTTACAGAACACCCTGGCAGCTCGTGTCGCGACCGCCGACGATCGGCACTTCCCATCACTGAGCCTGGCGGCCATGATGGCCCCATGTCGCGCGCTGTGCTGCTCGGGATTCTCGGCGGTCTGGCGTGGTTCGTCGCCGGGCTGCTGATTGGCCACTTCGCCTGGTGATCTGATCCGCCGCCTCGGCAGCCGAGGAACGGCACATCACAACGGACATCGTGAACGCGTGTCCGTGGGCAACTGCCGTCGTGGGACGCAACCGCAGCCTGATGATCCTCGCCGCTCTCTCGGTTCTTGCGGTCGGGTGCTCCAGCGCCGGTTCTCGTCCGACCCCCGCGCGCTCCAGCAGCGACGCTCGTCCCGCCCACGCGCTGCCAGACAACGGGTGGCGGTCGGGCGATGTCGCGCTGCTAGCCGCGCCGAGCGGCGAGTTCCACGCAACCCTGACCCCACGAGGCGCATGCGCCTGGATGGGGAAGCGATCGGTCCCCTTCTCTTACAGCTGGCCCACTGGCTACCGGGTTCGGTTCAACCCCTCGGAACTGCTTGACCCCTCCGGTCACGTCGTGGCCACGGGGGGCCCGATGATCAAGTCTGCCAGTGGGTTCAACGGGGACGGGCACGGCGTGAAGGCAACGACGTTGCCGCGGTATTACCGCCGGTTGTACCGTGACCGGGTGGGTGTGGTGAAGCGCACGATCTCGGTCGACCCCGACGTCTGGGCGTCGGTCGAGCAGCTCGCGCGCTCCGAGCGCGTCGGCGTCTCCACCGTGATCAACCGGCTGCTCCGGCACGAGCTGCTCATCCAGCGCGGCCTCGCCGCCGTCGATGCGTGGGAGCAGGAGCACGGCGCACTCACCGACGCTGAGATCGCGCGAGCCGACCGCATCCTCGACGCGCTGGGCGTCGGCGCTGTCCCGCCGCGCCGTACCCGTAAGACGGCCAAGACATCTCCCCGGAAAGTCGCGCCGTCCCGCCGCAGTCGATGAACGGCGTCACCTACGACGCCGGCGCACTCCTCGCCGCTGACCGCAACGACCGGTTGCTGGTCGCACTGCACCGCCGCACCCTGCAGCGCCGGGTCGCCCCGACCGTTCCGGCACCGGTGCTCGCGCAGGCCTGGCGGGACGGACCCCAGCCGTCCCTGTCGTGGCTGCTGTCCGGCTGCCAGATCGAGGACATGGACGAGCCACGCGCCCGCGTCGCCGGCGCGTTGTGCGGTGCCGCCGGCACCAGCGACGTGGTCGACGCGGTGGTCGTGGCCGGTGCGCTCGCCCGCCAGGACGCAGTCGTCAGCAGCGATCCGCGCGACCTCCGCCGGCTCGCCGCGGCGCTGGATGCGCAGCTCGAGATCCACCGGATCTGACCGCTCGCAGCGGCATCGGGAAATGTCCCCGCCGAACCACGTCGCTACCACCGCGTGATCTCTTCGTGATCATCAAGATCGTTTCCGGGTCGGACGTCGACGGGCCACGTTCACGATCGTTAAGCGAAACCGCAGGTCAGACCGGCAATCTTGCGGAGGGCGTGGGATTCGAACGCCGTCCCGGCGGTCTCAACTGGTGTCGCCGCAGGTCCTTACGTGATGCATAGTCGCAGGTCAGCGCCTTGATCGCAATCGGCGCTGTGACAGTCCTGTGCGGTCACATTCGTGGGCGTGGGTTTCCGTGTCGAGAGATTCTGTGACCACGGCGTGACCACGAGACGCTCCCCCCGAATATGCACGATCCGCTATGGTCGACGTCATGGAGTCGGCGGCGGAGCTTTTGCGAGCGGCGCGGGAGAAGGCGCGGCTGTCCCAGGCCGAGCTCGCCGCTAGGGCCGGTACGACGCAAAGCGTGATCAGCGTCTACGAGGCCGGCCGACGCCAACCGTCGCTACCGACGTTGGCATCACTGGTCGCGGCTGCCGGCTACGAGCTGGACGTACGACTGCGTCGTTCCCACTCGAGTTCGTTGACCGGCCCGGTCGGGTCGAAAGTGCGGCGCAAGCGCGCCGCGATCAAGCGCACCCTCGCCAGTCATGACGTTGGTCTGATCGGCGTGTTCGGCAGCGTCGCCCGGGGCGAGGAGAACCCGAACAGCGATCTGGACCTGCTCGTCGAACTCCCTGACACGATGGGGTTGTTCGCGCTGGGCCGTGTCACGAACGAACTGGAGGCCTTGCTCGGCGTCCGGGTTGAGCTGGTGCCTGCCAGTGACCTCAAGCCCGGAGTCCGGCCGCGGGTGCTGGCCGACCTGGTGCGGCTGTGAGCCGGTACGACGACCAGCGCCTCGTCGACATCGCCGCGGCGATCGCGGCCATCCGTGATCACCTGACGCACGGCGATGTCTCGAACGGGCTGATCTTCGATGCGGTACGGGTGCGCCTCATCGAGATCGGTGAGGCGGTCAAAGCGATCAGCCCCGACCTGCTCTCGAGCGAGCCTGCGATCCCCTGGCGGCGAGTCGCCGCGATGCGCGACCAACTCGCCCACCGCTACTTCGATACCTCACACGCAATCGTCAACGAGACCGTCAACCACGATCTTGCCGACCTCGAACAGGCCGTCTCCCGCCTCGCGATCCGGCTGCGCGACAAGAATCAGGACGACGGCGAGGAGTAGTCCGGGCCTCAGTGACATCGCGGCGCCTGTTGTCCTTGGCATCTCCTGCTCGTCCGACCACTGCCGCGCTGCGGCGAGTAACACCGCAATACTGTCGGGCACTCGGTGGCACACCCCGTAGGTCAACCGGCGTTCTGGAGCGGCTCGGCCACCCCGTGATCATGCACAGCGGCGCATGATCACCACGTGCGCGGCGTCGGCCATGAAGGGCGACTAGCGGCCCCTTCCGGTCACGTGATTACGGTCCTCTTGACCCTTCCCGATGTTACATGTAACGTGAGGCGTGTGGCTCGTGACGATGCTCTGCCCGTACGTGAAAGGGTTCGCACCCACCGAGAGCGACTCCGGGCGCAAGGGCTCCGCCCTATCCAGATCTGGGTGCCAGACGTCCGGTCACCCGCGTTTGTCGCCGAGGCTCATCGCCAATCCGCAGCAGTCTCGAACAGCGCGCACGCCGCCGACGACCAGGCATTCATCGACGCCGTGAGCCTGGACGACGATTGAGGCGCGGCGAGATCTGGACCGCCGCGGCCGGCAGCGGATACGCCGGCAAACCGCGACCCGTCGTGATCGTGCAAGACGACCGGTTCGACGCGACCGACTCAGTAACCGTCTGCGCCTTCACCAGCGACCCGACCGATGCACCGCTCCTTCGCCTCCCCGTGGTAGCTGACGAGCTGAACGGTCTGCGCGAGGCCAGCCGTCTGATGGTCGACAAGGTCACGACGGTGCCGCGGTCAAAGCTCGGCGAACAGGTCGGGCGACTCTCGGATGAGGACATGGTTCGACTCGGTCGTGCCATGCTCGTCTTTCTCGGTCTCGCCGGGCCGTAACCCCCGCGTGCGGCGGTAGCCGTGGACCTTCGCAGGTGATCGTCTTACTGTCGTCCCGTGACTTCACAGGTCTCGACTCCGGCGCCGATCGTCATCGTCCGCGCGCTCCTCGTCGGCATCCTCGCGGGCGTCTGTGCTGCTCTGTTCTTAGCAGGGGCTCATCCAACCGGACGATGACGCCGGGACGGGCACGGCGTGAAAGCCGCCGCGTTACCTCGGTATTACCGCCGGTTGTACCGTGACGGGGTGGGCGTGGTGAAGCGCACGATCTCGGTCGACCCTGACATCTGGGCGTCGGTCGAGCAGCTCGCGCGCTCCGAGCGCGTCGGTGTCTCCACCGTCATCAACCGACTGCTCCGGCACGAGCTGCTCATCCAGCGGGGACTGGCTGCCGTCGGCGCGTGGGAGCAGGAGCACCGCGCGCTGACCGAGGCAGAGCTCGCTGAAGCGGACCGCATCCTCGACAAGCTCGGTGTCGGCGCTTCTCCACCGCGCCGCACCCGCAAAGCGACCAAGACCGCTACCCGGAAAGTCACGTCGTCCCGCCGCGCTCGATGAGCGGCGTCACCTACGACGCCGGCGCGCTACTCGCCGCTGATCGCAACGACCGGTTGATGGTCGCGCTGCACCGGCGCACGCTGCAGCGCCGGGTCGCGCCGACCGTCCTGGCACCGGTGCTCGCGCAGGCCTGGCGCGGCGGGCCGCAACCCTCCCTGTCGTGGCTGCTGTCCGGCTGTCAGGTCGAGGACATGGACGAACCGCGCGCTCGCGCCGCCGGTGCGTTGTGCGCCGCAGCCGGCACCAGCGACGTCGTCGACGCGGTGGTCGTGGCCGGGGCGGTCGCCCGCCAGGACGCCGTCGTCAGCAGCGACCCGCGCGACCTCGAACGGCTCGCCGCGGCCCTCAACGTACGGCTCGAGATCCACCGGATCTGACCGCCGGCAGCAGCCCGTCGAACCGCCTCGCTGGACCGCGTCGCGACCACCGCGTGATCTTTTCGTGATCATCAAGATCGTTTCGGAGCCGCCGCGGATGAGCCACATTCACGGTCATCGAGCGAAACCGCAGGTCAGCCGGGCAATTTGCGGAGGGCGTGGGATTCGAACCCACGATGACGCTTCCGCGCCATAGCGGTTTTCAAGACCGCCGCCATCGGCCACTAGGCGAGCCCTCCATCTGCGGTTTTACCCTTCGCGGGCCATTTCGGCGGGCTCTTGGTCCGTGACTGGTCCGCGAAGTGCAAATCCGCGCCCTCAAGGGCACCGGCCGTGGGCCGGTTCGTCTCGGGCAGGCCAAGCCTGTCACGGCCAGCCACTCACTGCTGACCCGCCGCACCCCGGACTGCAGCGGCGCTCGTCCAAGATCGGGTGAAACATCACCAAGGCATGACGAAAGTCCTCGGCGCGTCGTCCGAATGGCCCCTCCGCTGAGCCCCTGTACTAGCCGTAAGGTGTGAAGTACAGTGTGAAGCGATGGAGGCGCAGCGTATGCCCAAGTTCAGCCTCACGCCCATCGACGAAGTGCACCTGCAGCATGCGCCACTGGCAAAGGTGCTGATGCAGGTGCAGTACAGCCGTACGCCGCAGCTGGTGACCGATTCGGCCGAATCGTTGATCGCTGAGGCCCTCGGTCGTTACCCGGTGCGGCGTCGACAAGTCACCGCCGGCATCGTCCCGAATCTCGTAGTCAACGGCCAGCAAGTACAACTGCCCGGCAATATCACCCCAGGGGTCGCGCTCGCTTTCTCCGATCCGAAAGCCGCGTGGCGGGTGACGGTTACCGAAACTGCCGTAGCGCTCGAGACGACTGACTATGGCACCCGCGACGACTTCTGTGACCGCGCGTCGGAAATCTTCGCTGCGCTCGCAGCAGTGGCGCTGCCGCCGGTTGTGGACAGAGTCGGGATCCGGTACATCGACCGGCTAGCCGGAGAAGCGCTGGAGAAGGTGCCGGCGTACGTGGTACCCGAGTTGAGCGGGCTTCTCGGGTGCGTCGAGCAACCCCTACTGCTCTTCCACAGTGTCACCGAGTCGCAAATAGAGATCGCCAACGATGAGCGCATGCTCGTCAAGAGCGGCCTGCTACCGGCCGGTGCCGCCTTCGACCCAGCCCTGCCACCGGTAGGTGAGCCCAGTTGGGTGCTCGACATGGACGCGTTCACGACGCAGGCAGGTTTCGCATTCGATCCCCAAGAGCTGAGCGATCGGCTTCGTCGATTCGCCGAGACGATCTACGCCTTCTTCCGGTTTGCCACGACCGATGTATTCCAGGACGAGCACCGCGGTGAGCAGGCTCAGATAGCAGGAGATGCTCGGTGACCGTTGTACAAGACCTTCCCAGCGCCCCGCTTGAACGCGACACGCCCTTTTCGCGAGCGGGCACGACGGTGCCTGACGTCACCATCGGACCGCGGAAGTTCATCGCATGCGTCTTCATGGCCGGCTGCGCAGCGACGGGCACGCTGACAGCCATCAGCCCCGCCGACGCCGCCGCGTTAACCACGGTGGCAACCGAGCCGAGTACGTTGCCCGCCGTCCCAGCACAGCAGTCGGCGCCATTCGGTGACCAGATCGCGATCCCACGGCTTCTCGAACGGCTCCGACGCACGTCGGGCCTGAGCTGGGGCGACATAGCTCGGGCAATCGGCGTCTCACGCCGAACGATCCATAACTGGCTCGGCGGCGCCCGCGTTGCTGGCGTCCACCTCGGTCGCCTGCTTGAGCTCAACCGAGTTGTCGAACTCTTGTCGACGGGTGTCTCCGAAAGGACCCGTACCGTCCTCCTGCAACCCGGTGCCCACGGCAGGTCGATCATCGACGAACTGGCCACGATGGCGCGTCCTGCACGACGCATCCCGCTGTCCACCGTTTCGGTCGGCGACCAGATCGGACCGACCTCAGACGAGGCCGACGTACCTCCGACGCGCGATCTCCGTCGCAGCTCCCTCCGCGGCGGCGTCATGCCGAGGAGGCAGCAGAACGAGTCATGACGCAGGCGACGTTCGCGTCCGCGCTTCAGCGCGCCGCGGTTGTGGTGTGCGACCTCATCCAGGGTGAGGTCCTGGCCGTCGCTGACGCCTGCGTCACGCTTGCCGACGCAGCTGCGCCACTCTCGTCGGAGGCAGCTGAGGTTGCGGCCCAAGAGGCTGTCGACGAGGGGATCGTGTTGGTGCCGCAGCGAGGCGTCGACCACGTTGTGTTGCTCAGCCAGACGTGCGACCTACAGGTAACAGACGAGCGCGACTTCCACTGTCTGGTCGCCCCGGTCGTCGTTGTGAGCGAGCAAGTGGCCCGAGAGGCATTGCGCGGCCGCAGACCAAGGATCGCGGCACTTCCGTGGATGGGCTCTTCGAGCGTCGTCGACTTATCGCGTGTTACCACAATCGAGCGCAGCTTGCTCGTCAACGCTGCAAGCCTCGGGCGGCCGCGGACGCCGCGAGAGTCCTTGTCCTTCGCGGAGGGCGTCGGACGTTACCTGACGAGACCTGCACTTCCGGATCACGTAAACGACGTCCTCCGGCCTCTCGCCAAGCGCATGCTCGAACAGGCGGACAAGGAGTCGCCCGAGGGTCGGTGCATCCGCCTGCTGGACGAGATCCGTGTGGAAGGCGATCCCGATATCGACGCCACGGAAGTCGCGCTCAACGTCCTGATGATCCTGGAGGCAGAGAAGCTCCCGACGCTGCCGAACACCGACGTAGTCGATGACGCGCGCGTCGACCACCTCATCGCGAGCGGCCGTGCAGCAGCGGCGCAGGCGGTCGAGAATGCGTCAAACAGTGTCGGGAAGCGCGAGGCGTGGACGGCGCTCGCCGAGTGCTGGATGAAACCCTCGGTTGACCTCGTAGACCAGATCGCTGGGATCGGCAGTGTCACCGTCGAGGTGCTGAACGACGAAGAACTTACGTATGGGCGCAGCAAGAACGCTCACCTCTTGGACTATCGCTTTCTAAGCACGCGGGCCGCTTGAGGCGCACGCGCGGTGTGACCGACAACTCGAACGCGACATGGCGCGCCCGATCTGAGCGGAAACTCTCCGCACCTGTTAGGACAGCGCGTCGGTGATCCGCGAGTTGATCGACTCATCCTCGCCGTCGAGGCAGGCCGCGTAGACCCTGAGAAGCACGGCGACGCTGTGGCCGGCACGCGCGGCGACCTCCTGTGGCGGTGTCCCGCGTTCAGCCACAGGCTGACGCCAGCGTGCCGAAGGTCGTAAGGACGCGCGGCCAACTTCGACTCGAACTGCTCCGGTGTCAGCGCGAGCTTCCGTGCTCGGCGCCAGACGGCGCCGTACCTGGTCTCCGCGAGCGGCCCATCACTCATCCCCCTGAAGAGCCGACCGTCGGGCGCGGTCCCGAACTCGTCGAGGTGCTTGCGCAACAGCGCCACCAGCTGCGGCGGGATCGGCACGCTGCGGCTGGCGTTCTTCGCCCGACGCTTGAGGCCACGTTCCTCACGAGTGCTCTGGTCATCCGTCCACGCCGACCCGGCATGCGGCGCCGTCCGGCTCAACTCGAGCCGGCCCCAGCCTTCGTCCGGCAGTACGCAGTCCTGCTTACGCAGCGCCGCAGCCTCGGATGGCCGAAGAGCGGCGTAGTAGAGGCACGCGAAGAACGCCACGAGCCGCGGCCCGATGCCATTCAGCTTGCCCACAGCGTCGAGAAGCGCCGCGACCTGCGCGGGGTTCGCGACGACCCGCCGGTCGACGGCCTGGGCGACAGGCGGTGCGGTCCACTGGATCTTGTCAATGGGGTTCGCCGGCAGCAGGTCGAGCTCGACGGCGTACCGCAATGCGTTGTAGAACACCGCGCGCTTGCGCCGCGCTGTCGTGGCTGCCGCGGCACGGCCGTCGAGGGTCAGCGCGCACGCGTCGAGCGCCTGCCGGACCAATCGAGCGTCATTGAGATCAGACACCTTCACACGATACCCGCTCGAGCCAGCGACAACGCCTCCTTGATGTCGTCGCTAGCCTCCGCAAGATCTGCCAGCGGGTTGAAGGCCCAGCGATACAGGGCCTCGCGCACCAGCATCGGCGTCCGGCGCCGTCGCGGAATGTCCGATCAGGACCGGCGTCACCGTGGCCAGGCTCTCGGCCGTGGATCGTCGCGACTTCGCCGCCAACCGCGGCCACTTCATCGCGGCGTACGCCCGGGCGTGGTCCAGCCAGCTGATGTCGTTCTCTGTCTTGACGAGCGACACCGGCATACCCGTGTCCTCGTCGAAGGCTTCACCGCGGCGTTGAGCTGTCACCAACTCCAGGCGGAACCCGTTCGCCAGCGCCTTCGTCGCGAAGGAAGCGACTTCTCCTGACCAGCGACGATCCAGCGCAACTGGTACGGCCGGCGACGGTCCTGCCTCTTTCGGATCTCCCAGATTCGGACGTCGAACGACGACATCAGCCCGCGTCCTCCAGGGCGCGCAGCCACTGCTCCAGGACGCTCTGCCAGATCCGGATCTCGCCGTTCGGCAGCCGCAGACTGCGCGGTCCTCGACCGACACCCCGCCATCGATAGAAGGTCGCCCGGCTGATTCCGAGCCGGTCGATCACCTCGTCGACGCAGAGCATCCGGTCGGTCTCAGCGACGCGCGCGGTCATGCCGACAATCCCTTCTCGGTCGGGACCAGTCGCAGCGGCGGGTCACGGCGGATGCCCAGCTCGGCCAGCAACTGGTCGGTGTGAACCATCAGCGCCCCGTCGACGACCACCAGCGGCAAGTCGCCGCAGACAGCGCCCTCGGCGACGACGTCGACATCGAGCCTCAGGAAGGCGGCCGTCTGCTCGATCGTCATGACAGGCGGTAGATCGTTGATCCGCATCGTCTGCTCCTCACGCTGCCACGAGAAGCTGTTAGGTTGACGTCTGTGCTGTCGCAGCTCGTCGACAGCGATGAGCGCGCTATGTCGCCCGGACTGCGCGAAGAGGAAGTCGGTCATCCGGATGAAGCCGGAGCCGGCGTACCGCCAGTGACCGACGACCTCGGTGGTCTGGTCCTCGATCGGGGACCAAGCGTCCGTTTCATCGCTCGACGTACGGCGAGCGCGTCGCCACGCGGCCCGGGCTTCGCGAAGCGAGCCCAGGGTCACCGAATAGCGACGGCTGCGGGACGCGAAGTGCCCACGGAAGCCGAGCATGTGCGCCCACTTGCGCAGCCGGAGGTCCGCAAGACCGGCGCGGCCGCCCAGCCGCCAGCAGGTGGCCACGATCTGCTTGACGTGCTCGCTGACCCGCAAGCCGTCGAGGTCTTCGTCGCGGATCGGCCGGTCGAGCCCACCCGACACGACCTCGGTGCTCTTGGTCGAGTACTTCGCGACGTACGCCGCGATCGCGGTCGGGTTGGCCGTCTCACTTGCCGACGCGATCACCCGGGTGTCGAGCTGCGTCCCCCACCGGGCAGTGCGCGTGCGGCCGTCGCCGGCATCCGGGAGCGGAACCTCGACCGTCGGGACGGCCGCGCGGATGGCATCGGCCAGGAGTTCGACGTCGAAGCCGGCGGGTGGTGGCTCGACCGAACCCGCCTGGCCGGCTGGCGGAGCGGCGTCGAGCCGGATCACGGCGTGGAAGTGCACCGCGCCGCGCACCTGGTATTCGGCGACCTTGGTGTAGGAGAGCCGCACCACCTTCGCCAGCGCCGACGGGCTCAGGCCGGCGGCATACGCGAGCTGCCGGCGCAAGTAGATCGTCGTACGGCGCCACAGCTCGCCGGCGGTGGCGTTCCACAGGACGAGACCGGCGTAGTCGAAGCAGTCCGCGCAGAGCGGCGTGCCGAGCAACGGGTCGGAGGCACCGTGCCGCACCGCGCATCCGAGCGGTCGGCCGTGCGGGCACCGGCCGCGACGCGACCGGCAGACTCGTGCTGCCTTTCCCTTGCCGCGGCGAGAGTGCACCGGCCCGAAGCTCGGCGCCGTGAGGGTCACGAACAGCCGCGGGTGGTCGGCCACCGTCTCCGGGATGCCCTTGCCGCCGCGCAGGCCGGCGGCGACGAGTTGCCACGTGTCGGCGCGGTAGGTCGCGGAGCAGGTCGGGCAGCGCGTGGCGCGACGGTTGCCGCACGCGACGAGCAGCGTGCCGTCGGGCTCGTCCCCGGTCGAGTAGCTGCCACGGATCTCGCCGGTGCCGGCGTCGACGACGGTGCGGCTGCCGGACAGCCGGATCGGATGCGAGCAGTAGCCGGTGGACGCAAGTTGCTGCCGCCACCGCGTGTAGCGCTCGGGGTTGCCGACCCTGGCGATGACGTCGCTCGCCAACGGGCTCACCCCTGCCAGCGTCATCGGACGGCCTCGGTCGACGTCTGGACGGCAAAGGGTGCGGTGGCCGCCCGGATTGCCTCGGCGCGGATCGAGAGCGCGTCGAGAGCGGCATCGTCGAGGTGGTAGCTGCGCAGCCGGGTCGGGACGCCGCCTTCGTGCAGCAGGTAACCGATGCCTCGGTGGGCGGCGTCGATCGTCGCGGCGTTGTACCCGGCGCTGGCCCAGCCGGAGCCGAGGACGGTGTCCGAGGCCTGCGGGGTCGAGCAGCGCAACGCCCACCGGAACCCGAACAGATCGCGCAGGCTGGTCGGGATGATGTCGCTGGACGGCTTCTGCGTCGCGGCGAGCACGACGATGCCGGCGGCGCGACCGCGGGCGACGACGTCACGAAGCACGTCGGCGAACGCCTGCCGCTCCTTCCGGTCGCCGCTGGTGAGGTAGAACGCCAGCTCGTCGATGACGACGACGTGTAGGGGCAGGCCCATCCCCTCGGTGATCTTCCGTGCGCGGTTGGCAAGAAGCTCGCCGTACCGGCTGTCCATCTCGCGGCGCAGGGTGGCGAGGACGTCGACAGCCTCGTTGACGTCGGGTCCGACGGTGTGCCGGGCACAGCCGGCCCAGGTCGCCAGCTCGACGAGCTTTCCGTCGAGGATCCACAGCACCGTGGACGGGTCGAGTGCGGCAGTGGCGACGAGCGGAGCGAGCGCGACGCTCTTGCCGGCGCCGGGCTCGCCGCCGAGGAGCACGTTGCGCTCGGGCAGCGACAGCGTGACGGGCTGCCCGTCCTCGCCGACGCCGACAGGGATCGGCTGCCACGCGGACAGTTCGAGGGACTCCTGGTGGGGCCAGGTGACGCCGTCTACCGCGACGAGCGGGTCGCGGCGTACGACGAGGACGCGAGCGCGGCCGGCGTGGTCGGGATCGCGATCGACTCGCACGTCGCGTACGCCGAGCACGGCGGCGACGGGCTCGTTGCCGGCGGCGAGGTCAGCGGCGGAGGTGCCGGCCGGGACGCGGACGTGCAGCAGATCACCGGCCGGCACCTGCCGGCTCGACAGGATGTGGGGAACGCGGCCGTGAAGGCCCGGAAGCCCGAGCCGAACCGCGACGGCCCACTGGCGACGCACCTGCGCGCGGTGCATCCACGCGGCCATCGTCCGGCGCGGACGTCGGAAGCCCAGACCGACACCCAGGACCGCGACGAACGCCGCTACGGCGACCGTGAGCGACAAGACGTGAGCGGTCAGCCAGACGAGGAGGGCGAGGTAGCCGAGCACGCCGAGCTCGAGCCGCCAGGACCAGAGCGCCTCGACCAGGCGCGTCACCAGTGAGCCGTACATCGGGCCCTCGCCTCAGGAGGCCTTGGACGGGGCCGAGGCGCTTGCCGTCGGGGCGGAGCTGACCGGTTCGATCTTCGCGGCGCGGAACGCCACGCCCGACCGGTCGCCCATCGCCCACGGCGAGGCGACGAGCCCGGTCACCTTGACGGGGCTGCCCTGGGCTACCCGCGGCTCGCCAGCGACCTTGACGGCGAGCAGGTCGGCGCTGCCGTCGCCCAGCAGCACGAGCTGGACCGAGTAGAGCGGCTCGCCGTTCTCATCCGCCCGCTGCCGCTTCGTCTCGAAGTCGATGACGGGCTCGGGGGCGGTGGCGCACAGCCAGGTGGCTGCGCTGGTGTCGATGGGGAGTTTCACTGCGACCTCCTAGGTCGACGTAGGGACGACTAGTTGTCTAGACCAGTTGTCCTAGTTCGTCAACAAAGGTCGGCACGACACGCCGGGAATTCAGCGAACGGGGAGGTCGTACTCCAGCACGTAGCGGTCCGCGGCCATGACGGTGTCGCAGACCTCGAGGACACGACCGCCGCCGTCCGCGGCGGATCGGACGAGGTTGATGACCGGCACGCCAGGAGGCAGCCTGAGTGCCCGGATCTCTTCGGGTGACGGCATCCGCGCGGACACTTCCTCGGTCATCCGCCGCAGCTCGTGACCGGCCTCTTCGAGCCTGGCGTAGATGCCGCCTGGGCCTGGGTTCTCCTCGACGATCTGCGTGCCGGCGACCAACGACCAAGGCAGGTACGACGTCGCGAGCTCCATCGGCCGGTCGTCGGCGAGGTAGCGCCGGCGTGCGGACGAGCACCTTCTCCCCCGGCCGCACGCCCAGGCGGGCAGCAACCTCGGCGTCAGCCTTCGCAGGTCCAACGTGCAGAACCTCGACGCTGGGCGTGCTGCCCTCAGACTCCGCCTCGACGAGGAACGCGGCCTTGCCCGCCTTGCGATGCTTGCGCGAGAACCGGTCGCTGCTGAGGCGACGAGCTGGCGGGTGGCTCCGCACGAAGGCGCCGCGCCCGTGCTCGATCTCGATGAGGCCCTCGGAGCGCAACTGCTGGATGGCCTGCCGCACCGTGCCCCGGGCCGCGCCGTAGGTCTCCATGAGCGACCGCTCCGACGGCAGCTGACCGCCCGGGGAGTACTCGCCGCGGCCGATTCCCTCGCGCAGGTGATCGGCGATCTGCCGGTACGCCGGCCGATCGCTCATCGAATCGATCGCGGGGGACAGCGCCGACCTCCTACACTGGTCTAGACCTGTGGACGACGGTACCTCGGAAGGAGCGGCCATGGCGAGCAACGGGCCGCGCCACTCCGTGAGCGTGGCGGCCGCCATCGTGCGCGACGACGGACGCATCCTCGCGATCAGGCGGCGGGACAACGGCCACTGGGAACCGCCCGGCGGCGTCCTCGAGCTCGGCGAGTCGATCGAGGACGGCCTCCGGCGCGAGGTCCGGGAGGAGACGGGCCTCGAGATCGAGCCCGAGCGGCTGACAGGGGTCTACAAGAACATGGCGCGAGGGGTCGTGGCCCTCGTCTTCCGCTGCCGTCCGACCGACGGCGAGCCGTCGACCAGCGCCGAGGCGCAGGAACTCCGGTGGCTCGCGGCCGCCGACGTGCCCGAACTCATGGACGAGGCCTACGCCGTCCGCATCCTGGACGCCGTCCGTGCCGGTCCCCCCGCCATTCGCAGTCACGACGGGACGCACGTTGACCCCACGCTGTGAGAACTTTCCCTACGACTTCAAGGGCGCGGCCTGCGGGCGGGCCTCCTTCGTCGGCCCGTCCTCGACCGCGCGGTGGTAGGGCGAAAGCGATGTCGTGGCCTGATGCCGTGCTTCGTTCGCCGCTGCGGCCGGGGCTCCCTCTTGTCGGTGGAGACCGGCCGACGGAAGGCTCAGAAGTCGATCGACCAACCCAACTGGGCGTGCCGCTCATGGCCAGGGCGTGCCACTGCTACCAGAACATCAAGGTCGCCTGGCTCCTGCACTCGGAGTGCGGCGCCACCCATCGACTCAGTGAATAGTCGCCGGGCACTTTGGTACTCGCGGCCCGCCTCGTCGCGATACAGACCCTTGTACAACTCGTCGGTCGTGGTCTGGTGCGTCCTGAGGTATTCATCCACCTTGTGCACGCGAAACAGTCCGATCGTCCCGCCGTTCAAGGAAATGCTGCCGTAGGGCAGCGCCCACGTCTCGCCGTCGGCTCTTCCCTTCGCAATCGTGCGCCAATTCCACGGGACCAACGGTGCGCCGCGCCTCCGAAGGCGGCCTTCCATGACGTCCAACCTCCGAGACCCTGGCTCTGTGGGCGCAGTCCGGATATCGACACGCCACTCTCCAGGGGCGCAACGCAGCGTGAACGGCATGTACAGCGACAGCCGATGCGGCCGAGGTACGTCCTCCACCTCGTCATCAAAGGCAGTAACAGTCTCGTCAACTGGCCACAGGTACGCCTCGTCAAGAACGACGTCTGTCCACTCGTCGCATCTCCACGACCAAGCTTTCCGCCAGCGACCTGCCATCAGTGCGACTCAATAGCAGAAAGGAGCGACCTCGGCGTGGTCACGGCAGCGCAACCTTGTAGGTGACGACCGTGGCTGTGTCTACGACGACGCTGCCGCGGTGATACACCAAATGCGGATCAGTGAGGGCGCTCGTCACCATTGCCAGCTCCCATCCATCCTGCTCCCGCGCGGCCCGATGCTCGTTCGCAGTGAGCAGACAGGTTGTCCCGCGCGTACCTCGTCCTTTGACCTCGATTCGCCGGACTTGATCATCCCGGCGAGCAGTCAAGTCCCAGCCGCAGTTCTCGGTTTGAACGTCCTCCACCGTCCAGCCAGCCGCGGTCAAGTCGTCTCGTACGAAGGCGATCGCCCGCACTTCCACCAGGGCTCGCGTGAGGGCGTCTGGCTGCTGGACCTCTGCGTCCGCCTCCCACTCAGCCACGACCTCCGGCGCTGGAGCGAACACCAAATCAGGGTCTAGCAGCCCTCTTAGAGCATCCCACTCATCCAAAGTGAGCCAACTCGGATTGCTCATCTGCGGTTGTCGAAGCAATTCAGCGGAGGCCAGCGCGGGCAGTTGCTTGATTGTTGAGCGGGGAATGGGCTGGTCCAAGAGTGGCAGATCCAGCGTCGCGAAGAAACGGGCACGTAACTGCGCATCGCTGTCCAGCCAATAGCCCGGATCATGGACGCCGTCGACTTCCGCCTCTACTTCAACGGGGGCCGCCACGACGCCGACTCCCCAAATGCCCGGAGTTGGCGTTGCCTCGTCGGCGCCTGTAACCCAGAAGACAACCGGATCACCAATCCGCATCCGAGCAGAGCGGTAGTTGTCTTGGACTGACCACGTCTCGATCAACCGGCCGCCGTCATCGATGAAGGCTCCCAAATCCCAGGTCGCAGGGTTGCACTTCAGCACCCAGGCCCCGAAATTGCTGTCCGTGATCGCCGAATTCATCGGTCTCCTTGCCCGGCTCATCGAAGGGCCTCGGGCCACGTCAGTCGCACGCCCACATCGGAACATGTCGTCGACCAGCTCGGGTCCGCGACGACGGATTCTGCAACGAGCCAAGCCTTCACCTTGCGCCCCCGGTTAGACAATGACTGTCGATACCGAAGCACCTGACCTAGTCCCAAGCGAAGCTGCATCTCGCGGTTCTCATCGGTGGTGCTCTTGACCTCAGCAACGTTGATAACGTCAGCTGACAGCCATGCCAAGTCGTAGCGCGGCTCACCGGGCGCCGGCAACAGGGGCTGCCAACCCTTCGCGCCCACCCATGCCGCCAAGGTCTCGACGGTGTTGTAGTGAGCTATCAGCCCTCGGTCAATCGCGTCGGGATCGACGTCGAATGGCGCCGGCCCTACGACGCCGTGGGGCGGGACTGGCGAAACAAAGGGCACGCCGGTCGAACCTGTGACTCGGTGGCCTTCGAAGACTGCTGCGATCCGTTCGGCCACGTCTGGTGGAATTTCCTCGAAGATGTGTTGCAGTGCAGTGTTGTTGAATCCGAAACGCACGCCCTTCCGCCCATTTGAATCGGGGAAGCTGTCACCGACCGGACGCTCAAGCTCGGCCAGTACTCGGATCGGAAAGACGCCGCCGAACCACTCCGGCTCGTCCCACGGCACGTGCACGCCGGGCGACGAGGTGAGCTTCATTGGTCCAAGTGCCTCGACCTCGGCTATGAACCCGTTGTTCGGTGCGCCGCCCTGCCAGATGAAGACTCGATCGCCGGCTCGCACGCGATCCCCGTTACTGCGCCAGTTACTGCCTCGGCCTACAAGACCCCAGAGCCCTTCGCGCTTGCAAACGTCCCAGTTACGCTGCCTGCCGGGCGCGAGGGTCGCAATGAAATTCGCCATGTCTTAGAGTCTGGCGTAAGCCCGTCGGATCAAAGACCGCGCGGCCGCAGCCGCGAGATCTGCGCCCGTTCGGAGGTTCACAAGACCGCGGCCGGGAGGCCCGGACCACCAGCGCAAGGTCGGCCGCCCTGCCGCGGCCGCAATCGTGGGAACGCGAAAAACGACCGAATGACCTTTGATATCTGGGATGGGCGACGAGTTCACTAGGTCAGCCCGAAGAAGCGGTCGAAGAAGGCGGCGAGCTTGTCGAGGACCGTCTGCTTCTTCAGCGCGTGCGCGTTGCCGGAGGAGAACCGTGAGACGGGCGGCAGGATTTTGGTGATCGCTGTGCCGGTGGACGGGATCGCACCGTCGCGGAATGCGCTGTCGACGAACGCCCTGGTCGCATCGGGCTTCAGATTCTCGTCGGCGATGATCTTGTCCAATTCCTTGGTCCGTTCGGCCGCGACGTAGGCACGCCAGCTCTCGTCGACGTCAGCATCGACGGTGAGCGAGTCGACGAACTGCTCGATGAGATCCTTCTTGTTCCGCAGCGTCGGGCTTGAGTCGATCGCTCGGCTGATTGCAGCGCGGATCTCTCTGTCCTGACCCGTGCCGTGCCCTTCCAGGTGCTTCTGGACGAGCATGAGGATGTAGTCGACGTTGACCTCGACCTGCTTGATCAGCTCGATCTCGAAGATGACGTCATCGTTGATCGACTCCGCTCGACCGCAGCAACCAGGCGGAACTCCGCGTACAGGTTCAGGTAGATGCTCTGGTAGTCCTGGAGTTCGCGGTCGGTGAGGATCTCGTTGCCGGCGAAGTCGTCGAACGCGGTGAGGATGTTCCGTAGCCGCAGGATCGCGCCGAACAGGGCGATGAACGCCTTCTGGTTCGCCTCGCCGACGATCGGCTTGCCCAGCGGGTAGAGCAGAGTGAGCTCGGCGACCTTCGCCTCGTACTCGGCGTAGTACTCGGCGTAGGGCTTGAGTAGCACGATGCCGCGGGCGTCCTTGTTGCCGAACAGCGTCAGCGCCTCGTTGGTCGCGTCCTCCAGGTCACGGAAGGAGACGATGTTGCCGTACGTCTTGACCGAGTTGAGGATCCGGTTAGTGCGCGAGTATGCCTGGATCAGTCCGTGCTGCCGCAGGTTCTTGTCGATCCAGAGCGTGTTCAACGTCGTGGCGTCGAAGCCAGTCAGGAACATGTTCACGACAATGACCAGGTCGAGGTCGCGATTCTTCAAGCGCTGCGCAACGTCCTTGTAGTAGTTCTGGAACCGCTCGGCTGAGGTGTCGAAGCTCGTGCCAAACATGTCGTTGTAGTCCTGGATGGCGTCCTCGAGGAACTCACGCGAGCTCTGGTCCAGGTCGTGGGTCTCGAACTCCTCCTCGGCCAGCAGTCCGTCAGGGTCGTCCTCGTTGGCGGCGTAGCTGAAGATGAGGCCAACCTTCAGCCGCTGGTAGCCGGGTCGCGCTCCTCGCGGTCTCGCTGAGCCATTTCGATGATGCTGTAGTAGCGCTTCGCGGCATCGATCGAGGCGGTTGCGAACAGCGAGTTGAAGCCGGACAGCCGCTTGTCCCCATGCCGGTAGGCAAGCCGACCGCTTCGTCTTCTGATCGAAGTGGTCGAGGATGTAGTCGACGATCTGGCTTCAGGCGCTCCGGGGCGAGCAGCGCCTTCTCGGTGTCGATCGCCGAGACCTGCTTGTCCGCGAGGTGCTCGGGCAGCTTGACCGTGTTGACGTAGTCGATGCGGAACGGCAGGACGTTCTTGTCGTTGATCGCGTCGACGATCGTGTACATGTGCAGCTTCTCGCCGAAGGCCTGCTCGGTTGTACGCAGCAGCGGATTGCCGCTGCTGCCGGCGTTGTCGGCGAAAATCGGTGTCCCGGTGAAGCCGAACAGGTGGTAGTCGCTTGAACGACCTGGTGACGGCAAGGTGCATGTCGCCGAACTGGCTGCGGTGGCATTCGTCGAAGATGATCACGACGTGGTCGCCGAAGACCTCGTGCCCTCGGCTCTGACCGATAAAGCGCACGAGCTTCTGGATCGTCGTGATGATGATGCGAGCGCTCGGGTCGGCGAGCTGCCTCGCGAGAACCCTTGTGGAGGCGTTCGAGTTCGCGGCCCCTGTCTCGAATCGCTCGTACTCACGCATCGTCTGGTAGTCGAGGTCCTTGCGGTCGACGACGAACAGCACCTTGTCCAGCCCTGGTAGCCGCGAGGCCAGTTGAGCGGCCTTGAAGCTGGTCAGCGTCTTGCCCGAGCCGGTGGTGTGCCAGATGTAGCCGCCGGCGGCAGTCGTGCCGGTCTGCTTGTAGGTCGTCGAGGTCTGGATGCGCTGCAGGATTCGCTCGGCCGCGACGATCTGGTACGGCCGCATGACCAGCAGCTTGCGGTCGACGTCGAACACGCAGTACTTGGTCAGGACGTTCAGCAGCGTGTGCTTGGCGAAAAACGTCCTCGTGAACCCGACAAGGTCCGTGATCGGTTTGTTGGTCGCATCGGCCCACCAGCTCGTGAACTCGAAGCTGTTCGAAGTCTGCTTGCGCGAGCGGTTACCGCTGGCCAGCTCGCCGATGTGCCGGTCGCGCGTGGTGTTGCTGTAGTACTTCGTCAGCGTGCCGTTGCTGATCACGAACAACTGCACGTACTCGAACAGACCCGAGTCGGCCCAGAAGCTGTCGCGCTGGTAGCGGTTGATCTGGTTGAACGCCTCGCGGATGTCGACGCCCCGCCGCTTCAGCTCGACGTGTACCAGCGGCAGGCCGTTCACGAGGACGGTCACGTCGTACCGGTTGGCGTGGGCGCCGCTCGCTGACGGCACCTCGTACTGGTTGATCACCTGAAGCCGGTTGTTGTGGACGTTCACCTTGTCGATCAGGTAGACGTTCTTGATCGTGCCGTCGTCGCGCTTGAGGACCTGCACATGGTCCTCTTGGATGCGGGCCGTCTTCTCCACGATGCCGTCATTGGCGCTGGCGATCTTCTCGGTGAAGAAGCGCTGCCACTCTGCATCGGAGAACTCGATCTTGTTCAGCGCCTCGAGCTGCGCCCGCAGATTCGCCTCAAGGGCAGACGCACTCGAGATGGGCAGGTACTCGTATGCCTGCCCTTGGAGCAACTCGATGAGCGCCGCTTCCAGCGCAGCCTCGGACTGGTAAGCGCTCCCCTTCGACGGTTCCGGCAAGAACTCAGCCACGACCGTGCTTTCATCGCTGACTGCAATCGGCTCGTACCGGGGCGCGCCGGTGGGCTCGGTCATGCGGCGGCTTCCGTCGAACGTGAGCAACCTGTCGCGGTAGTACTCGTACTGCTGACGCCGAGCGCTCAGCTCCGCCGGGAGGCGGACCGACAGGTCGTTCACCAGCGCGGCGAACTTGTCGAGGATGTCGACGATGACCTGCTGTTCTTCGAGAGGCGGGACAGGAATAGCGAGCTTGCCCAGGCCCTCAGCGGAGAGCGCTTCATCTTCGCCCGCGAGACGTACTTTCCTTGTTCGCGTTGAATTCGGCGGTCTGCATGCAATACGCAATGAACTTCGGGTTCTGCGAATGACGGAACGTGAAGCAGTCGTCGTGGACGGCGACAGGACCGGCGCCGAGCCAGGCAACGGCTTTCCCGACGTCTTCAACGGTCTCGCCGACGGCAGCGACCACGACGTCGTTGGGGTGCGCGAATCGCAAGGCCGAAGCGATCTCACGCCGCACGTGCGATAGAGCGGTCGTCGTGGCCGTGCCGTAGTGGGTGTAGATCTCGCCGTAGTGGATGGCCGGGAGGCCGTCGTCCACGATGTCGTCCTTAACGAAACGCCGACCGCGCGTGAACGTTCCAACCTCACCCATTGGAAGCCACCGGACTCCCGCCGCGCCAGAGAAGGATAAGAGTGAGTCTCGGTAGCACTCGTACTGGCGGCCGCGGGCTTCCAACTCCGACTCCAACTCCGCTTCCAGTTCAGCCTGCAGCGCGCGGTACCGATCAAGGACAGTCACAATCGCTCGTTGAGCGGCGGGCGGCGGGATCGGGATCTTAAAGTCGAGAAACGCACTGCTCTGAATCGCCGCCATCGAGCCATCGGCTCGTCCAGCCACTGCCAGAATCGCATCTGCTCTTGCCCTGCATACCTGCGCCAGGTATTCGACAACAATTCCGTCGCGCGGAACGACCGCGCGCATGTCCTGATTCAGGGTGACAGCGAAGGGAACCAGAGCGACCGGGAAACGGCGGCGCAGCACGTTGGATCGCACGACGAACGCAACCGAACCGGCCGGGACGAGTCTCACCGTCGACTTCTCGAGTGCCTTGGCGGCGATGTGGTCCTCTGTCGCAGTCAGCGTGTCGACACTCATGTCCTTGGGCGATAGCCAAGGGATGTCACCGTTCTCCCAATACTCGCGGACGGACTTGGAAGGCGTTCCGCCGCCGTACCAGGTCCCCACGTCGCGAAGCGGAACCCAGGGAACGTGGATGACGGCCAGCTCCGCAAGGGCATCTCTGACGTCGCTCACGCCTCACCCGCTTCGAGGGCAGCGACGATCTCGTCAATCTGTTTCCTCAGCTCGTATTGCCTTGCAACGATGCGGGCGATCTCGAAATTCAGCTCGGTGATGTCGATGACTTCGCGGGTGTCCTCGGCGGCGACGTACGAGCTGACCGCGATGTTGTAAGCGTTCTCGGCGATCGCCTCGCATTCGACAAGCCGCGCGAAGTGATCGACGTCTGCGCGCTCGATAAAGGTGTCGAGAATGCGTTGACGGTTGGCGTCGGTGAGCTTGTTCTTGTTGCCCTGCCGAACGAACTCGGCCGAGGCATCAATGAAGAGGACCTTGTTGTCCGCCTTGCTCTTCTTCAGCACGATGATGCAGGTCGCAATCGTCGTGCCGAAGAACAGGTCTGGCGGCAACTGGATCACGGTGTCGACATAATTGTTATCGACTAGGTACTTGCGGATCTTCCGTTCGGCTCCGCCGCGGTACAGCACGCCGGGAAACTCGACAATCGCCGCCGTACCGTTCACCGCAAGCCAGCTGAGCATGTGCATCGTGAAGGCGAGGTCGGCCTTCGACTTCGGCGCGAGAACGCCGGCCGGAGCGTAGCGCGGGTCGTTGATCAATAGCGGGTTCGCGTCCCCGGCCCACTTGATCGAGTACGGCGGGTTGGAGACGATGGCCTCGAAAGGCTCGTCGTCCCAATGCTGCGGATCGATCAGCGTGTCGCCGTGGGCGATGTCGAACTTCTCGTAGTTGATGTCGTGCAGGAACATGTTGATCCGACACAGGTTGTAGGTCGTCAGGTTGATCTCTTGACCGAAGAACCCTTGCCGCACGTTGTCCTTGCCAAGCACCTTCGCGAACTTCAGCAGCAGCGACCCCGAGCCGCAGGCGGGGTCATACACCTTGTTCACCTCGGTCTTGCCGACAACCGTGATCCGAGCCAGTAGCTCGGAGACCTCCTGTGGCGTAAAGAACTCGCCACCGGACTTGCCGGCACTGGAGGCGTACATCGTCATCAGGTACTCGTAGGCGTCACCGAAAGCGTCGATCGTGTGATCGGCATACGTGCCGAGGTTTAGTTCGCCGATCGCGTCGAGCAGCTTGACGACCCTCTCGTTGCGCTTGGCGACGGTCGCGCCGAGCTTGGTGCTGTTGACGTCTAGGTCGTCGAACAGCCCTTTGAAGTCACCCTCACTGGCCGTGCCGAGCGCCGACGCTTCGATGTTGGCGAAGACCGTCGCCAAGGTCTCGTTCAGATCCGGGTCGTGGCGAGCGCGATGCCGAACGTTGGCGAACAGGTTGCTCGGCAGGATGTAGAAGCCCTTCTCCTCGACCGTGGAGGGTCGGCCAAACTCGGCGTCGGTATCGGACAGTTTGGCGTAGTCGAAGTCTGGGTTACCCGCGGCACGTTCTTGCTCGTTCAGGTAGGCCGTCAGGTTCTCGCTGATGAACCGGTAGAACAACATGCCGAGCACGTAGCTCTTGAAGTCCCACCCGTCTACGCTTCCGCGCAGGTCGTTCGCGATCCGCCAGATCGTCTTGTGCAGCTCCGTACGCTCGGCCTCTTTGCTCCCCACGGTCACCGCCTCAGTCTTTCAGCCAGGACCGGACCTTGGGGCCAGATGCGCTGCGTGCCGCGGTCGGAATGCATGCAGGTTCTGGCCGGGGCGACCATGATCCAACGGGCAGCGAGCGGCCGTTGTGTCAGCTTTCCAACGTGATGAGGTCCGGCGGCGCCATCGCTCGGTCGGTGAAGACCAGTGGTTGTTCGATGGACGTCACTAGGTGCTTCACCACCTGGACGTTGCCGTTGACGTCCCACACGGCTACTCCTGGTGGCAGCGTCGGGATGATCTCGACGGCCCAACGCGGCAGGCCGAGAACGCGGCCAGTCGCCCGGGCTTCCTCGGCCTTCTGCGCGTAGATCGTTCTCGTCGACGCCATCTTCAAGATCGCCGCCGCCTCCTGCGCCGCCGCGCCCTCGATGACGTCGGAGAGGTGGTGGACGACGGCGACGAAGCTGAGGCCCAGCCGACGGCCGAACTTCAGCAGCCGCTGGAAGAGCTGAGCGACGAACGGGCTGTTGATGATGTGCCATGCCTCTTCGACGAGGAAGATCCGCTTGACCCCGTCCGGCCGCAACCAGGTGTGCTCGAGCCACACGCCGACGACCGCCATGAGGATCGGCATCGCAACCGAGTTGCGGTCGATCTTCGAGATGTCGAAGACGATCAGCGGCGAGTCCAGCTCGATACCCGGCGTCGTCGGCGCGTCGAAGGCGCCGGCCAGGTCACCGGACACGAGCCGGTCGAGCACGAGAGCGACGTCCAGCCCCCAGCTGCGGACGTCCTCCACCGCCAGCCCCATCTCGGCGGCGTCCTCAGCGGTCGGGTTCCGGAGCGCAGCGACGAGGTCGGCCATGATCGGTTGCCGCTCCGGCAGCGCCCACCGCCGTACCTGCTCGTGCGCCACCTTCAACGCGTAACCGGACCGTTCGTCGAGCGCTCGGCCGGTCGCCACTTCGACGATCGTCCGCAGGAGTGCGAGTTGGCCGCTGCTCGCAATCCGCGGGTCGAGCGGGTTCAGCCGTATGCCGGTCGACATGCGGTCGCCGGGCTCCAGCCGGATCGGCGTGACACCCATCGCCTCAGCGATCCGGTTCCACTCGCCGACGCCGTCGTCGCCTTGCGCGTCCAGCACGACAGCCTGACGGTCGCGGAAGCGGAGCTGCCGCAGGATGTACGTCTTCTCCAGCGCCGACTTGCCGTTGCCGGACTCGCCGAGCACGAGCCAGTGCGGCGCCGGCAGCCGCTCGCCGTACAGGAGGAACGGGTCGTAGAGGTAGCCCTTGCCGGAGTAGAGCTCCCGGCCGATGATCACGCCGGAGTCGCCGAGTCCGGGCGCGGCAGTCGGCAGGTAGACGGCCTGGGCTTGCCGGGTGGACGTCCGCACCGGACGACGGGTGGTCTCGGCCCGCCCCTGCACAAGGTTGGTGAACGCGCCCGCGAGGTCGAGCATCAGCGGCCTCGGATGCCGGATGCGAACGGCAGCGTGTTGACGAACGCGCGGTGATGCTCGCGGTCGCACCACTCCAACCGCAGGTAGCTCTTCCCGGCAGCGGCGCGGATCGTGCGCTTGTCACGGGAGAGGTCCTCGGCCGATCGCGCCGACACGGTGACGTAGCCGACCAGGTTCACTCCGGCCGCTCCTGACGCGAGGTCATCGCCGCGTTGGTCGATGCGCGTCGCGTGGGCCTCGTGCCGCGGATCCGTCACCCGACCCAGACCAGCCGACCGCGCGGTCTCCGCCTGGTCGTTGGTCTTCTCCCCGAGCATCCGCTCGATCGCCACGTCGGTCGGCTCGAGGTCCATCGTCACAGCGACCGTCCGGATCACGTCCGGCGTGTGCACCAGCAGCGGCGCCAGGAAGTTGACCGACACCGGCGTCAGAGGCCAGTCCTTGATCCACGCGGTCGCGTGACACCACGGCTCGGCGACGCTGGACTCCCGGGTCTTCGACATCAGGTACGTCGGGCTCGTCGCGTCGAGCTCGGCCGGCCAGGCGTTGCGCGGCCCCATCCCTGGGAAGGCGTCGATCGCGTGCTCGGGGTCGTACATCGAGTGGATCAGGCTCGACAGCGCGGCCACGCCCAGCGGCTGGCGCAACTTGATGTCGGCATCGGCGAGCCGGGCCAGGATGTCGCTCATCTCCCTGCGCCATGACCCGGCCGATGCCGAGGTCACCACCGCCGTACGCCGCGGCTTCGGCTGACAGCTCCCGGGTGTACGGCATGGCCGCGACCAGGTAGTTGCGGTGCTGCTCGCTCGACGTCGAGACGGTCGCGAGCAACTCGTCGTACGCCCCGACGATCCAGTCCGGAGCGTGCGGCTCACCGCGGCGGGCGACGTCGTTGACGTGCGCATCCGGGTCGGCCGGCAGGGTTCGGGCGATCATCTGCAGCCGGCGGACGAACCCCTCACCGTTGGCCACGTGCGCGAGCAGCCCGCCGAACCGGTCGACGAGCGCCTCCTGGTCCTCGCTGTCGCGGGAGCCGACGCCCGGCCCTTCGATCTCGACCGCCGCAGTGATCAGCCGCCGGTCGACGTGAAGCAGCACCGCGAGTGCGCCGTCGTCCATGCCGGCGGAGATCCAGTGGATCCGGCCGATCCCGGGCGGTGCGCCGATCTCGACCTCCTGCCCGCCGATGCGGGTGCCGGCCTCCATGGCTGCGGAGCGGTACGCCGCGGCGCCCGTGCGCAGCAACCGGCGATGGGACCGGTCGATCTCGTACCAGCGATAGAACGTCCGACCCCGGTACGGGAGCCAGACGATTGCCGCACCGGTAAGCGGTGCACCGGCGAGGAACAGGATGCGCAACGGCAGCCAGGGCAGGACCAGCCCGCCGACAAGGCCCAGCGCGGCCGCCCCGACGAGGACGGCGATCTCGCCGGGCTCACGGTTGCGACCGATCATCGCGTTGGCCCTGGCCTTGCCGAAGTGGAAGACCCGGCGCTCGGTGGCGCTCTGAGTGGTCATCGCTGCTCACCCTCTCGGCGGGCATGCTTGCCCCTGTGGTTGTGGCGAGCCGCCGGCGTAAGCGGGCTCGGGCGGCGACATGCGGGAGACGCCGCGTCGGACGGCAGCACCGCCGGTGTGGGCAGCGACTCCTGCCGCAACTCCGACTGCCGCCCCAGCGGTGGCGGCCCCGCCGGCAGCCCCCGAACCTGTCCCGGCCCTCATCCCTGAAGCCGACGTGCCGCGGCTGCCGTGGGCGGCCATACCCCGTCGCATGTGGCTCACGGGGCCGTCGACGGCGGCGGCCGGTCCGGCGTTCGCCGCGCTCTTGCGCTGATGGTGCAGCGACGCCATGTCGTCACCGAACGCCGGGACGAACTTGTAGACGGCGACGCTGGTGAAGATCGACAGGAACATGATGGCCAGCCCGGCGAGCACGGAGGAGAACGCGTCGGACGGGGAGCCGGTCGCGGTGACGGCCGCGGCAAGCGCCAGCACGATGACGAGCACCGGCTTGGCCAGGTCGATGGCGACCATGACGCCGACCCACCGGCGTACGTGCCGCCACATGTCCCGGTCGACGAGGCCGGAGTAGACGGCCGCACCCATGACGGCGCCGACGTAGAGCATCGCGGCGCGGATCAGCAGCTCGACCCAGATGATCGCGGCGGCGACGAGCGCGAGCAGGCTGACGAAGACGACGACGACGGACCCGCCGCCCATCGTCGGGGTCAGTGCCTTGCTGAGCCCGGTCAGGAACGACGTGGTGTCTCCGCCCGTCGTCGCCGCGATCGCGTTCGTCAGCTGATCCGTGAGTCCCACGACCAGGGCGAGCGCGAGCGGAGTGAACGCGCTGGCAGCGAGCGCGAGCCACAAGAAGCCGACGGCCTCGCCGATGGCGGTCGCGATCGGTACGCCGCGGACCGCGCGCTTGGCGACGGCCAGGAGCCACAGGATGAGCGTGAGGAACGTGGCGGCGCCGAAGACGACGGCGTAGACGCGGAGGAACCCGCTGTTGCCGAAGTCGACCTGGGTGGTCGCGCTGACGATCGCGGAGAGCTTGTCGATGACCCAGGTCGCCGCGTCGGCGCAGGCCTTCGCTAAGGAGCCAAGCGGGTCGGAGACAAAGCCGCCGACAGCGCCGGCGCCGTGGACGATCTTGCCGGCGTCCTCGCATGCCGTCTTGGCCGGACCGATCAAGACGGAGCACGGGGAGAAGTCCGGCGGTGTCATCGGAAGGTCAGGGTGCATAGCGCATCCCCGTGAACATCTGCGTCGCTTGCGCGATCTGGTCGGCGGTCGACGGCGACTGCAGCCCGGAGACCGGTGTCGGCCCGTCGTGCTGCGTGGCCGTGACCCACTTCCAGTCGCCGTCGACCCAGCGCAGCGAGACGGTGGTGGTCGTCCAGGCTTCGGCGACGGGATTCTTCGACTGCGCTCCTGCGAGACCGATCAGACCGTCCGACCAGACGGACACGCGTGCCGCGGTGGAGTCGTAGGCATCGACGTGCACCCCGACCGGTAGCGCGCGGGCGACGAACTGCTGGCCGTGCGGAGGCTGGCCTGAGGCGGACAGTCCGAACCGCGACATCGTGGCCTGGAACGCCGCGTCGTACTGCTGCTGGAGTGCACCCACGACGGTCGGATCGCTGACGGCAGCGATGATCGCGTGCCGGGCTGACGCGTCGAACATGCCGCTCGCTCGCGAATGCGACGACGTAGTTGGCGGCTGCGGCCTTCGCTCCCGCCTCGGTATCCGGATAGCCGACAGGGACTCCGGCAACGGTCGACGGCGATGTCGTCGTGCCGGCCGGCGGTGGCGCCGCCTGTTGCGTCGGTGTCGCCCGAGGAGAGTGATGCACGAGAGCGAGGACGACGGCCGGCCAGCAGCGAGGCCCACCACTGCGGCGCCCGCGATCACCAACCGCCGACGGGAGTGGTTGGGCTTGGTCGCCGGTGACGCGTCAGCCGAGAGCCGGATACGCGTCCTCGGTTGAGCGTCGGTGAAGGCCATAGCGCGGCCTTCAGATAGCCATGCCGTAGACGATGGTGAACAACGTGCCGAGCGAGCCGACGAGGAAGACGCCGGTGAGCCCAGCGATGATCATTCCCTTGCCCTGCTCGGCAGAGAACGCGTCCCGAGTTGCCGTCGTACCGAGTCGCTGCTTGGCAGCACCCCACGCCGCGATGGCGAAGCACATCAGGACCACTGCGGCCATGAGGACCTCGACCAGCAGCCGGCCCTGGTTACCGAGCTGACCGAACGGCCCCCAGTCCGGCGCGATGCCGCCGATGACGTTGTTGATTCCCCCGCCAGACCCTCCCGCGGCCAGCACTCCGTGGTGCATGACGTCTCCTCGCTTCCCGATGGCCAAGAGCCTGTGATGCCCGCGTGTCATCTGTCATTTGCGGTCATCACCTGTCATCTGGATCTAACCTACGGTCCTGATCGGACACAATGCGACACGCCGGGCAAGGAGGGCTAATGCCGCAGACCGGGGCGAGCCGGAGCGCCAGTCGCTCCCGCCGTACGACGAAGACGACCGTCGCGGAGCCGCCGGAGATCATGAACGTCGTCGAGGCCGCCGCTTTCCTGCACGTCGCGCCGGCAACGGTGCGGACGGCGTTGGCCGCTCAGCGGTTGCCGGGCAAGCGGATCGGCAAGGAATGGCGACTCTCCCGAACAGCGCTGTTGGAGTGGCTGTCCGAGCCCGGGGAGGCGAAGAAGTACCCGAAGCGCCGGCCTGTGCGGAAGGCCTGAGCCTGTGCGCCGGGCCGTCGTCGGAACGATCGCGTTGGTCGTCGGCCTGCCGCTGGCGCTTGCCCTCGGCGCGTTCGCGGCCAGCCCATCCGGGACCGAGTCGCTTGCGCCGGCGACCGTCCCGCCGGCGTATGTGGCAGACGTCGAGAACTACGGCCGGCTGTGCTCCCTGCTGTCGCCCGCGCTGCTCGCGGCGCAGCTGTACGTCGAGAGCGGGTTCCACCCGGACGAGGTGAGCCCCAAGGGTGCGCAGGGCATCGGGCAGTTCATGCCGACGACCTGGGCGGTGTGGGGCATCGACGCGAATGGCGACGGACGCGCCGACCCGTTCGAGCCGACCGATGCGATCGCATCAGCTGCGAACTACGACTGCGCCCTGGCCCGTGAGACTCAGCCGGTGCCAGGCGATGCCACCGCGAACATGCTGGCGGCGTACAACGCCGGCGTCTATGCGGTCCTGCAGTTCCAGGGCGTGCCGCCGTATGCGGAGACGCAGGGATACGTCCGACAGATCCTGGCGCTCGAGCCGTCGTTCGCCGACACCAGCTCGTCGCCAGTGCCGACGTCGACGCGAGCGCGGGCCGCGATCACCTTCGCGTACGACGTCCTCGGTACGCCGTACGAGTGGGGCGGCACCGGCGCGGACGGTCGCTTCGACTGCTCGGGGCTGACGCAAGCCGCGTACGCGGCTGCCGGGGTCTCGCTTCCTCGGACGGCGGCGGAGCAGTGGTACGCCGGCCCGCACGTGCCGCGGAGCCAACTCCGGCCAGGCGACCTCGTGTTCTACGCGACGAACCTCAGCGACCCGGCGACCATTCACCACGTCGGCATCTACACCGGCAACGGCTACATGATCGACGCGCCGTACACGGGCGCCGTGATCCGTTTCGACTCGATCGACCAGGCCGACTACATCGGCGCGGTCCGACCACGGGGATGAGCCCAGTGAGCGAATTCAGCCGAGAGCCTCAGCAGTAGCCACCAACGTGTCCCGGATATCTGCAAGCTCACGAAGGCGCTCGTTGCGGTCATGGCTCTTCGTTCCCGACGCTGCCACCTCCCGCCCGTGCCATTCCTCCAGAGTGCCGACGGCGGTCAATAGATGCGCACGGGCCGACGCCAAGGAGGGCAGCCCGACATCCTTGTCCCCCCCGCTGTGAGGAGGGAACGTCCGATAAAGGGCGACGACCTTGCTCGCCTCGACTCGGACCCAGTGGCGGCCCATTGATTCCGCGATCGTGGCCGTCAGCTCTGCGGCGGTAACGCCATCTTCTTGGCTTACGCCTGCAGTCTCGCTCGCTCCGGACTTGGTCGCGGCGCGCTTCCGCGCCATCTGCCGTGCCGCTGCCGTCGCCATGGCGATGCCGACAGCGCCGCCAAGGACGGGGCTCAAAGCTGTCAACCCGGCAGCAGAGACACCGGTTGCCATGCCGGCCCGCCGGACGGCACCTGATGTCACGCCGGCCCGCCGGACGGCACCGGTAGCGGAGGCAAGGAGCATCATCCGGTCGAAGAACCGCTCGAGCGACTCCGCATCATGATTCTGCTCCTTCGCAGCGGCCGATCGCTTTATGGCGGGCGCCCAGCGGACCAGCCAGGTGCCCGCGATGTAGTCGAGACCCAGCCAGCCGACCGGGTCATCGCCGAGCAGCAGGCGCACGTCGTAGTCCTCGCTGGCCAGCGTCGCCTGCAACGCGCCGACCGTTCCGCCGACCGGGGCAAGCTGTTGCCAAAGAGGGCGGTCCCGGGGAAAAGAAGTAAACGCGCTTCTAACCGAGTCGTATGCCGACGCGGGTAGCGCCAAGTCTTCGACCAAGAAGTCGATGAGTTCCAGTCGCTGCGACTTGTCGAACCCGGTTTCGTAGGGGGCGTCGAGCTTCATCGCCGCAACCTCAACCAGGACTAAGCGCCGAACCCATGCCGGCGTGGCGTCGGAGATCTCGGGGAGCGACAGGAGACTGCGCCCGGTCAGGAACGGTTGCGCGTATGGATGGGCGGCCGCGGCCGCGATCAGATCCCTGGCCAACCGATCCAGGCGCAAGCGTTGCGGACGGGAGGTGGATGCAGGCGCCAACCGTGACAACAGGTCGGCACGTGCACGCCACAGGCACGTGAAAGCCGCCGGCTCCGGATCGACCGACGGCTCGTTGCCGTCCTCCGGAGGTTTCGTGATCTCCGGCCCGAAGAGGACCCCCAGCGCCGCGAGCCGTGCCGGACTCGGTCGGACATCACCCGTGCCGGTTTCCAGTTGCGACACCCACGACGCTGCCGCCCCCAAGCTGGTTTGCCAGGGGCCGCCTGCTGGCTCCAGCCTCGCTCCTCGCGGAGCCGGCGCAGCAACTTGCCGTGCTCCGGCGTCCACCACTCCACCGCGCGGCCGTAGCTGCTCGCCATAAGTTACTCCTCAGTAAACGTTGACGACTTCAGTCACTGAAGTTCATCATCAGTCGTGCCGAGCAAAGTTTGGCAGACAACCCGCGGCGAGTCCAATGAAGCGCCGCCAAAACGAGAGGCAGGAATCATGTCCGTAACACCGATCGCCGCAGCAACACCTGAGGAGCCGGAAGGCACGCCCCGCGGCCCGGCCAGTCGGCGTCTACGCCCTTCCGGTCGTCGGGCCGCAACTACAGCGCGTCCGGGACATCACGGAAGGGCTGCAGCCCACCGACAGCGACAACGTCGGCCAGGTGATCGCGAAGCGCATGCACAAGGCGCGATCATCGTCGGTTCTGCCGCAGCAGCCGCCATCGTCGTCCTGTGACGCTCACCTAGACCACGACCTGTACGACGGAGGGGGAACCATGCCAATCGACCGCGGATACCGGGGCGGCGCCAGTGACTATTACGGCACCGGCCAGAGCGAGCAGCGCCGGCGCGACAGCGCCGAGATGACCAGCCCGGGCGGCATACCAGGAGGGGAAGAAGACTGCGTACGCGGAGGGCGCAGCCGGTGCTGAGCCCTACAACGCCGGACTCGACGCCCAAGCGCGGGATCTACGCGATGCCTCGATGTGGAGAGCGCGCGCCGTCCGCAAGACCGGCAAGAGCCAGGGGAGGGATCACTGATGGCGGTCCGCGACGAGTCGCTCGAGCGCTTGCGCCAGTCGGGTCGCGACAACCGCACCGCACGAGCGGCGGGAGAAATGGCGGCGTACGAGCAGGGGCGAACCGACATGTGGGAGTGCGTCGCCGACTCAAGCCGAGTGACGACACGGGCAGCGATCAAGGAGTGCCAACGCAAGCTGCGAAGGTAAGGCACGGACGAACGATCAAGACGCGTGTGGTGGTCTCAACGGAGGCCACCACACGCATCCGTCTCCCGGACAGGCATTCGGCATCTCACGGCCGTCGGTCGCTTGCGTGGCCTCTGGGAGAAACTTAGGCCGGTGGCTCATACGGGGGCAGAGGAGGCACGCGTGCCCGTAACCGTCAGCAGCGCCGCGCTTCTCAAGGGCGGCCAGATGCTCGCCCCTCACGCTGCACGCTTTGCTGCACGCACCTGGAACACGTGGCCTCGACGACTTGCCAGGGAGATGGCGAACAGTCGCCGTACCCCGTCCCCAAGCGAGCCGTCAGACGCGTGTCGCCGCGGCGGTTTTCAACTGATAGCGGTGACGACCGAGGACGCCACAAACGCTGCTGTAGCGCGCTTTCGGGGGGGGATTGTCGGGCGCGAAAGGGTGGAACCAACTTCCCGAACCGGAAGTGGATGCTCGGTGCCGAGAGTTAATCGCGGTCGCGCAGGCACAACTCATCGCGACCTTGCCCCCGCTACCGCAGTACAGGTTGCAGATCAACGCCAAGAGACCCGCCATGACGAAGTGCGGCGGCTTGTCCAGGCATCCGATGCGGCCGATCAGCTCGGCGACCCATGCAGCCACCTGCCGCCCTATGTCGCAGAGGCAATCCGTTCGCTAACGCCGGATCGCAGGGCGGTGCAGGAACTCGTGGGCGCCATCGCGCGCCCAGTGTCTCTTCAGTTGCTGAAGTCATGGGTAAGCTCTCCTCCGCCCTGGTTGCGCGACGGGTCACCCCAGGCTTGGGGAATCGTTGGACTGGCACTCGAAGCGCACGAAAGTCTTGAGGCGGCCCCGACGTCGCCCTGACAAGGGGTCTGGACGCCGGACTTGCGCCCTCGGGATATTGCAAGCCGGCTCGCGCGACTCCGGGCACAGCGTGGTGATGCCGAAGGCGCCGCCGAACTAGTCTCAAACTGGATCAACGAGGGCGAGCAGCACGCGCTCGTTCGAGCCACCGCTGCCGCCTTAGCCGAGGACCATGCCGGCACGCTCAAGGCCATCGAAGGCTTTGCGACGACGGATACGCGGGAGGCGGATGTCGCGGCGCAGTTGCGTGCCGTTGCGCTCGTCCACAGCGACCGTGTGGACGCGGCGATTGCCGAACTGGCGGCGCAGGCGACCGTGACTGAGGCCTCCGGTCTCTTGGTCATGCTGGCCCGGTTGCTGACGAATCAGGCGCACACGGGTAAGGCCGTCAGTCGTGACGCGCAACTTCATCGAGCCGCGACCTTCGCCATCCAGGCGAGGGACCGGCGACGGACTTGGGGTGGTGACAGCGTCGAGGCAGCTATTGCCGCGGCGGACGCGCTCGTCCTCGCACACGATTCCGCTGCCGCGCTTTCACTTCTACGACAACCACCGGAGGGCGATGCAACCGAGGACGAGGCTCACGACCAGCAGGTCGTCGCCAAGGCCGCCGTCGCCGCTGCTGCCTCTGGTCGGTACGCGTTGGCACGCCAGCTTGCACACGAATGTTCCGACGCCTTCGAGGCGGCCTGGATCGAGGCCACGTTGGCCGAAGCCGCACGCCACCGGCGGGTGGAGACGAACTTCGCGCTCTGTGGGAAGCAGTCTGGCGAGCGGCGCAGACGACCAGCAGCGTCTGACCGCGGCGCGCGGGATGCTCGTCAACGGTGGTCACGTTCCGGACCTCGAGGGGCTACGCAGCCACCACCCGGAAGCCGTGGCCGAGATTGAGACTCTGGCGGAGGTCTTTCGCCTTGATCAGGAGGCCGATCGGATCGCGCGGCTGCGTGAACTGAGTTCGAAGACCCCCTTCGCCGCAGTGCAACTTGCGGAGATCTACCACTCGCAAGGAGACCATCGGGCCGCGGGACAGTGCCTGGCCGACGCGGCCGACCGGTCGACGATCAGAACCTGCGCCTACTGGGCGCACGAGGCTTAGCCAGCGCCGGCCAGTTGGAACCTGCGGCGCAAACAGCAAGAGAGGCGCTCGACAAGGCGCCCGAAACTTGGGCCGGCAGGACCGCTGCGATCGGCATCTTGGCGGACATCGCTAGCGCCCAGGGGAATTGGATTGAGGCCGCAGCGAGGTATCGGCAGTTATTGGCAGGCGATCCCGGCAACGCCCGAGCACGTTGGTCACTCGCGGGTTCGATGCACAACCTTGGCGAGTTCGAGCAGGCTGGTCCACTCTTCAAGACGCCAAGGCGGTCGAGCCCGAGGATCGAATGCATGCCCTGCTGCTGCTTGACCTCACGGCTCGCTTCGGCGACGGCGCAACAGTCATGACACAAGCAGTCCAACTCCTTCGCGAACATGGCGAGGACGAGACATTCGCCGCGCAGATTCTATGTCGATCGGTCACAGGGGCGAGCGAATCGGCCATCGTCAGGAGAGCGAGCAACTTCCCGATCTGTCGGAGTTACACGCCCTGACGGAGGAGTTCTTCCAACGGTTCCCCGAAAGCCAGAAGTTCTGGCGAATCCAGTGGGAAACACCTGAGAAGCTCTGAGGCAACTTGATGAGTTGTTGGGTGAGGGCGAAGACGTCCGCGAACACCTCCGCGACGAAGTGGCAAACGCGCGATTGCCAACAGGGTTGCTGGCTACTACACACGGCCGACCGTACGCCGAAGCGTTCTTGCGAAGAGCTGGTGGCGGTCTCGGGCTTCGGTCGTACGACCCTGTCGAGCAGGACGCCGCAGAGAAGATCGCAGCTGTCGCCGTTGGCAACGGCGGCGATGTGGCGATCGACGCCTCCGCGCTCCACGTTCTGCAGCTTCTGCCAGACGCCATAAGGCGGCGCTTAGTTGCGGGAGTACGGAGGCTCCTCGTGCCGGAGCAAGTCCTGCGGGACTTGGTTCAGGCACGCGACTCAACCGCTCTGCTTTCGACGATGTCCGTCGCATATGACAGCGCAGCCGGCGAGCTGTCTTCATTGAAACACCGCTCGAGGATGCAGAACTCGTGGCCAAGCGCGCCCAGTCAATGCTGAGGCTCCGCAGGCCCAGACTCGGCTGGCTTGGCCTGAGATGAAGCACTTCGTTGAGCACGACCGAGAAGGCATGGATGCATGGCTAAGCCCACTGGATGTAGTGAAGGCGGGGAGAGCCGTCGCCCTGTGGTGCGATGACCTAGGTCTTCGCAGACTGGCCCGCGCCGAGGGGATAAGCTGCTTCGGCACGCTCAGCCTTGTCGACGCTCTTGTTGAGAGCGGACAACTCTCTGCTGCCGACCGCGAAGAGGTGTTCCTGCTCCTTCCCCGACTCCGTCGTCTAGGTTCGCCCCGTATTCTCGGGCAAGGAGCGGGGATACCTCTTCGCGGTCGGCAGCAGAGAGTTGTCCGCTCTCAACAGGAGCATGGACAAGGCTGAGCGTGCCGAAGCAGCTGATCCCCTCGGCGCGGGCGGGTCCGAAGACCTAAGGTCATCGCACCGCGGGCGACAGGCTCCTCCGCCTTCACTACATCCAGTGGGCTTAGCCATGCATCCATCCCTTCTCGGTCGTGCTCAACGAAGTCCTTCCATCTCAGAGCAAGCCAGCCGAGTCTGGGCCTGCGCCGAAGCCTGCAGCATTGACTGGGCGCGCTTGGCCACGAGTACCTGCGTCCTCGAGCGGTGTTTCAATGAGACAGTTCGCTAGGGCTGCGCACTGTCATATGCGACGGACATGCATCCGAAAGCAGGAGCGGTTGAGTCGCGTGCCTGAACCAAGTCCCGCAGGACTTGCTCCGGCACTAGGAGCCTCCGTACTCCCGCAACTAAGCGCCGCCTTATGGCGTCTGGCGGAAGCGTGGAGGGGGGGGGGCGCGGAGGCGTCGATCGCCACATCGCCGCCGTTGCCAACGGCGAGCCTGCGATCTTCTAACGGCGTCCTGCTCGACGGGGTCGTACGACCGAAGCCGGAGACCGCCACCAGCTCTTTCGCAAGAACGCTTCCGCACTACGTCGGCCGTGTGTAGTAGCCAGCGACCCTCTGGCGATCGCACGTTTGTGGCTTCGTCGCGGAGGTGTTCGCGGACACTGCTTCCGCCCTCACCCAACAACTCATCAAGTTGCCTCGGACAGGCCCCTCAGGTGTTTCCCACTGGATTCGCCAGAACTTCTCGCTGTCAGGGAACCGTTGAAGAACAATCCTCCCGTCCAGGGCGTGTAGCTCCAACAGATCGGGAAGTTGCTCGCTCTCCTGACGATGGCCGATTGGCTCGGCCCCTGTAGAGCGATCGACAGAGACTTGCGCGGCGAATAGGAGCGTCCTCGCCATGTTCGCGAAGGAGTTGGACTGCTTGTGTCATGACTGTTGCGCCGTCGCCGAAGCGAGCCGTGAGGTCAAGCAGCGGCGGGGCGTGCATTCGATCCTCGGGCTCGACCGCCTTAGCATCTTGATGTTTGGACCAAGCCTGCTCGAACTCGCCAAGGTTGTGTGCATCGAACCCGCGAGGGAACGTGCTCGGGCGTTGCTAGGATGAGCCTGCCAATAACTGCCGATGCCTTCGCTGCGGCCTCAATCCAATTCCCCTGGCGCTCCAGCGATGTCGCCAAGATAAAGAACGCAGCGGTCTTGCCAGCCGACCGGGCGCCTTGTCGAGAGTTGGGTGCGCCGCAGCTTCCAACTGGCCAGCGCCCGGCTAAGCCTCGTGCGCCCAGTAGGCGCAGGTTCTGATCGTCGAACCGGTGGGCCGCATCGGCCAGGGGTTGTCCCAGCGGCCCGATGGTCTCCTTGCGAGTGGTAGATCTCCGCAAGTTGCACTGCGGCGAAGGGGGTCTTCGAACTCAGTTCAGCGGCCGCACAATCGAATCAGCCTCTGAGATCAAGGCGAAAGACCTCCGCCAGAGTCTCAATCTCGGCCACTGCTTCCGGGTGGTGGCTGGGGGGCCCCTCGAGGTCCGGAACGTGACCACCGTTGACGAGCATCCCGCGCGCCGCGAGGTCGCAGTCTGACGCCGCTCGCCCTGCCTTCCCCGGCGAGCGCGAAGTTCGTCTCCACCCGCCGTGGCGATGGCGGCTTGGGCCAACGTGGCCTCGATCCAGGCCGCCTCGAAGGCGTCGGAACATTCGGTGTGGAGGCCGCGTGCCAACGCGTACCGACCGGGGGGAGCGGCGGCGACGGCGGCCTTGGCGACGACCTGCTGGTCGGAGGGCGGTACTCGGTTGCGTGGCCTGCCGGTGGTTGTCGTAGAAGTGAAAGCGCGGCAGCGGAATCGTGTGCGAGGACGAGCATCCGCGCGGCAATCGCTCCTCGACGCTTTGTCGCCGCCTCGGCCCCTCGCCGGTCCCTCGCCTGGATGGCGAAGGTCGCGGCTCGATGAAAGTTACGCGTCACAAACTGGCGCCTTACCCGTGTGCGCCTGATTGGCTCACAACCCACCAGTTGGCGATGCGCCACGTCCGCACGAGTCAGCTGTGGACGAGCGCGGGGGGACGCGATTGCGCCGCGACATCCGCCTCCCGCGTATACGTCGTCGCAAAGCCTTCAAATAGCCTTGGAGCGTGCGGGCATGGTCCCAGCAGCAGCGGTGGCTCGAACGAGCACGTGCTGCTCGCCCTCGTTGATACCAGTTAAAGACTAGTTCGGCGGCGCCTTTCTGCATCACCACGCTGTGCCCGGAGTAGCGCGAGCCGGCTTCTCCAATATCCCGAGAGACAAGTCCACGTCCAGACCCTTGTCAGACCCCTCAGGCTGCCTCAAGACCTTCGTGCGCTTCGAGTGCCGTCGGCAACGATTTCCCGAGCCTCGGGTGACCCGTCGCGCAACCAGGCGGAGGAAGAGTTACCATGACTCCAGCAACTGAAGAGACACTGGGCGCGCGATGTTGGCGCCCACGAGTTCCTGCACCACCGGGGATGCGGCGTTAGCGAACGGATTGCCTCTACGGGCGGCAAGTGGGGTTCATCAGTCACTCGAGGGTTCGGCACATGCGGATCCTCGACAAGCCGCCGCACTTCGTCATGGCGGGTCTCTTGGCGTTGATCTGCAACCTGTACTGCGGTAGCGGGGGCAAGGTCGCAAGAGTTGTGCCTGCGCGACCGCGATTAACTCTTGGCCGCGAGCATCCACTTCCGGTTCGGGAAATTGGTCCCACCCTTTCGCGCCCGACAATCCCCCCCGAAAGCGCGCTACAGCAGCGTTTGTGAGTCCTCGGTCGTCACCGCTATCAGTTGAAAACCGCCGCGGCGGAGCACGCGTCTGACGGCGGGTGGGACGGGGTACGGCGGACTGTCTCGCCATCTCCCTGGCAAGTCGTCGAGGCCACGTGTTCCAGGTGCGTGCAGCAAAGCGTGCAGCGTGAGGGGCGAGCATCTAGCAGCCCTTGAGAAGCGCGGCGCTGCTGACGGTTACGGGCACGCGTCCTGTCTGGCCCCGTATGAGCCACCGGCCTAAGTTTCTCCCAGAGGCCACGCAAGCGACCGACGGGCATGAGCACGGGGGATGCCTGTCCGGGGGACGGATGCGTGTGGTGGCCTCCGTTGAGACCACCACACGCGTCTTGATCGTTCGTCCGTGCCTTACCTCGCAGCTTGCGGATTTGGCACTCCTTGATCGCTGCCCGTGTCGTCACTCGGCTACCTCGGCGACGCACTCCCACATGTCGGGTCGCCCCTGCTCGTACGGCACCATTTCTCCCGCCGCTGGTGCGGTGCGGTTGTCGCGACCCCGACTGGCGCAAGCGCTCGAGCGACTCGTCGCGGACCGCCATCAGTGATCCCTCCCCTGGCTCTTGCCGGTCTTGCGGACGGCGCGCGCTCTCCACATCGAGGCATCGCGTAGATCCCGCGCTTGGACATGGGGTCCAGCGTTGTAGGGCTCAGCACCGGCTGCGCCCTCCGCGTACGCAGTCTTCTTCCCCTCCTGGTATGCCGCCCGGAGTACCGGTCCATCTCGGCGCTGTCGCGCCGGCGCTGTTCACTCTGGCCGGTGCCGTAATAGTCACTGGCGCCGGCCCGGTATCCGCGGTCGATTGGCATGGTTCCCCCTCCGTCGTACAGGTCGTGGTCTAGTGACGTTCACTAACGGACGACGATGGCAGGCTGCTGCAGGCAGAACCGACGATGATCGCGCCTTGTCGAGTGCGCTTCGCGAGATCACCTGGCCGACGTTGTCGCTGTCGGTGGGTGCCAGCCCTTCCGTGATGTCCCGGACGCAGGAGCATAACACCGACTGGCACCACACGGTGGCGTGCCTTCCGGCTCCTGAGGTGTTGCTGCGGCGATCGGTGTTACGGACATGATTCCTGCCTCTCGGCAGCGCTCATTGGCCTGGCGGTTGTCTGCCAAAAAAACACGTACTCGGCACAAGCTGATGATGAACTTCAGTGACTGAAGTCGTCAACGTTTACTGAGGAGTAACTTATGGCGACAGCTGCAGCGGCGCGGTGAGGTGGTGGACCCCGGAGCACGGCAAGTTGCTGCGCCGGCTCGCGAGGAGCGAGGCTGGAGCCGGCGGAGGACTGGCAAACCAGCTGGGGCGGCAGCGTGGTGGTTGTCGCGACTGGAAACCGGCACGGGTGATGTCCGACCGAGTCCGGCACGGGGGCTGGGGGTCCTCTTCGGGCCCCAGAGATCACGAAACCTCCGGAGGACGGCAACGAGGGGGCGGTCGGTCTGGAGCCGGCGGCTTTTCACGTGCCGCTGTGGCCGGTGACGTGCGACCTGTTGTCACGGTTGGGCGCCTGCATCCACCTCCCGTCCGCAACGCTTGCGCCTGAGATCAGTTTCACCAGAGATTTGGTACGCGGCCGCGGCCGCCCGTACCGCGCAACCGTTCTGACCGGGCGCTCTCCTGTCGCTCCCCGAGATCTCCGACGCCACGCCGGCATGGGTTCGGCGCTTAGTCCTGGTTAAGGTCTCAGATGAAGCAAGCGCCCCTACGAAACCGGGTTCGACAAGTCGCAGCGACTGGAACTCATCGACTTCTTGGTCTTCGGCGCTACCACATCGCATACGACTCGGTTTAGAAGCGCGTTTACTTCTTTTCCCGGGACCACCTCTTCGCGGTTGAGCTCCCCGGTCGGCGGAACAGTGCGGCACGGGGCGGCGACGCTGGCCAGCAGAGAGCTCGACGTGCGGCCTGCTGCTCGGCGATGACCCCGGTCGGCTGGCTGGGTCTCGACTACATCGCGGGCACCTGGCTGGTGACCGCTGGGCGCCCGCCATAAAGCGATCGGCCGCTGCGAAGGAGCAGAATCATGATGCGGAGTCGCTCGAGCGGTTCTTCGACCGGATGATGCTCCTTGCCTCCGCTGCATGGAGGCGGGGGGCCGGCGTGACATCAGGTGCCGTCCGGCGGGCCCGCATGGCAACCCGCTGCGTTGCCACCGGGTTGACAGCTTGAGCCCCGTCCTTGGCGGCGCTGTCGGCATCGCCATGGCGACGGCAGCGGCACGGCAGATGGCGCGGAAGCGCGCCGCGAGCAAGTCCGGAGCGAGCGACTGCAGCGTAAGCCAAGAAGATGGCGTTACCGCCGCAGAGGCTGACGGCCACGATCGCGGAATCAATGGGCCGCCGCTGGGTCCGGAGCGAGGAGAGCAAGGTCGTCGCCCTTTATCGGACGTTCCCTCCTAGCAGCAAGGATGTCGGGCTGCCCTCCTTGGCGTCGGCCCGTGCGCATCTATTGACCGCCGTGGGCACTCTGGAGGAATGGCACGGGCGGGAGGTGGCAGCGTCGGGAACGAAGAGCCATGACCGCAACGAGCGCCTTCGGTGAAACTGCAGATATCCCGGGACACGTTGGTGGCTACTGCTGAGGCTCTCGGCTGAATTCGCTCACTGGG